>NZ_JBICTZ010000001.1:945834-1292891 GCF_043197875.1 Micromonospora sp. NPDC048935 | reverse complement strand
GCCGGATGCTCGGAAACGGGCACGTCCGGTTCGGGAGGCGGCATGGGGAAACGGGCCGGCCGGAAGACCGACACCGCGCCCCATGCCGACCTCACCAGCTCGACGACAGGGGCGACGCGATAGCCCGACGCTCCCTGTTCCTGATGCCCGAGCACGTGACACACATACCACCTCCACCACCGAGGCCAACCCCCACCGGGCGCAAGCCTCCAGCCAGGAAACCGCTCAAGGTTGGCTAGACGCAGGCGGCCCCAGCCTCGGTGTGAGGCTGGGGCTCGCTACTGAATCTCCCGGAACTCGGTCGTACCTTGGTCGCCTCGGCTGCCCTCAGGCGTCGACGGCTGCCATCACGTCGTCGCTGACGTCGAAGTTGGCGTAGACGTTCTGCACGTCGTCGCAGTCTTCGAGGACGTCGATCAGCTTGAAGATCTTGCGGGCGCCCTCCTCGTCCAGCGGGATGTTCATGCTGGGGACGAGGGACGACTCGGCCGACTCGTACTCGATGCCGGCGTCCTGCAACGCGGTCCGCACGGCGATCAGGTCGGTCGGCTCGGAGACCACCTCGTACGCCTCTCCGAGGTCGTTGACCTCCTCGGCGCCGGCGTCGAGGACGGCCAGCATCACGTCGTCCTCGCTGGTGCCCTCCTTGGGGACGATCACCACGCCCTTGCGGGAGAACATGTACGACACCGAGCCGGCGTCGGCGAGCGAGCCGCCGTTGCGGGTCAGCGCGGTGCGCACCTCGGTCGCCGCCCGGTTGCGGTTGTCGGTGAGGCACTCGATGAGCATGGCCACGCCGTTCGGGCCGTAGCCCTCATACATGATCGTCTGCCAGTCGGCGCCGCCGGCCTCCAGGCCGGAGCCGCGCTTGACGGCGCGGTCGATGTTGTCGTTCGGGACCGAGCTCTTCTTCGCCTTCTGGATGGCGTCGTAGAGCGTCGGGTTACCGGTGGGGTCTCCGCCGCCGATCCGCGCGGCCACCTCGACGTTCTTGATCAGCTTGGCGAACATCTTGCCGCGCTTGGCGTCGATGACGGCCTTCTTGTGCTTGGTCGTCGCCCACTTTGAGTGGCCGGACATCTCCTACCTCCGTCTGTCATTCCACGCCTGCATCGACTGCCGCACCGAATTACGCGCCACATCCGGCGGGTCGGCGGCCGGTCGGCTCCGCGGGAAATGCCGCGCCGGGCGACGGCCCTGCCGAACCGCGGCAATCTTACCGAGGTCACACCCGGGCGTGTCACATCCGGCACCGGCTCGGGGTGCCGCCGGGTCACCCGGGTCACCCGAAGGGCAACCCCGCGGGGGCGGAGAACATGCCCGGGCGGCCGCGTGGCCGGACCGCTCAGGCGGCGCGGACCAGATCCACGAAGTACGCGTGCACGCGCAGGTCACCGGTCAGCTCCGGGTGGAACGAGGTGGCCAGCAGGTTGCCCTGCCGGACCGCCACGATCCGGTCGGCCGCCGGCCCGCCGGCCACCGAGCCGATCACCTGGACGCCGGCACCGACCCGCTCGACCCACGGTGCGCGGATGAAGACCGCGTGGAACGGCTCACCCGGCACGCCGGTGATGGTCACCGGCGCCTCGAACGAGTCGACCTGCCGGCCGAACGCGTTGCGCCGGACGGTCATGTCGATGCCGGCGAAGCCCCGCTGGTCGGATCGACCGTCGAGCACCTCGGTCGCCAGCATGATCATGCCGGCGCAGGAACCGTAGACCGGCATCCCGTCGGCGATCCGCTTGTCGATCGGCTCGCGCATCTCGAAGATGTCGGCGAGTTTGCTGATGGTGGTGGACTCGCCGCCGGGAACGACCAGGCCGTCCACCGCGTCCAGCTCCGCCGGACGGCGGACCGGGCGGGCGTCCGCGCCCGCCGCGGCCAACGCCGCCACGTGCTCGCGGACGTCCCCCTGGAGCGCGAGCACACCGATGGTGGGCGCGCCCATGCCTACCAACCCCGCTCGGCCAGGCGGTGCGGCTGCGGGATCTCGTCGACGTTGATGCCGACCATGGCCTCGCCGAGACCACGGGAGACCTTCGCCAGCACGTCCGGGTCGTCGTGGAAGGTGGTGGCCTTGACGATCGCGGCGGCCCGCTGCGCCGGGTTGCCCGCCTTGAAGATGCCGGAACCGACGAACACGCCCTCCGCGCCGAGCTGCATCATCATCGCCGCGTCGGCCGGGGTGGCGATCCCGCCGGCGGTGAACAGCACGACCGGCAGCTTGCCGCTCTCCGCGACCTCCTTGACCAGCTCGTACGGGGCCTGCAACTCCTTGGCCGCGACGTACAGCTCGTCGGCCGGCAACGAGGACAGCCGGGCGATCTCCTGGCGGATCCTGCGCATGTGGGTGGTGGCGTTGGAGACGTCACCGGTGCCCGCCTCACCCTTGGAACGGATCATGGCCGCGCCCTCGGTGATCCGCCGCAGCGCCTCGCCCAGGTTGGTCGCGCCACAGACGAAGGGCACCGTGAAGGCCCACTTGTCGATGTGGTTCGCGTAGTCGGCCGGGGTCAGCACCTCGGACTCGTCGACGTAGTCCACGCCCAGCGACTGGAGGATCCGCGCCTCCACGAAGTGACCGATGCGGGCCTTGGCCATCACCGGGATGGAGACCGCCTCGATGATCCCGTCGATCATGTCGGGGTCGCTCATCCGGGACACCCCGCCCTGCGCGCGGATGTCGGCGGGCACCCGCTCCAGGGCCATCACCGCGACCGCGCCGGCGTCCTCAGCGATCTTGGCCTGCTCGGCGTTGACCACATCCATGATCACGCCGCCCTTGAGCATCTCGGCCATGCCGCGCTTCACGCGGGCGGTGCCGACGACGGGGGCGGTACCGGGGTTCGAGACGCTGTTGTCGGGCACGGGTCATCGCTCCTTGGGCGTGCTGTGGGGGGTGGCAGCGAAAATGCTACGCGCGGACCAACGCCGTGCCGACAGCCAATCAGACCCCGGGTGGCCTGCACTGTGGCCCTGGTCACCGGCTCCCCGGCGACCGCCCGGGTCAGCCCGCGGGGACGTCCGCCGGCACCGTGAGGGTCGGGTCGTCGATGTCGAAGTAGCGCGGCCACTCCCGACCCCGCCCCATCCGAAACACCCGCACCAACGGCCGGCTGCGCGCCGAGCGGGCGTCCCGCACCAGGTCGGTGTGCACCTGCCGGGACAGCGCGAGCCGGCGACTGGCGGCGATGACCGCCCCACAGTCCGGATCGCCCGGGTCCAACTGGACCACCCGCAACTGCCGGGTCAGGTCGTTCTCCGCCGCCTCCCGCTCGTCCGGGCTGGCGTCCAGGGCGATGCGGGCCGCCGCGTACAGCTCCACACCGAAGCGCCGCTCCGCCAGCACGGCCGCCGCCGCGGCGCGGCGCAGCAGGTGGGCGTCGAGGGCCCGGGCCGCCAGCTCCGCGCGGCCCTGCAACCGCTGCACCCGGCCGGCGGTCCAGACGAGGTACGCCCCGACCAGCCCCACGGCCACGATCGCGGCCACCACCCACCACATGTGCGGCATCGTAGTGCTGCTCCGTTCCGCCTTCGATTGGGCGCGGCCACGCCGGTCACTCCCGTCGTCGTCCGCACCATGCGTCACACCGGCTCAGCCCAGCCCCACCCACTCCTGGTCGATGACCCGCCCGTCGGTTGCCTCGATCGCCGCTGCGTATACCTCCAGAACGCGGCGAGCAACCACCGGCCAGTCGAAATTCGCCACCACCTGATCGCCGCACGCGCTCAACGTGGCCCGCCCGGCCGGATCGTCCAGCAACTCGGTCACTGCGTCGCGCAGCCCCGCCGGGTCACCCGTGGGAAAGAGCCGACCGGCGCGCCCGCCGTCGAGCACCCGCCGGAACGCGTCCAGGTCGCTGGCGATCACCGTGGTGCCCGCGGCCAACGCCTCGGTGAGGATCATGCCGAACGACTCGCCGCCGGTGTTCGGTGCCACGTAGAGGTGCACACTGCGCAGCATCCGCGCCTTGTCCGGTTCGGTGACCAGCCCGAGGAACGTGACCCGCTCGTGCAAATCGGCCGGGAACTGGTCGTACAGGTCGTCGGGGTCCCCCGGGCCGGCGACGAGCAACCGCAGGCCAGGTCGGGTGGCGGCCAACGCCACGAACGCGTCGCGCAGCACCGGGAAGCCCTTACGCGCCTCGGTGAACCGGCCCAGGAAGCCCAGGGTGCCGCCGGTGCCCGGGGCGCACTCCCCCGGCCAGCCCGGCAACGGCTCGGCGTCGGCGAACTTGGCCACCGCCACCCCGTTGGGGATCTCCACCGCCCCGCCGTCCATGTGCTCGACCTGCACCTTGCGGGCCAGCGCGCTGACCGCGATCCGGGCGGTGATCCGCTCCAGCACGATCTGGAGGACACCCTGCGCGGCGGCGAGGACCCGCGAACGGGTCATCGCGGTGTGGAACGTGGCCACCACCGGGCCGCGCGCGGACAGCACGGCCAGCAGCGACAGGCTCAGCGTGAGCGGCTCGTGCACGTGCAGCACGTCGAAGTCGCCGTTGATGATCCAACGCCTGACCCGGGCGGTGGAGACCGGCCCGAACGCGATCCGGGCCACCGAGCCGTTGTACGGCAGCGGCACGGCACGACCGGCGGACACCACGTACTCCGGCAGCGGCGAGTCCTCGTCGGCCGGTGCGAGCACGCTGACCTCGTGGCCGAGCGCGATCAGCGCCTCGGCCAGGTCCATCACGTGGTTCTGCACCCCGCCGGGGACATCGAAGGAGTACGGGCACACGATGCCGATCCGCATGCGTCAGCGCCTCCCGCCCGCGACCGCGGAACACCGTCCCACCGTGCCCCCCACCTCCTCAGGCCCGATCGGAAGCCGGCGAGGGCAACGCCGTGCCGTCCCCCGACCCCCGCTGGTCCAGCCACATCCGCTGCAACATGTGCCAGTCTTCCGGATGTTGGGCGATGCCCGCCGCCAGACCGTCGGCGATCAGCTGGGTCAGCGAACGGACCCGCTGGTCAAGTGGCCCCGCGTCGGGCCCCGGCACCGGCAGCGGGCCGGCGAGCGACGCGCACGCCGCATCCGATTCGTACCACATCGAGGCCACGTAGAGCGGCGCACCGGTGTGCAGGGCGAGCAGCGCCGGCCCGCCCGGCATCCGGGTCTTCCCGCCGAAGAAGTCCACGTCCACGCCCCGGGCGGAGAGGTCCCGGTCGGCGAGCAACGGCACCACCGCACCGGCACGCAGGCGCTCCAGCAGCACGTCGAACGCCGGACGCGGCCCGCCGTGGGTCGGCAGGATCTCCATCCCCAGACCCGCCCGGAAGGCCATGAAACGCTTGTACACGCCGTCGGGCTTGAGTCGTTCCATGACCGTGGTGATCGGCCATCCGTTGGTCGCCACCCAGGCGCCCGCGGCGTCCCAGTTACCGGCGTGCGGCAGCGCCACCACGGCACCCCGGCCGGCGGCCACGTCGGCGGCGAGCAACTCCGCGCCGTCGAGCCGGAAGCCGGCCATGATCTGCGCCCGGCTCAACGCGGGCAGCCGGAACGCCTCCATCCAGTACCTGGCGTACGAGCGGAGCCCGCGTTTGACGAGATCGTCCAGCTCTGCCTCGGGCAGCTCCGGGCCGACCACCCGGCGCAGGTTCGCGCGCAGTCGGGCCGTACTCCCGCCGGGGCGGCGGTGGGCGCGGTCCGCGCCCGCCCGGAACGCGGCCGCCACCAGCGGCCGGGGTAGCGCGCTGACCATCCGCCATCCGGCGACGTAGCCCAGCTCGGTGAGGTTCACGCGGCCCGGCCGCCGGTCGTCCGGCGCCGGGCCGTCGACGCGCCGCTCACGCCTGGCCGTCCGGCTGGAGCTGCTGGGCCTGGCGGTAGACGTGCGCCATCCGCTGCCCCACCGTGAAGGTCGACACCGCGGCGAGCAGCCAGAGTGCGATCTCCAGGGCGTGATCGACACCGACGCCGGTGAGGATGCCACCGACCCCGACGATCAGCAGCCGCTCGGTGCGTTCGGCGATGCCCACGTTGCAGGTCATGCCGAGCCCCTCGGCGCGGGCCTTGACGTAGGAGACGAGGCCACCGACGGCCAGGCACACCAACGCGGCGGCCACCCCGGAGTGGTCGCCCTGCGTGGCCAGCCAGTACGCGACCGCGCCGAAGACGGCGCTGTCGGCGACCCGGTCCATGCTTGAGTCGAGGAACGCGCCGAACCTGGTGGAGCCGCCGCTCATCCGGGCCATCGTCCCGTCGAGCAGGTC
Organism: Micromonospora sp. NPDC048935; assembly: GCF_043197875.1. Lineage (NCBI taxonomy): Bacteria > Bacillati > Actinomycetota > Actinomycetes > Micromonosporales > Micromonosporaceae > Micromonospora > Micromonospora sp. NPDC048935. The sequence goes on along the minus strand of NZ_JBICTZ010000001.1, from coordinate 1,286,672 downwards.
GGTGAGCGCGAAAAGAGTCACGATCAACGCGCCCGCGACCAGGTGGCCGCGAGCACCGAAGCCGAGCGCGCCGACGAGCACACCAACGGTGCCCGCGACGGTGACGGCATTGGGGGTTACGCCCGCGCGCAGCAGGGCACGAGCGATCGGCTCGACGACGCGGGTCATCCCCGCGCGGGCCGACACTTGGAAGATCTTCGCCATGGCGGTCCCCACGATAACGGTCCGCCCAGGTCCGCCGATACGGCCGCCCCTCCGACCCGCCCGGGAGAGGCTTGTGCCTACCCGACAACGGGTGTGAGATCGAGCCGGAGGGTGAGCCAGCTCACCCGCCCGCCCGTCCCGTTCCCGTTGTGCAGCAGACCACCGGAGGATACTGCCGCGCACTCGCCCCGGGCCGCTTCCCGTCGCGCGGCAGTCGCCACCCACCACCGGCTGAGGGAGGTGCGCCCCATGGCGCAGAAAAGTCAGGAGAAGGGTTCCACCGGCGGCACGCCGTTGGTGACCGAGCCCGAACGGGTTCGCAACGTGGTGCTCGTCGGGCACTCCGGAGCGGGCAAGACGACACTTGTCGAGGCCCTGCTCGCGGCCACCGGCACGATCGGCCGGGCCGGTGCCGTGGTCGACGGCACCACGGTCGGCGACCACGACCCGGCGGCGGTACGCCAGCAGCGTTCGGTGAGCCTGTCCTGTGCGCCGCTGCTGCACAACGGCATCAAGGTCAACCTGCTGGACACCCCCGGGTACGCCGACTTCGTCGGTGAGCTGCGCGCCGGGCTGCGGGCCGCCGACGCCGCGCTCTTCGTCGTCTCCGCGGCGGGCGGCATGGACGCGGCCACCGTCGCCCTGTGGGAGGAGTGCGCGGCGGTCGACCTGCCCCGCGCGGTCGCGGTGTCGCGCCTGGATCAGCCCCGCGCCGACGTCGACGAGACGGTGGCACTCTGCCAGCGCCTCTTCGGCGACAACGTGATGCCCCTCTACCTGCCGATGCTCGGCGACGACGGGGTGTCCACCGAGGGCCTGCTCGGCCTGATCACCCGCCGGGTCTTCGACTACTCCGCCGGGCTTCCCGCCGACGTGCGCGACCCGGACCCGGAGCACCAGCGGGCCATCGACGAGTCGCGCGACGAGCTGATCGAGGGGATCATCGCCGAGAGCGAGGACGAAACCCTCATGGACCGCTACCTCGACGGCGAGGAGATCAGCGACGAGGTGCTCATCGACGACCTGGAGAAGGCCGTCGCCCGGGGGCACTTCTACCCGGTGGTGCCGGTCTGCGCGGCGACCGGGGTGGGGCTGGATGTGCTGCTGGAGGTGCTGACGGCCGCGTTCCCGTCGCCGCTGGAGCACGAGCTGCCGGCGGTCACCGGCGTGGACGGCTCGCCCCGCCCGCCGCTGACCTGCGACCCGGACGGGCCGCTCGTCGCCGAGGTCGTCAAGACCACAGTCGATCGGCACGTCGGGCGAGTCTCGCTGGTCCGGGTCTTCTCCGGCACGTTGCGCCCCGAGCAGACCGTGCACATCTGCGGGCACGGGATGGCCGAACGCGGCCACCCCGACCACGACGCCGACGAACGGGTGGGGCACATCTACACCCCGCTGGGCGCCACCCTGCGGGAGGTGCCGTACTGCGTGGCCGGCGACATCTGCGTGATCACCAAGTCGGGCACCGCCGAAACCGGCGACACCATCGCGGCCAAGGACGACCCGCTGCTGATCGCCCCCTGGGAGATGCCGGAGCCGCTGCTGCCGGTGGCCGTCGTCGCCCGCAGCCGCGCCGACGAGGACGCCCTGGCCCGCAACCTGGCCCGCCTGGTCGCCGGCGACCCCACCCTGCGGCTGGAACGCAACCCGGAGACCCACCAGTTGGTGCTCTGGTGCATGGGCGAGGCGCACGCCGACGTGGTGCTCGACCGGCTGCGTGCCGGCGGCGTCGAGCTGGACACCGAGCCGGTCAAGGTGTCGCTGCGCGAGACGCTGACGGTGCCCGCGAAGGGGCACGGCCGGCACGTCAAGCAGTCCGGCGGGCACGGCCAGTACGCGGTCTGCGACATCGAGGTCGAGCCCCTGCCCCAAGGCAGCGGCTTCGAGTTCGTCGACCGGGTCGTCGGCGGCGCGGTGCCGCACACCTACATCCCGTCGGTGGAGAAGGGCGTCCGTGCCCAACTGGAGCGCGGCCTGGTCGCCGGCCACCCGGTGGTGGACCTGCGGGTGACCCTTGTCGACGGCAAGGCGCACAGCGTCGACTCCTCCGACGCGGCCTTCCAGACCGCCGGCGCGCTGGCACTGCGCGACGCCGCCGACCGCGGCCAGCCGGCGCTGCTGGAGCCGATCGACGAGGTCACCATCCGGGTGCCGGACGGCTCGGTGGGCACGGTGCTTGGCGACCTGTCCGGCCGACGCGGCCGGGTGCTCGGCACCGAACCGGACCCGGACACCGAGGGCCGCACCCTCGTCCGCGCCGAGGTGCCGGCCACCGAGTTGCTGCGCTACGCCGTCGAGCTGCGCTCCATGACTGCCGGCACCGGCACCTTCCGCCGCCACTTCGTGCGCCACGACACCATGCCCGCGCACCTGGCCGACCAGATCCGCAAGGAACACACCCCCTGACCCCACCGCGCCCACCGCCCCACCGCGCCCGGGGCCGCGATCCGCGATCCGCGATCCGCGAAGCACCACAATTCGTGATCGACAGGGGCGGTGCGTCGGGTTGGCATGGCATGTTGCGCTCCCTGTAGAGCTGCCCCAGATATGGGGCAGCTCTACAGCAGCGCCGGGACCGGACCGAGCCGTCGCCCCAGGCACAAAGCCGCTTCACAGGCCACCACCCAACCAGGCCACCACCCAACCAGGCCACCGCCCAACCAGGCCACCGCCCCAGATACGGGGCAGCTCTACAGGGGGCCACACTCACAGGTGGGGTGGGCACCAAGAGCTGGGAGGAACGGCAGCACGGACCGGAACAGCAGCACGGACCGGAACGCCAACACCGACCGGAACGCCAACACCGACCGGAACGCCCAACACCGACCGGAACGGCAGCGGCGGACGGGTACGGGTGCCCCGCTCAGGGGTGGACGGTGGTGTGCGTGGGCGGGGGCCAGTGGGGGCGGTCGGCGGCTCGGAGGGCTGCGGTGCGGAGGGCTGCCAGTTGGCGTTCCACCTCGACGAACTGGTCCGCCGGCAACGGGCCCCGGTGCAGCGCGGCGGCGTTCTCCTCGACCTGGGCCACCGTACGGCAACCGGGGATGGGGATGGTGCGACCGCTGCGGGCCCAGATCCAGCCCAGCGCCCCCTGGGCGAGGGTGCGCCCGTCGGCGGTGAGCGCCGCGCGAACCGCGCCGACCCGGCGCAGCCACTCGGGCGCCGGCCGGCCACCACGGAACCACTCCAACCAGCCGGGGGCCAACCCGCGTACGTCGTCGCGGGGCAGCACCGACCCGGCCGAGTACTTGCCGGTGAGCAGCCCCATCCCCAGCGAGCCTCGGTTGACGCTGGCCAGGTCGTACTTGTCGCAGACGGCGAGCAGCTCCGGGGCGTCCCGCAGCACCGACAGGGTGTGCTGCACCGCGGTGGCGCCGGCTGCGGCGTGACCGAACACGGTGGCCCGGTCGGGGCGGTCGGTGCTCCATCCGTACGCCCGGATCAGACCCTCGGCGACCAGGTCCTCGCAGGTCCCGATGAGTGCCTGCGCCCGCGGCACCGACAGGTCGGCCAGGTGCAGCTGGTAGAGGTCGATCCGGTCGGTGCCGAGCCGCCGCAGGGAAGCCGTCACGGCCCTGCGGAGGTACGCGGGCGACGCGTCCTCCCCGGTGGCCTGCCGGCTCGCCTCGTCGAAGGTGTAGCCCCACTTGGTGGCGATCACGGCGTCGTCGCGGCGGCCGGCGAGCGCCCGGCCGAGCACCCGCTCACTGTGCCCGGCACCGTACGTGTCGGCGGTGTCGAAGAGGGTGATGCCCAGGTCGAGCGCCCGGCGTACCGCCCGCACCGACTCGTCGTCGTCGACCGCACCCCAGCCCAGCGGCTGGGTGCCCTCCGACCAGGGGCCGCCGATCGCCCAGCACCCCATGCCGAGGGCGCTGACCCCGATGCCGCTGCGCCCCAACGTCCGTGTCGTGACTGCCATCGGCCGATCGTGCCACCTCGGGAGGGCCGGGGCGTAGCAGATCCGGAGGCGGACACGCGGGTCCACGGCGACGGCCAGGGTGCGGCATGATCGGCGCCATGCGACGGCTGGGTGTGGATATCGGCGGCGTGCTCATCGAGCCGGCCGACGACGACGCGGACACGTCGTTCTTCGGCGCGCACTACCTGCGTACCCCCGCCGTCGCCGGGGCGTTCGACGCGCTCGCGGCGCTCGGCCCGGCGTTCGACGAGGTCCACCTGGTGTCCAAGTGCGGTGAGTCCACCGAGCGGCGCACCCGGGAGTGGCTGGCCCACCACGATTTTCCGGCGCGCACCGGCATCGGAGGGCAGCGGGTGCACTTCTGCCGCACCCGACCGGACAAGGCACCGATCGCCCGGCGACTCGGGCTGACCCACTTCGTGGACGACAAGCTGGAGGTGCTCGGCTATCTCGACTCGGTGCCGCACCGCTTCCTGTTCCGGCCCCGTCGGGCGGAGGTCGCCGCGCACGCCGCGCTGCTGCCCCACGTGCACCGGGTGGAGACCTGGCCGGAGCTGACCGCGCTGCTGCGCGCCGACTAGCGGGCCCGGCGCGGACAACCCGCGCGGCCCGGACGACCGGCCCGGCGCGGACAACCAGCCCGGCCCGGCGCGGACGCCGCGTGACCGGTCGTCAGGACGGCCAGGCGCGGGCGAGCAGGTCGCGGGTGTCGCCGAGCAGTTGCGGCAGGACCTTCGTGCGGCCGATCACCGGCATGAAGTTGGCGTCGCCGCCCCAGCGGGGCACCACGTGTTGGTGCAGGTGCGCGGCGATGCCGGCGCCGGCCACCCCGCCCTGGTTCATGCCCAGGTTGAAGCCGTGCGCGTTGCTCACCTTGCGGATCACCCGCATCGCGGTCTGGGTGTACGACGCCAGCTCGGTGGTCTCCGGCACGTCGAGGTCGGTGTAGTCGGCGACATGCCGGTAGGGGCAGACCAGCAGGTGCCCGGGGTTGTACGGGTAGAGGTTGAGCACCACGAAGACGTGCTCACCGCGAGCCACCACCAGGCTCTCCTCCGGAGGCAGCTTGGGGGCCCGGCAGAACGGGCAGCCGGTGGGCTTCTCGTAGCCCTCGGCCGGGCGGTCCTCGCCGGAGATGTAGGTCATCCGGTGCGGTGTCCAGAGCCGCTCCAGGCCGTCCGCCATGCCGCCGCTGTCCGTGTGCCGTTCCGCCCCTGTCACGAGCCGATCCTACGGAGCCACCCGGGCGGGCCGCGACACCCGCCGTCGGGAAAACTCGTTGCCGCACATTGTTGACGGATGAACGCCCAGACCTGAAGATTCCATGCATCCACAGGCATGCATGTTTCGATGGAGGGCTTCATGATCCGACGGCTCGGCAGGCTCCTCGCGGCACTTGCGCTGACGGCCGCCACCACAGTGACCGGCGTCACCCTCACCGCCGGCGCGGCTCAGGCGGACGGTTGCTACACCTGGGGTCGGGCCCTGTCCCAGGGAGCGTCCGGCGAAGACGTCCGGCAACTCCAGATCCGGGTTGCCGGCTACCCCGGCTACGGTGCCGTGCTCACCATCGACGGCGCGTTCGGCCCGGCCACCCGTTCGGCGGTGATCCGCTTCCAGCAGGCGTACGGGTTGTCCGCGGACGGCATCGCCGGCGCGCAGACGTTCAACCGGCTCTACGCCCTGCAGGACGACGACTGCACCCCGGCCAACTTCAGTTACGCCGAGTTGAACAGGTGCAACAGCGACTGGTCCGGTGGCGCGGTCGCGGCGAGCACCGCGCGGGCCAACGCGCTCGTCTCGATGTGGAAGCTCCAGGCCCTGCGACACGCCCTCGGTGACGTGGCCATCTCGATCAGCAGCAGCTTCCGCAGCTACGCCTGCAACAGCGCGGTCGGCGGGGCGTCGAACAGCCGGCACCTGTACGGAGACGCGGTGGATCTGGTCGGGTCGCCGTCGTTCTGCCGGCTGGCGCAGCAGGCCCGCTACCACGGCTTCGGACAGATCCTCGGCCCCGGCTACCCGGACCACAACGACCACACCCACGTGGCAGCGGTCGGCGGCTGGTCGGCACCGAGCTGCGGCATCTGACCCGCAGGCGCCGTCTCCGGGGAAAGATCGCGCTCGAACATGGAAGTAGTGGCCTCCCATACGAGGGAGGCCACTACTTCCTGGATCGAGCAGGATCATGCGGCAGGGTCGCGTCCGCCCGCGACCAGCCGGCGCGCGTGTTACTCCGCGGCGGCCGAGGGGCCGACGTTGCTGCGGGAGCTGACCACGTCCAGGACGTGGGTCACCGCCTCGGCGATCGGCACCCCGTTGCGCTGCGAGCCGTCGCGGTAGCGGAAGGACACCGTGCCGGCGGCCACGTCGTCGTCACCGGCGATCACCATGAACGGGATCTTCTGCTGCTGGGCCGTACGGATCTTCTTCTGCATCCGGTCGTCACCCGCGTCCACCTGGGCCCGGATGCCCTCGGCCCGCAGCGCCGCGACGAAGCCGTGCAGGTAGTCGGCGTGGTCCTCACGGATCGGGATGCCCACCACCTGCACCGGCGCCAGCCAGGCCGGGAACGCGCCCGCGTAGTGCTCGGTGAGCACCCCGAAGAACCGCTCGATCGACCCGAACAGCGCCCGGTGGATCATCACGGGCCGCTGCCGGCTGCCATCGGCCGCCTGGTACTCCAGGCCGAACCGCTCCGGCTGGTTGAAGTCGACCTGAAGGGTGGACAACTGCCACGTCCGGCCGATCGCGTCCCGCGCCTGCACCGAGATCTTCGGCCCGTAGAACGCCGCGCCACCCGGGTCGGGCACCAGGTCCAGACCGGAGGTCACGGCGGCGGTGCGCAGCGCCTCGGTGGCCTCCGCCCAGTCCTCGGCGGCGCCGATGAACTTGGGCGAGTCGTCCCGGGTCGACAACTCCAGGTAGAAGTCGTCCAGACCGTAGTCGCGCAGCAGGTCGAGCACGAAGGTGAGCAGCGTGGACAGCTCGTCGGCCATCTGCTCGCGGGTGCAGTAGATGTGCGAGTCGTCCTGGGTCAGGCCACGCACCCGGGTCAGGCCGTGCATCACACCGGACTTCTCGTACCGGTAGACGGTGCCGAACTCGAACATCCGCAGCGGCAGCTCCCGGTACGACCGCCCGCGCGCCCTGAAGATCAGGTTGTGCATCGGGCAGTTCATCGCCTTGAGGTAGTAGTCCGCGCCCTCCAACTGCATGGGCGGGAACATGGTGTCCGCGTAGTACGGCAGGTGACCGGAGGTGTGGAACAGCTCCGCCTTGGTGATGTGCGGGCTGTTGACGAACTCGTACCCCGCCTCCTCGTGCCGCCGCCGCGAGTAGTGCTCCATCTCGCGGCGGATGATGCCGCCCTTGGGGTGGAAGACCGCCAGGCCCGAGCCGATCTCGTCGGGAAAGCTGAACAGGTCCAGGTCCGCGCCGAGCTTGCGGTGGTCGCGCCGGGCGGCCTCCTCCAACAGCTTCAGGTACGCCTTGAGCTCGTCGCGGGTCGGCCACGCGGTGCCGTACACCCGCTGTAGTTGGGGGTTCTTCTCCGACCCGCGCCAGTACGCGGCGGCCGAGCGCATCAACTTGAACGCGCCGATCAGGCGGGTGGTCGGCAGGTGTGGGCCCCGGCACAGGTCCGACCAGCAGACCTTGTCCTCCTTGGCGTCGAGGTTGTCGTAGATGGTCAGCTCGCCGCCGCCCACCTCCATCACCTCGTCGGTGTCCAGGCCCTCGCCCTTGACCTCGATCAGCTCCAGCTTGAACGGCTCGTCGGCCAGCTCGGCACGCGCCTCGTCCAGGCTGCCGAAGCGGCGACGACGGAACCGCTGCCCGGACTTGATGATCTCCTGCATGCGCTTTTCGAGCTTGCTGAGGTCATCGGGCTGGAACGGCTTGGCGACGTCGAAGTCGTAGTAGAAGCCGTTCTCGATGGGCGGCCCGATGCCCAGCTTGGCCTCGGGGAAGATGTCCTGCACGGCCTGGGCGAGCACGTGCGCGGTGGAGTGGCGCAGCACGGTGAGCCCGTCGGGCGAATCCAGGCTGACCGGCTCGACGACGGTCTCCTCGGCCGGCGCCCAGTCCAGGTCGCGCAGCCGACCCTGCGGGTCGCGGACCACGACGATCGCCTTGGGGCCGTTCGCGGGCAGTCCGGCCGCGGCCACCGCGTCGGCCGCCGTGGTCCCGGCGGCGACGACGACGGGGTCGGCCACGGCGGGGGTACGGGGTGCGGACACGGTGACTCCTCCAAGCGGTACGAAACGGTGCCGATCCTCGGCTCCTGCCGATGCTATCGGTCCACCCACCCACGGTCGGGAACGGCACCTTCCTGTCGGTCGGCGTTGAACCTTTCGTGCCCCGGAGCCGAACTACAGGGTGTGGTCGGAAACCGGTGCCGGTCGCGTCGACAGGGATGGGGGCACAAGATGGCGAGCACGCACGGCGGTGGACGTCGGCGGCGGATCGGGGCGGTGACCGCGCTGGCCGCGGCCGGGTTGCTGTTGTGGCCCGGTACGGCGCGGGCCGTGGACGTGACGACCACCCCGACCGAGGCACGGCAGGGCGACGCCGTCCGTCTGGAGTTCACCGTGCCGGAGGAGCGGGCCGGCACGAGGACCAACCAGATCGAGGTGCGGTTGCCCGCCGACGCGCCGATCGCCGAGGTCTACCCGATGTCGGTGAACGGCTGGGCACCCAAGATCAGCTCTCGCACCCTGGACAAGCCGGTGGCCGGCATCCACTCCTCCGGAGTGAGCACGGTGACCACGGCGGTGACCTGGGTGCGGGTCGGCGAGAGCGACCCCGGGCCGGCCCGGCTGGCGCTGTCCATGGGCCCGATGCCACAGTCGGAGCGGCTCACCTTCGAGGTCGTCCAGACGTACGCCGACGGCACGGTGGTCCGGTGGGCGGACGCCGCGGGTCCGCACCGGGCCCCGGCGCTCAGCCTGCTGCCGGCGGCCCCCGGTGCGGCGCCTCCGGCCGCCCACGGCGGGCACGCCGGCCCGGCCGCCGGCGCGCCGGCCGGCGCGGACAGCGGTGTCGACGCCCCGGCCGCTGATGCGGGCGGCGCCGACGAGGAGTCCGGCAACGCCGACGGAATGCTGGCGGCCGGCCTGCTGGCCGGGCTGGGCGGCGGTGCGGCGGTCGGCTGGCTGGTCAGCCGGTGGCGCCGCCGCGACCCGGCCGAGGCCACCGCGCTCGCCGAGGTCACCGGCGGCCCGGACGAGGACGGGGCCGCGACCCTGGCCGAGATCACCGGCCGCGCGGACAAGGACGAGGCCGCGACCCTGGCCGAGATCACCGGCCGCGCGGACGAGGACGAGGCCGCGACCCTCGCCGCCCCTCAGCCCGCCGCCCCTCAGCCCGCCGCCCCCGAGCCTGCCGTCCCCGAGCCTGCCGCCCCTCAGCCCGCCGGTCCCCAGCCCGTCGTTTCTGCCGCATCGCGGTGATCCACTCGGTTTCCCGGAAACCGCGGCATCCGGGCCGCACGGACAGCCCGATTTGGCGGTGATCCACTCGGCTTTCCGAAAACCGCGGCATCCGATCCCCCCAGACACCCCGACTTGCAGGAAGCCGAGTTGATCGTGGGCGCGGCACAGCACGGGCGGGCAGCGCGGGCAGCGCGGGTAAGGCGGCCCGGGTGGTCAGGCCGCCCAGGTGGGTAGCGGTTCGCGGGCGGACAGCCACGACTCGGGTACGCCGCCGGGGGTGCCGACACCCGTGTACGCCGCCACGACCGCTCCGGCGATGGCCGCGGTGGTGTCCACGTCACCACCGGCCTGGACGCACCTCCGGATCGTCGCCGGGTAGTCGTCGAGGTGGGTGGCGGCCACCCAGAGGGTGAAGCCGACGGTGTCCTGGGCTGTCACCCGGGAGCCGTTGCCGAGTTCCGCCACCACCCGATCCAGTGGTCGGCCGAGCAACCCCGCCGCCCGGCTCACACTCCGGTGCACCTCGGTGCCCGGGTCCAGCGCGGCGGCGATCCCGGCGAGCAACCGTTCCGGGGCCGGCCGATGCCCGTCCAGGCGGGCCCGCGCGGCCAGCGCGGCGGCGACGGCCACCGCGACGGCCCCGGCGATTCCCTCCGGGTGCGCGTGCGTCACCTCGGCCGAGGCGCGGGCCTGCGCCGCGGCACGCGCGGTGGAGTCGGCGAAGTACGCGCCCAGTGGGCCGACCCGCATCGCCGCGCCGTTGCCGCAGGAGCCCTGGCCGTCGAAGGCGGAGGCGGCGGCCAGCGGCCACGGGGTGCCGCTGCGGATCAGCCGCAGGGTCGTCATCGCGCCGGCGCCGTAGCCCCGGCGCGGAGAACACCGCCCGGCGAAGGCCAGGGCCAGCCGGTCGGGGTTGATGCCGCCGGAGTGGGCCAGCTCGGCGAGGACCGAGCAGGCCATCTCGGTGTCGTCGGTCCACTCCCAGGGGGACGGCGGCAGTGCGTCCGCGGCGAGATCCGCAGGCGCCGCCCCCGGCAGGAAGAACTGTGCGCCGAGCGCGTCGCCGGTGGAGAGACCGGCGAGGCTGTCCCGGGCGAGCGCCAGGCGGGCATCGACGAACAGGGTGAACGACATCGTCGTACCAGCTTGCCCGCTCGCCAGGCACGTCGCAACGCGATCAACTTGCCAGGCCAAGTACGGTCTTGTCGTGGCCTCCGTGCTCCTGGTCGAAGACGATCACGTCGTACGCGGCGCGATGCTGCGGTCCCTCACCGACCGGGGGCACGCCGTGCACGCCGTGGGCACGGCGCTGGACGCGCTGCGCCGGGTCGCCGCGGAGACACCCGACCTGGTGGTGCTCGACCTGGGCCTGCCGGACCTGGACGGCTCGGACGCGCTGCGGATGCTGCGCGGCATCACCGACGTCCCGATCATCATCGCGACGGCCCGGGACGACGAGCAGTCGGTGGTCAAGCTGCTGCGTGCCGGCGCGGACGACTACATGGTCAAGCCGTTCACCGGGGCGCACCTGGACGCGCGGATCACCACGGTGCTGCGCCGGGCCGGACGGGCCAGCCGGACGGTGCAGCCGGCGGTGCACAGCGTCGGCGGGCTCCGGGTGGACGTGGGCGAGCGCAGCGCCCAGCTCGACGGGGAGCCGTTGGCGCTGACCCGTAAGGAATTCGACCTGCTGGCGTATCTCGCCGCACGACCCGGGCGGGTAGTGTCCCGCCGGGAACTCTTGGAGGAGGTATGGCGGCAGCCATCGGTCGGCGAGGATCAGACCATCGACGTTCACCTGTACTGGCTCCGCAGAAAGATGGGCGAGTCCGCGGCGAAGCCGCGCTACCTGCGCACCGTGCGGGGGGTCGGGTTCCGGCTAGTGGCACCGGACTGAGGACGGCGCTGGCCCTGCTCACGGCCGGCATGTGCAGCCTCGTCGCGCTCGCGTTCCTGATCCCTCTCGGGCTCAGCCTGCGGGAGCAGAGCCGGGACGAGGCCATCGCCGACGCGGCCCGGCGCAGCGCGCTGGTGACCGGCGCGCTGGCGGTGAGCACCGACCCGGCGGTGGTCGAGCGGGCCGTGGTGGCGAGCGCCGAGGGCGCACCGACCCGGCCCGTCGTGCACGGCCTGGGGCTGGACGAATCCGCTGGTCGGGCCGGCGGCGGTGACCTGGAGCGGGCCCGTGCCGACCGGCGGTCGCTTGTCGCCGACGTGGACGGGGGCGTGGTCCGGCTCGACCCGGTCGTCCTCGGTGACCGCACGGCAGTGGTCGAGGTGTTCCTCCCGGACTCGACGCTGGGCGAGGGTGCCGGCGGCACCTGGCTGCTGCTGTTCGCGGTCGGCGCGGCGATGGCCGGCGCGGCGGTGCTGGTGGTCGACCGGGTCGCCGCCCGCGCGGTGGACTCGACCCGAGGTCTGGTCAAGGCCGCGCTGTCCATCGGTGACGGCGATCTCGGCGTACGCGTCGAGCCGACCGGTCCGCGCGAGCTGGCCGAGGCCGGGTACGCCTTCAACCGGATGGCCGACCGGCTGGACGCGGCCCGCACCGACGAGCGGGAGTTGGTGGCCGACCTGTCGCACCGTCTGCGTACCCCGTTGACCGTGCTGCGGTTGGACGCGGAGGCGTTGGAGTCCGACGACACGAGCGTGGGTTCGTTCAGCCCGGCGGAGCTGGACCGGCTTCGGGGCATCCGGCGGATCCGGCAGGCGATCGTCACCCTGGAGGGTGAGATCGACGTGTTGATCAAGACGACCCGCAAGTCGGTGGCGCTCGAGGCCGGGCCGGCGATGTGCGACGTCAGCGAGGTGGTTCGGGACCGGATGGTGTTCTGGGCGGCCCTCGCTGGCGACCAGAACCGGCCGCACCGGGTCAACGGCGCGCAACTGCGCATCCCCGCGCCGGTGCCCCGGGTCGAGTTGGCCGCCGCGCTGGACGCGGTGATCGGCAACGTCTTCCGCTACACGCCGCAGGGCACCGCGTTCGAGGTGGCCGTGTCCCGGCGCGACGGCTATGTGGCGATCCGGATCGACGACGCCGGCCCCGGCATCGCCAACCCGGATCGGGCGCTGCGGCGGGGCGCGAGTGACCAGGGTTCGACAGGTCTCGGCCTGGACATCGCCAAGCGGGTGGCGTTGCAGGCCAACGGGTCGGTGAGCATCGACCGCGCCCGGCTGGGCGGGGCCAGCGTGGTGATGCTGCTCGCCGACCCGGAGGCGACGCCGCGGCAGGTCAGCCGCTTCGGTCTGGTCGGACGGATGGCCCGCGACGCCCGGGACACGAAGGCCGCCGGACGGCGCTGGCCGCGCCAGCGCCCCACCGACGACTGACCGGGTTGTGGCCCGTCGCAAGTCTTCCTTAGATCGCGGTTAACGACCGGGCCGGACCGGCCACGGGCTGACAGGATCAGAGCACGAACCCACCAGTTTCACCGGCCGAGCGGCCACGCGCCCACGACCGGTGAAGCCGCGCGCGCGGCGGGAGTCTCAGGTCCCCCCACACCAACGCTCCCGCCGCGCGCCCCGCTCCTGCCTCGCTCAGCCGGCCGTGGCGAGGTACGCGTCGATCTCGGCCGTGATCCGCTGCTTGCCGGCGGAGTCGAGGAAGGACACGGCCACGGCGTTGCGGGCCAGCCCGGCCAGCCCCTCGGCGCCGACCCCGAGCAGGCGGGCCGCCACCGCGTACTCGTCGTTGAGGGTCGTACCGAACATCGGCGGGTCGTCGGAGTTGATGGTGACCAGGAGCCCGGCCTCGACCAGCCGGGGCAGCGGGTGCTCGTCGAGACTCGCCACCGCCCGGGTCCGCACGTTGGACGTCGGGCAGATCTCCATACCGATCTGCCGCTCGGCCAGGTACGTGAGCAGCTCCGGGTCCTGTGCGGCGGCGATGCCGTGGCCGATGCGCTCGGCGCCCAGCTCGTGGAGCGCGTCCCAGATCGTCTGCGGCCCGGTGGTCTCCCCCGCGTGCGGCACCGAGTGCAGCCCGGCGGCGCGGGCCCTCTCGAAGTAGGGCCGGAACTGCGGCCGGGGTACGCCGATCTCCGGGCCACCCAGACCGAAACTGACCAGCCCCTCCGGGCGCTCCTCCAGCGCGATGCGCAGCGTCTCCTCGGCCGCGGGCAGGCCCGCCTCGCCGGGGATGTCGAAGCACCACCGCAGGTCGAGGCCGAAGTCGGCAAGGGCGCGCTTGCGGGCGTCCTCGATCGCCTCGCAGAACGCCGGGGCGGGGATGCCCCGACGCACGTGCGAGTACGGGGTGATGGTCAGCTCCGCGTACCGGACCTGTTGGCGGGCCAGCTCCCGGCCCACCTCGTGGGTGAGGAGCCAGACGTCCTCCGGGTCGCGGATGAGGTCCACCACGCTGAGGTACACCTCGACGAAGTGCGCGAAGTCGCGGAACTCGAAGTAGCTGGCGAGCGCCTCCGGGTCGGCCGGCACGGGGGTGTGCCCCTCGTGGCGGACGGCCAGCTCGGCGACGATCCGGGGCGAGGCGGAGCCGACGTGGTGCACGTGCAGCTCCACCTTCGGCAGGCCGGCGATGAAGGCGGGCAGGTCGGTCACGGGCTCTCCTTTGCACGGTCGCCGGTGCGGGCGACGACGAAGACGCGGCGGAAGGGGAAGTACACCTGGCCCTGCCGCACCGGGTAGGCGGCGCTGAGGCGTACCCCCAGCTCGGCCCGGAAGGCCGACCAGCCGGCGTCGTCCAGCACGGCCCGGACCGGGCGCAGCGCGGTGCCCTCCATCCAGGCCAGCACCGGGTGCTCGGCGGTGGGTCGAGCCGGCAGCAGGTGCACGTAGGTAGTCTCCCAGGCGTCCACCGCGCAGCCGGCGGCGGTCAGCAGCGCCGCGTAGTCGGCCGGGTCGTCGACCGGGTCGGCGCGCAGCAGCGGGGCGACGTCGGCCCGCCAGGTCGGCTGGTCGGCGACCGCCCGCAGCGCGCGGTGCGACTCGGCGGCGAAGTTGCCGGGCACCTGCACGGCGAGCCACGCCCCGGCGGGCAGCCGGGCGGCCCAGCGGCGCAGCAGCTCCTGGTGCCCGGGCACCCACTGGAGTGCGGCGTTGCTGACCACCACGTCCTCGTCGCCGGCCGGTTGCCAGTCGCGTAGGTCGGCGACGGCGAAGTCGACGGGAGCGCCGAGGGCGGCGGCCTGGTCGATCATCTCGGGTGAGGAGTCCAGGCCGCGCACCCGGCTCGTCGGCCAGCGCTCGGCGAGGGTGGCGGTGAGCTGGCCGGGGCCGCAGCCGAGGTCGACCACCGCCCGGGGGCGCTCGGCCGGAATCCGGGCGACCAGGTCGTGGAACGGCCGGGATCGCTGGTCGCCGTAGCGCAGGTAGGTCGTCGGATCCCACATCACTGCCTCCCAAACCGTACGTCCGTCTTGTAAAGATATGGCGCGCCTGGCAGCGTGGCAACCCGATCACTAGGCTCGGGGCATGGAACAGCGCAGCTTCAACCGGCTCGGCCGGACCGTCGGGACGGTCGGCCTGGGCGCCTGGCAACTCGGTGCGGACTGGGGCACCGTCAGCGAGGACGACGCGATGGCGGTGCTCACCGCCGCCGTGGAGTCCGGGGTCACCTTCCTCGACACAGCCGACGTCTACGGCGACGGTCGCAGTGAGCAACTGATCGGCCGCTTCCTGCGGTCCCGGCCGGACGCCGGGCTGACCGTCGCCACCAAGATGGGTCGCCGCGTCGAGCAGCGGCCGGAGGCGTACACCCTGGACAACTTCCGGCAGTGGACCGACCGGTCCCGGGCCAACCTCGGCATGGACACCCTGGACCTGGTCCAGCTGCACTGCCCGCCCACCGAGGTCTTCTCCTCCGACGAGGTCTTCGACGGCCTGGACATCCTCGTCGCCGAGAAGGCCATCGCCGGGTACGGGGTCAGCGTCGAGACCTGCGACCAGGCCCTCACCGCCATTGCCCGACCGGGGGTGGCCAGCGTGCAGATCATCCTCAACGCGGTCCGGCACAAGCCCCTGGAGCGGGTGCTGCCGGCCGCGGCGGCAGCCGGTGTCGGCATCATCGCCCGCGTGCCGCTGGCCAGTGGCCTGCTCTCCGGCCGCTACGACGAGCACACCGAGTTCCCCGCCGACGACCACCGCAACTACAACCGGCACGGCGCGGCCTTCGACGTCGGGGAGACGTTCTCCGGCGTCGACTACGAGCGCGGCCTGGCCGCCGTACGCCGGCTGGCCCCGCTCGTCGACGCGGACCGCACGATGGCGCAGTTCGCGCTGCGCTGGGTGCTGGACCAGGCGGGCGTCACCGTCGCCATCCCCGGGGCCCGCGATGCCGACCAGGCCCGGCGCAACGCCGCGACGGCGACCCTCTCGCCGCTGACCGACGGCCAGTTGACAGCCGTACGCGAGATCTACGACGAGCTGATCCGCCCGCAGGTGCACGACCGGTGGTGACTCGCGTGCCCGGGGTGCTCGCGCCGCGCCGCCCGACCGGCGATGCTGGAGGGCGGCGTGCGGGCGGTGGAGGGGGGACGCGATGAGGGGCTGGCTTCCGCTCACCCTCGGCCTGTTGGCCGTCGTGATCGGTGCGGTGTGGACGGTGCAGGGTCTCGGCTACGTCAGCGGCAGCATCATGACCGACGAGAAGATCTGGGCGGTGATCGGCCCGCTGGTGGCGCTGGCCGGGCTGGTCGTGCTCTGGCTCGGCCTGCGCTCACGCCGCCGCAGCTGACCCGCCGGGCCACACTGGCGTCCACCTCGTCATGGACGAAGCCCCGCATCCCGGACGGGATGCGGGGCTTCGCAACGACCCTGGCCGGGTCATCCCACTGGCCGGCGGGCCGGCCGTCTCACTCAGATGGGACGGACCTGCTCGGCCTGCGGGCCCTTCTGACCCTGTGCAATCTCGAACTCCACCCGCTGGTTCTCCTCCAGCGAGCGGTAGCCGCTGGTCTGGATGGCCGAGAAGTGGACGAACACGTCAGCACCCCCACCATCGACGGTGATGAAGCCGAAGCCCTTGTCAGCGTTGAACCACTTCACGGTTCCCTGAGCCATGTGTTTCTCCCTCTAACAACTGGTGGCCGTGCACGCCGTGCGGCCGATTGGCCGTTTTCGAGTAGCGGCGTCTGAGGCGGCCCCACGAAGGAGACTCCTCTCAACCCACGCCATCTCGCAACAGCGTGGACCAGCAAATCACGTACGCAAAAAGTCTGTCACGACCTCTGGAACGAATTTCTCCGACATGTGACCTGACGGATGCCTGAGATCCGCTGGGCGGCGTCCGATGTCATGCGAAAGCCCCCTTCCCATCGATGCGGGGAGGGGGCTGAAGTCGCACTGATCAGTCTGGCCAACTGCCGGTCATCCGTCGGACGCCGACCGCGCCACCGCGGTCCACAGCAGCCCGGACCACGGCGAAGATGGCGCCCTGCAACGCCGCCGCGGCCAGCACCTCACCCCAGCCGCGGTCCTCGTCCGTCGCGCTGGGCGCCTCACCGTCGCCCGCGGTGACCTTCCAGACCTGCCGGAAGATCGCACCCGCCACCGCGCCCGCGGCGATACCCAACAACACGCCGACCGGCCGGTACGCGACCCTGCCGATGCTCTTGCTCACCTACGCCTCCCCCGCACGATCATCAGCACCACCACGGTGGCCACCGCACCGGCCGCGATGGCCGCCCACGGCACCGGGTTGCGGCGCACCAACTCACCCTTGTCATACGCCTGCGCGCGCACCATCCCACCCTTTTCGTGGGCCTGTGCCCGCGCCCTCCCGACGCCCCGCACGGCCTGCCCGCGAACCCGGGCGACGGTCTGCGCCGCCTGCTCACGCATCCGCTCCTTGGCCTGCTCGGCGGACTCCTTCAGGCGGGCCTTGACGTCGGCCTTGGCGGCCAACGCCTCCATCGTCTCGCCCAACTCGACCCGGGTGCGACGGATCTCCTCGCGGAGGGCCTCGGTGTCGCCGGTCCCGTTGCCGGTCATTGCCGCCCCCTGTCCTTCACCGCGGCGGTGACGGTGTCCACGTCGGCCCGGAGACTGCGGACCGCGGCCGCCGGCATCGGCGGGACGGCCCGACTGACCTGCTTCTTGCCCACCAGGGCGAGAACGCCGGCCACCAGGAAACAGGCCACCGCCACGATCAGCGCGGCGGCCCAGGCGGGCAGCACCAGGTCGAGCAGCAGGATCGCCGTGGCGACCAGGGCGCCCAGGCCGAAGAACGCCAGCGCGCCGCCGCCGCCGAACAGGCCGATCCCGATGCCCGCGTGTTTGCCCTTCTGGGTCAACTCCGCCCGGGCCAGCGCCAGTTCGTCCCGAATGAGGCGGGAGACCTGCTCGGTGGCCCGCTGCACCAACTCGGCGGTGGAGGGCTCGCTCCCGTTGTGGGATGTGCGGGCGTTCGCCACGTCAGCCATGCTGTCCTCCTTTCCCTATCACCGCGCTGTATGCCCGGAGTTGCCGCTCGTCAATCCTAAAACGCGGCGAGTGGCCCACCGTTCCTGTTGTCCGAACGCCGCGCCGACAAGCTGGCGTCCGACCCACTCCGATGGCGCCAGAGAGGTCCGGCAGCACATCCCCCACCCAAGCCCGAACAAACCTCTCACTCGAACCCCGCTCCGCCCCGACCATCCACGTCCGCAGTGCCTGACCAGACCGGCGACGGGAACAAACAAGGCAAAACTGCCCACCAGTCCCATGATCGTCGCGGCCCTCCGAACAAGATCACGCTCGATCCTGGTTGTCGTGGCCTCAACAGCGACCGAGGCCACGACAACCAGGATGTTGCACGATCTTGCGCGGGGCGGGGGCGGGGCGGGGGCGGGGCAGGCGGGGCGGGGCGGGGCGGCGCGGGGCGGCACGGGGGCGGGCTCGGCGGGGCGGGGTGCGTCAGGTGCGGGATTCTTCGGGGCCCACGAAGGCTTCGCTGCGGGCGTCGCCATCGTCGCTGCCCCCGAAGACGCGGGCGTCGTCGGGTGCCTCGGTGTCGGACCGGCGGGTCGGCCGCCTCGGCTGCACCCACTGCCAGGGCAGGTTGCTGTTGGCGTCGCCCAGCTCGGTACGCATCCGGGGCATCACCGTCGGGCGATTGTCCCGGACCCAGGCCACCAGGTGCTCGCGGACGAGGCAGCGCAGGTCCCACAGACTGCCCGCGTCGGCGGCGCTGACCAGGGCACGCATCCGCACCATCCCGCCGGTGGCGTCGGTGACCTGCAGGACGCAGACCCGCCCGTCCCACAGCTCGGTGCCCTCGACCAGGCGACGCAGCTCCTCCCGCATGGTCTGCACCGGCACCGACCAGTCCACGTCGAACTCGGCGGTGCCGAGCACCGCCGACTCGGTCCGGGTCCAGTTCTGGAACGGCTTGCTGGTGAAGTAGGAGGTGGGCAGGATCAGTCGCCGGTCGTCCCAGATCTGGACCACGACGTAGCTGAGGGTCAGCTCCTCGATCCGGCCCCACTCCCCCTCGACGACCACCACGTCGTCGAGCCGGACGGCGTCGCTGAAGGCGAGCTGCAGGCCGGCGAAGACGTTGCCGAGCAGGCTCTGCGCGGCGAGCGCGGCCACCACACCGACCACACCGGCCGAGGTCAGCACACCGGCTCCGATGCCCCGCACGCTCGGGAAGGTCATCAGCATCACGCCGACGGTCAGGATGACGATCACCGCGATGGTCAGGCGACGCAGCATCACCACCTGGGTTCGGACCCGCCGGGCGTGCCGGTTGTCCGGTACGTCGACCCGGAACCGGGCCAGCGCGGTGTCCTCCACGACGATCAGCAGGGCGGCGACCAGCCAGGCGGCGGTGGCGATGACGGCGAGGACGAGCAGGTGCAGG
Source organism: Micromonospora sp. NPDC048935 (assembly GCF_043197875.1). Lineage (NCBI taxonomy): Bacteria > Bacillati > Actinomycetota > Actinomycetes > Micromonosporales > Micromonosporaceae > Micromonospora > Micromonospora sp. NPDC048935. The sequence goes on along the minus strand of NZ_JBICTZ010000001.1, from coordinate 1,267,309 downwards.
AGCTGCCGGCGCCAGGTCTCGCCAACCGCGTACCCGGTGCTGAACCGGACGGCGAACTGCACGGCGAGGACCGTCGCGGCCACCTGGAACGGGCGGTGCGCGTGGTCGGTCAACTCGGTCAACAGCTGGGATCGGCGGCCGAACCGCCGGGTCAGCCGGTGGACGACCTCGACCAGGAACAGGGCGACCGCCGCCGCGACGAGCGCGGCGACGGCCGTTTCGAGATAACTCTGCACGGTTTCGGCGCTTCCCTTCCGCAGGACGTCGGGCACTTCGGGCAAAAGCCCAAGAGTGCCCGACGTTCCTGGAATCGACCAGCTCAGACCTTGCGGTACCGGGACTGGAGGAAGCAGTAGACACCGAAGGCGGCGATGCCCAGGGCGACCAGGGCCAGCAGGAACACGCCGTACGACTGCTCACGTAGCAGGTGCAGCGCGGCGTCCAGACCACGGGCCTTCTCCGGGTCGTAGTTCACCGCCGCCACGATGACCAGCAGACCGGCGATGCCGTACGCGACGCCCTTGGCGATGTATCCGGCCATGCCCAGCCGGCGGGCGAGCTGGCGGGTTTTCGGGCTCATCTCACCGGTCTTGAGGTGCTTCTCGAACCGCTTGACGGCCCCGTAGATGACCAGGCCGACACCGATCGCGGCGAGCACCAGCCCGGCCAGGCCGACCAGCCAGCGGCCGCCGCTGGAGGTCATCAGCTTGCCGGTCAGGGCCTCCTGCTGGTCGGCGCTGTTCGAGCCGACGTCCTTGAAGACCTTGAAGGCGGTCCAGGCGAAGTAGAGGTAGACGATGGTCCGGCCGGCCGAGGCGAGGCGCTCGGTGACCCGTTCCCTGCCGCGCTCGGCGCGGTGCCCGACCGCCGCCTCCAACGCCTGCCAGATCGCCATGGCGAGCAGGCCGACCGCGGTGGCGATGACCAGGAACTTGCCCAGGGGCTGTTCGGAGAGGGTACGCAGCGCGCCGGACTGGTCGCCGTCGTCGGACGACGTGCCGAACGCGATCTGCAACGCCAACCAGGCGAAGAGGAGGTGGACGATGCCGTAGCCGATGAAGCCGGCCCGGGCGAGGAGTTCCAGCCACCGGCTGTCCGCCGTTCGGGAGGCGGTGGCTTCGGCGCTACGGGTGAGTGACATGCCGTCACAATCTCCGATTCTGGAGATCCCCAAACGTCGTCCCGCCACCGCCCGCCCAGGTCAACTGCCCGGGTTGCGCGCCACCCGGATCTTGACCTGCTGGTCGGTGACGCTGTCCAGGGTGACGGCGAAGCCGCCGGCCTCGGCGGCCTGCTGCCCGGTGGTGAGGGTGAGCTGCTCACCGGCGACCTCGACGGTCACCTGGTCGCCCTCGGCGCCGACCAGCTTGGCCTCGACGCCCAGGATGGTGGCGCTCGCGTCGACACCCCGCTCGAAGGTGACGGTGCAGGCGTCCAGACCGCAGTCGGTGGAGGCGCCCTGCGAGCTGCAACCGGCGAGCACGGCGAGGCCGAGCGCCAGACCGGCGAACAGACCGGCGGCGCGGCGGACGGGGGGAATGGGCATGGTGGCGGGTCGGTTCGTCACCCCGCCAAGAGTACGAGACGACCGCGACGCCCTCACCCGATGGTGATCAACCGCCGGCCGACCGGGGCACCAGGAACACCGGCTAGGGTCCGGTACATGCCCTTCGACATCGCCCGCACCCGGGCCGCCTACCCCGCCCTGACCGAGGGTTTCGTGCACTTCGACGGGGCCGGTGGCACCCAGACCGCCGTCGGCGTGATCGACGCGGTCACCGACGCCATGCGGACGGCGGTCGGCAACCGCAGCGCCGCATTCGTTCCGGGTCGCCGGTCGTTGGAGCTGGTGGCCGAGGCCCGCGCGGCGGTGGCCGACCTGCTCGGCGCCGACCCGGCCGGGGTGGTGCTGGGCCCGAGTGCCACCGCGCTGACGTACACCCTGGCCCGCACGCTCGGCGCGACCTGGCGTCCGGGTGACGAGGTGGTGGTGTCCCGGCTCGACCACGACGCGAACGTCCGCCCGTGGGTGCAGGCCGCCGAGGCGGCCGGCGCGACCGTGCGTTGGGCCGACGTCGACCGGCGGACCGGCGAGCTGCCCGCGGCCCAGTACACCGACCTGGTCGGTGAGCGGACCCGACTTGTCGCGGTGACCGCCGGCAGCAACGCCATCGGCACCAGGCCGGACGTGCCGGCAATCGCCAAGATCGCGCACGCGGTCGGCGCGCTGGTCTGCGTCGACGGGGTGCACTCGGTCCCGCACGGGCCGACCGACCTGAGCGCACTCGGTGCCGACGTGCTGGTCACCAGCGCGTACAAGTGGTCCGGGCCGCACCTGGCCGCGATGGTGGCCGACCCGGCCCGCTGGGCGGCGCTGCGCCCGGCGAAGCTGGTGCCGTCCTCCGACGCGGTGCCGGACCGGTTCGAGTACGGCACCCCGAGCTTCCCGCTGCTGGCCGGTGTGAGCGCGGCGGTGGACCACCTGGCGGGCCTGGACCCGGACGCGGTCGGCGACCGGCGTACGCGGCTGCGGGCCGGGCTGGCCGCCGCCCAGGCGCACGAGGAGGCGCTGTTGGACCGGCTGCTCGCCGGGCTGGCGCGACGGCCGAAGATCACCGTGTACGGCTCGCCGGCCCGGCGCTGCCCGACTGTCTCGTTCCGGGTCGCAGGGATGTCACCGGCGGCCACCCAGGAGGCGTTGGGCGTTGCCGGGTTCTGCCTGTCCGTCGGCGACTACTACGCCTACGAGTACTTCCAGTTGATGGGTCTGCGCGACAGCGGCGGCGCGGTGCGGGCCAGCATCTACCACTACAACACCGCCGACGAGGTGGACCGGTTGCTCGGCGAACTGGACGCGCTTGCCGACGGCGCGGGGAGAATGGCCGGATGAGCACCCTGGTCGAGGACAACCCGGCGAAGCACCGCTTCGAGATCCTGGTCGACGACGCGCTGGCCGGCTTCACCGCGTACCTGATGCGTGGGGAGGTCCTGGTCTTCACGCACACGGAGGTGGACCGGGGCTTCCAGGGCAAGGGGGTGGGCGGGGCGTTGATCCGGGGCACCCTGGATGAGGTCCGCGCCCGGGGCACGACAGTGGTGCCGCAGTGCCCGTTCATGGCCGCGTTCATCGACAGGCACCCGGAGTACGCCGACCTGGTGGCCGACCTTCCGTAGGCGGGCCGGTCAGCGGACGCCGGTCAGCACCTCGGCGGCGGCCTGTCCACTGGCGCGGGTGGCACCGTGGGTGGCCAGGTGCACCGCACCGGTGACCACCTCGGGCACACCCAGCTCGACCACCACCGCGTCCGGTCGGGCGGCGAGGGCCCGTCGCACGGCGGCGCGCATCCAGTCGTGCCGATGCAGGTCCCGGACCACCAGGACCAGCGGGCGGGCGCCCGCCCCGGCACCCGGGTCGGCCGGCACGTCGGCCTCGGCGTAGCGAACGGTGCTCGTGCCGGGCAGCAGCTCGCCCAGCGGCGCGCCGATGCCCCACGGGGTCTCCGCACCGATGGCGATGTTGCGCGGCGGCTCGAACTCGACGACGTACGCCGCGCGGGTCAACGGCAGGGCCTCCCTCGCGGTCGGCGCGGCGGTGACCCGGACGGCCCGACGGGCGGCGACGAGCCCGACGTCGCCGGCACCGCGCGCCGCGGCCGATCCGGCGGTACGCGCCGCCATCGTCCAGGCCGCGAGCTGACCAACGCGCTTGGCGGCCTCGGCGAGGCGTTCCTCGGGCAGTTCCCCGGAGACGACGGCGGCCACGATGGCTTCACGCAGCTCGTGGGCAGCCTGCTCGTCGGCCCGTTCGCCGCCGATGCAGATCGCGTCGGCACCGGCGGCGAGGGCGCGGACCGTCGCACCGGCGAAGCCGTACCGGTCGGCGACCGCGCGCATCTCCACCGCGTCGGTCACCACCACCCCGGAGAAGCCCATCTCGTCCCGCAGCAGCCCGCCCAGGATGCGCTGACTCAGCGTGGCCGGCAGCCGCGGATCGAGCGCGGGCACCAGCAGGTGGCCGGTCATCACCGCCTGCACCCCGGCCGCGACGGCGGCCCGGAACGGCGCCAGCTCGCAGGTGTCCAGCCGATCCCGGTCGGCGGTGATCCGGGGCAGGTCGTGGTGGGAGTCGACGCGAGTGTCGCCGTGCCCGGGGAAGTGCTTGGCGCAGGCCGCCACGCCACCGGCCTGGAGCCCGCGCACCCAGGCGGCGGTGTGCCGGGCGACAAGCGCCGGGTCGGCACCGAACGAGCGGACGCCGATCACCGGGTTCGCCGGGTTGGAGTTGACGTCGGCGTCGGGTGCGTAGTTGAGGGTGACCCCCGCCGCGGCGAGCTCGACGCCGAGGTCCCGGGCGACCGCCTCGGTCAGCTCGGGGTCGTCGACCACGCCGAGGGCGAAGTTGCCGGGCCGGGAGCTGCCCTGGGCCGACTCCAGTCGGGTGACGTCGCCGGCCTCCTCGTCGATCGCCACGATGACGTCCGGACGCTCGGCGCGCAGTGTCGCGGTGAGAGCCGCCACCTGCTCGGGGTCGATGATGTTGCGGGCGAAGAGCACCACCGAGCCGAGGCCCGTTCCGAGCCAGCGGCACACCCAGGAGGGCGGGGTGGTGCCGACGAACCCGGGTTGCAGGACGGCGGCGGCGAGGGCCGGGAGGTGCCCGGTGGGCGTGGTCACGCCATCCCCTCCTGGCACTCGGCCTCGATCACCGGCGTCGGTGCACCCCCGTCGACCCGCTGGTTGCGCTCGCTCATGCGGCCCCCGTACCCCATCTCTCGCGCGCCCTCGGCGCACCGCCACCGGCAGGCGGTCATGCCATGGTCACACCGAGCGATTCAATAGTCAATAAACCTTACAGTTGCCCGACGGCCCACTCGGCGGGAGAGTGCGGGGATGGACCCCGCCCTGCTGGCCGACGCGACGAGCCCGGCCGACATCCCCGGTGTACGCCTGCTCGGCCTGGTGGTCGGCGCCCTGCTGCTGCTCGCCGCGATCCGGGCGATGTTCGGTCGACGCTGAGCGCTGTCGGCTCGTCGAGCCGGGTGTGACCGACCCCGCCCGGGGTACGGCTTTCCCGTCAGCGGGTCCGCGCGCCGAAGGGGAAGCAATGAAGATCGGATACTTTCTGTCCAGTGAGGAGTTCACGCCGGCCGAGCTGCTGGAGCAGGCACGTGGTGCCGAACGGGCCGGCTTCGAGGCACTGTGGATCTCCGACCACTACCACCCCTGGGTGGACGCACAGGGTCAGAGCCCCTTCGTCTGGTCGATGATCGGCGCGCTCAGCCAGGTCTGTTCGCTGCCGGTGACCACGGCGGTGACCTGCCCGACCGTGCGGATCCACCCGGCCGTGATCGCCCAGGCGGCGGCCACCAGCGCGGTGCTGCACGGCGGGCGTTTCGTGCTCGGCGTCGGCACCGGCGAGGCCCTCAACGAGCACATCTTCGGCGATGCCTGGCCGCAGGCCGACGTGCGACTGGAGATGTTGGAGGAGGCCGTCGAGGTGCTGCGCGAGCTGTGGAAGGGCGGCTTCGTCAACCACCGGGGCACGCACTACACCGTGGAGAACGCCCGGGTCTACACGCTGCCCGACACGCCCCCGTCGATCTACGTCTCCGGCTTCGGCCCGAAGGCCATCGACCTGGCCGCCCGGATCGGCGACGGCTACGTGAGCACCATGCCCGACGGCGACATGGTCCGGCGCTTCCGCGAGAACGGCGGCGGCGACAAGCCGTGCCAGGCCGGATTCAAGGCGGCGTACGCCGACAGCGAGGACGAGGGCATGCGCATCGCGTACGAGCGCTGGCCCAACGCCGGGGTGCCGGGCGAGTTGTCCCAGGTGCTCCCCTCGCCGCGACACTTCGAGCAGGCCGCCGAGCTGGTCGAGCCGGAGATGGTGAAGAAGGCGTTCGTCTGCGGCAACAGCGCCGACGCCCACCTGGAGATGATCGACAAGTACGCCAAGGCCGGTTTCGACGAGGTCTACGTCGCCAACACCGGCCCGCACCACCAGGGGCTGTTCGACCTCTACCAGCGGGAGGTCCTGCCCCGCCTTCGCTGACCCGCGGATCGTCGAGCCCATGATCGTCCGGATGCGTTTCGGCGGTCATGGGCTCGGGTACCTCCGGCCCTCGATGAAACTGTCCACGCACTCGATGACGTTGCGCCGCGCGGCCCGCAGCCTTTTCGGCTGGAAGGCGCTGCGGCCCAACCAACTGGCCGCCATGCGCGCGGTGATGAAGCGACGTGACGCCCTGGTGGTGTTGCCCACCGGTGCCGGCAAGTCGGCCATCTACCAGATTCCGGCCAGCCTGATCCCCGGCCCGACCGTGGTGATCTCCCCGCTGCTGGCCCTCCAACAGGACCAGATCGCCTCGCTCAACGAGCGGCAACGCCCGGAGCTGCGGGCGGTGCGGATCAGCTCGAACGAGTCGCCCACCCAGCAGGCCCAGGCGATCACCGAGGTCCGCGAGGGTCGGGCGGAGTTCCTGTTCATCACACCGGAGCAGCTCAGCAACCCGGACCGGATGGCCGAGGTCGCCGCGCTGAGGCCGGCGCTTGTGGCGATCGACGAGGCGCACTGCATCTCGGCCTGGGGGCACGACTTCCGGCCGGACTACCTGGCGCTCGGGCACCTGATCGAGGGCATCGGCCGGCCGCCGGTGGTCGCGCTGACCGCCACCGCGTCCCCGCCGGTACGCGACGACATCATCGCCCGGCTGCGGCTGCGCGACCCGGAGGTGGTGGTCTCCGGGCTGGATCGGCCCAACCTGTTCGTCGAGGTGACGCACTGCCCCGACGAGGACTACCGGTGGCGACGTCTGATGACGATGCTGCGCGACGAGGGGCGGCCGGGAATCATCTACGTGCCGACCCGTCGCGCCGCCGAGGAGCTGGCCACCCGGTTGACCGACGCCGAATTCCCGGCGCAGTTCTACCACGGTGGGATGCCGGCCGGCGCGCGTGCCGAGCTGCACGAGGCGTTCCTCGCCGACCAGGTCCCGATCATGGTGGCGACCTCGGCGTTCGGCATGGGCATCGACAAGCCGAACATCGCCTGGGTGGTGCACATGGCACTGCCGGACTCACCGGACAGCTACTTCCAGGAGATCGGCCGGGCCGGACGCGACGGGCAACCGGCCCGGGTGCTGCTGCTCTGGCGGGCCGAGGACGTGGGCCTGCAACGCTTCTTCAGCGGCGGCCTGCCGGACGCCGACGAGCTACGTGACCTGGCCGCGCTGCTGCGGCGCAAGCCGGCCACCAAGACCGAGCTGCGCGAGACCACCGGCCTCGGGCCGCGCAAGCTGGGCCAGTATCTCTCCCTGCTGGAGCAGATCGGCGCGGCCGAGCCGCGGGCCCGGCAGCGCGTCGGCGCTCCGCGCTACTCCCCCGCCCCGACCGAGGCCGCCGCGGCGGCGGTGGCGGAGGCGGAGCGCCAGCAGACGGTGACCCGGTCCCGCACCGACATGATGCGGGCCTTCGCCGAGACCAACGCCTGTCGGATGCAGACCCTGCTCGCCTACTTCGGTGAACAGATGACCGAGGTCTGCGGGCACTGCGACAGCTGCCACGCCGGCACCAGCGTCGCCGACCAGGGCGCGGTCGGACCGTTTCCGGTGCACAGCCAGGTGCGTCACCCGGAGTGGGGGAACGGCATGGTGCTCTCCTACGAGGAGGACAAGATGACGGTTCTCTTCGACGAGGTCGGGTACAAGACGTTGTCGGTGCGCGTGGTGTCCGAACAGGGCCTGCTGACCCTGGACTAGCCTGACCCGGGCACCGGCGCGGGGTCCGGTGGCGCGACCGAACATTGCACGAGTTGACCAAGCAGAGCAGGGCGGAAGGGGCGTTGCCGTGATCGAGCAGCCGGCGTACACCGGGTTCGGTTTCTCCGACGGGGAGTGGGGGCTGCTGGTCGGCCTGCCGCAGTCGGTGCTGACCGCGGCGAGCGCCGCCGAGTCCGACGGCACCCGCCGGACCATGGCGGAGACCGCGGCCGGGCTGGAGACCATCTCCGCTGGTCGGGAGTCGGCCAGCCCGCTGGTCGCCGCCGTGGCCGGGGAGATCGTCACCCGGGTCGGTGACCCGGACACCGGCGAGGAGTTGCCGGCCATCGCGCCCGCCGACCCCGCGGCGTACATCGACGACGTGCTGCTGCGGGCCGGCGAGGCCGGCGCCCTGCTGGCCGCTCGGGTCGACGAGGGCGAGGCCGGCGCGTACAAGCACTGGCTCGTGAAGATCGCCGAGCAGGTGGTGGGCGCCGCGTCCAGCGGTGGGCTGCTGGGCATCGGGGGCGAGACCGTCAGCGATTCCGAGCGGCGCTTCCGCGACCGACTCGCGCACGTGCTCACCGACTGACCGACTGACCGACTGACCGACCAGCCTGTCGACTTGGCCGGCCTCCTGGCGCTTGATCGACTCGGTTTCCTGAAAACCGCGGCTTCCCCACGTCTGGGACGGCCCGCTTTTCAGGAAACCGAGTCGATCATGTCGGTCGGCTACGCCTCGGCCGGTGCCCCGGCGCGCGACGCCGAAGGCGCGCCCGGCGCAGGGTCGGCCGGCAGCGCCCCGGGCACGGGCAGGTCGGCCGGCAGCGCCCCGGCCACGGGCAGGTCGGCCGGCAGCGCCCCGGGCACGTCGGCCGGGCGGACGCCGCGTAGCGCGGTCAGCGCGGCCACCGCGCCCACCAGCATCACCAGCATCGCGGCGATCGCGGCCAGGTGCAGACCGTCGGTGAACGCGACCCGGGCCGCGTGCAGTACGGCGTCGCCCAGGTCGGCCGGCAGCCCGTCGGCCACCGCCAGCGCACCGCCCAGCGTCTCCCGGGCCGCGTCGCGGGCGTCCTGCGGCAGCCCGGCGGGCAGCCCGTCGAGCACCTCACGCCGGTAGACCGCCGCGCCCACGCTGCCGAGGAGGGCCATCCCCAGCGCGCCGCCCAACTCGCTGCTGGACTCGGTGAGCGCCGATGCGACGCCGGCCTGCTCGGGTGGCGCCGCGCCGAGGACCAGCTCGGTGACGAGCGACATCACCAGCACCAGGCCGCCCGCGTAGATGCTGGCCCCGGTCAGCAGCACCCACAGCGCCGAGTCCGGCGTGACCCGGGTCAGCACCACGAAGCCGAGCGCGGCGATCGCGAAGCCCGCACCGATCAGGTACGCCCGCTCGACGCGGTGGGCGAGCGCGGCGGCGGCCGGCGCGACCCCGCCCACCGCGAGGGACGGCACCAGGCTCCACAGTGCCGCCCGCAGCGGGCTCAGGCCGAGCACCAACTGGAGGTGCTGGGTGGTGAAGATGGCGAAGCCGACAATGGCGAACATCGCCAGCACGTTGACCGCGAGCGACCCGGCGAAGCCGCGGCGGCGGAACAACGCGAGGTCGACCATCGGGTACGCCCGGGTCCGTTGCCGGTGCAGGAACAGCGCGCCCACCAGCAGACCGGCCACGATGACGAGCACCCGTGGCGCGCTGATGCCGTCGCGGGCCATCTCCTTGACGCCGTAGATCACCGGCAGCAGCGCGCCGAGCGACAGTGCGGCGCTGAGCAGGTCGAACCGCCCGGTCGCCGGGCTGCGGAACTCGGGCACCAGGAAGGGGACGAGCAGGAGCAGCATCAGCATCGCCGGGATGTTGATCAGGAAGATCGAGCCCCACCAGAAGTGCTCCAGCAGGATGCCGCTGAGCACCGGCCCGATGGCGATGCCGCCGGTGAGGGTGGCGGTCCAGATGCCGATCGCGGTGCCGCGCTGCTTCGCGTCGTGGAACATGTTGCGGACCAGGGCGAGCGTGGAGGGCATCAGGGTGGCCCCACCGATGCCGAGGAGGGCGCGCGCGGCGATCAGCGTCGCGGCGCTGTCGGCGTACGCGGCGAGCAGCGACGCCGCCCCGAACGCGGTCGCGCCGAGGAGCAGGAGTCGGCGGCGGCCGATCCGGTCGCCCAGCGCGCCCATCGTGATGAGCAGCCCGGCCAGGACGAAGCCGTACGTGTCGAAGATCCATAGCTGCTGGGTGGCGGTGGGCCGCAGTTCCGCGCTGATGAACGGGACGGCGAAGTAGAGCACCGAGACGTCCATCGAGACCAGGAGCAGCGGCAGCATCAGCACCGCGAACCCGATCCACTCCCGCCGACCCGCCCGTGGTGCCGCTGTGGTCGTTGTCGTCATGATCCATTCCCCTTCTGCGTATGGCGTACGCTGTTATGCGTAGACCATACGCAGAACTAGGATGGCGAGGCAAGGAGGAAATGTGGCGGCGAAGACAGACGACAGCGGGCCGGTTTTGCCTCCGGCCATCGAGAACGCCTGGGGGCTGCGGGACCGGCCACCCAAGGGCCCCCGACCGGGCATGAGCGTGCCCGCCATCGTGGACGCCGCCGTACGCGTGGCCGACGCCGACGGGCTGGCCGCCGTCTCGATGAGCCGGGTGGCCAAGGAGTTGGGCGCCGCCACCATGGCCCTCTACCGCTACGTCGGCTCGAAGGACGAGCTGCTGACCCTCATGGTGGACGCCGGGTACGGCCCGTCGCCCGGCCCGCCCCCGCTGGACACCGACTGGCGCGCCGCGCTGACCCGGTGGGCCTGGGCCGAGCACGACGTGCTGCGGCAACGGTTCTGGCTGCTGCACGTGCCCATCACCGGCCCGCCGCTCACCCCGCAACAGCTCGGCTGGTTGGAGGACGGGCTGCGCTGCCTCGACGGCACCGCGCTCACCGAGGGCGAGAAGATGTCGACGCTGCTGTTGCTCACCGGGTACGTGCGCAACGAGGCCACCCTCGCGTCCCAGATCGCCGAGGGCAGCCAGGCCATCGGCGCCAAGCCGAGTGAGATGATGCCGGCGTACGGCCGGCTGCTGGCCCGACTCATCGACCCGGTCCGCTTTCCGGCACTGCAACGGGTGCTGGCCGCCGGGGTGCTCAACCAGGACGACGACCCCGACGACGAGTTCACCTTCGGCCTGGACCGGATCCTCGACGGCGTCGACGTCCTGATCCGACGGCGGGCGGCGACCTGAGCCCGCGGCCCGGTCAGGCTTTCTCCAGCAACTCCAGGACGACCCGCTCGGCCTCCTCGCGGGGCGCCCGCGGATCCACCGACACCACCACCCCGTCGTGGTAGAGGTCGACCACCCGTGGGTCCACGTACGACGCACGGGCCACCGTCGGGGTGTTGCCCAGCAGCGCGGCCACCTCACGCATCACGGCGACCACCGCCCTGCGTCGGGCCGTCACCGAGCGGGCCGGGCCGGCGGTGGCCAACTCGGTGGCGGCGAGCACGGTGGCGTGCCAGGTGCGGAAGTCCTTCGCGGTCATCTCGCCGCCGCTGGCGTCGCGCAGGTAGCCGTTGACCTCGTCGCTGCGCACGTCGCGCCACTCCCGGCCGTCCCAGTAGCCGAACAGCCGGTCGGCCCGTCGCCGGCGGCGGCGCAGATTCAGCAACACCTGGCACAGTTCCGGGTCCTCGATCCGGCGTACCTGCTCGATGCCACCCTTCGCGGGAAACACGAAGACCACGCAGCCGCCCCGGGACCGGGCGTGCTCGGGGCGCAGGGTGGACACCCCGTACGTCGGGTCGTCTCCGGCCGCGTACTGGTCGCTGCCGACCCGGAACATCCCCATGTCCAGCAGGCGGGCCACCGTGGCCAGCACCCGGTCCCGGCCCAGCCCCCGGCCGTCCAGGTCACGCCCCACCCGCTCGCGCAGCACCGGCAGCCGCCGGGCCACCTCCAGCATGTGGTCGAACTTCGCCTCGTCCTGCTTCTCCCGCCACCGCGGGTGGTAGACGTACTGCTTGCGGCCGGCCGCGTCGATTCCGATCGCCTGGATGTGCCCGTTCGCGTGCGGCGCTATCCAGACGCTCTGCCAGGCCGGCGGGATCACCAGCTCCCGCAGCCTCGCCAGCACCTCCGGATCCCGGACCGGCTCGCCGGCCGGGTCGACGAAGAGCCAGCCCCGTCCGCGCCGGCGCCGCCCGTACCCCGGTCGACCCGGGTCACTACGCCGCAACCGCACCGGAGACCCGCACCACCCTCTCCACCTCCGCCACGGCGGCCAGCACCTCGTCGATGCGCAGAGCCGCCATCGTCGGGTGGCTTCCTACCCCGTCCCACCCCGGCCAATCGCCCTCGCCGGCCCAGAGCACCCGGTGCCGGGGGCGGTCCACCGGCGGCCCCCAGTGCGCCGGCGGCACCGGCCCGAACAGGACGACCGACGGCGTACCGAACCCGGTGGCCAGGTGGGCCACCCCGGTGTCCGCGCTGACCACCAGGCGGGCACCGGCCACCAGCGCGGCGAGCCCACCGAGGTCGGTCCGCCCGGCCAGCACCTGCTCGGACCCCAGCCCGGCCGCGTCGGCCACCCGGGCCGCCAGCGCCTGTTCGTCGGCCGATCCGGTGAGCAACACCCGGTGGCCCTGCTCGGTGAGCGTCCGGGCCAGCGCCGCGAACCGCTGCGCGGGCCACCGCTTGGCGTGGATCTTGCTGCCGGGGTGCAGCACCGTGACACCTGAGGGCAACCCGGCCGACCCGGGTCGACGCAGACCGAGGTCGGTGCGGTCGGCCGCGATGTCGTACCAGGACAGCAGCCGACACCACCGGTCCACCTCGTGCTCGTCGACGGACCACCGCGGACCGTCGACGTGGCCGGCGTCGACGTTGGCGAAGGCCAGCAACCGACCGGGTCGGGTGGTCGCCAGCAACCGGTGTGATCGCGGGCCGCGCCCGTGCAGGTTGACCGCGACCGACGGCGCCGACCCGACCCGCAGCTGTCGGTCCAGCCCGGTGGTGTCCACCAGCCGGTCGACACCGCCGACCAGGTCGACGAGCGGGGCCAGCCAGGCGGGCGCGGCAAGCGCCAACTCCCGACCGGGGTACGCGGCCCGCAGCGCCCGCAGCGCGGGCACCGCGGTCACCAGGTCGCCGACGCCGAGGGCGCGCAGCACGAGGATCACGGGTACGAGGTCTCCTGCTCGGCGCAGACCACCAGCTCCCGCACCGCGCAGCCGGGCGGCTGGGTGAGCGCGAACATGATCGCGGCGGCGGTGTCGACGGGGTCGTTGAGGATCGCGTCCGGCCCCGGCTTGTACTGCGGGTCGCGCTCGTCGAAGAACGACGTGCGCATCCCGCCGGGGATGAGCAGCGTGACGCCGACCTGACCGGCGAGTTCGGCGGCGAGGGCGCGGGTGAAGCCGACCACGCCGAACTTCGCCGCGCAGTAGGCGGTGGCGTCGCTTACCGCCTTGACGCCCAGTGTGGAGGCGACCGTGACGATGCGGCCCCGGGACGTCAGCAGGAACGGCAGGGCGGCCCGGATCACCGCAGCGGTGGCCAGCAGATCCACGGCGACGATCCGGTCCCAGGTCTCCCCCGGCACGTCGGCGAGTCGACCCGGGACGTCCGTTCCCGCGGCGGTGACCACCGCGTCCAGGCCGCCGGCCTGCTCGGCGAGGTGTTGGGTGGCCACCTCGGCGGCCCGGGTGTCGGCCAGGTCGCACTCGGTCCAGGACACCCCGTCGGCCGGCGGTTGCCGGTCCAGGACGACCGGCCGGCCACCGGAGGCGGCCACCGCGGCGACCACCGCCGCACCGAGCCCACTGGCACCCCCGGTGACCAGGACGGTCGGCCCGGCACCCGGCCGCGCGGCGGTCATCGGGTCCGCTCCGCGAGCGTCCGGGCGATCATGTCGGTGGTGGAGCGACCGTCCAGGTAGGGCACCACCACCGTGTTCCCGCCCCACCGTTTCAGGACCTCCGCCTCCGGCAGGGTGGCGGCGTCGTCGCCACCGCCGGTGGCGTAGTCGCCACCCTTGACCCAGATGTCCGGTCGGACCCAGGACAGGGCCGCGTCCGGGGTCGGCTCGTCGAAGATGAGGACCGCGTCCACACAGCTCAGGGCGGCCAGCAGCCGGGCGCGGTCGCCCTCGGACATCACCGGTCGGTCCGGCCCCTTGAGCCCGGCCACGCTCGCGTCCGAGTTCACGCAGACGATCAGGCAGTCGCCGAGTTGTCGGGCGGCCTGCAGGGTGGCCACGTGCCCGGCGTGCAGCAGGTCGAAGCAACCGCCGGTGGCCACCACCGTGCCGCCGGTGGCCCGTACCTCGGCAAGCAGCGTGGCGACCGGCGCGACGCCCACCCGGTCACCTCCCGGGCCGACGACGCTCGTCGGCATGGGCCGTGCCGGCGGTGGCAGTGCCGCCGCCACTCCCCCACCGGCGACGTACGCGGACGCCTCGGCGACCGCCGCCTGCACCGCCTCGGAGACCAGCGCGCCCCGGGCCAACGCGAGACTGGCGGCCGCCGCGAACCGGTCGCCGGCACCGCAGGTGTCCCCCTCGGCGCTGCCCGGGGTCGGCACCACCAGCGGTGTCGACCCGGCATGGCAGAGCAACGCGCCGTCCCCGCCCAGCGTCACCGCCACCGCACCGGCCCGCCAGCGTCGGCGCAGCCCCTGCGCGCCACGCGACGCGGTGGCCAGCCGGGAGGCACCGGGCAGGGCGGGGACCAGGTCGCGCACCTCCGACTCGTTCGGGGTGGCCAGGTGGACGCCGGGAATCGCCGCCGGGCCACGCGGGTGCGGGTCCCACACCACCGGCGCGCGGGTGGCGGACAACGCGTCACGCAGCGCGGGCTGCCGGGCCACCCCCCGCCCGTAGTCGCTGACCAGCACCGCGGACGCCGCGCCGATCACCCGCAGCACCTCGTCGGAGGGCTGACCCGGCTCCCCGGACGCGCCGCCACGGTCGTGGCGCAGCAGCACCCGGCCCCGGGCCCGCAACCGGATCTTCTCCGGCGTCGCACCGGACAGGGCCAGCGGATACACCTGCACGCCGGCCGCGGCGAGCAGCGCGCTCAGTCGGGCCCCGCCGGCGTCGTCGGCGAGCGCGGTCACCAGCACCACCTCGGCGCCCTGCGCGGCGGCGAACACCGCCGCCAGGCCGGCGCCACCCGGTCGGTCACTGGCGGCGGTCTCGTCCAGGACGGGCACCGGGGAGTCCGGGCAGAGCCGGTTCACCACCCCCTCCACGTCCCGGTCGAGCAGGGTGTCCCCGAGCACCACCACCGGTCCCCTCACGCTTGCCTCCCCATCCTCACGCGTCGACCTGCTGTCCGGGCCCACCGTCGAGTACCACCTCGACCCCGGTGCGCACCGGTGCCGGCGCGTCGTGGCCGAGCGCTGGGTCGGTGGTCGCGACCAGTTCCTGTTCGAGGTACTCGCAGAGCAGATGACTCGTCACCAGGTGCAGCTCCTGGACGACCTGGGTGTCCGGAGACGCCACGGCCAGCACCTCGTCGCAGGCGTCGGCGAGGGGATTGGGTGCCGCGCCGGTGAGGGCCCAGGTCGTCACGCCGACGTCGCGGGCGGCCCGGGCGGCACTGACCAGATTGGGGCTGGTGCCGCTCGTGCTGAGCAGCAGCAGGACGTCGCCGCGACGACCGTGTGCGCGCACCTGACGGGCGTACACGTCGGTGTAGCCGTAGTCGTTGGCGATGGCGGTGAGCGCGCTCGTCTCGGCGTGCAGCGCGATCGCGGACAGCGGCTGACGGTCGTGGTGGAGCTTGCCGACCAGCTCGGCGGTGAGGTGCTGGGCCTCCGCGGCGCTGCCGCCGTTGCCGGCCACCAGCAGGCGTCCCCCGGCGGCCAGCCGGTGGGCCAGGTCCGCACCCCAGCGCGCCAGCTGCGACTCACACCGTCGGTACGGCACCAGCGCCGCCGCGAGGTTCGTCAGGTGGGTGTCGAGCAGGCTGCCCGCCGGCATCAGGCCACCACCCGGGCCGGTCGGCGGACCGCGGCCACCTCGCTGTAGACCTCGACCAACCGCTCGGCGGTGGCCGCCCACGAGTACCGCGCCCGAGCCCGCTCACGCGCCGCCGTCGCGTACGCGAAGCGCCTGATCCGGTCATCGAGCAGGCCCTGGATCGCGGCGGCCAGCGCCTGCGGGTCCCGGGCCGGCACGAGGTCACCTGTCGTCCCGTCGACCACGGTGTCCCGGATACCGCCCACGGCGGTGCCGACGACCGGCACCCCACAGGCCATCGCCTCCAGCGGGGTCAACCCGAACGGCTCGTACCAGGGTGCGGCGACCAGCAGGTCCGCGGAGCGGTACCAGCGGCCCATCTCCTCCCGGGGGACCGCGCCGACCAGGTGCACCCGGTCGGCCACCCCGCACGACTCGGCGAGGGCCCGCAGCCGCCGGGCGTACGGGTCGGTCTCCAGCAGCCCCTCGGGTGGGCCGCCGACGACCACGCACTCGGCATCCGGCACCAGAGCCATCGCCCGGATCACCGTCTGGAAGCCCTTGCGTTCGACAAGCCGGCCCACGGTGAGGATCCGGGCGCGTCCCGGCTCGCGGTCGGCGGCCGGACCGAGCGGGGCGAACGTGGCGAGGTTGACCCCCGACGGCACCACTGTCATCCGGGACCGGGGCACCCCCATCCGGACCAACTCGCCCACCTCGTCGCGGCACTGCGCCACGATCCGGTCCACCGAGCGACCCAGCTCGCGCTCGTAGGACACCCGCCGGGCCGGGCTGGTGTCCTGGACGCCCTGGTAGCGGCGCTTCACCGTGCCCAACGCGTGGTACGTCTGCACCACCGGCACCCCGGTCTGCCGACCGGCCGTCAACGCCGCCAGGCCACTCATCCAGAAGTGCGCGTGGATCACCTCGGGCACCCAGTCCCCGCCCCGCCAACGCTCGATCAGCCACCGGCTGAACTCCCGCATGTGCGGCAACAACGCGTCCTTGGCCACCGGCTCGGCCGGGCCGGCCGGCACGTGCACCACGTCGTACCCGTCCGGGCTGCGCACGGTCACCGGCAGGTCGAGCGCGTCCCGGCGGGTGTAGACCCGCACCTCGTGCCCCGCGGCGGCGAGCGCGGCGGACAGCTCCGCGACGTGCGTGTTCTGACCGCCGGCGTCCTCCCCTCCGAGGACGGCGAGCGGGCTGGCGTGCTCCGAGATCATCGCGATCCGCATACTTCCTCCTCCAGCAGCCGGTCCCAGTCAGCGAGGAAACGGTCGAGGCCGTACCTGTTCCGCGCGGCGGTTCGCGCCGCCGCGCCGGCCTGGCGCGCGGTCGCCGGCTCGGCGATGAACCGGCGGGCGGCGTCGAGCAGGGTGTCGGTCCGGGTGGCGAGGGCCCCCGCCTCCGGGGGCACCGCCGTCACCGCCTCGGTGGTGGCGAGCGCGACGACCGGCAGGCCGATCGCCATCGCCTCGATGAGGCTGAGCCCGAGCGAGGTCCACCGGCACAGGTGCAGGTACGCCCGCCGCCGGGCCAGTTCGGCGTGCATCCGGTCCTGGGGCACGTCGTCGTGACTGGTGAGCCGGTCGGCCGGCAGCCCGAGGTGGTCGGCCAGACCGGCGACGCCCATCCCGAACACGTCCAGCGGCGCGATCTCGGCGAACTGGGGCAGCAGGTCGGTGCCGGTGACCCGACCTCGTCGTACCGGCTCGTTGATCACCACGGCGAGTCGGTCCAGCTCGCCGGTGTAGGTCGCGGAGGGAGCGACGATGCCGTGGTCGACAACTGTGGTGCGGGTGTCGCCGGTGTCCCAGAAGATCTGGTTGAACCCGGTGACGTGGGCGATGAGCAGGTCGTCGCGGTCGGCCATCGGGTGCCGGGTGTTCGGCACGTCGCCCTTCGGGGTGTTGTGCTCGACGTAGATGGCCGGGATGTCGCGACCCGGGCGGCGGCGCAGCCATGCCTGCGCCCGGTCGATCTCCTCGGGACGTTGCAGGATGACCACGTCGACGTCGGTGTCCGGCAGTTCCTCCGGGGTCACCTCGACCGCGCTGTCCGGCCACGGGTAGGTGCGGGCCCGGCCGAGGCCGTACGGGCCACGCTCGGGTGTGGTCGGGATCAGGTAGCGGTGGCTGCCGTGCACGAACGACGTGGTCCAGGAACCGTGCACGTGCCAGAGCAGGATGTTCATCACCGGCCACCACCGCTGACGGCGAGCGTCCGCAGCGCGTCGACCACGTCGTCCGGGTCGACACCACTGAGGCAGGGGTGCCCGGGGACCGGGCAACTGGCCGCCCGGGTCTCCCGGCAGGGCGCGGCGGCGTCGCCGAGCCGGACGGTGGGCACCCGGTAGGGCCCCCACTGGCCGAACGGCACGGTCGGCGCGAACAGGCTCACCACCGGTACGCCGGTCGCGGCGGCCAGGTGCGCGGGCCCGGTGTTGCCGACCACGACCGCGCCGGCGTCCGCGACGATCGCGGCCAGCCCGGCCAGATCGGTCCGGCCGCCCAGGTCGGTGCCGCCGGCCGCCGCCACCCGGGCGGTGATCCCCCGCTCGTCCCGGCCGCCGGTGACCAGCACCCGGTGCCCGGCGGCGGTCAGCGCCCCGGCGATCCGGGTCGCCACCTCGGGCGGGCAGGCCCGGCTCGACGCGGCCGAGCCCGGGTGCAGCACCACGTACCCCGGGTCGCCGAGATCGGCCGGGCGCGGCGTCACGGCGTCGCGGCGCAGCCGGAGCACGGGTTCGTCGCCGTCGGGCAGCCGATGGCCGGCGGCGGCGGCGAGGGAGAGGGCCCGTTCGGGTTCGGGGACGCCCACCGGCACCCGGTGCCGGATGTCCAGCAGCGAGCCCGGGTAGTCGTCGCTGATCGCCGCGATCCGGCCGATCCCCGCCATCCGCAGCAGCAGCGCCAGCGGCAGGGCGGACTGGTGGAACGAGGTGAACACCACCGCCTGGTCCGCACCGACCGCGCCGAGGCGGGCCGTGAGGCCGCGCACCGACTCCGGATCGACCGGCCCCGGCGTGCTGTCGATCCACGGCAGCGGGTACTCGATGATCTCGTCGACGCCGGGCAGCAGGTCGGCGGCGGCACGGCCACGGGGCCCGCACAACAGCACCACCCGCTGCGCCCCGGCCGCGACGGCGCGGATGGCCGGCCCGGTGACCAGCACGTCCCCCGCCGAATCCGACCGGACCACCAACGCGGTCCGCACCGGGTCGCCCAGCGCGGTCACCGGGTGCACGGCCCGCTGGCGGCGCAGGATCTCGTCCACCGCCGCCGGTAGATCGCTGGCCACCCAGCCGGCGGCGGCGATCTCCTCCGGCCGGGTCACCGGTGTGGGCACCAGCACCCCGGCGGCACCCGCGGCCAGCGCGGCGGCGACGTCCCGGCCGATGTCGCCCACCATCGCGCACCGGGACGCGGTCGTGCCCAACTCCCGGGCGGCGGCGTGCACCAGACCCGGTGCCGGTTTGCGGCAGGCACAGCCGTCGGCGTCGTCGTGCGGGCAGATCAGCCACGCGTCGAACCGACCCAACAGCTCCTCGACGCGGGCGTGCACCGCCCGCATCTGCTCGGCACCGAAGTAGCCCCGGGCCAGGCCCGACTGGTTCGTCACGACCGCCAGGCGCAGCCCGGCCGCCCGCAGCCGGTCCAGCGCCGCCCGCGCCCCCGGCACCGGCCGCACCTTCTCCGGGTCACCGTTGTAGGGCACGTCCTCGATCAGGGTGCCGTCGCGGTCCAGCAACACGGCGTCGTAGAGGACTCCCGCCCGGCTCTCGACGGACCTGGAACCGGCGCGGTCAGCAGCGGCGTACGCCCGGGCTGACCTGCGCTGATACGGATCCTCCTGGTCCTGTCGCACAGCCGGCGGGTTCCCTGCGCCCCGAGGAGTAAACGTCGCCGTCGGGGCGCTGGGCGCCGCCGCCAGCAGTGCCCGTGTCGGCCTTACCCGCCGTGCCGGAGAAGCTAACCCGCCAGCCGTTAGCCCCTGCCGCCTCAGGGTATGGGAGCCCAGTGGCGATTGTGGAGAAAGTGATCGACGCTCCCCCGCAGCAGGTGTTCGACGTGCTCGCCGACGGGTGGACGTACAGCGACTGGGTGGTCGGGACGGCACACGTACGCGACGTGGACGAAGCCTGGCCCCGGGTGGGCAGCCAACTGCACCACCGTGCGGGACCGTGGCCGTTCTCCCTGCAGGACGCGTCGACGGTGCTGGTCTGCGAGCCGCCGCACCGGCTCGTGCTGAAGGCCGGTCTCTGGCCGGCCGGCGAGGCGATCGTGGCGTTCACGCTGCAACCGGTCGACGGGGGCCGCACCCGGGTCCGCCTCGGGGAGGACTTCGCCGCCGGTCCGCTGCGCTGGGTCCGCAACAAGGTCAACGACCTGGTGCTGCACCTGCGCAACCGGGAGACGCTGGACCGGCTCGCCGACATCGCCGCTCGGCAGAAGGGCGCATCGTGACGCAGACCGTGGTGGTGACCGGGGCGAGCGCCGGCGTCGGTCGGGCCGTCGCGCACGCGTACGCGGCTCGGGGCGCCCGGCTGGCGCTGCTGGCCCGGGGAGCGGCGGGTCTGGCCGCCGCGGAGCGGGAGTGTCGCCTGCGCGGTGCCGCCGACGTGCGCGGATACCGGGTCGACGTGGCCGACGCGGGTGCGGTGCAGCAGGCCGCCGACGACGTGGTGCACAGGTGGGGTGGCATCGACCTGTGGATCAACAACGCGATGGCGTCGGTGTTCGCGCCGGCCTGGGAGATCCCGGCGCGGGAGTTCCGCCGGGTTACCGAGGTCACCTACCTGGGCACCGTGCACGGCACCCTGGCCGCGTTGCGGCACATGCGGGCGCACGGGCGGGGCACGATCGTGCAGGTGGGCTCGGCGTTGGCCTACCGGGGGATCCCGTTGCAGTCGGCGTACTGCGCGAGCAAGCACGCCGTCCAGGGCTTCAACGACTCGCTGCGCGCCGAGCTGCTGCACGACTGCCCGGGGGTACGGCTGTCGATGGTGCAGTTGCCCGCGGTCAACACGCCGCAGTTCTCCTGGGTCCGTACCCGGCTGCCCCGGCATCCGCAGCCGGTGCCGCCGATCTTCACGCCGGAGTTGGCCGCCCGGGCCATCGTCTGGGCCGCCGACCGGGGCACCCGGGAGCTGAACGTGGGTGGCCCGACGTGGCAGGCCCGACTGGCGGACATCCTGTTTCCCGGCCTGCTCGACCGGAAGTTGGCCCGCGACGGCTACGAGAGTCAGCAGACCGCTGAGAAGATCGATCCGCACACCTGGCGGGACAATCTCGACGAGCCCGGCGACGACGACACGGACCGGGGCACCGAGGGTGTGTTCCACGACCGGGCACGTGACCGGTCGGCGGCGCTCTGGGTCGGCACCCACAAGCCGGCGTTGTCCGGTGTCGCGCTCGCCGCGGCGGCGCTCGCCCTCACCGCCGTGGCCCGTCGCCGACGCTGACCCGCCCCGGGCGCGCGGACCGCCGCGGGCCGACGGTGACCGGCCGGGATCGGCGATGGTCGGTATCGGCTGTGGTACGCAACGCCTGCGACCAGCGGGATCAATGCCCACACCGGCACGACACCGCAGTGCGCAACGCCCGGAAGGGGTGCCTCTTCAACCCGAATGTGACAACTGGATACCCTTGCCGGGAGCCCCCTGTCCGCAAACCGAGGATGTCCGCATGATCGAGCCTGTGCAGCTGCCGTCGCCGTGGCGGGACGCACGCCTGACCGTCGTCGTGCCCACCTACAACGAAGCGGGCAACCTGCCCACGCTTGTAGAGCGGCTGCTCGCCCTGCCACTGCCCGGCCTGCGCATCCTCGTCGCCGACGACAACTCCCCCGACGGCACCGGTGACGTGGCCGACAAGCTGGCCATCGAACATCCCGACCGGGTGGAGGTCGTGCACCGCGCCGGCAAGGAGGGCCTCGGCCGGGCGTACGTCGACGGGATGACCCGGGCGATCGAGGGCGGCGCCGAGTACGTGGCGCAGATGGACGCGGACCTGTCGCATCCGCCGGAGGCGCTGCCGGGGATGCTGGGCGCACTGTTGTCCACCCAGGCGAGCGTGGTGATCGGTTCCCGCTACGTGCCCGGTGGCGAGCTGGACGAGAACTGGCCGCTGTACCGTCGGGCCCTCAGCGGCTGGGCGAACCTCTACGTGCACACCCTGCTGCGGGTACGCATCCGGGACCTGACCGCCGGCTTCAAGATCTGGCGGGGCGACGCGCTGCGCGACATCGGTCTGAACCGGGTGCAGTCCAACGGCTACAGCTTCCAGGTGGAGATGCACTACCTCGCCACCAAGCTCGGGCACACCATCCTGGAGGTGCCGATCCGCTTCGAGGAGCGGCAGGAGGGCCTGTCCAAGATGACCACCGCAACCAAGGTGGAGAGCGCCCTGATGCCGTTCCGCCTCCGCAGCAAACACCGCAACATCACCCGCTGACCCCGCCCCCGCCCCGCCCCGCCCCGCCCCCCGCCCCCGCCCCGCCCCCGGTGATCATGAGATTAACGGGCCTGTTGATCTCCAATCGCCCCGTCAACCCCATGATCAACGCGGGCGGCGGGGTGGAGGGCGGACGGCGGGTGGGGTGGGGTGGGGTTGGGTTAGGTGGGGTAGATGGCGCGGTGTGCGGTGGCGATCGCTGCGGCGTAGGCGGGGCCGGTGAGGGCGCGGTCACGGGCCAGCGCCGCGCGGGCCGCGTTCGCGCCCGGTGCGCCGTGCACCCCGCCGCCGGGGTGCGCCGAGGCGCTGGCCAGGAAGAGCCGGTCCACCGGGGTGTCCGCCCGGCCCAGGCCGGGGATCGGGCGCAGGAAGAGCTGCTGGTACGCGGCGGCGGTTCCGCCGCCCAGTGCACCGCCGACCAGGCTCGGGTTGTCGCTCTCCAGGTCGGCGGGCCCGGCCACGTGTCGGCCGACGACCAGTTGCCGGAACCCCGGGGCCGCCGCCTCCAGCACCTCCTCCATCCGCTGCACGTGCCCGGCGACGTCCTCGGCGCGCCAGTCCCGGCGAAACGGCAGGTGGGTGTACGCCCAGAGCGACTCGGTGCCCGGCGGAGAGTGGCTGGGCTCGGCCACCGACATCTGCCCGACCAGCAGGAACGGGTCGCGGGGCAGCTCGCCACGGGCCAACTCGCCCGCGTAGTAGGTCAGCCCGTCGAGGTCCGCGCCGAGGTGCACGGTGCCGGCGCCGGCCAGCTCCCGGTTGGTCCAGGGCACCGGCGCGGAGAGTGCCCAGTCCACCTTCAGCGTCGACCCGTCCCACCGGAAGTGCGCCAGATCCTCCACCAGCCGCGACGGCAGGGCCGCCGCGCCCACCAGGTCGAGGAACAACGCCGGCGCGGGCACGTCGGCGAGCACTGCCCGGCGGGCCCGCCACAGCGCGCCGCCCTCCGTGCGTACCCCCATCGCCCGGCCCCGGGCGGTGAGCACCCGGTCGACGCGGGCGCCGTAGAGGATCGTCCCCCCACGTTCCTGTAGCCGGGCCACCAGCGCGTTGGTGATCTGCTGTGCGCCACCCGCGGGCACCGGCCAACCGATCTGTTGGCCGAGCATGGCCAGCAGCCAGCCGTACACCCCGGAGCCGGCCTCCTCCGGGGACAGGTCGGTGTGCAGGGCGCAGCCGGCCAGCAGGGCCGGCCCGCCGGCGCCGTCGAAGAGTTCGTCGCCGAGCTTGCGGACCGGCACCACCAGGCGTCGCGCCAGTCGCAACGCGCCGGCGACCCGCAGTCGACGCAACAGACCCAACCCGCCGCGGACCGGCGGGAACGGCGAGGTGATGGCCGTCAGCATCGGCTCGGCCACCTCCACCCAGTCGGTGTACGCGTTGAGCCAGCGCTTGCCGTCGCCGGGCGCGAACTGCTCCAGCGAGGCGGCGGTGACGTCCGGGTCCCGGTTGATCACCGCGGCCCGGCCGTCCGGCAGCAGGTGCGCCAACACGTCCGGCGCGTGCCGCCAGGACAGGCCGTACCGCCCCAGGTCGAGGTCGCGCAGCACCGGTGAGGCGTAGCCGAGGGGGTAGAACGAGCTGTACAGGTCGCTCAGGTAGCCGGGTGCGGTCACCTCGGCGGAGCGGATCGCACCGCCGGGCACCGCTGTCGCCTCCAGCACCACCACCTCCCAGCCGGCGTCGGCCAGCAGGTTGGCCGCCACGAGACCGTTGTGACCGGCCCCGACGATGACGGCGTCCACGCTCGGCGCGGCGGTGGTAGTCATCCGATCCGCCTACCCGGGGCGCGACCGGGCGAAACGCGTTTGCCACGCCGGGGCCGGGGCATCCAGCGCCGCATGTACACGGTTGCGCAGTTGGTGGGCGGGGTGTGGGGCGCGGGCGGCGACGGCGGCGAACTTGTCGTACGTGATCCGGCGGACGACGCGCCGGTGAGCACCGTGCCGGTGGCCACGGCCGACGAGGTCGGCAAGGCGACGCAGGCGGCCCGCGACGCGGCCGCCCGGTGGGCGGCGACCGCGCCGGCCGAGCGGGCCGCGGCGCTGCACCGGGCCGCGGACGCGGTGGCGGAGGCCGCCCAGGAGTTGGCCGCGGCGGTCACCGCCGAGATGGGCAAGCCGTTGGCGGACGCCCGCGGCGGCGTCGAGGCGGGCATCGGCACCCTGCGGCAGTACGCGGAACTGGCCCCGCTGCGCGGCGGGCGGACGCTGCACGGCGCGGCGGACGCGCTGGACTTCATGACTCCGCAGCCGCGCGGCGTGGTGGCCGCGATCACGCCCTGGAACGACCCGGTGGCGATCTCCTGCGGGCTGCTCGGCGCCGCCCTGGTGACCGGCAACGTGGTGCTCTACAAACCGAGCGAACGGGCCCCCGCGACGGGTTGGCTGCTGACCCGGGCCCTGGACCAGGCGTTGCCGGCCGGCGTGTTGTCGCTGCTCACCGGTGGCGGTGCGGTCGGCGCGGCGCTGGCCGCCCAGGACGTCGACGTGGTGGCGCACGTGGGATCCACGGCGACCGGCCGGGCGATCGCCGCCGCCGCGGCCCGCACCGGGGCGAAGGTGCTGCTGGAGAACGGGGGCAGCGACCCGATGATCGTGGACGCGGGCGTCGATCCGGAGTGGGCGGCCGGTCAGGCCGCGCTCGGCGCGTTCGCCAACGCGGGGCAGATCTGCGTGGCGGTGGAGCGGATCTACGTGCACCGGGAGGTGGCCGACGACTTCGTGGCCGCGCTGGTGCGGCGCGCCGAGGGCCTGCGGGTCGGGCCGGGCCGGGACCAGGACACCGACCTGGGCCCGCTTGTCGACAGGCGGCACCGGGATCAGGTGCACGGGCAGGTCGCGGCGGCGGTGGCGGCCGGCGCTCGGGTGCGGACCGGCGGCGAGGTGCCGGACGGGCCGGGGGCGTTCTACCCGGCCACGGTGGTCACCGACTGCCGGCACGACATGCCGTTGGTGCGGGAGGAGACGTTCGGGCCGGTCGCCCCGGTGGTGGTCGTCGACTCGTTCGACGAGGCGCTGCGCTGCGCCGCGGACTCCCCGTACGGCCTGGCCGCGACCGTCTTGACCACGTCGATGAGCCACGCGCAGCGGGCCTGGCGGGAGCTGCCGGTGGGCACCGTCAAGGTCAACGCGGTGTTCGGCGGCGCGCCGGGGGGCGCCGCGCACCCGCGCCGCGCCAGTGGCCAGGGCTTCGGGTACGGCCCGGAGCTGCTGGACGAGTTCACCGCCACGAAGGCGGTGCACATCGAGGCGCCGGGCGGCGGTCACTGGTGAACGGCACGGGCGGACGCAGGGGTGGCGCGTCCGCCCGTACCGCGTCGGTGGTGCTCCCCGGTCGTGGCGGTCAGTCGCCGCGAGCCTTGCGGGTGGCCCGGTCGTTGGCCTTCTCGATCGCCTTGACCAGGTCCGGTTTGGTCATGCTGGACCGGCCGGGGACGTCGAGTTTGCGGGCCACCGACATGAGGTGGTCCTTGCTGGCGTTGGCGTCCACCCCACCGGCGGTGGGTGCGCGCCGTTCCGGCCCGCCGCCGGCGGCCTGCTGATCGCTCGGGCCCTTGCGGCCCTTCGGCTCCCAGTGGTCGCCCACCTTCTCGAACTGGTGCTTCACTGCGGCGAAGGCGGTGCGGTGCGACCGCTCCCCCTCGCCGTAGGTCTCCACCGCCGAGTCGTGCGTCTTCTCCCAGGTGCGCTGCGCCTTCTCCGGGGAGCGTCGCAGCGTGCTGGGCAGGTCCTCGCGCCCGGGCATCTCGTCCTCCTCCGTGTCGACTGCGGTCACCCTGACCGTTCCCCCGTGACGCGGCGGCAAACCCTAGCCCTACGGGTACGGCGCCGAGCGGGTTTGTCGATTTCGTGATCCGGGTACCGGGCGCCGCAGGCCCGACCGGACGCCCGGTCATCCGGTGGCCGGGGCGCAGGGAGCGGGCATGACGACCACGGAGCCCGACACGACGCGTGACGGCGCGGACGGCACCCCCGTGCCCCGGCGGATGCGCCAGTTGAGCCTGCGGACCTGGCGTGGCGTGCTGGTCCGCAGCGTGCAGAACTTCGTCAACGACAACTGCTCCGACTGGGCCGCGGCGCTCACCTACTACGGGGTGCTGGCGCTCTTTCCGTCCGCGATCGTGGTGGTGGCCCTGGTCGGCCTGGTCTCCGACGGCGAGCGGACCCTGGACACGGTGGTCGACCTGGCCAAGCAGGTGGGCGCCGGATCGGTGGTGACCGGCGACGACGGCGGCGTGGTCGGGGTGATCCGCACCGTGGTGGTCGACCAGAGCAACCCCAAGCTGCTGCTGAGCTTCGGCCTGCTCGGCGCGCTGTGGTCCGCGTCGGGTTTCATCGGGGCGTTCACCCGGGCCTCCAACGCCATCTACGGGGTGACCGAGGGCCGGCCGGTCTGGAAGTTACGGCCCATCCAGATCGGTCTGGCCGCGGTGACGCTGGTGCTGCTCGCGGTGGTCGCCCTCGCGCTCATCGTCAGCGGCCCCGTCACCGACGCGGTCGGCGAGCTGATCAACGCCGGTGGCCTGGCCCGCACGGTGTGGAGCGTGGCGAAGTGGCCGGTGCTCGCCATGGTCATGATGGTGCTGCTGTCGCTGCTGTTCTGGATCGCCCCGAACGTGCGCCAACCCCGCTTCCGCTGGCTCACCCCCGGCGGCGCGGTGGCCCTGGTCTCCTGGACGGCTGTCTCCTTCGGCTTCGGCCTCTACGTGGCCACCTTCGCCTCGTACAAGACGACCTACGGCAGCCTGGGCGCGGCCATCGCGTTCCTGGTCTGGCTCTACCTGTCCAACTCGGCGCTGATGCTGGGCGTCCAGATCAACGCCGAGGTGCAGCGCGGACGACAGTTGCAGGCCGGCGACCCCGACCCGGACGACCCGGTGCTGCCGCCGCGGAAGCCCGCGAACGCCTGACGAGGTTCGCGACCGGGTGTCCGGTGCCGGGCCCGACCGAGGGCCGGTTCGTGGCCCGGTGCCGGTTTAGCGGGCGGGGTGCCGGGTAGCGCAGAAGGCATGGAGCGTGGCAACAGCAAGCACGGACCGAGGATCGACGAACAGATGAGTCAGGAGGTCAGCGGCCTCGTGCAGGGGCCGGGGACCGGTGGCTCCCGGGTCGACGAGTCGCGGGTGCCGGAGCCGGCCGGCGAGGACCAGCCGGAGACGACCACCG
The DNA here is from genome assembly GCF_043197875.1 of Micromonospora sp. NPDC048935. Classification (NCBI taxonomy): domain Bacteria; kingdom Bacillati; phylum Actinomycetota; class Actinomycetes; order Micromonosporales; family Micromonosporaceae; genus Micromonospora; species Micromonospora sp. NPDC048935. The sequence goes on along the minus strand of NZ_JBICTZ010000001.1, from coordinate 1,239,965 downwards.
CCCCCGCCGGCGACCTGCGCACCGGCACCCCGCAGGGGATGAGTTCCACGGACGTCGAGCAGCGCAGCCGGCTGGGCCGGTTCATCTCGATGAGCGCGCTGCCGGGCGACCGCCTGGTGCTCATCGCCAGCGCCCGCGAGAACGAGGCGCCGGACGACATCGTGGCGGCGCTGGAACGACTGCCCGAGGGCACCCTCTACCAGACCGTTTCCGAGGTGTGGGCCGCGCTCGGCAACAAGAACGAGACAACTCGCTGGTGAGCGGGATCGTCCCCCGATCCGACAACCACCAGCGACTGAAGGAGGTTCTAACCGATGAGTGGCGTAACCGAACACGTTGACGTTTCCGTGCCCGTACGCACCGCGTACGACCAGTGGACGCAGTTCGAGGAATTCCCCGAGTTCATGGAGGGCGTGTCGGAGGTCAGGCAGCTCTCCGACACGATGACCCACTGGACCGTGGACATCGCCGGGGTCAAGCGTGAGTTCGACGCCGAGATCACCGAACAGCTCCCCGACGAGCGGGTCGCCTGGCGCTCGACCGACGGCACCCAGCAGGCCGGCGTGGTGACCTTCCACCGGCTCGACGCGGACAAGACGCGGGTCACCCTCCAGCTCGAATTCGAGCCGCACGGCGTCGTCGAGCAGGCCGGCGACAAGCTCGGCATCGTCGACCGGCGGGCCAAGGGCGACCTGGAGCGGTTCAAGACCTACATCGAGCGGCGCGGTCAGGAGACCGGTGCCTGGCGCGGCTCGGTGGACCGTCCGCAGCCGTGAGGCTGAGCAGTGACACCGATGGCCGCCAGAGTCCTGGCGGCCATCGCCGTGTCCGAGCCCTGTCGCCCGTTTGCGATCATCGCGCCCGGGTACCGCTGAAGACATGACCGACGACGACATCAGGGTGTGGCGGGACGAGGAACGGCTTCCGTTGGAAGAGCTGGAGCAGGCGGTGTCCGGCTCCAGCCTCGACGGGCAGGCCGACGACGTGACGGCCAACGACGCAGGCGAGGAAGCCGCGTTCGGGCACGGGCCGGCCGCCTCGGACCGCGACGGGGCGACCCGGGGCACGGCCCGGGAGGCGACCGACCCGCAGCGCGCCTACCGCCCGTCCACCACCGGCCGGACCGGGCCGGACGTCTGAGCCTCCCCGCCGGGCTGAGCCTCCCCGCCGGGCTGAGCCTCCCCGCCGGGCTGAGCCTCCCCGCCGGGCTGAGCCGGCACCGTTGGCACGGGCGGCCCGGCGGTGGGTCGACGGGCACCCCACTCGTACAGCGCGATCAACGCCAGCGAGAGCACCAGCAGGGCCGCGCCCAGCACCTGCACCGACGTGTTGCCGATCAGCACACCGAGCCCGCCCGGGACGAGCGCCGCCCCGATGCCGGAGGCACCGATCTGCAACCCGATGGCCCGGTCCGCGTGCGCCGCGCCGACCCGTTCGGCGGTGGTGAGGGTGAGCAGTGGGAACACGGGCGCGGCGGCGAAGCCCACCACGACCAGGCCGAGCACCGCCAGCGCGGCCGGCCCGGGTACGGCGATCAGCGCCGCGCCCACGGCCATCCCGACCAGGCTGGCGCGCAGCACCTGCGTGGCACCGAGGCGCTCGGCCACCACGCCCTGCACCACCCGACCCAGGAAGAGACTCCCCCAGTACGCGGAGACGCAGCCGCCGGCCACCGCCGCGCTCACGCCGCGCCCCTCGGTCAGCAGCAGGAACGCCCACAGACCGGCGGACACCTCGATGGCGACGTACAGCGCGAAGGCGAGCGTCCCGGTCCACACCGCCGACAGCCGCAGTGTCGCCCCCACCGGCAGCCGCACGACCGCAGAGGCCCCGGCACCCGCGGCCCCGGCACCCGCGGCCCCGGCACCCGCGGCCCCGGCGGGCGTCGGGCCGACAGCGGCTGCCCCGGCGGGCGTCGGGCCATCAGCGGCCGCCCCGGCGGGCGTCGGGCCATCAGCGGCCGCCCCGGCGGGCGTCGGGCCATCAGCGGCCGCCCCGGCGGGCAACGCGCCATCAGCGGCTGCCCCAGCCGGCGTCGGGGCGGCGTCGGCGGGCGGCGTCGGGGCGGCGTCGGCGGGCCGCGTCCCGCCGGCAGCGGCCCCGGTCGGCGCCGGTTCGCGGTGCCAGGCCCGCGCGGAGAGCACGAACGCCACGGCCAGGGCGAGTTGGGCGGCGGCCACGATGCCGTAACCCCAGCGCCAGGCCAGCCCGGCACTCAGCACCCCCGTCATGATCAGCGGCCCGATCGCCACGCCCAGGCCGAAGAACGCGTGCAACCAGTTCATGTGGCGCGGCCCGAACGCCCCGGCGGCGTACGCGTTGAGCCCGGAGTCCACCGCGCCGGACCCGAGGCCGAGCAGCAGCGCACAGCCCACCAGCACGGCCAGCACCGGGCTCAGCGAATAGCCGGTCAGCGCCAGGCTGGCGAGCACGGTGCTGCCGGCGAGCAGCGCGCCCACGCCGATGCGGGCCAGCGTGAACCCGGCCAGGACGCTGGAGGTCAGATAGCCGACGGTGCCCGCGGTGAGCACCAGACCCACCGACTCGGTCGGTGTGTCGAAGTCGCCCCGGATGGAGGGCCAGGCGACACCGAGCAGCCCGTCGGGCAGGCCGAGGCTGACGAACGCGAGGTAGGCCAGCAGGAGCAGCGAGGCGCGGGGGCGCACGGGCGTGGTGGACACGAGACGACATCCTGCCGCAGGGGCACTTTAACGCCGGAGGCCCCCGATCGCGCGACGCGCGAAGAAGTCGTGTCCGGACGGTCGAGAAAACGGACAGCTCATCCAGAATCGGCCGATCGGGGGACGGCAAGCGGGCTGGTTCGCGTAAGAATTTCGGGATGCATCAAGGCTCCGGAATCCTCTCGACGCGTCAGCGCCGGCTCGCCTGGCTCGGCTTCCTGCTCGCCGCCCTACAGGCACCCGTGTCCGCCCGGCTGGTCGCCGACGAGTCCTGGCTGTTCAGCCTCTGCGTCGCGCTGATGGTGGCGACCGTGATCATCGCCGACGACGCGGCACGGCGCCGCCCCGCCGACGCGACGACCGACTAGAGCGTGGTGCCGGGCCGGGCTTCGTGCCCGGGCCGGCCGTGGCTGCGGCGGCGTTCCTTCATCTCCGCCTCGTAGAGGTGGCGTCGCCCGCCCACCAACTCGTCGCGCGCCTGCTGGTCCAGCTCCCGAAACAGCGCATGATAGCCGTCGTCGAAGTCCTCGACGATCTGGAACGTCCACCGCCCGGCGATGACGTTGCGACCCAGCAACTCCGTGTCGATCCGGTCGGCGAGGCGCGAATGCCCGGCGGCGCGCAACTGCTCCACCGCGTCGCCGAGCGTCAGGTCGGCGTGCCCGATCAACTGGTGCAGCGAGTACAGGTGCCCCCGTGCCCGCTCCACGCACTCCAGCGCCTCGCTGAGCCTGCCGAGCGCGGCGACCGTCGCGTCGCTCACGCCGGGCGGTCGCCGGTGCCGCTCGTCCGGTCCGTCCGGCTGCTGTCCCATCGCCTGCCTCCGTGCCGTGTGCCGTGAAACGCTCCTGGTTCTCCTGCTGCCCCGTCTGTGGCGGATCAACCCTCGCGGTCAGCACCAGTCGCCAGTGGCGCAGCCGACATCCGCCGACTGGCCGACGTCGACACCGTCACCTGTCGGTTAGCCTCGGTCACCATGCGTGTGCCGTTCAACCGGGTCGCCTCCCGTACCGCCGTCGACTCGGCGCGGTCCACCCTGGCCGCCCTCACCGTCTCCCTCGGCACCGTCGGGCTCGCGGCCGCCGCCGCGCGACCGGGGCTGTTGGCCCTCGTCGACCAGCATGCGGCCGCCGTGCGGGACAGCCTCGACGGTGACCGCCAGCCGCTGACCGCCGCGGCACTCGCCGGCTACGCCGAGGGGGTCCGGGCCGCCGCCCTGGAGCACGGGTGGGAAGCACCGGACGGACCGGTGGACTGGGGTCGCCCGGAGTGGCTGCTCACCCGGCTGCTCGCGGTCTGCGCGCTGGCCCGCTCGCTCGACCGGGCCTGACACGCGCGGGGAGGGCGCCCCGCGCATCGTCGCGCGGACCACCCTCCCCACCTGCCGTGCCGTTGCGCCTCGTTAGGCGCGGTACTGCGGAGCTTCCTCGTCCACCCGAGGCATCGCCTGGGTACGATCGCCGCCGCGGTCGGCCATCTGCCGCTCCACGTCGCTGCGCCCGGCCGCGTTGGCCTGACGCTGCTGCTGCACCGCCCGAGCTTCCCGGGCGGCCCGGTCCAGCCAGCCGTCCCAGCGGTTCTGCATCGGCTTCACGAGACCGCCACCGACGCCGACGATCAGGATGCCGGCCACCGTGGCGAGCACCGCGATCAGCACCGGAGTCGTCACCGTGGTGGCGATACCCACCTGGTTCAGCGCGGCGATCACACCGAGCGCGATGATGAAGATCGCCGTCAGGTCGGCAAGCACCTTGCCGTACGAGAGCCCGCCCAGCGCCCCGGTGACCAGATCCCGGACGGCGTTGGCGATCGCGGCGGCCACCACCACGATGACGATCGCGACGAACGCACGCGGCAGCCAGGACACCACGCCGCTGATCAGGTCACTGATCGCGTTGGGCCCCCAGACTCCGAACGCGAACTGCAGCGTGAACAGCAGAACGGCGTAGTACGCCAGTCTGGCCAGAATGTCGGAGGCGTCGTACTTCGTTCTCTCCAGGGCCCGTTTGATACCGCCACGTTCGACCGCCTGGTCGAAGTGCACCCGTTCCAGCACCGTATCCACGATCTTGAGGACGGCTCTGGCGATGAGCCAGCCGACCACCAGGATGACGATGAAGGCCACTGCCTTCGGGATGAAGAGCAGCACCGACCTCCAGGTATCGGCGATGGCATCACCGATGTCGGCCTGCCGGACCGCGAGGGTCTTCAGCATGATGTCCCTCCTGTCGCATGGACTGCGCCGGGCGCATACCCGGCTACCGGTCGGGCAGTCCGCGCAACGCGCCGCGTTTTTTCGCGGCGGGGCGACGATCAAGGGCCCGGACCTGCCCAAATGGGCATCGCGACGATGACGGCAGCGGGCCACGGCCATGATCGGATGCCTTTTCCGGTCGGCCGACTAGGCTGCGAACATGCCAGGAACGGTCGGGCGAGTCCCCACGCCAGCAACTCCGGCCCCGGGTGCGTCCACCGGCGCCGGTGTGGCCGCTGCCGTGCTCGCCCACGACTGGGCCGGCACCCCGCTGGGCCCACCGGAGAGCTGGGACGTGGCGGTCCGGGCGGTGATCGAGCTGATCCTCGCCTCGCCGATGCCGATGGCCCTGGCGTACGGCGACGACCTGGTTCTGCTCTACAACGCCGGCTACGCCGAGCTGCTGGGCACCAAGCACCCGCGCGCCCTCGGCCGCCCGGCCGCCGAGGTGTTCGCCGAGATCTGGGCGCTGCCCGGCGTCGGTCAGGTGTTCGAGCGCACCTACCGGCAGGGGGTGCCGTTCCTGGAGAAGGAGTCGACCCTGCCGCTGGTGCGTGGGCACTCCGCGACGGTGGAGCAGGCCGTCTTCACCCGGGGCTACTCGCCCGTGCGGGACAGCACCGGCACTATCGTCGGCATGTTGACGGTCGCGGCCGAGACCACCCACGTCACCGAGCAGTTGCAGAGCCTCAGCGAGGTGGCCGCGGCGCTGGCCGGCACGCTCACCCTCGACGACGTGGCCCGGGTGGCGCTACGGTACGCGATCACCACGTTCGACCCGGACCAGGCATCGTTCGCGGTCGACGAGGGGGGCGGCGGTTGGCGCATGGTGCGCCGGGTTCGCGGCGAGTTGCTGGACGAGGCCGACGAGCGGCTTCCCCCACTCTGGCGGCGCGCTCCGGCGGGCTGGTCGGCCCCGGTGGTGCAGGCGGCCGGCTCCGGCTGCCCGTCCTTCGTCCGGGACGGGCAGCCGCTGCGCGAGATCGCGGCGGACCGCCACGACCAGAAGATCCGCTCGATGGCGGCCCTGCCCCTGGGCGCCTCGGTGGTGCGCGGCGGGCTCGCGGTCGGCTACCAGGCGCCGCACGCCTGGTCGCCCGCCGAGCGGGCGCTGCTGGCCGCCTCGGCCGAGCTGATCGGCCAGGCCGCGGAGCGGGCCCGCCGGTTCGAGACCCAGCACGGCACCGCCCAGTTGTTGCAACGCAGCATGTTGCCGGAGCACCTGCCGGACCTGCCCCGGTTGCGGGTCGCGGCCCGCTACGACCCGGGGGTGGACGGCAACGCCGCCGGCGGTGACTTCTACGACGCGTTCCTCCTGCCCGGCGGCGCGCTCGGTGTGGTGCTGGGCGACGTCGCGGGTCACGACGTGCAGGCCGCCGCGCGGATGGGCCAGGTCCGGGCCGCGCTGCGCGCGCTGGCACTGGCCGACCCGGCGCCGGACGCGGTGCTGGCCGGGTTGGACCGGCTGGTGACCAGCCTGGGCGCGGAGGCCAGCACCCACGAGCTCTTCGTCACCGTGGTGTTCGGGGTCGTCGACGCGGAGCGTCGAGAGCTGACCCTGGCCAGCGCCGGTCACCCCGCGCCGCTGATCCGCCGCGGCGACCCGGCGGGCCGTTCCTTCGCCGAGTACGTCGACGTGCCGGCTGGTCCTCCGCTGGGCCTGGGCGGTCGGCCGGGCACCGTCACTGTCGCGTTCCGCCCCGGTGACACCCTGCTGCTGTTCAGCGACGGGGTGGTGGAGCGTCGGCGGCAGAGCCTCACCGCCGGGCTGGCCACCCTCGGCGACGCCGTGGCCAAGGCCGGCAGTGGGGACCCTCGCGCGCTGTGCGCCGTGGCCACCTCGGCGGTGCCGGGCAGCACCGAGGACGACGTGGCCGTGCTGGCGGTCGAGCACGCACTCAAGCCGAGCCGCTCGGCGAGCATGGAGGTGCCCGCCGAACCCACCGCACCCAGCCGGGTTCGGCACTGGATGACCGGGCAGCTCACCGAATGGCAGGTGGCCGAGTCGGTGATCGGGGCGGCGGTGCTGTGCACCAGCGAGTTGACCACCAACGCGTTGCTGCATGCCGGCACCGCCGCCCGGGTGGAGATCGATCTCAGCCCCGAACGACTCCTCGTCTCGGTCGCCGATTCCGGCACCCGGGGCACCGTGACCCGGACCCGCACCGACACGTTGAGCAGTCGTGGGCGCGGCCTCGGCCTGATCGAGGAGCTCAGCGACGCCTGGGGCACCGACCCGTCGGTCCGCGGCTCCACGGTCTGGTTCGAGATTCTCACGCCACCGGCCGCGCATCCCTGAGACGCCCGAGGGGTAGGAGGACGCCCATGCGTACCGACGAGCCCGCCGGAGTCCTCTTCGACGTCGATGGCACCCTGGTCGACACCACCTACCTGCACACGGTGAGCTGGTGGGAGGCGCTGCGCCAGACCGACCAGCCGGTACCCATGGCGACGGTGCACCGGTCGATCGGGATGGGTTCGGACAAGCTCCTCGACCATCTGCTCGGCCCCGAGCGGGACCGGGACGCCGATCCGAAGCTGCGCGACGCGCACGACACCCTGTACGCCGAGTACTGGGAACGCCTCACGCCGCTGCCCCGGGCAGCCGACCTGCTGCGCGCCTGCGCCGAGCGGGGGTTGCGGGTGGTGCTCGCCACCTCCGCCTCCGGCCCGGAGGTGGACGCGCTGCGCCGGGCGCTGGCCGCCGACGACGTGATCGACACGGTCACCTCCTCGGAGGACGCCCAGCAGAGCAAGCCGGCACCGGACATCCTGCTCGCCGCGTTGGAGCAGTCCGGGTTGGCCGCCGAGCGGGTGGTCTTCGTCGGCGACTCGGTGTGGGACGTCGTGGCGGCCGGCAAGCTGGGCATCCCGTGCGTGGGCCTCACCTGTGGCGGCACCAGTCGCGGCGAGCTCGCCGGCGCGGGCGCCGTGGCGGTGTACGACGACCCGGCCGCACTGCTGGGCGAGTTGTCCGACTCACCGCTGACCCGACCCAGATGAGGTTCACTCCGGTTCACCGGCCCCCGCGCGCATAGCCGGGGCCTCGCCGGGGCATGGTCTGTCACCACCTGCCCCGCGCCCCGCGGGTGCGGCGGAAAGGTGGTGCCGTGGAGCCGGTAGACGTGGCGTTCGCGCTGGTGGGCCTGGGCGCTCTGCTCGCGGGCATCCTGCCCCGGGTGTTGGAGCAGCGCCCGCTGTCCATGCCGATCGCCTTCCTCGCCCTCGGCATGCTGGTGTTCCTGCTGCCGGTCGGGCTGCCGACACCCGACCCGCTGGCCCACCCGGAGCTGACCACCCACCTCACCGAGATCGGCGTCATCGTCGCGCTGATGGGCGCCGGGCTCAAGATCGACCGACCGCTGAGTTGGCGGCGGTGGTCGTCCACCTGGCGGCTGCTGGCGATCGCCATGCCGCTGTGCATCGCGGCGGTGGCCCTGCTCGGCTGGTGGTGGGCGGGGCTGGTGCCGGCCGCCGCACTCTTGTTGGGCGCCGCGCTGGCCCCGACCGATCCGGTGCTCGCCGCCGACGTGCAGGTCGGCGAGCCGACCGACGTGGAGGACTCCGAGGACGAGGTCCGCTTCGCGTTGACCTCGGAAGCCGGCCTCAACGACGGGCTGGCGTTCCCGTTCGTCTACGCCGCCATCGCCATCGCCTCGACAAGCCTCGCCCCGGGCGACTGGCTGGCCGAGTGGTTCACCGTGGACGTGCTCTGGAAGGTGGGCGTCGGGGTCGGCGGCGGGCTGCTGATCGGCTGGTTACTCGGCAAGCTGTTCTTCCGCGCGCCCAGTGAGCTGCGGCTGGCCCGGCACGCCGAGGGCTTCCTGGCACTGGCCGCCACGTTCCTGGCGTACGGGTTGGTGGAGGTGGTCGGCGGGTACGGCTTCCTGGCGGTGTTCGTGGCCGCGCGGGCCATCCGGGCCGCCGAGCGGACCCACGAGTTCCACTCGGTGCTGCACGACTTCGCCGAACAGGTCGAACGGTTACTCACCCTGGTGCTGTTGCTGCTGCTCGGCGGCGCGATCGTGGGTGGCCTGCTGGCCCCGCTGACCTGGCCAGCGGTCGCCGTCGGGATGGCCCTGGTGTTCCTGATCCGGCCGCTGTTCGGCTGGTTGTCGCTGCGGGGCGCACCCGGCCGTCCGGCCGAGCACTGGGTCATCTCGTTGTTCGGCATCCGCGGTGTCGGCTCGTTCTACTACCTCGCGTACGCCAGCACGAAGGCCGACTTCCCGCAGGCCGAGTTGCTCTGGGCGACCGTCGGGCTGGTGGTGCTCGTGTCCGTGGTGGTGCACGGCATCACGGCGACGCCGGTCATGCAACTGCTCGACCGGGAGGGCGAACGCACCTCCGACCCGGCCGAACGGGACACCGACGCCCGGCCGGTAGCCGCAGCCGGCCACGCCTGAACGCCCAGCTCGGCAGCCACCTGAACGCACGACCCCGCCGAGAGCGCACAGGCCAGCAAGGCCGCCCGACCCACGGGCACGGCAGACAGCCCGAACACCAGGCCCGGCAGGCCGCCCAACCGCACCGCCCCGGCAGGCCGGCCGACCACACCACGCCGCACCGCGCCGCGCCGGACAGGCCGGCCAACCGCACCGGCTCGGCCCTGCCCTGCGCGCGGTCAGACCACGCGGGCGGCGATGGCACGGCCCAGGTCCCGACCGGAACGCCAGGCGCTCTGCACCCGGGGTTTGCCGAACGCGTCGCCGGCCAGGCCGATCCCGTCGGCATCCAGGTGGTGGGTGTCACCGGTGGGGCCGCCGGTCGGCTTCGCGTACGTCCAGCGGTGCACGCGCACGTCGACGGCCGGCTCCGGCAACCCCAGCAGGTCCCGGACGGCCTGCTCGACCGCCGGGCCAGCACCACTGGGCTGGGCCAGGTGCCCGGCGGCGAATTCCGGCACGGTGTGCGCGACGAGCACCGGAGCGCCGTCACCGCGCCGGTCGCCGTCGTCGCAGACGAGACTGACGACCGGGTGGTCGTTGACGAAGGCGCCACGGAAGTCCGGCCACCGCCGCGTCGGGAAGCGCAGCACCACGGCCAGGGACGGTGACCAGCGTTGTGCCTGCACGGCCCGGGTGGCATCGGTCAGCGCCGGGTCGAGCAGCAGGGCGGCCTGCGGGCCGGGCATGGCCAGCGCGACCGCCGCACACGCTTCGCCGTCCACGGCCGGTCCGGGCTCCACGCCGAGCACCAGCCGGTCGACGGTCACCGGCACCGCACCGGCCAGGTGTTCGACAAGCGAGCGCAGCCCGCGCGGGGCGGCGAAGCGCATCGGGCCGGGCACCTCACGCCGCCCGTTCTCGTCGTACGCCTGGAAGGTGTCGGTCCATTCCCGGACCAGACCGGCGGCGCGCCACCGCTCGACGACGGCGACGAAGTCCGGGTCGGTGGCGGTGAAGTACGCGGCACCGATGTCCGCGGGCCGACCGTCGAAGCGTTTGCTGGCCATCCGGCCGCCGCAGACGTGCCCGCGCTCCCGGACCCGCACCGGCACCCCGGCACGCATCAACTCCACCGCACAGGCCACCCCGGCGATGCCGGCCCCGACCACCACCACCCTCGACCGGTCCACGTCCATCCGGTGATCGTAGGTGGCGGTGGGCGGACAGGTGTGAACGGTGGGGATCAGGGTACTGGCACACCTGTTCGAAGAAAGGATGACGGCGATGACTGACCGCGCCAACGAGCAGGCCGACCAGAGTGCCGCGATCAAGGACCCGGACGAGTGGGTCACCGGCGACGAACCGCCCACCGCGGCTCAGGAGTCCTATCTGGGCACCCTGGCCCGGGAGGCCAACGCGGAGCTGCCCAGCAACCTGACCAAGGCCGAGGCGTCCAAGCGCATCGACGAGCTGCAAGCCGAAACCGGCCGAGGCCAGTAACCCCCTCCCACCCCACCCCACCCCGCCCTCGCCCCGCGATCTTGCACTTTCTGCCGCGACATAAGCATGGATAAGCCGCACAACAAAGACAGAAAGTGCAAGATCGCGGGGGCCAGGCCGGGCCAGGCCGGAGCGCGCGGGCCGAGCCGCGGCGCGCGGGCAGGGCTAGGGGCGGGGTAGGCGGTGGAGCGTGACGTTGGTCAGGCGGCCCGTGTCGATCTCGGCGGTCAGGTAGGTGGCGTGCGGCTGGGAGCGGCGGTCGGTGGGTGAGCCCGGGTTGAGCAGGCGTAACCCACCGGGCGCCTCGGTGTCCCAGGGGATGTGCGAGTGCCCGAAGACGAGCAGGTCGACGTCGGGAAAACGGGCCGCGCACCGCTGCTCCCGACCGGTCCGTGGGCCGGTCTCGTGCACCATCGCGACCCGCAGGCCGTCGAGGTCCACCCGGGCCACCTCCGGCAGCCGGGCGCGCAGCGCCGGGCCGTCGTTGTTGCCGTACACGCCGACGAGCCGGCGCGAGCGCGCGGTCATCGCGTCGAGCAGCGACTCGTCGACCCAGTCGCCGGCGTGCACCACCACGTCCGACTCCTCGATGGCCGCCCAGAGCTGCCCGGGCAGGTCGCGGGCCCGTTTGGGCACGTGGGTGTCCGCCGTGAGCAGCAACCGCATCCCGCCATTCTCCCCGCCCGCGGCTGCCCCCCGCGGGCGGCCCGCCGCCGCTACCGGACCGGGGAGAAGTACGACGGCGGCATGCCCTGACCGCGCAGTGTCGGGTCCCGCTCCACGTCGGTGAGCACACCGGCGGCGTTGATCAGACCGATGTGGGAGAACGCCTGCGGAAAGTTGCCCAGCTGTTCCCCGGTCAGCGGGTCGATCTGCTCGGCGAACAGGCCGAGGTCGTTGACCCGCTCCGACAACCCCCGGAACAGCTCGTGCGCCCGGTCCCGCTCACCGGCCAGCGCCAGGCAACACACGAGCCAGAACGAGCAGATCAGGAACCCCGCCGGGTCGCCGTCCCAGCGCCGCAGCAGGCCGTCGTGCGACAGCCGCTTCTCCACGGCGCGGATCGTCGACCGCATCCGCGGGTCGTCGGCCGGGAGGAACCCCACGAGCGGCATCACCAGCACCGACGCGTCCAGGTCGTCGGATTCGAAACTCCCGGTGTACGACTGGAGCCGGTCGCTCCACCCCCGTTCGAGCACCTGCGCGCGCACCTTGTCGCGGACAGCCGCCCAGCGTGCCACGTCCTGCGGCTCGCCGAGCCGGTCGCCGAAGCGGACCGCCCGGTCCAGGGCGACCCAGCACTGCACCTTCGAGGACACGTGGTGGTGTTCGACGCCGCGTTCCTCCCACATCCCCGCGTCGGGCAGCTCCCAGTCGCGCGCGGCCTGGTCGGCGAGCAACCGGAGGACGTGGCGCACCTCCTGGTCCATCGGTTCCAGTTTGTCGCGCATCAACCAGGCGGCGTCCAGTGTCTCGCCGAAGATGTCGGTCTGCCGCTGCTGCCAGGCGTCGTTGCCGATCACCACCGGCGGGTTGTCGCGGTAACCGCCGAGCTGTTCCAGGCGGTGCTCGGTGAGATCCCGCTCCCCCAGCACCCCGTACATGATGGGCACCGGCTTGTTGTCGACCCGGCCCATCGCCCGTCCCAACCAGGCGAACTGCCGCTGTACCTCGTCGAAGCACGCCGTGCGCCACAGCGCCCGCAGGGTGAGACTGAAATCCCGCACCCAGACGTAGCGGTAGTCGTAGTTGCGGTCGCCGCCGAGTTTCTCCGGCAGGGACGTGGTCACCGAAGCCACCACCGCGCCGCTCGGTCGGTACGTCATGCCCTGCACCACCAGCCGGCTGCGCCGCACCTGCTCCGCGTAGAGCCCGTCGTATCCGTGCTCGTCCGACCAGGACCGCCAGCCGGCGACGGTGTCGGCGATGGTCTGGTCGGCGTCCGGCACCTCCGGCAGCGGGGCGTCGTAGGTCGGGGCGTACCCGAGGGTGAAGTTGTGTTTCGTGCCGGCGCGGGCGGTGAACGTCCCGGTGGCCTCGCCGTCGCCGGCGGTCAACCGCTCGCTGCTCCGCAGGGTGAGTCGGGCGGCCCCCGCGATGGCCTCCAGCATGTCCTCCCGCTCGATCAGGTACGCGATGGTGCGGCCGTACTCGAAGCGCGGCCGGTAGTGCACCCGCATCGGCACCGCACCGGACAGCCCCTCCACCGAGCGGACCAGCACCTGCGGCGAGTGCAGGCCGATGTCGTGACCACGGGAGCCGGGCTCGAAGGCGAGCGCGTCGGTCAGCGCGACCTCTCCCTGGGCGGTGCGGAAGACCGTCCGCAGCACCAGGGTGTCCTCGATGTAGCAGCGTTCGATGCGGTAGTCGCCCTCGGGCTGGATCGACCAGTGCCCGGCGCTGTCGTCGAGGAGCCGCCCGAAGACCGACGGGGCGTCGAACCGGCCCGGGCACCACCAGTTCACCGAGCCCGTGGCGTCCACCAGCGCCGCGCTGCGCCCGTCGGCGAGGAAACCGTAGTCGCTGATCTGTCCGCTCTCCACCTGCCTGCCTACCCGGGCAGTCCGCGCTCATTCCCTCCGTACCCCCGGCGGGCACCGCGTTACCGGTCGGCCTGGACGGGAACGCGGTGAGCTGACGAGGGAGGATGCTCATGACGTCAGCTTCGGGGCCGACCGCCGCGTGGCGGCCCGGCACACAGGATGGCGGCCTGCTTCCATCCGGGCCGGCCGGCCGCCTGTCGACGGCGGGTGGTGACGGCCACGGGCCGCAGACCGGCTCGCCGACCGTGACGATCGGTTCGTACCCGGACTATCCGGCCGCCCAGCGGGTCGTCGACTATCTGGCCGACAATCGCTTCCCCGTGGAGCACACCGCCATCGTCGGCACCAACCTCACACTTGTGGAGACGGTGCTCGGGCGGATGACCACGGGTCGTGCCGGGCTGCTCGGCGCCGGTACCGGCGCCTGGTTCGGGCTCTTCATCGGCCTGTTGTTCGGCATCTTCACCGTCGGCAACTGGCTGGCGGTGATCCTGGTCGGGCTGGTCATCGGTGCGATCTGGGGCGCCGTGTTCGGTGCGGTCGCGCACGCCATGACCGGCGGGCAGCGGGACTTCACCTCGGCCAGCTCACTACGCGCCGGCCAGTACGCGGTGACGGTGGACGCGCAGCTCGCCGACCAGGCGCGGCAACTGATGGGTCGGATGCAGATGTCCGGCCCCGCCACCAACGCCCGCTGAGCGACGATCGAACGACCGCCGTCCGTCCCGGCAACACGCCGGGGCGGGCGGCCGTTCAGTCGTGGTACGTCAGCTCGCCGGCGCGGATGTCGACCTCGACCCGGTTCTCCGGCGGCGCCAGGGGGCACGCCCAACGGTCGTCGTACGCGCAGCTCGCGTTGTAGAGGTAGTTGCCGTCCAGCCGGACCCGGTCGCCGGGCAGCAGCTCGACGCCCCGGCCGAAGGTGCCCTTCACCGTGTCGGTGAGGTACCGGCCTCCCCCGTACGTCTCCCGCCCACTGGTGCCGTCGCGGACCGGCACGAACAGCCCGCCGCCGTACGCCTCGATCCACCACAGGGTCAGCGGCCCCCACGGCGTCTCGGCCACCGCCACCCGCCGGTACGCGACGACCCCGTCCGGACCGCCGGTGTCGATGCGCAGCTCACCGCTGGCCGGCCGGAGTGGCGCCTCGACCACGGCATCGGGGTTGGCCGGGAAGTAGCGCACCCCGGTGAAGTCGGAGCGCTCCGCCGGGGGGATCGGGCTCTGCGGGTGGGTGGCGAAGAGTTCGTCGCGGCCGGCACGGAACCCGGTCAGGTCGACGTCGGACAGGTACAGCCGGGCGACCCGCTCCCGCCAGTCGGCCAGCTCAAGATCAGTCAGCATGCGGAGGACTCCTGGTCGAAGGACAGCTCTCCGGACCGGACGGGCCTGCCACACGCCTGGCAGCGCACCTCGGCGACGAAGACCTGGCCGCAGACGTCGTGGATGAAGGTGACCCTGGGCACGTCGTCCTCACTGTAGGTGTCACCCCAGCGCTTGAGCACGAGGATGACCTGCCCGAGGTCCTTGCCCTTCTGGGTGAGTTCGTACCCCGCGACCTTGCCGTTTTCGGCCGGACGGGCCTGGAGGATGCCGGATTCGCCGAGTTTTCGCAGTCGGGCGGCGAGGACGTCCCTGGGCGCACCGACGGCTCGGAGGATCTCGGTGTACCGCGATGCGCCGAATGCGAGCGCACGCACGATGTGCAGCGACCACCGGTCGTTGACTGCGTCGAGCGCCACAGCGAGAGAGTCCCGCTCTGGTTTGGTTTTCAAACCGTCGGTGCTACGGTTCGTCTGGTTGGACATTCAAACCACACTACCCGAGGACGCACCCATGACGTCGCCATCCGATCCACCCACCGACGGAGCGTCGCCCGTCGTCACCCAGCGCCGAGCCTGGACAACACTCGTGATCACCGGGCTGGTCATCGGTACCGCGTTCATCGCGCTCTATGTCGGACTGCAACGCAGTCCCCAGCCGAGCCAGCTGCCGATCGCCGTGGTCAGCCAGCAACTGGCGAACACCGCACAGGCCGGGTTCGGCAACACCGTGGCCGTCACCGAGGTCGCGAGCGTCGCGGACGGCGAGGCCCTGGTGCGACACGGCGACGCCGTCGCCGTGCTCGGCGCGACCTCCCCCACCACGCTGACACTCGATTACGCCGGCGCGAGCGGGTTCAGCGAGAGCGGCGCCGCGCGTCAGCTCGCGGCAGGTCTCGCCAACAGGGCTGGGGCGACCGTCCAGGAGAACGACATCGTGCCGTTGGCCACCTACGACAGTCGCGGGCTGTCCGCCTTCTACGTGGTGTTCGGCGTCACCCTCTCGTCGTTCGTCCTCGCGCAGGGGCTCACCGCAGCCACCGCGAAGGTGCGCCTCCGCCACCGCCTCTACGCGATGGGCGGATTCGCCGTCCTGATCGGGGTGATCGCGGCGACCGTCGCAGGTCCGGTCTACGGATCACTGACGGCCCCGTTCCCACTTCTCGCGCTCTCGCTCATCCTTCTCTCCGCCGCCAGCGCCTTCACCACGAAGGCTCTCGGCGCATGGCTCGGCCCGGCCGGTATCGCTCTCGCCGTCCTCGCCCTCACGACCGTCGGCAACGCGACGAGCGGGGCGACGATCGGTGTCGACCTGCTACCGGAATGGGCGCAGGCGGTCTCGGCGAAACTCCCGCCCGGCGCGGCAGTGCGGGCGGTCAACAACTTCGGCTACTTCGACGGCGCACACACCGTGACACCCCTCGTCATCCTCGCCACCTGGTTCCTGGCGGGCCTCGGCTTCGTCCTGCTTCGGCAGCGGACCGCGCAGCGCCGCCCACTCACCGCCGAGGTGGGACGGTGACCGCCCGGGTGAGCCCGTACCTCAGCTTCACCGGCAACGCCCGACAGGCGATGCGGTTCTACCAGTCGGTGTTCGGGGGCAATCTGGAGATCACCACCTTCGGCGACCTCCGGGTGTCGACGGATACGGCGCAGGACGAGCTGATCGCGCACGCGACGCTCCGGGGCACGACCGGGGTCGTGCTGATGGCCTCCGATCGGACGCCGGGCGACGACGGGGCCGGGGGCGGTTCGTCGATCACTCTCGGCGGCGACGAGGCGGAACTCGCCACGTACTGGAAGCGGTTGTCCTCGCAGGGGACGGTGACGGTGCCCTTCGCCAGATCGCCGTGGGGCGCGCTCTACGGCAGGTGCACCGACAGGTTCGGAACCGACTGGCTGGTGAACGTCACCGCGTCGGCGGCGCCCTGATCCGCGCGCCTCCCTGAGCGCCGGCCGGGTGGGCAGACGCGTGCTGCCCGCTCGGCCGTCAGCGCGACGGCCAGTTGCTGAGGACGGCGTCGAGGGCGTCCAGGGTGCGCGACCAGGAGTCGTCGGTGGGGCGCGGGGTGTGCCGGAAGCCGCCGGTCCGCTCCAGGCTCACGAACCCGTGGAAGGTGCTGTGCATCATCCGCACCGCGTCGGTCTGGTCGGGCTCGGAGAGCCGGTAGCCGCGCAGGATGGCCCGGGTCATCTCGGCGTGCCGGACGCCGGCGCTCGTGGCGGCGGTCTCCGGGTCCAGGTCGATCTGCATGGCGTCGTAGCGGCCCGGGTGTTCGCGCGCGTAGTCGCGGTACGCGTTGGCGAAGGCCACAAGCGCGTCCTTGCCGGCCCGGCCGGCGAGCGCGGCGGCGACCCGGTCGGCCAGCTCCGCCATGGCCAGCAGGGCGATCCGGACCCGCAGGTCCTGCGCGTTCCTGAGGTGGAAGTACAGGCTCGCGTCCTTCACCCCGAATTGGCGCGCGAGCGCGGCGACCGTGACCTTCTGCATGCCCACCTGGTCGGCCAGCTCGGCCGCGGCCAACGTCAGGCGTTCGACCGTCACTCCTGCACGTGCCATCCACCACACCCCAAAACTAGCCGCGCTAATCGTTTGCCTAGACGAGCTAGGCTACTCCCTATGTTAGTCCTGACCGAATCCGTCATCCGCGCCTCCTTCGTCAACTGCAGCCGGGGCGAGGCGAAGCGGCTGACCGTACCCAATGATCTTGCGATGCGTCCGTGGGACGACCTCGACTTCCTCGGCTGGCGGGACCCCTCCGCGCCGCAGCGGGCCTACCTGGTCGCCGAGACCGACGGCGGACCGGCCGGGGTGGTGCTGCGGGCCGCGACGCACCAGACGGGGCGCGTGCGGCACAGCATGTGCTCGTTCTGCCTGACCACGCACCTCGGCGGCGGCGTCTCGCTGATGACCGCCCCCAAGGCCGGTCCGAGCGGACGGCAGGGCGACTCCGTGGGCACGTACCTGTGCACCGACCTCGCCTGCTCGCTCTATCTGCGAGGAAAGAAGCACGCCGGGCCTCCCGCGCCCGAGCCGCTGCCCCTGCCGGAGCGGATCGAGCGCCTCAGCACCGCCCTCGCGACCTTCCTGCGCAAGGTCACCGAGTGACGGTTCGACGCGGCCGGGGCCGAAGTCCGTTCGAACCCCGGTCCGCCCCCGACTAACCGTCGGTCGACAGACGGGCGTGCAGGTGCTCGTCGTAGCGGCGGCCGTCGCCGTACCGGTACGACTCGCGCAGCGTCCCCTCGGCGCGGTAGCCGGCCCGGTCGGCGACCCGACAGGAGGCCGGGTTGGCCACCGCGTGGCACAGCTCCACCCGGTGCAGCCGCAGGTCGGTGAACGCCCAGTCGGTGAGCCGGACGACGGCCCGCACCGCCACCCGACGCCCCCGGGCCGCCGGCGCCGTCCAGTAACCGATGGACGCGTCGCCGTTGTGGATGTGGTGCAGCGACACCGAACCCAGCAGTTTCCCGTCGGCCGCCGAGGCCACCGCCATGGAGACGTGGTCACCGGCGGACCAGTCGGACCGGCGACGGACCCAGAGCAGCGCGGCCGCGTCGTCGATCGGGCCGCCACCCTGCGGGTTCCACTGGGCGATGGCCGGATCGAGCAGGGCGTCGCGCACCGCCGGGGCGTCCTCGTCCCGCCAGGGGCGCAGCAGCAGGTCGGCGGTGGTGAGTTCCAGGTGTTCCACGAGGCCGGAGTCTGGCACACCGCAGCGCCGTCGCACGCCTCCACTTCCTTCAAAATTGCAGAGCCGGTTGATCGATGACTGAGAACGTGACTCAGGCAACGCTCGATGATGGTAGTTAAATTTTGAAGTAGTGCTATCGTCGTGGTCATGACCGAGAGCCTGGACCGCACCCGAGAGGCCGCCTGGCGCGCCTACATCGAGGCCAGCCAGCTTCTCTACACACAGCTGGAAGAGGACCTGCGCGCCGACTGCGCGCTCAGCTTCGCCGACTACCACGTGCTGGTCCTGCTCTCCGAGGCACCGGGGCAGCGGTTGCGGATGGGCGAGTTGGCCAACCGGCTCATCTTCTCGCCCAGCCGACTGACGTACCAGATCTCCTCCATGCAGCGCCGCGGCCTGGTCAGCAAGGAGCCCTGCCCGGACGACCGGCGCGGCAGCGAGGCGGTGCTCACCGCCGCCGGGCTGCTCGCCCTGTCCGAAGCCGCACCGCACCACCTGGCGTCGGTACGTGCCCACCTCATGGACGACCTCGACGACGCCGAGGTCGCCTGCCTCACCCGGGTCTTCGACCGGCTCGGCCGCCGCCTGCGAGCGGCCCGGACCGCCTCGTCCACCCACGCCACCCGCTAGGAGCCCCAGATGCCCGCGATCACCGTCGACAACGTCGTTGTCCTGCCGCGCCTCCCGCACCTCGGCGAGAGCACCGCATTCCGCAAGATCCGCAAGGTGACCACCGCGCCCAGCGGCTTCGAGGGGGAGGGCTTCCCGGTCCGTCGCGCCTTCGCCGGGGTGTCGACCACCGACCTGGACCCGTTCATCCACCTCGACCAGATGGGCGAGGTCGACTACCCGCCGGGCGAGCCGAAGGGCACCCCGTGGCATCCGCACCGCGGCTTCGAAACCGTCACGTACATCATCGACGGCGTCTTCGACCACCAGGACTCCAACGGCGGTGGCGGCACCATCACCGACGGCGACACGCAGTGGATGACGGCGGGCAGCGGCCTGCTGCACATCGAGGCGCCGCCGGAGCACCTGGTGGTCAGCGGCGGTCTCTTCCACGGCACCCAGCTCTGGGTCAACCTCCCGCGCTCGGCCAAGATGAACCCACCCCGCTACCAGGACATCCGAGGTGGGGAGTCGGCCCTGCTCACCACGCCCGACGGCGGTGCGCTGATCCGGGTCATCGCCGGCGAGGTCGCTGGGCACCGCGGCCCGGGCTCGACCTTCACGCCGATCACCATCACCCACGTCACGGTGCAGCCGGGCGCGCAGGTCGACCTGCCCTGGCAGCCCGACTTCAACGCCCTGGTGTACGTGCTCGGCGGTCGTGGCACGGTCGGCACCGAGCGGCGGCCGGTCCGCACCGGCCAGCTCGCGGTGCACGGTCCGGGTGACGCGTTGCGCTTCGCCGCCGACACCGCGCAGGACAGCAACACCCCGGCGCTGGACCTCTACATCATGGGTGGCAAGCCGATCCGGGAGCCGGTGGCACAGTACGGCCCGTTCGTGATGAACACCCGCGACGAGCTGCTCCAGGCGTTCGACGACTTCAAGGCCGGTCGACTCGGCGTGATCCCCACCGAGCGGCTGCCGCACACCGGCGGCCAGGGTACCCGGCCCTGACCCCTCGTCGGCACTGAGATCGGCGCCGGCGCCCCCGGTTCACCACGGGCGCGCCGGCGCCACCTCAGGAGACCGCAAAAATCCCAGCGACACCAAGAATGACCATCACCAACACCGCTACCAGCGCACCCCGTTCGCTCTCCACCGCCGGCTCGCGGTACTCGGTCACGGGATTCGTTGTGTCGCGGGGCATGGTGTGGCCTCCTCGGGTGTTGTCGCGTCGCTTCGATGGCGTTGGCCAGGTCACCGGTCTGCCGGGCTGGCGTGCGGACCCCCGTCCGGGGTCCTACCGTGAGGACGTTGCCGACCTCCAGGGGGGCTGGACGTTGCCGTCGCAGGACTGGTTCCTCACCGCGCAGGAACGCGCCAACCCGGTGTCTGGGTTACCCGTCTGGACCACGGGAAACCTGGCCGAGCCGTTGATTCACGGTGCCGCGTACTTCGACCGGCTGGTCGACGAGGTGCAGGCGCTCAAGGCCGGTGACCACCTGTTCTTCACCGACTGGCGTGGCGACCCGGACCAGCGGCTGCGCCCCGACGGCCCCACCGTCGCCCAGCTCTTCGCCCAGGCCGCCCAGCGCGGCGTGGTGGTCAAGGGACTGATCTGGCGCTCACACCTCGACGTGCTCGCCTACAGCGAGGCGGAGAATCGCGACCTCAGCGAGACGATCTCCGCGGCCGGCGGCGAGGTGCTGCTCGACCAGCGGGTCCGGCGCGGCGGCTCGCACCACCAGAAGCTCGTGGTGCTGCGCCACCCGGGCGCACCCGACCGGGACGTCGCGTTCGCCGGCGGGATCGACCTGTGCCACAGCCGGCGCGACGACGCCGCTCACCACGGCGATCCGCAGCCGGTGCAGATGTCGCCCCGGTACGGGCCCAACCCGCCCTGGCACGACGTGCAACTCGCGGTGCGCGGTCCGGTGGTCGGCGCGTTGGACACCCTGTTCCGGGAACGCTGGACCGACCCGATGCCCCTGGACTCGGAAAACCCGGTGGCCTACCTGCGGGACCGGTTGCGCGGAGCGGACCTACGGCCCGACCCGCTGCCCGAGCAGCCCGCCGACCCGCCCGAGTGTGGTCCGCACCAGATCCAGGTGCTGCGCACCTACCCCGCCGTCCGCCCGCGTTACTCGTTCGCACCCGACGGCGAGCGGACCGTGGCCCGGGGCTACACCAAGGCGGTACGCCGTGCCCGCCGACTCATCTACCTGGAGGACCAGTACCTGTGGTCGGCCGAGGTGGCGGACCTCTTCGCGCACGCGCTGCGCGACAACCCGGAGCTGCACCTGATCGCCGTGGTGCCCCGGCACCCGGACGTGGACGGCAAACTGGCGTTGCCACCGAACATGGTCGGCCGCGAGCAGGCGCTGTCGCTGTGCGAGCGGGCCGCACCGGACCGGGTGCACGTGTTCGACGTGGAGAACCACACCGGCAACCCGGTCTACGTGCACGCGAAGGTGTGCGTGGTCGACGACGTCTGGGCCAGCGTGGGCAGCGACAACTTCAACCGCCGGTCCTGGACGCACGACAGCGAGTTGTCCTGCGCGGTGCTCGACGACACCCGCGACACGCGGGAGCCCACCGACCCGGCCGGCCAGGGCGACGGTGCGCGGACCTTCGCCCGGGACCTGCGGCTTCGCCTCTGGCGCGAGCACCTGGACCGCGATCCGGACGGCGCGGACGACGCCGACCTGCTGGACCCGGCGGACGCCGTCGCGGCCGTCACGGCCGCCGCCGACGCGCTCCAACAGTGGTACGACGACGGCCAGGTGGGCGAACGGCCGCCCGGCCGGCTGCGCCCGCACCGCCCCGAGCGGCTGCCGTGGTACACGCGTGCCTGGGCGTTGCCGGTGTACCGGCTGGTCTACGACCCGGATGGCAGGCCGCTGCGGGCGAGGCTGGCCGGCACCTGGTGAGCCGGCCGGGTCGACTCCGCCGTGGCGGCGACCGGGTGCACGCTCAGCCCTCCGGGGTACGCGAACGACGAGCGCGGTGAGTAGTAGCCGAAGCCGATGGTCAGCGGGTTGGCCGGGCGGAGCGCGTACAGCGGATGCCCGGGTTGGAGGAACTCCACCCACTCGATCTCGAACGGGGCGACCGGCTCGGCGACGAACGGGTAGACGGAGCTGAGCAGTTGCCCGTCGCGGCGGGTGAAGTAGCGGTGGTGCCCGCTGCTGATCGCGTGGCCGGTCTCCCCCACCCGGCACCGGGCCCGGATCAGTGTCGTCCCCTCGATCTCCGTCTCGGAGAGCAGCGCCTCGCCACTCACCTCGATGCGGGTCCGGCCGGTGCACACCGGGGCGCCGCGAGCGGCGGCGTAGTCGCGGACCCGCCCGCTCGACGACACGTAGGTGGTCCACCAGCCGCCCGGGTTGAGGCCGCCGGGCGCGTCGACGCCGTGCAGCGAGATGCCGAGGTAGGTGAGCGAGTACGCGCCGAAGCCGGAGGTCTGCGTCTCGTCCTCGACGACGTACTGGTTGAGGAACACCTGGTGGTCGGGGCGGGGGCACAGGCCGGGCGGGACCAGTGCGGCGACCGCGTCCGGGTCGGCCGGAACCCAGCTGAAGTAGAGCGTGCGGCTGTTCACGACAAGCTGAGGAGCGGCTGGATCGAGCACGGTGCCTCCGAACCGGGTGTGTACACGCGACGCTACGGCCGGTCCCACCAGCGGGACAACGACGGATAGTCGACACTCCTGGCCACATGTCGGATCTCATATTGACCAATTGGTAGACCCGGAGGGGCTGACCGGACAGCCGGTGGGCGGGCGGCGACGAATGTGGTCCAGAAGCGGGTAAGGGTGATCACAACCCGGCCAACCTGCGCCCGTATTGCACCTTTCATACCTCGACACACCTTAAGTACATCAACCTTTCGGCTAGATTTCTGGGAGACGATCAGGTTAAGGTGAGTCCCGAACGGCCCATTGAAAGCTAAACCAAAGTGCCACACCTTTTTGTCCGCGGACGAGGTGCAGGGAGGACCACCCATGACCGCGCCAACGATCACCGAGCAGCCGAGCACCACTGCCAAGGCCACCACCAAGCTCGACCCGCGCGCTCTCACCGACAGCGCCGCCGATCTGCTCAACGCCATGGCCGCGCTGCCCGCCAACCACCCGTCGCGGGCCGCCCTGCGTGACCGCGCGATCGAGGCCTGGCTGCCGCTGGCCAACCACCTGGCCCACCGCTACAGCGGGCGCGGCGAGCCGACCGACGACCTGGCCCAGACCGCGGCGGTCGGCCTGATCAAGGCCATCGACAAGTTCGACCCGTCCCGCGGTGTCGACTTCGCCGGGTACGCGATCCCCACCATCATCGGCGAGCTCAAGCGGCACTTCCGGGACCGCACCTGGGACATCCGGGTGCCCCGCCGGCTCCAGGAGCTGCGGCTGGCCATCTCCGACGCCAACAGCTCGCTCCTGCAGACCCTCGGCCGCTCGCCGACGGTCGCCGACATCGCCGCCCACCTCAAGCTCACCGAGGAAGAGGTGCTGGAGGGCCTGGAGGGCGCCCGCGCCTACAACGCGGTGTCGCTGTCCACCCCGACCGGTGACGGCGAGCGCGCCACCGAGCTGGGCGACATGCTCGGCGGTGAGGACAACGAGTTCGAGTTGGCGGAGTTGCGGGTCGCCCTCGGCCCGGCGCTGGCCACCCTCGACGAGCGCGAGCAGAAGATCCTGACGCTGCGCTTCTACGGCAACCTGACCCAGTCGCAGATCGCCGACCAGATCGGTGTCTCGCAGATGCACGTCTCGCGGCTGTTGACCCGGGCGCTGACCAAGCTGCGCGGGCAGCTCGACGGCACCTACTGAGCCAGTCACGACAGAGGGCCGGGTCGAAGGACCCGGCCCTCTGTCGTACCCCCGTTGTCACGCTCGCGTGACACGTGCGGAGGTCCCTTCCGCACGTCGGTGGTGGGGTCAGCGGTCGGCCGGCTGCCGCCACATCGGCCAGAACGGTGTGCCGTCGGGCACCCGGAACGGCTCGCCGGCCAGGTAGCCGTGCTTCGCGTACAGGTCCCGGCTGCGCGGGCTGCTCGCCTCGACGTACGCCGGCATCCCGTTGGCGTCCAGCCAGGCGTGGTGGTGCCGCATCAGCGCGCTGCCCAGCCCCTGCCCCTGCCGGCCCGGCTGGGTCGCGAGGAAGGCCAGGTGGTGGTGGTCCGGGTGCGGGTGGTTGGCCGCGAACAACTCGTCGAGATGCTGGAACCGGTCTGTCCACTCGCCGCAGGCGGCGGCCAGTCGGCTGTCGTAGTCCTCCGGCGGCGGAGCCGGCTCGCCGACCGACGGAAACCACACCGCGACCGAGGCACGGTCCGCGGT
Source organism: Micromonospora sp. NPDC048935 (assembly GCF_043197875.1). Lineage (NCBI taxonomy): Bacteria > Bacillati > Actinomycetota > Actinomycetes > Micromonosporales > Micromonosporaceae > Micromonospora > Micromonospora sp. NPDC048935. Next base: position 1,215,632 of record NZ_JBICTZ010000001.1, on the reverse strand, counting down.
GGCGTGGACCATGCCGTGCCGCATCGCGTGCCCGACCAGGATCTCGAAGTTCCCGGCCAGCACGGCCTCCCGCTTGCTCGCGTCGGGCACCAGCCAGTACGTCACCCTGAGAGCGGTGAACGCCTCGGCGATCCGGTTGGCCACCAGGGTGGTCTCCTCCGGCCCGAGTCGCTCGATGGTCACGCTCATCGGGTCACCCCCACCGTGGCCGACGTCTCCGGCCGGACGGCGGCGCTCGCCGCGCCGAGGCCGATCCGGGCGTAGGTGTCCGGTCGATTGCCGCGCAACACCAGCGCCCAGCCGATGCCCAGAAGCGCCGCCACCGGGTAGACGGCGGGCAGTGCCCAGCGCAGGGTGGAGTCCGGTGCGACACCGAGCAGGTTGGCGAAGTTCGACACGGCCAACCAGATGATCACGAAGAGCGCGATGGTGGCCAGGCCGGGAGCGACGGCCCGCCGCCAGAGGTTCTCGCCGCCGCCGGAGCGGGCGAAGTAGACGATCACCGCCACCGACGTGGTGGCGATCAACAGCAGGACGCCGAACCCGCCGGTGGTGCCGCCCCAGAAGAACAGCTGGACCACCGGGTCCCAGCCGTTGAGCGCGTACAGCAGGATGACCGCGAGACCGAGAACGCTCTGCGCCAGCGAGGCGGCCCGTGGCGCCCCGCTGCGGGCCGAGGTCTGCCCGAACGCCGCCGGCAGCACCCGCTCCCGACCGAGCGCGAAGGCGTAGCGGGCAGTGGTGTTGTGGAACGAGATCATCGCGGCGAGCACGGAGGTCAGGAAGAGCACCTGCCCGATGGTGACGGCGGTGTCGCCGAGGTGCGCGGCGGCCAGGTTGAAGATCAGCCCGACGCTCTGCTCGCCGGCCTCGGCGACGATCTGGTCCGGCCCGACGGCGACCGTCATGGTCCACGACGACAGCGCGTAGAGCCCGGCGATGATCACCACCGAGAGGTACGTCGCGATCGGCACCGTCCGCTTCGGGTCCTTGCTCTCCTCGCTGAAGACCACCGCCGACTCGAAGCCGACGAAGCCGAGGATGGCCAGCACCAGCACCGCTCCGACGCCCGGCACGAAGAGGTTGTCCGGCGAGAACGTGGCGAAGCTGACCTGATCGCCGGCCGGGTTGCCGAGCTGTCCCAGGTCGAAGACGAGGATCACGACGATCTCGGCGACCAGCAGCGCGGCCAGGACCATCCCGTTGATGTCCACCCGGAGCAGGCCGAGCAGGCCGACCAGCGCCCACGCCACCAGGGCCACGACGGCCCAGTGCGGGTGCCCGCCGAAGATCCGGTCGAGCACCGGCTCGGCCGCCACACCGATGGTGCCGTACAGACCGACCTGCAACGCGTTGTACGCGACAAGCGCGACCCAGGCGGCGCCGACGCCGGCCGGTCGGCCCAGTCCGCGGGAGATGTAGGCGTAGAAGGCCCCGGCGTTCTCCACCCGCCGCGACATCGCCACGTAACCCACCGAGAACAGGGCGAGCACCGCGGCCACCAGCAGGAAGGCAAGGGGGATGCCGGTCACCCCGATGACGCCGTAGCCGGTGGTGACGACGCCGGCCACCACGGTCAGCGGCGCGGCGGCGGAGAGCACGAAGAAGATCACCGAGGGGATGCCGAGGCGGCCTCGGGCCAGCGCCTCGGAGACGTTGCTGGGTCGGTCGACTGTCGATGTCGATGTCGGGGGCATGCGACTACTCCGGTTGTCGAGGGGAGGGTAGGGGTTACCGGGGGTCAGGGAATGCCGCGCAGCACGGCGGCGCCGACTGCCGCTTCGGTGTGTCCGACGAGTTCCTTCAGGGGTGCCGGCAGCGCGGGGATGAGGACGTTCAGCCGGTGGTGCGCGCGAGGGCCGGCGCTCCACAGCACCTCGCGGGTCAGCCCGGCGGCCACGACCAGGCCGAGCAACAGCGCGTCCGGCACGCTCGGCGGGTCCGGCCGGTCCAGCAGGGCCCGCAGCCGGGTGGCCGGCCAGGCCACCGCGTTCAGGTCGATCGGCAGGTAGTTGACCGAGGTGCGCAGCAGCCGGCGGCTCTCCTGGCGGCGCAGCACCCCGGCGCGGGCCAGCCGCTCCCCCACCGAGGCCGTCGCGGTCTGCGCCAGGAAGCTCAGCCAGGTACGCAGTTCCTGGTGTTGGGACTCGCCGATGAGCTGGTCCAGCACGGTGTGCGCGAGGGCGTCGGCCGGCGGACGCCTGTCGATGACGGTGACCCGTCCGGCCGCGACGTGGATGTGTCCGTAGATGAGCAGCTCGCCGAGCAGCCCGCCGGCCAGTCCGAGGCCGGTCGCCGCCGGATGCAGTTTGGCTTTGCCCCGACTGTCGTTGTGTGCGATCAGAAAGAACTCGTCGGCGATGAGCAACGGCCCTCCCGCACAGGTGTGTCCACAGTGATCGCGACCGGGAAAGGATGCACCGACAGCTACTGCAACGCAACTCCCAGATTTGAAAGTTGCACTGAGTGCTGGTGCGACCTGCGGATCTTGTCGTGGCAGACTCGGACGGTGACCGCCACCCCCACCACCGGGCCCACCGCCAGCCCGACCGTGCGCCGTCGACGCATCGCCCGGGAGCTCCGCCAGCTACGGGAACGCGCGGGCATGACCCTCGATGTGGCAGCCCGCCAGCTCGACATGTCCAAGAGCAACCTCTCCCGGATCGAGACCGCGCAGATCGGCATCAAGCCACGTGACGTCCGGGCGGCGCTCGCGCTGTACCAGGTGACCGGATCGGACGCCGAGGCGCTTATCGAGATCGCCCGAGGGGCCCAACAGCGCGGCTGGTGGCAGAGCTACAGCGACGTGCTGCCCGAGTGGTTCGAGTTCTACGTCGGGCTGGAGGCCGAGGCCGCGGCGTTGCGCACGTACGAGGCCGAGTCGGTGCCCGGGCTGTTGCAGACCGAGGCGTACGCGCGGGAGATCTTCCGGCGCACCGCCGGCGAGGACGGTCTGGAGCGCAAGGTCGCCGCCCGACTGCGCCGCCAGGAGGTGCTGCGCCGCGACGACCCGGTCCACCTGTCGGTGGTGCTGAACGAGGCGGTGCTGCTGCGACCGGTCGGCGGCACCGCGGTGATGGCCGACCAGTTGGTCCACATGAGTCGCATCGCGCAGTTACCCAACGTAATAGTTCAGGTACTTCCCTTCGCGGCCGGAGGGCATCCGGCGATGAGCACCCCGTACGTGCTCCTCAACTTCGCCGACACCGCCGACGCGTCCGTGGTTTACCTGGATAACCTATCGATGGGACTGGCGCTGGAGGATGTCGAAGAGGTGCTCCGGTATAGCCTTCTCCACGAGGAGCTGTGCCGTCTGGCGCTCGATCCGGCGGCATCGTTGATCCGCCTGGAGGAGGCTTCTCGTTACTTTGCGTGACCGCTTCGGCGGCATGCCGACGCAGACGAGGGGTACCGCTGATGACGGCGCACGACCTGACCGGGCTGGAGTGGCGCACCAGCACGCGCAGCAGCGGCAACGGCAACTGCGTGGAGGTCGCGACGGCCGGCGGCCGGGTCGCCGTCCGGGACAGCAAGGACCGCTCCGGTCCCGCGCTCGCCTTCGGCCCGACGGCCTGGCGGGCCTTCGTGCGCGGTGTCGGCGAGGTCCGTCGCCCCTGAGGCGCCCGCGCCGGTGCGAGACTGGGCCGTGCTCTCCGACGTAACCCTGGACCTGCCGGTACGCCCGGTGCTGCCGGCGCTGGTCGCGGCACTCGACGCGGCCGGGGCCGGCGTCCTGGTCGCCCCACCGGGCATCGGCAAGACCACCCTCGCGCCGCTGGCCGTGGCCGACCGGGTGAGCGGTCGGGTGGTGATCGCGCAGCCCCGCCGGGTCGCCGCGCGCGCCGCCGCCCGCCGGATGGCCGAGTTGCTCGGCGAGCGCGTCGGCGACCGCGTCGGCTACGCGGTGCGCGGCGAGCGCCGGGTCGGCCCGGCCACGCGGGTGGAGGTGGTCACCACCGGCCTGCTGGTCCGCCGGCTGCACCACGACCCGGAGCTGCCCGGCACGGGCGCGGTGCTGCTGGACGAGTGCCACGAGCGCCAACTCGACGCCGACCTGGCGCTGGCCTTCACCGTGGAGGCGCGGGCCACCCTTCGCCCGGACCTGTGGCTGCTGGCGATGTCCGCGACCCCGGACACGGACCGCTTCGCCGCGCTGCTCGGCGGGTCCACCCCGGCGCCGGTGGTCCGGGCCGACTCGGCGCTGCACCCGGTCGAGCGGATCTGGGCGCCGCCGGCCCGCCCGATCGCCCCGTCCGGAGCCGGGCCGGTGGATCGGGCCCTGCTCGACCACGTGGCCGCCGTCGTCCGGCGGGCGCTGCGTGAACGTGCCGGTGACGTGCTGGTCTTCCTGCCCGGGGCCGGTGAGATCGCGGCGGTCAGCGGCCGGCTGGCCGACCTGCGGGACACCGTCGCGCTGCTGCCGCTGCACGGACGGCAACGCGGCACCGAGCAGGACGCGGCCCTGCGCCCCGCCGATCGCCGCCGGGTCGTGCTGGCCACCGCGCTGGCCGAGACCAGCCTGACCGTGCCGGGCGTACGGGTGGTGGTGGACGCCGGGCTGTCCCGGGTGCCCCGCATCGACCTCGCCCGGGGGCTGGGCGCGCTCGTCACCGTGCCGGTCTCCCGAGCCGCCGCCACCCAGCGGGCGGGTCGGGCCGGCCGGGAGGCCCCCGGGTACGCCTACCGCTGCTGGTCGGCCGCGACCCACGAGCGGCTGCCCGCCCGAGCGGAGCCGGAGATCGCCACCGCCGACCTGACCGGCTTCGCACTGGAGCTGGCCGCCTGGGGCTCGCCGGACGGCGTCGGGCTCGCGCTGCCCGACGCGCCACCGGCTGCCGCGCTGACGGTGGCCCGGGACACCCTACGAACCCTGGGCGCCGTCGACGTCGACGGTCGGATCACCACGCGCGGGCGGGCGATCGCCGCCGCCGGCGCGCACCCACGGCTGGCCCGGGCACTGCTCGACGGCGCCGGCCGAGTCGGCGCCGACCGGGCGGCCGAGGTGGTCGCCCTGCTCGCCGAGGAGAGCGCGGCCGGCCCCGGTGACGACCTGGTCGCCGGCTGGCGTCGGCTGCGCGCCGGCGTCGACGCGGGCGCGACGGCCCGCTGGCGCACCGAGGTCCGCCGGCTGCGCGCCGCGTTGCCCTCCCCAACCGCCACCCCCGGCACGGGTGGCCTGAGTGACGATCTGGCCGCCGGGTTGCTCGTCGGTCTGGCGTACCCGGAGCGGCTGGCCCGGGTGCGGCGGCCGGGCGGCTCGGCGTACCTGATGACCGGCGGGACCGCCGCGGAGCTGGCGGCCGGGTCGGGGCTGGCCGGGTCCGACTGGCTGGCGGTGGCCGTCGCGGACCGCACCCCCGGCGCGCCGTCGGCCCGGATCCGCCGGGCCTCGCCGGTGGACGAGGCGACGGCCCGGGAGGCGGCCGGCCCGCTGCTGCGCACGAGCCGTGAGGTCGGCTGGTCCGACGGCGACGTGGTGGCCCGGGAGGTGACCCGACTGGGCGCGATCGAGCTGCTCCAGCGGCGGCTGGACCGGCCGGAGCGGGCGGAGGTGGCGGCGGCGGTGCTGACCGGTCTGCGCCAGGAGGGGTTGGGGCTGCTGACCTGGACGCCGGCGGCGCGGGCACTGCGCGAGCGTCTCGGGTTCCTCCGGCACCACCTGGGCGCGCCGTGGCCGGAGGTCACCGACGAGGCGTTGCTCGACGCCGCGCCGACCTGGCTGGGCCCGGAGCTGACCGGGGCCCGGCGGCGGGCCGACCTGGCCCGGGTGGACGTGACCTCGGCGCTGCGCCGGCTGTTGCCCTGGGCGCAGGCCGCCCGCCTGGACGAGCTCGCCCCGGAGCGGATCGAGGTGCCGAGCGGTTCCCGGGTGCGGGTGGACTACACCGACCCGGCCGCACCGGTGCTCGCGGTGAAGCTACAGGAGACCTTCGGGTGGTCGACGGCCCCCCGTGTCGGTGGCGGGCGGACGCCGGTGCTGCTGCACCTGCTCTCCCCCGCGGGCCGGCCGGTGGCGGTCACCGCCGACCTGGAGTCGTTCTGGCGCACCGGCTACCCGCAGGTGCGCGGCGAGTTGCGCGGGCGCTATCCCCGGCACCCGTGGCCGGAGGACCCGCGAACGGCGACGCCCACCCGACGTGTCACGCCCCGCCGACGGTGAGCGCGGGCCCTACTCCTCCAGGACGTCGGCCACCACGACACTCACGTTGTCCGGTGCGCCGGCGTGCAGTGCCAGATCGATGAGCTTGGCCGTGCAGGCCGTCCGGTCGGGATAGTCCCGGAGCACCTCGGCGAGGGTGTCCGGGCGGACGACGTTGGAGAGCCCGTCGCTGCACAGCAGCCACCGGTCGCCGACGCGGGGCACCATGGTCGAGTAGGACGGGGTGACCTCGTCACCCTGGAGTGCCTGGGTGACGACGGCCCGGCGCGGATGGCTGCTGGCCTGGTCCGCGGTGATCACGCCCTGGTCCACAAGCATCTGGACGAACGTGTCGTCCCGGGTGACCTGCTTGAGCACGCCCTCGCGGAACAGGTAGGCCCGGGAGTCGCCGACGTGCGCGAGGGCCAGGCAACTGCCGGTGCGGGCGAAGAGCAGGGCGGTCAGTGTGGTGCCCATGCCCTGGCGCTCGGGATCCTCGGCGACCGCCTGCCGGATCCGCGAAGTGGCCAGCGCGATGCCACCTTCGAGTGCGGCCACCAGGGCGTCCTCGGGGGTCTCCACGTCCAGCGGGGCCACCGCGTCGATGGTGAGGGCGCTGGCCAGGTCGCCGGCGGCCATCCCACCCATGCCGTCGGCGACGGCGACGAGCCAGTCGCCGGCGTGCAGGGCGTCCTGGTTTCCGCTGCGGATCAGCCCACGGTCGCTCGTTCCCACGGAACGCAGCTTCAGGGTCATGGGAGGCAGCCTGCCAGGCGAAGGGCGCAGTTGTCTCTAGGAGATCAGGACGACGGCGCGTGGCGCGGTGAATCTCACGTCCGCACGCCGGTGTCCCGGGGTGCGGCGGCCACGGCGGTCGCCCTCGTCACGCGCCAGAAACCATCCAGTCAGATCAATTGACACGACGTGCCGCCGCTGGAAACATCGAGCCGATACCTGGGAGCGCTCCCAGGAATCGGCCACCACCACCGTCCCCCACCCGTCCGGAAGGACTCCCCGTGACGAGATCCCGACGCCGCCTCCTGTTGGCCGCGGCGACCACCCTGGCCCTCACTGGCGCGGGCGCCGGCGCGGCCCACGCCGAGCCACCACCGGATGCCCCCGAGCAGATCGACAACGGCGACTTCAGCGAGGGAGTGAGCCCCTGGTTCTCCTTCGGCACCGGGGCGCTCGCGGTCACCGACGGCCAGCTCTGCACGACCGTGGCGGGCGGGCTGGCCAACCCCTGGGACGCCGGCATCGGCCAGGACGGGGTGCCGCTGATCGCGGGCGCCGAATACACCCTCGGCTTCGACGTCTCCGCCTCCCCCGGCGCCGCCCTCAAGGCCGTGTTGCAGCTCGGCAGCGCCCCGTACACCACGTACGCGGCGGTGGACGCCACCGCGACCGGCACCCTCCAGCGCGTCGAGCAGACCTTCACCGTCCCGGAGAACAACCCCGGCGCCCAGCTGATCTTCCAGGTCGGCGGCTCCGCCCAGACGCAGACCATCTGCCTCGACGACGTCTCGCTGCGCGGCGGCGAGCCGCCCGAGCCGTACGTGCCGGACACCGGGCCGCGGGTCCGCGTCAACCAGGTCGGTTACCTGCCCGGCGGCCCGAAGAACGCCACGGTCGTGACCGAGTCCACCGATCCGCTGCCCTGGCAGCTGCGCAGCGGTGCCGGTGCCGTCGTGGCCAGTGGCACCACCACCGCGCGTGGTGTCGACGCCGCCTCCGGGCAGAACGTGCAGACCGTCGACTTCTCCAGCTACCGCACCCCCGGCACCGGCCTGACGCTCACCGTCGACGGCGAGACCAGCCACCCGTTCGACATCTCCGGCACCCTCTACGACCAACTGCGCTCCGACTCGTTGCAGTTCTTCTACGCCCAGCGCAGCGGCATCGCCATCGACGGGGACCTGATCGGCGACGAGTACGCCCGCCCCGCCGGTCACCTCGACGTGGCCCCCAACAAGGGCGACACCAACGTGCCCTGCCAGCCGGGTGTCTGCGACTACTCCCTCGACGTGCGCGGCGGGTGGTACGACGCCGGCGACCACGGCAAGTACGTCGTCAACGGCGGCATCGCCACCTACCAACTGCTGAACACCTTCGAGCGCACCAAGACCGCCGCGACCGCCGACGGCGGCGCCGCACTCGCCGACAGCACGCTGCGGGTGCCCGAGCGGAACAACGGCGTGCCGGACATCCTCGACGAGGCCCGCTGGGAGCTGGAGTTCCTGCTGCGCATGCAGGTGCCGGCCGGCAAGCCGCTCGCCGGCATGGTCCACCACAAGATCCACGACCAGAACTGGACCGGGCTGCCGCTCGCCCCGCAGGACGACCCGCAGCCGCGTGAGCTGCACCCGCCGTCGACCGCGGCCACCCTCAACCTGGCCGCCACCGCCGCCCAGTGCGCGCGGCTCTTCGCCCCCTACGACGCGGCGTTCGCGACCCGCTGCGGCACCGCCGCGAAGACGGCCTACGCCGCCGCCAAGGCCCACCCCGCGGTGTACGCCAGCCCGACCGACGGCACCGGTGGCGGCGCGTACGACGACAGCAACGTCACCGACGAGTTCTACTGGGCGGCGGCCGAGCTGTACCTGAGCACCGGTGCGCAGACCTACCTGGCCGACCTGACCGCGTCGCCGCACCACACCGGTGACGTGTTCGACCCGCGCGGCTTCGGCTGGCAGAGCACGGCGGCGCTGGGCCGCCTCGACCTGGCCACCGTGCCGAGCGGGCTGCCCACCGCCGACCTCACCCGGGTCCGCGCCTCGGTCACCACCGCCGCCGACGCGTACCTCACCGAGCTGCGCCGGCAGGCGTACGGGCTGCCGATGCCCGGAGACCCCAACAGCTACTTCTGGGGCGGCAACAGCAGCATCATCAACAACGCGATCGTGCTGGGCACCGCCTTCGACCTGACCCGCAACCCGGTCTACCGCGACGGCGCGACGCAGGCGATGGACTACGTGCTCGGCCGCAACGCCCTGAACATCTCCTACGTCACCGGGTGGGGCGAGCACGCGGCACAGAACCAGCACAGCCGCATCTTCGGCCACCAGCTCGACCCGAACCTGCCCCGCCCGCCCGCCGGCTCCCTCGCCGGTGGCGCGAACGCCGCCCTCCAGGACCCGTTCGTGGCCAAGCTGCTCGCCGGCTGCGCACCGCAGTTCTGCTACGTCGACGACATCAACTCGTACTCGACGAACGAGGTGGCGATCAACTGGAACTCGGCGCTGACCTGGATCGCCTCGTTCCTGGCCGACCAGGGTGACGCCGGCGCGGTGCCGGCCACCACCTGCTCGGTGGCCTACAGCAACTACGGCACCTGGCAGGGCGGCACCGGGTTCACCGCACAGCTGACCATCCGCAACACCGGTGCCACGGCCGTCAACGGCTGGAACGTGAGCTTCGCGTTCACCGGCGACCAGCGCGTACGCGAGGCGTGGTTGGCGAAGGTCACTCAGTCGGGTGCGATGGTGACCGCGAAGAACGAGTCACACAACGCCAAGATCAATCCTGGCGGCACTGTGACGTTCGGCTTCAACGCCACGACCTCCGGCGGTGCCAACCCGAACCCGGGCCTGGTCACCGTCAACGGCAGCCCCTGCTCGCTCTCCTGAGCACGCCCGGCTGGTGGCCGCCCTCCCCCCTCGGGCGGCCACCAGCTCGGCTGGATCCGCATACCTACCATCGCGAGCATGGATGGACGAGCGTGGATCCTGGTCGGGGCGGTTGTCCTGCTGCTCACCGCACTGCTGGTCTTCGCAGGGCGGCGTCGTGCCCCGGCCGGAGCCGACGAGACGATGCGCCGGGCGCGCCAGGCTATCCGGCAGAGCGGGCACCGTCAGCGCCGCCAACGCCGGGGCACCATGCGCGGCAAGGGGTACGGCGGAGACGACAACCAGGCCTACAACAGTGGCATCTCCAGCGACTCCGGAGGAGGGCCCTGACCCCGATCCCGCGCGCTGATCCGGGGCCCGTCACCGCTTGTCGCCCTCACCGACGCGTGCAGGCGGGTGCGCGGCGGCCGCTGGTCGACGACCGACTCCGCACGGAGAGCGGCGTCGCCGGCCGTGCTCGCCCTCCGATTCGCGACAGCCTCGGGAGCCCAACGTCGCCTAACCTTCTGCGGCCGCTCCCTTATGAGGCCGGGCGGCGGATCGGACCCGGGTGGAACGCTCCGGCGCGACCAGACGACAGAAGACTGTCGTACGGCTGTTCTAATCTATCGGTGTGATTGAAGCGTTGGAGCAGGCCGAGGCTGCCGTGGCGGCCTGCTTCGACACGGCGGCCTGGGCCGCCTCCGAGCGTGATCTCGTGGCGGCGCTGGATGCCACGCACCGCATCGAGCAGCGCCTGGCCGCGGTCAAGTTGACCCTCGTGCGTGAGCTGGACGGTCGGGGCACCGCGACCGCGCAGGGCGCGTCCTCGACGGCGGTGTGGCTCCGTGACCGCTTGCGGCTCGGGGTCGGCGCGGCCCGCCGCCTGGTCGAACTGGCCGCGACGCTCGACACCGCCCCGGCCGGCGTGCGGGACGCATTGGCCGGTGGGGCGGTCGACGTGGAGCAGGTGCGGGTCATCGCCGGCACGGTCGAGACCGTCCACACCAGCGCCGGCGCGGAGGCGGCCGACAAGGCCGTCGGCGTCCTCGTCGAGTGGGCGGCGCAGTTCGATGCCGCCCTGCTGCGCAAGCTCGGCACCCGCATTCTCGACCACGTCGCCCCGGACGTCGCCGACGCCGCCGCCGAGGCCGCGCTGCGGGCGCAGGAGTCCCGGGCCAGCCGGGACCGGCACGTCACCATCAGCGAGCAGCCCGACGGTCGGCTACGCCTCACCGGCATCCTCGACACCGAAACCGCCGCCGCCCTGCGCGCCGCCATCGACCCGCTGACCGCGCCCAGCGGCCCCGACGACACCCGCACCCCGGGGCAACGCCGTCACGACGCCCTCACCGACGTGTGCCGGCTGGCCCTGCGCACCGGCGAGCTGCCCGACAACGGCGGAGACGTCGCCCAGGTCGTCGTCACCACCAGCTACGACGGGTTGACCCAGCAGTTGGGCAGCGGCGCTCTCGACATCGGCGCACACCTCACCCCCGAGGCCGTGCGCCGGCTCGCCTGCGACGCGAGCATCCTGCCCGCCGTGCTCGGCGGCGGCGGCCAGATCCTCGACGTCGGTCGGCAGCGCCGCCTCATCACCGGCCCGCTACGCCGCGCCCTGGTGCTACGGGACCGGGGCTGCGCCTTCCCCGGCTGCGACCGCCCGCCGCGCTGGTGCGACGGCCACCACATCCGACACTGGGCCGACGGCGGCGACACCAGCCTCGACAACGCCGTCCTGCTCTGCGGCCACCACCACCGCCACCTTCACCACGGCGACTGGGTCGTGCGGCTCGGCGGCGACGGCCACCCCGAATTCATCCCACCCGCCTGGCTCGACCCCGACCAGATCCCCCGCCGCAACCACTACCACCGAAGAACGTGACCTCCGCCCACCGACCCGAATCCGACGAACGCACGGGGGTCGACCCTCCGCCGAGGTTGGCTGACACGCTCGTGCCGATGGACACGCCGAGCCCAATGGCCGGCTGGGAGCGATGGGCACGTCGGAGGCGCTGGGGCAACGAACGCGCCGTAGGCGGGCTGTGACGGGTGCCGCAGCGCTCGGGGCATCGGTGACGCGTACGTCGGTCCTAGGGTCGGTGTGTGGGCACCCGGGCGCGGATTCACGGCCGCTGGCGGTCTCTGTCGCCGCTGCCGCCGGGTCGGCTGCGTACCCTGTCGCTGGCCACGCTCGCCAACACCGTCGGGACCGGGCTGTGGGTGACCGGTTCGGTGCTCTATCTGACGCGCGTCGTCGGGTTGAGTCCGACGCGGGTCGGGCTGGGGCTCACGCTCGCCGGCCTGGTCGGGCTCACCGCCAGCGTGCCGCTCGGTGGGCTCGCCGACCGGCGTGATCCGCGGAACCTCCGGGCGGTCCTGCAGTTGGCGCAGGCCGCCGTCGCCGTCGCGTACCTGTTTGTCGGTTCGTTTCCGGTCTTCCTGCTGGTGGCCACACTGGACGCGCTGCTGATCTCGGGCAACCTGGCGGTCCGCGCTGCGCTCGTCGCCGCGGTCGGCGGGCCGGAGGGCCGGGTGCACGCCTTCGCCACCCTACGGGCGGTGGCCAACCTGGGTGTGGCGCTCGGCGCGGGACTGGCCGGGTTCGCGCTGGCGGCGGACACCGGGTGGGCGTACCGACTGCTCGTGGTCGGCAACGCCGCGACCTATCTGGTCTCGGCGGCGCTGATCCTGCGACTGCCGGGGTATCCGCCGCTCCGGCGGCTCCGCCGGAGCGGCCCCGGCCGGGCGTTGCGCGACGGACGGTTCCTCACGGTCGCCGGGGCATCGGCGGTGCTCTCCCTGCACTCGGTGGCGCTGACCGTGCTGCTGCCCCTGTGGGTGATGACCCGCACCGACGCCCCGCCGGTGCTGGTCGCCGCCATGCTGCTGGTCAACACGCTGCTCACCGTGCTGCTCGCGGTACGCCTGAGCGGTGGCGCCCGGCACGCGCTGGCGGCGGCGACGACGATGCGCCGGGCCGGACTGGTGCTCGCGGCCGGGATGCTGCTCTGGGCCGCGACCGGCTTCGTCTCCGGCACGCCGGCGATCGGCCTGCTGCTGGGCGCGACAGTGGTCTACACCCTCGGCGACCTGTGGCACGCCGGGGCCGGGGCGGCACTGGCCTACGACCTCGCCGCCCCGGACGCCATCGGCGCCTACCAGGGGGTCGACACACTGCTCGCCGGGCTGGCCCGCGCGGCCGGGCCGGCGTTGCTGATCTGGCTGGTCCTCGGCGGTGGCCCGATCGGCTGGCTGGCCCTGGCCGGGCTTCTCGCCGGCACCGGCCTGGCCGGGCCACCGCTGACCCGGCGGGCCCTGGCGAACCGCGCCGAGCCGTTGCCGGCCAGCGATCAGCCGATCTCCTCGTCGACGTAGCACCAGCGCCAGGTCTCGCCCGGCTGCACCGACCGAATCACCGGGTGGCTGGTGGACTCGAAGTGCTTCGTCGCGTGCTGGTACGGCGACGAGTCGCAGCAACCGACATGCCCGCAGCTCAGGCAGCCCCGCAGGTGCACCCAGTCGGCGTTGCCGATGGCGACGCAGTCGGGGCACTCCTCGGTGGTGCGCGGCTCGACCGCACCCGCCTCGGCCAGATGCTGACAGCTCACTTCTCGACCTCCCGCAGCAACGACTCTTCCAGGTCCAGGTCACGATAGGCCCGCACCAACACCTCCTCAGGAATCCGACCGGAGTCCCGGGCAGCCCGGAACACGTCCCGCTCGGCGTCGATCATCTCCTGTCGTAGCCGACCGTACGCCTGCGACGGCGTTTCCCGCTCGGTGCCGCCGAGTCGTTCCCAGGCCAGGTTGTTGCGATCTTCCAGCGCACGACGCAGCCGGTCCACCACCGCCTCCGGGGCGCTGTCGGCCAGCTTGTCGAGGCGGTCCCGGGCGGCACTGCTGGCCTGCTGCTGCACACCGGCCGCGGACAACGCGTCCTGGACCGGGTCGTCCTGGGGCAGCTTCAGCCGGCGGGCGACCACCGGCAGCGTGGCCCCCTGACCGACCAGGGTGACCACGATCACCGCGAAGGCGAGCCAGATGAACAGGGCCCGGGGGTACGGCTCGTCGCCGGCCAGGGTCAGGGGCAGGGCCAGCGCGGCGGCCAGTGTCACCACTCCCCGCATCCCGGCCCAGCCGATGATGATCGGGAACCTGGGTGACGGGGCCGGGTCCCGGCGACGGATCCGGGGCACCAGCCGGGCCAGGTAGGTGGCCGGGAAGAGCCAGATGAAGCGGGTCAGGAAGACGGTGGCGAGCACCGCGACGGTGATGAGCACGAGCGAGCCGGTCGGCTCGTCGAGGTCGCGCAGCACCTCCCGCAGTTGCAGCCCGACCAGTAGGAAGACCAACCCCTCCAGCAGGAACCGGGCCAGCCGCCAGAACGCGCCGATCTGCAACCGGGAGGCCGCCGAGAGCAGCTGGGACAGCTTGTGGCCGAGCGCCAGCCCGGTGACCACCACCGCGACCACGCCGGAGGAGTGCACCGCCTCGGCGGCGAACACCACGGCGAACGGGATGATCAACGACAGGGCGTTGTCCAGCAGCGGGTCGGTGATCCGCCGGTGCAGGAAGCCGAAGACCACCGCGCCGATCGCGCCGATCAGGATGCCGCCGCCGGTGGCCCGCAGCACCTCGATGGCGATCTTGTCGGCGCCGACCGCCGAGCCGGCGGTGGCCATGGTCGCGACGCGCAGCAGCACCAGCGCGGTGGCGTCGTTGACCAAGCTCTCCCCCTCCAGGATGGTGACCACCCGGCGGGGCAGCCCGACCCGGCGCGCGACAGCGGTGGCGGCCACCGCGTCCGGCGGCGCGACCACCGCGCCGAGGGCCAGGCAGATCGCGAACGGCACCTGCGGCAGCAGCAGGTGCAGCACGAAGCCGACAACGAACGCGGTGAACAGCACCAGGCCGACCGCGAGCAGCAGGATCGGCCGGATGTTGTTCTTGAACGCCGGCACCGACGTCTCCAGCGCGGCGACGTAGAGCAGCGGCGGCAGAATGCCGACAAGCACCAACTCGGGGTCGAGCTCGACGTGCGGCACGCCTGGCACGAAGGAGAGCGCCAGGCCGAGCACGACGAGCACGATCGGCGCGAGCAGGCCGAGCCGGCGGGCCAACGCGGCACCGAGGGTGGCGATCGCCAGGAACACGACGACCGGAAATAGGCTTTCCATGGGGTACGAGCCTAGGGGTGCGGCGGACCAGACCCTGATCAGCCGGTCGGCCGTAGCTTCGGCAGCACCTCGGCGCCGAACGCGTCGATGAAGTCGCGCTGCTCCTGCCCGACGTGGTGCAGGGCGATCTGGTCGAAGCCCAACTCCACGTACTCCTCCAGCCAGCCGACGTGCCGGCCCAGGTCGGCCGAGATGTTCACCACGTCGGCGACCCGCTGGGCGGGCAGGTCGGCGGAGACCACGTCGAAGTGCTCGACCGTCTCCAGGTCCCAGCAGACCGGCGGGGCGAAGACGTTGCTGCGCCACTGGTCGTACGCGAGGGCCTCGGCCTGCGCCTGCTCCTTCGCCCAGGAGACGTGCACCTGCAGGTGCAGCGGGCCGCGCCCGCCGGCGTCCCGGTACGCGTCGATCATCTCGCGCAGGTGGGCCACCGGGGCGTTCACGGTGATCAGGCCGTCCGCCCACTCGGCGCACCAGCGGGCGGTGGCCACGCTGACGGCGGCGCCGACGAGCGCGGGCGGCTGCTCGGGACGGGTCCACAGCCGGGCCCGGTCCACCCGGACCAGGCCGTCGTGGCTGACCTCCTCGCCGGCCAGCAGCGCCCGGATCACGTCCACGCACTCCCGCAGGCGGGCGGCGCGGACGTCCTTGCGCGGCCACGGGTCGCCGGTGATGTGCTCGTTGCTGGCCTCACCGGTGCCCAGCGCCGCCCAGAACCGGCCCGGGTACATCGCGCCCAGGGTGCCGATGGCCTGCGCGATGATCGCCGGGTGGTACCGCTGACCGGGCGCGTTGACCACGCCGAACGGCATGCCGGTGGCCTGCAACGCCGCGCCGAGCCAGGACCAGGCGAAACCGGACTCGCCCTGCCGGGCACTCCACGGGGAGAAGTGGTCCGAGCACATGGCGGCGTCGAAGCCGGCCCGCTCGGCGTGCGTCACCGCCTCCAACAGGGCGCGCGGACCGATCTGCTCATGCGAGGCGTGGAACCCGAACGACGTCATGGGCGCACTTCCTACCCACGACGGCCCCGGCTGATGCGTGCCGTGCCGGGAACTACTCGGCGTGCGCGCCGTGCCGGAAACTACTCGGCGTGCGCGCCGGCACCGGCCGAGGCGGCACCCTCGCCCACCCAGACCGTCTTGGTGTTGCAGAACTCCCGCATGCCCAGCGCCGACAGCTCCCGACCGTAACCGGAGTTCTTCACACCGCCGAACGGCAACTCCGGGTAGGAGGTGGTCATCCCGTTGATGAAGACGTTGCCCGCGTCCAGGTCGGTGGCGAAGCGCTCCTGCTCGGCCGGGTCCCGGGTCCAGGCGTTCGAGCCGAGCCCGAAGCTGGTGCCGTTGGCGACCTCGATCGCCTCAGCGTACGACGACACCCGGAACAGGCCGGCGACCGGGCCGAAGACCTCCTCGGACCACATCCGCATCGTCGGGGTGAGGTCGGTGACCACTGTCGGCGGGTAGAACCAGCCGTCGCCGGCTGGCTGCTCGCCGCCGCAGAGCACCGTCGCGCCGTTGTCCACCGCGTCGCGGACCTGAGCGTGCACCTCGTCGCGGCCGCGCTCGCTGGCCAGCGGCCCCACGTCGGTGTTCGGGTCCATCGGGTCGCCGACCCGCAGCGCGGCCATGTTCGCGGCGAACGTCTCGGCGAAGGCGTCGAACACGTCGGTGTGCACGATGAACCGCTTCGCGGCGATGCAGGACTGGCCGTTGTTCTGGCAGCGGGCGGTGGTGGCCACCTCGGCGGCCCGGTCCACGTCGGCTGAGGGCATCACCACGAACGGGTCGCTGCCGCCGAGTTCGAGGACTGTCTTCTTCAGCTCCCGGCCGGCGATCTGGGCGATGGACCGGCCGGCGGGCTCACTGCCGGTGAGTGTGGCGGCGCGGACCCGCGGGTCGGCGAGGATCGTCTCGACCGCGTTCGAGCCGACCAGCACCGTGGTGAAGGCGCCTTCGGGGAAGCCGGCCCGGCGGAACACGTCCTCCAGCAACAACGCGGTCTGCGGCACGTTCGAGGCGTGCTTGAGCAGACCGGTGTTGCCGGCCATCAGCGCCGGTGCGGCGAAGCGCATCACCTGCCAGAGCGGGAAGTTCCACGGCATCACCGCGAGCACCACGCCGATCGGCTGGTAGCGGATGTACGCCCGGGTCGCCTTCACGGCGGGCGCGTCGGCCGGCTCGTCGGCGAGGAACCCGGGGGCCCGGTCGGCGTAGAAGCGGGCGGCCGTGGCGCACTTGGTCACCTCGGCCTGCGCCGAGGCGTACGTCTTGCCCATCTCGGTGGTCATGATCCGGGCGATCTCGTCCCGTTCGGCGTCCAGCAGGTCGGCTGCGGCGTTCATCCACCGGGCGCGCTTGTCGACGGTGGTCTCCCGCAGTTGCCGGTACGCGAGGTCGGTGCGCTCGATGGCGGCGTCGAGTTGCTCGCTGGACATCGCCTCATAGGTCTTGAGCACCTGTCCGGTGGCGGGGTTGGTGGTGGCGATGTGGGGCATCTCGTCCTCCTGTCACTCGAACAACGAGTGTCGTACGCCCGGCTCCTCGCGGTGGCGAGCGGCGCGGCGGCGCTGGATCACGACCAGGTCGACCACGGCGACCACGGCGAAGATCGCGCAGACCACGCCGAGCCAGGCGATGCCGGCCCCGAACGCCAGCACCGCGAAGAGCACCATGATCACCAGCCCGAAGCCGGCGAGGGTGAGCCGGAGATTGAGGGCGCTGTTCGCGTGGCCGACCGTGCCACGGGCGCGCCGGGGCTGCGATCTCGTCATACCCCCGACCTACCCCCGATCGGACGGGTTAACCGGCGCCGGGCGCCCGCACCACCGGGGCGGGCCGGTGTGCTCCGGCACATCCGATCGCGCCGCGGGCCCGCGACCCGCACGATGGGCGCATGTCATTGACCCTCGCCGTGCCGGTGACCGTCGCCATCGCCCGCCGTGTCGATCCGTCCCGGGCCAGCGAGATGGTGGCCTGGATGCGGGCCGGCACGGCGTTGGCCGAGGCGTTCCCGGGTTTCCTCGGCGCCGGTTGGGTGCAGAGCGGCCCCGGTTCGCCGGACTGGCACATGCTCTATCGCTTCGCCGACGCCGAGACGCTGCACCGGTGGGAGGAGTCGCCGCAGCGGCGCTGGTGGCTCAGCTCGGCCCAGGGCATCGTCGAGCACACCCGCGTCGAGCGGCGGACCGGCATCGAGGGCTGGTTCGACCCGCCGCTGGAGCACTCGGTGGACCCGGTCGAGCCGGTCGCGCCGGTGTCGCCGCCGAGGTGGAAGCAGGCGGTGACCATCTGGTTGGCGTTCTTTCCGCTGAGCCTCAGCGCCACCCTGCTGACCAGTCACTTCCTTGCCGCCGTGCCGTTGGCGGCCCGGGTGCTGCTGATGACGCTCTGCCTGACCCCGCTGATGACCTATCTGGTGCTGCCCCGGATCACCCGGGCCCTGCACCGGTGGCTGCACGCCCAGCCGGCACGGCGGCGGGATTAAAGCACCTCCGAACGCTGTCGCCGAGGCTCTGCCGCATACCCGACAGCAACTTCCCGGCACGCCACGTCTGGCGCATAGAGTTACCGCGCTGTCGCTCTGTGCTGCGGAACGGGGGATGTCATGCCTCGACGGTGGGTCGCCGCGCTGGCCTGTCTCGCAGCGCTTGTCGCGTTGGCCTGCGAGGGCGGCACCTCCGCGTCACCCCGCCCCACCAGGAGCGGCCCGTCGAGCGGACCGGGCGGCATCGCCGCGCTCGGCGACTCGATCACCACCGGCTTCGCCTCCTGCCTGGTGCTCACCTCCTGCGAGCGCAACTCCTGGTCCACCGGCGACGGGCTGCGGGTGCAGAGCCACTACCGGCGGCTGCTCGACCAGAATTCGGCGATCCGCGACCGGACGTACAACCACGCCCGCGCCGGGGCCCGCGCCGACGCCCTGGAAGGTCAGGCCCAGGCAGCGGTACGCGACCGCCCCGACTACGTCACAGTGCTCATCGGCGCCAACGACGCCTGCCGGGGCGGGGTGGACGCGATGACGCCGGTGGCGCAGTTCCGGGCCGACGTGGACCGGGGGCTACGGGTGCTGCGGACCGGCCGCCCGAAGGCCCGGGTGCTGGTGGTGAGCATCCCCGACCTGTACCGGCTCTGGGAGGTCGGGCACGACGACCCACGGGCGGTCCGCGCGTGGCGGCGGGGGGTCTGCCCGGCCCTGCTGGCCGAGGCGACCTCGACGGCGCCCGCCGACCGGGAGCGCCGGGCCGCCGTGCGGGACCGGATCGACGCGTACAACGCCGAGCTGGTCGCGGCCTGCCGGGCGTACGGCTCTCGCTGTCGCCACGACGGCGGCGCGGCGCACCGGGTCCGCTTCACCCTGGATCTGCTCAACCCGCTGGACTGGTTCCACCCCAACGCCACCGGGCAGAGCCGGCTCGCCGAGGTGACCTGGCGACCCTCCGGTATGGCCGGTTGACCGTCCCGGAGGGGGACCGTCAGGGGTGGCGGGGCCCCGGGAGTGCGGTGCCCCGAGGGCGGTAGAGGGCCCGGGAACGCTGTGCGAGGTCCTTCGTGGCCGACGAGTTGGCCCAGGTGCCGAGCACGATGGCCGCACCTGGGACGATCTTGGCGACGATCCGCTTGGCAGCCCGGACTCCGGCCATCTGCGCCAGCCGGACACCGAGTTGCAGCATCACCCGACCGAGCGGGCGCTGGCCGCCCAGACCGAAGAGCGCGTCGGCGCGTTCCCGGCCGGCGGCCACGCCGAGCGCCAGCCGGGCGCTCTCGGCGACCTTGTGCACGCGTTGCAGCACCAGCAGATCGGTGGCCCGGTCGCTGTGCATGGGGTCGACGTCGTACGCGGCGGCGATGTGCAACACCATGCGTGCCTGGGTCCAGGCCAGAACGCCCACGTCGATCACGGCACCGGGCAGCCCGGCCGCACCGGAGACCGCACCGGACAGCCGGGCCAGGTTGACGAACTTGCGGGCCGCCTGGTCGGCCAGGGCGTCGGCCGAGACCCCGGGCTGTTCGGCCCGGGCCCGGTCGGCCCACTGCTCGGCTTCCGGCCCGAGTCGGCGCACCGCCTCCAGGGCAAGGTGCTCCGGAGCGTACTGGGGGTCGTCGCGCATCCGGTCCCACAGACGGGCCGGCGGACCCTCGGGGGCGTCCGCCGACCCGGCCGGCGGATCGACGGACGGTTGGGGAGTGGGGGCGGCGGGCTGGCCGCCGACGGGCGGGGTGTCGGTCACCGGGTCTCCCGTGGGATGGGAATGGCGGACAGGGCGGCCGATGGAGCGGTCAGCGGCGGCGGTTGGACAGCTTGGCCGCCAGGCCCTTGAGCTTCTGCTGGTTGGCGGGCTTGGCCATCTCTCGACGACCTCGCTCGACCATCTGCTGCCCCTTGGGCGATCTCAGGAACGTGGTGATCCGCTGCATCAGTGACATGGCGTCCTCCTGTCGATGGTCCCTCAGTCATGTGTACCCCGAACCTGCAACACATGTACCCGGGATCCGACAGCCTCAACCCCTGACCGTCCATAGTGGGCGGTAGACTACCGCCCCGCCGGCACGATGGCGTCGACGACCCGGGTGGCCCGCCACTCGTGCTGCTGGTAGTACTCGGGGTACGCGGAGACCTGCACGGCCTGGGCGGCGTCGGTGAGCCGCATCCGCTCCCAGCCGGGCACCTGCTCCAGCGCGGCGAGGAACTGCCGCGTCGCGAACTCCGGGTCCATCAGCCGACCCACCGGGCCCCAGCCACTGCTGGAACGCTGCTGGAACAACCCGACCGAGTCGTGGTCCCAGCCGACGCCCTGGTGCGGGTAGTCCTGCGACTCGGGCAGCACACCGCTGGCCACGTTGTAGAGGTTGCTCTCCTGCATGGCGGTGGCGACCGCGATCACCAGCCCTCGGCGGGGCACCCCCATCTTGCGGCCGGCGCGCACGATCGCCTCGGCGTTCTCCATCTGGTCCTGGTCCAGCCCGGCGACGGGCGCCGGCCTGGTCGGGCGGGCCGGGGCGGCCTTGCGAGCCGGCGCGGTGGTGTCCGGGTCGGCGGGAGTCGCCGTGGCGGACGCGGCGGGAGTCGTCGGGGCGGCGGTGCGGTCGAGGCCACGGGAGGCGCGCTGCTGCTCGGCACGCTGCGCCAGTTCCGCGCCGGAGATCGCGTCGCGGCGGGTGGCGGCATCCGCGGTCTCGTCCCGAACCTGCGCGACGGCGGCCAGGCCGAGGCAGCAGACCACGCCGGTCGCCAGCGCCACCTGCGCCCGGCGTCGACCGGCCAGGTCCCGGGTGTACGCCCGGAGGCGACTCGCGGCGGTTGTCCGTTCGGTTGAGGTGCCATCCTCCGTATCGGCAGTAGGACTGCTCGGGGCGTACGGGTCGTCGAGGGTGCCGTCGTCACGCATCAGCCGAGGCTAGGCAGAGAGAGACCCCGATTACGCACGGTGATCACGTGGCGATCACCACAGATCGGGGCCGTACTGGTGGACGACCCGGGCGGGTCGGCCCGGCCGGGGAACGTTCCTCGCGTACCGGATGAAGCCGGCGCCACACGCAGGCCGGCACGGGCGGTGTGAGGGCCGGACATCCGGCCCACGGGCCTGACATGATCGACAAACTCGGCCTTTCGGCCGAACCGCGCCTCGGCCGATCGGCCCCCCGCACCCCCACCCGGCGGCATAATCGGGTGATTAGTCCGGTCACGCCCGACCACCGGGCGACGGATCGCCCGGCGCAGGAATGCACCAGGATGGCGGGTACGTTGCCCGAACGGGTGCCCTCCGTCGCGTGGGCACCCCGCAGGCACATTTCAGGGAGGTCCGCACCGGTGCTCGACCCACATGAGCTCTACCAGCTCACCGACGATCTGCCCGACCTCGGGCAACCGGTCCTGATCCAGGCCCTCACCGGGTTCGTGGACGCCGGCAACGCCAGCCGGCTGGCGCGCGAGCAGCTGCTCACCTCGCTGGAAGGCCGGCCCATCGCCACGTTCGACGTCGACCAGCTCTTCGACTACCGGTCGCGACGACCGGTGATGACCTTCGTCGAGGACCACTGGGAGAGCGTCGACGCGCCCAAGCTGGAGCTGCACCTGCTGCACGACGACGACGAAACCCCGTTCCTGCTGCTCACCGGCCCCGAGCCGGACCTGCAGTGGGAGCGGTTCGTCGCCGCCGTGGCCGGGCTGGCCGCCCGCCTGGACGTCCGGCTCACCGTGGGGCTCAACTCGATCCCGATGGCCGTGCCGCACACCCGACCGACCGGGGTGACCGCGCACGCCACCCGCCCCGAGCTGATCGCCGGGTACGAGCCCTGGCTGCAACGCGTCCAGGTGCCCGGCAGCGTCGGGCACCTGCTGGAGTTCCGCCTCGGCGAGCAGGGCCGCGACGCGCTGGGCTTCGCCGCCCACGTGCCGCACTACGTGGCGCAGACCGAGTACCCGGCCGCCGCCGAGGTGCTGCTCACCTCCGTGTCGCGCAGCACCGGGCTGCTGCTGCCCGGCGACGGGCTGCGCTCGGCCGCCGAGGTGGTCCGGGTGGAGATCGACCGCCAGGTCGCGCAGACCGAGGACGCCGCCGCCCTGGTCCAGGCCCTGGAGGAGCAGTACGACGCGTTCGCCCGGGGCCGGGGCGAGAAGAACCTCCTCGCCCCGGACGCCGGGCCGCTGCCCACGGCCGACGAACTCGGCGCGGAACTGGAACGGTTCCTGGCCGAACAGACCCGTCCCGGCGACACCCCGGGCAGCTGAGCCGGCGCGCCGGGGGCGGATGCGGCAGGCTGGGGGCATGCGCCTGGCGACCTGGAACGTCAACTCGGTGAAGGCCCGCCTCCCCCGGCTGCTGCAGTGGCTGGCCGACACCGGGCCGGACGTCGTCTGCCTACAGGAGACCAAGTGCCCGGACGGCGCCTTCCCGGTGACCGAGGTGGGCGCGCTTGGCTACACCGTGGCCAGCCACAGCGACGGCCGGTGGAACGGGGTCGCCATCCTGTCCCGGGTCGGGCTGGACGACGTCCGGGTCGGGTTCGCCGGTGAGCCCGGCTTTCCCGCCCCGGAGGCCCGCGCCATCTCCGCCACCTGCGACGGGGTCCGGGTCTGGTCGGTGTACGTGCCGAACGGCCGGACGCCCGACGACCCGCACTACGCGTACAAGCTGGCCTGGTTCGCGGCGCTGCGCGACGCGGTGGAGGCCGAGCTGTCCGGTGGGCTCCCGCTTGCCGTCTGCGGCGACTTCAACGTCGCCCCGACCGACGCCGACGTCTGGGACCCGGCGGTGTTCACCCATTCCACCCACGTCACCCCGGCGGAGCGGGCGGCGCTCGCGGCCCTGCGCGACCTGGGCCTCGTCGACGTGGTGCCGACCCCGATGAAGGGGCCGCACCCCTTCACCTACTGGGACTACCGGGCCGGGATGTTCCACCAGAACAAGGGCATGAGAATCGACCTGGTGTACGCGTCCGCGCCGTTCGCCCGCGCGGTCGCTGCGGCCTACGTGGATCGGGAGGCCCGCAAGGGCAAGGGCCCCTCCGACCACGCCCCGATCGTGGTCGACGCGGAGCTGGTGCCCGCGGTCGAGGCGTTCTGAGCGGGGCCTCCGTTCCGCGCGCAGCACGGTGGCGCACTCCCGCGCGCAGCGCGGTGGCGCACTCACACGCGCAGCGCGGTGGCTAGGGTGGGCAGATGGCAGTCGTGAAGATCAACGCAATCGAGGTTCCGCCCGGCGGTGGCGCGGAGTTGGAGAAGCGGTTCGCCGCCCGAGCCGGCGCGGTGGAGAACTCCCCCGGCTTCCTCGGCTTCGAGCTGCTCCGGCCGGTGACCGGGGAGACCCGCTACTTCGTCTACACGAGGTGGGAGACCGAGGAGGCGTACCAGGCCTGGGCCGCCGGCCCGTCGCGGGCCGCGCACGCCGCCACCCCCGGTGAGAAGCCGCGCCCCCCGGTCGCCACGGGCGCCAGCCTGCTGGAGTTCGAGGTGGCCCTGCACGTCTCCCAGCCCTGACCGCCCGCCCGGCCCAACCCTGCTGGAGTTCGAGGTGGCCCTGCACATCCCCCAGCCCTGACCGCCCGCCCGGCCCAGCCCAGCCTGCCCGCCCAGCCCAGCCCAGCCTGCCCGCCCAGCCTGACCGGCCGCTTAGGGGTGATCCACTCCGGCTTGCGGAAACCGGGGTGTCCCCGGCGGTGGGATGCCGCGGTTTCCGGAAGCCCGAGTGGATCAGACTCCGCGGATCCTCCGCCCGCGTGAACCCGGGGCAAAGGGGCGGTTTGCGCTGTTAGCGTCGTAGTGCGTCGACCGGGTAGCTCCGGCCGCCCGGGCAGCCCGACAGCGTCGACCGTCAGTCGCGCTGCCCGCGGCAAGCCGTCGGCACCGGCAAATCCAGACAGTCACGGGGGATCGCGGCCATGTTCGACGGGTTCGAAGAGTTCGACGTCGCCACGTCCGGAGCGACGATCCACGGCCTCCGGGGTGGGAGCGGGCCGCCGGTCCTGCTCCTGCACGGCATTCCCGAGACGCACCTCATGTGGCACCGGGTCGCGCCGCGGCTCGCCGAGACGTACACCGTCGTCGCCACCGACCTGCGGGGCTGGGGCGACAGCGGCAAACCGCCGAGCACCGCGGATCACGAGCCGTACGGCATGCGCGCCATCGCCCGCGACCAGGTCGAGGTGATGCGGAGCCTGGGGTACGAGCGGTTCCGGCTCGTCGGCCACGATCGCGGAGCCCGGTGCGCGTACCGTCTCGCGCTGGACGAACCGGACGCCGTCACCCGGCTCGCCGTCCTGGACGTCGTGCCCATCGGCGACGTCTACAACCGCGCCGACCGGACGTTCAGCCTCTCCTACTGGGTCTGGTCCTTCCTGGCCGCGCCGTTCCCGGTGCCGGAACGCCTCATCGACGCGGCGCCGGCCGTGCTCGTCGACTTCATGCTCGACACCTGGCCCGAGGTGAAGGACGCCTTCCCACCCGAGGTACGCGCGGCGTACGTCAGGCAGTTCAGCGATCCCGCCACGGTCCACGCCATCTGCGAGGAGTTCCGCGCGGCCGCGACGCTGGACTACCAGCAGGACGAGGCGGACCGCGGCACCCGCAAGATCGCCTGCCCGGTCCTGTTCCTGTGGAGCCAACGTGGTCAGGTCGCGAAGCTCTACGACGACCCGCTCGCGATCTGGCGGGAGTGGGCCGACGACGTACGCGGCGAGCCGGTCGGAGTCGGGCACTTCATCCCGGAAGAGGCCCCGGACGAGACGACCCGCCAACTCCTCGCCTTCCTGAGCTGACGCCGGGCCGACCTGCCCGCGCCGTCCCGGTTGATCCACTCGGGTTCATGAAAAGCGGGCTGTCCGGGTCTGGCTGACACCCCGACTTTCATGAACCCGAGTCGATCAAGCCGTAGCGGGCGGCCAGGCGCGCGGGTCAGGGCTTGCGGGACGACTGGAGGGTGGCGAAGGCGATCACGTTGTCGGCGTAACCGGTGCGGCCTCCGATGAACTGGCCGCCGCAGGTGATCAACCGCAGCCCGGCGGGGCCGTCGTCGCCGTAGATGCGCTCGGCGGGCAGCCGATCCTTCGGGAAGTGCTCCACGGTGTCGACCTTGAAGATCACCGTCGACCGATCCGCCCGGGCCACCTCGATGAGGTCGCCCGGCTTCAGCTTGCCCAGATCGTAGAAGACCGACGGTCCGCTCTTGGTGTCCACGTGCCCGACGATCACCGCCGGGCCGGGCTCGCCGGGCGTGGGCCCACGGTCGTACCAGCCGGTCTCGTTGTGCCGCTCCAGCGGCGGTACGGCGATCGAGCCGTCCCGGGCCTGCCCGACGGGCGCCACCGGCGCGGCCACCTTGATGGCGGGCACGGTGAGGCGCACCGGGCGGCTGGCCGACAACCCGACCGACTCGCTGCGCGCGGGTCGGTCCCCGCCGGCCGGAGCCCAGTCGAGCGGGCCGACCGAACGGCCCAGCCCCGCCCCGGTGGCGAAGACCCCCGCCAGCACCAGCACCACGGCCAACGGCACCGACCAGGGGCTGCGGCCGGTCGGCCGGCTCCGCCGAGGCGCCACGGCGGTCGGCGGGCGAGCGGCGACCACCGGTCGGTCGGAGCCCACCGCTCGATCATCCATCGGCCGACGGGCGACGACCTCCCGCCGGTCCGAGGCCAGCCCACGATCATCCACCGTCGGGCCAGCGGCCATCTGCCGGCGCTCGGAGGCCAGCCCACGATCGTCCACCGGCGGGCGGGCGACCATCTCCCGCCGATCCGAGGCCAGCCCACGATCGCCCGTCGGGGGACGGGCACCGGCCGGAGGCGACGAGCCAGAAGCGCCCGGTTGGCGGGAACCGGGCGGCGGCGGGGGGTGGAAGATCTCCATGACGGGCTCAGCGACGCGCAGCGGCACGGAGGGCATGTGGCCGGCGTAGCGCCACGATGGCGAGGATCAACCCGGTGATGGTCAGCGCCGCGCCGCCGGGTAGCAGCAGCTTGCCGGTCATTCCGTCGGCACCGCCACCGAAGCCGGTGGCCGGACCGCGACTGGGATGCGCTGGGACCTTCTTGACCACCTGGAGCATGGTCGAGGCGGTCTCCCCGTCGCGGCACTCCAGCTTGACCCGGTAGTTGCCGGGACGCGTCCGCTCGCGCACCATCGGC
This sequence comes from Micromonospora sp. NPDC048935, assembly GCF_043197875.1. Classification (NCBI taxonomy): domain Bacteria; kingdom Bacillati; phylum Actinomycetota; class Actinomycetes; order Micromonosporales; family Micromonosporaceae; genus Micromonospora; species Micromonospora sp. NPDC048935. Next base: position 1,189,085 of record NZ_JBICTZ010000001.1, on the reverse strand, counting down.
GCGGCGGTGAGCACCCCACCCTGCGGCTGTACGCCGACCGCGCCGAAGGCGTCGGAGACGACTGTGGCGCCCACCGAGTTGTCCTGACAACTGGCCCGGATCCCGACCAGGTAGCCGGGCTGCACGGTGCTGGGGCTCACCTCGACGAAGATGTCTATCGGCGTCGGCTGGGGCGCGCCACCCGGTGGGCCTTCGGGCTGCGGCGCGGGAGCAGCCAACACCGAGGCGACAGGCACGGGAGCCGCGAGCACCGAGACGACCGGCACGCGAGCAGCCAACACCGAGGCGACAGGCACGCGAGCAGCCAGCACCGAGGCCACCGGCACGGGAGCCGCGAACGCGGGAGGGGAGGCGAGCAGGGGGCTGGCGAGCACGGTCAGCACCGACAGGAGCACGCCGCCACGGGTCACTGTCACGATGCCCCCTCTCGACGCCGCGCGGCCGAGTCGGGCAGCGGAACCCCCGACCTGCCGTACCAGTTGGATCCTCTCATTTCCGGTCGCACATCACATCCGATTCGTCGGCGGCGTCGCGTACTCTCGGATCGCTGTGACCGCCACCGAGCACGACCCCGCCGCCCCGCCCGTGAGCCGGACAATCCGCACGTTCCACCCCCGTCGAGGTCGGATGAGCGACCGGCAGACGGACGCGCTGGGCCGCCTCTGGCCCGCGTACGGCCTGGATGTGCCGGACGGACCGGTCGTGCCCGTCGACCTGGCCGACCTGTTCGGTCGCCGGGCGCCGGTGGTGTTGGAGATCGGCTCGGGCATGGGCGACAGCACCGCCGCGATGGCTGCCGCCGACCCGGATCGAGATTATCTGGCGGTCGAGGTGCACACGCCGGGAATCGCCAACCTGCTCGACCTGGCGGACCGGCACGGTCTGCGGAACGTGCGGGTGGCCCAGGGCGATGCGTTGTCCCTGGTCAGCGGCCTTCCCGAGGGCGTGCTGGATGCCGTGCACGTCTTCTTTCCGGACCCGTGGCCGAAGGCCCGTCACCACAAGCGGCGGATCATCCAGCCGACGCACGTGGCGCTGCTGCGGTCCCGACTGCGGCCCGGCGGCACGCTGCACTGCGCGACCGACTGGGCCGAGTACGCCGAGGCGATGCGGACGACCCTGGAGGCGGACCCGGAGTTGGTGGACGCGTACGGCGGCTTCGCGCCGCGGCCGGCGCACCGCCCGGTGACGAAGTTCGAACGGCGCGCGATCACCGCCGGCCGGCCCGTCGCGGACCTGCTGTACCGCCGCCGGTGACCGCCGGAACGCCCGCACGGAGCCCCGGAGCGGCGTCGGGGACGCCCACAGGGCCGCCCGGGGCGCCCGGACGGGGGTCCGGCGGGGGCCGGGTTGGCGCGCGGGGGCATGATCCAGGCACCATGGACGGGATATGACGCTCACCGCCGCGCTGCCGACAAGCGCCGACCCCGACACCCTCTTCGACGCGTTCGCCGGTTGGGCGAAGGAGCGCGGCCTCGACCTCTACCCCCATCAGGAGGAGGCGGTCATCGAGATCGTCTCCGGCGCCAACCTGATCATGAACACGCCCACCGGCTCGGGCAAGAGCCTGGTGGCCATCGCCGCGCACTTCGCCGCCCTCGCCGACAGCCGGACGACCTTCTACACCGCGCCGATCAAGGCGTTGGTGTCGGAGAAGTTCTTCGCCCTGTGCGAGGTCTTCGGCGCCGAGAACGTCGGCATGCTCACCGGCGACGCCAGCGTCAACGCCGATGCCCCGATCATCTGCTGCACCGCGGAGATCCTGGCCAACCTGGCGCTGCGCGAGGGCACGAAGGCCGACGTCGGCCAGGTGATCATGGACGAGTTCCACTTCTACGCCGAGCCGGACCGGGGCTGGGCGTGGCAGGTGCCGATCATCGAGCTGCCGCAGGCCCAGTTCATCCTGATGTCCGCCACCCTGGGGGACACCACCCGGTTCGTCGACGACCTGACCCGCCGTACCGGACGGGCGACCGCCGTCGTGCGCTCGGCGGAGCGGCCGGTCCCGCTGATCTTCTCGTACGCCATGACGCCGCTGCACGAGACCCTGGAAGAGCTGCTGGAGACCAAGCAGGCCCCGGTGTACGTCGTGCACTTCACCCAGGCCGCCGCGCTGGAACGCGCCCAGGCGCTGATGAGCGTCAACGTCTGCTCCCGCGCCGAGAAGGACATGATCGCGAGCGCGATCGGCGGTTTCCGGTTCACCTCCGGCTTCGGCAAGACGCTGTCCCGGCTGGTCCGGCACGGCATCGGCGTGCACCACGCCGGCATGCTGCCCAAGTACCGCCGCCTCGTGGAGACCCTCGCCCAGGCCGGCCTGCTCAAGGTCATCTGCGGCACCGACACCCTCGGCGTCGGCATCAACGTGCCGATCCGCACCGTGCTGTTCACCGGCCTGTCCAAGTACGACGGGGTGCGGACCCGGCTGCTCAAGAACCGGGAGTTCCACCAGATCGCCGGGCGGGCCGGCCGGGCCGGCTACGACACCATCGGGCGGGTCGTGGTGCAGGCCCCCGAGCACGTCATCGACAACGAGAAGGCCCTCGCCAAGGCCGGCGACGACCCGAAGAAGCGCCGCAAGGTCGTCCGCAAGAAGCCGCCGGAGGGCTCGATCGGCTGGGGCCAGCCCACCTTCGACCGACTTGTCGACGCCGAACCGGAGCCGCTGACCTCCAGCTTCCAGGTCAGCCACTCGATGCTGCTCAACGTCATCGGCCGGCCCGGGGACGCGTTCACGGCGATGCGGCACCTGCTCACCGACAACCACGAGGAGCCCGCCGCGCAGCGCCGGCACATCCGCCGGGCCATCGCCATCTACCGGGCGCTGCGCGCCGGCGGGGTGGTCGAAGAGCTGCCCGAGCCGGACGAGACCGGTCGCCGTATCCGGCTCACCGTCGACCTCCAGCTCGACTTCGCGCTCAACCAGCCGCTCTCACCCCTGGCCCTGGCCACCATCGAGCTGCTCGACGCCGAGTCCCCGTCGTACGCCCTCGACGTGCTGAGCGTGATCGAGTCGATCCTCGACGACCCCCGGCAGATCCTGTCCGCGCAGCAGTTCAAGGCGCGCGGCGAGGCGGTCGCCGCGATGAAGGCCGAGGGCATCGAGTACGAGGCGCGCCTCGAACTGCTCGACGAGGTGACCCACCCGAAGCCCCTCGCGGAGCTGCTGGAGGCCGCGTACGAGATGTACCGGCAGGGCCACCCCTGGGTCGCCGACCACCAGCTCTCCCCCAAGGCCGTCGTCCGCGACATGTTCGAGCGGGCGATGACCTTCACCGAGTACGTGCAGTTCTACGGGCTGACCCGCTCGGAGGGCCTCGTCCTGCGCTACCTGGCCGACGCGTACAAGACGCTGCGCCAGACCGTGCCCGAGGACGCCAAGACCGAGGAGCTGATCGACCTTATCGAGTGGCTGGGCGAGCTGGTCCGCCAGGTCGACTCCAGCCTCATCGACGAGTGGGAGCGGCTGCGCAACCCGTCCGACGTGGCCGAGGTCGCCCAGGCGCACGCCGCCCTGACCGATCGGCCGCCGGCGGTGACCCGCAACGCGCGGGCGTTCCGGGTGCTGGTGCGCAACGCGCTGTTCCGCCGGGTGGAACTGGCCGCGCTACGCCGCTGGGATCTGCTCGCCGAGTTGGACGCCGGCGACGGCTGGGACTACGACGCGTGGGCCGACGCGCTCGCGCCCTACTTCGAGGAGTACGACTCGATCGGCGTCGGTCCGGACGCCCGCGGGCCGGCTCTGCTGATGATCGAGCAGGGCCGGGAGCGGTGGACCGTCCGGCAGAGCTTCGACGACCCCAACGGCGACCACGACTGGGGCATCAGCGCCGAGATCGACCTGATCGCCTCGGACGAGGTCGGCGCGGCGGTCGTCCGGATCACCGACGTCGGCCAACTCTGAGGTGTCCGCCCCCGACGGACCGTCGGGGGCGGACCGGCCCGGGACGTAGCACCGGGCGACGACCGGTCTACGTCCGGGGAGGCGCCGTCGAGGCACGGACGACGACCTCGGTCGGCAGGATCAGGGCCTGACGGGTGGATGCCGGCCGCAGGAGCATCCGGACCGCCTCCGCGCCCTTGCGGGCGTGCGGTTGCCGCACGGTGGTCAGGGCCGGGTCGGCCGAAGACGCCGCCGGCACGTCGTCGAAGCCGACGACGGAGAGGTCGCCGGGAACGTCGATGCCGCGACGGGCGGCTTCGGCGATGACGCCGAGCGCCAGCCGGTCACTCATCGCCAGGATGGCCGTGGGTGGCTCGGCGTGGTCGAGCAGGGGCACCGCGGCGGCGGCACCGTCCGCCTCCTCGACCCCGCGCGCCGCTACGACGACGATTCGGCCGCCGTCGTCGAGGGCGGGTCCGAGCGCGTCCCGGTAGCCGTCCAGTCGGGCCCGGTTGGCGACGTACCCGGTGGGCGCGTCGAGCCCGGCGGGCACCACAGTGGTCTCCGAGTCGCGGGCCAGCGCGAAGCTGATCACGCCGATCCGGCGGTGGCCGAGGGCGATCAGGTGGGCCGCCGCCGCGCGGGCCGCGGCCCGGTCGTCGATGCCGACGTACGGCTCCCCCGGCGTCACGGGGGCGTCGAGCCCGACGACCGGCAGCCTTCGGGCGCGCAGCAGCTCCCGTCGCTCGGGCTCCAGCGGGTCGCAGAAGGCGACGAACCCGTCCACGAGCGCGGTGGGGACGACGTCCGGCAGGCCCGGCTCGGCGCGGGGCACCAGCACCAGTGACGAGCCGTGCTCGCCGCAGACCCGGGCGACGCCGGCCATGGTCAGGCGGGCGGCGGGGTCCTCGAAGAGGTACTGGAGGGGCTCGTGGATGATCAGCCCGATCGCGCCGGTCCGACCTCGACGGAACGTGTTGGCGATCGGGTCGGGGCCGGGGTAGCCGAGGTCCCGTGCCGCGATCAGGATCCGGTCGCGCAGCTCGCGGCTGAGCTGGTCAGGCCGGTTGAAGGCGTTGCTCACCGTAGCCTGACTGACACCGAGCGCTCGCGCGACGTCTCGCATCCGTGGGGGTGGGTCGCTGGGCACTGGAGAACCTCCCTGCGTTGTGCCGGCCCTCTGATACGTATAAGTTAGCCATGTGAGCGTCGATGTCGCGGACGGCCTCGACGGCCGCACCAGCAGCGACTGGCGCGTGCCGGCGGTCGCTTTCGCGGTCAACGGCGCACTTTACGGCAGCCTGCTCACCCGCTTTCCCGAGATCGCGGACCGGGTGTCCGCCAGCGAGACCCAGTTCGGTGTGGTGCTCTTCGCGGCGGCGATCGGTGGGCTGCTCGGTTCGCTGGTCGCCCCCCTGCTCGCCCGCGCCGTCGGCGAACGGTCGGCCACGCTGCTCGCCGGGGCGGGTTACGCGCTGCTGGCCGTCGGTGTGGCGTGGGCGCCGCAGTTGATCCTGTTGGGCGGGACGCTGCTACTGCTGGGCATCCTCGACGGCGCGCACGACGTGGTGATGAACGCCTTCGCGGTCCGGGTGCAGCAGCACCGCGCCACGACCCTGATGGGCCGCATGCACGCCACCTGGTCGCTCTCCCTGGCCGGTGCGGGCGTGCTCGGCACGGTCGCCGCCGGGCTCCGGGTGCCGGTGGCCCTGCACGTCGGCATCGCCGCCACGGTGGCGCTGGTCGCCCAGCTCGCGATCGCCTTCGGCCGCAAGGGGATGGTGGCCGAGGGCCCGCCCGGGCCGACCCCGCCGGTCGACGGCCCGTCCGAGCCGGCCCCGACGGGCGACAGCCCGTCCACGCCAGCCTCGACGGGCGACAGCCCGTCCACGCCAGCCTCGACGGGCGACGGCCCGGCGCGACCGACGCGTTCCCTTGCTCGGCTGCGGTACGTGCTGCCGGTGTTGGGGCTCGCGGCGGTGGCCGCCAGCTATGTGGAGAGCCCGGGGCAGGAGTGGACCGGGCTCCTGTTGAGCCGCGGGTTCGATGCGACACCGCAGGTGGCGGCCGCGGCGCCGGTGCTCTTCGGCGCCGGCCTGCTGGCCTCCCGCCTGCTGTTGGACGCGGCGGTGTCCCGGGTCGGCCAGGCGAGGGTCGCGGCGACCAGCGGCGCCACCATGATGACGGCCGTGGGCATCGGTCTGGTGTGCACACTCGTCGGCGCGCCGGTGTGGTGGGCGCTGGCGGCGGTCGCCATGGCGGGCTTCGGGGCCGGGCCGGCCTTCCCCCTGCTCTTCGGCTCGGCCGACCAGCTCAGCGTGCGGCACGGTATTCCCCCGGCCCGAACGGCGTCCATGGTCTCGGCGCTGTCCCGGGTCGGCGCCATCTCGGCGCCGATCGTGGTGGGGCCACTGACCGACGCGTTCGGAATGGTGATGGTCTTCGCGATCATGGCGGTGGGCGCCGCGCTGGTGCTGGGCGCGCTGCCACGGGCGGTCCGGTGACCCGGCCGCCCGCACGACGCGGTCCCCGGGCACGGTGACAGGAGGTTCGGCGATGCGGTACGCGCGGCTCGGCTCGACGGGGCTCACCATCTCCCAGCTCTGCCTTGGTGGGATGAGCTTCGGCGAACCACACCGTGGGGCCGACTCGTGGACGCTGCCCGAGTCGGAGAGCCGGCAGGTGATCCGCCACGCGCTCGACAGCGGCATCACCTTCTTCGACACCGCCAACGTCTACTCCGACGGCTCCAGCGAGGAGATCCTCGGCCGCGCCCTCGGCGAGTACGCGCGACGCGACGACGTGGTCATCGCCACGAAGGTCTTCGGCCCGATGGGGCCGGGGCCCAACCAGCGGGGGCTGTCGCGCAAAGCGATACTCGCCGAGCTGGACAACAGCCTGCGCCGGCTCCGCACCGACTATGTGGACCTGTACCAGATCCACCGCTGGGATCCGGCCACTCCGATCGAGGAGACGTTGGAGACCCTGCACGACGTCGTACGGGCCGGCAAGGTCCGCTATCTCGGCGCGTCCTCGATGTACGCGTGGCAGTTCGCCACCGCGTTGCAGGTCGCCGAGCAGCACGGCTGGTCCCGGTTCGTCAGCATGCAGAACTACCACAACCTGATCTACCGCGAGGAGGAGCGGGAGATGCTCCCCCTCTGCCGGGCCCGGGGGATCGGCACTCTGCCGTGGAGTCCGTTGGCCCGCGGCAAGCTGGCCCGCGACTGGACCACGAGCACCCGACGTACGGCTGATGACGCCTTCGGGCACAGCCTGTACGCCCGGACCGAGGATTCGGACCGGGCGGTCGCGGCCCGACTCGGTGATGTCGCCCGGGGCCGAGGGACACCTCGGGCGCAGATCGCGCTGGCCTGGCTGCTGCGGCAGCCCGTGGTGAGCGCCCCGGTCATCGGCGTGACGGACGTGCGGCAGCTCGACGAGGCATTGGGCGCCCTCGACGTCGAGTTGTCGGCGGACGAGGTCGACCAGCTCGAGGGGTGCTACGAGCCGCACGCCGTGGTGGCGCTGGACTGATCACCAGGGCCGCCGCTGAGCATGTCGGTGGCTTGTGCGAACAGGACGCCGGTCCGGCCGCGGCAAAGCGGGCCGACACCATTCTTGGCGCTTGCCGAACATCATCGGCATAGCCGCGTGAAGTGATCTCGATAGCATTGCCCGTGTTTCCAGAAAATGACGTCGCTGTATCCCTTGAAGGACATCCCAGGGATTCGTGGGAATTGCGCGAACGCCAGTGTGACGCGGATCACTGTTTAAAGAGAAAATAGCCGATCGGGGGATGTTTCTGTGACCGAGCGCTTGACGCCTATGCCGCTCTGTGGAAATCTCGTGACAGGACGACACTCAATAATATCTATGCCCGGGGGTGTCATTAAGTTTCGCACCACGAGGCGCTGATTCGCCTCCGCCTAACGTCTGGGCAGGCGCCACGACCGCCTGACAAATCGCACAGAAGAGATGCGACCAACAGGGCTGCGCGCCATTCGCGCAGCCAATTCGGCACGCATTCTGGCGACACTTTTCTAGCAACAGAAAAGCGCGTTGAATGCTGCCCGCAATCCGAACATCGGGGAGGTCCGCTGACCTTTCCTCACTTCGTTTCGAAGGGCGGAATCTGTTGACTGCCAGCATGACGTATCTCGACGCGCTACCACCGGACCGGCACCCGAACCTCGTGGACGATGAATTCGAACTGCCGTATCGACTCTCCCGACTCGCGCAGTTGTCCAACGACGTACGGGCACATCTGCTCAAGATGATCCACCTCGCCGGCTCCGGCCACGTGGGATCGTCACTCTCCTGCGCGGACCTGGTCAGCGTGCTGAAGTTCGACCAGATGGACACCGCCGGCAACGACGTCTTCATCCTCTCCAAGGGCCACGCCGCACCGACCTGGTACGCGGCTCTGATGGTCGCCGGTGACCTCGACACCGCCGAAATCGGCACGCTGCGCCGGATCGACAGCCGACTCCAGGGACACCCCGACCGCACCCGGCTGGATCTCGTTGCCGTGAGCACCGGCGCGCTCGGCCAGGGCCTGTCGGTCGGCATCGGACGCGCCCAGGCGCGACGCCTGCGGGGCGACAGCTCCTTTGTGTACTGCCTCGTCGGTGACGGCGAATTGCAGGAGGGGCAGATGTGGGAGGCCATCATGTACGCCGGGGCCCGGGGCCTGGGCAACGTGGTGCTGATCGTCGACCACAACCGGAGCCAGAACGACGGGACGCTCGAAGAGATCATGCCGCTGCACCCCCTCCCGGAGAAGCTGCGGTCGTTCCATTGGCACGTCCAGGAGGTCAACGGCCACTCCCACCTGGCGATCCGGGACGCCGTCGCCAACGCGCGGGACAACTGGATGCAGCCGTCCGTGATCATCGCGCACACCCGCAAGGGCTACCTCGGCCCCGGACAGATCCTGCTCAACGGCTCACACAGCGGCACCATGACCCCGGAGGTGTACGAGGACGCCATCGGCTACCTGGGGCGGGTGAGCGTGTGAAGGCGACGCGCGACTGGTTCGGGGACGCGTTGGTGGACGTCGCCGCGGACCACGAGAACGTCCTGGTCGTCAACTGCGACCTCGCCTCGGCGACCAAGACCACCCAGTTCAAGAAGACCTTCCCCGACCGGTTCTTCGAGATCGGCATCGCCGAGGCCAACGGCATCGGCGTCGCGGCCGGCCTGGCCCAGGAGGGGTACCGACCCTTCGTCGCCAGCTTCGGTCACTTCCTGACCGGCAAGTTCCTGGAGATCTTCCAGTCGGTGGGTCTGAACAACGCCGGTGTCGTCCTGGTGGGCACGCACGCGGGGCTCGCCATCGGCAAGGACGGCCCCACCCAGATGGGGCTGCGCGACCTGGCCCTGATGCGCAGCCTCCCGAACGTGGAGGTGCTGCAACCGGCCGACGGCGTGGAGACGCGCGCCATGGTGGCCTACGCGGTGACCCATGACCGGCCCATCTACCTGCGGCTGTGCCGGCAGCCCCAACGCGAGGTGCACGACCAGGACTACCGGTTCCGCTCCGGCCACCCGGACGTCGTCCGCCAGGGTACGGACGTCGCCGTCGTGACGATGGGCGGCATGGTGCCGGTGGTGCTCGACGCCGTCGAACTGCTCGCCCCGACCGGCCCGAGGCCCACCGTGGTGAACGCCTCGTCCCTCCCCCTGGACGTGTCCGCCACCACCGACCTGCTGAAACAGCACCGGCACGTCCTCGTCTTCGAGGACCACTTCATCCGCGGCGGCCTCATCGACGAGGTCGGACGGATCGTGCTGGGCCTCGACCGGCACGTCCGGTTCGACGCCTGGGGAGTCGACGACTACGGGCAGGCCGGTTCCCCGGAGGAACTCTACGAACGCTACGAACTCGACGCCCCCGGTGTGGCCAGCCGGATCCGAGCCGCGACCACCAACTCCCCCGAGATCGGAGACAGCCAGCGATGACGCGATTCGGCCCGCCGAAGAATCTCGCCCACGACCTCCCCCAAGCCCCCTACCTGTTCGTCGAACACGAGCTGGTCCTCGGTGCCAGCTCCCCGTACCGGTGCCACCCCGAGGACCACCGCAGCTTCATCGTGATCGGCGGCCGGGTCCGCGTCGAGTCACGGCACGCCGACGGCAGCGGTCACCGCGAGTACGGCTACCTACGGGGCTGGCACGCGGAGCCGGGCACCACCTACCGCTTCGCCCAGGTCGGCGTGGAGCCGGCCGTGGTGGTGGAGGCCGGCGCCACCACCGGCCCCGTGCACGAGTCCTGGGACGTCCCGGTCTCCCCGAACACGGCGGCCCACTGCCGCGACGTCGACTCCTACCGCGTCGACAAGCCGTGGGGGCACGAGGTCTGGTACACCAACAACCTCGGCGACATCCCGTACGCCCTGAAGCAGATCCACATGACCGCCGGGCACCAGTCGTCGTTGCAGTCGCACCAGCAGAAGGTGGAGACCAACTACGTCGTCGACGGGCAGGCGACCGTCCTCAACGGCACGCTGGCGCCCGGGGACACCGACGCCGTCATCGACACCGACGCCCTGCCACGCGCGGTGCACGCCCGCAGGTCGGGCTGGTCGTCGGCGGCGAACGTGCTGCACCGGGTGATCGCCGAGTCGGACTACACGTCCGTCGAGGTCTCCACCCCGGAACTGGACGACGTGATCCGTTGGGCGGACGACACCAACCGCGGCAACGGTCGCATCGAGGTCGAGCACATGGGGGCGCGGGTATGAGCACCGTCGACGACATCCAGCTCTACCTGGCGGAGAAGCGCGCCATCATCGACCAGTTCCCGGTCGACGCCGTGGTGGCCGCCGCGGAGATGCTGTTCCGCACCTACGACGAGGGCGGCACGGTGTACGCGATGGGCAACGGCGGCAACGCCGGCACCCTCGACCACGCCTACTGCGACTTCAAGCACCACCCGTTCGTCTCCGAGGACAAGAGCCGGCCGGTGTCGGCGTCGGTGCGACGGCTCACCTTCGTCAACCTGTGCGGGTCCTCGGCGGAGCTCAGTGGACTGGTCAACGACCTCGGCCCGGACAACATGTTCTCCGCCTCGCTCGAACCGTTCGCCACCGAGCGCGACCTGGTCATGGCGTACAGCGGAAGTGGCAACTCCCCCAACGTGGTGCGGGCCCTGCAGGCCGCGACGAAGGCCGGCGCGCGCACCTTCGCGATGACCAAGGGCGACGGCGGTCGCTGCCGGGAACTGGCCGACGTGTGCCTCGTCGTGCCCGGCACCTCCCGGTTCCCCGGCCAGACCGGGCGCAACGACAACAACTTCCACTTCGAGGACCTGATGCTCTCGGTCAACCACATGCTGGTCGGCCTGCTCAAGCAACGCGTCGGGCAGGCGGCCCAAGCGGCCCAGCCGACCGCGTAGCCGAAAGGAGGTGGCCCGATGTTGACGATCAACCCAGTCCGGTCGAGGCCGGTGCTCGCCTCACTCGAACGACTCATCGGCGCGCAGCGGGCCGACCGGCTCCGGCGAGCCGCCGCGGAGATCCAGGACCGGCTCAACGGCGGCACGCTCTGGCACGTCAACTCCACCCCGACCGGCGGTGGGGTGGCCGAGATGCTGCGGACGTTACTGCCCCTCTACGACGAGCTGGGCGTGCGGTCCCAGTGGGCGGTGGTCAGCGGAGACGACGCGTTCTTCCGGATCACCAAACGGCTCGGTGTGGCCCTCTACGGCAGCGACGGCGACGGGGGTCCGCTCGGTCCGGCCGAGTGTGAGGCGTACCTGCGTGCCCTCAAGCCCGCCGCCGACCGCCTCGTTCAGAAGGTCGACAGTCGCGACGTGGTGATCCTGCACGACCACCAGACCGCCGGCCTGGTCCCGTCACTGGCGGGCCGGGTCGCGTCGGTGCACTGGCGCTGCCACGTCGGCGTGGACGAGCCCACCGACGCCTCCGAGCGCGGGTGGGATTTCCTGACCGGGCTGCTGGACGAGGTCGACTCGCTGATCTTCTCGGTCGCCGAGCACGTCCCGGCCCGGCTGCGCGACCGGACCGTACTGATCCAACCGCCGTTCATCTCCCCGTTCGACGCCAAAAACGTCGACCTGGCGGCCGACACCGTCCGCGCCTGCCTGGCGCAGTGCGGTCTCGACCCGGCCGGCGCACCGCCGAGGTCGCCGCTGCTGCTGGAGACCGCGGCGGGAGACGTCCGACTCCAGTCCACGCCGAGCGTGATCTCCGACGGCGGCCACCAGCTCGGCGAACCGCTGATCACCCAGGTGTCCCGATGGGACCGGCTGAAGGACATGGCCGGCGTCCTCACCGCGGTCACCGACCACGTACCGGTCGGGCATCTCGCCCTGGTCGGCCCGGATCCCGCGGCGATCGCCGACGACGTCGAGCAGGGTTTCTGGTACGCGGACTGCCTCGACCACTGGCGGAAACTGTCACCGGCACAGCGGCGACGGGTGAGTCTGATCTGCCTCCCCATGGCCGACCCGACGGAGAACGCGCTGCTTGTCAATGCGGTTCAGCGGGCGTCCGACGTGGTCGTACAGAAGAGCCTCGCCGAGGGCTTCGGCCTGACCGTGGCGGAGGCCATGTGGAAGTCGCGGGTGGTGGTGGGCAGCGCCGTGGGCGGCATCCGAGCGCAGATCACCGACGGGGTCGACGGTTTCCTGCTGACCGATCCGGCGGACCTGCGGGGCCTGGGCAAGATCGTCGCCGCCGCCCTGAGTGACGCGACGGATCGCCAGGAGATCGGGGAACGGGCGCACCGACGGGTGCGCGACGACTTCCTCCCAGACCGGGAGGTGACGACGACGGCGTCGATGCTGGCGTCAGAGAGGATGGCAACGCGATGAGCACCAGCAAGCGAGGGCTCGACCCGGAACAGGTGGCGGCGTACCGCACCGACGGATACGTCATCGGCGACGGACTGCTCAAGCCGGACACCTTTCTCGGCCTGAAGAACCACTTCGAGCGCAAGCTCGCCGCCCTGCCCGAGGGAGAGCGGCCCGAGGACATGGACGTTCCACACTTCACCGACCCGGAACTGTTCCGGTGGTTGCTCGACCCGGACGTGCTCGACGTGGTCGAGAGTGTGGTGGGGCCGGACATCGCCCTGTTCACGTCGCACTTCTTCTGCAAGCCGGCGGGCGACGGCAAGAGCGTCCCGTGGCACACCGACGGCTACTTCTGGCGAGAGATGATCGAACCAGCCGGCCAGGCCATGACGATCTGGTTGGCGATCGACCCGTCCACGCTGGAGAACGGCTGCATGAAGGTCATCCCCGGCAGCCACGTCGACGGCACGGACAGCTACCGGCGTGTGACGGACGAGACCAGCGTCTTCGACGAGGAGCTGGACCAGAGTCGCGTCGACGCCAGCCGGGCCGTCCCGGTGCAGCTACGGCCCAACCAGTTCAGCATCCACTCCGGGGCCCTCGTCCACAGCAGCGAGGTCAACCGCAGCGCACTGCGGCGGTGCGGGTTCACCATGCGCTACATCAGCACGAGCGTCCGGTTCAACCACGAGGGGGTGGGGCACAAGCACCAGATCTTCCTGGCCCGGGGCAAGGACCGCGCCGGCAACACGTACGGCGACCCGAGCCGGGCGTACCCCGAACTGGTGCAGACCCGGGGAATGGGTCAGCGGTTCGTCGGCGCCGAGCGCTGACCGCCGGATCGGTACGACGATGCAGCTCACGATCACCACGGCCGGCCGGACGGTGACCATCGCCTGCGGCGCCCTGTTGCTGGACATGGACGGCACCCTTGTCGACTCCCAGGTCTGCGTGGAGCGCAAGTGGCGCGGCTGGTGCCGGCGGCACGGCCTGGATGTCGACGAGCTGCTGCGCGTATCCCACGGTCTCCAGTTGGCCGACACCGTCCGGTTGATGGCTCCCCACCTCGACCTGGCGGCGGAGGTGGCGGACCTGGTCCGGCGCGAGGAACAGGACACCGACGGCCTCCGGCCGGTCGCCGGGGCAGCGCGGCTGTTGGCGGCGCTGCCCCCGCGCCGGTGGGCGGTGGTGACCTCGGCGTGGCACCGACTGGCCGAGATCCGGCTCCGCCACCTGGGACTGCCGGTCCCCCGGGTGCTGGTCACCGCCGACGACACCGCCCACGGTAAGCCGGCCCCGGACGGCTACCTGATGGCGGCGGCGCGCCTGGGCTGCCCGCCGGCGGACTGCGTCGTGATCGAGGACAGCCCGGCGGGCATCGAGTCGGGTCGCGCGGCGGGCATGCGGGTCATCGCGGTGGCCACCACCTTCGCCAGGGAGGCGTTGGAAGCGCTGGACGCCGACTGGGCCGTCGACGACCTGACCGGCGTCACGGTGCGGGATCCGGTCGCCGCCGGCTGACCCTGCGAGGGACCTCCAAGAGACAACTGTCGCGTCCGGCTCAAGGTTGCGGATGATCAAGGCGCCGAACATGGGGCGTCCGCCGCCGTTCGCAGGGCGCGGCCCGCAGAAGCGCGGACCGTGCCTCACCCCCGGAATGTGCGGCGGTAGGCGTCCGGCGGTACGCCCACCGTGCGGTGGAAGTGGCGGCGCAGTGTCGTCGCCGTGCCCATGCCCGCGGCCGCGGCGATGGTGTCGACGCTGTCGTCCGTGGTCTCCAACAGCTCCTGCGCGCGGCGGATCCGCTGCGTCAGCAGCCACTGCAGCGGGGTGGTGCCGGCTACCGAGTGGAAGTGGCGGGCCAGGTGGCGCGAGCTCATGCTCGCCTGGCGGGCCAGGTCCTCGACGGTGAGCGGCTGGTCCAGCCGCCGCATCACCCAGGGGAGCAGTTCAGCCAGGGGATGGCCGTCCTGGGCGGGCACCGGTGTGGTGACGAACTGCGCCTGGCCACCGGCCCGGTGGGGCGGCACGACCAGGCGGCGGGCGACCACGTTGGCGATCACCGAGCCGTGGTCGCGGCGGACCAGATGCAGGCACAGGTCCATCGCTGCGGCCTTGCCCGCGGACGTGAGCACGCTGCCGTTGTCGACATAGAGCACGTCCGGGTCGACCTCTATCCGGGGATAGCGCGCGGCCAGTTCATCGGTGTGGGCCCAGTGCGTGGTCGCGCGCAGCCCGTCCAGCAGACCTGCGGCGGCGAGCACGAACACGCCCGTGCACAGGGAGACAACCCGCGCGCCCGACTCGTGGGCCGCGCGCACCGCCTCGACCAGGTCGGCCGGCGGGTCCTCGTTGACGTCCGCCAGGGCGGGGACGATCACGGTGCCGGCGTGCGCCATCCGGTCGAGCCCGCAGTCCGGCTCCAGCAGGAACCGGCCGACCCGGACGGCGTGCGTGCCGCACACCCTGACGTCGTACCAGGGGTCCGGCAGGGCGGCCGGGGCGGAACCGAAGACCTCGTAGGCCAGGGCCAGCTCGAAGTGCAGCATCCCGTCGGTAGCGGCGACCGCGACGGAGCGCGGGACAGATGTCATGTCGGGAATTGTACGGGTCGTGTCGTTCCGGACACTGGTGCCAATGGGCCAAAGGGGACAAGATCTCCGCAGTGGATCCGTTCGAGCACGGGGAGCAAACATGGGATCAGGTCGGAACGTGGCGGTGTTCGGCGCCTACGGGCACACCGGGCGGTTCGTGGTCGCGGAGTTGCGCGAGCGCGGATACGTCCCGCTGCTCCTCGGTCGCGACCAGGACAAACTGCTGGCGCTGGTACGGGCCCAACCGGGGCTCGAGGCGCGGCAGGCGTCGGTTGACGATCCAGCCTCGCTCGACCGCGCACTGAACGGCGCGGCCGCCGTGATCAACTGCGCCGGGCCCTTCGCCACCACCGCCGCCCCGCTGGTCGAGGCGGCACTGCGCGCCGGCATCCCGTATGTCGACGTGGCGGCCGAGATCGAGGCGAACCTCGACACGTTCGCGCACTTCGCGCAGCGCGCCCGCGCCGCGGGCACCGTGGTGGTCCCGGCGATGGCCTTCTACGGCGGCCTCGGCGACCTGTTGGTCACCACCGCGATGGGCGACTGGACGGCGGCGGACGAGGCGCACATCGCCTACGGCCTGAGCAGTTGGCACCCCACCGCCGGGACGCGTGTCGCGGGCGCGGTGTCGGGGCAGCGACGGGGTGGCCGCCGCGTCCGCTACACCGGCGGCCACTTGGAGTACCACGACGACGCTCTGCCGACCCTGGAGTGGCCCTTCCCGGCTCCGCTCGGCCCCCAGAGCGTCATCGGAGAGTTCACCATGGCCGACATCGTCACCATTCCCAGCCACCTGGCCGTCCCCGAGGTGCGCACCTATATGACCGCCAAGGCGGCTGCGGACCTGTCCGCACCTGACGCCTCGGCACCGACCGCCGTTGACGAGCGCGGCCGCTCCGCGCAAACCTTCGTCGTCGACGTCCTTGTTCGCTCCGGCGGCACGGAACGCCGTGTGGCCGCCGCCGGTCAGGACATCTACGCCATCAGCGCGCCGCTCGCGGTGGAGGCCGTCGACCGCATCCTCACCGGCCGGACCAGGACCACCGGCGTCGCCTCCGCGGGCGCGGTCTTCGACGCCCCGGATTTCCTCCGCGCCCTGTCCTCGCACCTCTCGCTGCACGTTCCGCTCGACACACGCGGCTGACCGGCGACCCGTGCGGGATCCAGACCGTGATCAGTACGGCCGATGAGCAGGCCGATCACCCGTGCCGGCGAGCTGGTCGTGGTCGATCCCCTCGGGGTGAACGCCTCAGCGGGCCGGTGAAGACGCACGGGCTTGGGTCGCCGGGGCAGAACGTCGTCGGCCGGGGCGGCGAGCGCGTCCTGCTCGACCTCGGCGAGCGCCATCTCAACCAAGAACCATCCACCACGCGTCCGCCAGCCCGATCCGCTGCTCGGCGCCGCCCTCGTCCCGGTAGCCGACCTCGAACCGGCTCCCGCCGCAGCTCCGGACACTCGCAGGATTCGCGCAGAAGCGACAAACTTCCGGCGCCCAGATTCGCTGGGCGATGTCAGGGGTGTCGATTAGAATGTATGTACTAATCGGGTTCCTGACCTGGGAGGACGCCCATGACCGCGCCCGCCTCCACCCCCCTCACCCCCTACGCCACCCTGCTCGGCTTCACCCGCTACGTCGACCGCACCGGCCCCACCAAGGCGACCTTCGTCGGAGGGCTGCGCAAGCAGCGCGCGAGCCGGTCCGGCTTCAACCCGCACGGCCAGTTCGTCAAGGCGCTCAAGGCCGACATCGCCTTCCACACCGGCGGCACGCACCTGACCGGGGTGGTCGATGTGGTCAAGCCACGGTGGCGCCCGCTCTACCAGGCGCTCGTTCCCGGCGCCACGACCTGGCTGCACTCCCTCGGCGAGCCGGCCGCCGTCGACCTCGCCCAGACCCGCGACGCCCTGGCCATGCTGGGTGACCTACCCGTCAAGATCAACCCCCACTTCGGGGTACGCCACTCCGACGGTCGCGCCGAAGCCATCCGCCTGCACTTCGACGAGACTCCACCGAGTGAGGAGTCGGTGCTCGCCACCCTGCACCTGATGGCCCGCCACATGGACGCGGTGCTCCCGCACGCCGAGCCGGTCCTGGTCGACGTCCGTCGCGGCCAAGCCCACCACATGCCCACCGACGCCAAGCCCGACCAGATCGAGCGATGGCTGTCCGGCGAAGCAGCCGCCTTCCGCGCCATCTGGTCCACCGCCGCCTAACCCCCCCACCCCCGCCGGCGGGGCCGGAGGGCGGCCCCGCAAGATCATGCTCGATCCAGGATGTAGTGGCCTCACCTTCTCGGGAGGCCACTACATCCATGTTCGAGCGCGATCATGGGGATAACGGTGTGCCCGGGCGCGGGAGGACCATCGGTGGTTATCCACAGGGGCAGCATGGCGCGAGGCTGATCGGCCAGCCTGGAGCCCATGCCGAAAGCTCCTCGACGCCCGCCCCAGCTGCGTGGTCGGGTCTTCCGCGGCTCGATCGCCGTCTCGCGCGGCCTGCTGAGCCGAAACGACCTGCGCAGCTCGGCGTGGCGGCCACTTTTCCGGGATGTCTATGCCGATGCCAGTCTCCAGGTCACGCACAGAGTCAGGTGCACCGCTGTCGGACGTTGGCTGATCCCACCGGGAGCGGCCATCGCGGGTCGCTCCGCGGCAGCGCTGTACGGCTGCCCGGTGCCCACCGCAAGCGAGCCAGTGGATGTGCTGGTTCCCCGAGCGGCCCGGATCGGGCCGAGCGCCGGCCTGCGGATCCACCATGGAAAGTTCGACCCCGGCGATGCGCTGGACAGGGCAGGGCTCAGGGTGACCAGTCCGGCGCGGACCTGCTGGGATCTCGCCCAGTGGCTCGACGTGGTCGAGACGGTGGTCGTCCTGGACAGCATGCTGGCCAGGCGGCTCACCGACGTGCCAACCCTCCGCGAGTACGCGCTGAGCAGGGCCGGTCGACGCGGCTGGCGATCGTTGCTACGCGCGGTTGACCTGGCCGACGCTGGCGCGGAGTCCCCTCAGGAGTCACGCACACGGGTACGGCTGGTGCTCGCCGGCCTACCCAGGCCGGAGACGCAGTGGGTCGTGGCCGATAAGGGCCGGTTCGTGGCCCGACTGGACCTGGCCTGGCCGCAGTTCAAGGTCGCGGTGGAGTACGACGGGCTCTGGCACGACGACCCCGAGCAGTTCCATCGGGACCGCCAACGCCTCAACCGCCTGCTCGGCTGCGGCTGGATCGTGCTCCATGTCACCGCCAAGCGCCTCCGGGACGACTTCGACGGGTTCGTCGCCGAGGTCCGCGCCGCCCTGCGGGCCCGCTCGTGCTCCCCCCGTTGACAATGATCGCGCTCGAACATGGAAGTAGTGGCCTCCCGTAGAAGGAGGCCACTACTTCCTGGATCAAGCACGATCATGCACGGGGCACGGGGCGCGGGGGCGCGGGGTCAGGCGGCGGGGAGGTACTTGGCCAGGTCGTCGAGGATCTTGTTGGCGGCGCCGACGCCGATGCCGGTCATCCAGACCTCGTCGGAGACGGGGTACGCCTTGCCGGCCTTGACGGCGTTGAGGCCCTTCCAGAGGGTCCCGCCGGTGACCTTGCTCTGCTCGGCTGCGGCCTTGTCGCCGTAGGCGGTCACGAAGATGACGTCGCCGTCGACCTCGTTGACCCGCTCGGGGCTGACCAGGTCGAAGCGCTTGTCCTCCTTGTTGGCGAGCAGTTGCCGCTCGGGGCGGCCCAGGCCGGTGTCACCGAGGACGATGCCGGAGAACGAGTCCGGGCCGTACACCCGGATGTTGCCGGGTAGGAACCGCACGATCGACACCTTGCGGGCGGCGGCGTCACCGAGGGTCGCGCCGAAGTCCTTGGCCCGCTTCTCGTAGGTGGCGAGCAGGTCCTTGGCCTGCTGCTCGCGGCCGAGCGCCTTGCCGTCGAGGAGGAAGTTGTCCTTCCAGGTGATGCCCACCTTGTCGGTGAAGACGGTCGGCGCGATGGCGGCCAGCTCGTCGTAGAACTTTTCCTGGCGGAACTTGCTGCCGAGGATGAGGTCGGGCTTCAGCGCGTTGATCGCCTCCAGGTCGGGCTCGGCGAGCACGCCGACCGTCTTGATGCTGGCCAGCTTGTCCGCGCCGAAGTACGTGGGCCAGCTCTTGGCCTCACCGGCGGTGGCGGCGCCGACCGGGGTGACGCCCAACGAGAGCGCCGTGTCGATCTTGTCGGTGTCGAGCACGACGACGCGCTTGGGCTCGGCCGGGACCTTGGTGGTGCCCATGGCGTGGGTGATCTCCCGGGTCTCCCCGGCGGTGGAGCCGGCGACCGGGTCGCTCTCACCGCAGGCGGTGAGTCCGACGCCGAGGGCGGCGGCCGCGGCGAGAGCGGCGACGAGACGACGCATCAGAGTCCTTTCGAGGGGTACGTGCCGACGGGCGGGGTGGCCGCGCCGCCGGTGGTGGCGGGTCAGGCGTCCGGTACGGACGCCGTCGACGAATCGGGGTCGTCCGCGTCGACAGGCATGGTGCGCGGCCCGGAACGGGACGCCCGGCGTGGCCCGACGACGGGGTTGTCCGCGCCGCGGGACGTTCCCGCCGGAGCGGACGTGTCGGTGGACGGCTGGGCCGGGGTGGAGGTGCCCCCCGAGTACGCGGGCACCACCAGCGGCGCGCCGGTCACCGGGCAGGGCACGACGACGCAGGCCAGCCCGAAGACGTCGCGGACCAGGTCGGCGGTGAGGATCTCCCGGGGCGGTCCGGCCGCCACCACGGCACCGGCGCGCATCGCGACCAGGTGGTCGGCGTAGCGGGCGGCCTGGTTGAGGTCGTGCAGCACGGCGACGACGGTGCGGCCCCGCTCGACGCGCAACCGGTGCAGGAGGTCCAGCACCTCCACCTGGTGGGCCAGGTCGAGGAAGGTGGTCGGCTCGTCCAGCAGCAGGGCGTCGGTGTCCTGGGCGAGCGTCATCGCGATCCACACCCGCTGCCGCTGGCCACCGGAAAGGCTGTCCACCGGCCGGTCCGCCAGGTCGGTCACGTCGGCCAGGGTCATCGCCTCGTCGACCGCCGCGCCGTCCTCCGCCGACCACTGCCGCCACCAACGCTGGTAGGGCTGCCGGCCACGGCCGACCAGGTCCGCCACTGTGACGCCCTCGGGCACCAGTGGGCTCTGCGGCAGGACGCCGAGGCGGCGGGCCACCTCCCGGGTCGGCAGGTCGCGGATCGCGGTGCCGTCCAGCAGCACCGTGCCCCGGCGCGGGTTCAGCAGCCGGGCCATCGTGCGCAGCAGGGTGGACTTGCCGCAGGCGTTCGGGCCGACGATCACGGTGAACGCGTCGGTCGGCAGGTCCAGGTCGAGGCCGTCGAGCACGGTCCGCTCGTCGTAACCGACGACCAGGTCGCGGGTGGAGAGCATCACACGACTCCTTGAGGGGGTCACGACGACCGCCGCCGGCCGCGCAGCAGCAGGAAGATCAGGTACGGGCCGCCGATCGCCGCGGTCAACACACCGGCGGGCAACTGCGTGGGTGCGAACAGTCGCCGGCCGGCCAGGTCGGCCAACACCAGCAGCAACGCGCCGAGCAGCGCCGCGCAGACCAGCGGTGGCCGTTCGGCACGGACCAGCCGCCGGGCCACCTGGGGGGCGACAAGCGCGACGAAGTCGACGGCGCCGACCTGGGCGGTGACCATCGCGGCGACGAGCACCCCGGTGCCGGCCAGGCCGATCCGGCGAGCCACCGGGCGCAGCCCGACGCCCCGCGCGGTGTCGTCGTCCAGGGCGGTGCTGTTCAGCGCCCAGCCGGCCCAGGCCAGCACCGGCAGCAGCACCAGCAGGGCGCCGGCGATCCAGGCGGCCTCGGTCCAGCCCTTGCCGGCGAGGGTGCCGATCAGCCAGATCTGGGCGCGCAGCCCGTCGATCGGGTCGGCGGTGAGCATGACCACCTCGGTCAGGGCCCGGAAGGCGAACGCCACCGCCACACCGGCGAGCACGAACCGCTGCGCGGCCAACCCGTGCCGGGCACCCAGGGCGAACAACAGCACCGCCGCGAGCAGCCCGCCGACAAGCGCGGTGGGCGCCACCAGCACCGCCGCCATCCCACTGGTCAGGGCAACTGTCGCGGCGAGGCCGGCGCCCTGGGTGATGCCGATGACGTCCGGGCTGGCCAGCGGGTTGCGGGCCACGCTCTGGATCAGCGTGCCGGCCACGCCGAACGCCGCGCCGGCCACCGCCGCCAGCACCACCCGCGGCAGTCGAAGATCCAGAACAACCAGGTCGTACGGGGTGCCGGCCCCGGAGAGCGCGCGCAGCACGTCGGCCGGGGCGACGTACGGGGTGCCCAGCGACAGGCTCAGCACGACGGCCGCCAGCAGCAGCACGGTCAGCACGGCGGCCACCAGCACCGCGCGGCGGCGGATCAACAGGCTGACCGGGCCGAGCCGCAGCAGCGACCGCCCGGCCACCCGGGCACCACCAACACCGGGTGCGGCGACGCCCGACGCACCAGCCGGGCCGCCCGGGCCAGCCAGGCGGGGCAGGCCAGCAGCACCAGCCGGGCCGGACGTGCCAGCCGCGCCGGAAGGGCTGGACGTGCCAGCCGAGGCGGAAGGGCTGGACGTGCCAGCCGAGGCGGAAGGGCTGGACGGGTTGGAGGGGCGCGCGGTGGTCATGCGGTCACCACCCGGGCGCGGCGGACCAGGACGGCCAGCAGCGGTGCGCCGATCAGGGCGGTGATGATCCCGGCCGGTATCTCGCCGGGTGGGGCGACGAGCCGGCCGACGACGTCGGCGCCGAGCAGCAGCGCCGGGCCGAGCAGGGCGGAGACGGCGAGGGTCCAGCGGTGGTCCGCGCCGACCAGGGCGCGGGCCAGGTGCGGCACGGCCAGCCCGACGAAGGCGACAGGTCCGGCCGCGGCCACCGCCGCGCCGGTCAGCAGCACCGCGGCGAGGCCACCGCCGAGTCGGACCAGGCCGATGCGGTGGCCGAGGCCGCGGGCCACGTCGTCGCCGAGGGCCAGCGCGTCCAGGCCGCGGGCCACCAGGACGGCCAGCAGCAGACCGACGAGGACGAAGGGCAACACCTGCGCGGTGACCGACAGGTCGCGGCCGGCGAGCCCGCCGACCACCCAGAACCGGTACTCCTCGAAGGTGCGGGCGTCGATGCTGAGCAGCGCGTACACCCCGGAGGCCAGGCTGGCGTCGAGCGCCGCGCCGACAAGCGCGAGGGTGACCGGGCTGGCGCCCTCGCGGGCCCGGGTGGCGATGGCGAAGACCAGGAGGCCGGCGATCAGCGCGCCGCCGATGCCGAACCAGACGTACCCGGCGAGTGTGCCGACGCCGAAGACGGAGATGGCGAGCACCACGCCGAACGACGCGCCCGCGCTGATGCCGAGGATGCGCGGCTCGGCGAGCGGGTTGCGGGTGAGCGCCTGGAACAACACCCCGGCCACGGCGAGCGCGAGACCGACGGCGAGGCCGAGCGCGGTACGGGGCATGCGCAGCTCGCGCACGATGGTGCTGGCCTCGCCGTCGTCCGGTGCGACGAGGGCGTGCCAGACCTGGTCGACGCCGAGGTGCCGGCTGCCGAGCGCGAGACTGGCCAGCACGGCCAGCAGCAACACCAGGGCGGCCCCGACGGTGACGGCCACCCGCCGGCGGGCGCGGGTGCCGGGCCGGCTGCGGACCTGGGTTGGCCGGCTGGCGAGCGCGGTCACGAATCTCCCTGCACGATCGGGCTTAGGTTCGCCTAACCTTAGCCGACCTGCGGAAAGTGACCTAACCGGCGTCGGTCGATGCCGCCGAGGGCACCTCCGGCCCGCCCAGCGGCGAGACTGACCCGCCCAACGAACCACCGTCCCCGGTCGCCGCACCCCCGTGCGGCAGCACGTGCAGCGGTCGCATCATCTCGTTGTCCTCGTGCTCCAACAGGTGACAGTGCCAGGCGTATCGACCGGGCAGGTCGAAGCGCGCCCTGATCCGGGTCACCTCCCACGGGTACGCGAGCACCGTGTCCATCCGGCCGCGTTCCCCCGGGTCGGGCCGCAGCCGGCCCGAGTGCCCGCGCCCGAGCAGCTCGAACTGGACCTGGTGCAGGTGGACCGGGTGCACGTGCCGGGTGAAGTTGCGCACCTCCCACTCCTCGGTGTCGCCGAGGATCGGTTGCTCGGTCACCGGGTCGCTCCAGCGCAGCGGCAGACCCCGGCCCCGCTCGTCGAGGAGGCCGAGCAGCATGATCATCGAGCCGCCGGACATCCGCTCGTTGAGCGACAGCCGGCGTACCCGCTGGGCCGTTCCGAGCCGCGGCGGCGACGGCAGCCGCAGCTGCTCCGGTGGCACGCTCGGGTCGGCCTCGGTCGCGTCGGTGACCACGAAGCGCAGCACCTGCCCGGTGGTGTGCGGGTCGGCCGGCGCGAAGTCCACGCCCGGTCGGCCACCGCCGTACATCCCGTCGGGGCCCTCGTTGACGAGGTACAGCTCGGTGCCGGCCGGTACGTCGGTGAAGTCGACTATCGCGTCGACCCGCTGGGCGGGGCCGAGCAGCACGCGCTCGTGCGGCACCGGCTCGGGCAGGAAGCCGCCGTCGCTGCCGATCTGCCAGACCGGGAGCACCGGGCGGGCCGGCCGCGCGGTGGCGTTGGCGACCACGCTGAGCAGCAGGAACCGGCTGTTGCAACCGTTGAGCAACCGGAACCGGTAGCGCCGGCGCCGCACGGTGAGAGTGGGCCAGGTACGACCGTTGACGACCATGGTGGAGGCGGAGTA
The DNA here is from genome assembly GCF_043197875.1 of Micromonospora sp. NPDC048935. Taxonomy (NCBI): domain Bacteria; kingdom Bacillati; phylum Actinomycetota; class Actinomycetes; order Micromonosporales; family Micromonosporaceae; genus Micromonospora; species Micromonospora sp. NPDC048935. Next base: position 1,165,054 of record NZ_JBICTZ010000001.1, on the reverse strand, counting down.
CCCGGGTATCCAGGCCGGCGGCCCGTCGCCGCCACCGGAGTACCGCCGCGGGTAGCGCAGCTCGCCGTCGGCGGTGAAACTGCGATCCTGGATCATCAGCGGAATGTCGTGGTATGCGGCGTGGGGCGGATCGTCGCGGGTCGGCGTCGGGCCGGGCAGCACCCCGTCCGGCAGGTCGTCGCCGCCGAGCAGGTAGAACCCGGCCGGCCCGGCGTAGACGTTCTCCCGGGTCAGCCCCAGCGTGTGGTCGTGGTACCAGAGGGTGCAGGGCCGCTGGTCGTTGGCGTACTCGAAGGTGGCCGAACCCGGCGCCCAGCGCAGGCCGCAGCGTTCGGCGAAGCGGGAGCGGAACTCGCGGTACCCGCTGCCGGCCACGGCGAAGTCGGGCGGCAGGTCGCGAGCCGCCGGCAGGTACCACGCCTCGGAGTGCCCATCGCTGTCCTGGGTGCTGTGCGCGCCGTGCAGATGCACCACCTGGGGCACGGGCCCGCGATACCCCTGTGAGCTGCCGTCCCACTGCCCGTGGCGGTCGCGGCCCTCGACGCCGCCGGCCGGATTGGCCCAGTGCAGGGTGGGGTCCACCGGCAACAGGTGCGGCAGGTAGTCGCCCCGGTCGTCGACGAGCTGGTTCAACCAGGTGACCCGAACCGGTCGCCCCACCCGCGCCACGATGGTGGGCGCGGGGTAACCGAAGCTGCCGGGGTGGGCGGTGGAGCCGTAACCCCACACGGTGGTGCGCGGCCACCCCGGCGGCAGGATCTGCTGGCGGAACTGTCGCACCGCGATCTCGTACGTGTCGCGTTCCGGGTCGGTCGCCACCGTCGGCATGGCCGGTGGGATCCGCAGCGGTGTGACGTACTTCGGGATGTCCCCGGCGTCCAGCGGCGCCACCGCGGCGGCCGCCCGGCCGGGCACCGCCCAGCCCGCCGAACCCAGTACCGCTGCGCTGCCGGCGGCACCAGCCGCGAGCAGCCGTCGTCTGGTGACCATGCCGCACCTCCCGTTGCTCCCGATCCCCGATGAAAGAAGAATGAGTTTCGCGGAGCGCCACAAGAGGGACAGTAGGCGGATCAGACCCGTAAGAGGGACATACCGAACCAGCCGCACCCTAGGGTGGTGGCATGCGATTCGACCAGCACACGGTCGTCCTGCTGGTCCGGTCGGCGGACCCGCCGGAGCTGCCACAGGACGCGATCGACAGGTTGCAGGACGCACACCTGGCCCACCAGGCGGGGCTCGTCGAGCAGGGGCTGGTGCTCGCCGCCGGGCCGTTCCTGCACCCCGACAACGACCTGCTGCGGGGCTTCGTCGTGCTCTCCATCGCCCCGGACGAGGCACGTGCGCTCTACGCCGACGACCCCGCGGTGCGGGCCGGCCGCCTTGTCGCACAGGTGGCGAGCTGGCTGGTGCCGGAGGGCAACGTGCGGTACGAGGGCGTGCCGATTCCCCGGTCGATGCTGGCGGCGGCGGCCGGCGACTGACTCAGCCGGGCAGCGCACCGATCTCGACCACCCGCAGGGCGTCCACCTCGCCGACGATCACCCGCAGCGCCGGGAAGTAGTCGGCCAACACCTTCCGGCAGTCGGCGCACGGCTCGCTGATGTCGCGGCCCCGGTCGGCGACCGTGACGATCGTCTCCACCTCGGTGACGCCCTGCGTGGCGGCCGTGCCGACCACCACCAGCTCGGCGCAGGTGCCGCCGGTGGCGTGCGTGATGTTCACGCCCGTGAAGACCCGCCCGTCGGCGGTCCGGGCCGCCGACGCGACTGTGTGGCGCGGGCTGCGGCAGCGCAGCTTGGCAACCGCGGTGGCCGCCTGCACCAGCGCCCGGTCGGTGTCCCGCATCGTCATTCCGGCCCCCGCACTCGACGTCGGCCGCCCACTCTAGGTCCCGGGCCCGGCCCCCGACGGACCGGCCGCGCGATATCTCGGGGGCGGTACGCCGTCGGGCTGCCTATCCTTGGGCACGACATGCAGAATCCAACCGCCTCCGTCGCGACCGACCCGGTTCGCGAGCTGCACCGCCGCCTGACCCCTCTGATGTTCCGCGACCAGCGCCGGCTCCAGCGGCGGCTGGACGGTGCCCGCAAGCTGCGCGACCCGCAGCGGCGGGAGGCGGCGCTGACCGAGATCACCGCCGACCTGGTCCGGGCCGAGCAGCGGCTCGCCGCCCGGCAGGCGGCGGTCCCCGTGATCACGTACCCGGTGGGTCTGCCGGTCAGTGAGCGCAAGGACGACATCGCCGCCGCCATCCGTGATCACCAGGTGGTGATCGTGGCGGGCGAGACCGGCTCCGGCAAGACCACCCAGATCCCCAAGATCTGCCTGGAGCTGGGGCGCGGCGTGCACGGCCTGATCGGGCACACCCAGCCCCGGCGGTTGGCCGCCCGCACGGTGGCCGACCGGATCGCCGACGAGCTGGGCACCGAGTTGGGCGACGTGGTCGGCTACAAGGTGCGCTTCACCGACCAGGTCAGCGAGCGCAGCCTGGTGAAGTTGATGACCGACGGCATCCTGCTGGCCGAGTTGCAGACCGACCGGATGCTGCGCCAGTACGACACGCTGATCATCGACGAGGCGCACGAGCGCAGCCTCAACATCGACTTCATCCTCGGGTACCTGCGGGAGCTGCTGCCCCGCCGACCCGACCTCAAGGTGATCATCACGTCGGCGACCATCGAGACCGACCGGTTCGCCCGGCACTTCGCCGGGCCACCCACGGCCGACGAGCCGGAGGGGGTGCCCGCGCCGGTGGTCGAGGTCTCCGGCCGCACCTACCCGGTGGAGGTGCGCTACCGGCCGCTACTCGAACTCGCCGAGGGCGAGGAGGACGGCGACGGCGACGAGGAGACCGTCCGCGACCAGATCCAGGCGATCGGCGACGCCGTCGAGGAGTTGGCCGCCGAGGGCCCCGGCGACATCCTGGTCTTCCTCAGTGGCGAGCGGGAGATCCGGGACACCGCCGACGCGCTCGCCAAACTGGTGCAGACGAAGCGCTCCCTGCTCGGCACCGAGATCCTGCCGCTGTACGCGCGGCTGTCCAGCGCCGAGCAGCACCGCGTCTTCGCCGCGCACAGCTCACGCCGGGTGGTGCTCGCCACCAACGTCGCGGAGACCTCGCTGACCGTGCCCGGCATCAAGTACGTGGTGGACCCGGGCACCGCCCGCATCTCCCGCTACTCCAGCCGACTCAAGGTGCAGCGGCTGCCGATCGAGCCGATCTCCCAGGCGTCGGCCAACCAGCGCAAGGGCCGCTGCGGCCGTACCTCGGACGGCATCTGCATCCGCCTCTACGACGAGCAGGACTTCCTGTCCCGCCCCGAGTTCACCGACCCGGAGATCCTGCGCACCAACCTGGCGTCGGTCATCCTCCAGATGACCGCGATCGGGCTCGGCGACCTCGCCGCGTTCCCGTTCATCGACCCGCCGGACAAGCGCAACATCACCGACGGCGTCAACCTGCTGCACGAGCTTGGCGCGTTGGACCCGACCGAGGCGGACCCGGCGAAGCGGCTCACGACGCTGGGCCGGCGACTGGCCCAGTTGCCTGTCGACCCCCGGCTGGCCCGGATGGTGGTCGAGGGCGAACGCAACGGCTGCGCCACCGAGGTGTTGGTGATCGCCGCCGCGCTCTCCATCCAGGACCCGCGCGAGCGGCCGGCGGAGAAGCAGGCCCAGGCCGACCAGGCGCACGCCCGGTTCGCCGACAAGGAGTCGGACTTCGTCGCCTACCTCAACCTGTGGCGCTACCTGCGCGAGCAGCAACGGGAGCTGTCCTCCAGCGCGTTCCGCCGGATGTGCAAGGCGGAGTACCTCAACTACCTGCGCATCCGCGAGTGGCAGGACATCGTCAGTCAACTCCGCCAGGTGCTGCGTACCCCGGCCGACGGTGACCGGCGTGGTGGGCGGCCGGCGCGCGACGCCGCCGACGACGCGGACGCCGGCCGGGGTGCGAGCCGCCGGGGCGGCGCGGACCTGCCGGAGGAGATCGACACCCCGAAGGTGCACCAGTCGCTGCTGCCCGGCCTGCTCTCGCACATCGGGCTCAAGGACACCCAGAAACACGAGTACCTGGGGGCGCGGGGCGCGAAGTTCGGGATCTTCCCCGGGTCGGCGTTGTTCAAGAAGCCGCCGCGCTGGGTGATGGCCGCCGAGTTGGTGGAGACCTCCCGGCTGTGGGGCCGCATCGCCGGACGGGTCGAGCCGGAGTGGGTCGAGCCGCTGGCGCAGCACCTGGTCAAGCGCAGCTACAGCGAGCCGCACTGGGAGAAGAAGCAGGCCGCGGTGATGGCCTACGAGAAGGTCACCCTGTACGGCGTCCCGCTGGTCACCTCTCGCAAGGTCAACTTCGGTCGGATCGACCCGGCGCTGAGCCGGGAGCTGTTCATCCGGCACGCCCTCGTCGAGGGCGACTGGCAGACCCACCACCAGTTCTGGGCGGACAACAAGCGCCTGCTGGCCGAGATCGAGGAGTTGGAGAGCCGCGCCCGACGCCGGGACATCCTCGTCGACGACGAGACCATCTTCGGTTTCTACGACCAGCGGATCCCCGCCGACGTGTCCTCCGGGCGCCACTTCGACAGCTGGTGGAAGAAGACCCGCCGTGAGCAGCCCGACCTGCTCACCTTCACCCGCGAGGTGTTGGTCAACGACGGCCGGCCGGGGGTGGACGAGGACGACTACCCGGACGAGTGGCAGGCCGACGGGGTGCGCCTGCCGCTGACCTACCGCTTCGAGCCGGGCACGCCGGACGACGGCGTCACCGTGGACATCCCGCTGCCGCTGCTCAACCAGGTGCCGGCGGAGAGCTTCGACTGGCAGGTGCCGGGGCTGCGCGAGGAGACGGTGATCGCGCTGATCCGCGCGCTGCCGAAGGCGATCCGCCGCAACTTCGTCCCGGTGCCGGACTACGCCCGGGCCGTCCTGGCGGCGATCACCCCCGGCGAGACGTCGCTGTTGGACGCGCTCACCCGTGAGCTGCGCCGGATGACCGGGGTGACAGTGCCCCGCGACGCCTGGGAGCCGGGCAAGTTGCCCGCCCACCTGCGGGTCACCTTCCGGATCCTCGGCGACGACGACAAGCCTGTCGCCGAGGGCAAGGACCTGCCGGCCCTGCAACGTCAACTCCGTCAGGAGGTACGCCAGGTGGTGGCGGCCGCCGCGCCGGAGGTGGCCCGCACCGGGCTGCGCGAGTGGAGCATCGGCATCCTGCCGCGGACAATCCAGCAGGTGCGCGCCGGCTACGCGGTGACCGCGTACCCGGCGCTCGTCGACGAGGGCGCGACGGTCGGGGTGAAGGTGTTCGACTCCCCCGCCGAGGCGGAGGCGGCGCACTGGGCCGGCACCCGCCGGCTGCTGCGGCTCACCGTGCCGTCTCCGGCCCGGTTCCTCCAGGGCCGGCTCAGCAACGAGGCGAAGCTGGCGCTGAGTCGCAACCCGCACGGCGGTGTGCAGGAGCTGATCGAGGACGCGGCCGGCGCGGCCATCGACCGGCTGATCGGCGACGCCGGTGGGCCGGCCTGGGACGCCGAGGGGTTCGCGGCGCTGCGGGAGAAGGTCCGCGCCGACCTGGTCGACACCGTCGTCGAGGTGATGGACCGGGTCCGCCGGGTGCTCGCCGCCGCGTACGCCGTGGAGCAGCGGCTCGGCGCCACCCGCAACCTCGCCGTGGTGGCCGCGCTCGCCGACATCCGCAAGCAGCTCGCCGGGTTGGTGCACGCCGGGTTCATCACCGAGACCGGGTACGCCAGGCTGCCCGACCTGCTGCGCTATCTCACCGCCATCGAGCGCCGACTGGAACGCCTCGGCGGCAATCCGCAGCGGGACCGCCAGCAGCAGGACCGGATCGCGGTGGTGCAGAAGGAGTACGACGATCTGCTCGCCGCGCTGCCGCCGGCCCGCCGACAGGAGGCCGCCGTACGGCAGATCCGTTGGATGATCGAGGAGTTGCGGGTGAACGTGTTCGCCCAGGCGCTTGGCACCCCGTACCCCGTCTCCGAACAGCGGATCTACCGCGCGATGGACGACGCCGAGGGCCGCTGACCGACTCCGGTCGGGTCGGCGGCGGCCGTCCGTCCACCTCTGCCCCGCACCCGCAGACCGGACGGCCAGCGACCGGTTGTTGTCCGTCCACCTCTGCCCCGCACCCGCAGCCAGGTCGGCCAGCGACCGGTCGTCCGTCCACCTACCTCTGCCCCGCACCCGCAGACCGGACGGCCAGCGACCGGTCGTCCGTCCACCTTTGCTCTGCACCCGCGGAGGCGACACTCACCGTCCGTAGCTGGTGCCTCCGCGGGTGCAGAGCAAAGGAACGCACGACCACCCCCGCACGCGGCGGTCAGCGCGCGTGCAGGGAGAGCCCTCGGGGGCCTGCCACGGTCCGGACGGCGCTGGTCAGCGCCGGGCCGCGGGGCTCCCCGACTGCGGGTGACCACCAGGCCCGGTTCTCCCGGTACCAGCGGAAGACCTCGTCCAGCCCGTCGCCGAACCGGATCTGCGGCGCGAAGCCGAGTTCTTCGGTGATCTTGCGGTAGTCCAGTGAGTAACGCTGGTCCTGCACCTTGCGGTCCGGCACGTGCCGGACCCGTTCCCAGCCGGCGCCGGCCAGCCGCAGGATCCGCTCGGCCAGTGCGCGGTTGGTGAGTTCGAGGTCGCCGCCGATGTTGTAGACCTCGCCGGCCCGACCCTTGGCCAGCACCAGCGCGATGGCCCGGCAGTGGTCGTCCACGTGCAGCCACTCGCGCACCGCGCTGCCGTCGCCGTGCAGGGTGATGTCCTGACCGGTGAGCAGGCTGGTGACGAAGCGCGGAATGACCTTCTCCACGTGCTGGTACGGCCCGTAGTTGTTGGCGCACCGGGTGATCGACACGTCCACGTCGTACGTGCGCCAGTAGGACCGGACCACGCAGTCGCTGGCGGCCTTGGACGCCGCGTACGGGGAGTTGGGCTCCAACGCGCAGCTCTCGTTCCAGGAACCCGCGCTGATCGAGCCGTACACCTCGTCGGTGGAGACGTGCACGACCCGGCCGACGCCGGCGCGGGCGCACGCGGCCAGCAGGTGATGCGAACCCATCACGTTCGTCTCGAAGAACGGCGCCGGGTCGTCGATGGATCTGTCGACGTGGGACTCGGCGGCGAAGTGCACCACGGCGTCGTGCCCCGGCACCACGTCGGCGAGCAACTGTCGGTCGCAGATGTCTCCGCGGACGAACGTCAGGCGGGGATGTGCGAGCGGCAGGTTGGCCCGGTCACTGGCGTAGGTCAGCTTGTCGATCACGGTCACGTCGCAGTGCTCGAACCCGATGTATCGCCCGTCGAGCAGACTGCGCGCGAAATGCGACCCGATGAAGCCAGCACCGCCGGTAACCAGAATCCTCATGGATGGCCTCCCTGCCGGCGAGGAACGCCGTCGGTGAGTCGTACGGAGACGAATGGGGCTTTTGCCCGCAAGGAACCACCTTAGGTGCCAGCCATCAGCACCGGCTGTGATATTTACGCTTTAAGCATGATTTAACTCAGTGGGTCGATTACCGGCTCCGGTCAGAGCGGATCCACGCCCGGTGGGAGGTCGTCGCCGTCGATCGCCGAGTGGATGTAGTCGAGCAGGATCCGCCGGAGTTCCCGGCCGGCGTGCGTCGGTACGACGTCGCGGCGCCGCGCCACCGCGATGGTCCGCCGCACCCCGGGTGGGGCCAGCGGGGTGGCCCGCACGGCTGGCCGACGAGCCAACACGATGCCCGGCACCAACGCGATGCCGAGCCCTGCCTCGACGAAGCTGAGCACCGCGTCCATCTCGCCTCCGTCCACCGCGAAGGTCGGCTCGAAGCCAGCGTCGCGGCACGCCTGGATGGTGGCGTCGCGCAGGTCGTACCCCTCCCGGAACATCACCATCGGCTGGTCGCGCAGGTCGGTGATGTGCAGTTCCCCGGTCGCCGAGGCGGTCGGCACCTCCGCCACCGAGGCCACCACCAGGCTCTCGCGCAGGATCGGGTCGACGCGCAGGCCCGGGTCGGCGCCCTGGGCCGGCATGATGATCAACGCCAGGTCGAGGTCGCCACGGAGCAGGTCACGGACGAGATCCTGAGATCCGCTCTCCTCGACCCGCAGGTCGATGGTGGGGTGGGCGTCGCGGAACCGGCGCAGCACCGGCGGGGCGAGCGAGGTGGCCAGGCTCGGGGTCGCCCCGAGCCGGACCCGACCCCGGCGCAGCCCGACCAGTTCCTGCACCTCTCGGGTGGCGGTCTCCACGTCGGCGAGGATCCGGGTGGCCAACGGCAGCAGCACCTCACCCGCCGCGGTGAGGGCGATGTTGCCCCTTACCCGCTCGAACAGCGGTGCCCCGAGGTCGGCCTCCAGAGCGTGAATTTGCTTACTCAGTGAGGGCTGAGTTATGCCGACGATGTCGGCGGCCTGGGTGAAATGTCGTACTTCGGCCACCGCAACGAAGTACCGCAGCTGATGGAGTTGCATCTACATAGCTTACGGCTATCAACACTACGAGTTTGATGCATTGGACGACTAGTTGAAGTGCTCCTAGCGTCGGTTCCGTGGTCATCACGAAAACTCGGTCGCCCATCCGCTCGAACGTCGGCCTCAAGGCCGTCATGGCGGTGACGGGCATCCTGCTGGCGCTGTTCCTGATCGCGCACATGTTCGGCAACCTGAAGGTGTTCACGGGGGAAACCTCGTTCGACCACTACGCGCACTGGCTGCGCGACATCGGCAAGCCGCTGCTGCCCGGCGTCTGGTTCCTGTGGATCCTGCGTACCGTGCTCGTGGTGGCGGTCGTCGCCCACATCGTGGCGGCCACCGTGCTGGCCCGGCGCGCCCGCGCGGCCCGCCCGGTCAAGTACGCCCACCGCAAGAAGGTCAACGGCAGCTACGCCGCCCGCACGATGCGCTGGGGTGGCGTGATCATCCTGCTCTTCGTGATCTACCACCTGCTGGACCTCACCACCGGCACGCTCAACCCGGTCGGCGACGAGAGCAAGCCGTACGGCAACGTCGTCGCCGACTTCGCGCCGGAGCGCTGGTACGTCACGCTCTTCTACACGCTCGCCATCGTCGCGGTGGGCTTCCACCTGCGCCACGGCGCGTTCAGCGCGTTCCGCAGTCTCGGCCAGCAGACGCCCCGCGGCGAGCGCCGGGCGCGCACCGCCGCGCTGGTCTTCGCCGTGCTGCTGTGCGCCGGATACCTGGTGGTCCCGTTCGCCGTACTCACCGGATTGGTGTCCTGACATGGAACTCTTCACCGAGGGCGACCCGATCGCCGACACCAGGGCTCCCGCCGGCCCGGTCGAGAAGCGTTGGGAGACCCGACGCTTCGAGGCCAAGCTGGTCAACCCCGCCAACCGTCGCAAGATGACAGTAATCGTGGTCGGCACCGGCCTCGCCGGCGGCTCGGCCGCGGCGACCCTGGCCGAGCAGGGCTACCACGTCAAGTCCTACTGCTACCAGGACAGCCCACGCCGGGCACACTCCATCGCGGCACAGGGCGGCATCAACGCGGCGAAGAACTACCGCAACGACGGCGACTCCGTACACCGGCTGTTCTACGACACCGTCAAGGGCGGCGACTTCCGCTCCCGGGAGTCGAACGTGCACCGGCTCGCCGAGGTGTCGGTCAACATCATCGACCAGTGCGTCGCCCAGGGTGTGCCGTTCGCCCGCGAGTACGGCGGCCTGCTGGACACCCGCTCCTTCGGTGGCGCCCAAGTGCAGCGCACCTTCTACGCCCGGGGCCAGACGGGCCAGCAACTGCTGCTCGGCGCGTACCAGGCCCTGGAGCGGCAGATCGGCCTCGGCAACGTCGAGATGAACGCCCGGCACGAGATGCTGGAACTGGTCCTCGTCGACGGCAAGGCCCGGGGCATCGTCGTCCGCGACCTGGTCACCGGCGAGATCAGCACCGAGATGGCCGACGCCGTGGTGCTCGCCTCCGGCGGCTACGGCAACGTCTTCTACCTGTCCACCAACGCCAAGGGCTGCAACGTCACCGCCACCTGGCGGGCACACCGCAAGGGCGCGTACTTCGCCAACCCCTGCTACACGCAGATCCACCCGACCTGCATCCCGGTCTCCGGCGACCACCAGTCGAAGCTGACCCTGATGAGCGAGTCGCTGCGCAACGACGGCCGGGTCTGGGTGCCGAAGACCACGGGCGACGACCGCAGCCCCCAGGACATCCCCGAGGACGAGCGGGACTACTACCTGGAGCGGATCTACCCCTCCTTCGGCAACCTGGTCCCCCGCGACATCGCCTCCCGCGCCGCGAAGAACGTCTGCGACGAGGGCCGGGGCGTCGGCCCGACCAAGCTCGGTGTCTACCTCGACTTCGCCGACGCGATCGGCCGGCTCGGCCGCAAGGCCATCGAGGCCAAGTACGGCAACCTCTTCGAGATGTACGAGCGCATCACCGGCGAGGACCCGTACGAGGTGCCGATGCGCATCTACCCCGCCGTGCACTACACGATGGGCGGCCTGTGGGTCGACTACGACCTCCAGTCGAGCATCCCCGGCCTGTTCGTGATCGGTGAGGCGAACTTCTCCGACCACGGCGCGAACCGCCTCGGCGCCTCGGCGCTGATGCAGGGCCTCGCCGACGGCTACTTCGTCCTGCCCACCACGATCGCCAACTACCTGGCCTCCGGTCCGCTGGAGAAGGTCGACGCCAGCCACCCGGCGGCCGTCGAGGCCCGTACCGACGTCGAGGACCGGATCCAGCGACTGCTCGCGGTCGACGGCGACCGGACCGTGGACTCGTTCCACCGGGAACTGGGCCAGATCATGTGGGAACACTGCGGCATGGAACGCAGCGAGGCCGGGCTGCGCAAGGCGATCGACGAGATCCGCGACCTGCGCGAGCAGTTCTGGCAGCGGGTCAAGGTGTCCGGCACCGGCGAGGAACTCAACCAGTCGCTGGAGAAGGCCGGCCGCGTCGCCGACTTCTTCGAGCTGGCGGAGCTGATGTGCATCGACGCCCTGCACCGCGAGGAGTCCTGCGGCGGCCACTTCCGGGCCGAGCACCAGACCCCCGACGGTGAGGCGCAGCGCGACGACGAGAAGTTCGCGTACGTGGCGGCGTGGGAGTTCACCGCCACCGGTGAACCCTCGGTGCTGCACAAGGAAGACCTGAAGTTCGAATACGTCCACCCCACGCAGCGGAGCTACAAGTGAACCTGACCCTGCGCATCTGGCGCCAGAAGGGCCCTGAGGACAAGGGTCGGATGGTGACCTACCCGGTCGACGACGTGTCCCCCGACATGTCGTTCCTGGAGATGCTCGACGTACTCAACGAGCGGCTGATCCTCGCGGGCGAGGACCCGGTCGCCTTCGACCACGACTGCCGCGAGGGCATCTGCGGCATGTGCGGCCTGATGATCAACGGCGACGCGCACGGGCCGCAGCGCGGCACCACCGCCTGCCAGCTGCACATGCGGCAGTTCACCGACGGCGAGACGATCGACATCGAGCCGTGGCGGGCCAGCGCCTTCCCGGTCATCAAGGACCTGGTCGTCAACCGGGGCGCCTTCGACAAGATCATCGCTGCCGGCGGTTACATCACCGCCCCGACCGGCAGCGCGCCCGAGGCGCACTCCACCCCGGTCGCCAAGGCCAACGCGGACGCCGCCTTCGAGTCGGCGGCCTGCATTGGCTGCGGCGCCTGCGTGGCGGCCTGCCCGAACGGCTCCGGCATGCTCTTCACCGCCGCCAAGCTCACCCAACTCTCGCTGCTGCCGCAGGGCCAGCCGGAGCGCTACACCCGGGTCATCGGCATGGTCGACGCGCACGACGAGGCCGGCTTCGGCGGCTGCACCAACGCCGGCGAGTGCACCCCGGCCTGCCCGAAGGGCATCCCACTGAACACCATCGGCCGCCTCAACCGCGACTACCTCGCGGCCACCGCCAAGGGCGCCGGCAACACCCCCGGCTCCTGAGGCGCCGCGCCACCCGGACCGCCGTACCCCACCTTCGGGGGGTACGGCGGTTTGGCGTTTGCGCTCTCGGCTCAGGGCTTGCGGTCTCGGCTCTGGTTGCTGCGGTCTCGGCTCTGGTTGCTGCGGTCTCGGCTTTGGTTGCGGGGGGGCTGGGGCGACCGTCCCCGGCTCCGGGCGGTCAGGCTTGATCCCTCCGCCGGGGACGGTCGCCCCAGCCCTGACCTTGGTCACGGTGCGTCCGCCGGTTGCGCTCTTCCGGTGGTACGCCGGTGTCCGTCAACCGTCGACGCGCCTCCCGGCCGAGGCGGACCCACGCCGCACACTCCAGCTCGCGCCGCATCGCGCTCCGTCCCGCATCGCGCTCCGTCCCGCATCGCGCTCCGCACCGCATCGCGCTCCGCACCGTCCCGCCCTCGTCGCCTTGCCCCCGTCCTCGTCCTTGCCCACCCCGCCACTCCCCGTGACGCCACGCCCCACCGCATTGCCTCACTTCGCACCCGCTATCCCATGACGCCGCCCGCCCCGCCGCATTGCGCCATCGCACCCGCTACCCCCGCGACGCCCGACCCACCGCCCTGCCTCACTTCGCACCCGCAACCCCGTGACGCCCCCGCCCCGCCGCCTTGCGCCATCGCACCCGCCACCCCCGCGACGCCCGGCCCCATCGCCCCGCCACGCCCTTACCGCACCTTGCCTCGTCGCCACGCCCCGCCGCCCAGCCTCAGACTCCCCGCCCCATCGCCTCGGCCCGCCACGTCTCCCCGCCACGCCCTGGCGTATTCGGATCGCATGGTCCACTCGGGTTTCAGGAAGTCGGGCTGTCGCCGGGCCCTGGATACCGCGACTTCAAGGAACACGAGTTGATCAGCTCGATCTTGCCCTGAAGAACGCGCCAGCTGATCCGACGAAAGGGACAAGGAGGACGGATCGCACAGCATCTGGGTGCAGGTCGGTGCAGGAAGTGCAAGGCGGCCGGTACCGAGTGACCAGCGCAGCGAGAACACGAACGCCAACAGCAGGCAGAGCCGGAAGCAACGAGCCGATCGAGCACCGGGCCAGGCCAGGCCAGGCCAGGAAACACAAGCGCGGACCCACGCGAGCGCAAAGAGCAAACAAGCGCGAAGAACGCACAAGCCCGAAGAACACACGAGCGAACCCCACCCACGCAAGCGCGAAGAGCAGACGAGCAAACCCCACCCACGCAAGCGCGAAGAACACACAGGCGAACCCCACCCACGCAAGCACGAAGAGCAGACGAGGGGCTCCACCCACCCGAGCGCGAAGAACACACAGGCAGACGTCGCCCACGTGGGGGCTGGGGGCGACCGTCCCCGGCGGAGGGATCAAGCCTGACCGCCCGGAGCCGGGGACGGTCGCCCCCAGCCCCGACCGCAACCACCGACAGCCCGCACCACCGACCAAGCCCGCACCACCGACCAAGCCCGCACCATCGAGCAAGCCCGCACCACCGACAGGCCGCACCACCGACCAAGCCCGACCGGCACAACCGACACCAAAGCCAACGGGGCGCGAACCGTAGCCCTCGGGCGCGGCCGGTTCAACTCCTCTCTCCCGGGTAGCAGTCAGGCAGCGACCAAGGGAGGCGACCAGTCATGAAGGCGTTGACGTGGCAGGGCAAGCGGGACGTACGGGTCGAGGAGGTGCCGGACCCGCGGATCGAGGAGCCGACCGATGCGATCGTGAAGATCACGTCGACCGCCATCTGCGGTTCGGATCTGCACCTGTACGAGGTGCTCGGGCCGTACCTCAAGCCCGGTGATGTCCTGGGCCACGAACCGATGGGCATCGTCGAGGAGGTCGGGTCGGAGGTGACCGGGCTCAGGCCGGGTGACCGGGTGGTGGTGCCGTTCAACATCTCCTGCGGCAGTTGTTGGATGTGTAGCCGGCAGCTCTACGCCCAGTGCGAGACCACCCAGGTCACCAGCGAGGGCAAGGGCGCGTCGTTGTTCGGGTACACCTCGCTCTATGGTTCGGTGCCCGGCGGGCAGGCCGAGTACCTGCGGGTCCCGCAGGCCCACTTCGGCCCGATCAAGATTCCGGAGACGGGTGTCGACGAGCGTTACCTCTACCTGTCCGACATCCTGCCCACCGCGTGGCAGGCCGTGAAGTACGCGGACACCCCGCCGGGCGGCACCCTGGCCGTGTTCGGGTTGGGCCCGGTCGGGCAGTTCTGCGCCCGGATCGGCCGTCATCTCGGTGCCGGCCGGGTGATCGGGTTGGACCTGGTGCCCGAGCGGCTGGAGTTGGCCCGCCGGCACGGGATCGAGGTGCTCGACGTGCGCGAGTTGTCCGATGTGCCGGGTGCGCTGATCGACCTGGTCGACGGGCGTGGCCCGGATGCGGTGATCGACGCGGTCGGCATGGAGGCGCACGGCTCACCGGGCGGCAAGCTGGCCCACGCGGCCGTCGGGCTTCTGCCGGACAAGCTGGCCCAGGTGATGACCGACAAGGGCGCCCTGGACCGGCTGTCGGTGCTGCATGCCGCGGTGAAGGCGGTCCGGCGCGGCGGCACCGTGTCGATCTCCGGCGTCTACGGCGGTGAGGTGGACCCGATGCCGCTGATGGAGATGTTCGATCGGGGCATCCAACTGCGGATGGGGCAGTGCCACGTGCGCCGGTGGACCGACGAGATCCTGCCGCTGCTCTCGGGTGACGACGATCCGCTGGGCGTGGAGGACCTGCGTACCCACCGGTTGCCGCTGGCGCGCGCTCCGCAGGCGTACGAGATGTTCCAGAAGAAGGAGGACGGCTGCATCAAGGTCGTGCTCGAACCGTGAGCCGGGTGGTGGTGGTCGTCGGCGCGAGCAGCGGGATCGGCCGGGCGACAGCCCGGGCGTTCGCCGGGCGCGGCGACCGCCTCGTCCTCGCCGCCCGCGCCACCACGACCCTTGCCGAGGTACGCGCGGAGTGCGCCGACGTCGACGTGCTGACCGTACCGACCGACGTCACCGAGCCGGGCGCGTTGCAGGCGCTCGCGGACGCGGCGATCGGTCGGTTCGGCCGCGTCGACGTCTGGGTGCACACGGCGGCGGTGATGGCCTACGGGCGCTTCGACGAGTTGCCCGAGCGGGTCTTCGACCAGGTGGTACGCACCGACCTGCTCGGCGCGGCCGCCTCGGTGCGGGTGGCGCTGCGGCACTTCCGGGCCGTCGGCGCCGGCACCGTCGTTCTCACCGGCTCGGTGCTCGGGCACGTCACCGCGCCGTACATGAGCGCGTACGTGGCCAGCAAGTGGGGGTTGCGGGGTCTGGTCCGGACGGTGCAGCAGGAGCTACGTGACCGCCCGGAGATCCGGCTGTGCCTGGTCAACCCGGGCAGCGTGGACACGCCCGTCTACCAGCAGGCGGCCAACTATCTGGGCCGGATCGGGCGGCCCCCACCGCCGGTCGCCAGCCCGCAGCGGGTGGCCCGGGCCGTCGTGGACTGTGTGGACCGGCCCCGTCGGGAGGTCTCCGTGGGTCGACTCAACGTGGTGCTGCGCGCCGGCTTCACCGTACTGCCGGGGGTCTACGACGTGTTGGTCGGGCCGCTGATGCGGGCGTTGGGCCTCGGTGGACGGCCGGTCGCCGCGCACGACGGCTCGGTCTTCGCCCCGAACCCGGTCGGCGAGGCGGTACGCGGCGGTCACCTCCCCGACCTGCGGTCTCTCCTGTTCGGGCCGGTCGGTGCGGTTGGCACCGCAGTGCGCCGGCGGCTCGGCTGATCTGTTCGGGACTGTTTGCAACAGTTTGGAGTCGTCGTGCGTCGATCAACTCGCCTAGGGTGGTGGGCCAGCAAGCGCTCTGGCGCTCCACAATGGGGGAGACGATTGACCATGCGACTGAACCGTAGGACCGCACTCGGGTTGGGCACGATGGCCACCGCGGGCACGGTGCTGGGTGCCGCCGCTCCGGCGAGCGCCGCCGCGAGCACCGAGGCCGCCCCGACCACCCCCGCCCGGGCTGCCACCCGGGTTGCCTCGATCTTCAGCAGGCACAGCACCGAGGCCGGCGGCAACTGGCAGGCGTACGTCAGCGTGGCCGACCCGGCCGGCACGGCGGTGGTCGCGGTGGCGGCCGACGCGGACCGGCGGATCGAGGCGTACAGCGTCAACAAGATCGCGGTCGCCACGGCGGTGCTCGACAAGGTCGACCGCGGGCTGCTCACCCTGGACCAGCAGGTCGAGGTGACCGCCGCGATCGTCGTGCCGGGCGGTGACGGCATCTTCAGCCTGGACGGCGCGTACCCCAGCAAGGTGACGATCGGGCACGTGCTGGCCAACCTGCTGACCGTGTCGGACGACACCGCGGTACGGCTGTGTGGCCTGGTCGCCCCGGCCGCCGAGATCAACTCCATCCTGGTCGCCAAGGGCTTCCCGAACACCCAGGTCGAGCCGGTGGCCAACCCCAACCGGTTCTTCCTCGGCACCAGCACCCCGCGTGAGACGCACGACCTGCTGCGTGCCCTGGTCGGTGGCACGCTGCTCTCGCCCGCCTCGACCACGTACCTGCTGGGCATCCTGCGCTCCCCGGTGGCGTTCACCGACGGCATCCGGCGCACGATGTCCTCCGACGAGCGGGCGCGGATCGCCACCAAGGCCGGCTGGTACGCCGACGCCCGGCACGAGGCCGGTGTGATCTTCGACCGTTCCGGCGCGGCGGTGCTCACCTACGCGCTGTTCGCCGACGGTCAGGCGGACCCGGACAACTTCGGCGCCACCCACCCGGCGGTGCAGGCCCGCGCCGCCATGGGCCCCAGGTTCCTGGCCGCGGTGGACCGCATCGCGGGCGCGGGCAAGACGTTCCGGATCACGGCCCGCCGCCCCAGCAACGGCGGCTAGCAGGTTAAGGATCAAGCGGGCCCCTCCTCGAAGCCCCTGGCCGCCGCAGGCCGGCCAGGGGCTTCGGCGCACCCGCCCTGGCCCCCGACCGACCCGGCGTGGCGACCGCCGGGGCACCGTTCGGCGCGGGTGACTACCGTGTAGGGCGGACACGTCGGAGGGACGGCAATGGCACGAGCGCGGAACACGGACGTCGAACGGTCGCTCGGGCGGCGGATGCGGGGCGCGGCGGGTCTGGCCGCGCTCGCCGGCCTGGCCTGGGTCGCCCGGGATGTGCCGGCGGCCCTCGGTGGCCGACTCAGCGGGGCCCGGGCCGAACGCGCGGCCCGCTCACCCCAGTTCCGCGAGGGCACCTTCCACAACCGGGCCGGCACCCGCACCATGATCGCCGAACCGGGGCGCAACCTGCTCCGCGAGCTGATCTTCGGCAAGCAGAAGCGGCGGCCCACCGCCCCCGTGCCGCTGCTGCGCCCCAGCGTCGGCGCGCCGCAGTCGTCCGACACCGCCGACGAGCTCAACATCGTCTGGTACGGGCACGCCTCGACGCTGATCGAGATCGAGGGCCGGCGGGTGCTGCTCGACCCGGTGTGGAGCGACCGCTGCTCGCCGTCCGGGCTGGTCGGCCCGCGTCGGCTGCACGAACCACCGGTCGGCATCGACGAGCTGCCCCCGCTGGACGCCATCCTCATCTCGCACGACCACTACGACCACCTCGACATGGCCACCGTGCGAGCGCTGCTGGCCGGGCAGTCCGCGCCGTTCCTGGTGCCGCTCGGTGTGGGCGCGCACCTGGACCGTTGGGGCGTACCGGCCGAGCGGATCATCGAGCTGGACTGGTCCGAGTCGCACCGGGTCGCCGGGCTGGAGATCACCGCCACCGCCGCGCAGCACTTCTCCGGTCGCGGGTTGCGCCGCGACGGCACCCTGTGGAGCTCCTGGGTGGTGGCCGGGGCGCGCCGCAGGGTCTTCTACACCGGCGACTCCGGCTACTTCGACGGGTACGCGGAGATCGGTGCCGAGCACGGCCCGTTCGACGTGACGCTGATGCAGATCGGCGCGTACGACCGGGCCTGGCCGACGATCCACATGTTCCCCGAGGAGGCCGTCAGCGCCCACCTCGACCTGCGCGGTGGGCTGTTCGTCCCGGTGCACTGGGCGACGTTCAACCTGGCCCTGCACGACTGGTCCGAGCCGGTCGACCGGCTGTGGGCCGAGGCGAAGGCCCGCGACGTGCGGCTCGCCGTGCCCCGCCCGGGGGAACGGGTGGTGGTCGACGAGCCGCCCGCTGTCGACGGCTGGTGGCAGGCCATCGCCTGAACCAGGCCACGGCAGGCATCGCCTGAACCAGGCCACGGCGGGCATCGCCTGCGGGGGCAGGCCGCTCAGAGCACGAACGCGTCGGTCCAGAGGGCACCGGACCGGCCGGACAGCGCGTCCAGCATGGCTACCGCCTGACCGTCGGTGAGTTGCGCGACGAAATCCACGATGGCCCGGCCCCGGGCCCGCCCGATCCGGTCCGGGGTACGCGGGTGCAGCTCCGCCTCGGCCAACTCGACCAGGTCGTGCAGCCGGCGGGGCAACCGGGACTCCTCCTCCGGGTCGAGCAGCCACTCCCAGAGCGCCTCGACAAGCGTGCCCAGCAGTCGGGCCTGGCCGCGCTGGTGCAGGGCGAGATCCGGGCGGGCCAGCACGAACCGGTGGTGGACGAACTTGAGCACCTGCACCTCGTGCCACTGCGCACCGCCGAGGAGCACGTGCCCGGAGCGCACCGAGGGCGCGTCGGTCACCGTGATCGCCTCGACGAAACGCGTGGACCAGCGGGCGGAGAACCGCGCCACGTACTGCTCGGCCTCGATCGAGCCGTCGAACGGCATCGCCAGCAGCCCGTCGACCAACTCCTCACGGACGTGCTCGACGGCGGCGGCGAAGGCGTCGTCGTCGGCGATCCAGGCGTCCTTGCGGTGCAACTGCCGGCGGAGCCGCTCGATCGCCGCACCGGGCCGTCGCGCCGCGGTGGCCAGCGCCGCGTCGGTGATCGCCCGCAGTTGCCCGCTCTCGCGCTGCCAGGCCATCAGCTCGGCGGAGACCGACCCCTGTTGGAGCACACCGACCCGGTAGAAGTCCTCCACGTCGTGGATGGCGTACGCGATGTCGTCGGCGGTGTCCATCACCGACGCCTCCACGGTCTGCTGCCAGTCCGGGATGCGGCCGGTGAACGGCTCCCGCGCCTGCCGCAGGTCGTCCAGCTCGGTGCGGTACGCGCCGAACTTCGACGAGCCGCTCTCCGGGTCGTCCGGCGGCGGGGTGGCTCCGCGCGGCGGCGGGTCCATGGTGCGGGGGTGCGGGTCGGGGTGGTCCAGCCGGGTCCACGGGTATTTCAGCATCGCCGCGCGGACCGCCGCGGTCAGGTCCAAGCCGGTGGTGGCCGCGCCCCGGATCTCGGTGCTGGTGACGATCCGGTACGACTGGGCGTTGCCCTCGAACCCGTCCGCGAGGCCGAGGCGTTGGCGGGCCAGTCGGTCCAGCACCCGCTCGCCCAGGTGACCGAACGGCGGGTGACCGAGGTCGTGGGCGAGCGCGGCGGCCTCCACCACGTCGGGGTCGCAGCCGCCAAGCTTGTCCAGCAGGTCACGCCACCGCTCGTCGGCGTTCAGCCGCTCGGCTACCGCCCGGGCGACCTGGGCGACCTTCAGGCTGTGGGTGAGTCGGTTGTGCACCAGCAGCCCGGAGCCGACCGGGCTGATCACCTGGGTGACACCGCCGAGGCGGGCGAAGAACGGCGAGCCGACGATCCGGTCCCGGTCGGCGCGGAACGGGTTGGCCGTCAGGTCGCCGAGGGCCCGGGCGCTGCCGCCGAAGAGCCGCCGGGCGCGCGGCTCCGCAGGTGTTTCCATGATCGCCACGCTAGCGCAGGCCCGCCCGGGCCGTCTCGGGGTCACCCCGCCGGACGCGGCGGTTCAGCCCGGCCGGACGGGACGGATCAACCCCGTCGGGCGGGACGGATCAACTCGGCCGGGCGCGGCGACAGCGCACCGGGCCGCCCGGCACAATGCAGGCGGTACCCACTCCCGAAGGCGGATCGAGATCGTGACCCAGTCTGTTCATCAGCGGATCGCCGACGAGCTCGGCGTGGCCGAGCGTCAGGTGCGGGCGGCCGTGGAGCTGCTCGACGGCGGCGCGACCGTGCCGTTCATCGCCCGTTACCGCAAGGAGGCCACCGGCCTGCTCGACGACACCCAGTTGCGCACGCTGGAGGAGCGGCTGCGCTATCTGCGCGAGCTGGACGAGCGACGGGCGGCGGTGCTGGAGTCCATCCGCGGCCAGGGCAAGCTGGACGAGGCCCTGGAAGCGCAGATCATGGCCGCCGACTCGAAGTCCCGGCTGGAGGACATCTACCTGCCGTACAAGCCGAAGCGGCGCACCCGGGCGCAGATCGCCCGGGAGGCCGGGCTCGCGCCGTTGGCCGAGACGCTGCTGGCCGACCCCGGCCAGGACCCGCGGGCCACGGCCGCCGGGTTCGTCGATGCGGAGAGGGGCGTCGCGGACGCCGCCGCCGCACTGGAGGGCGCCCGCGCCATCCTGATCGAGACCTTCGCGGAGGACGCCGACCTGATCGGCACGCTGCGCGAGCAGATGTGGTCGCGGGGCCGGCTGGTTTCCCGGGTACGCGACGGTCAGGAGACCGCCGGCGCCAAGTTCGCCGACTACTTCGACTTCTCCGAGCCGTACCCGAAGCTGCCCTCGCACCGGATCCTGGCCATGTTCCGGGGCGAGAAGGAGGGCGTGCTCGACCTGACGATGGAGTCGGAGGAGGCCGGTGAGGCGGACGCGGTGCCGACCGGCCCGACCCGCTACGAGGCGGCCATCGCCGGCCGGTTCGGGGTGTCCGACGCGGGCCGCCCGGCCGACCGTTGGCTGGCCGACACGGTCCGCTGGGCGTGGCGTACCCGGATCCTCATCCACCTCGGCGCGGACCTGCGGATGCGGCTGTGGCAGGCGGCCGAGGAGGAGGCGGTACGCGTCTTCGCCACCAACCTGCGCGACCTGCTGCTGGCCGCGCCGGCCGGCACCCGCCCGACGATGGGCCTGGACCCGGGCCTACGGACCGGCGTGAAGGTGGCAGTGGTGGACGCCACCGGCAAGGTGCTCGCCACCGACACCATCTACCCGCACGAGCCGCGCCGGCAGTGGGACGCATCCGTCGAGACCCTCGCCCGGCTGGCCGGGGCGCACGGGGTGGAGCTGGTCGCCATCGGCAACGGCACCGCCTCGCGGGAGACCGACAAGCTGGCCGCTGACCTGATCAAGCGGCACCCGCAGCTCAACCTGACCAAGGTGATGGTCTCCGAGGCTGGCGCGTCGGTCTACTCGGCCTCCGCGTACGCCTCGCAGGAGCTGCCGGGGATGGACGTGTCGCTGCGCGGGGCGGTGTCCATCGCCCGCCGCCTCCAGGACCCGCTCGCCGAGCTGGTCAAGATCGACCCGCGGTCGATCGGGGTCGGGCAGTACCAGCACGACCTGTCCGAGGTGAAGCTGTCCCGGTCGCTGGACGCGGTGGTGGAGGACTGCGTCAACGCGGTCGGGGTGGACGTCAACACGGCCTCCGCGCCGCTGCTGACCCGGGTCTCCGGGATCGGCGCCGGGCTGGCCGAGAACATCGTGTTGCACCGGGACGCCAACGGGCCGTTCCGGTCGCGTACCGAGTTGAAGAAGGTGGCGCGGCTCGGGCCGAAGGCGTTCGAGCAGTGCGCCGGCTTCCTGCGCATCCCCGACGGCGACGACCCGCTGGACTCCTCCAGCGTGCACCCCGAGGCGTACCCGGTGGTGCGCCGGATCCTCGCCAGCACCGGGCAGGACCTGCGCTCGGTGATCGGGAGGAGCGCGATCCTGCGCGGGTTGCGGGCCACCGACTTCGTCGACGACCGGTTCGGCCTGCCCACCGTCACCGACATCCTCGCCGAGCTGGAGAAGCCGGGCCGCGATCCCCGGCCGGAGTTCCGCACCGCCACCTTCGTCGAGGGGGTGGAGAAGATCGGCGACCTGACCCCGGGCATGGTGCTGGAGGGTGTGGTCACCAACGTGGCCGCGTTCGGCGCCTTCGTGGACGTCGGGGTGCACCAGGACGGCCTGGTGCACGTGTCGGCGATGTCCCGGACCTTCGTCAAGGACCCCCGCGAGGTGGTCAAGTCCGGTGACGTGGTGCGGGTGCGGGTGCTCGACGTGGACGTACCCCGCAAGCGGATCTCGCTGACCCTGCGCCTGGAAGACGAGCCGGCCCCCGCCGGTGGCGGTGGTCGGACGAGCCAGGAGGGACGCGGCGGCCCGGCCCAGCGCGGACCGCAGGGTGGACGCGGCGGGCAGGACGGTCGCGGCGGTTCCGGTGGCGGCCAGGGCGGCTCCGGCGGGCGCGGTGGCCAGGGCGGGTCCGGCGGCCAGGGCGGGCGCGGCGGGTCCGGCGGGCGCGGCGGGCAGGGCGCACGGGGTGGGCAGCAGCGGCAGGGCGCGCCGGCGCCGGCCAACGACGCGATGGCGGAGGCTCTGCGCCGCGCTGGATTGGCCTGATTCCTCAGTCGACGCGAGCAGGCGCCCGGGATGCCGCGCAGAGCGGTCGTCCTCGGCGCCACCCGGGCTCCGGACGCGCGGTGGCCGACTCCTCGGGCCGGCGGTCGCTGTAGAGCTGCCCCAGACCTGGGGCAGCTCTACAGGGCGCGTTCGAGGTTGGAGGTACCGGGCGCGGCCTTCGTGACCGTGCCAGCCAGCGGCGCGCGGGCGGGGGTAATCGGCTCGCGCGGCGGTGGGGTCTGCGTGATGATCTCGCGGTGCGGATGCATGTCGACCAGGTGGATGTGAGCACGGAGGTGGTCGCCGCGCTGGTGGCCGAGCAGTTTCCCCAGTGGCGGGGACTGCCGGTGCACGCTCTCCCCTCGGCCGGCACGGTGAACGCCCTGTTCCGGCTCGGTACGGAGTTCGTGCTGCGGTTTCCGCTGCGGCCCTCCGCCGATCCTGAGCTGGGCGCCGCCCTGCGGCGGGAGCAGGAGCACGCCGTGCTGCTCGCCGCGCACCTGCCGGTCGCGGTGCCCGAGCCACTCGGCCTCGGTGCGCCGGGCGACGGGTACCCGGGGCCGTGGACGGCGTACCGGTTCATCCCCGGGGAGACGGCGCAGCCGGACCGGATCGGCGACGCCGACGTCTTCGCCCGCGACCTGGCCGCCGTCGTGGTCGCCCTGCACGGCATCGACAGCGGCGGACGGTCGTGGTCCGGGTCCGGTCGGGGTGGGCCGCTGGCCGACAAGGATGCCGACGTACGGGCTGCCCTCGCCGTCAGTGGCGAACTCACCGACACCGCCGCGCTCGCCCGGGTGTGGGACCGGTGCCGGCAGGCGGGTCGGGTCGACCCGGCCGACGTGTGGATCCACGCCGATCTGATGCCGGGCAATCTGCTGGTCCGCGATGGCCGCCTGGTCGCGGTCATCGACCTGGAGTCGGTCAAGGTCGGCGACCCGGCGGTGGACCTGATGCCGGCGTGGAACATGTTCGACGCCGGGGCGCGGGAGACGTACCGGCGGGCGTTGGGCGTGGACGACGCCACCTGGGAGCGGGGGCGCGGTTGGGCGCTGGAACAGGCGATCAACGCACTGCCGTACTACGTGGAGACGAACCCGGTGATGGCCGGCATCGCCCGGCGCACCCTGCTGGCCGTACTCGACTGAGTCGGGTCGCGTACCGTCGGCTCGTGGGTGAGGGCGACGGCCGTGAGTGGCGGGAGCGGCAGCGGCAGGCGGTGCGGGCGCACGCCGACGCGGACGCGCGGCGGCGGGCCGCCGAGCAGTCGCAGGCGGCGGAGTTGGTGGCCTGGTTCGTGGCCGAGGCGACCCGTCGTGGGTTGCCCACCACCCGGCTGGTGGCCCGCGGCTACGACGGGCGCGGGCGCTACCGGACGAGGCTGACCGGCTGGTACGTCGACCGGGCCGCGACCCGGGCGGTGGACGTGGACGGCCGGTTCCACCTGTTGACGGTGCCCGGCGGCGTGCGGGCCCGGCTGTTCGGGGTCGACCCGCAGCCCAGCCCGGCGCCGTTGGTGATCGGGGCGGGAGGCCGCGACGGCGAGTCGATCCCGTTGCGGACGCTGCTCACCCGGCTGCTGGACGACGGGCCCCACACCCGGTAGGCGACGGCCACCGACAGCCTGCCGGCCACGGCCGGCGGGATACGCCCACACGCGGCAGCGCCACGCCGTGCGGTGTCGGCCGGGCAATCACCACCGGGTGTCGCGCTCGTTCTCCCTGGTGTGGCCAGCCGACAGTGGCCTCCGATCTAGCGGAGTCGCCACTTTGTCGGCCAAAGCACGCACAAGCCCCGATACCGGCTGATACAACCATTGTGGTCTTCCCTATCGTCCGATCGGAGGCGCCATCCGTGGATCTGATCCACCACCGTCCGCCAGTGGCGCGCAGCGGCGGACCAGGCGTCGTCGACCCGGTCTTCCTCTCCCCGCCCGACGTCGGCGAGTTGGAGGAGTCCTACCTGCTGCGCGCCATCCGGGCCGGGCGCTTCGACCCGGACGGGCCGGAGCTGGGCGCGTTCGAGCAGGAGCTCGCCGCACGGGTCGGCGTGGGTCACGCGCTCGGGCTCTCCTCCGGCACCGCCGCCCTGCACCTGGCACTGCTCGCCGTCGGCGCGGGCCCGGAGACCGTGGTGGTGGTGCCCACGCTCACGTTCGCCGCCACCGCCAACGCGGTCACCTACACCGGCGCCGAACCGGTCTTCGTGGACTGTGAGGCGTCCACTGGCAACCTCGACGTCGACCTGCTCTCCGACCTGCTCGGTCGTCTCGTCGACGCGGGCCGACGGGTCGCCGCCGTGCTGAGCGTGGACATCAACGGCCGGTGCGCCGACTACGACAGGTTGCTGCCGCTCTGCGCGGCCATGGGCGTCCCGGTGGTGGAGGACGCGGCGCAGGCCCTCGGCTCGACCTACCGGGGGCGGTGTGCGGGCACGTTCGGCCGGGTGGGGATCTACTCGTTCAGCCACAACAAGGTGATGACCACCACGGGCGGCGGGATGCTGGTCTCCGACGACCCCGCGCTTGTCGCCCGAGCCCGCCACCTCGCCACCCAGGCCCGCGAGCCGGTGTCGCACTACGAGCACCGCGACGTGGGCTACAACTACCGGCTCAGCACGTTGCTCGCCGCGCTCGGCCGCGCCCAGCTCACCCGACTGGACAGCATGATCGCCCGGCGGCGGGCCCTGCGCAACAGGTACGCGCGGCTCTTCGGCGGCGTGACCGGCACCCGGATCCTCGGCGCCGGTGACCCCGGCTCGAACTGTTGGCTGACCTCCGTGGTCGTCGAACCGGAGCGGACCGGCTGGCAGCCCGCCCAACTCGCCGAGCACCTGGCCAGCCACGGGGTGGAGTGCCGCCCGATGTGGAAACCGATGCACCGCCAACCGGTGTACGCCGACCGGCAGGTCGCCCGCACCGGTGTCGCCGACGGCCTCTTCGCCACCAGCCTGTCCCTGCCCAGCGGCTCCGCCCTCACCGACGACCAGGTGGAGCGCGTGTTCGCCGCGATCACCGAGTTTCTGGACGGACACCGATGAACCGGCCCTACGACATCGTGAAACGCGTGCTGGACGTGGTCCTGGCCGCCACCGGCCTGCTGCTGGCGTCACCGGTGCTCGCCGCGGTGGCGCTGGCCGTCCTGGTCACCATGGGTCGGCCCGTGCTGTTCCGGCAGGCCCGCCCGGGTCGGTACGGCGAGCTGTTCCACCTGGTGAAGTTCCGTTCGATGACCCTCGGCGGCGAGGACGAGGCGCCGGCCAACGACGCGGCCCGGCTCACCACCTTCGGTCGGTGGCTGCGCACGACGAGCCTCGACGAGCTGCCGCAGTTGTGGAACGTGCTGCGCGGCGAGATGAGCCTGGTCGGGCCGCGTCCCCTGCTGCCGGCGTACCTGAGCCGCTACAGCCCGGAGCAGCTTCGCCGGCACGACGTCCGCCCCGGCATCACCGGCCTCCAACAGGTGTACGGGCGTAACGCGCTGAGTTGGGACGATCGCTTCGCCCTCGACGTGCGCTACGTGCGGCAGCGCTCGCTCGCCCTGGACCTGCGGATCCTGCTGCGCACGGTACGCACCGTCGTGCGCCGGGAGGGGATCACCGCGGCCGGTGCGGCCACCGCCCACGAGTTCCTCGGCCCGGCGGAGCTGGTCCGCGCCGGTGGTCACGGGCCGGCGGAGGGTCGCCGGTGAGCCTGGACATCGTCGTCGTCGGCTGCGGCGGGCACGGCCGGGAGGTGCTCGGCATCGTCCGGGCCGTCAACGCCGCCGCCCAAAGCGGTCCGGTGTGGCGGGTACGCGGCTTCGTCGACGACAGTCCCAGCGAGGTCAACCTGAAACGGGTGCAGCGGCTGGAGGTGCCCTACCTCGGCGGCACCGCCCGCCTGGGCGAGCAGCCCGCCGGCACCCACCTGGCGATGGGCATCGGGGATCCGACCGCGCGACGGTCGGTGGACCAGCGGCTGGCCGCGTACCGGCTGCCGGCGGCGGTGTTGGTGCACCCGGACGCCACGGTCGGCCCGGACACCGTCTACGGCGAGGGTCTGATCGTGTTTCCGGGTGCCCGGGTCACCACGAACGTCACCCTCGGTCGGCACGTGCACCTCAACCAGAACAGCGCGGTGGCGCACGACTGCGAGGTGGGCGACCACGTGTCGGTCAACCCGTTGGCGGCGGTCTCCGGCGACTGCCACCTGGGCGACGGTGTGCTGATCGGGGCCGGTGCCGTGGTGTTGCAGAGGCTGCGGGTCGGCACCGGCGCCACCGTCGGTGCCGGGGCCTGCGTGGTCCGCGACGTCCCCGCCGGCACTGTGGTCAAGGGAGTCCCGGCCCGGTGAGCGTCGGCCCCCGCGCGAACCGTCCGCTCGGTGTCCGCCAGCTACGGATCGCGGTGGTGGTCAAGACCAACACCGGCGGGCTGTGGCTGCTGCCGCAGGTCGAGGAGTTGCGGCACCGGGGGCACGAGGTGACGGTCGTACTGCCGCAGGGCACCGGGCGGCTCACCGACGAGTTGGAGCACCGCGGCGTCGAGGTACTCAGCTCCCCGTACGACTTCACCATGGGCCGGTACGCGCCCGTCGGGCTGCTGCTGTTGCGCGCGCTGTTGCGCCGGCTGCGCCCGGACGTGGTGCAGTACCACCTGATCGCGTCGGCGTACGCGGTGCGGTTGGCCACCCTGGGCCTGCCGGTGCGCCGGGTGCACATGGTGGCCAACCCGGCGTACCTGGAATCCCGGTTGGTCCGGTCGGTGGAGCGGTTGCTGTGGCGGCTCGACGACGTGGTGATCTGCGGCTGCCGGTACGCCTCGGCCCGGTACGGCGAGTTGGGGTGTCCGCCGCACCGTCGCCCGGTCGCGGTGTACGGGGTGGACACCGACGCGTTCAGCCCGGACGCCACGGGCCCGGATCAGCGGGCCAAGCTGCGCGCCGAGTTGGGCATCGACCAGGGCGTGTTCCTGGCGGTGATGGTCGCACACGTCTACCCGCCCACCTGGTTGATCCACTCGGGTCGGGGGGTGAAGGGGCACGAGGTGTTGCTGGCCGCGTGGCGGACGTTCCGCCGCCGACACCCGGGCGCGCACCTGCTGCTGGTCGGTGGCGGCTGGACGGCCGCCGGTGAGAACTACCGGCGGCAGCTCGGCGAACGCTTCGGCATCGCCGGCGACCCGGGAATCACCTGGGTGGAGTCGGTCGCGGACGTGCGGCCCTGTTACGCCGCCGCGGATGTCAGCGTCTCCCCGTCGCTTGGTGACGGCCCCGGTGCGGCGGTTCAGGCTGGCGCGATGGGTGTGCCGAGCATCGTCAGCGCCGCCGGTGGCCTGCCCGAGGCGGTGACCGATCGCTGCGGCTGGGTCGTTCCGCCTGGTGATCCGGCGGCGTTGGTGGAGGCGCTCGACTCGGCGTACCGGGGTTGGGTCGCCGGCACGCTCAGTTTGTCCGGCCGGTTGGCCCGCCGCCACGTCCTGACGTCCTTCGACGACCTGCGGGCGGCGGCCGAGGTGGCGGACATCGTGGAGGACGTGGCGGCCGGGCGGCGGTGAACACGACGGTGGGCGGCCGGTGGTCGGTCCCGCCGGACCACCGACCGCCCACCGCGGTGCCTCAGTGCCGGATGCCGGCCCAGTCGTGGTGTCGACGCACGGTGGAGAGGATGAAGTCGACAACCCGCCGGGAGGTGTCCGGCACCTGGTAGTCGACCGGGCAGGGCACGCCCTGCGCGGCGACCTGCGCCACCGTCACCTCGACCGCCTCGACCACGCCCTGCGGGTCGAGACCGGTCATGATGATCCCGCCCGCGTCGAGCGCCTCCGGGCGTTCGATGGACTCGCGCAGGGTGACCGCGGGAAAGCCGAGGATGGCGGCCTCCTCACTGATCGTGCCGCTGTCGGAGAGGGTGCAGAACGCCTTGGTCTGTAGGTGCACGTAGTCGAGCAGTCCGAACGGATCGTGGAAGGCGATGCCGTCCAGCGCGCTGGCGTCCGGGGCGAGGGCCTCCAACCGTTTGCGGGTACGCGGGTGGGTGGAGACCAGCACCGGGTAGCCCCAGCGGTCGCGGACCGCGACCAGGCAGTCCAGCAGCCGCCGCAGCCGGTCGGGCCGGTCCACGTTCTCCTCCCGGTGCGCGCTGACCAGGAAGTACCGGCCGTGGTCCAGCTCCAGTTGCCGCAGGATCGTCGAGCTGGCGATCGGTGCCCGGTAGTGCTCCAGCACCTCCCGCATCGGCGAGCCGGTGTGCAGGATCCGGCGCGGGTGCAGGCCCTCGGCGAGCAGGTTGCGCCGGGCGTGTTCGGTGTAGACGAGGTTGAAGTCGGCCACGTGGTCGACGAGTCGCCGGTTCGTCTCCTCCGGCACGTTGAGGTCGAAGCAGCGGTTGCCGGCCTCCATGTGGTAGACCGGCACCCGCATCCGGCGGGCCATCAGGGCCGCGATGCAGCTGTTGGTGTCGCCGAGCACGAGCAGCGCGTCGGGCCGCAGTTCGGCGATCGCCGTCTCCATGCCGACCAGCACTCCGCCGAGCACCCGGCCCAACGACGCGGTGTCGACGCGCAGGAACCGGTCCGGTTCGCGCAGCCGCAGCTCCTTGAAGAACACGTCGGAGAGGGTGCTGTCCCAGTTCTGCCCGGTGTGCACCAGCACGTGGTCGACGGTCTCGTCCAACCGGCTGAGCACCCGGGACAGTCGGATGATCTCGGGACGGGTGCCGACGACTGTCATCACGCGGGTCATGTGGTCTCCCTCCGCAGGTCAGTCACCGGACGCCCGCCGGCACCCGGTGCTCGTCACCGACCGGCTCCGGCCACGTGTCGGGCCGTTCCGGGTCGAACAGCTCGTTGGTCCAGAAGAGGGTGAGCAGCTCGTCCGGGCCGGTGTTGGTGATGTTGTGCGCCCACATGGTCGGCATGTCGACGACCACGGGTTGCTCGCCGCTCACCGGAAACCGGAGTACGTCGGTGTCGCCGACACGGCGCAGGCTGATCTCGGCGGTGCCGCGCAGCACCACGAACCGCTCCACCTTCGCCAGGTGGAAGTGCTCGCCCCGGGTGATCCCGGGCCGGGTGGTGGAGCAGAAGGTCTGCCCCGCTCCCCCGTGCGCCTTGACCGTCTCGACGAGTGCGCCCCGCGCGTCGGCCCGGGTGGGCAGGGCCAGTGGGTAGTGCGCCGGAAAGCAGTGCGACCGGTAGGTGTTGAACAGCCGTACGTCGTGCCTGTCGCGCAGCGGCGGGATCTCGCCGGTGCGGTAGGTGTCGGCGTACGAGGTGAGCTGGGCTGCGACGTCCCGGACCCCGATCCGCAGCGCCGGCATGGCCGGGTCCCAGGAGCCGCCCGCGGTGACGCCGGCCAGCCGGGCGGCGGCGTCGGTGACGTGCACCAGGTCCAACTGCCGGTCGGCGTGCACCTCCGGCTGATGGCCGTCGGCGAGGACCCGGCAGAACGTGGCGACGGCCGAGTTGTACCAGGGTCGGCCGTGCTCGCCGTACAGGTTGGGCAGCAGCACGTCGTCCAGGGGCACACCGGTCTCGGCGAGGATGCCGGCGGCGGTGGCCTTGGCGTCGCCGTAGGGGGTGCCGTTGCCGGCCTGCGTGGAGTTGGCGAAGACCACCTGTGCGGGCGGGTCCGGGCAGACCCGCAGGCCGTTGGCGAGCTGGGCGGCGAGCTGGACGTTGCCGGCGGCCACGTCGGCGGGCTCACCCCGGTTGACGCCGGCCAGGTGCAGCACCCGGTCCGTCCCCGCGATCTTGCGGGCGACCACCGCCGGGTCGACCAGATCGGCGCGGGTCAACACGGTCGGCTGGGGCCAGCCGAGCGCACGCAGCAGGACCCGCAGGTGCCAGCCGAGGAAACCGCCGGCGCCGGTGACGGCGAGGCTCAGCACGCCAGCACCGGGTCCCGCAGCGCCAGCTCCGCCCGGACCTCCGGCAGCGACCTGAGCAGCCGCACCACATCGGGTACGCCGAGTCGGGTGGCGTTCGCCGAGTTGAAGTCGTCCCCGGGCCGTTCGCCCACCTCGCCCTCGGAGACGTAGAGCGCGTAGTTGAGGTCCCGTGCGTCCAACGGCACCCGGTAGAAGTCGCCGAAGTCGTCGGCCTGCGCCAACTCCTCGCGGCTCGCCAGGGTCTCGTGCGACTTCTCGCTGTGCCGTACGCCGATGATGTCCAGCTTGAACGGCACGTCGAAGAGCTGACAGACCGCCTCGGCGAGATCGCTGATCGTGCAGGCGGCCGCCTTGCGGATGAACACGTCGCCGGGGCGGGCGTGGTGGAAGGCGTGCTCGACCAGGTCGACCGAGTCGGCGAGCGACATCAGGAAGCGCGTCATGGCCGGGTCGGTGACGGTGGGCGCGCGGCCCGCCTTGATCTGCTCGATGAAGAGCGGGATCACCGAGCCACGCGAGTACATCACGTTGCCGTACCGGACACAGGACACGGTGGTGGCGCTGTTCGGGTTGTTGCGGGCGTACGCCTGGGCGACCTTCTCCATCAGCGCCTTGCTCATGCCCATCGCGTTCACCGGGTAGACGGCCTTGTCGGTGCTGAGCACGACGACCGAGCTGACGCCGTTCTGCGCGGCGGCCTCGACCACGTTGCCGCTGCCGATGATGTTGGTGCGTACCGCCTCCAGGGGGAAGAACTCGCAGGACGGCACCTGCTTGAGCGCCGCCGCGTGGAAGACGAAGTCGACGTTCCGCGTGGCCCGCAGCACCGTGTCGATGTCACGGACGTCGCCGATGTGGTAGCGCACCCGCCCGTCACCGATGGATCGCCGCATGGCGTCCTGCTTGGCCTCGTCCCGGCTGAGGATCCGCACCTCGGCGACGTCCCGGTCGAGCAGTCGTCGGGCCATGGTCTGTCCAAAGGATCCGGTCCCGCCGGTGATCAGCACCCGGCGGCCCGCGGTCATCACGCTCATTGGTTCTCCCGTTCGTCACCCGACGGGCGGTTCTCACCCGTCGACCCGGCGCGGCACGGCGCTGCTCACCGTGGCGGGGGCACCGGTCTCCGACGGTCAGGCGGAAGCCCCGCCGGATGCGGCACACGGGTCAACGAGGGGCCCCAGCAGCAGATACGTGTTTGAGCCGCAAACGGGCCAAACGAGCCATAGGGCACTCAGAAAACATGTCGGTCTATGCACGGATTTGACCACTTCGTACCGCCGTACCTGGTAGAAACGGTTCGGTCCCCGGGCCGGGCAACGGCCGGTGTCGGCGGACCACTCTCGGGCCAGTCAGGACACGAGCGATCACCGGACCGACCCCCCGAAGGGACTCCCAATGCCGCGCGGTCACTCGTCCGGCCCGGCGCGTCGCGGGTCGGCCGTGGTCGCCGCGCCACGCCGGAGTGCCCGGACGCCGCGACGCGGTCCGGGCCGGGTCGACGCGGGGCGCCCGCGGTGACCGACGCGCCACCGCGACACGGTCCGACCCACGCCCTGCGGCACCACCACACCGGCGGCGCCCGGTTGGCGCCCGCCCCGCTGACCCGTGTCGAACGGCGACCCGCTTCGCACACCGGCCCCGCGCCGGTCGCGCCCGCCGGCAGCCTGCCCGCCGTGCTGGTCCTCGGTGTGGCCGCCTACCTGGTGGCCCGGCCACCGTGGTGGTCGTTCAACTACGTCGCGATCCTCGCCGTGGTGGCCATCGTGCTGACCGGCCGGCTGCCCCGGCTGCGGGCGGTCGACACCGTCGCGCTGCTCACCGCCGGTTGGGCCGCCGCCAGCCTGCTCTGGACGAGCCACCCCGACCTCACCGGGCCCGCCGCCTACCGGTACATCTCGGTCTGCGTGCTCTTCGTGGCCTGCCGGCACGTCGTACGGGGACGACGGGACCTGCTGCTGGTCGGCTGGACCTTCCTCCTCGGCTGCGTGGCGGTCGCCGTCGAGATGGTCACCGGCGCCCGCTCCCAGGGGCAGGTGCTGCTCTTCGCCGAGCGCTACGGCATCGACGGCAGGGAGGTGAACGGCACGGCGTACACCCTGGCCGCCGGGGTGGTGCTGGCCCTGGTGCTCGCCGCCGCCGGCGCGCACCGGCCGGTGCTGCGCCTCGCGCCGCTGGCCCTGGCCGTGCCGCTCGGGTACGGCGTGCTGCTCACCGGCTCGCGCGGTGCGGCGATCGGCATCGTGCTCGGTCTGGTCAGCGCGCTGGCCACCCGCGTGGTGCCCCGGCTGACCGGGATCACCGTCGCCGGGCTCGCCACCGCTCTTGTCGTGCTGGTGCCGTTCGGGCTGGCACCGAAGGCCGAGCTGCTCTGGCTCGACGGCCTGTACGGGCGACCCACCGGCGACATCTCCGGACGCCTCTCGATCTGGCCCTACGCGCTGTCCACCTGGTCGGAGTCACCACTGAACGGATCCGGCGCGGGGGTGTTCATCGGCACCAACCCGTTCGACATCGGGCCGCACAATCTGCTGCTCACCGTCGGCAACGACCTGGGGCTGGTCGGTGTGCTGCTCTACTTCGGCGCGCTGGCCGCGGCGCTCGTCACCGCCGCCCGTACCGGTCCGGCCGGGCTGCTGCTGGTCTGCGCGTTCACCGGTGCCATGCTGCCGATCTGGCTGACCGGCCAGTGGGAGACGTCGCTCGCCTTCTGGTTGGTCCTGGCGCTTGTCACCGTGCTGCCGGGGATCTGGGGGCCGCCGCGGCCCCCCGCGGCACCCCGGCACTCGGCCGCCCGCCGCCCGCCTCCCGCAGCACCTCGGCGAAGCGGGCCGCCACCTGATCCGTGCGGTGGTGCCGCACCGCGTACGCCAGGCCGCGCCGGCCGAGTCGAGCCCGAAGGCCGGCGTCGACGCAGAGCGGGGTGAGCGCGTCGACGAGGGCCACCGGGTCGTCGCTGCCGACCACCGCGCCGGCGTCGGCCGCCGCCAGGTGCGCCATCGAGGCCAGTTCGGCCGGGCCGAACCCGAAGACGGGACGGCCGGACGCCAGGTACTGCGGGATCTTGGTGGACAGCGAGTAGCGGGTGTAGCGGCGGTGCTCGGCGGCGAACGACTCGACGTGCACCAACATGTCGGACCGGCGCAGCACACCGGCGACCTCGTCGCTGGCCAACGGGCGGCCCAGGTGCACCGTCGGCAGCCCGGTGAACGCGCCCGCGTACCGCGCGAGGTCGGTCGCCGGGGCGTGCACGGTCAACCGGGCCGGCGTGCCCCGGGCCACCAGCCGAGCGACGGCCTCGCCGACCCGGCGCAGCGACCGCCACCGGTCCAGGTGCAGCCCACCCACGTAGACCAACTCGACCGGGGCCCCGTCCGGGCGGTCCGGCGCACACGTGTCGGGGTCGGCGAAGTCCGCGGCGTCCACGCAGTTGCCGAAGGCGGCGAAGGGCAACCGGTAACGGCGCTCGAACTCCCGGGCCATCGCCACGCTGATCCCCATTCCGTACGAGGAGTGCCGCAGGACGTCGCGGAAGCCGGCCCGGACGGCGAGCCGGGGCAGCCCCAGCACCTGGCCTTCGGTGTAGAGGGTGGTGGGCCAGTCGTCCATGAAGTGCGGCACCAGGGGCACCCGGCACTCCTGCGCGGCGGCGACGGCGAGGCGCATCATCCGGATACTGCCCAGCGTCGTGTAGACCACGTCCGGCCGCTGCTCGCGCAGCCACCGGCGGACGTCGTCGGGAACCCGGACCGGGCTGAGGTCGACGAAGGCGCGCAGTTGGGTGCGCAGCCGGGCACGCACCGGGCCGGGCCCGGGATCGCGCGCCGGTCGGGCAGCGCTGCCCGGGCCGGCCACACCCGGCGACCCGGCCGTACCCCTCACCAGGGCCCGGACCGGCCGGCGGACGCGTTCCCACTGCCGGAACAGGTGGTACTCCACCGGCGCGTTGCGCGGCGCGAACCGGGCGAACGTGCCGACGGCGTCCGGGCCCGGGGCGCGGTCCTCGGCGTAGAGCTGGGCGAGGCGGTCCCCCGGCCAGCCGGTGAACAGGTTCGACAGGGTGATGCCGGTGCCGGTGGAGCGGTCGAACACGGCCGCGCTCACCACCAGCACGCGGGGATACTCGTCAGCGCGCACAGTCCTGCACCACTCTCCGCTCGATGACCGGGCCGCGGTGCGGCCGCAGTGCCCGGCGATACCCGTACAGCGCCGCCGGCACGACGGTCAGCGCGTACCCGACCGCGCCGACCCAGGGCACGGCGGCGACGGCGATCCGGTCGGCGGCGTACCACTTGCCGAGCACCGACACCACCAGGAACGCCCCCCAGCCGACCAACTGCGGGACGAGGACACCGCCGGCGTTCTGCACCATGAAGCGGGGCGAGAGCGCCGACTGAAGCAGCCACCAGACGCCCAACCCGGCCAGCAACCACCGGTCGCCGCCCATCGGCACCGGCAACCAGGCCGCGAAGAGCCACTCACCGAAGGCGACAAGGACGGCGGCCGGCACGCCGGCGGCGAGCACGGACACCACTGTCATCCGCCGGGTGGTACGGCGTACCCAGTCCACCTGCCCCTGGGCCAACGCCTCGCCGTTGGCCGGCCACAGTGGCACGTTGACCAGGACGACGAGCTGGCCGAGTTGGGACAGCAGCTTGGCGGGCACCACGTAGCCGGCGACGGCGGACAGACCGAGCGCGTGCGCGATGATCAGGGTGTCGGCGTTGGTGGCGAACGAGATGACCACGGTCAGCAGGAAGAACAGCCCGCTGAGCCGGGTCAGTTCCACGGCGGCGTGCGCCTGCACGGCCCTCGGCGTCGGCCGGATCCGCGGCTCCTGCCGACCGAAGAACCAGAGCGTGTTGAGCAGGTTGACGAGCAGCGGCGCGGCGACCGACAGGGCGACCACCAGCAGCGGCGACAGGTCGGCCCAGACCACGCCGAGCACCGCGCCGAGCGCGGCCAGACTGCCCGCGGTCTGCCAGACGTTGCTCCGGCCGACCTGCTGGTAGGCGTACTGCACGCGGGCGATCAGGCTGAGCGGCACGTTGAGGGCGAACGCGGTGAGACAGATCAACGCGATCATCCGGGTCTGCTCCGGGCTGACCTGACCTGACACGTTGAACAGCGCCGACCAGGGCACGGCGCCGGCGAAGATCCAGAGCAGGCCGGTGAGGGTGAGCGCGAGCCCCGACAGGGTCAGGTACGCGCTGGAGATGTAGCGCCGGGCCTGGACGGTGTCGCCGTGTGCGTAGCAGGGGGCGAGCTTCGTCATCAGGCCGCTGCCCAGCCCCAGGTCCGCGAAGGCCGCCATGCCGGCCAGCGCCGCCACCGCCATCCACAGGCCGTACAGGTCGTTGCCGAAGTAGGGCAACGTGACAGGCACCAGCACGATCGGCACGACGAGCCCCGCCAGCCGACTGAGCAGCGCGGTCGCGACCCCGGAGACGAGCCGGCGACCACGGTCGGGACGGCGACGGTGCACGCCCGGTGGGCGGGCGCGCCGGGTCCGCTCGACGACCCCGGACGACATCGACGCCCCTACTGACTCGCGAGCACGTGATCGGCCATCCAGGACACCGTGCGTTCCAGGCCGGTGCGCAGCGGCACCGGCCGCAGATCGGGGAACAACTCCCGCAGGCGGGTGCAGTCGGCCTGCGAGTCCCGCACGTCGCCCGCGCGCGGCGCCTCGTGCACCACGGGCAGCGGCCGGCCCAGCACGTCCTCCAACTCGGCGACCAGGTCGAGCAGGGAGATCCGCGCACCGAAGGCCAGGTTCACCACGTCGGGGGTGGACACCCGACGGACGATGGCGTCGACGATCACCGAGGTGACGCTGCCGACGAAGGTGAAGTCGCGGGTCTGCCGACCGTCGCCGTGCACGCGCAGCGGCTCCCCGGCGAGCGCGGCGGTGACGAAACGGGGCAGCACCGCCGCGTACGGGTGGTGTGCCGCCTGCCGTGGGCCGTAGACGTTGAAGAAGCGGAACGGCAGCACGCCCAGGTCGTAGCAGGCGGCGTAGGCCACCGCGTACGCCTCGGCGGCCAGCTTGGACACCGCGTACGGGGAGACCGGGATGGGGCGCAGCCCCTCCTGGCGGGGCAGCACCGGGTTCGCGCCGTAGACCGACGACGAGGACGAGAGGATCACCTGCTGGACGTGGTGCCGCCGCGCGGCCTCCAGCACCATCAGCGTCCCGGTGGCGTTGGCGTGGTGGCTGGGCAGCGGCCGGTCGATGGAGCGCGGCACGGAGCCGAGCGCGCCCAGGTGCACCACGCTTGCCGCGCCGGCGAACGTCTCGTCCAGCAGGTCCGGGTCGAGCACGGTGCCCCGGTGCAGCCGGACGGGCTGACCGTGCAGGTTGTCCAGGCGGCCGGTGGAGAGGTCGTCGACGACCACGACGTCGGTCACCTGGGGTGCCTCGTCGAGTGCCCGTACCAGGTTGGCGCCGATGAACCCGGCGCCACCGGTCACGACTACCTTCAACGCGTCCCCCGTTCGGCTCGGCCTGCGGGCGGCCGGCGCAGCGGTGTCCGCCCGGTGGGCGCGCGGCAGCGGTCGCCGGCGGCCACTGGTGTGACAACGAGCGCTCTTCTCGCAAGTCACGCGAAACGGGCGCCGCCCCGCGTGTCCTCCGTTCCCTTCCGTCAGTTGTCTGCCCTGGTGGGCGAGTTGACGTCGACGGGAGTGCCGGGCACATGCGAATCGGACTGATCAGTCAGTGGTACCCGCCGGAGAGCGCCTTCGTGCCGGGTCAACTGGCCACGGAGTTGGCCCGCCGCGGTCACGAGGTGCGGGTGCTGACCACGTTTCCGAGCCTGCCGCTCGGGCGCACCTACCCGGGTTGGCAGCAGCGCTGGAGCCACCGGGCCACCGATCGCGGGGTGGCCGTCCGCCGGGTGCCCGCGTACCCGAGTCACGACCGTTCCGGCCTGCGCCGGGCGGCGAGCTACCTCTCCTTCGCCACCACCAGCACCCTGGCCGCCCCGCGTCACCTACGCGGCGTCGACGCGCTCTACGTCTACCACCCGCCGCCCACCGCGTACGCCGCCGCCGGTCTGCTGCGGATGCTGCGCGGCGTCCCGGCGGTGCTGCACGTGCAGGACCTGTGGCCGGAGTCGGTGACGGCCTCCGGGATGGCCCCACCGGGGCTGGCGGGGCGGGCGATGGACCGGGTCCTGACCGCCACGATGCGCCGGATCTACCGCGCCTGCGCCGGCATCGCGGTGATCGCGCCGGCCATGGCCGAACAGGTGGTCGAGCGGGGTGTCGACCCGGGCGCGGTGCGTACCGTGTTCAACTGGACCGACGAGGCGCTGTTCCGGCCGGTGCCCGGCACCGAGTCGGCCCGGGCGACGATCGGGCACCGGGGGCGGACCACCGTGATGTTCGCCGGCAACCTGGGTCTGTTGCAGGGCGTCGACGTCGCCATCCGAGCGGCGGCGGCGGCACCGGACGCGGTGGACCTGGTCTTCGTCGGCACCGGGCTGGGCGCGGAACAGGCCCGGCGTCTCGCCGACGAGTTGGGCGCGGCGAACGTGCGGTTCGTCGGTCGCCGTCCGGCCGCCGAGATGGCCGAGTTGTACGCCGCCGCCGACTACCAGTTGGTCATGCTGCGCGACCTGCCGTGGTTGCGCGGGACGGTGCCGTCGAAGTTGCAGGCCGCGTTGGCCTGCGGCAGTCCGGTGGTGATGTCGGCCGACGGCGACGCCGCCCGGCTGGTCAGCGCGGGCGGGGCCGGGCTGGTCTGCCCACCGGACGACTGGCGGGCGCTTGCCGACCAGTTCGCCGCCGCCGCCCGGGTGCCGGCCGAGCAGCGGATCGCGATGGGCCGTCGGGGCCGTCAGCTCTATCAGGACCGGATGTCGTTGCGGGTCGGCGTCGACCAGATCGAGGACCTGCTCAGCAAGGCCGCCGCGCGCGGCCGGGGCTGAACGCCACGCTGGTCGGTCAGCCCGGCCAGGCCGGCGAGGAAGTCGCGCACGCGGCGACCCTGCGCGGCCGGGTTACGCGTCTCCCGCACGAAGCGGGCCCCACCCACCCCCCGCGCCCGGGCCTCGTCCGCCGGCAGAGCCAACACCCGGCCGAGGGCTGCCCGCAGCCCGTCGGCGGTGTCCGGCTCGGCGAAGGACAGCCACGGCGCGTACTCCGCCGGGATGCCGGGCAGTCGGGTGCTCACCACCGGCACCCCCGCGGCGAGATACTCGATGATCTTCGACGGGAAGGACCAGCGGACGAAGTCCTGGTCCACCGGGCGCGGGTTCACCAGCACGGTCGCCCGGGCCAGCCGGGGCAGCAGCTCCGAGCGGGGCAGCAGCGCGGGCGGCACGATGCGCCGGTCCACGGCGGCCTGGTCGCGCAGCCAACCCGCCAGTTCGCCCCGGCCGTACACGCACAGCCGCAGGTCGTCCCCGGCGAGACCGCGGAACGCCTCGACCAGCCGGTCCACGCCGTAGGCGCGGCTCAGGCCCCCCGCGTACACGATGTCCCTGGTCGGGCCGGGCGGCACGGGCGGGCCCGCCGGGTCGGCGGAACAGATTCCCTCCAGCACCAGCCGGGGCCGGCCGGGCGCGAAGTCCTCGGCGAGCGCGGGGGTCAGCGCGATCACCCCCGAGCAGCGGGCCAGGGCCGCCCGGACCAGCGCGACGTCGAGCCCGCGCAGCAGCCGGACCAGCCGACCGTCGGTGGGCAGCGCGACACCCGGCGGGTCGGTGAGCACCGGCACCACCCGGACGCCCCGGCGACGGGCCCGCAGCACACCGAACCAGAGGAACGGCGAGTGCACGCCGTGCACCAGCAGCACCTCGGCGTCCCGCTCGCGCAGGGCCCGAGTGCCGGTACGCCAGGCGGCCACGAACCGGGTGAGGTGCTTGAGGCCGAGCAGGTTCACGAACGCCAGCAGTTGACCGTCCACGTCGTCCTGCCGGAACCGCCCGGCACGGAAGCGGACCTGCCCGTTGCCGGGCCAGGTGGACACCGGCGCCGCGGAGAGCAGGTGCACCGGGCAGTCGGCGGCCCGCAGGCCGCGCACCAGGCTCCAGGCGAAGGTGTGCGTCTGGGTGGGCATGATGGTGTCCCGGGCGATGATCTCGGCGAGCAGGTCGTCCGGGACCGTGAAGCCCAGCAGGGTGACGCGTGGGCTGCGGGGCCGCGCCACCGTCACTCCCCGAGGATCTGCTGGTAGACCCGGTCGAGGCGACCGAGCATGACGTCGAGGCTGTAGTCCTCGGCCACCACCTTGCGACCCAACTCCCCCACGTGACGCCGCTCGGCGGGGTCGTCGAGCAGCGGCGTCAACGCCGCCGCCAGGGCGTCCGGGTCGCCGGCCGGCACCAGCCGACCGCCGCCGGAGCGCAGCACCTCGACGTTGCCGCCCACCGCCGACGCGACCACCGGCAGCCCGTAGGCCATCGCCTCCAGCAGCGCGTTGGAGAGGTTCTCGTGCAGGGTCGGGAAGACGAAGAGGTCCGCCGCGGCGAGCAGGTCCGGTACGTCGAGACGGTTGCCGAGCAGGCGCACCTCGATCTGGCCGGCCTCGGCCAGCGCGGCGGCGATCCCGTCCCGGTCGAGCCCGTCGCCGGCGACGAGCAACACCCGGCGGGTGGCCGACGGCGGCAGTCGGCGCACCGCGTCGGCGAGGACGGCGTAGCCCTTCTCCCAGGTCAACCGGGACACCGCGATCATGGTCACGTCGTCGGGGTGCAGGCCCAGCTCGGCGCGGACCCGGTCCCGCTCGGCGTGTGGACGGGCCGGCAGCGGCACCCCGTTGGGGATCACCCCGACGAACTTCCCGCCCAGGTCGGACAGGAAGTCCCGGCCGGCGGCGTACGCGCAGACGGTGCCGACGTGGGTGGCCAGTCGCAGCGTCGCGGGCTCGGCGGCGTGCACGAGCAGTCGGCGCCGCCAGGCGCGACCCGGTTGACGCAGGTCACGTACGGTGCCGTGCACGGTGACCAGGATGCGCGGGCAGCCGGCGAGGCGGGCGGCGAGGACCCCGTGCAGACCCTCGTTCTGTAGGCCCCGCACGTGCACCAGATCCGGGCGGACTCGGCGCAGCAGCCGCACCCACTCCCGCAGCAGCGGCACGTTCAGGCTGCCGTTGCCGGCGTGTTGGTGCATCCGGACGAACTCGTACCGGTCGGCCAGGGGTGAGGCGAGCACGCGCCGCACGGCGGTCAGCGGACCGTTGGCACCGGGGGTGCCCGCCGAGTGCTGCACCACCACCGGTCGGCTCACCACGAGACTCCTGCGGACCGCACGATGACGCCAACCGCGCCACGCCTCGCGTAGTAACGGCAGGACACGGGCCCCTCGATCCTGTCGCCCGGGAGGACGACTGTCTAGACTAAACGGTCATAACCGGCTAATTACCCGAGCTCGGAGGGGTAGACCATGGGCGAGCCCACCACCGGCACGGACCTGGTCCCCGCCCCGCGGCCCACCGCGAGACCAACGGTGCTGGCACTTGCCGCGTACCGGTTCCCGCATGGTGACGCGATGTCCAACCGGCTGCTGCAACTGGCCCGGTCGGCCACCCCGCCGGGGGGAGTGACCCTGGTGGTCAACGACTGGCCCGACGACGGGTCGCGCCCACCCGGCGCGGTGGACCTACCCCCCGACGTCCGTCTGATCACGCTGCCCCGACGCCGCCGGGGCGGCGGAATGCTGGGCCGTTGGTCGCACCGGCGCGTCCGCCCGCTGCGGGTGCTGGCCGCACTGCGCCGCGCGGGTGTCCGCCCGGGCGAGCTGGCCGGCGTGCACCTGCCGCTCGGGTTGTGGGACCTGGCGACCTGGGCGGTGCTGCGGCTGACGGTGCGGTGCCCGGTGACGGTGGACGTGCCGGAGCAGCACGACCGGGCCCAGTTTCCCCGGGGCTGGCTGACGCCGTACTTCCTCCGGCACCGCTGGGCGTCCTTCTGGGCCGGACGACTCGCCGACCAGGTCATCGTCATCTCCGAGCTGCTGGAGCGGCACTTCGTGCGCCAGGGCCGGCGGACCCTCGTGGTGCCACCCCAGGTCGACCGCGCCGACTACGCCGATCCCGCGCCAGCCTCGCTCGGCGACGGCCTCCGACTGCTCTACGCCGGGTCGGCAGGCGCGAAGGACCAGTTGGCCGTGGTGCTGGAGGGCATCCGCCTGCTCCCGCCCACCGATCGGGCCAGGGTGCACCTGGTGATCGCCGGGTTCAGCCGGGAGCAGTCCAGCAAGCTCTCCGACCTCGGGGAGGCCGGGCCGATCGACCTCGACGACCAGGTGAGCTTCCTCGGCCGGGTGCCCCGCGACCAGGTGCTCGCCGAGTTGCGCCGGGCGCACTTCTCGGTGCTGGTCCGCCCGCCGCTCGGGTACGCGCAGGCGGGCTTCCCCTCCAAGGTGCCGGAGAGTCTGGCCGCCGGCTGCCCGGTGCTGCTCAACCTCACCAGCGACCTGCGGCGCTACCTCGTGGACGGTCGGGAGGGCATCCTGCTCGACGGCTCGGCGGCCGAGGATGTCCGGCGCGGCATCGAGCGGGCGCTGCGTCTCGACGACGCGGCCTGGCGGGCGATGAGCCGCGCGGCCCGGGAGCGGGCCCGCTGTTTCGACTATCGCGACTGGACGCCGGTGGTCAGCGACTTCGTCACGGGAGTCGGGCGCGGCTCGGGTGCCGGCAGCTCGGCGAGGCCGGCCAGCTCGGCGGCGGTCAGCCGACGGTCGGCCGGGTAGAGCTGCCGCTCGTGGGCCCGGATGGTCTCCACCGGCCACCGCAGGCGGATCACCCGCGCCGGATTGCCGGCGGTCACCGCGTACGGCGGCACCGACCGGGTGACCACCGCGCCGGCGCCGATCACCGCGCCCCGGCCGATCGTCACCCCGTGCAGGATCACCGCCCGGGTGCCCACCCACACGTCGTCGCCGATGGTCACGCCCCGGTCGTGGGTGTCGTCGCCGGCCTCCTTGTCGACCGCGATCATCGGTACACCGACCTGCTCGATGCGGTGGTTGCCACCCCGGATCGTCACCTCGGGGCCGAACATCACGTTGTCACCGATGCGGATCCGACTCCGGGCCGCCATCAGGATCGGCCGGTACCCGAGATCGACGTTGTGGCCGACCTCGATCGACTCGCAGGTGTAGACGCCGTCCGGGTCGAACGTGAAGTTGTCTCCCCGGGCGGCGAACCGATCGGCGAGGGCAAGGCCCCGGATCGCCCGACGCGCCCGCGCCGCCGCACACAGGAGACGGCCGAGTGACCCGAGCACCGGGCCGAGCAGCGTTCCGGGTTGGTCGGGCCGGACGCGCATCAGACTCCCGTCCGGACGCCGGCCCGCTCGGGCACCGCACGCATGTCGCCCCCGCATCTCCGCCGTTCGGCCAGGTCGCCCCAGGGGCCGATGATAACCTCGGCAACCTCCACAATAGGTGTATAGCGCTCAAAGTCTCCGCACGCACCAAGCTTCCGCGCTGACCACCATCGTGACGTCGAGCGCACCTGCGGCGACCTGAGCAGCGGGCACGACCCCCGAGCGAAGGGGGCCGCCCCTTTCCCACGCCCGACCGGCCAGTTTCCCCTCGTCCGACCGGCCGTCGCGACGCTCGCGACTCGTGCCGTGGGCCACGGCCCACAGAAGGCCGCCGAGCCGGCCGTGTCCGAATGCGGGTTTTGGGGTTGATCGGGGGAATGCGGGTTGTGTGTCGCCAATCAGGGTCGTCATCCGGTTTTCGCCCCGATGGGACGCTCGCCCGGCGTTGTCCCCGACGCCGTTGGAGGTGGAATCGTGCCGATGCCCGGTGCTCTCGTGACCGGTGGTGCCCCATGAGCGGCACCGTGTACCTGTCGCCACCCGACATCGGGCCACTGGAGGAGTCGTACCTGATCGCCGCCCTGCGCTCGGGCTGGGTCGCACCGGTCGGCCCGGACCTGGACGCGTTCGAGCAGGACGTCGCCGCGCGGGTCGGCACCGACGGGGCGGTGGCGGTCAACTCCGGGACGGCGGCCCTGCACCTGTCGCTACTCGGTGTCGGGGTCGGGCCCGGCGACGTGGTCATCGTGCCCACGCTCACCTTCGTCGCCACCGCGAACGCGGCCCGCTACATCGGGGCGCGGCCGGTCTTCGTCGACTGCGACCCCCGGACCGGCAACGTGGACGTCGCCCTCGTCGACGAGGTGCTGCGACGGCTGCGCGCACGCGGTGAGCGGGTCGGCGCGGTCGTCCCGGTGGACATGTTCGGCAGTTGCGCCGACTACGACGCCCTGCTCCCGGTCTGCGCCGACGCCGACGTCCCTCTGGTGGAGGACGCCGCGGAGGCCCTCGGCGCCGGCCACGGGGGACGACCCGCGGGTTCCTTCGG
The DNA here is from genome assembly GCF_043197875.1 of Micromonospora sp. NPDC048935. Classification (NCBI taxonomy): domain Bacteria; kingdom Bacillati; phylum Actinomycetota; class Actinomycetes; order Micromonosporales; family Micromonosporaceae; genus Micromonospora; species Micromonospora sp. NPDC048935. Next base: position 1,121,525 of record NZ_JBICTZ010000001.1, on the reverse strand, counting down.
GCGCGTCGGCGTGCTCTCCTTCAACGGCAACAAGATCATGACCACGTCCGGCGGCGGGATGCTGGTGTCCGACGACACCGTGCTCCTCGCCCGGGCCCGTCACCTCGCGACGCAGGCGCGCGAACCGGCGCGGCACTACGAGCACCGCGAGACGGGTTACAACTACCGGCTCAGCAACCTCCTCGCGGCGCTCGGCCGAGCCCAGTTGCTCCGGCTGGACGCGATGATCGCCCGACGCCGCCACCTGCGCGACCACTACGCCAAGCTCTTCGCCCCGGTGCCGGGTGTCCGGCTGCTCGGCGCGGAGGACAGCGAGTCCAACTGTTGGCTCACCGTCATCACCGTCGAGCCGCGGCGGTGCGGCTGGCGGGTGGACGACCTGGCGGCCCACCTGGCCGAGCGGGACATCGAGACCCGGCCGGTGTGGAAGCCGATGCACCTCCAGCCCATGCACGCCGGTGCGGAGACCCTGCTCACCGGCGCGGCGCAGCGACTCTTCGACAACGGGCTCACGCTGCCCAGCGGAAGTGCACTCACCGAGGCACAGATCGCCCGGGTGTCCGTCGCGATCGAGGAGTTCCTGAGCCGTCGAACGGGAGCCGACACGGTGTGACGACCGGGCGCGGGGAGAAGGCCGGTCAGGTGGCGCCACAGCGCGTAACGGTGCGCTGATCTTCATCGGGTCGGGCACATCACTGGTGCCATCTACCGAAAAACACCCGTAAATAGTGAAACTGCCTGTAACAAGGACAAAGGGCTTTAAGTCCCTTCTGTCGTACGCGACGGAAGCGGTCGGAGACGGTCAGGGAGCCAGCACATGCCGCAGGAGACTGAGCAGACGGAGCACACGGAGCGATCGGCTCGGCGGGCCCGGGCCCGCCGCCGCACCGCGGGCTTCCTCGCCACCGACACCACCGCCTGGGTCAGCGGCTTCGCCGCGGCCGTGTGGACCCGGTTCGAGTTCGATCTCCCGGCGGGCCAACTGGTTCGGGCCGCGGCGATCGGTGTGCTCGCGGCGATCGTGCACGTGGCGGTGGCGGCGGTCCGCCGGCTCTACTCCGGACGACACCCGCTGGGCAGTCTCCAGGAGGTCCAGGGCGTCGCGGGCACCGCCACCCTGACGGCGGCCATCGTGCTGCTCGGCCTGCTGTCCTCCGGCGACCGACCGGTGCCGGCGAGCACCCCGCTGGTCGGCGGCGCCCTCGCCCTGTTGCTGATGCTCGGCGCCCGGTTCGCGTACCGGCACCGCCGGGACCTCTCCATGCGTCCCGACGTCCGGTCCTCCACACCGGTCCTGCTGTTCGGGATGGGCGACGCCGGGCAGGAGCTGCTGCGGGCGATGCTCGGCGACCCGCGCGGCCGATACCTGCCGGTGGGCGCCCTCGACGACGATCCGGACAAGCGCGACCTGCGCATCCGGGAGGTGCGGGTGCTCGGCGGGCGGCAGGACATCGAGACCGCGGTGCGGCGTACCGGCGCGAAGGCGGTCATCTTCTCGGTGGCCAACGCCGACGCGGCGCTGATCCGTCAGATCCGCGAGGCCACGCTCGCCACCGGCACGGTGTTCAAGGTGCTGCCGCCCGTGCGGGACCTGGTGGACCACCGGATCACCGTCACCGACGTCCGGGACGTGCAGATCGGCGATCTGCTCGGCCGCCGCCAGGTGGTCGGTGACCTGCCGCTGAGCACGAACAGCCTGACCGGACGGCGGGTCCTCGTCACCGGTGCCGGCGGGTCGATCGGCTCGGAACTCTGCCGTCAGGTGATGAAGGCCGACCCGGGTGAGCTGATGATGCTGGACCGGGACGAGTCGGCCCTGCACGGCCTCCAGATGTCGCTCGCCGGGCGGGCCCTGCTGGACGGCCCCGAGCTGATCCTCGCCGACCTGCGCGACGACGAGGGCCTTCGGCGGATCATCCGGGAGCGCCGCCCGGAGATCATCCTGCACGCGGCGGCACTCAAGCACCTGACCCTGTTGCAACGCCACCCCGGCGAGGCGGTCAAGACGAACGTCTGGGGCACGCTGTCGGTGCTGGACGCCTGCCGGGACGTGGCCAGGTTCGTCAATATCTCCACCGACAAGGCGGCCAACCCGATAAGCGTGCTCGGGTATTCCAAGCGGATCACCGAGCGGTTGACCGCGCACGCCGCGTCCCGGTTCCCGGGGACCTTCCTCAGCGTCCGGTTCGGCAACGTGCTCAGCAGCCGGGGCTCGGTGGTGACGGCGTTCCAGCGGCAGATCGAGGACAGCAGGCCGCTGACCGTCACCCACCCGGACGTCACCCGCTACCTGATGACCATCCAGGAGGCCGTCCACCTGGTGCTCCAGGCCGCCGAGATCGGCCGGGACGGGGAGGCGTTGGTGCTGGACATGGGCGAGCCGGTCCGCATCGCCGACCTGGCCCGGCAGATGGCCGAGCAGGCGTCCAGCACGATGCCGATCGTCTACACCGGCCTTCGTCCCGGAGAGAAACTGCACGAGGACCTGTTCGGCACCGGTGAGGTGGACACCCGGCCGTTCCACCCGTTGGTGTCCCACGTGGCGGTGCCGGCGCTCGACCCGATGGAGGTGAGCGGGCTCGACCCGTACGACGACGCGGCGAAGCTCATCGAGCACCTGGCGTTGCTCTGCGCCCAGCCGATCGACCCGACGGTGGACGGCCCGGTGGGCGTACCCCTGCAGTCGCGGTGACCGGTGACCACACCCAAACCCCCGCACCGACAGTTATGACCGTGAGGAACCCCCACGCGAGGCCGCGTCGCGGCGACCGCGTCGCCAGGCGCGTCCCTCCGGCGTTCGCCGCAGATCGTTAGGACCGACAGATGCGGACCCGCGCCGGCAGGTTTCAGCGGTACGAGCCGCTGCACGCCGCCGTGTCGCCCCGGTCGCGGCGGGCCGTCCAGACGATGGAACCACCCGCGCCGGTCGACCCCGCTCCCCCGGCCCCGAGTCGCGGTCGACGGCTGCTGTCCTGGATCGCCACCGCGGCGCTGAGTCGGGCGGTCAGCGCTCTCGTACCACTCGTCCTGCTGCCCGTGACCCTGTCGTATCTGGGCACCGACCTGTACGGGCTCTGGGCCGCGGTGCTCGCCGTCACCGGGATGGTCGCCTTCGCGGACCTGGGCGTCGGTCTCGGGCTGATGACCAGACTCGCGCCGTGCCGGGTGGACGGCGACTCGGACACCGCCCGGCGGTACGTCTCCAGCGCCTACGCCGCGGTCTGCGGGGTGGCGCTCCCGACGTGCGGCCTGCTGTGGCTTGTCGGTGGGTTCGTCCCGTGGCCGCTGCTGTTCAACGCGACGGGGACGGCGGCGCGCGACGCCCACCTCGTCGCCCTGGTGTGCCTGACCGCGTTCCTGCTCAATATTCCGTTGTCGCTCGTCGCCCGCGTGCAGTACGCGTATCAACAGGTGGCGGCCAGCAATGTCTGGCAGGCGACGTCGAGCGCGCTCTCGTTACCCCTCGCGCTCGGCGCGGTGTACGCGAAGCTGCCCCCGATCGCGGTCATCGCCAGCATCGCCATCGGCCCGTTGCTCGTGAACATCGTCAACACGGTGTGGACATTCGGCTGGCGGCTGCCGCACCTGGCGCCCCGGCCGAGATTCGTCGACGGTCGAGGGGTCCGGGAACTGTTCGGCCTGGGCGGCCTCTTCTTCCTGGTCACGCTGATCATGGTCCTGGCGGACAACGCCGACCCCTTGCTCGTCGCGCACGTGCTGGGCCTCGCCAGCGTCACCGCGTACGCGGTGCCGGCCAGACTGTTCAACCAGCTCGGCGCGCTGGTGACGCTCGTCAACCAGCCGCTGTGGCCGCTGCACGGTGAGGCGCTGGCACGTGGTGACCTGGCCTGGATACGCCGCACCGTTCGTCGGATGACGATCGTGTCGACACTCATCGCCGTGCTGCCGTCGATCTTGCTGGTGGCGTACGGCGAGCAGTTCTTCGCGGCCTGGTTGCCGATCTCGATAGGAAACCGGTCACTCCTGCTGGGCCTCGCCTGCTGGTGGGTCGTGCTGGCCGCGATCTCACCACGGTTCATGGTGCAGAACGCGGCCGGAATCGTCCGCCCGCAACTGTGGGGATACCTCCTCTACCTACCACTGTCCATTGTCGGAAAACTGCTCGGCCTGCACTGGTGGGGGGTGGCCGCGACACCGTTCGTCGCCGTCGTCGTCTACAGCGCGACGGTCGTCCCAGCGGCCCTCTACGGCTACCGGCGGGCACTGCGAATACGGACCACATGAGAGAGGCGGATAGCAGATGATGTTCGACGAGGAATTTCCGCGGGTGCTGGTGGTGAGCCACACGCCCTTCAGCCGGGTCAGCGGGACGGCCCTGACCCTGTCGAACCTCTTCTCCGGCTGGCCCAGGGACCGTCTCGCGCAGGTGCACACCGGCAACATCACCCCGTCGACGGACGTGTGCGAGCACTTCTTCCACTTCCCGCCGCGAGACCACTACCTGCCCATCCAGTACTACGCCATGCGGATGTCGGGATGGAACGGCCGTACGCCGCTGCAACAGAGCCGACCGATCGCCGCCGTACACGCCGCGGCGGAGACCCGTCCCACCATGGCCAAGATCTACGCGCAACTGCGGGCCGGCGCCGATCTCAGCCCGATCCGGGTTCCCCCGGCGCTCGTCGAGTGGATGCGCGACTTCCGGCCCGACGTCGTCTACTCGATGCTCGGCAGCGTGCGGCTGACGAGGATCACGGCGCTCGCCGCGCGCACCTGCGGCGTTCCGGTGGTGCCGCACTTCACCGACGACTGGCCGGCGACCCTGTACGACAACGGCGAGCTCTTCGGTCGGGCCGACCGGTCCGTCCAGGAGACGATCGCGAGACTTCTGCGCCTGGCCCCGCTCGGCATGGTCATCAGTCAGCCGATGGCCGAGGAGTACACGCGGCGTTACCACATCCCGTTCAGCGCGTTCGCGAACTGCGTCGACGAGACCTTCTTCGCCCCACTCCGCGACGCGGGGCGGCAGCAGGGGACGACGGAGTTGGTCTACGTCGGCGCCCTGCACCTCAACCGCTGGGAGTCGCTGCGCGACATCGGCGCCGCACTGGACAGCCTGGCCGAGGCGGGCCTGCCCGTCCGGCTGACCATCCACGCACCGGAGAACGACCTCAGCCGGTACGCGCGGCACTTCGCCCCCCTGCCGCGGGTGCGGCTCGGGCCGTCGCTGGCCAGCGACGAGGTGCCCGCCGCCCTGCGCGACGCGGACATCCTCGTCCATATCGAGTCCTTCGACGAGGAGATCCGCCGCTACACCCGCTACTCGGTCTCGACGAAGATCCCCCAGTACCTCGCCTCGGGCCGTCCGATCCTCGGCTACGGGCCCGCCGAGGTGGCGTCCCTGCACCACATCCAGGAGGCCGACGCGGGCGTGATCGTCGGTACCGACGACACCGCGGCGCTGGTCCGTGGCCTGACCGACCTCTGCCGGGACGCGGCCCTGCGGGAGCGGCTCGCCCGCAACGGGGCTGCCTTCGCCCGGCAGGAGCACGCCAAGGAGAGCGTGGCCGCGCGGTTCGCCGCCACGCTCGGCGCGGCGGCACGCAGCGGGTCCGCCACCGCCGACGCCGCCCGTGGGCAACTGACCTGGAAGTGAGTGGAGGTGCTGCGATGAGACGTACCGGATGGGTCGCCTGTGTGGGTCCGTTCCTCTTCCCGTGGGGTGAGGCGGGGTCCCGGCGGGTCTACGGCCTGGTGGCGTCGTTGGCCGCCGCCGGCTACGACGTGGTGGTCGCCAGCGGCGGACCGGAACCACGCACCGTCACGCCGTTGCCGGGCGTCGACGGGCCGGGCTCGATCTCCCACCTCGGCCTGGCGGAGCGGCCGTCGCCGGAGGCCGGGCCGCTCGGCAGCTCCGTCCAGACGCTCGTGCGCTGGGGTCAGCGGACGGTCCGGTGGCTCGACGCCCAGCCGACCAGGCCCTCGCACGTCCTGGTGCACGGCGGTCAGGCCCAGTACATGTTCCACCTGCAACGCTGGTGTCGTCGGCACCGGGTGCCGCTGATCGTCGACGTCGTCGACTGGTTCAACGGACGCCACGTGCGGGGCGGCTACCTCGGCCCGCTGCACGCCAGCATGAAGCTGGCCCTGCGCCACTACTACCCACGGTGCGACGGCATCATCGCGATCAGCTCCCACCTGGAGGCCCACTACCGCCGCGCCGGCAAGCCCCTCCTGCGGGTGCCACCCACCCTCGACGTCAAGGGCCTGACGCTGGACGCCCGGCAGAGCGCGGGCGACTCGCCGCTGCTCACGCTCGCCTACGCGGGGAATCCGCACGGAAACAGGAAGGATCTCCTGGGCACCGTCATCGAGGCGGTGGGCAACGTCCAGCGCGACGGCGCGAGCGTCGAGTTGCGCGTCTACGGCCCGACGCTCGACGAGGTGCGCGGCCTCTTCGACGCCCGGCCGTTGCCCGACGGTGTGCGGTGCCTGGGTCGCCTGCCGCAGGCCGAGGTGTCCAACGCCCTACAGGGCGCGGATTTCACAGTCCTGGTCCGCAGGCCGGAGCGGGCGGCGGAGGCGGGCTTCTCGACGAAGTTCTGCGAGAGCCTCGCCAGCGGCACACCGGTGATCGCCAACCTCACCAGCGACATGGGCAGATACCTGCGCCCCAACCTGGAGGGCCTGGTCTGCCGGGACCACACGGTGGCCGAGGTCACCGAGGCGTTCCGCGCGGCGACGCGGCTGAGTTCCGCGCAGCGCAGCGTCATGCGCCAGGCCGCGCGCAGCCAGGCGCTCGAATCGTTCGACTACCGGGCGTACGCGGAACCGCTCGGCAGGTTCTTCCGGCAGTGGGGCTGACGGCGGGCCGGTGCGGGTCGGGCGGCCTATCTGCCGGCGGTCCGCGCGACGGGGGTCGGCCCGGCGGCGGGCTGCCGGCGTTCGCTGAAGAGCGACTGCATGAGGTGCAGCGCCAGTAGCGTGGCCATCCCGACTATCGATTCCGGCGCCATCCCGAGCTGGTTGTTCGCCGGCACGTAGATGATGAGAATGCAGAGCTGCGCGAAGATCAACGTCGGGACCACCCGTCGGGAGGACACCGCCGCGCGCCACGAGCCGGCGAAGAGCCACCCGACCAGGCCCATGAACAACGCCGCGCCCGGGAAGGTCAGGTCCGAGGCGAGCCAGGGATAGATGGTGGCCCAGTACATACGCGCCGGCCACCCCTTCTCGTGTTCGGTCCGGTCGGGGTAGGACGGGTGCTCGGTCAGGTCCACGTCGAGGGTCTGGTCGGCGAAGATCGCCGCGGACGGCGCGCTACCGAGACCATGGGACCACTCGAAGGGCACCTGGAGGTTGTAGGACAACCCGAGGTAGCCGTGCGTCGGATAGCCGATCATGGCAGCGATGCCCTCGGCCATCGGCTTACCCACGACACGTTGCACGGTGGGATTCACGTGCACCACGTCACCCGTGGTGCCGAACTCGGCCGCCCGGGTCGCATGATTGTGGATCATGTAGGTGGCCAGGAGCACGAACGCCCCGACGACCAGCAGGAGCGCCCGACGCCGCCGGGAGTAGACCCGCGGCCGGTGCCGGACCGACGCCCACGCGACCAACATCCCCGCCGCGAGCATGATGACGACGTCGCCGAGACCCTTCATCGTGCCGATGAAGAGGTAGAACGCGATGTGCGTCGCCGTGGCGACCACGCCGGCGAGTCTCAGCCAGCCGGAGAGACTGCGCCAGTGCACCACCAGCAGCGGTACGAGGGCCACGCTGAGGACGCCGAGCGGGAACAGGGCCGTCATCCACGGGCTCGTGCTGCCCAGCCCCTGCTGGTAGACGTCGAACTTGTTCACGTAGCCGGCGGCGGGCGCCTGGATGTTGGCCCACACACTGCCGGGACCGGTGGCACCGAACTGGGTCAGCCGCGTCAGGTTCACCACGACGTAGTAGACGGCGCTGGCCAGGACCAGTTGACGCACCAGCCGGATGCGGGCGACGGAGTGGCTGGCGGTGGCCACCGAGGGCGGACGGCGCGACATCTGCGCCACGTACCCACCGGCGAACAGAGCCGTCGCCACGAGCACGAAGGCGCAGAGCTGGTCGGGGTTTCCGACGTCGCGGGCCAGCCTCGTCAACCAGAACGCCCCGAACGTGCCGAGCATCCACACCAGCGCCAGCACCAGTGGCAGCCAGGTGGTCGTTCGACCTGCCGGTGCCGCGCGGTTCGTCACCGGCGGGTGTACGCGGCGCCCGGGTCGCGGCGCGGCGCCCGGCATCTGGAGGTCGCCGACCGGCGAGCGGTGCCGGCCGTGGCTGATCCGGTCGACGGCGGTCACCGGAGACCACTCCGTGCCGGACGGCCGGCCCTGGGCGGTCGCGAGTCGACCCGGACAGGATTCCGAGATTGCACTCGCCGACCCTCCACACTGTCGAGCGCCCGTCGACCGACGCGGTACGGCTGTCGTGCCCCGGCACGTTCCGGCGCTCCGCCACGTCGTGGGTCGATCGACTGACTGTCAGTAGTCACTGAACGAGCCAACGACCGGGTAGTCACACCGGTGATGGGCCCGGTCACGGGGAGACGGCTCCGCCGAGAAGGGGCACGCCGGCGCGGGCACCGACCGGTCCCGGCGGACGGGCCGGGTCAGCCGCCACCCGACGGCTGGCGGCCTGGACCGGCAGCATCGACAGCAGGGCGAGTGCCAGCCACGACCCCCGCTCGAACTCCCACACTCCGGTCAGCCAGAGCGGGAAGCCGCCCACCAGGAAGAGCCCAGCGACCCGGAGTCCGACCGGGCACCGGGCCGCCCGTCGGGCGAGCACCACCCCGAACAGGGCCGCGACGCCCAGCAGCCCGACCAGGCCCAGGTCCACGGCGATGGCGAGGACGGCGTTGTGCGGGCGGATGCCCAACGGGTTCCAGAGTTCGAAGGTTCCCGCGCCGCCGCCCACCCACAGAACGTCCCACCAGTAGGCGGACGCGTACCGCCACAACTCGATACGACTCAGCACGTCGCCGGTCGCCCTCGATCCGATGAGGTCGTCGGCCCACACCAGGGCGCTCTGCCCCAGGCCGAGCGGCACCGTCAGCAGCAGCGTCGGCACCACGGCGGCGGCCGTCACCCACATCGTGCGAGGGCCGAGTTCGCTGAGCAGCGCGTACACCACCACGAGCAGCAGGGCGACCAGGGCACCCTTGGTCCGGTTGAGGAAGACACCGGACGCCAGCACCGGCAACGCGGCGGTCAGTCCGATGGTGACGAGTCGCCGTTGACCGCGGATTCTCAACAGGCCCAGCGCCAGGACGAACGCGGTGACGCTCGAGTAGGCCGTGAAGTTGATGTTGGTGCCCTCGATGCCGAAGCGCACCGCCATGTCCATCGCGCTGGCCTGCCCGCCGACCCCGCGCGCCTCGATCACCAGACGCCACACGGCCATCGCGCACCCGAGGATGTACGCGCCCCCGACGGCAAGCAGGTGCCTCGGCGTCGTGGCGACGTGGCGGACCGCGACGAAGAGCAGACAGGCCGAGGTGTACGCGAGGGCCACACTGTGCGTCTGCGCCACGTCACTGGACCAGAGGGCGGTCAGCTGCGCCCAGCTCGCGACCGCGACCGCCAGCACGTCGGGCAGTCGAGGGCGGGGAAGACGGCAGCTGAGCAGGATCGCCGCGACGGATGCCTGTAGGACGATCAACCAGGCGTTCGCCGACGACGCCTGGAAGGCCGCGACACACAGCAGCCCGACGGCGAGCGTCGTCGCCCTCGTCCGCCAGCCGCCCCTGCTGGCCCCGGCCGCGCCGGCCGTGGCCCCACCGGTGGGGGCGAATCCGACACCGGCCCGAGCCGGCACCGGGGTACGAGATCCGGGCCGCACCCGGGTTTGCGATGTCACGTCCACTCCCCTTCGTCCGTGAGCGGCACCGGTGGCGTCGTCACTGAAGCGGCACCGGCGACGTTGGACACCCGACAGACCGACGACCCGCACCGACCGGCGCGCGTCAACCACATGACCGGAAAACATTCCCACGAACGCGCCAAATGCCCGATTTGATGGCAGTTGCAGCTTGCTATAGACGTCGTCCCGCTCGGGACCAAACGACGGAATCTCCGTGCCAACGTCCAAGGGGAAGGTCAAGGTGAAACCCGATCTCCGCGCGATCGCCGTGGACACGCGCGCTCTGGGCCTGTCGGCGCCACTGCGCGCGGCGTACGAGGCATCCAAGCGCAGCGGATTCCACGCCGTCCTGTTCCACGGGCGGGCGCACCGGCACCACCCGGCCGCGTTGGTGCCGCTGACCAGCGTGCTGCCGATCGGCGACGGTGCGCGGCAGCGTTGCCTGGACGACGCCGGCCACGTGCTCAACGACGGGCTCCGGGTCTTCGGCGCCCGGGTGGCGACGGGCGTGTCCGCACCGTGGGGCACCGACCCGCTGACCGGGCGGCAGTGGCCGGCGGGCGACCCGTGGTGGCGCATCGACATCCGCTCCGAGGCTCGGCTGTCGGACGTGAAGCACACCTGGGAGGCGGCACGCCACCGGGACCTGGTCGTCCTGGCCCGCGCGGCCCGCCTCGACCCGGCCGGCCCGTGGCAGGAGGGCCTCGACGAGCTACTCCGGGCCTGGTGTGCGCAGTCCCCGCCGGAGCGGGGCGTCAACTGGTATTCCAGCCTGGAACTGGCGCTGCGGGCGATCGCCTGGAACCAGATCCTCGCGTTGGTCGGTGACCGACTGCCCCGCGACGTCGGGACCGGCATGGAGCGACTGCTGCTGTCCAGCGCCCGGCACCTGATGGTCGAGCTGCCCTACACGTTGAGCAGCATGCGCAACAACCACCTGCTCGGCGACGCACTCGGGCTGCTGCTGCTCGCCCGGATGTTTCCCACCGCCCGGCGCGCGCGCTGGTGGGCGCGTACCGGCGAGCGGATGTTCGCGGCCCAGCAACGCCGACACTTCGGGCCCGACGGTCGCATGATCGAGGACTCGCTGTCCTACCACCGTTTCGTCCTCGAGATGCTCGTCGTGCGGGTGCTGCTCGGCGGTGCGCCGTCGCGCGTCCACCGGGACCTGCACGCCGCCAGCCTGCACCTGGCCCGGCTCGGCGTGTTCGACGGCGACGTCCCGCAGTACGGCGACTGGGACGAGGGGCGGGTGCTCGCGTCCTCCGGCGACCCGCTCGACGTGGCCGGCTCCGCCGCGCTCGGGCTCGCGTTGTGCGGCGAACGGCTACCGGCGCGGTGGTACGCCGACTTCGACGAACTGGCGTGGTACGCGCCCGCGCCCGGCCCCGAGGCCACGTCCGAGGAGTTCGTCACGCGGATGCGCACCCGGTCGACCGCGACGACCTCGGGCGGTATCGCGCTTGTCGAGCGAGGGCCGTGGCGCGTGTGGTTCAAGGTGGACGGCGGTCCCTCGCACGGCCACGCCGACCTGACCTCGGTCTGGGTCAAACACGGCGACCGGTGGGTGATCGCCGACCCGGGCACCGGCACCTACAACGGCCCGCTGGAGGTCCGCAACGGGTTGCGCACCTCGGCCGCCCATCCCGTGCGCCGCCCGGACGGGCAGGACCAGCTCCTCCCGCACCGGGCGTTCCGCTGGCTCAACTCCGGCCATGGCCACCTCGGGGCACCGCTCGTCCTGCCGGATCGCACGATCGTCTTCGGGTGGCACGACGCGTACGCGCGCGGCGAGCACCCGGTGCGCGTCGGCCGCGCGGTGGTGGTGGCCGAGCGGTACGTGGCGATCGTCGAGTTCGCCGACCCGCCGGTGGCCGCCCGGTCCTGGTCGCTCACCGTTCCGCTGCACCCCGACGTCGTCGTGGAGGACGACACCCTCATCGCTGGCGGGACCAAGCTGGACCTCGTCGGACTGGCCGGTCACGAGGCGGTGCGCGGGCGGTCGGCGCCCTTCGCGGGCTGGCACAGCCGGACGTACGGACGCTGGGAGCCGGCGACGTGGATCACGGCCGAGAGCCGGGCCGACACCACCGTGTGGGGGCTCGGCGCGATACCCGGGCCGCCGCCGGAGCCGGACGCGCTCGACGGTCTCCGGTTCCGGGTGACCTGGAACGACACCGGCGCCCTACTCACCGTCACCGACCTCACCGCAGGGAAAACCCACCACGTGCGAGCACCGCGATGACACCACGCAGAGTCCTCGTCCTCAACCACTTCGCCGTCCCCCCGGGTCATCCCGGCGGCACCCGGCACATCGAGTTGTTCAGCCGGCTGCCCGGCTGGACGCACGTGATCATCGCGGGCCGCCGAAACATGATCACCGGCCGGCCGCAGCGGTCACAGCCGGGGTTCCACCTGGTCGCGGTGACCCCGTACCGGGGCAACGGTCTGGGCCGGGTGGTCAACTGGGCCAGCTACGCGGTGACGGCCACGGTGGCCGGCCTGCGGCAACCCCGACCCGACGTGGTCTACGCCTCCTCGCCGCACCTCCTGGCCGGCCTCTCCGGCTGCGTCGTGGCGACACTGCGGCGTACGCCGTTCGTCCTGGAGGTCCGGGACCTGTGGCCGCGGGTGCTCGTCGAGATGGGAACGTTGTCGGAGACGTCGGTGGCCTACCGGGCGTTGGCGCGCCTCGAACGGTTCCTGTACGAGCGCGCCGACCGCGTGGTGATCATGGCGCCCGGCGTACGGGCGGCGATCGAGGGCACCGGCGTGGCGCCGGAGAAGATCGCCTTCATCCCGAACGCGGCGGACCCGGAGGACTTCGTACCCAGTACGGGCCGAGCGGAGCTGCGGCGCCGGTACGGGTTCACCCGCCGGACCGCCGTCTACGCGGGCGCACACGGCCCGGCCAACGGGCTCGACCTGCTGCTGGCCGCCGCCGAGGCGGTACCCGAGATCGACGTCGTGCTGGTGGGTGCCGGTGTGGAGAAGTCGCGCCTTCGGGCGTTGGCGCTCGGCAGGCCCAACGTCCGTTTCCTCGACCCGGTGCCGAAGTCGGAGATCCCCGACCTCCTGCACGCCGCGGACGTCGGCGTGCACGTGCTCGCCGACGTCGAGTTGTTCCGTGCCGGGGTCAGCCCCAACAAGGTGTTCGACTACATGGCCGCCGGGTTGCCGATCGTCACCAACAGCCCGGGGACCGTCGGTGACCTCGTGCTGGGTGCGGATTCCGGGTACGTGACGCCGCCGGGCCACCTCGCCCACGGTCTCGCCCAGATCACGCAGGCGAGCCCGGACGAGTTGACCAAGATGGGCGCGGCCGGTCGGAGTTGGATCCGGGCGAACCAGTCGCGTACCGCGATGGCCCACGCGCTCGGGCGGCTGCTCGCGCCGCTTGTCGACGACGCCCCGCGCTGACCCGGCACGCCTGCCGGCGCGGCGCGCGGACCCGGCGGGCGCGGTGCGCGGACCCGGCGGGCGCGGCGCGCGGACGCCGGCCGCCGGGGGCGGCGGGTCACGGGGTGGAGCCGGCCCGCACGCTCTCCAGGTCGGTCTGGGTGGGCAGCCGCGACGGGTGTTCCTGGATGCCCGTCAGGGCGGCGATCGCGGACAGCGCGGCCCTCGTCGTGCCGAAGGACGCGTCGAGGTCCCGCTCGTCGGGCACGTTCCCGCTGATCACCGCGCGGGTGCGGGCGAGCAGCTCCTGGTGCCCCTTGCCGCCGGGCACCCGCTTCACCTCCCGGCCGTCGATCTCCAGCCGCCGGAAGTCGTCGATCACCACGGTGTGCCCGCGACCGAGGACCTCCAGGCGCTCCTTCGGTGTGTGCCGGTGCCCCCGGGTGGAGTACGTGATCGTCGCCGTGGACCCGTCCGGGTATCCGAGCAGGACACTCACGTCCTCCTCCAGGCCCGGTTCGCCGCGACCGCTGCCGTACGCGTGCACGACCCGCGGCTGCTCGCCCACCAGCCACGACGCCAGGTCCATGAAGTGGCAGACCTCGCCCCGGATGCGGCCACCCTGGCGTCGGTCGTGGTACCAGTGCGCGGCGGGCAACTGCCCGGCGTTGATCCGGTAGGCGACGGTTATCGGCCCGGACCCGGCGGCCAGGGCCCTCTTCGCGTGCACGACCATCGGCGCGTGCCGGCGGTTGAACCCGACGAACAGGTGACCGGAGTTGCGGTCGTAGGCGGCTCTGACGTCGTCGAGTTCGTCCTGGGTCAGCGCGAGTGGCTTCTCCACGAAGACGTGTTTGCCGGCGTCGAGCGCCTGCACCACCAGACGGGCGTGCGAGTCGTGGCGGCTGAGGACGAACACCACGTCGACGTCGTCGCGGACCAGCAGATCCTCGGCCGTCGGTGCCACGACGGCGATGCCGTTGCGCTCGGCCACGTGCCGCGCGGACAGGCCCCGGGCCGACGTGATGGCGACGAGGTCGTCTGCCCAACCCGCCGCCTTGAGCGCGGGCAGGAACGTCGCCCTGGCGTAGATGCCGGCCCCGATCAGGCCGGCCCGCGGCGACGTCGAGGTCCGGCGCGGGCGGATCGTGATGGTCTGCCGGGACGGCTGCGCGGGGGCCGCGTAACTGAGCTGCACCGCGAGCGAGCGCGGGTCCGAGGCCAGCACCTCGTAGGCCGCCGTCGCGCGCTCGATCTCGAAGACGTGCGTCACCAGGTCGTCGACCGCGACGCGGCCACCGGCCACCAGGTCGAGATAGGACTCAATGTTGCGCCGTGCCGTCCAGCGCACGTGGCCGATCGGATAGTCGATGCCCCACTCCTCGTAGGACCGGTCGTGCCGGCCGGGCCCGTAGCTGCGCGCGAACCGGAGATCCAGTTCGCGCTCGTAGAAGCGTCGACGGTCGAGGTCCAGGCCGACGTCACCGACCACGACCAGTCGGGCCCGGTCACGGGCGATCTCGGTGCTGCGGGAGACCGGCTCCGACGAGGGCGTCGCCGCCGTGATCAGGACGGCGTCGACGCCTCGGCCACGGGTCAGTTCCATGATCTGGTCGGTGGTCGTCGCACCCGCCTCGACCAGGCCCACCGCACCGCACTCGCCGGCCAACTGAGCGGTCCAGTCGCGCAGGTCGATGCCGATGACGCGGAGCCCCGAGGCGAGCGCCAGTCGTACCGTCAGTTGCCCGACCAGGCCGAGACCCACGACCGCGACCGAACCGCCGAGCCCCACCTCGGCCTGCCGCAGGCCCTGCATGGCGATCGCCGCCACCGCGCCGAAGGCGGCAGCCTCGTCGGACACCGACTCCGGCACGGGTACGGCGAGCAGACCCGGCACCGACTGGTACTCGGCGTGCCCCACCGAGGCGGTGGCCACCCGCATCCCGGGTCGGATGCCCTCGGTGGCGGCACCGGCGGTGACGACGACACCCGCGGCGCTGTAGCCGAGCGGCATGTCCTCGTCGAGCCGGCTGCGCACCGCGGCGAGCGTGGAGCGGACTCCCCCGGTGCGTGCCCGGTTGACGACCTGGCGGACCAGATCCGGCCGGGCCCGTGCCTTGCGCAGCAGGCTCGCCGATGCCAGCTCGCGCACGGCGCGCTCGGTGCCCGCGGAGAGCAGGGACCTGCGCGTGGCGACGAGCACCTCGGTGGGACCGGGCTCTGGCTGGGGAACCTCGACAACTCGCAACTGTCCGCCGGACACCGATTGGACGATCTGCTTCACGCGGGTCTGCCTGCCTTCGGGAGGTAAGAACATCGTCGACGGCAGGCCGCCGCGCAGGCAACACACACCGTGACTCATCCGTCATTCGGCATTCTATGCCGATTAGATGCTCTAAACTGGATAACTTGTACTATTGGCGCGCCGTCGCTGATTCGTCCCGAAATCACGAGGAGATCCATGCCAGCCGACGCCGTTCTACACGTCGCGGGTGCCCGTCCCAACTTTCCCAAGGCAGCGCCGGTGATCCGCGCCCTGGAGCGGCACGGCGTGCCGCAGCGCCTCGTCCACACCGGACAGCACTACGACGAGCGGATGTCCGAGGTCTTCTTCCGGCAACTGGGCCTCCCCGAGCCGGACATCAACCTCGGGGTGGGTTCGGGCAGCCACGCACGTCAGACCGCGAGTGTCATGACCGGCCTGGAAGAGCTGATGATCGCCGACCGCCCGGCGCTCACCGTCGTCTACGGTGACGTCAACTCCGCACTCGCCGCGGCCCTCGTCGCGTCGAAGCTGGGCATCCCGGTCGCGCACGTGGAGGCCGGCCTGCGCAGCTTCGACAGGTCCATGCCCGAGGAGATCAACCGCATCGTCGTCGACCACGTGTCCGACCTGCTCTTCGCCACCAGCCCCGACGCCGTGTCGCACCTGGAGACCGAGGGCGTCGCGGCCGGGAAGATCCATCTGGTCGGCAACCCGATGATCGACACCCTGTTGGCCAATCTCGACCGCTTCGACGTCGCCGGCATCCGTGCGGCGCTCGCGCTCCCCGACCGCTACGTGGTGGCGACGCTGCACCGACCGGGCAACGTCGACGACGCGGCAGACGCGGTCGACCTGGTGAAGGCGATGCACGCGGTCGCCGACCAGCTCCCGGTCATCCTGCCGCTGCACCCACGCGGCCGGCGTCACCTCGAAAACGCGGGCCTGCTCTCGCATCGCGCGCTGCGCGTCGTCGCCCCGCTGGGCTACCTCGAGTTCGTCAGTCTGGTCCGGGGGGCGGCAGTCGTCGTCACCGACTCCGGCGGGGTGCAGGAGGAGACGACGATGCTCGGCGTGCCCTGCCTGACGCTGCGACCCAACACCGAGCGCCCGATCACGATCACACACGGCACCAACCGCCTCGTCACCCGGTCGACGCTCGCCGAGACCGTGGCGAGCACGGTGGCGGCGCAACGACTCGCCATCTGGCCCACACCGCCGATGTGGGACGGCGCGGCGGGTGCGCGCATCGCGGACGTCATCTCGACGACGCTCCGGTAGCCAGTACCACTCGATCACTGGCGGCACCCGCACCAACACGGTCAGCCACCTCGCGCCCATCGAACTATTGACATCGATTACGCCACACCGAAGGCTCGCGCCTACAGGTCCTTCACCCAAGGAGGCGCGATGAGACCGAGACGACTGGCGATCGCCAGCGTGGTCACCCTGCTCGGCGCACTGGCACTGACCCCACCCGCCAGCGCGCGGCCGTCGTCCGACCCGAACGCCCAGGACGGCCTGGAGGTGTACGTCGGCACTGTCGACGCGAAACAGCGGGATCAACTGCGCGCGGCGGGGGTCGACCTCGGCCACGACGCGAAACCGGACTCGGCCGGCCGCACGAGTGTCGAGACCGTGCTCAGCCGCCGGCAGGCCAAGCGGCTGACCGACAGGGGCGTTCCCCTGTCGGTGAAGAGGGTTCGCGGCAAGGACGCGTCCCAGGCGCTGCGGGAGCAGGCCGCGGCCGGCTGGACGGCCTTCCGCCCGTACGGCGAGCCGGGCGGCCTCCGCGACGAGCTGAACGCCACCGCCGCCCGGTTCCCCAGGCTGGCCAAGGTGGAGACGCTCGGTCGCAGCCAGCAGGGCCAGCCGATCCTCGCCGTCAAGGTCACCAAGAACGCGCGGACCGTCGCGGACGGCAAGCGACCGGCGGTGCTCTACGCCGGTGCGCAGCACGCCCGCGAGTGGATCACGCCGGAGATGACCCGCCGGCTGATGCACCACGTGCTCGACAGCTACGGCACCGACCGGGAGATCACCCGCCTGCTGGACACCACCGAGCTGTGGTTCCTGCCGGTCGCCAACCCCGACGGCTACGACCACACCTTCACGCCCGGCAACCGCCTGTGGCGCAAGAACCTGCGGGACAACAACGGCGACGGGCAGATCACCTCGGTCGACGGCGTCGACCTCAACCGCAACTTCAGCTACAAGTGGGGGTACGACAACGAGGGCTCGTCGCCGGAGCCGAACAGCGAGACCTACCGGGGCCCGAGCCCCAACTCGGAGCCGGAGACCAAGGCCCTGGACCGGCTGTTCAAGCGGGTCGGGTTCGAGTTCTTCGTCAACTACCACTCGGCGGCCCAGTTGCTGCTCTACGGCGTCGGCTGGCAGGTGAGCACGCCGACCCCGGACGACGTGATCTACGAGGCGATGGCCGGCGACGACGCGCACCCGGCGGTGCCCGGCTACGACCCGGACATCTCCGCCGAGCTGTACACCACGAACGGTGACACCGACAGCCACGCCACCGTCAAGTACGGCACGTTGGGCTTCACCCCGGAGATGTCCACGTGCGAGGCCGCGTCGGCGGTCGACCCGGACGACCAGTGGCGCCCGGAAGACTGCGTCAGCGAGTTCATCTTCCCCGACGACGAGGCCCTCATCGCCGGTGAGGTCGACAAGAACCTGCCGTTCGCGTTGGCCGTGGCCCGGTCCGCGGCGGACCCGGACGACCCGGTGTCGGTGGTCGGCCGGAGCACCCCGGACTTCGTGGTGGACACGTTCGACACCTCGTACGGGCGTACCCAGCAGGTCGCCTCGATCACCCGGCGGGCGCTGAAGAACGTCCGGATGCACTACACGGTCAACGGCGGACGGCCGAAGACCGTCGCGGTCCGCGAGTGGCGCGGCGGCGAGCGGTACGGCGACACGCACGACGACTACTACGCCGAGCTGCGCGGCACGGTCACCGGCGCAAAACCGGGTGACCGGGTGGAGGTCTGGTTCACCGGGAACAAGCCCCGGGCCGGAGTGGTCGCCAGTACCCACTTCACCTACCGGGTGCACGGCGACATCGGCGGGGACGTGCTGGTCCTCGCGATGGAGGACGTCACCGGCCTCAGCCCGACGCAGACCGGCACCACCGCGAAGTACGCCGACGAGGTCGCGGCGTCGCTGGGCGCCGCCGGGCGCAGCAGCGACGTGTACGACTTCGACACGATGGGACGCAAGGCGCCACACCCGCTGGGCGTGCTGTCGCACTACAGGACCGTGGTCTGGGAAACCGGTGACGACGTCATCCTGCGGGCTCCCGGCCAGGTGCCCGGCACCACGGCCAAGGCGGCGCTGGACACCGAGCTGGCCGTCCGCGACTACCTCAACGAGGGCGGCAAGCTGCTGATCAGCGGCCAGTACGCGCTGTACGCGCAGGGCGCCAACGGCTCGTACGTCTATCACCCGGACGCGCCGCCCGAGTGCACCGACGCCGAGTCGGACGCTTGCCTGCCGTTGTTGAACGACTTCCAGCAGTACTGGCTGGGCGCGTACACCTACGTCAGCGACGGCGGCACCGCCCCGGAGGGGGGACCGTACCCGGTCGCCGGCACCGACGGGGCGTTCGCCGGCTTCAGCGGGCAGCTCAACGCGCCCGGTTCGGCGCAGAACCAGGAGCACGGCGCGTCGTTCCTCACCACGTCGGGCTTCCTGCCGCCGGACGAGTTCCCCCAGTTCGCCAGCTCCGCGCCGGTGGGCTGGACCCGTCCGACCGGCGCGCCGTTCGATCCGCGTACCGGTGAGTGGTATCTGCACAGCGGGCAGAGCGACGAGTCGTACAAGCGGCTCACCCGGACGGTGGACCTGACCGGGGCGAGCAGTGGTGAGTTGCGCTTCTTCACCTCGTACGACATCGAGCAGGACTGGGACTTCCTCTTCGTCGAGGCCCACGAGGTGGGCAGCGACAACTGGACGACCCTGCCGGACGCCAACGGCAAGACCAGCACGGCCACCGGGGAGAGCTGCCTCGGCAACTGGGACGAGCTGCACCCGTTCGTCGCCCACTATCAGGGTGCGGACTGCTCGCCCACCGGGACCACCGGCAACTGGAACGCGGCGTCCGGTGCCTCCGGCGGCTGGAAGGAGTGGGTGGCGGACCTGTCCGGTTACGCCGGTAAGCAGGTCGAGGTGTCGATCACGTACGCCTCGGACTGGGCCACGCAGGGTCTCGGCGTCTTCCTGGACGACGCCCGGGTGCTTGTCGGCGGGGCGACCGTGGCGGAGACCTCGTTCGAGTCGGCCGACCTGGGCGGCTGGACGGTGGCCGGGCCACCCGCCGGATCCGGTGGCAACGCCACCGACTGGTCGCGCAGCCAGCGGGCGTTCGAGGAGGGCTCGGTGGTGGTCACCGGCGACACGGTCTACCTGGGCTTCGGGCTGGAGGGTCTGCCCTCGGCGGCCCGCGATGACCTGGTCGCCCGCTCGCTGGGACACCTCACCGGTCGACCCCGACCCTGACGGCGGCGAGGTGCGCCGGTCGGTCTCCGGACCGCCGGCGCACCTTCGGTGTACGCCGGGTGCGGCCACCGCGAATGTGGTGAGCTGTACGAGTGTCGGGGCTGGGACTTGTGCTGCACCCCACCCGGGATGTCACCGAGGTGGTCGGAATCATCGAACGGTGGGCCACTCGTCATCGCAAGACGCTGATGGTCCGCGCGGAGGACCAGCACCGCGTACCGGGATGTGTCGAGCCGGTCCCGGCCGACGAGTTGGTCACCCGCTCCAACGCGTTGATCAGCATCGGTGGTGACGGCACCATGCTGGGCGCGCTGCGCTCCGCCGTCGCGGACCCGAAGCCGGTGCTCGGCGTACACCTGGGTCGTCTGGGTTTCCTCGTCGAGATCGAGCCGCCGGAGCTGCCCGACGCGCTGAGCCGGCTGCTGTCGAAGGACTTCACCGTCGAGTCGCACGCCTGCCTCGCGTGCGACGTGTGCGGTGACGACGTCGTGGCGTTCAACGACATCGCGTTGGTCCGCCAGCCCGGTTCGGGTTTCGTCAGCGTCACCCTCGGCATCGACGGCCAGCAGTACGGCTACTACCGCAGCGACGCCGTGGTGGTCAGCACCCCGATCGGCTCGACGGCGTACAGCTACGCGGCCGGGGGTCCACTGATCTCCCCCGCCGCGGACTCGGTGGTGATCACGCCGTCGGCCCCGATGGCCGGCATCTCCCGGTCGGTGGTGCTCTCCCCGGACGAGAAGATCCGGTTGGAACTCCGGCCCGACTCGTCGCCGGTCGTGGTGGAGATGGACGGGCTGGTGTTCCGTGACGCGGCCACGGAGGGGGCCGTGGACATCACGTACCGCCGCAACGCCGGCCTGGTGGTCCGCTTCGACCCGCTGCGTTACCAGGAACGCAACCAGTTGAAGATGACACTGCTCGACCTGCCGTTCCTGCCGGAGCAGCTCCGCGAGCTACTCCCCGAAGAACTACGAAGAAGAGCCCAACAACAAATCCCCCCACCCTGCTAACCCCCACCCACCCCACCCCCACCCACCCCACCCCACCCCACCCCCGCAGGCGTTGATCATGAGGTTGACGGGACGATTGGAGATCAACGAGCCCGTCAACCTCATGATCACCGCGAGCAGGGGGGGTGGGGGTGGGGGTGGGGGTTAGGGCTGGGTTAGGGCTTGGTCTACCAGGTTTTTGGCTTCTTCTTGGATCTGCTTGAGGTGGTCGGGGCCCTGGAAGGACTCGGCGTAGATCTTGTAGACGTCCTCCGTGCCGGAGGGCCTCGCGGCGAACCAACCGGACTTCGTGCTCACCTTCAGGCCGCCGATCGGGGCGTTGTTGCCCGGCGCGGTGGTCAGCGTCGCGGTGATCGGCTCACCGGCCAGCTCGGTGGCGGTCACCTGCTCCGGGGAGAGCTTGGCGAGCACGGCCTTCTGCTCCCGGGTGGCCGGGGCGTCGATCCGGGCGTACGCGGGCGCGCCGAACCTCTCGGCCAGCTCGGCCCAGTGCTCGCTCGGGCTACGCCCGGTGGTGGCGAGGATCTCGGCGGCAAGCAGGCAGAGCAGCAGCCCGTCCTTGTCGGTCGTCCAGGTGGAGCCGTCCCGGCGCAGGAAAGACGCCCCGGCGCTCTCCTCACCGCCGAAGCCGACCGCGCCGTCCAGCAGGCCGGGCACGAACCACTTGAAGCCGACCGGCACCTCCAGCAGCGGCCGACCCAGGTCGGCGGCGACCCGATCGATCATCGACGAGGAGACGAGCGTCTTGCCCACCGCGGCGTCCGGCCCCCACTGGGTACGCGTCCGGAACAGGTGCCCGATCGCCACCGCCAGGTAGTGGTTGGGGTTCATCAGGCCGGCGTCCGGGGTGACGATGCCGTGCCGGTCGGCGTCCGCGTCGTTGCCGGTGGAGATCTGGAAGTCGGCGCGGGCGGCGATCAGCGACGCCATCGCGTTGGGCGAGGAGCAGTCCATCCGGATCTTGCCGTCGCCGTCGAGGGTCATGAACCGCCAGGTCGGGTCGACGTTCGGGTTGACCACGGTCAGGTCCAGTCGGTGCCGTTCGGCGATCTCCCCCCAGTACGCCACGCTCGCACCGCCAAGCGGGTCCGCGCCGATCCGGATCCCGGCGTCGCGGATGGCGTCGATGTCGATCGCCGCGGGCAGGTCGTCGACGTAGTGCGCGAGGAAGTCGTACTCCCCGGTGGTGTCCGCGGCCCGGGCCCGCGCGTAGGTGATCCGGCGGACCTCCTTGAGCCCGGCGGTGAGGATCGCGTTGGCGCGGTCCTGGATCCACCGGGTGACGTCGGTGTCGGCCGGCCCGCCGTTGGTGGGGTTGTACTTGAAGCCGCCGTCGTCCGGGGGGTTGTGCGACGGGGTGATGACGATGCCGTCGGCGAGCCCGCTGGTCCGCCCCCGGTTGTGGGTGAGGATCGCGTGCGACAGCGCCGGGGTCGGGGTGTAGCCGTCGCGGCTGTCGACGAGCACGGTGACGCCGTTGGCGGCGAGCACCTCCAGGGCGTCCACGGCGGCCGGGGCGGACAGCGCGTGGGTGTCCCGGGCGAGGAACAGCGGCCCGTCCAGGCCCTGCTCGCGTCGGTAGTCGCAGAGCGCCTGGGTGACCGCCAGGATGTGATCGGAGTTGAACGCGTTGCGCAGGCTGGAGCCGCGGTGGCCGGAGGTGCCGAAGGAGACCTGCTGGGCCGGGTCCGCTGGGTCCGGATGCTCGGCGTAGTAGGCGGTCACCAGGCGCGGCACGTCGACCAGGTCGGCGGGCTCGGCGGGCTGGCCGGCACGGGGGTGGGTCACTGCGGGAACCTCCTCGGGGAGTGCGGCTCGGTCACGGTACGACCTTCTGGCCCTTGCCGATCACGACGATGCCATTGTCGGAAACGGTGTAGCGCTGCCGGTCCTTCTCCAGGTCGACGCCGATCTCGACGCCCTCCGGGACGAACACGTTCTTGTCCAGGATGGCCCGCCGGACCACCGCGTGCCGGCCGATCTCCACACCCTCCATCAGCACCGAGCCCTCGACGTGCGCCCAGGAGTGCACCCGCACCTTCGGCGAGACGATCGAGTTCTCGACGAGTGAGCCGGAGATGACCACGCCCGGGGAGACCATCGAGCCGACCGCGCGGCCGACCCGCTCACCCCACTGGTGGACGAACTTCGCCGGCGGCCACGGCAGTTGCTCGGTGTAGATCGGCCAGTCGAAGTTGTACATGTTGAAGACGGGGTGCACGTTGATCAGATCCATGTGCGCGTCGTAGAACGAGTCGAGCGTTCCGACGTCGCGCCAGTAGCCGCGGTCCCGGTCGGTGCTGCCCGGCACCTCGTTGTCGCGGAAGTCGTAGACGTTCGCCTCGCCCCGCTCGACGAGCATCGGGATGATGCTGCCGCCCATGTCGTGCTTGCTGGTCTTGTCCTCCGCGTCGCGCTCGACCGCCTCGCAGAGCGCCCGGGTGGTGAAGACGTAGTTGCCCATCGAGGCGTAGATCTCGTCCGGCGCGTCCGCCAGACCGACCGCGTCGGTCGGCTTCTCCCGGAACGCGCGGATCCGCTTGCCGTCCTCGCCGACCTCGATGACGCCGAACTGGTCGGCCATCGACAGCGGCTGGCGGATGCCGGCGACGGTGACCGCGGCGCCGGAGGCGATGTGGTCCTCCACCATCTGCCGCGGGTCCATCCGGTAGATGTGGTCGGCGCCGAAGACGATCACGTAGTCGGGCTGCTCGTCGTGGATCAGGTTGAAGCTCTGGTAGATGGCGTCGGCCGAGCCGGCGAACCACCACGGCCCACGACGCTGCTGCGCGGGCACCGGGGTGACGTAGTTGCCGAGCAGCGTGGACATCCGCCAGGTCTTGGTGATGTGTCGGTCGAGGGAGTGGGACTTGTACTGGGTCAGCACGACGATCTTGAGATAGCCGGCGTTGGCCAGGTTGGAGAGGACGAAGTCGACCATGCGGTACATCCCGCCGAACGGGACGGCCGGCTTGGCCCGGTCCGTGGTGAGTGGCATCAGGCGCTTGCCCTCCCCACCCGCCAGGACGATCGCGAGCACCTTGGCAGCCATGCCCCGACGCTATCCACCCGCGTCGCACTTCACCACTCGTACGGGGACTCTTCTGCATTAGGGTGCGGGGTCATGACGGAACCCACCCCGCTGCGCGTCGATCTGCTCACCCGCGAGTACCCGCCGGAGGTCTACGGCGGCGCCGGGGTGCACGTCGAGTACCTGGCCCGGGAGTTGCGCCGCCGCGCCGACGTCCGGGTGCACTGCTTCGGCCTGCCGCGCACCGAGCCGGGCGTCACCGCGTACCCCGAACCGCCCGGCCTGACCGGCGCGAACGCCGCGCTGCGCACGATGGGTGTGGACCTGGAGATGGCCGCCGGCACGGCCGGCGCCGACGTGGTGCACAGCCACACCTGGTACGCGAACCTGGCCGGGCACACCGCGAAGCTGCTGCACGGGGTGCCGCACGTGGTGACCGCGCACAGCCTGGAGCCGCTGCGGCCGTGGAAGGCCGAGCAGCTCGGCGGCGGGTACGCGCTCTCCTCCTGGATCGAGCGCACCGCGATGGAGGCCGCCGACGCGGTGATCGCGGTCAGTGGCGGGATGCGCAACGACGTGCTCACCGCCTACCCGCAGATCGACCCGTCGAAGGTCCGGGTGGTCTACAACGGCATCGACACCGTGCAGTACGCCCCGGACTCCGGCACCGACGTGCTGGACCGGCTGGGCATCGACCCGTCCCGCCCCAGCGTGGTCTACGTGGGCAGGATCACCCGGCAGAAGGGGCTGCCCTATTTGTTGCGGGCCGGGCGGGAACTGCCGGCCGACACCCAGCTCGTGCTCCTCGCCGGAGCGCCGGACACTCCGGAGATCGCCGCCGAGGTGGCGGAGTTGGTCGCCGAGTTGCGGGCCAGTCGCTCCGGCGTGGTCTGGGTCGCCGAGATGCTGCCCAAGCCCGAGGTGATCCAGGTGCTCACCCACGCCACAGTCTTCGCCTGCCCGTCGATCTACGAGCCGATGGGCATCGTCAACCTGGAGGCGATGGCCTGCGAGACAGCGGTGGTGGCGACCGCGACCGGCGGCATTCCCGAGGTGGTGGCCGACGACGAGACGGGCCTGCTGGTGCCGATCCAGCAGGTCACCGACGGGTCCGGGACGCCGTTGCAGCCGGAGAAGTTCGTCGCCGACCTGGCGGCGGCGCTCAACACGCTGCTCGCCGACCCGGCGCGCACCGAGCGGTTCGGCCTGGCCGGCCGCCAGCGCGCGGTGCGGCACTTCTCCTGGGACGCCATCGCCGGTCAGACGCTGGACGTCTACCGCTCCGTGGGCGCGGCCTGACGGAGCCGGACGTCAGATCGCCGTACCCGGCGGCGACTTGAGCAACGACGTCGCCTCAGCAGCATGACCACCACGCCCGTTCCGTAGCGCGCTGGCCGCGATGCGGATGAGGTCGATGTTGACGCCGGCGGCACCGCTCGGGTCGTGCACCTTCAGCTTCACGTCGAGGCTCACCGCCGTCCCACCCCAACCCTGCGCCTCGATGTTGAGGTGAGCCACCTTCTGCGACGCGAGATGTGGCAGGTACCCGAGCGGGGCGACCTCGACGCTGTCCGCCTCCGAGAGGGCGTTGAGCTTGGACCGCTTCTTGGTGTCGGGGTTCTCGACCAGGTTGCGGAAGTCCTCGGTGCCGCCCAGATTGACCTGGTAGGAGCTGACCAGCGTCAGGCCCCGCTCCCTCAACAGCCGCAGCAGCGCGTTGTGCAACACCGAGGTGCCGAACTGGCTCGCCAGGTCGTCGCCGAGCAACGGCAGACCGGCAGCCTCGAAGCTGTCCAGCAGCCGGGGATCGCGGGCGACCGGGTCGGCGGTGGTGTTGATGAAGGCGACACCCGCGGTGCGAGCTGCCGCGGCGTACGCCTGGGCGGTTCCCGGCCGGCCACTCGGCGCCGAGTAGAGCAGCACCTCCGCCCCTGCCAGCGCCGCGGCCACCCGCTGCACCTCGCCCGCATCGA
This sequence comes from Micromonospora sp. NPDC048935, assembly GCF_043197875.1. Taxonomy (NCBI): domain Bacteria; kingdom Bacillati; phylum Actinomycetota; class Actinomycetes; order Micromonosporales; family Micromonosporaceae; genus Micromonospora; species Micromonospora sp. NPDC048935. The sequence continues at coordinate 1,095,461 of NZ_JBICTZ010000001.1, read as the reverse complement.
CGAGGCCCTTCGTGACCGGCACACCCGCTCTGGGCAGGTCGCAGTCCAGCCGGGGGTAGTTGTTGGGCGCCAGGAAGATCGCCTCGGTCAGGTCCCGACCGATCTTCTCCTCGGAGGTGGCGAAGGCCGCCACGATGTCGATGTCCCCCACCCCGAACCCGTCGATCATCGGCCTGCGGATTCCGACCAGGCTGCCGCTCTGGCGGTAGAGAGCAAGCCCCTGCACCAGCGCCGACGTGTTGTTACCGACACCGACGACCGCGACCCTCACCCGTTCGATCATGGCCGGAGGCTACGTCACCTCCGCTGCGTGATCTGCCCCGGCGGGACCACCGGACCCGGTGCCGGCCGCGCGGCGTAGCCGTCCGACACCGCGTCGACGGCCAGCGAATCTGAACGGCGGCGACCTCGCCCAGGTCGTCGTCACCGCCGCAACCACCACCACCGGCGGGAGTTGGGCAGCCGACCGAGCGTCAGCCAGGACGGTCGCCGCGCAGGCGGTCCCGGCAGAAGTCCCGGAAGGATCGTGGCGTACGACCGGTCACGTCTACGACGGTCGAGGTCGTCCGGTCCTCCGCGCCCGCCGCGATCGCCGTGTCCAGGCTGGCGAGGAAGCGGGCGTAGTCCGGCGGCATGCCGTTCGCGCTGTGGCGGGCGGCCAGTTCCGCCGCGTCGATCGGACGGTGCCGGACCGTACGACCACCGACCTCGGTGAGGACGGCGGCGACAGTGTCGTAGCTCAGCGCCTCCGGTCCGGTGATGACGTGGTCGGTGTTGTGCGGCGTCGGGTCCGTGAGGGCCCGCACCGCCACCTCGGCGATGTCGGCCGGGTCGACGAAACCGACCCGTGCGGTGCCGGTGGCGCTGACGATCTCGCCATGCTCGCGGGCGCTCACGGCGTACGGCTGCTCACCCACGAAGTTCTCCATGAACCAGGACGGCCGCAGTACCGCCCATTCCTCGAACAGCTCACCCAGCCGTGCGTGCACCAGGCCAAGTCCGTGCGCGGCGGGAGGGACGGCCGAGGAGCTGAGCAGAACCACCCGGCGGACACCGGCGCTGCGTGCCCGCTCAAGGAAGGGCAGCATGACCGGTGCCGGATCGACCTCGCCGGTCGGAGGGATGGCGTAGATCGCACGCACGCCAGCCAGCGCGTCCGGGTGGGTGGTCGGGTCGCGCCAGTCGAAGCGGACTCCGGCGGTGGAGGGGCGTCGGCTGGCGATCCGGGTGGGGTGACCGCGTTCGGCAAGCGTGGCGGCGACGATACGGCCGGTGGTCCCGGTGCCACCGATGACCAGGATCATGAGCGCACCAGGCCGCCACCGAGCAGTTCCTGCGCGGCGATCGGATCCCAGAAGTCGCGATAGTGCACGAGCTGCCCGGCCCTGATGGTCAGGACGGCGATGTAGCGCAGCTCGTACGGCCGGCCCGTGGCGACGACGAGACCGGAGGCGACGAACTCGACGACGATGACCTCGGGATCCCTGGTCTCGTGCACGGTCCGGTCGCGGATTTCGCGGACGTCGAGCAGGGCCGGGTAGTTGATCAGGTACTCGTGCAGCTCGGCGCGTCCGGCTACCCGGCGCGGCTGGCCGGGCGGCGCGAACGGGAGTTCCAGCACCGCGTCCTCGGCGAACAGCGCGATGAATCCGGCCATGTCCTTGGCGAGCAGCAGCTCCATGCCTCGGTGGAACACCGCGGTGGGGTCGTCCGACATGATCGTCCTTTCGTCGTCCGGGACGGTCGCGATAAGATTCGGACCGCCGGTCCGCTTAACTATACGGACCGCCAGTCCGTTTGGCGAGAGGGGTGTCCGGTGCGGGCCGACGCGCTACGCAACAGGGAGTCGGTGCTGGCCGCCGCCGGGCGTCTCTTCGACGCCGCAACCGACCCCGATCAGGTGTCGATGGACGACGTCGCCACCGCCGCCGGCGTCGGCAAGGGCACCCTGTTCCGGCGCTTCGGCGACCGCATCGGGCTCATCCGCGCCCTCTACGAGCAACGGGGACTGCGGTTGCGGGATGCGCTCGCGTTGTCACCCACCCGACCGGCGGCGGAGCAGGCCGTCGAACTGCTGCGGGCCATGCTGCGCTTCAAGCTCGACAACCGGGTGCTCACGCTGGCGCTGGAGAGCGCCGGGGGCGGCAGCCCGTACCGCAATGAGGCGTACGACCACTGGCACGCCCTGCTCGCCGGCCTCGTCGCGGAAGCACGCGGCCCGCAGACGGCGGATTATCTGGCCCACGCCCTGCTCGCCGCCGTCCGCAGCGACCTGGTCGAGCACCTGCGCGACTGGCCCGAAGCGCGGTGGCAGGAGGGACTGAACGCACTGGTCGGGTCCGTGTTCAGGGACGACGGCAACCGCGCTGACTGATTCCCCCGCACCGGCCCGCCACCGTCGGCCAGGGAGACCGGGCGTCCGGCAGACACTCGCCCACCTGTGCCATCGCGGAACTCGGCGAGCAGCACCGAACCAGCGCCTCCACTCGGGTTTCAGGAAACCGCCGCATCCTGGTCGCCTCGACACCGCGCCTTCAAGGAAGCCGTGTGGATCGTCGCGACTGGGCGGGGCGGGGCACCTGGGGTGCTTGGCCGCGCGCGAACTGATCTCGCGCAGTAGGTTGGCGGGGTGACTGGACGGTTCCCGATCGAAGACGTCTCCCCCGTCGTCTCGTGCGGGCGGTACCCGGCCAAGGCGGTGGTCGACGAGCCGGTTCCGGTGTCGGCCCGCGCCTACCGGGAGGGGCACGACGCGCTGGGCTGCACCGTGGTCTGGCAGGGTCCGGACGGCGTCACCAGGCCGTTCACCCGGATGCGCCCCGGCGAGCCCGGCCAGGACCGCTGGCACGCCACCATCGCACCGGACGCGGTGGGCGAGTGGACCTTCGCCGTCGAGGCGTTTCAGGACCCGTACCTGACCTGGCAGAACGCGGTGACCAAGAAGATCGCCGCCGGGCAGGGGCCGGAGGATCTGGCCAACGACCTGGCCGAGGGCGTCCGGGTGCTGACCGCCGCCCGGGGCCTCGTCCCGACCGCCGACCGGCCCCGGGTCGCCACGGCGCTCACCGCGCTCGTCGACACCGACCTGCCGCTGCCGCAGCGGGTCGAGGAGGCGCTGGCCCTGGCCGACCTGCTCTGGGAGCACCCGGTGCGGGAGCTGGTCACGGCCGGTGACACGTACTCGATCTGGGTGGACCGCAAGCGGGCCCTCTACTCGGCCTGGTACGAGTTCTTCCCGCGCTCGGAGGGGGCCGCGGGAGGCCGATCCGGCACCTTCGCCACCGCCACGGAACGGCTGCCGGGCGTCGCGGCGATGGGCTTCGACGTGCTCTACCTGCCGCCGATCCACCCGATCGGCCGGATCAACCGCAAGGGCCGCAACAACGCGCTCACCGCCGGGCCGACAGACGTGGGCTCGCCGTGGGCGATCGGCGCCGCCGAGGGCGGCCACGACACCATCCACCCCGATCTGGGTACGCCGGCGGACTTCCGGGCCTTCATCCAGGCGGCTGCCGCGCAGGGCCTGGAGGTGGCGATGGACCTGGCGTTGCAGTGCGCGCCGGACCACCCCTGGGTGACCGAGCACCCGGAGTGGTTCACCACCCGGGCCGACGGCAGCATCGCGTACGCGGAGAACCCGCCGAAGAAGTACCAGGACATCTACCCGGTCAACTTCGACAACGACCCGGAGGGCATCCGGGCCGAGGTGCTGCGGGTGGTGCTGCACTGGGTGGGCGAGGGCATCCGGATCTTCCGGGTGGACAACCCGCACACCAAGCCGTTCGACTTCTGGCACTGGCTGATCGCCGAGGTGAAGTCCGTCGACCCAGACGTGCTGTTCCTGGCCGAGGCGTTCACCCGGCCGGCCATCATGCACGGGCTCGGCAAGATCGGCTTCACGCAGTCGTACACCTATTTCACCTGGCGCACGACGGCGGCGCAGATGCGGGAGTACTGCGAGGAGTTGGTTGCCTCGGCCGATCACATGCGGCCGAACTTCTGGCCGAACACACCGGACATCCTGCACGAGTCGTTGCAGCACGGCGGCCCGCCGATGTTCAAGATCCGGGCGGTGCTGGCCGCGCTGCTCTCCCCGTCCTGGGGCCTGTACGCGGGCTACGAGCTGTTCGAGCACGTGGCCCGCCCGGGGGCCGAGGAATACCTGGACAACGAGAAGTACGAGCTGCGCCCGCGCGACTGGGCCGGCGCCGAGGCGCAGGGCCGCTCGCTGGCGCCGTTCCTGACCACCCTCAACCGGGTACGCCGCGACAACCCCGCCCTGCACCAGCTCCGCAACCTGCGCTTCCACGAGATCGACAACCCGGCGCTGCTCTGCTGGTCCAAGCACGACCCGGAGACCGGCAACACGGTCATCGTGATCTGCTCGTTCGACCCGCGGGTCGTGCAGTGGGGCAACACCACCCTCGACATGCCGGCGCTCGGCTTCGACTGGCACGATCGGTTCACCGTCCACGACGAGCTGACCGGCACCAGTTACGACTGGGGTCAGCGCAACGCGGTGCGGCTCGACCCGTACCTGCAACCGGCACACGTGCTGACCGTGCGCCGCCCGACCCCGCCGACCGAGCCGCAGCCGGCCGGCACCGAGCCAGCCGACCTCACCGTGGCCGAGGTGCCGGACGACCTGTCCGGCGGCACCGCGCCGACGACCCCGGCGACCCCGGCCACGCTGGCGTCCCGCTCTGCCGCTGCCCGTTCGTCCGCCGCCCGCTCGTCCCGTTCCGCGCCGACCGCTACCGCCCCGAAGGACGCCCGATGGACCAGCTGATCACCGGCGCGACGCACGACCCGCACGCGCTGCTCGGCGCGCACCCCGCCGACTCCTCGACGACGATCCGCACGATGCGCCGGGGTGCCGGTGACGTGGTGCTGCTCGTCGACGACGAGCGGCACCCGATGAAGCGGGTGCACGACGTGGGCGTCTTCGAGGCGCAGGTCGACGGCACCGTGCTCGACTACCGGGTGGAGGTCGACGGCACCGCGTACGACGACCCGTACCGCTACCCCCCGACCCTCGGCGAGTTGGACCTGCACCTGATCCGTGAGGGCCGGCACGAGCGCCTCTGGGACGCGCTGGGCGCCCGGGTCTTCGACGAGGGCGTCGCGTTCAGCGTCTGGGCGCCGAACGCCCAGGGCGTGCGGGTGGTCGGCGACTTCACCGGCTGGGCCCCGGACGACGGCTGGCCGATGCGGTCACTCGGTTCCAGTGGCGTGTGGGAGCTGTTCGTCCCCAACGCCCGGGTCGGTGCCCGCTACAAGTACCGGGTGCTGGGTGCCGACGGGCAGTGGCGGGACAAGGCCGACCCCCTGGCCGCGTACGCCGAGGTGCCGCCGGCCACCGCCTCGGTGGTGCACCACTCGACGTACCGGTGGGACGACGCGGACTGGCTGGCCCGGCGGGCCGAGCGGCGGCCGCACCAGGAGCCGATGAGCGTCTACGAGGTGCACCTCGGCTCGTGGCGGCCCGGGTTGGGCTACCGCGAGTTGGCCGAGCAACTCACCGCGTACGTCACCGAGTTGGGCTTCACGCACGTGGAGTTCCTGCCGGTGATGGAGCACCCGTTCGGCGGCTCCTGGGGCTACCAGGTCACCGGCTACTACGCGCCGACGTCCCGCTTCGGTGACCCGGACGACTTCCGTTACCTCGTCGACCGGCTGCACGCCGCCGGCATCGGCGTGCTCCTCGACTGGGTGCCCGCGCACTTCCCGAAGGACGAGTGGGCCCTCGCGCGCTTCGACGGCACCCCGCTCTACGAGCACCCCGACCCGCGTCGCGGCGAGCACCCCGACTGGGGTACGTACGTGTTCGACTTCGGCCGCAACGAGGTGCGTAACTTCCTGGTCGCCAACGCGCTCTACTGGTGCGACCAGTTCCACGTCGACGGGCTGCGGGTGGACGCCGTCGCCTCGATGCTCTACCTGGACTACTCCCGGGAGCACGGGCAGTGGGCCCCGAACCAGTACGGCGGTCGGGAGAACCTGGAGGCCATCGCGCTCATGCAGGAGGTGAACGCGACGGTCTACAAGCACCACGCCGGGGTCGTCATGATCGCCGAGGAGTCCACCGCCTGGCCCGGCGTCACCCGGTCGACGGCCGAGGGCGGGCTGGGCTTCGGGTTCAAGTGGAACATGGGCTGGATGCACGACACCCTGCTCTACACCTCGAAGGACCCGATCTACCGCCAGCACCACCACCACCAGCTCACCTTCTCCCTGGCGTACGCGTGGAGCGAGAACTACGTGTTGCCGATCAGCCACGACGAGGTGGTGCACGGCAAGGGCTCACTGGCCGGCAAGATGCCCGGCGACACCTGGCAGCGGCTGGCGAACGTGCGCGCGCTGCTGGCGTACATGTGGGCACACCCGGGCAAGCAGTTGCTCTTCATGGGCTCCGAGCTGGCCGACGACCGGGAGTGGAGCGAGGAGCGCGGCCTCGACTGGTACCTGCTACACGACCCGGCCCGCGCCGGCGTGCAGCGCCTCGTCGCCGACCTCAACCGGGTCTACCGGGACACCCCGGCGCTCTGGGCGCAGGACACCGAACCGGCCGGTTTCCGGTGGATCGCCGGCGACGACGTCGCCAACAACACCGTGTCGTTCGTCCGGATCGCCCCGGACGGCTCGACGCTGGTGTGCGTGGCGAACTTCTCCGCCGAGCCCCTGCACGACTACCGGATCGGCCTGCCGGCCGGCGGCACGTGGACGGAGGTGCTCAACACCGACGCCCACCACTACGGCGGCTCCGGGGTGGGCAACCTGGGCCAGGTACGCGCCGAGGACGTGCCGTGGCACGGGATGGTCGCCTCGGCCGCCCTCCAGGTGCCGCCGTTGGGCGCCGTCTGGCTGCGCCAGGGCTGACCGCCCGAGGGCTGCGCGGGGTCAGACCAGGTTGGCGTCGCGCAGCAGTTGCCACAGGCCGGCGCCGTCCGGCGCGGAGAGCCACTTCTGCCCCACCGGCCCCGACGACGGGCGGCCGGCCGGGGCGGGCAGGGTGCCGGCCAGCACGGACTGGGTCGGGGAGAGCCGGCGGATCGCCACCCCGGCGACGTTCTCCGGGTGGGCGGCGGCGAACTCCCGGTAGATCTCCTGGTCGTGCTGGCCGTCGTCGCCGACCAGCAGCCAGCGCACGTCGGGGAACTCCCGGGCCAGCCGGGCCAGGGTGACCCGCTTGTGTTCCATTCCGCTGCGGAACCAGCGGTCGGCGGTCGGGCCCCAGTCGGTGAGCAGCAGCGGCCCGGCCGGGTAGAGGTGTCGGGACAGGAAGCGGGTCAGCGTGGGCGCCACGTTCCACGCGCCGGTGGAGAGGTAGAAGACCGGGGCGCCGGGGTGCGCGGTGACCAGCCGCTCGTAGAGCACGGCCATGCCGGGCACGGCCGCCCGGGCGTGTTCGTCGAGCACGAACGTGTTCCACGCCGCGAGCAGGGGCCGGGGCAGTGCGGTCACCATCACCGTGTCGTCGATGTCGGAGATGATGCCGAACTTGACCTCCGGGTCGAGGATGCGCACCGGTGCGTCGACCGGCTCGGCATCCGGGACGCTGAGCCGGACCGTGCCCCAACCGGGCGGCAGGTCGGCCTCGACCAGCGTGTCGACGAAGCCGCTGCGGTCGGCCTGCGTCTCGTGCCGCACCCCGCCGGCCTCGATGGTCACCGTGACGTGCTTGTTGGGCAGGGTGGTGAAGCTGCGCCAGCCACGGACCTTGTCCAGCCGGCCCCGCTGCCGGGTGTCCGGTCGGCCCAGCAACACCCGGCACATCACCCGCACCCAACCCGGGGCGCCATAACCGGTGTACGCGACGATGTTGACCCGCCAGCCGGTGCGCCGCAGCCGGCGCTGGACGAGCTGGTGCACGGCGTCCTCGATCCGCGCAGCCCGGTGCAGGTTCGGAACGGCCAGCTGGCCGGCGGGAGTGGGTGGCACGCGCCAACCCTGCCACACCTCGACAGCCACGGCCACGCGAGCCGATCCCGGCCGCGTCGAACCGGCCCAGCCCGGCGAGCCGACTCGGTCGCGCCGAACCGGCACCCAGCCCCGGCGAGCCGGTCCCGGCTGCGCCGAACCGGCCCAGCCCGGCGAGCCGGTCCCGGCTGCGCCGAACCGGCCCGGCCCGCCCGTCGTCCGTGAAACACTCCGGTCGGGACGACGACGGGGGCGTTGGTCGTGTCGCATCCAGAGCAGCACCGTGGGCGACGGCGCCCACGACTCGACCGGCCGGCGCTCGTCGCGCTGCTGTTCGGGCTGGCCGGCGTCGGTTATCGGCTGGTCCTGACGCTGTTCACGGTGCCGGTCTCGAACAGTGACGAGGCGACCTTCGGCCTGGCCGCGCTGCACATCGGGCAGGGCCGGGAACGCCCGGTCTTCCTGTACGGCCAGCACTACATGGGGATGTTGGAGTCGTACCTGGCCGCGCCCCTGGTGGCGGTCGCCGGGCCGAGCTGGCCGGTGCTGCGGCTGCCGATGCTCGTGCTGTACGCGCTGTTCCTCTATCTGATCCACCGGCTGACCCGCCGGCTCTGCACACCCTGGTTCGCCACAGCCGTCGTCGGCCTGCTCGCGCTCGGCGGTGAACGGGTGGTCCGCGACCAGCTCACCGTCGTCGGAGGCCGACCGGAGGTGAAGCCGGCGGTGCTGCTGATGCTGCTGATCACGGTGGGGTTGGCGGCCGGCACCGTGCGCCGCCGGCGGCTCGCCGTCGCCCTGTTCGGCCTGCTCGTCGGGCTGGCCGCCTGGTCGGACTGGCTGATCCTGCCGTACCTGGTGGTGGCCGGGCTCGCCCTGGTGTGGGCGGTGCGGCGGGAACTGCTCGGCTGGTCCGGCCTGCTGCTGGTGGTGGGGGTCGCGGTCGGGATCGCGCCGATGGTCCTCGACAACCTGCGCGCCGGGCCGGGAGAGGACTCGCTGACCGTGTTCCGGGAGGTCAGCACCAAGGCGGGGCCGATGCCGCCGTGGTCCGAGCGGATCCGCGGCGGCCTGCTGGAGGGGGTGCCGCTGGCGCACGGGCTCTGCCCGGTCGACGGTTGCGGACGCTGGCAACAGTGGTCCGGGGTGCTGTACCCGGTGCTGCTGGTGGTCGGCGCGGCGCTCGCGGTGCTCGCGTACCGCCGCGCCGCCGATTCGCGCGGGGAGCGGGTCGGGCCGGTCGTGCAGCTCGCGCTGATCGCCGGTGCCGCGTTGACCCTGTTGTCGTACGTGCGCAGCCCGCTCGCCGCGACCAGCCCGCTGGACAACGCCCGCTACCTGTCGGTGCTGCAACTGTCGCTGCCGGCGGTGCTCTGGCCGCTCTGGGTGGCGGCGCTGACCGCCTGGCGGGGCACCAGCAGCGTGCTCGGCCGGGTCACCGGCGCGCTGTCCGCAGCCGTGCTGGTCGCCCTGGCCGCGACCACGCTGGTGATCACCGTGCTCTTCGCGACCGCCGGCACCGCCGCGTCGCGCACCGAGGAACGCCAGGCCCGGGAGTTGGCCGCCGCGCTGCGCGCCAATGGTCCCCACCAGGTGTACGGGGACTACTGGACCTGCAACCGACTGATCTTCAACACCGACGAGACGGTGGTCTGCGCGGTGCTCGACGGTGACCTGTCCCCCGGGCAGAACCGCTACCGCCCGTACTGGCGGCAGGTGGGGCGGGCCGAACGGCCGGGCTACGTGGTGGAGGTCGACTCCCCGATGGACCGGCGGCTGCGCCGACTGCTCGCCGACCGGGCCGACGCCACGCCGGTCCGCGAGGTCGGCGGCTATCGCGTGTACCACCCCGACACCCCGGTGCGGCCCTGGCGGTAACGGCGGGTCGTACGCTGGCCGGACCGCCGTCCCGTCCGTCGAGGAGAACCGATGCTCATCCTGCTGCCGCCCTCGGAGGGGAAGGCCGACGCCGGCACCGGGCGGCGCTGGTCCCCGCAGCGGCTCTCGCTGCCCGAGCTGAACCCGGCCCGCGAACGGGTGGTGGACGCGTTGGTGGCGCTGAGCGCCGGGCCGGACGAGGCGGCGGCGCGGGCGGCGCTCGGCCTCAGCGAGGGCCAGCGGGGTGAGCTGCGCCGCAACGCCCGGCTGCGGGAGGCGGCCACCGCGCCGGCCGAGCGGCTCTACACCGGGGTGCTCTACGAGGCGCTGGAACTGGCGTCGTTGCCGGTCGCGGCGCAACGGGCGGCCCGCCGGTCGATCCTGATCAGCTCCGGGCTGTGGGGAGCGGTGCGGCTGGCGGACCGGATCCCCCCGTACCGCTGCCCGATCGGCGCCCGCCTGCCGGGTGTCGGGGCGTTGTCGGCGTACTGGCGCGGCGAGCTGGCGCCGGCGGTGGACGCCGCCGCCGGCCGGGGCCCGGTGCTGGACCTGCGCTCCGGCGCGTACGCGGCCACCTGGACGCCGCGTGGGGAGCTGGCCGAGCGGACCGTCACCGTGCGGGTGCTGCACGAGCGGGAGGTCGACGGCGTGCCGGTCCGCTCGGTGGTCAGCCACTTCAACAAGGCGACCAAGGGCCGGTTGGTCCGGGACCTGCTCGTCGCCGGTGCCCGACCGCGCTCCGCCGCGGAGTTGGTCGGCACGCTGCGGGAGTTGAAGCACACCGTCGAGGAGCAGGCCACCGCGCCCGGCCGGGTGCGGCAGGTGGACCTGGTGGTCGCCGACCTGTAGCTGCTCGGCAGCCGCAAGATTTGCTCAAGGCTGGGCCGGAGGAGTTCCGTAACGGCGGCGCAGAGGCCACGGTGGGGGAACCCAGACTCCGACGAGGGAGCCTTCGTTGACCCGCGAACCCGCCCTGCTCGACCGTCCGCGCTCGGCGGTGCCGCCACCCCCGCTGGACTGGCTGACGCTGGGCGACGCGTTCGAGGCCGCCTGCCTGCTGCGCTGCACACCGTCGCCGACCGCCGCCCGGCCGCACGCGGCGCTCCCCGCGCGCCTGCCGGGGGTGGAGTTCAACCGGGAGGACGCCGCGCAACGGATGCGGCAGTTGCTCGCCCGGTTGGACATCCCGGTCACCCACGAGGTCGCCGTCGGGGGCCTGCGCCGCCGCTACGAGCTGCACCGGCTCTGGGTGCCCCCGGAGCAGCGCGGCGCATACGCCCGAATGTTGGACGCGGGCTGGTGGCAGGGGCGGCGTGAGCTGCTCGGTGGGCCGCTGCCCGGGGCCTCGCCGGCACGCCGCGGGTTGGTGACCCGCCTCGCGGCGGCGGCCTGGCGTTCCGCGCTGCTGGCGGCCGGCCGACACGTCCGCCGGCACATCCTCGGTGTGCGGCTCGCCGACCGGGAGTTGTCGGCGGTGCTGATCCGCGGTGCCACCGTGCTCGGCGTTCCGGCCCGGCTGAGCGCGGGCACCGGCTGTTTCCTGGTCAGCGTGGCCGACGGCCCGGACCGGGCGCGGATCCTGAGCAACGCGAAGCTGGAGCCGGCCCGCCCGGCCTGCTGACCGGCGCGCGGGTCACACCCGTCCGGCCCACCGCCGGCAAGGCGGTTGCGCGCACCGGTCCGACGGCGCACAGTGCATCGCGTGAGACGTACCTCATCCCGCCGGCCCCGGCGTCACGGGGCGATGCTGGCGGCCCTGTTGACGGTGCTGCTGACCGCGACCGCAAGCACCGCCGGCTGCCAGGACGCCCCCACCGAACAGACGCTGATCCGGATCGCCACGGGCAGCCCCACCGCCGTCTACTACGCGTTCGGGCAGTCGCTGGCGGCCATCCTCAATCGGGAACTGCCCGACGTCGACGCCCGCGTGGTGATCACCGCCGCCTCCGCGGAGAACGTCCAACTTGTCGAGTCCGGCCGGGCGGAGCTGGGTTTCACCCAGGCCGACGTCCTGCCCACCAGCAGCGCGGGAAGCTCCTCGGTCGAGGCGATCGCCCGGGTCTACGACGACCAGCTGCACCTGGTCACCACGAGCGGTGGGCCGGTGCGCACGCTCGACGACCTGCGCGGCCGGCGGGTCTCCGTCGGCGCACCCCGATCGGGCACCGAGATCACCGCGACCCGGCTGCTGGAGGTGGCCCGCCTCGGTGGCGACGCGGTACGCCGTACACGGCTCGGGCTGGACGACTCGGTGGAGGCGCTGCGCTCGGGGCAGATCGACGCCTTCTTCTTCTCCGGTGGGCTGCCGGTGTGGGGTATCGAGAACCTGGCCCGGCAGCGTGCCACCCGGATCGTGGACCTCAGCGAATGGACCGAGCGGCTGAGCGCGTGCTACGGCCAGGTGTACGTCTCCCGGGACATCCCCCACTCCGTGTACGGGGTCGACGCGGTGACCACGGTGGCCGACCCGAACTATCTGATCGTCAACGTCAGCCTGCCGGAACCGTTGGTCCGGGAGGTGACCCGCCTGCTGATGGACGGGCGGGCCGAGCTGGCCGCCGCGCATCCCGCGGCGGGGCGGATGAGCCCCCGCTCGGCGATCGTCACCGCGCCGCTGACGCTGCACCCCGGCGCCGCCGCGTGGTACCGGGAGGCCAAGCCCTGACGCCTGGTGCTACCGCGTCAGGGTGGGCCGCCAGTCGGTGGCCGGCACGTCGTCCACCGGCTCCGCCGACGGCTCCCGGTCCGGCTCCGGATCCGGTACGGGCTCCGGCGCGGGAAACCACAGGGCGGCCACCAGCCCCCGCGTCTGCCCCGGGCGCATGGTGAGCCGACCGTCGGACGCGTCCACCAGTACGGCGGCGATGGTCAGGCCGAGCCCCGCGCCGTCCACGTTCTGCGCGTCCGGCGCCCGCCAGAACCGCTCCGTCGCCTGGCCGAGCTGACTCCCGGTCATGCCCGGACCGGAGTCGCGCACCTCCAGGGCCACGCCGTCGTCGCGGCGGGCCACGCTCACCGTCACCGCCCCGCCGGCCCCGCTGAACTTCACCGCGTTGTCGATGAGCGCGTCCAGCGCCTGGTCGACGGCCGTCGGCACGGTCTGGGCGTACGCCGGGGCGTCGGTGGTGGTCAGCCGCAACGCGACCGAACGGTGCCGGGCCAGCGGCGCCCACGCGGCCACCCGGGACGCGGCCACCGCGGCGGCGTCCACGGTGACCCGCTCATTCTCCTCCCGCTCGGCACGGGCGAGGGTCAGCAGCGCGTCGAGCACCAACGCCAGCCGGTCGGTCTCCTCCAGCGCCAGCCGGTGCTCGGCACGGCCCTCCGGGTCGGTGAGGCTGGGGCCCAGTTCCTCCACCCGCAGCCGCAGCGCGGTGAGCGGGTTGCGCAGTTGGTGGCTGGCGTGCGCGACGAAGGCACGCTGCCGGTCCATCACGTCGGAGACCACGTCGGCCATGTGGTTGAAGCTGGCCGCCAGACGACGTAGCTCCGGCGGCCCCGGACGCTGCTGCACCCGGGCGCCCCGGTCGCCCTCGGCGATCTCGTGGGTGACCGCGTCCAGCTCGGTGACCGGGCGCAGCACCCAACCGGCCAACCCGAACGCGGTGAGCACGCAGGCCAGCACGGCGAGCAGGCCGGCCAGGGCGAGCAGCGACCACCAGACGGTGACCGCCCGGCGGATCGGGTCGGCGGGGGTCACGATCACCACCGCGCCGAGCACCTCACCACCGTCGTTGATCGGCACCGCCACCACCACCGGGCCGGTCGTCCACGGCCACACCAACTCGGGGGCGCTGGTCTGCTGCCCGGACAGCGCCATGTCCAGCACCGACGCGACCCCCACACCGGGCCGCCAGCTCGGCGACGCGACGGATGTGCTCCCGTCCCGGTCGACGATCGCCGCGCCGATCGCGTAGAGGTTGTCGTAGCTGGTCAGCTCCGACTCGATCGGGCCCGGCCCACCGTCGCGCAGCGCCGGCCCGGCCAGCGAGGCGAACCGGGTCGCGTCGGCGAGCCGGTCGGCACGGACCTGTTCGGTTTCGCGACTGGCCATGGTGACCGCCAGCGGCGTCTCCAACGCGATGAGGACGAGCACCATCAGCAGCAGGTAGCTGATCACCAGTCGACGACGCATGTCCGCCCCTCACGCATCGCGCAGCCGGTAGCCGACGCCACGGACGGTCTCCACCAGCCGGGCGTCGCCGAGCTTGCCGCGCAGGGACCCGACGTGCACCTCGACGGTGTGCCGGTCGGCCCAGGTGGTGCCCCAGGCGTCCAGCAGGATGCGGTCGCGGGGCACCGCCACCCCCGGCTGGCGGGCCAGCGAGAGCAACACGTCGAACTCCTTGCGGGTCAACGTGACGGCCCGGCCGTCCACGGTCACCGTCCGCGCGGCCACGTCGATGTGCACCGAACCGGCCTGGATGAGGTGCCGCTGCGGTGCGGCGTTCGCGGCCCGGCGCAGCACCGCCTCGATCCGGGCCTGCAACTCCACCATCGAGAACGGCTTGACGACGTAGTCGTCCGCGCCGAGACGCAGGCCCAGCACCCGATCGCGTTCCTCACCCCGCGCGGTCACCGCGATGATGCCGAGCTGGCTGCTGCGCCGGCGCAGCTCCCGGCACAGGTCGGTGCCGTCGCCGTCGGGCAGGGTCAGGTCGAGCAGCACCAGGTCGCACGGGGCGGCGGAGAGCGCGGCGGCGACGGTGGCGGCGTGCTCGACCTCGTACCCCCGGCGGGTGAGGGCGGAGGAGAGCGCGGCGGCCACCCGGCGGTCGTCCTCCACCAGCAGGATCCGCACCCGTGCCCCCGTCCGTCGCAGCGCTGTTCTGCGAATGGTGGCAGAAACGCGCACCCGGCGGAAAGCCGCGTGTGGGAACGGCCCTACAGGCCGAAGACGTCGTCGGCGGTGGCGTCCCGGACGCCGTCGGTGAAACCGCGGAAACCCGGGTCCTCGTGGCTGGCCGGCACGCTGGTGACGGTGACCCCGCTCGCCTGGGTGACCGCGTCGACCAGGGGCGGAAAGTCGATCTCGGCGTCGGTGAAGGCGTCGTCGTCCGCCTCGGCCAGGTTGATCACGTGCTGTACGTCATCGGACGGGGTGTCCGGGTCCTCGGCCCACTCGCCACCGGCCCGGTAGCACTCGTCGTACAGTGCGCGCTGGCTGTCGGTCCAGTCGTCGTCGTAGCTCTGCATCGCCCATCCCTCCGCGGCCCTTGACCTGAGCATGCCCGGATCGGGGTGACGGGCGCGGCGGTACCGGGGAAACCGGGCGAGTGTGCCGGCCGCACCCCCGTAGGCTGCGGCGGTGATCTACAAACTGTTGTCGAGCGCGGAATGGGACGACGCCCTCGCCGCCGGTGTCTTCTCCGGCTCCGCCGTTGACCGGCAGGACGGCTTCATCCACCTCTCCGGCGCCGACCAGGTGGTCGAGACGGCGCGGCGGCACTTCGCCGGGGCGACCGGGTTGACCCTGCTGAGCGTGGCGGAGGACCGGTTGGGTGCCACGCTGCGCTGGGAGCCGTCGCGCGGCGGGCAGCTCTTCCCGCACGTGTACGGCCCGCTGCCGGTCGCGGTGGTCGTCGCGGCGCAGGCGTTGCCGGCGGACACCCCGGCCGCCGACGCGGTGGCCGCGCTGCTGGGCTGAAACGAAAGCGCCCGGCCCGAGGGGTGTCGGGGCCGGGCGCTTCCGCGCGGCAGGTACGCCCCGCTCAGCGGCAGAGGCGGTCGATCTCCTCCTGGAACCGGTCCATCGGGTTCGCCTCGGCCGGGCCGAGCAGGTAGGTCTTCAGCTCGCGGCGGGCCTCGGTCATCGGGTCGTCACCGGCCCGGGTCAGCGCCACGATCTTCTCCAACTCGCCGCAGTCCTTGGAGAGCAGGTACGCGGCCCGAGCCGTCGGGTACTCCCGGCGGAAGTCGTCGTCCGACAGGCCGGACGGGTTCGCCACCACGTACGGCCGCTGACTCTGCACGAAGTCGGAGACCACACTGGACACGTCACTGATCAGCAGGTCGGTCTGGTTGAAGCAGTCGAACAGCGCCGGCGTACGGCCGGTGACCACCAGGTGGGCGGTGCCGTCCAGGGAGGACGCGTTCGGGTCGCCACCGGCGGCGCGGACGGCCGTCACGATCCGGTCGTGCACCGCCCTGGCCGCCCTGGACCGCGAGCCGGTCAGCGGGTGCGGCTTGTAGATCAGACGCAGCCGGGGCGTCGCGGCGAGCAGCCCCTTGACGATCCGCTCGCCCATCAGCACCAGGGAGGTGTGGTACGGGTCGTCGTCGAGCCAGCCCTCCCAGGTGGGGGCGTAGAGCACGGTGAACGGCCGGTCCACGAACTCGGCGCCGAAGGTGTGCACGCCGGCGAGCTGCGGGCGACCGATCTCGACGATGTCCGAGTCGAGCACCCCCACGCCGGCGCGGGCGTAGCGCTCCCGGCCGGCCAGGCCGGCGACCCAGACCTCGTCGTACACCTTGCTGTAGGGGTTGACGCTCGCCTGCTTGTCGCTGTCGCCGTGCCCGACGAAGACGTGCTTCGTGCTCGGCTCACGGAGCATGTGGATGTTCGCGCCGACGTTCGCCGAGTAGAGCGCGGCGCGGATGCCGGTGAGGTCGAGGTTCATGAAGTCGACACCGGCCGGCACGCAGATCACCGGCAGCCGGGTGTCGGCCAACTCCAGGAACGCGTCCCGGTTGCGCAGCAGCACCACCGCGCGCTGCTGGAGCGCCTCGGTCGGGGCGAGCCACATGTTGGCCTGGTAGACGTCCTTGGCCGGCCCGGCGAAGTAAAGCGCCACCTCGGGCCGGTAGGTGTCCAGCCAGCGCTGCACGGCCGGAAGCAGCGGCCCCTCCCCCGTGCTCCGACCCCGGCCGCGCAGCCAGGTCAGCGCGGTGATGGCACCCACCAGGCCGGTCGCCACGACGGCCACCGCGGCGGCGCCGAAGAACGGCGTCAGGTCGTGCCGCACCGCGGCGGCCACGGCGGCCGGCACCAGCAGCAGGTTGAGCAGGGGCATCCGGTCACCGGTGACCGCCGCCACCCAGGCCGGCAGTTGCGGGGCGGAGCGCAGCTCACCCAGCTCGATGTTGCGCACCATGGCGGAGAGCGGGTTACGACGCTCGATCATGATGGAGAGCGCCCCGGCGAAGACCGACACGACCCACACCGCGGCCGGCAGCGCCAGCAGCAGGGTCAGCTCACCGCCGCCGAGCCGCACCTCGGCGGCGACCAGCAGCACGGCCGCGAGGTCCCGGGCCAGCTGCCGGTACGACCAGTGCAGACCCACCTTCTCCAACAGCAGCAGCGATGGGGGTGACCAGCGGGCGACGGCGAACTCGCCGATGATGGCGGCCAGTCCGGCGACGGCGAACAGGCCCACCCAGCCGAAGACACCCGCGACGAGCATGACCAGGTAGGCCAGCACCAGCAGGGCGGCGCTGGCGGCCACTCCGATGCGACCTGAGAACGTGCCGAACAACGAGTTCGCTCCCTACGATTTCCGTACCGGGCTGGGCTCGGTCTGCGCAGACCAGGAGCCGGGACCGCAGCGCCTGGTGGACGCGCGTCACGTCACGGCAGCCCCCGGCTGACGAACGTGACTGCGACCCTAACGCGAGACTGCGTGAGGGTATCGAGCGGGTATCCGTACGGAAACCCGACCAAACCGACCACCGGCCCGACCCGCCTCAGGATCCGCCGGTGATCGAGCCGGGGCGATAGCAGACCATGGCGCCCGGCGCCTTCCGCGACGCGAAGGGTGCCAGCCCGAGGGCGGGGGTCGCCGCCGCGCTGACGGTGTTGCCCTTCCACAGGCACACCATGCCCACGCCAACCCTGGCCATAGCCTCGGCGACCGCGGGAACGGCGACGGGCTCCGTGCCGTCGGCGAACCTCGCGAGCAGCAGCCTGTCCTGCGCGAACGGCGTCTCGGGTCCGTAGTCGGTGAGATACAGGTCGCGGGGCAGCACCACGCGGACCTCCGAGGTGACCTGCGGGAGCGACCGCATCACCGACGACGGTGCGAGGACCAGGCCGGCGGGGTGGTCCAGCGTCTTGATCCAGAAGGAGGCGGCCTTGCGGTTCTCCGGCATCCGCCAGGTCGGCTTCGTCTGGATCACCTGCCCCTCCCACATCGGCTTTCCCTGCGTGAAGAAGAGGAACACCAGGACGACGGGGAGGGCGAAGGCGAGGACCCGGCTCGTCCGGGCCAGCCCGGGCAGGCGGATGACCGCGAGGACACCGACGAGCGCCGGCACGGGCAGGATCCACGGCACCCGCCAGAGCACGGCCGTCAGCCCGCTGAGGTCACCGCCGAACTTCAACAGGCCGGGGACCATCAGCACCGTGACCGCCAGCGCGGCGCCGACGGCCAGTTGCTGCGGCACACCACGACGGAGCAGGAGGGGCGACCACCAGACGGCGAGCCCACCGATGACGCCGAGGACGCCGAGCCACAGCGTCAGCTCGTAGATGGTCCGCAGCGGCAACAGCGGAGAGTACGTCGCGGCGGCCTCCTCCACCCCACCGCGCAGCACCTGGACGAGCACGCCGGACAGCAGGGGATAGACCGAGAGCACCGCGAAGCACACGATGGCCTCCCGCGTGCGCCGGGTGACGAGCAGCACCGCGCCGGCCGCCGCGGCGAGCAGCGGCAGCAGGAAGACCGCGGTGGTGGTGTAGCCGACAGCAGCGACCGAGAGCAGGGTGAGCAGGAGCAGGGCCCGCCGCGAGCGGTGCTCCAGGTAGTCGGTGAGGTACACCCAGGCGAGGGGGATCAGCGCGTGGACGAAGACGCTCTTGCCCTGGGTCAGCCGGGGCAGGTGGTAGGTGTTCAGGGCGTCGGCGTAGTACGCCACGAGCAGGATGTAGGCCGCCGCGACGCCGAACGCGACGAGCGGGCGTCGCGGGGCCCAGCGCAGCACGAGCCGCCACAGCGCGAAGACCGCGAAGACGGCCAGCACCGGCAGCAGCAAATACCACAGCACCGACGCCGTGTGCACATGCAGGGCGCGGGCGAGCGCCCCGATGAACACCTCGAAGGAGGGCAGCGGCGGGTTCGCCGAACCGCCCGGCAGCACGCCCTCGGTGAACAGGAAGTCCTTGAACGGGATGTTGTCCCGGTCGGCGACCCAGACCGACTTGCCGACGTAGAAGACGTCGTCGAGCGACACCCGGTCGATCAACGTGGCGAAGTAGGCGGCGGCCAGGGACACGACGAGGACCACGTACCCCTGCACGGGGGTGGTCCGCTGGCCGGCGGGCGCGGCGACCGCGTCGGTCGCCCCGCCGCGGCGGGGCAGGGCCAGCCAGGCGGAGACGACCGAGACGAGGCCGAGGCCGGCGGCCAACCACCAGCTCACCGCGCCACGACCGAGGGCGGCGAACAACGCCGCGCCGAATGCGGCACCGACCGGCAGCGCGTACCGACGCAGCAGCGACGCGCGGTCGGCGGGCCGCTCGCTCGGGGCGGGGGCGGTCTCGTCGTCGGTCTGCCGCACCACCGGGTCGTGACGGCGCAGTCGCCAGGCCGCGTACGCCGCGACCGGTTGTAGGACGACCCAGATGAGGAAGACGACGGACGGGCGCAGGTCGAGGCCGAGGTTGAGGTGGTAGAGCAGCGTCCAGATGGCGAAGCTCACCACCGCCGCGTCGGTGCACACCACGGGTGCGGCCGCCACCGCGGCGTTGAACCGCCCGATCAGACCGGGGCCCCGTCCGGGTCGAGCACCCGCGCTCGGGGTGTCCTTCTGGCTGCCTGCCGCTGAGGCCACAACAGCGTCTTCGACTTGCGTCACGGGGCGTCCTTGTCGTCCGGCGGCGGGTTGAGGGGCGAGAGGCGGATGTCTGACCGGTGACCGGCCGGGGGTCAGGGGGCAGCGTAGCGGAATCGGACAGCGGGACCGCCGCTGCGGGCGGCGGAGTGTCGGAGGCTGGTCAACCCGATATCGGGGCTGTTCGGGGACGGGGTAGGGGGCTGTCGGCGCCGAGCCCGGCGGCCACGGATTCGACCAGGTTGTCGAGGTAGCTGTCGGTGAGTGGGAGACGGGCGATGGCCAGCCGCCAGTAGAGCGGGCCCACGATGAGGTCGACCGCCGCGTCCGGGTCGGTGTCGGTGGGCAGTTCGCCGCGCCGCACGGCGCGGGCGACCAGGCGACCGCCGATCTCCTGCTGACGGGCGTGCAACACCTGACGCAGGGTCGCGTCGATGCTGGGGTTGCGGGCCGCCTCGGCCAACAGGTCCGGGATGATCTGCGACGCCAGCGGGTGGCGCAGCGCGTGCGCCACCGCCTGGAACAGCAGCGCGAGGTCACCGCGCAGGGTGCCGGTGTCCAGCACCGGCAGCTTGCCGTGTGCCGCCGCGGCGACGATCTCCAGCACCAGGTCGAGCTTGGAGTTCCACCGTCGGTAGATCGCCGTCTTGCTGACGCCGGCACGACGAGCCACCGCCTCGATGGAGAGCCGGCCGTAGCCGACCGCGGCCAACTCCTGCGTCAGCGCGCGCCGGATGGCCGTGGTGATCTCGCCACGGAGCACTGCCGCGCCGGCCGGGGCACGCCTCTTCTCGGTCGTCACCAGGGACTCTTATCGCAGCTCACGGTGCCCAGAGTAGCGCAACGACGATACGGTTGCGTCCCGACGTGTTTCGGACTACTGTCCTCGCAGCGACGAGGCGGCGCCCCGCGCACATCTCCCACTAGGATTCCATCGTCGTGAGCCACCCGTCTGCACGAAAGATCGGAGCGCCATTCCCATGGCCACCACCGCGCTGGTCGACCCCGACACGGGCCTGACCCAGGCGCAGCTGGCCGCTCGGCACGGGCTACGGGTCGCCGGTGAGCGACCGACCCTCGTCGAGTACAGCCGCCAATTGTGGGCCTACCGGCACTTCATCGCCGCGTACGCCAACGCCAAGCTGGTCGCCTCGTACAGCAACGCCAAGCTGGGCCAGCTCTGGCAGGTGCTCACCCCGCTGACCAACGCGGCGGTCTACTACCTGATCTTCGGGGTGGTGCTGGCACAGAACGACATGCCGAACTACATCGCCTACCTCACCACCGGGCTGTTCATCTTCAACTTCACCCAGAGCGCGGTCCTGGCCGGCACCCAGTCGATCAGCAGCAACCTGGGGCTGATCCGGGCACTGCACTTCCCCCGGGCCAGCCTGCCGCTGTCCACGACGTTGACGCAGTTCCAGCAACTGCTGGCGTCGATGGTGGTGTTGGTCGGCATCGTGCTCGTCACCGGGGAACCGATCACGCTGGAGTGGCTGCTGCTGGTGCCGGCCCTGTTCCTCCAGGCGGTGTTCAACGCCGGCGTCGTGCTCGTGGTGGCCCGGCTGGGCAGCAAGTCGAGCGACCTGAAGCAGGTCATGCCGTTCGTCATGCGCACCTGGATGTACGGCTCCGGCGTCCTCTACAGTGTCAGCCTCTTCGAGCGGCTGCCGAGCTGGGCGACGACGCTCGTGCAGTACAACCCGCTGCTCGTCTACATCGAGCTTGCCCGGTACACGCTGCTGGAGGAAGCACCACTGCTCAACGAGTCGCTGGCCCAGCTCTGGCTGGTCGGCGGCGGGTGGGCACTGCTCGCCGGCCTGGGCGGGTTCATCTACTTCTGGCGCGGCGAACAGGAGTACGGCCGTGGTTGAGCGGTTCGACGCCCCCATCGGGGCGAGCGCGACGATGACGTCGACGCAGGAGCGCATCCCGACAGTGGTCGTGGACGACGCGCACATCATCTACCGGGTGCACAAGGGTGCCGCCGGCGGCACCACACCGGTGGCCGCGCTGCGCCGGCTGGTCAAGCGCACCCACGCCCCGAACATCCGGGAGGTGCACGCGGTCAAGGGTGTCTCGTTCACCGCGTACCGGGGCGAGGCGATCGGGTTGATCGGCAGCAACGGCTCCGGCAAGTCCACGATCCTGCGGGCCATCGCCGGCCTGCTGCCGGTCAACCGGGGCGCGATCCACACCCAGGGGCAACCGTCGCTGCTGGGCGTGAACGCCGCCCTGCTCAACGACCTCTCCGGGGAACGCAACGTCACCCTCGGTTGCCTGGCCATGGGCATGCACCCGGACGAGGTGGCCAAGCAGGCCGCGGGCATCATCGAGTTCTCCGGGATCAACGAGCGGGGTGACTTCGCCAGCCTGCCGATGCGGACGTACTCGTCGGGCATGGCGGCCCGGCTGCGGTTCTCCATCGCCGCCGCGAAGAAGCACGACGTGCTGCTCATCGACGAGGCGCTCGCCACCGGCGACAAGGGCTTCCGCAAGCGCAGCGAGCAGCGGGTCCGCGAGCTGCGCGAGGGCGCCGGCACGGTGTTCCTCGTCAGCCACCAGCTCTCCTCGGTACGGGACACCTGCGAGCGGACGATCTGGCTCGAATCGGGCGTCCTGCGGATGGACGGGCCCACCGACGAGGTCATCCGGGCCTACGAGGCGTACGCGAACAGCAAGTAGGTCGCCGGCGGACCGCCGGCATCGACACGGCACCACGGACCGCGTCGCCCGCGTTGGGGCGGCGCGGTCCGCGCGTTAAGGTTCATCCCGTCGCCGCTCGGGCGGAACCTTCCGTTAACGCATCCGAAGAGAGTGAGGATCCGGCAATGACGCAGGACCAGACCACTGGCCCGGACGCCGTGGCGGAGACCCCGACGCCGTGGCGACCCTCGCGGACGGTGGCCGTGGTTCTGGCCGGAGGCACCGGGACGCGGCTGGGCCTCGGCATCCCGAAGCAACTGCTGAAGATCGCCGGCAAGCCGATCATCGAGCACACCCTGGCGGTCTTCGAGGCGGCACCGGAGATCGACGAGATCATCGTGTTGATGGCGACCGGTCACGTCGACGACGCCCGGCAGATCGTCGAGAAGGCCGGCCTGCGCAAGGTCACCAAGGTGATCGAGGGTGGTGACACCCGCAACGCCACCACCCGGATCGCACTGGACGCGGTCGGCCCGGCGGACTGCAACATCCTCTTCCACGACGCGGTACGCCCGCTGCTCAGTGGCCGGATCGTGCGCGAGTGCGTCAACGCGCTGTGGACCTACGACGCCGTGGACGTGGCCATCCCGTCCGCCGACACGATCATCCAGGTGGACGACGACGACTGCATCACCGACATCCCGGTGCGCTCCCGGCTGCGCCGCGGGCAGACGCCGCAGGCGTTCCGCTCCCCGACCATCCGCGAGGCGTACCGGATCGCCGAGGACGACCCGGACTTCGCCGCCACCGACGACTGCGGCGTGGTCCTGCGGTACCTGCCCGGCACCCCGATCAAGGTGATCGACGGCTCCGACGAGAACATCAAGGTCACCCACCCGGTCGACGTGCACCTGGCGGACAAGCTCTTCCAACTCGCCGCGGCGCAGGCACCCCGGCTGACCGACCACCGTAGCTACTCGGAGGAGCTGACCGGCCGCACCATCGTGGTGTTCGGCGGCAGCTACGGCATCGGCCACGAGCTGGCCGAGCTGGCCCGCCGCTACGGCGCCCAGGTCTTCCCGTTCAGCCGCTCCAGCACCGGCACCCACGTGGAGCGGGCCGCGGACGTCGAGGCCGCGCTGACCACCGCCTTCGAGGCCACCGGCCGGATCGACCACGTGGTGGTCACCGCCGGGGTCCTGGAGAAGGGCGCCCTCGCCGAGATGGACGAGGAGACGATGGACCGGGTGCTCCAGGTCAACTTCGTCGGCCCGGTGACCATCGCCCGGCAGGCCCTGCCCTACCTCCAGCAGACCAAGGGCCAGCTCCTGCTCTACACGTCCAGCTCCTACACCCGGGGGCGGGCCCGCTACGCGCTGTACTCGGCCACCAAGGCCGCGCTTGTCAACCTGACCCAGGCGCTCGCCGACGAGTGGGCCGACGTCGGCGTCCGCGTCAACTGCATCAACCCGGAGCGGACCGCGACGCCGATGCGTACGCGGGCCTTCGGCGAGGAGCCGGAGCACACCCTGCTCGCCGCGGAGGCCGTCGCCCAGTCGTCCCTGGACGTGCTGATCTCCGACCTGACCGGCCAGGTCATCGACGTACGCCGGGCACCCGGCGACGGGTCCGCGCCGAGCGTGCCGGCCCAGACCGGGAGTCAGGTCGAGGCGCCGGCCGGCGCGGCGTCGACGAGCTGACACCGACCGGCGGCGGAACCACGAACGGAGCGACATGCGCGGCGACCTGGTCCGAAAGCTGGCCGCCCGGTGCCTGAGCACCGGGTTGGCGGTGCTGGCCTTTGTCGTGCTGGCGCTCACCGGCGCCACCGGCTGGGGGCTGGCGTTGGCCGTCGCCGCGCTGGCCGCCTCGGCCGCCGAGCAGCGGATCCGACCCACCGCCGACCTCGTCGCGGAGACGACGCTCGTCGCCGCCGCGATCCTGGTCGGCTACTCCCGACGGCTGGACGACGGGCTCAGCCTCACGCTTGTCGCCACCGCCCTGGTCCTGCTGGGGCTGGTGCTGCTGGTGGGGCCCCTGCGTACCGCCGGCAACCTGGAGATCCGCACGGCCAACCTGCCGGTTCGCGCCTGGACGCCGCTGGTCGCCGACCGGCTCGGCACCATCCTGCTCGGACTGCTCGCCGTCCTGGCGCTGGCCGCCGCGCTCACCCTGCCGCCCGGCGTGGCGTTGGCCGCGAGCCTGCTGGTCGGCGTCGGCACCGGTGTGGTCGCCCTGGACCTGGCTCGGCGGCGCTTGCGGCCGGGAGCCGGTGGCGGCCCGGTGGCTCGGGCGCTGCGGCGGCACCAGCCGGAGTTCCTGCTCTACTTCTCCGCGCCGCCCGGCTCGGAATACCAGGTCACCATGTGGCTGCCGTACCTGCAGCGGATCGGCCGGCCGTTCCTGGTCGTGCTGCGCGAGCCGGAGTTCCTGGCCCCCATCGCCGCGGCCACCGACGCGCCGGTGGTCTACTGCCCCACCCTGCGGGCGATGGACGAGGCGCTGGTGCCGAGCCTGCGGGCGGCGTTCTACGTCAACCACGGCGCGAAGAACAGCCACTGCATCCGCTTCACCCAGCTCACCCACGTGCAACTGCACCACGGCGACAGCGACAAGGCGCCGAGCGCCAACCCGGTGTCCGGGATCTTCGACCGGATCTTCGTGGCCGGCCCGGCGGCGATCGACAGGTACGCCCGTGCCGGCGTGCGGATCCCGGCGGACAAGTTCGTGGTGGTGGGCCGCCCGCAGGTCGAGTCGATCCAGGTGCGCCCGGAGCCGGCGCGGGGGTTGGCGCATCCGACGGTGCTGTACACGCCGACGTGGACCGGGCACCACGCCGACGCCGACTACTGCTCGCTGCCGGTGGCCGAGGGGCTGCTGCGCCGACTGGTGGAGCGCGGCGCGACAGTGATCCTGCGGGCCCACCCGTACACGGCACAGAACCCGGCCTCGGCCCGCCAGTTGGGTCGGCTGACCGAGCTGCTCGTCGCCGATCGGGCCAGCAGCGGTCGCCCGCACGTGGTCGGTGCGGCGGCCCGCGAGCTGAGCCTGACCGAGTGCGTGAACTCCTCGGACGCGCTGGTCTCCGACGTGTCCGGGGTGATCTCGGACTACCTCTACTCCAGCAAGCCGTACGCGGTCATCGACATGGGCGACGAGGGCGACCGGTTCACCGAGCGGTTCCCGCTCGCCGCGTCGGGTTACGTGCTGCGTCGGGATCTGTCCAACCTGGACGGTGTGCTGACCGCACTGCTGGACACCGACCCGCTGGCCGCCGAACGCTGGGCCACCCGCCGACGCTACCTGGGTGACTTCCCCGCCGAGTCGTACGCGGAGGCGTTCCTGGCCGCCGCCCGCCGGGAGTTGGCGGCGACGGAGGCCCCCGCGGCCGAGCGTTCGCCGCAGCTCTCCCCCCTCGTCTGATCCCCGAGACGCGCCCTAGCCCTTTCCACCCGAAACGCCACCAACGCCGCCCTCGCCACACCTGCGAATCGGACCGTTCCGTGCGCTTCTCCGTGCTGGCGCGATTCCCCGTCCTACGGCGCAAAATCTTCGGCCCGTCGATCTAACCAACCGGACACGGTCCTGTCTCTGCGGCAGGCGTCCCTCGCGGATCGCCGTACGTAGTACGTCGGCAATGCGGTCACGCAACGGACGCTGCCCGAGCCGCCCGGAACCAGCAGCAATTCATCCGACCTACATCGGCCTTGTCGCTGCGGAGAGTCGCCTTGCCCGGGGAAGAACTTCCCCGCCCCGCCCCGGTCCGCCGGCCCCAGCACCAACGCGGTCAGGTGAAGTGACGTGGGTCAATGTGGTCTTTGGCGGATTGTTCGCCCCCTTCGCCTACCTATCGTCCAGCCCACCGATGGCCGCCATGTCACACCGCCCAAGGCAACCCAGAGTGACGTCGTAGCAACAATCGGTCAACTTATGTAGGGTGTGTGGCGATCGTCCACGGTTGACATCACCTACGGGGGTGGGGCATTGACACCGGTCTTTCGCTTTTTAGGCCCGTTGGAGATTTCCACTCCCCAATCAGCCGTGAGCCTTACTGCGCCGCGCCAGCAGATCGTTCTCGCCAAGTTGTTGCTGGACGTCAACCATGTCGTACCGATCGACGACCTGGTCCGGGCGGTCTGGGACGCGGTGCCGCCGTCCACCGCGCGCACACAGATCCAAATCTGCATCTCGCGCATCCGACGCGCCTTCAGCGACGCCGGCCTGGAGGCGCAGATCGCGAGCCATCGGCCCGGCTATCTCCTGCAGGCGGCCGAGGAAACGCTTGATGTATTCCATTTCAACCGGGCGATAGCGGACGGGCGGGCCGCCGCCGCCGACAACCGGCTGGACATCGCGGTGGAAAAACTTCGCGCGGGTTTGGGCATGTGGCGCGGCGAGCCGTTCAGCGGCATCGACAGCTTGGCCATCAAGGCTGCGGCGGTCCGCCTGTCGGAGCGTCAACTCAATGCTCTGGAGGAATGCCATACGCTGGAGCTCAAACTGGGGCGCCACCACGATCTGATTGACGAATTTATGCACCTTGTGCAGAGGCACCCGCTGCACGAGCAGGCTCGTAGCAACTTGGTTCTGGCGCTGTACCGCTGTGGACGACAGGCAGAAGCGCTTGAGGCGTACCGGGAGGCGCGGCATACCTTCGTCACTGAGCTGGGGATCGAGCCGGGTGAGGATCTGCGCCGCCTGGAACAGGCGATCCTGCTCGCCGACCCGGAGCTCGACGTGCCGGGGGCCTCGGAACAGACAAAGGCGTGGGCTCTTGCCTGTCCCCCCGAACGGCCGGCAGTCGTGGAAAGTGTTCGGGTACCGCGCATGCTACCTGCGGATGATCCCGCCTTCACCGGGCACGACGACACCGTGGTCGAGATGATGCGGCACCTCGGGGGCGATTCCGGGCAGGCACGTTCGCTCACCGTTAGCGTCATCACGGGGCGTGCGGGGGTGGGCAAGACCGCCCTTGCCGTCCGCGTCGCACACCGGCTGGCGACGGAGTTTCCAGATGGCCAGATCTACCTGCGGCTCGACAAGGCGGAGGGCCAGCAGGCCGGCGTGCGGGAAACGCTCAACCGCATGTTGCGGATGTTGGGTGTGTCGGGCTGCTGGGGCGTCGACGACACCGAAGAAGTCGCGTCGCTGTACCGCAGCGCGGTGAACGGGCGCAGGCTCCTCATCGTGCTCGACGAGGTGCGCGACGAGGCTCAGATCACCCCCCTGCTACCCGGATCGTCGACCTGTGCGGTCATCATCACGAGTCGACAGCGGATGGTCCGGATCCCCGGGGCCCAGTTGCTTGAGATCAACGACCTGAGTTTCCAGCACGCCACCGAACTGCTCACCGTGCTCGTCGGCGGGGCGCGGGCCTCCGCCGAACCTGCCGCGGTCCTGGAGTTGATCGACATGTGTGGCGGTCTGCCGTTGGCACTGCGAATCGCCGGCGCGCGACTCGCCGCTCGGCCACACTGGGCGATAGCACAGCTCAACGAGCGGATGGCCGACGAACGGCACCGGCTGGACGAGCTTGTCCATGGCGGCGTCGGGGTGCGGGAAGGCATGGCGGCCGCCTACGCCAGCGTCCCACCCTCGGCGCAGAAGCTCTTCCGCCTTCTGTCGCTGTTCGACGTCCCGGACCTTCCCGGCTGGATCGCAGGACCGGTGCTGGGGACGGACTCGGCCGGCGAGGATCTGGAGCACCTCGTGGATGCTCGCTTGATAGAGGCCCGGCAGGACCACGGCGTCATGGCCAGATACCACCTCCACAAGCTGATTCAGGTCTACGCCCGCGAGCTACTTGCCGACCAGGAGAGCGATCGGTCGCGTGCCCTGGCCATCGAGCGCGCCACTGGTGCCTGGCAGTTCTTGGCCGACGAGGCGCATCGACGCCTGCACGGCGGCGACTACATCGTTCTCCACGGCGCCGCGGCCCGGTGGTCTCTGCCGCCCGAGGTGGTCAACCGGCTACTCAGGGATCCGTTGGAGTGGATGGAGAGCGAGCGGACGGCCCTCGTCGACAGTGTTCGTCAGACGGCCGAGCTTGGCTTGTCCGAAAGTTGCTGGGACTTGGCTATCACGCTTGTGGCGCTGTTCGAGGCGCGCGGCTACTTCGACGATTGGCGTGACACGCATGCTGTCGCACTGGCCGCCTGTCGCCAGACAAATAATCAGCGCGGTGAGGCGGTGATGCTCTACTCGCAGGGAACCCTGAGCATGTTCGAGCAACGCTACGACGAGGCAGCTGCACGTTTCTCCCTGGCCAGGCGGGTCTTCGAGAAGGTGGGTGAGGTGCACGGGCTGGCGCTGTGTCTGCGAAACATGGCTTTCCTGGACCGAGTCGGTGGCCGATCGAAGCTCGCCGAGCAGCGCTACCAGCGGGCGCTCGAGTTGATGCGCAAGGTGCAGGACCCGGTCGGCGAGGCGCATATCCTCAGCAACGTGGCGCAACTTCGAATGGACTCCGACGATTTGGATGCCGCCGAAGAGATGCTGGACAAGGCCATGGCGATAGCCGTGGGTATAGGTAACCGGCGCGTGCAGGCGCAGGTGCATCATTCTTACGGTGACATTTGTCTGTCTCGCGGCCAGGCGGCAGCGGCCGAGAAGGAATTCCGGCAGGCGCTGGACATGGTGCGCGAGGTGCGGGATCAGGCAGAGGAATCGTATGTGCTATGTGGCTTGGGGCTGGCGCAGGTACGCCTGCGTCATTTCGAGGACGCCTCGAGGACACTGCGTCATGGCTACGCTCTCGCTGAGGCGGGCACCGACCTGACTCTGGTCGGACGATTTTATGTCGCCTACGCCGAAATGGACAGCATGCTGGGTGACTACGACGGAGCAACCTACTGGGCTGATCGGGCAGTGAAGAATTTCAGCGAGAAGAGCGCGGCGGCCTGGCGTGCCATTGCCTTCCGGCTCATCGATGAGATCCGGCAGGTCCGGTCAAGTGTGAACCGTGCTGGGTACAGCCGGCCGACCGACCTGGCGGCCCCGCCTGATCCGCCATGCCAGCAGTAGCCCCGCGCCCACGAGCAGCTCGGCCACGATCACACAGGCGCGGCTGGCCACGGCAGCTACCACCGCCGCGGGAACTGGCAGGGCGACCGTCAAGGCGCCCACGATCAGCAGGTCCTTCGCCCCGGCCCCGTCGGGCAGCACCAGGATCAGGGCAGCCGCCGCAGACGCGAAGGCGTAGGCGCCGACCGCTACGGACAGCGTCTTCAGCGGCGGGCCACCGAGCGCTACGGCGAGCAGCCACAGGTGCACCCCGCCCACCATCCACGCGCAGATCTGACACAGCATGGCGAGCCGGAGTGCCCGAGGTTCCACCAGTTGGGTGACGGGTTCACGCCGTAGCAGGCGCGCGGCCCAGGCGGTCGCCTGGATGACACCCCGAGGGTGCCACACCACCGTGCAGCTGAGCACCACCGGAACCACCAGCCAGGCCCAGTGGCCCTGCAGGACCAGCGGGGCGGCGAGCAGACCCACGGACGCGGCGGACAGGAGGTTCACCACCGCCACGAGTAGGTATGCCACCACCATCCGGCGTGGCTCAACCCCGATGCGTCGTCCGACGTGTACGGCGGCCAGAGCCTGGAACCAGGGCCCCGGCAGGTAGGTACCGACAATCGCGGCAAAGCACACGCGAGCGCCGTCGAACAGGTTGAGCTGGGAGCCCAGGGCCGCCAGGACGTAGCGCCATGCCTGGATCCCGAGCAGCAACCAGCAACTACTCGCGGCCACCGCCGTCAAGAGGTACCACCGCACCTCTGATCGGCCGAGCAAGTGCAGGGCCTGCATGTCCTCACCGGTCACCGCGCGCACCACGCCCACGCCGGCAGCGATCAGGAAGGTGGCCACGAGCCCTCTTCGGATCCAGGTGCGAGCTGAACCAGTCATGAGGCGGCCCGCTCTCGTGCTGCCGGTTGGCACCGTACCGACGCGGTCATGTCCTGAGCCAGATGGTCGGACAGACGCGGGCTCTGGCGCAGCCGGTAGTCGGAGAGCTGGACCGGGCCGCGGGTGAAGGTCCAGTCCAGGCGCCAGAGCTTGGGCAGGGACCATCCGGTGTCCGCGGCCGGGAAGGTGACCGGAAGTCCTCGGACGTTGCCTGGATTCCACCGTCGCAGATCGTCGCCGACCTGCACGAGGCTGCCCATCCACGGCGAGTTGAAGTCGCCGGCCACCAGCAGTGGGTTGGCGTTGCCGTCTATGTCGTCCCGTAGCGCCTCCAGCTCCCGCTGCTGCCGGTTGTACTGACGGTGGGCGAACGAGTAGTACTTCGCAGTCAGCGGATTGAGCCGAGGGTCGATGGGTTGCGGAATGTGGACGTTGTACACCGAGAGGATGCAGCCGCCCACCCGCAGGTCGGTCCGCTGGGCCTTGTTGCCACGCCAGTACCAGTCGTCCGAATTTTCTCCCACGGCTCGGGGATGGGTGGCCGCGACGGGTACACGGGAGAGGGTGACGAGTTCCCCCTCCACATTCACCTCATAATCCGGGAATTGACTCTGAATCTCGTTGTGGTCGTCGAGAGCGATCGGCCCCCCGCGCCAGAACAGATGCTCGCTGAGCAGGTAGACGTCGGCGTTCTGCTGATGCAGGTACGCGTAGAATGCCTGGGGGCTGTCGATGTCGCCCCCGTAATCCAGGTACCCCGTTCCGGAGTGCCAGTACCCCGTGTTCCACGCAAAGACCTTGACGGATTGCCCTCCGGTCGCGGCCTGCGCCGGCTGGGTGGCCGCTGTTGCCGGGAAGCCGGCCAGCGGGACGCCGATCGCCAACGTGGCCACGAGCAGCAGGGCAACCGGTTTGGCGACAGCGCGGGCGAAGGGGACGAGGAGAAGCAGTGCGGCCGGAACGGCCACCAACAGGAACGGCGGCATGGGCTCGATGAACATCCACAGCCACCAGCGTCCGGTGAGAACAAGGTGAGCCAGCAGAAACAGTGCCCAACCGAACGCCGCAGCCAGCACCAGTCGTTGACGCAGGCGGCGGAACCTGGCTCCGCGCAGCCAGCGCCGCCGGTTGCCGCCTGGGCCAGCTCCTTCCGGATGCCCGGCATTGGATGATGTGGTGGTGGTCATGAATCCCCCAATCAGGCCGACGGGTCAGGACAGCACGAAGCTCGCACTCGCGGCGGCCAGCATGAACAGGCCGGCGCCAATGACGAGAGCCCGGTCGCGGAGCAGCGAATGCACCGGGTCGGCGCTACCACCCTTCACCCCGACGACGTGCAGGTAGCGGAACAGGCCAAACAGCAGCAGGGGCAACAGGAGCACCGACGCCAAATCGGCGTGCGAGCTCATGCGTTCGTTGATGTAGAACAGGAAGGTAACCGTGGTGAGCCCGGCGCACAGAACCAGGAGCTGATCGATGAACTCCGCGGAGTACACACCGATCACCGGGCGGCGGGCCTCCTCCGGGAGGGAGAACTCCCGTCGCCGTTTCGCCAGGATGGGCAGCAGGCACAGCAGGAAGATCGACTGGAGCAGCCAACCTGAGGGTCGCACGTCGACGGCCAGGTAACCGGCGAGGATGCGGAGTTCGAAGCCGGCGGCAACGACGATCATATCGACCATCGGTACGTGCTTCAGCCAGCGACTGTAGGCGATGTTGAGGACGAGGTATCCGGCCAGCGGCCACATGAGCACGGGCATGACCGTGACGAGCAGCACCACCAGCAGCGCCAGCAGCCCTACCCAGTATCCGGCGGCCACCGCCACGGAGACCCGCCCGGATGCGATGGGACGTTGTCGTTTGGTCGGGTGTCGCCGATCCCGCTCACGGTCGGCGATATCGTTTCCCACGTACACCACTGCGGAAGCCAGGATGAACATCATGATGGCGCCCAACAGATGTACCAGTCCGTCGAGGGTCCAGGCACCGCGTTCGAGCAGGGGCAGCGGCACCACGAGTAGGCTCTTGACCCATTGCACTGGCCGGATCAAGGTCACGAGGTCGCGCAGCCTCGTTCTCTGTCGCACGACCAACGCGACCTCATCCCGGTCGAGGTACACCTGAGACATGCAGATCACCTCCACTGAGCCGGTACGAATCAGAAAAAGACCTTGGCGAGCTTGAGGGCGCCCTGGCTCCATGGCTCGCTGCTCGTGACACCGCGCCGCGCCGGCCGGGCAGTGCGATTGGCGCGCCACCAGTCGAAGGCCCGCAACAAGGCGTCCTCATTCGACAGGCGAGGTTCGAAGTTGAGCCTGTGACGGGCGTGCTCGGTGCTGACGTACGAGTCGGCAAGCAGCTTGTGCAACAACCGGCCGTACACCGGCGAGAGCTTCCAACGTTCGAGATACTCAAGGACGGCCACCGCGGGGCGCGCCGGGACGGAAATCACCCGCTTGCCGTGGCCCACGTGATCGAGTACGGATTGAAAATCCTCGCGCAACGTTCCGAAACTGCTCGCGGCAATGTTGTAGGTGTCGTTCGCTGCCGTCTCCGAGGCGCGCAGCGAGGTGCACACCGCTTCGACCAGGTCGTCGAGGCCCAACATCTGGATGCGGACGTCGCCTCGACCGAGAACCGGGAAGTGCCGCCCCTCGTCGGCCCACTCGAACAGCATCGCGAACAGTCCCATGCGACCGACACCCAGGAAGGTCTTGGGACGCAGGATAGTGACACAGGCGCCGTCCTGCCGGTGCTGCTCGGCGAGTTCCTCCGCTTCGGCCTTGGCGCGGCCGTAGACGTCCACCGGGGCCCGTGGATGGCTCTCCGGCGTCGGCACCACCTGGGGTAGGCCGTAGACCGACGTCGACGAGACGTGCACGATCCGAGAGACCCGCGCCGCCCGCGCCGAGCTGAGCACATTCGCCGTGCCGTCGGCGATGACGGACCGGATTTCGCCCTCGGGATAGCTCGGCAGTGCGGCCGCGCAGTGCACGACGGCGTCGACACCGTCGAAGGCCTCAGCGACCACCCGGCTGTCCCGCACGTCCCCGACGTGCGGGACCAGTCCGGGAACGGCCGGCACGGCGCGGAGGTCGACCGCGTGCACGCGAACCCCGTCACTGAGGAGCCGGCGGGTGAGTTCGGAACCCAACACGCCGGCGGCTCCGGTTACTGCGACAGTTGTCATGTGTCCTCCGCTCACCACAGCCGACTCACCTGCTCCCGCACGAAGCGCGTCAACAATTTCGGTATCCCGACCTCCAACACCTGCTCGAAGGCGCTGAGGAAGTACTCAATCTCGGTGTCCCCGGCGACCAGGGGTGGGCTGATCGCCAGCGGACTCAGCCCATTGAGCGTGTAGTACGTGTAGATGCCGTGCTCCCGGTGCAGAGCGTCGATCACTGCGGAGGTGATGACCTTGGTCCGGAACAGGGGGTCGCGGGCGACCGACACCGGCAACAGTTTTCCGGCAAGGTCGAGGAGTCGCGGCCCGCCACACAGGAACACTCCGAAGAGCGCGCCGGCCCCGCGTACGTCGGCGATCGCTTCCGGGTGCGCCTTCTGGATCCTGGCCAACCCCGGGGCCAGCAGGCGCTCGATCTGCCGAGCGCGCCCTGGATAGTCGTCCTCCACAGCTATGGAGATCGCTTCGATGGCGGTGGCGGTCTCCTCACCAAAGCCGTAATAGGTCGTACTGGTGCTCTGCAGGAGAGCGTCCTTCATGTTGTCGTAGGCTTTGCGGAACACCGCTTCACGCGCCACGAAGGCGGAGATCGACGACTTGCCACCGCCGAAAGACTTCGAGGTGGTGAGGATGTCGGGCACCAGATCCTGGTGCCGCATAAAGTAGAACATCGTGCCCGTCTTGCCCCAGCCGGTGTAGATCTCATCGAAGATGAGGATGATTTTTTCGGCGGTGCAAAGCTCACGCAACCCAGACAGGAACTCGGGCGAACACCACTGCATGGTGGAGGCACTGAACGGCTCGATGAGGAGCGCGTAGACGTCGCAGCTTCCGTCCGTTCGCCGCGACGACGCCACCGCTTCGCGGACAGACTCCAGGTCGCCGTAGGTGAACGTGCGAATTCCCGGGATCGTCGGGAAGGCGAAGTGGGCCTGCGCACTGCCGGTGAGACCGCCGGAGCCGAGCAGTTTGCCGTGGAAGGCGATGTCGGCACGCAGTACGGTCCCGCGCTGCCCCCCATGGTATTTGTAGGCCAGCTTGACCGCGCCCTCCACCGCCTCCGCGCCGGAGTTGGGGAAGAACGACATGTTGAGGTCGCCCGGCAGGATCTGGGCGAGGTTGTGGCTCAGCGCCGCGATGTACGGTGAGAAGTACGTCTTGTGGACCTCCATCCGATGGCGCTCTTGAAAACGGCGGCGAGCGGCGAGCAGCCGAGGGTGGTTGTGCCCGTGGTTGAGCACGCCGACCCCGCCGGTGAAGTCGAGGATCTGGCGACCTTCTCTCGTGTACAGGTACGCCCCCTCGGCCCGGTCGACCAACTCGCGACCGAAGCCGAACGAAGTCATGAGCTTCACCTGCGACCTGTTCACGTACTTGCGGTACAGCTCCTGCACCTCGTCGACATCGAGGTCTTCCGCCTGCCCCAGATCGATGAGTTTCGCCATGCGCCCCTCCTGTGGGTCGTCAGCGTTGTTCGTGGTTCGCTACGACTATGGTGGAGCCGGTTATTCCTGCGTTGTCCTTGCGTTATCGGCCGTGTCGTAGACGGTCGAGAGTGCGGAGGCGGTCAAGGATTAAACGAGGATAGTCGATAGATAAAGCGATGGGCTTTACTGACTGCACCTATCGTCATCCGGATGTCGGAGGAACGCATGGAGCCGCTGGTTTCGATCGTCGTGCCCAACTACAACGGGGCTGACACGCTTCCCCTGTGTCTGCGCTCGCTACAGGGTCAGACCTACCCGAACATCGAGATCATCGTCGTCGATGACGGTAGTTCCGACGACTCGCTGGCGATTGCGAAGCGGTTCGGTGTCACCGTGACCAGCACCGGTTCCAACATGGGTTGCGGCGTGGCACGAAACACGGGCGTAGCGCGATCCACCGGGGAGATCGTGTTCTACGTCGACTCGGACATCGCGTTGGCCAGTGACGCCGTGGCCTCCGCTGTGGCAATTCTGCGCGGTGACTCGACCATCGGTGCGGTCTGTGGCGTCCAAGACGCAGAGCCGCTGGTGAACCGCACGCTGGTCGCCCAGTACCGAGGTTTGCAATACCACTACTGGTCGGCCAGTTCGGAAGGCGACGTGTCGTTCCTGTTTCCCTCGCTGTGTGCCATCCCGGCGAAGGTGCACACCGAGATCGGTTCCTTCAACCCGAAGCTGAAGCAGACGGAGGAGGTCGACTTCGGCTACCGGTTGTCACAGCGGTACCGCCTCCGGCTCAGCCAGGCGGTGCGGGGAAGGCACGCCCACGATCCCAGGTTGCGGATTCTCCTCCGTAAGCTGTTCCACCGGGCCCGACTACGCGTGCCGCTCTACGCGGATGCCCGCCACTTCGCCAACGGGTTCGAAACACGTCAACGAGCGTGGGCCAGTCTTGCGGCGGCGGCCTCGCTGCCCGCATTCCTGCTTCCGCTCATCTTGGGGCCGGCTGGGCTGCTCGGCCCTGTGTTGATGTTGGCAGTGTCGATCGCGTGCGATGCGGGCATGTACAGGTTCGTCTTCCGCCGGCGTGGACTGGCGTTCCTGGCCTTCTTCGTAGCGACCCACTATGTGGTGAACCTGACGATCGTCGCGGGCGTCGCCGTCGGTGCGGTCCAGTGGTCGGCCTCCAGGACGTTCCGTCGGCTCTATGAAGAGCACGATCTCCAGCCGGCGAGCTGACCGGCCGCGGGGGGCGACCGCATGCTGGGCGGGGTCGGAGTTCGGCGGAGGCGATGACGAACCGCAGCACCTCCTCGGCGCCCATCAGCGTGGCCCCGAGGTGTGCCACGATCCTTTGCTGCCCGTCGGCGAGGGTCTCGCTCTTGACCGACTCGATGTCCTCCTCGTCGATCCCGACGACATGCCGGACGACGGCTGCGGCGTCCGCGACCGGCCCGACGACGTCGACAGTCAGCACGACCCGTACGGCGTCCCGCAGCGCCTCCTCGATCGCGATGATCAACTCGGCCTCGTCCGGACCGTCCTCGTCCCGGCCCCGCAGCCCCGTCTCCCGGGTCTCCACCGGCCGGTCGACCGGCCCGGGGTCGAACGGGTCGATGGCGGTCCGCACGTACAGCGCCTCGACCGTTCAGGCTCACGGTGGTGATCAGGGATTGCTCGACTGTGGACATCCACGCGGGATGGTGGGCGTCCGGGTGTGGCGCCACTACCGGTTCTACACCCGCAACGAACCTCAGCGGTACGCGTCCAGCAGCGCCAGCACGGCCGCCGGGTCCTGCACGTGCGCGTTGTGCCCGAGGCCGGGCAGCGTGTCGACCGGTACGCCGTACTCCCTGAGCTGCGCGTCGGTGACCATCGGGTCGTGCTCGCCACGCGCCAGCAGCACCGGGGCGTCGGTCGCCGCCAGCAGCGCGCCCAGGTCGGGCTCGCCGACGGCGAAGGCGTGGGGATCCATGGCGAGACGCCACTTGCCGTCGACCTGACGAAGGCCGGCGTCCACCACCGGGTGGTCCGGTGGGAGCAGGCCGGCCAGCCCGGAGACGCGCAGGTAGCGGCGGGCCGCCTCGGTGCGGCTGGCGAACCAGCTCACCGGGCGGGCGGCGAGTTCGGCGGCACGGTCCAGCTCGGCGGGTGACCAGAGCGCCTTGATGCCGAACCCGACCACGGCGTCCACCGGCATCCCGGCGTCGCGCGCGGCCAACGCGAGGCCGACCACGCCGCCCAGCGAGTGCCCGAGCACGACGAGCCGGTCGTCGGGGGCGAGGGCCTGCGCGATCCGCTGTGCGAGACCGGCGAAGGAGTACGACGGCAGCGGCGGTGCCCAGCCGTGGCCGGCGAGGTCCGGTGCCAGCCACCGGCCGGGCCAGTGTTGTTCCAGGTGCGCCGCGCAGGGCAACCACACGTCACCGGTCGCCCCCATGCCGTGCAACAGCAGCAGGACCGGCCGTCGACCGGCGTGACCACCCGATTCGTCCACCACGGCCGCAGTCTCCCACGGTTCGCTGGCCGGGACGAGAGTCGCCGACGGGGGCGTACCCCGGGCCGGCGGGAGAGACGCCGCGGGCGTCGGCCCCTTGTGGGGGACGACGCCCGCGGCGGTTCGGGTGCCCGGGTCAGGCGGAGTAGCCCCGGCTGGTGATCCAGTTGGCCAGGTCGATGGTGGTGATCCAGTACGACGGGTCGGCCGGGTTCGCCGAGTCGGCGATCCGCACGGTGCGGCCGTTGTCCTTGTAACCCACGACAGCGACGTAGTGACCGCCGCCGTAGGAGTGCCAGCCGCCGTCGGTGTCGGTGGCGTCGCCGACGACGTTCGCCACCACGCCCCGGCCGTCGGTGATGGCCCGGACGACGTCGGCCTGGAGGCGGTCCATCTGCGCCGGGCTGGGCGCGCCGGGGAACATCCGGGTCCGGTACGGGGAACCCTTCACCTCGGCGTTGAGCGCCCGGGTGGTGTCCTCGGCCGAGTTGGTGCCCATCTCGGTGGTGCCCAGTTCGGCAGCGAGTTCTTCCTGGGTACGGTCGATCCCGCTGGCGCTGAGCGCGTTGCGGGTGGCCGCCGGGCCGCAGTTGTAGTACGTGTTCTGCGCCTCGTACTCGTAGTCGAGCACCTTGGTCGCCGGGGGCTTCGGCCGCTCCGGCTTACGGGTCAGGTCCGGGTTGCTGCTGACCTTGGCGGCGGGCGCGGGGGCGCTGGTGGCCGGGGCGGCGCTGGACGGCGCGGCGCTGGCCGACGGGGACGCGTCGCCGCGGGAGGTGGTGATGTCGCTGCGCATCTCGGCGACAGTGGTCGCGGTGCGCGGAGCGGCCGGGGCGTCGTCGGCGACGGTGAGCAGGGTGCCGGTGGTGGCGGCGAGCACGAGGGCCGCGGCGGAGGCGGCGACGATCTGGTACGGGCGCTCGGTCGCGATGCGGCGGAGCTGACGCTGCATGGTGTGCTTCACGGGGTCCTCCACGGATCGGGGGGAGAGCGGCACACCGGGGCGCGACCGGTGTCCGGGCAGGCGCCAGCGCGCGGACCGTGGTCCGCGGATGGTGAACCGCTCAGGGAATCGCCCGGCACGGCCGGGCGGGAGAGGCGATGACCCGAGGGGTCAGCTCACCGTCACTGGACGGATGAGCGGGGGCACCGCTGCGCCGTGGAGGCGAGGGAACAGCCGAGGGGTGGAAAGGTGCTGCACGAGTTGGGAACTCCTTCCGACACCGCCGACCGGGTTAGCTGACGGATTCGGGCGGGAAGATCGCCCTACCGCGGGCCGTGGCTCGCGGATTCACCCCGGACTTACTGATGGGTCCCCGGTTCGTTGATCACGATTGAGCGGGTCGGCGCGGCGTCGCCTCTTGCGATCGGTTACCGCACCGGACGGGACGACACTACTGGCCCACCCACACCCTGCCAAGCCGGCCTCACCTGCGTAAACCTCAATGGGAGCCGCAATTTCTGCGCGTATTGCCGATGACGTGACTCGATGGGACAACCGGTGACGGCGACGCCTCCGGTCGACAACCGGACAGGCCGCCGGCAATGCGGCCACAATCCCGGGAAAAATCGAGCCGATCGTGCCGGACGCCCGATTCGTAAATCCGTGACCGGGCTCACATAACGGATCGGGCTCGAAGGGCACGGGCCGGGCGCCAGCGTGCCACGACGGCGGGCCGGGGCACCCCGCGCACCAGCCGGCGGGCGGGCGCCGGGCTCGGCCGCAACCGGGCAACCGCCGTGGCCGCCTCCACCGCGAGGGTGCGCGCCGAGGAGGCGGCCAGGTCCGCATCCCGCCAGGCGGCCCGCTCCGCCGTGGCCGCGGCCTGGTAGTCGGCCAGCCGCGCGTCCCGGATCGCCCGGCTGAGCAGCGCCTCCTGCTCGACCGGGTGCCGCCGGGGATCCCAGCCGCGCCGCCGCCCGAAGACATCACCGAGCTGCGCCATGGTCAGGTCACCCCGCCAG
The DNA here is from genome assembly GCF_043197875.1 of Micromonospora sp. NPDC048935. Lineage (NCBI taxonomy): Bacteria > Bacillati > Actinomycetota > Actinomycetes > Micromonosporales > Micromonosporaceae > Micromonospora > Micromonospora sp. NPDC048935. The sequence goes on along the minus strand of NZ_JBICTZ010000001.1, from coordinate 1,056,268 downwards.
TACGCCGCCGTCGCCGCCCGGTGCAGGTAGCGCTCCCGGGACGCGTACTCGGCGGGGGTGCGGGGGGTGCCCGGGGTGGGCAGCGCCCCGGACACCGCGAAGCGACGCGCGGCGGTGTCCGCCTCGTCGTACCGCGCCCAGGCCCGTTCCACCTGCTCCTGAGCCGTCAACCAGGCATCCCGTCGCCGCCCGGCCGTCTTGGCAGCGCCGGCCGCGGCGACGGCCACCTCCTCGGCGTACCGGTGTCTGTCGACGGTTTCGGCCGCGGCCACCTCGCGGGCGGTCGGGACGGGCGGCGGCGGGCCGTCGGCGGGCCGGTCCCGTTCGGGCCGGGCGACAAGCACGGCGAGGACGCCCAGTGCCAGCAGGAACAGGGCCGACCAGATGGCGGCTGCCTGCGGCACCTCGGTTACGAACTGGTAGAAGACGACTGTCTCCATGGTCGGCACCTCGCGGAGGAAGCAGAGCGATGGGAGCCCCACCGGCCGCCGGCCACGGCGGGCCACGGGATCGGCGGGGTGCGGAGCTGGTGGGTCGACAGGGCGCGGCGACGGGACGCGTGTCCCGCTGGCTCAGCGCCCGGGTGGGCCCCGGGGCGGCCAGTTGTGCAGACCGTCGACGAGCGGCAGCCGGTCGGACCCGGTCGCGCACACCGGCAGCACGCCGGTCGCGATGGCGCCCTGGGCGCCGGGGAGAGCCGGTTGTGCGTCGACCGACCAGGCCGGGAAGGCCCCCTCGGCGACACCCGCACCGGCCGCCGGCACCGGGTGCGCGGCCTCCTCGGCCGCCGCCGGCCAGGTGGGCCGGCAGGCCGCCGCGGGCGGACCGGAGCCGAACGGCGACAGCACCGCGCTCAGGCTCGGCACCGCGCTCAGGCTCGGTAGGGCGCTTGGCGTCGGCACGGTGGCCGGGCCTGCGCCGAGCGCCAGGGCCGCGACGACGGCGAGGCTGGTCAGCACCCGTGTCGCCCAGCGCGCCACCCACCACAGCGGACAGGTGAACGCGACCGGAAGCACCTCCCCACGCTACCGTCGTGCCGACGCCTGGCGCACCGACCACGGGCGTGTCGGCGTACGCCGCGCCGAGACGCTGACCTGGGTGGACGGTGTCAGCGGGTGTCCGCGTACGTCGATCGATTCTCGGTCTGGTCGGGCCCGCCGGGCTCGGCTCGGGCACCCACGCCGCCGGTCGCGTCGGCGGCGGCCTGGGTCGCGGCGGTGCGTTGTCCGGGCACGGACACCGGTCGGGCCGGACGGCGCGGCGCGAGCCGGCGCATCATCGGGGTTTCGACGAAGCGGTGCAGCAGCCCGGCGAGGACCAGGTTCGCCAGCAGGAAACCGAGCACCACGGCCGGGCCGCGCCAGCCCGGGAAACCGGTCCCCCAGTCACCGCTGAAGCGCAGCACGCTCGTCATCACCAGCACGTGGACCAGGTAGAAGGCGAAGGAGACCTCGCCGAGCCAGACCAGCGGCCGGGACCGCCACGGCGACCGCCGGTCCCGCACGTCCGCGTCCGCGGCGGCGGTGATGACGAGCAGGTACGCGACCGCGAGCAACGTGGTCCACAACTCCGCGGGGATCCACTGCGCGGCCACCACCCAGACGCCCACGAAGATGACGCTGGCCCAGGTCAGCCCGGGGCCCCGCCAGAGACCCCGGCGCATCAGCTCGGCCGCCACCGCGCCCAACCAGAACTCCAGCGACCGGGCCGGCGGGAAGATCTGGGTGAACCACCACCGGCTCACCTCGGGCACCAGGTGCTGGGCCGGCCAGAGCGCGAGGATCAGCAGGGGCAACGCGACGAGCAGCACCACGAGCAGCGTCGGCCGGGCCCGGCGCAGCAGCGGCAGCACCAGCGGCAGGCAGAGGTAGAAGAAGAACTCGCAGGACAGCGACCAGCTCACCGTGTTGATGCTGTAGAACCAGCCCGGGCGGGGATCCCACGCCTGCAACAGCAGCAGGTTCTCCAGCGCGGCCGCCGGCAGCACCGGGTCGGCGAACCACCAGGCGACGAGCACCGTCGCCCCGAACAGCACCAGGTGGTTGGGGTAGATCTTGGCAACCCGCCGCCGCCAGAAGGTGCGCCGCGAGTCGCCCTCGCGCGCCGACCAGACCAGCACGAACCCGCTGAGGATGAAGAAGAACTGCACCCCGGACAGGCCGAGGCTGAACACCTTGTCGACCACGGCCTTGTAGTCCGGTTCGGCGATGATCCGCATGGTGCCCGCGTGGAAACCGAAGACCAGCAACGCGGCGATCCACCGCAGCCCGGTCAGCGAGGGCAGCCGGGCCGGCGCCGGGCCGGGCCGGGCGGTGGACGCCGCGTCGGTGCTCGTCATGCGGGGATACCGAGGCTTGGCAGGGTCACCAGCACGTTCGTATCCTCCTCGACGCGGCGTGGACGGCGCGACGGCGACGCCCGCGACGGCCCGGCAGGGCCGCACCCGGGGCACCCTACCGGGTCACTCCCGGGTGAACCGGACGCGTCCCGCCCGTCGCGGGCCCGATCCCGCCGGTCGTCGTTAACCTTCCGCTGGTCGGGAGTTCAGCGACTCCACCATCGTCGGCCACGCGCGGTTCCGGGGCCGGTCACCCGGGTCGTCGAAGGTGGCGGGCGTGGTCAATGAGCCGACGCACGCACCGCTGCTGAGCATCGTCGTGCCCGTCTACGGCGTCGAGGCGTACCTGTACCAGTGCCTTGAGTCGATCCGGGCCGGCATCCCGGTGGCTGAGTCGGACGCGGTCGAGGTGGTCGCGGTCGACGACGCCTCCCCGGACGGCTGCGGCGACATGCTCCGCTCGTACGCCGCCGGCCACGACGGTGTCCGTGTCGTGCACCTGAGCAGCAACGTGGGTCTGGGCCTGGCCCGCAACGCCGGGCTGGACGTGGCCGCCGGCCGGTACGTCTGGTTCGTCGACAGCGACGACTGGTTGCCGCCCGGCACGATCGCCGCGGTGCTGGACCGGCTGCGCCAGCACCAGCCCGACGTGCTGATGCTCGACCACCTGCGGGTGCACGAGGACGGCCGGCGGGAGGTCGACGCCAGCAGTCACCTGTTGCGCGGCATTCCCGGCGTGACCCGTCTGGCCGACCAGCCACGGCTGCTGCGGGTGCAGCACACCGCCTGGAACAAGGTGGTCCGTCGGGACTTCCTGGACCAGTTGGAGCTGCGGTTCTTCCCCGGCTGGTACGAGGACATCCCGTTCAGCCACCCGCTGCTGATCGGCGCGGAGAAGATCTCCGTGCTGGACCGGGTCTGCTACCTGTACCGGCAGGGCCGCCAGGGCGCGATCACGTCCACCCGCAGTGGCCGGCACTTCGACGCGTTCGCCCAGTACGAGCGCCTGTTGGACTGGGTCGCCCGCAAGCACCCGGACGAGCGGTTGCAGGCCGAACTGTTCCAGTTGATGATCAACCACTATCTGGTGGTGGTGGGCAACGACGACCGGCTGCACCCACACCTGCGGCGGGACTTCTTCCACCGGGCCGCCGAGCACTACCGCCGGTACCTGCCCAGCGGTGGCTACCCGCTGCCGTCGGGCGTGACCGGGCTCAAGCACCGTCTCGTCGGGCGCGGCGACTGGCTGGCGTACTCGGCACTGCGTCAGGCCCACCGGGTCGCCGGTCGCCTGCGCCGCGGTGCCCCGGCGGGTGGCGGCGGCACCGCGGTCGGTGCGGTCAGCGCCGACGACGACCCGGGGCGAGCGGCGGACGTCGCGACGACACGCGACGACGGCACGGTGACGGATCGGCGGGACGCGCTGGCCGGGGGCCGCCTGCCGTGACAGTCCCCACCGCACACGACGCCGGGAGCCGGGGCGGCTCCCGGCGCACTGGTCTTCCAGGTCGTCCGCCCGCCGGGTGGACGACGACAGCAGCACCACCGCACGCGGGTGCGGGCATACCGGAGCAGGGGTCGGAATGACGGCGACAATCAAGATCGGACCGCACCTGGTCGGTGCCGGGGAGCGACCGTTCGTGGTGGCCGAGATGTCCGGGAACCACAACGGTGAGCTGGACCGGGCGCTGGCCATCGTCGACGCGGTGGCCGCGAGCGGGGCGCACGCGCTGAAGCTCCAGACGTACCGGCCGGACACCATCACCATCGACGTCGACACCCCGGCGTTCCGGATCTCCAGCGGCCACGAGTTGTGGGGTGGGGAGAACCTGTACCGCCTCTACGAGCGGGCGCACACCCCGTACGAGTGGCACGCCCCGATCTTCGAGCGGGCCCGCGAGCGTGGCCTGACCGTCTTCTCGTCACCGTTCGACGCGACCGCTGTGGAGCTGCTGGAGTCGCTGGACGCGCCCGCGTACAAGATCGCTTCTTCGGAGCTTGTCGACCTGCCGCTGATCCGGCTCGTGGCCAGCACCGGCAAGCCGATGGTGATCTCCACGGGGATGGCGACGGTCGCCGAGATCGACGCCGCGGTGCGCACCGCCCGGGCCGGCGGCGCGGCGGGCATCGTCCTGCTGGCCTGCACCGCGTCCTACCCGGCGCCGCCGGCCGACAGCAACCTGCGTCGGCTGCCGGTGCTGGCCGGCGCGTTCGACGTGCCGGTCGGGCTCTCCGACCACACGCCCGGCATCGGGGTGGCGGTCGCCTCGGTGGCGCTCGGCGCGTGCTTCATCGAGAAGCACGTCACGCTGGACCGGGCCGACGGCGGCGTGGACTCGGACTTCTCGCTGAACCCGGCGGAGCTGACCGCGCTCATCGCCGAGTCCGACCGGGCGTACGCGGCGCTGGGTGGCACCGCGATCGGCCCGACCCCGGCCGAGCGGGAGGGGCTGCGGTTCCGCCGTTCGCTCTTCGTCGTCGAGGACGTGCGCGCCGGTGACCTGGTGACCAGCAGCAATGTCCGGTCGATCCGACCGGCCGGCGGGCTGTCGCCCGTGGAGATCGACCGGGTGCTGGGGCGCACCTTCGCCACCGACGTCCCCCGTGGCACTCCGCTGAGCTGGGACCTGATCTGACGGTGCGACTGGCCGGCCGTCAGCCCGAAAGTGTCACCACCAAGCGCCCGAGGTGTTCTCGCCAATCGGCGTCGGCGCGGATGCTGTCGGAATGGCGGAGGTCAACGCCCGTCTGCCGGCTGGCCCGTCATCGGGACGAACCCACCACCCCGCGCAGCCGGCGCACCGCCGCCTCCAGGTCCTCGACCACGGATTCACTGGCGGCGAGGGCGTTGTCGGGATCCGTCAAGAAGGTTGTTGTCCCGGCCAGCAGGGCAGTGAGGGCATCCGACATCGGAACCGCGCCCACCAATGCGTTTCCGGCCGTCACGGTCAGCACATCATTCTTTCGCCGGAAGTCCAACGAGAACGACGAGTCGGGGCCCACGAACCGGAAGCGCGAGGAATGTCCTTCGGCCAGCTCCGAGAGACCGTCCACCAGGTGAACGATGGCCAAGTAGATCATCATTGACCTACTGGGTCGATGACTGGCCGACGACACGTCCGCTGAATCCAGGACCAGTCGCAGGTCACCCAGGTCGAACGACGACGCGGCCGCCCCATCGTGGTGCCGTGAGAACTCGAAGCGCACGCTAGACCCCCTGACGGACCGGAAAGATGGTGATGACGCGATTTGCGTCGTCGGAATCGACAATCACCCGCACCCAGTCCCGAACACCGTTAATCTTCATCTTCTTCTCGAAGGTCTGAAGCCGGCGGGCCGGGTCCGAAACTCGGGTTCCCCGTTGGACGATGGTCTCGGCCGCAGCCGTGAGCTGGTCGCGCGTCGTCCCGCTGGCGAACAAGTCCCCCGGCCCGCTCGGGTGGTTGCCGGAAACATGCCGGGCATCCACGTGGATCCACCCCTCCTTGAGATTTCCGTCTTCCATCCGCGGGGTGGAACGGTGCGGAATCCGGCAGGGGGCAAGACCGAATGGATCAATACGATGCGTCGGGTTGTCGACGTAGGCATGCGGGTCGGGTCCCGCATCAAGGCCGAGTGGGTCGGCGGACAAATACCGGGCAGTGTCCGGGTCGTAGTAACGGTGGTGGTTGTAGGAAGCGCCGGTTTCTGGATCGTGGATCTGGCCAGCGAATCGGAGGGGACAGTCCGCGCCGGTGGGGCTGGTGTGGGTCGGGATGCCCCAGATGGTGGTGCGTTGCTGCCAGGCGAGCGTGCCGTCCGGGCTGATCAGCTCGGTGGGTGTGCCGACCAGGTCGGTCACGATCGCGTAGAAGCGGCGGTCCACCTCGTCCTGATCGGCCGAGCCGTCGGTCTGGCTGATCGGGGTGAACGTGCCGGGGGCGTACTCCCAGGTGCTGGTCCTGTCGCCGGCTGGCCCGCAGTGGGTCTGCTCGATCAGACGCGGGCCGTCCCACGCGAAGTCGACCTGCTCGACCACACCGCCGTCGGCGTCGAGTCGCTGCTTGGCGACCCGGCGACCGAGCGCGTCGTACCGGTAGCGCCAGCGGGTGCCGTCCGGTGTGGTCACGGCGACCAGCCGGTCCTCGCTGTCCCAGGTGTAGCGCCAGGTCGAGGGCTTGGTCGAACGCTCCTTGCGCTGCCACACAGCGGCCCTGTTCGTCGTAGGTGTAGTGGTACTCCTGCTCGTTGCGGTCCTGCCAGCGGACCAACCGACCCTCGTCGTCGTAGGCGAACCGCAACGGCAACCCCGATGCGTTGACCACCTCCGTGAGGTGACCGGCCTCGTCGTAGCCGAACCGCACGAGCGTCCGGGCCGCACCCGAGGGCTCCGCATCGAGCAGGCTCAGCGCCGCCACCTGACCCTGCAGGGTGTCGACAGCGATCCGATACCCACCACTGTGCCGAACCTCGGTGACCACGCCATCGCGCCAGTCCAGATCGATCCGATGACCATTGCGGTCGGTCACGGCCACCAGCGGCACCACCTCGACCGGCTCGCCCTCCCCCGCCGGCTCGGGCAGGTCGGGCACCGCCTGGAAATGCAGCGCACGACCGACCTCCGGCTGATCGATCCGGTAGCCGCCGGCGGTCGGAGTGAGCGGCCAGCGGGGACCTGTCGCCGGCAAGGTATGCGCCTCGCCGCTCACGGGCGTCGGGTAGGTGAGCACCATGCCGTCCTCGGCGACGAAACAGACCCCGTCGTCGTCGATCTCGACCCGTTGATCGAGAGTCGATGCCCAGGACGGCCCGAACCACCGACCAACCCGGTACGACGACACGTGACTACGACTCAGCACCAGCGGCAGCAGGCCGGGCAGTTGGGCGTCGGTCTGGGTCAGCACCACCTCACCGCTGGCCACGTCGATCGGGTCACCCGCACACCTACGCAGGCCCAGCGGGATGCTCGGACGCGGCAGACTCGGCAGCGCCGCCCGCGCCTTGGTCAGGCCCCGACCGAGCGCCGGCAACCCCCGCTTGGCGAGGGCCAGGACCGGCCTGCCGAGCGCCGCGAGCCGGCCGATCGGCACGACGGTGAGCACCGTGTCGATCAACAGATTGGTGAGACTGCCCTTACCGGTCGCCGCGTAGATCGAGGCGTCGATCAGCAACGCCGCCGCACCAGCCGCGATGGCGATCGGCCCCATGATCGGCGCGAGAATCGGAATGAACGACAGCAGACCCGCGACCAGGGAAACGATCTTCAACGCGCTCGACAGTTGCGCCAACAACTCCTGGTTGTCGCGCACGAAGTTGGTGAACTGACCCTTCAGATCCCACCACTTCGGATTCTCCTTGAACCGCAAACCCTTCGCGTCGTTCACGGCCCGCACGCAGTCACGCACCGCCGCGGCCAACTCACCCCGCAACACACCCGCCTGCGCCACGCACTCGTCCCAATCGCGCTGCGCCTGCGACAACGCCGAACCCGCCGCACCCGCATCCGACCGATACGAATCCGGCTCCGCCGCGGCGTACGGCGGCCGGTCCGCCACCTCCCGCTCATGACGCTCATCAGCCTGCTTCGCCCGATCAGCCCGCCCCCGCGCCGCCTGCAACGCCGCCCACAAACCCGGAGCACGCTGCCCCAACGGACGCATCCGATCCTGCAACGACGACAACGACCCCGCGAACGCCACCAACCCCGACGACACCCGACCAAACGCATCACCGGTCACCCGCAAATGCCCCGGCATCTGCGCGTTCAGACCCTCCCGGAACAGATCACCCTCCGGACCCACGAACTGACCCGTGTCCAAACCCGTGATCTGCCCCGCCGCCTGCGACGCCGCCGAACCAAAACCCTGCCACCGCCCCGCCGACGACCTAATCGCCGACGGATCACCATCCATCCTGAACAAGTGCGCCGGAAACTCAGCCATCGCGCCGGACCTCCCCCGTGTCCACGCCAACCAGCCCGCGGCCCGCGCGGCGTCCCACACACGGCAGCTATCCGCGGGGCACCGACGGACGAAGGGCGAACTCGACTGAGGTCACCCCACAGCCATTCGAACATAGGCATCCAACGAACTGTGACCGATGCTTCAGTCGCAATTCACGCCATCTGAGCAGGCCACACCGAGACCGCCGCGCACCGACGCATGGGTAGACAATCCGACACGGGTATTGCTGGATGAGCTGGTTCTACAGGATGCCGCGGACACCGGGCCGCGACCAGACACGGCCCGTCCGCTGCGCCGGCACGACGCCGGGCGCGGAGACACCGCCAGGCGCGGGGGCGACGCCAGGCGCGGGGGCGACGCCGACGGTGACCACCAGGTCGGCCACCCGCAAGGTTCGCCAGAGCGCTGGCCCGTCGGCCGGGGTGCTCAGGCCGTGGCGACGCCACCAGGCCGCCACCGGCACGTCGGCGAGTTTGCAGCAGCACTCGGCGCGGGTCCACCGCGCCCAGAAGTCCTCCACGCCGAAACGGCGGGCCAGCGCCGGGGGCACCGGGGCGTCGGCACGTTCCGCGTCGATGGCCACCCGCCACCCGGGCGTCGGCGGGCCGTACCAGCCGACGCAGCGTCCGTCGTCGAGGTGACTGCGGGTCACCGCGTCGGCCAGGTCGACGGGTACGCCGATCCGGAGGTGCCGTTCGGCGGCGGCCAGCAGCACCGGCACCGGGCGGGGCCGGGCCAACCGGGACGGCTCAGATGGACGCGGCACCGTCCACCACGATGACCTGGCCGTTGATGTTGGTCTGCTCCCGCAGCAGCATCCGCACGACCGGCGTGACCTCCGCCGGCTCGGTCAGGTGACCGGTCGGCGTGCGGCGCACTATCTGGTCGAGCTGGGTCGGGCCGAGCACGGCGGACATCTCCGAGGCGAAGAAGCCGGGCGCGACCGAGTTGACGAGCATCCGACCGCCCAGCTCCCGGGCGAGCGAGCGGGTGGCGGCGTCCATGCCGCCCTTGGTGGCCGAGTACGCGACCAGGCCCGGGAAACCGCGCTGCCCGCAGATCGAGGTGATGTTGACGATCCGCCCGCGCATGCCCTTGCCGAGCATCCGGCGAACCACCAGCCGGGTCAACTGCAACGGGGCGGTCAGGTTGGTCTCGATGATCCGGGCGATGTCCTCGGTGGCGGTGTGCACGTGCAGCGAGTCCTGCCCGACGGCGGCGTTGTTGACGATGCCGTCGATCGGGCCGAGGCGTTGCTCCACCTCACGGACGAAGCTCTGCGCGGCCCGCAGGTCGGTGACGTCCACCGAGCCGACGTGCACCCGGTCGGGGTGCTCGGCGACGAGCTTCGCCAGCTCCGGCGTGACGGTGCGGGCGAACGCCGCCACCCGGACGCCCGCGTCGAGCAGGTCGGTGACGATGGCCAGACCCAGCCCCCGGGAGCCGCCGGAGACGAGGACCACGGTGCTGGGCGGTACGAGCGGGGTGACGGCGGGTTCAGACATCGCTCTTCAGGGTCTCCTTGACGGGAATCTCGGTCAGCACGCGGATCCGGCGGGGCACCGCGTGCTCGGGAAGCCGGTCGGCGCACCAGCGCACCAGCGCGGCCTCGTCGGGCACCGCGGTGTCGACCGAGGCCGGACCGGACGGGTCGGCGGGAGCCAGGTCGGCCGAAGCCAGGTCGGCCGGGGTCAGGACCACCTCGGCGACCACCATCCGGCCGAGCACCGGGGCGCGGCGGCCGGTCACCCGGGCCCAGGCCACCGCCGGATGCCCGGCCAACACACCGCGTACCACCCCGGCGGAGACCTTGCTGCCGCCGACGTTGATCTCGTCGGAGTCGAGCCGGCCGGTGATCAGCACCCGGTCGTCGCGCACCTGCACCCGGTCCCCGGTGCGGATCGGGCCGGACAACCCGGCCCCGTGGTGTGGGGAGGTGACCACCAACTCGTCGTCGCGCACGGACAGCGTCGGCCGGCCGGGGGTTTCCCGGTCCAGCCAGTCGATCGGGAACCCGGCCCGCCCGTCGTGCACCACAATGGACGCCCCCACCTCGGAGGAGGCGTAGATCCAGGAGATCCGGGCCGTCGGGAAGACCTCCCGGAGCTGGTCCAGGATCGCCTGGTCCACCGGCTCACCACCGAGGGTGAGTTGGCGCAACGGCACCCGGGCCAGCGCGGCGGCATCGCGGTAGAGGGTGCGCCGCCAGAAGGTCGGGGTGCCGGAGGCGGCGTCGACCCCGTGCGCGGCGGCGATTGCCGGCCAGTCGTCCAGCTCGTCGGGCTCGACCACCACGAGGTGCTGGCCGGGCTGGGTCAGCGACAGGGTGACCACCTGCCACCACGCGTACGTGCCGGGGGCGTACGGGCAGAGCCAGGTCCGGTCGGGCTGCTCGGCCCGTACTGTGGTGAGCGTGTCGAGGGTGTGCCCGACCCGTTTGGGGCGGCCCGTCGAGCCCGACGTCAGCAGCCAGAGTCGGCCGGGATCGGCGGCTCGCTGCCGGGGCGGCAGACTCGGGCGCAGCCCGTCGTCGTCGAGGACGCCGACGGTGAACCCGGCCTCCAACAGCTCCGTCCGCATCGCCGCGTCGACCCGACTCGCGGTGCTGAGCAGCAGCTCGGTGCCGTGCACGGCGTGCTGCCGTGCGGCGGTGAGCGCGTGCACGGCGCGGTGGGCGAGCACGGCGGCCGGGTCGGGCAGCGTCGTCGTGGGCAGTGCACGCCAGGTCAGCGTGGCACCGCCGACGACGATCCGGTTGTCGGCACCGGCCGGCTCCGGGGGCGCGGGGACGGGGTCACGCGCCGTCGTGACGGTCACTGGTGTTGAAGCTCGACGAGGAAGTCGAGGACGTCGCCGACGGTGGCGATGCGGCGCAGGCCCGGGGCGTCGAAGTTGAGCTCCTCGCCCGTCTCGTCCTCCACCCGCAGGGCCAACTCGGAGAAGTCGAGCGACCGGAAACCAATCTCGCGCAACTGCGCCGCGTCGTCGGCGGGCAGCTCCCTGTCCTGGTTCTTGAGCACCTGAGCCATGAGGTCGCGGATCTGCGCGCGACTCAATTCGTTCATGCGCCGCAGTCTACAACCCAACGAATGCGTATCCGCTTTCCCGGTAGCCCCGGGTAAGGTGCTCCGACCGGACGAGAAGAGCGAGGAAAGTGAGACGCACGTGCTGCGCGAAGCGACGGCGGACGACGTTCACCTGATGTTGTCCTGGCGTAATCAGGAAACCAATCGTCAGGTCAGCAAGACCAGCCACGAGATCACCGCCGAGGAGCACGCCCGGTGGTGGTCGGCGGTCCGCGACGACCCGTCCCGACGGGTGCTGGTGTACGTCCGCGACGACCGGCCCTGCGGCGTGGTCACCTTCTTCGACCTGCGGTTCGACGGCCCCCGCACCGGGGCGTGGGGCTTCTATCTGGACGCTGACGGGCTGGCCGGACGGGACGAGACGTTGCCCGCCTGGCTGGGGGTCATGCGGGAGGCCGTCGAGTACGCGTTCGACGGGCTGCACCTGGAGCGACTCGATGGCGAGGTGCTCGGCCACAATACCGTCGTACGGCAGATGAACCGGCGTTTCCGATTCGTCGAGGGCACCCCGAGACAGGAGCTGTCCGACGGTCGGGAAATCACCGTCATCCCGATTTCGCTGGCTCGGGCCGACCGCCGGCAACGCTGATTGGCACACCCATTTAGGTAATGGCCCCGAATCATTAACCGATGGTGTTCCCGGTGGACATCCGCCGTTCACGAATGGCGGATGTCCACCGGGGAGGGTCAGGCCCGTCGCCAGGCCGCCCAGTGTTGTGCCGGGTTGCCACCGAGCCGGACGAAGCCGTACGCCGTGCCGTCCCAGTCGTCGGCCTGACCGGGCGCCCAGCGGGCGAACACCACCTGGGCGGCGGCCGGCGGCTGCTCGCCGAACCACCGGACGTCGGTCCAGGTCACCTGGTGGCTCAGGTTGAACCGCAGGGCGTAGTGCACGCCGGTCGAGGCCCAGACCCGCTCGCCGGGGCGTACGCCGACGTCGGCGACCCGGGGCGTGGGCGCGGTGCTCGCGACGGCCGGCCGCACGATGCGGTGCTCGATCACCTGCATGGTGACGAGGTTGACCACGACGAGGACGCCGAGCATCGGCAACCGCAGTCGGGGCAGCAGCGCGGCGGCGACGAGCAGCAGGCAGCCGCCGATCCCGACGAGTGACCCGAGCACCGGGCGCATCTCCCGCCAGCCCCCGGTCAACGCCACCAGGTCCGGTGCGCTGAAACCGCCGTAGCGCAGCCGGTGGCCCTGGCTGGCCACGTACGCGAGTCGGACGGCGATCAGCGCGCCGCCGCCGACCAGCAGGGCCACCGCGACGGCGGCCCGGCGCAGCACCACCCGGCGGCCGGCGGTGAACAGCACCCCGAGCCCGACCAGCAGCCAGAACGGCGCCAGCATCTGCACGTAGCGGCCGTAGATCGCGTCCAGCGGCTTGCCGGTGATGCCGGCCAGGATCACCGACGCCCCGCCGGCCACCCCGACGGTCACCACAAGCGCCACGCCCATCGTCCAGCGGGCGGCGTCGCCGTGCCGGGGGTGCCACAGCTCCCGCACGGCGGCGGCCCAGGCCACTCCGGCCATCCCGAACGTGATCACCACGAGGTACCAGAGTTGGGTGGTGACGCCCGCGCCGACGCGGACCACCCCCTGGACGGAGGCGACCGCCTCGACGGTGCCACCGCCCGGGGTGCTGCCGAGCAGGTAGACCTTGTCGCCGAGGTGGCGGATGACTGCGGCGTTGACGAGTGCCATGGCGAGCACCGGCAGCAGCGCGGCGAGCACCGCGGGCGGGCCGATCCGGCGGCGGACGAACAGCAGCAGGACCAGCCCGGCGTGCACCGCCACGATCACCAGGCCGCGCGAGTGCAGCAGGTGGAACCCGCCGACCAGCAGGCCGACGGTGGCGGCGGCGCGCGGGCCGGGCCGGTCGATCCAGCGGTGCACGGCGAGCAGCCAGGCGACCACCAGCGGGGCCATCACCGTGTCGATCATGGCGATGCCCGCGTAGAAGGCGGTGGCCGGCAGGGTCGCCGCCGCGACCGCGGCGAGCAGCGCGTACGACCGGCGCAGGCCGAGCAGGCGACGGCCGAGCAGGTACGCCAGCGGCAACAGCGTCGAGTTCGCCATCGCGTTGATCAGCTGGACGATCCGGTAGCTGTCGGTGAAGTCCCGGTCGCCGAGGAACGCCGGCGAGATCAACATCGGGTAGCCAACCCGGCGCAGCAGGTCGTTCTCACTGCTGAACCCTCCCGGCCCGCCGGCCAGCGCGCGGGCGGTGTTCAGGTAGCTGTCCTCGTCGGTGTGTGCGACCGGCAGCACGATGTGCCGGGACAGCCACATCCGCCAGGCGACGCTGAGCACCCAACCGACGACCAGCAGCACCGGCACCAACCAGCGCCGCGCGGGTGCCGGGTCCGGCGTCCGCGCCAGCGTCGCGGGTCGTTCGATCACGTCGCTACCGGATGCCATCAACGCCTCCAGAACTGCCGGCCGGACCGGTCCCGCGCGGACGACCGCCGGGCCGCTCGGCCCGCGCCGGTGACGCGTGGGGTGACCCGCTCGCACCGAGCCGATGCGGATGTCGGGTGAACGCGGAACCGGCCGCGCACCGGGCTGCCGGGTCACTCGCGCCGGTCACTGTAGCGGCCCGATCCGACCTGGTCAGGCCCTTCGCGGACCGGTGGGAAGTGTTTGCCTACGCGGTGCTCGGCATTCACAGGAGCACCGGACGCGGTTAACCCGGGAGCGTCGGGGAGTTAACCCGACATGGCTAGCGTCTCACCCCGGTCGGCCGGCCGAGGGCCGCCCGTTCATCCACGATCACGGGAGCACCACATTGAGTGAGTTGAATGGATCGTCCATTCTGATCACCGGGGGAACGGGTTCCTTCGGCAGGACGTTCCTCCGACACATCCTCACCGAGGCCGACCCCGCCCGGGTGGTGGTGTTCTCCCGCGACGAACTCAAGCAGTACGAGCTGCGCCAGCAGCTCGGCGACGACCCGCGGCTGCGCTGGTTCATCGGCGACATCCGGGACCGGCACCGCCTCACCCGCGCCATGCACGGCGTGGACCACGTGGTGCACGCCGCCGCGCTCAAGCAGGTGGACACCGCGGAGTACAACCCCTCCGAGTACATCGCCACCAACATCACCGGCTCGCAGCACGTCGTCGACGCGGCGATCGAGGCCGGCGTCAAGAAGGTCATCGCGCTCTCCACCGACAAGGCGTCCAGCCCGATCAACCTGTACGGCGCGACGAAGCTGGTCGGCGACAAGCTGTTCGTCTCGGCCAACCACTACGCCGCCCAGCACCCGACCCGGTTCGCCGTCGTGCGCTACGGCAACGTGGTGGGCAGCCGTGGCTCGGTCGTCCCGCTGTTCCGCCGGCTGGCCGCCGAGGGCAAGAGCCTGCCGATCACCGACAAGCGGATGACCCGTTTCTGGATCACGCTCGACCAGGCCGTGCAGTTCGTCATGGACTCGTTCGACCAGATGCAGGGCGGCGAGTTGTTCGTGCCGCGCATCCCGAGCATGCGCATCCTCGATCTGGTCGAGGCCGTGGCCCCGGACGCCACCACCCACGAGATCGGGATCCGGCCCGGCGAGAAGCTGCACGAAGAGATGATCGCGCCCGACGACAGCCGCCGGACGCTGCGCGCCGACGGGCGGTTCATCGTGCAGCCGACCATCGCCACCTGGGGCTACCAGCCGCCGGTCGACTGCGACCCGGTGCCGGACGGCTTCGCCTACCAGTCGGACACCAACGACGAGTGGCTCACCGTCGAGCAACTGCGCGACATGCTCGGCCTCACCGCATGACGGGAATGCTCCCGTACGGCCGGCACTCGATCACCGAGGACGACATCGCCGCGGTGGCCGGCGTGCTGCGCGGCGACTGGCTCACCACCGGCCCGCAGGTCGACGCCTTCGAGGCCGACCTCGCGGCGTGGACCGGCGGGGTCGGTGTCGCCGCCGTCTCCAACGGCACCGCCGCGCTGCACGTGGCGTACGCGGCGGCCGGGGTGGGACCGGGTGACGAGGTGGTGGTCCCGCCGATGACGTTCGTGGCGACCGCCAGCAGCGCGGTCGCCCTCGGGGCGAAGATCGTGTTCGCCGACGTCGACGACGAGACGTTCTGTCTCGACCCGGCCGCTGCCGCCGACGCCGTCACCTCGCGGACGAAGGTCGTCGCCGCGGTCGACTACGCCGGCCACCCGGCCGACTACGACGCGCTGCGCGCTTCGCTCACGGGCAGCGACGCGTTGCTGCTCGCCGACGCGGCGCACTCGATCGGCGGGACGTACCACGGTCGGCCGGTCGGCTCGCTCGCCGACCTGACCACGTTCTCGTTCTTCCCCACCAAGAACCTGACCACCGCCGAGGGTGGCGCCGTCGCCGCGCTGGACCCGTGGATCCTGCGCCGGGCCCGCCGCTTCCGCGGCGTCGGGATGGTCCGCGACCGCGATGAGCTGCGCTTCGCCGACGAGGGCGGCTGGCACCAGGAGGTGCACGAGTTCGGTCTGAACTACCGCCTGCCGGACGTGCTCTGCGCCCTGGGCCGCAGCCAACTGCGCCGGCTCGGTGAGTTCAAGGCCCGCCGCGCGGCCCTGGTCGCCCGCTACGACGAGGCACTTGCCGACCTGGACGGCGTACTCCGGCCGACCCGCCGGTCCTGGGCGGACCCGGCCTGGCACCTCTACCCGATCCGGGTGCTCGACGGGCGTCGCCGCGAGGTGTACGACCGGATGCGCGCCGCCGGCATCGGCGTCCAGGTCAACTACCTCCCGGTGCACTGGCACCCGGCCTTCGCCGACCTCGGCTACCGGCGCGGGTCGTGCCCGGTGGCCGAGTCGTTCTACTCCCAGCAGCTGTCCCTGCCGCTCTACCCCGGGCTCGGCGACGCCGAGCAGGATCGCGTCATCGACGCGCTGACCGCCGCGGTGCGGGTCGGCTCGGTGCGTTCCGCCGCCTGATGGGAACCTGATGCACCACGCCAACCACTTCTACGGCCACGCGCACGTGCTCGCCCGCTACGCCGGTCTCGGCGACCGGCACCCACCACGGATCAACGGGTACGTGCAGCACGGCTGGAACATCGGCGACGGCCTGGCCCCCGGTCACCCGTACGCCGAGCGCACCCCGAGCCTGCTCTGGTCGGACCAGACCCGCCGGCGGGCCTGGTCGGTGGGACGACGCAACGTGGTGGTCATCGGCGCCCCGTTCAGCTACCTGCTCGCCCTGCGCCCCGAGGATCCACCGGCCGAGGAACGGGAGGGCACCATCTGGTACCCGTTCCACGGGTGGGAGGGCCAGCACGTCAAGGGCGACCACCGGAAGTTGATCGCGCTGATCCGGGACACCGAGCCCGGCCCGGTCACCGTCTGCCTCTACTGGCACGAGTACCGGATGCGCAGCGTCCGCCGCCTCTACGAACGCGCCGGCTTCCGGGTGATCTGCCACGGCTACCGGGGGCACTGGTGGAAGGACACCGACCCGGAGTTCCTCGACAAGCAGTTGACCGAGCTGCGCCGACACCGCCGGGTAGCATCCAACCGGCTGACCAGTGCGATCTTCTACGGCATCGCGGCCGGCTGCGAACCGGCGGTCTACGGCGACCCGATGATCCTGTCCAACGAGGACCCGACCTTCGGCGGGACGGCCCGCATCCGGCGGCAGTGGCCGCAGTTGCACGGCACCGAGGTCGACCTGCCGACCGCTGTCGAGATCGCCCGCGCCGAGCTGGGCACCGACCACCGCTGCACGCCGGCAGAGCTGCGGGAGCTGCTCGGTTGGGCGAACCTTCCGGAGGAAGAGGACCACCGTGACGACTGAGACGGCACCCGCCGGCCGGATCGCCCTGCCCGGCGGCGAGATGCTGGCCTGGTCCGACCTGCCGCAGCAGCGGTTGGCCGACGGTGGACCCCTCGCCGCGCTGGCCGCCCGGCTCGTGCCGCCCGGCGCCCGGGTGCTGGTGGCCGGGCCACACGACCCGGCCCTGCTCGACCAGCTCGGCCACGCCGAGGTGACAGGTCTGCTGCGCAGCCACCCGGACGCTGTCGCGCTCGCCCAGCGCGCCGCGCACCTGGTGGTGGGCGGTCCGGCCGGGTTGCCCGACGACGAGACGTACGACGTGGTGATCGCCCCCGCCGGGCTGGACCCGGTGGAGTCGGTGGAGGGCACCCGCCTCGGGTGGGACGGCGTGCTGGCCCGACTGGTCGCCGCCCTGCGACCGGGTGGCACGCTGCTGCTGCGCGTGGACAACCCGCTCGGCCTGCACCGACTCGTCGCCACCACCCCCTGGTACGCCGGCCGGGAGGATTCCGAGTGGACGATCGGCGGCGTCCTCGACCGGGCACACCCGGCCAACCGGGAGCAACTCCGCGAGCGGCTCACCGCCGCGGGGCTACGTCCGGGCGCGTGCTGGGCCGCGTACCCCGACGCCGGTACCCCGACGGCGCTGCTCGACGCCGACCACCTCGACGCCGACGCCGGCTCCGGCCTCTTCGACGCGGTGCTGCACGGCGCGTGCGCCGGCGGTTTCACCGGCGACGCCGTGCTCCAGGACCCGGCCCGGCTGGCGGTGGACGCGCTGCACGCCGGCCGCGCCGCAGACCTCGCACCGGGTTGGCTGGTGCTCGCCCACCGGCCCATCGACCCGGCGGACCCCACCGCACCGGGCGGCGACGCGGACCTGCCGGTGGCGCTGGTGCAGACCGGGCGGCCCGGGATCGGCGTGCTGGAGGTGCGGCACGGGCCGTCGGGCTTCCGTTGGGGGCGCATCCAGACCACCGGCACGCAGCCGCCGGCCGCCGCGCCGTTCGCCAGCCGCGAGGCCGCGTACCGGGACGCGGACGCGCTGACCGGGCCGGTGCCGTCCGGCCGGCTGCTGCGTACCCTGCTGCTCGACGCGGCCCTGCGCCGCGACCTGGCCGCCCTGCGCACGCTCCTGCACGGATACGCGGGCTGGCTCGCCGACCAGGCCGACACCGACGGCCGGATCGGTGGTGCGGTGGCGCTGGTCGGCACCGACAACGTGGTCGTCGACGGCGAGCGGTACGCGGTGCTCGACCCGAGCTGGCGGGCCACCGACGCCCTGCCCGCCGACGTGGTGCTGGCCCGCGGCCTGTGGCGCTTCGCGGCGGGCCTGCTCACCGGCGGGTACGCCCACCCGTGGTCGTCCACCCTCGACGTGGCCGGCCTGACCGTGGTGCTCGGCGGTCTCGCCGGCCACGACCTGGACCGCGCGACAGTCGCCGAGGCGGTGGAGGCCGAGGCGGCCATCGCCGCCGCCCTGCACGGGCTGGACCCCGACGGCAGGATCCACCTCGCCACCGAGCTGCACGCCGTCGCACCGACCGACCCGCCGGTCGGCTCGCGCAGCTACCAACAACTGCGCGAGGCGTGGCTGCGCCAACGCGAGGAACTCACCCGACTGGCCGCACTGACCGCCTGGACTGAGGAGCTGCTCACCTCACGGGAACGGGCGCTGCGCCGGGCCGAGACGACGATCGGCCTGCTCAGCGGATCACTCAGCTACCGGGTGGGCCGGCTCGCCATCACCCCGGCCCGACTCGCCAAGCGGGGTGCCCGCGCCGCCAAGCGCCGAGCCACCGCCGTGCTCACCCCGAAGGAGGAGGAGCAGCAGTGACCGGCGTACCGGCACCCGGGCTGACCCGGACGGGCGGCACGGCCCCCCGGATCGTCGGGATCGTGCAGGCCCGGATGGGTTCGTCGCGGCTGCCCGGCAAGGTGCTCCGCCCGCTCGCCGGGCGTTCCGTGCTGGGCCGGGTGGTGCGCGCCGCCCGCGACAGCGGCGTCCTGGCCGACCTGGTCGTCGCGACAAGCACGGATGCGGTCGACGACGCCGTGGTGGCCGAGTGCGCACGGCTGGGCGTGCCGTGCCACCGCGGGCCGGTCGACGACGTACTGGATCGCTTCGTGGGTGCCCTCGCGGCGCACCCGGGGGACGCGGTCATGCGGTTCACCGCCGACTGCCCGCTGCTCGACCCGGAGATCATCACCCTGGTCGCGGCGGTGTACCGGGCGGTCCCCGGGCTGGACTACGCGAGCACGTCGATCGCCCGCACCCTGCCCCGCGGGCTGGACGTCGAGATCATCGCAGCCGAGACCCTACGTACCCTGGGCCGGCTCGCCACCGACCACCACCGGGTGCACGTGACCTCGTACGCGTACACCCATCCGGAGCTGTTCCGGGTGCTCGGTGTGACGCTCACCCCGGACCACTCCGCGCTGCGGCTCACCCTCGACACCGAGCGGGACTGGGCGCTGGTCAGCGCGGTCGTCGACCACTTCGGGGACGTCAGCGTGCCGCTGGCCACCCTCGCCGACTGGCTACACCGGCAGCCCGAGCTGCGCGCGCTCAACGCCGACGTCCGACAGAAACAGCTGGAGGAGTCCTGAGTACGCCGCGGGTCGGGCTGCGCTGCGACGCCGGGCCACGGCGGGGAGTCGGCCACCTCGTGCGCTGCCTCGCGCTCGCCGAGGAATTCCTCGCCCGGGGCGCCCACGTCACCGTGTTCGGCACCGTCGAACGGCTCGCCTGGGCCACCGCGGAGCTTGCCGCACGAGGCATCCCCCTGCACCCGGGCCCGGAGTCGCCGGCCGAGCTGGTCGAGGCAGCCCGCCAGCACGAGCTGGACGTCATGGTCCTCGACTCCTACGAGCTGGACCCGGCCGGGGCGGGCGCGCTGCGCGCCGCCGGCGTGTTCACCCTCGCCATCATCGACGGAGACAGCCGGGGCCAGGTCGCCGACCTCTACCTCGACCAGAACTTCGGCGCGGAGCTGACGGGGTTGCCTGGTCGGCTACTCGCCGGCAGCGGGTACGCGCTGCTGCGCGACTCCGTGATCACCGCCCGGCCGGCGGCGCCCCGGCCCGCCACGGCGGTCAGCCGCCCCCGGGTGCTTGCCTTCTTCGGCGGCACCGACGCGGTCGGCGCGGCCCCGGTACTGACCCGGGTGCTGGTCGCCACCGGCCACCCGATGGACCTCACGGTCATCGTCGGCCGACCCGAGCTGGAGGCCGAGGTCGAGGACATCACGCCCGGCCGTGGGCAGATCATCCGACCGATCCCGCCCACCACCTCGCTACCGACCCTGGTCACCGAGGCGGACCTGGTGGTCAGCGCCGCCGGCACGTCCACCTGGGAACTCTGCTGCCTCGGCGCGCCCGCCGCGCTGGTGTGCGTGGTCGACAACCAACGTGAGTCGTACGCCCGGGTGGTGCGCCACGGCCTGGCCGCCGGTCTCGGCGAGCTGCCGGAGCTGACCGCCTCCGGTGTCGCCGGGCGGACAACCCGCGCGGCGGCGGCGCGGACCCTGCTCGGGCTGCTCAGCGCACCGCAGCGGCGCGCGACGCTCGCCGCCCTGGCCTGGTCGACAGTCGACGGGCAGGGTCGGGCCCGGGTCGTGGACGCGGTGCTCGACGCCGTCCGCGCCAGCGCGGTCCGCCCCTAGCACGGGTGTACGAAAGTGCTGCTAGGGTGGCGGTATGACGCGGGCCGCCTATCAGCCGTCGATGCTCGACCTGACCGACGCCGGGCCGACCCTGGGGCCGTTGCCCGGCCAGATCCGCCGTCACCAGCTCAGCCGGGGCGCCTGGGTCGACCACCTCCCCGGCTGGGTGCACGGCTCCGACGCCGTCCTCGACACCCTGCTCACCGAGGTCCCCTGGCGGGCCGAGCGGCGCACCATGTACGACAGCGAGGTCGACGTGCCCCGCCTGCTCTGCTGGTACGACGCCGACCGGCAACTGCCGCACCCGGTGCTCACCACGGCACGGGCGGAGCTGACCCGGCACTACGCGCCCGAGCTGGGCGAGCCCTTCGTCACCGCCGGCATGTGCCTCTACCGGTCCGGCCGGGACAGCGTCGCCTGGCACGGCGACACCATCGGCCGCTCCGCACACGCCGACACGGTCGTCGCGATCGTCTCCTTCGGCGCGCCCCGACCGCTGCTGCTACGCCCGCGCGGCGGCGGCGACAGCCTGCGCTTCCCGGTGGGTCACGGCGACCTGATCGTGATGGGTGGCTCCTGCCAACGCACCTGGGAGCACGCCATCCCGAAAACCACCCGCCCGGTCGGCCCCCGGGTGAGCGTCCAGTTCCGCCCGCACAACGTCGCCTGAGCCCAAGCCCCCGAGGCCGGCGGGCGGCGCGCAACCCGCGCGGCGAGCGGACCCGGACCGCTGCCTTCAGCCGCCCCGGCGACCCGCATGATCGTGCTAGATCCAGGAGCGAGTGATATCGCCGCGTCACGATCATGCCGGGGCTCAACCGCCAAGATCCGCGCAACTTCGGGGAAACTGCTGCCTGCGGCACGTCTGAGGCAGCAACTTCCCCGAAGGTGCGCGGATCTTGGGTCGGGACGGGCCGGGGCGCGGCCGGGCGCGGGTTAGTCGCGTTCGATCACGTGGCCCACGACCGTTGGGCCGAGCATCACCGCGAAGCCGGAGCCGTCGCGGCGCGGATCCGCCGTGGGCAGCTCCACCGGGTCGCCGGTGCCGGTCGCGCCGACCGGGCGCGGACCCACCCAGGCGACAACCACGTCCGTCTCACCCTTGAGGAAGCGGTGCGCGCGCACGCCGCCGGTCGCCCGGCCCTTCGCCGGGTACGCCCTGAACGGCGTCACCTTGACCGTCGCCCCGGTGGAGGTGACCACCATCGGCTCGCCGTGACCCGGGTCGTCGGTGCGGACCGCGCCGAAGAACGCCACCCGCGCCCCGGCCGGCAGGTTGATGCCGGCCATCCCGCCGCCCTTGAGGCCCTGCGGGCGGACCAGCTCGGCGGGGAAGCGCAACAGCGACGCCTCCGAGGTGACGAAGGTCAGCGTCTCGGTGCCGTCGGTCAGCCAGGTCGCCCCGACCACCTCGTCACCGTCGCGCAGACCGATCACCTCGAACTCGTCGGAGCGCACCGGCCACTCCGGCGCGCAGATCTTGACCACGCCCTGCCGGGTGCCCAGCGCCAGCCCGGGTGAACCCTCCGCCTGCCCGCCCAACGGGGCCAGGCCGACCACTGTCTCCCCCGCCGCCAACGGCGCCAACTCGGCCGCGGACATGCCACCGCGCAGCGACACCGTGCCGGCCTGCTCGGGCAACACCGGCAGCGGCAGCACGTCGACCTTGAAGGCCCGACCAGCGCTGGTCAGCAGCAGCACCCGACCGCGGGCGGTGGAGTGCACGATCGCGCGTACCGTGTCGTGCTTGACCCGGCCGTTGCGTCGGCGCCCCTCGGCGCTCTCCTCCGACTCGGCGGCGGTCCGGGCGACCAGCCCGGTCGCGGACAGGATCACCTGGCACGGGTCGTCGGCGACCTCCAGCGGACCGGCCGGCACGGACGCTGCCAGCACCTCCTTGAGGTCACCGTCGACGAGCGTCGTGCGCCGTTCGGTGCCGAACTGCTTGACCACCGCCGCCAACTCGTCGGAGACCAGCTTCTTGAGCACCCGCTCGTCGTCGAGGATCTTGCTCAGCTCGGCGATCTCGGCGCGCAGCCGCTCCTGCTCGGCCTCCAGCTCGATCCGGTCGAACTTGGTCAGCCGGCGCAGCGGAGTGTCCAGAATGTAGGTCGCCTGGATGTCGGACAGGCCGAACCGGCTCATCAGCCCGTCCTTCGCGGCCTGCGCGTCGTCGCTGCCCCGGATCAGCCGGACCACCTCGTCGATGTCCAGCAGCGCGATCAGCAGACCGTCGACCAGGTGCAGCCGCTCCTGGCGCTTACGCCGACGGTACGAGGTGCGCCGGGTGACCACCTCGTACCGGTGCGCCAGGAACACCTCCAGCAGCGCCTTGAGCCCCAGCGTGCGCGGCTGCCCGCCGTCCAGGACCAGGTTGTTGACGCCGAAGGACTGCTCCAACGGGGTCAGCCGGTAGAGGTCGGCGAGCAGCGCCTGCGGGTTGACACCCACCTTGCACTCGACGACGAGCCGGGTGCCGCTCTCCCGGTCGGTGAGGTCCTTGACGTCGGCGATGCCGGTGAGCCGCTTGGTCTTGGTGACCTCGTTGGTGATCGCCGCGATGACCTTCTCCGCGCCGACGCCGTAGGGCAGCTCGACCACGGTGATCGCCTGGCGACCCCGGCTGCCCTCGATCGGGCCGATCTCCACCTTGCCGCGCATCCGCACCACGCCGCGCCCGGTCTCGTACGCCCGGCGCACCTCGTCCAGACCGAGCAGCACCCCACCGGTGGGCAGGTCGGGGCCGGGAACGAACTCCATGAGCTTGTCCAGGGTGGCGTCCGGGTGGTTGATCAGCCAGCGGGCCGCGGAGACGACCTCGGCGAGGTTGTGCGGGATCATGTTGGTGGCCATGCCGACCGCGATCCCGGACGCGCCGTTGACCAGCAGGTTGGGGAACGCGGCCGGCAGCACTGTCGGCTGGGTCAGCGACCCGTCGTAGTTGGGCTCGACGTCGACGGTGTCCTCGCCCAGCTCACCGACGAGCAGCATGGCCTCGCGGGACATTCGTGCTTCTGTGTATCTTGAGGCAGCCGGACCATCGTCTGGGGACCCAAAATTTCCATGCCCGTCGATGAGTGGCACGTTGAGGGAGAAGTCCTGCGCGAGGCGGACCATCGCGTCATAGATCGCTGTATCGCCGTGTGGATGGTACTTACCCATGCAGTTGTGGACGACGTAGCCCTCGGCAACGAAGGCGTGCTCGTCGCTGCCGACCTGAATGTCGTAGGTGACGTCGGGCGACACCGGCTCCACCGAGGTGACCCGTAGGAAGGATCCGCCGACCAACGCGTCCAGCCGAGAAGCGAGGGGGGAACCGAGGCGGTGGAGTTTGCGGATCCAGCCGTCTCGTACCGCACGCTGCAATTGGAAAGTTCGGTCAGCGAGCGGGACGCCATTGCGGTCCTTGCCATATCGCACCTTCGGCCCGCCGCTCGCCGAGAGCGAGTCGCGGAACGCCTGGCCATCCCGATCCCGAAACCACCCGCCGCCCTGGTGCGCGGCCGTGAACTCGGCCATGACCGGGGCGTACGGCAGCCGGTCGTTGCCCTGCTTGCCGCCGTACTGGTAGTCGATTTCGGCGACCCGTTGCAAGTCGTCGTGCTTGTAGCCGATCCGCACCCACGGCAGCAGAAGACGGGCGAGATCCGAGGCGTCCCGGCCGCTGACCGACAGGCCATGAAGAGGGTGCTCCTGTGAGCTACGACCGCTGGCCCAGTGGTGGCCATGTAGCCCCAGGTCGGCAAGCATGGCGTAAATCTGCCGCACCAGCACCTCGCTGGTACTGACGAAGACAATCTCCCGAAAACGCTTACGAACGTAGCCGTCTCCATCGAAGAAGCCGGCGAGAAATGGCACCCAGGCCGACCGGTCGCGAATGATGTCGGCGGGCACAAACTTGTCGCGGCTGAGCGGCCGCGTCGCCTCCAGCAGTCCTTCGTGTCGGCTGAAGGTAAGAATGTGCTGGTCGCGATGCAGCGGATTCTCGGCCTCACGCTTTCCTCGGGAAACGTTCAGCCCACTGGCGATGGCCCAACCATGGGCGACATCGAGCGGCTCGATGTCACACATGTGGATCCGGACCCGACCGTCCGCCGCGCGAGATCGGTGCACTGGGAAGCCCTCGGCTACCAGTAGCCCGCGCACATAGTCGTAGACGTCGCCGGTCGGTGTTGACACCACATTTCGGCGGCTGCCGTACGCCAGCGCCAATTGCCCCGGGAGATCCCGAGCCTCCACCCATTGGACCGAAAGGTCATCGGCGACCACGCGGAAGCGTTGGCCCGGCGTGACGAGCATCGTGTGCCCGTTGCTCCAGGTCACGCGCACGAGGTCGGACACCGGATTCTGATAGACAGCGGTCACCGGAACTGGTGCGCCGGCACCATCCAGAACGAGGTCACCGACCTCGATTTCCTCGATGGCCCGCAGGCCAGCGGGCGTCGAGACGAGTGTGCCGGCGACGAAGCAGTCGCCGACAATTCGGGCAGACTTCACGTGCCCGCGATCCGGGCGGTAGCCCTGCTCGTACATCGACCAGAGGATGCGCCGGTGCACGGGCTTGAGGCCGTCGCGCGCGTCGGGCAGGGCGCGGGAGTGGATGACCGAGAACGCGTACTCCAGGTAGGAGTCGGAGACCTCGGTGACCAGCGGGTTGTCGAAGACCCGTGCGCCGGCCTGGTCGAACGAGGAGAGGTCGACCTTGTTTTCCTTACGGCGTGCCATGACTCAGCTCTCCACTGGAACCGGAACTGGAACGGAAGGGGCGCTCATGCGTCGATCGCATCGCGGTCGACGCGGTCGGCGGAGTCGATGAGCCAGTTTCGGCGCGGCTCGACCTTCTCCCCCATCAGCAGTTCGAGGATGCGTTCGGCGGCGTCGACGTCGTCGAGGGTGATCCGGCGGACGGCGCGGGTGGCCGGGTTCATCGTGGTGTCCCACAACTCGTCGGCGTCCATCTCACCGAGACCCTTGAAGCGTGGGATGGGCGTGACGATCTGCTTGCCGGCCTTCTCCAGCTTGCGGACCGTCGTCTCCATCTCGGCCTGGGTGTAGGTGTAGGTGGTCTGCGGGCTGCGCCCCCTGGTGGTGATCTTGTGCAGGGGCGGCATCGCGGCGTAGAGCCGACCGGCCTCGATCAGCGGGCGCATGTACCGGGCGAAGAGGGTGATCAGCAGCGTCCGGATGTGGGCGCCGTCCACGTCGGCGTCGGCCATGATCAGCACCCGGCCGTAGCGCAGCGCGGACAGGTCGAAGGTGCGCCCCGAGCCGGCACCGAGGACCTGCACGATCGCGGCGCACTCGGCATTGTCCAGAACCTGCTGGAGGTTGGCCTTCTGCACGTTGAGGATCTTGCCGCGGATCGGCAGCAGCGCCTGGTATTCCGAGGATCGGGCCATCCGGCTCGTGCCGAGAGCGCTGTCGCCCTCCACGATGAACAGCTCGCTGCGGTCGATGCCCGTGGCCCGGCAGTCGACAAGCTTCGGCGGCATGGACGCGCCCTCCAGGGCGGTCTTGCGCCGGGCGGCGTCCTTCTGTTGCTTCTGGGTGAGCCGCACCCGGGCCGCGTCGACGATCTTCTGGAGCACCGTACGGGCCTCGGCCTTGGTGCGCCGGTCCTCCAGCCAGGCCTTCACGTGCGCGTCGACCAGACCCTGGAGCACCTTCGTGATCCCCGGGGTGGACAGCTCGTCCTTGGTCTGCGAGGTGAACTGGGGCTCGGGGATGCGCACGTGCACCACCGCGGTCATCCCCTCCAGGACGTCGTCCAGGGTGGGCGGCTCCTCCTTGGCCTTGAGCAGGCCGCGGGTGTTGCGGACCGCGTCGGCGAGGGCGCGGACGAGGGCCCGCTCGAAGCCCTTGCGGTGGGTGCCGCCGTGCGCGTTGCGGATGGTGTTGGTGAAGCACTCGACCGTCCGGTCGTAGCCGGTGCCCCACCGGAACGCCACCTCGACCTCGGCGCGCCGCTGCACGTTGGACTGCATGACGCCGTTGGCGTCGGCGGCGTTCTCCCGGTAGGTGCCCTCGCCGTTGACCAGCAGGGTGCCGGAGACGGGCCGGTCGCCGGCCGGGGCGAGGAACTCCACCATGTCGCTGAGCCCGTTGGGGTAGTGGAACCGCTCCTCGGCGGGGGCCTCGCCGGTCAGGTCCCGCAGCAGGTAGGTCACGCCGGGCACCAGGAAGGCGGTGTTGCGCAGCTTGGTGCGGACCGCGTCCACGTCGAGTGCGGCACCGGTCTCGAAGTAGCGGGCGTCGTGCCACCAGCGGATCGAGGTGCCGGTGCGCTGGCCGCGCTTCATCGCGCCGGTGACCTGGAGGCCGGGGCCGGCGGTGAAGGGCGCGTCCGGCCCGGCGCCGTCGAAGATGCCCGGCACACCGTGCCGGAACGACATCGTGTGGATCTTGCCGGCTCGGCGGACCGTCACGTCGAAGCGGCGGGACAGCGCGTTGACCGCCGAGGCGCCGACGCCGTGCAGGCCGCCGGAGGTCTTGTAGCCGGAGCCGCCGAACTTGCCGCCCGCGTGCAGCCGGGTCAGCACCAGCTCGACGCCGGAGATGCCGGATTTGGCGTGCACGTCGGTGGGGATGCCCCGGCCGTCGTCGTCGACCTGCACCGAGCCGTCGGCGTGCAGGATCACCTCGACGTGGTCGGCGTGACCGGCGACACCCTCGTCGGTGGAGTTGTCGAGGATCTCGTTGACGAGGTGACCCACGCCACGGCTGTCGGTGGAGCCGATGTACATGCCGGGCCGCTTGCGGACAGCGTCCAGCCCCTCAAGGTGGGTGAGGTCATCGGCCCCGTACAGGGTGTCAGGCTCTGCGGTCAACTGGTCGTACTCCCCGGTCTCGGCGGTGTGCTGCCGGTCACCGGCGAGATCAGCCGGCGTGGCGCGCCGCAGCGAGCCTAGCCCGAGGCTCGGACAACTCCCGGAGGACCTACGCGACCCGCCGCGCGGTGGCCCTCGGACGTGAGCCAGCGAACAGTCAACCGGTGACCGCCGGGCCACGCACCGAAAGCACGATCACGGTTGGTGGGGCGCACGCCCGCGGAAAGCGACCGGAGTGTGCCACATGTCTTTCATCGAACGAATCTGTTACGGGCCATTGACGCCCGTTGCACGAGGGTGATCTGATCGCGCTCTCAGAGAATCTTTCATCTTTCGATGGATGGGGGCCCCATGCCCAGGTTCCGGCGTACCGCGCTCGCCGCGGGACTAACGATCGCCATGGCCGCGCTGTCGACCGCATTCGCGCTGCCCGCACCCGCGTCCGCCGCGTTGCCCACCGCCGCGGTGGCACTCGGGGACAGCTTCATCAGCGGCGAGGGCGCCGGGGCGTACACCCCGGTGGTCGACGTCAACGGCGTCGCCCAGGGCTTCCCCGGTTGGACCGCGGCCAACAACAACGCGTTCTTCTGCCACCGTTCGGCGAACGCCTCGCTGCACCAGGCAAACCTGCCGGGTATCCAGAACCGGTTCAACCTGGCCTGCTCCGGTGGCCAGCCGCACGACATCGCCACCGCCTCCCAGGCGCGGGCCAACGGCCGGACCGTGGCCGCGCAGCTCGACCAGCTCCGCGCCGTCGCGCAGACGCAGGACATCGACCTGGTGCTGGTCGGCCTCGGCTCCAACAACAGCTCGTTCACCTTCGGCAGCGTCGCGGAGAAGTGCGCCAACCGGTTCATCGCCGACGCCTGGACCGGCTGGTGGGAGTTCTGGGCGTACCTGAACGGGCCGGTGGAGCAGAAGCCGTGCAGCGACGCCGACCTGGCCACCGCGGCGCAGCTCAGCGCCGCGACCGCGGAGACCACCACCGCCGTACGCCAGATCCTGACCACCCTGGACCAGATCGACGCGGACGGACAGCACCGGGTGGTGTTCCAGGACTACACGAACCCGCTGCCGCTGGACCTGAACCCGCAGTTCCACGAGGAGGACAGCCGCGACGACACCCGGGACAAGTTCCGTGACCTGGGTGCCGAGCGGTACGCGGCGGGTTGCCCGATCCACCGGGCCAGCCTGGCGCCCGGACACCGGTTCTCGCAGGGCCTGGGCACCATCGTGAAGTCCGCCAGGGACACCCTCGCGGCCGAGTTCCCCGCCGACGAACTGGTCTACCTGAACGTGCAGCAGGCCTTCAACGGCGCCCGGCTGTGCGAGCAGACCAGCAGCCCGGCGGGCTCGCTGGCCACGCCGATCCGGCTCCAGGACGGCGCGAGCGGCACCTTCGTCACCAGCCTGTCCGGCAAGGACAAGCTCGACATCCAGCGGATCGCCAACACCTGCGTCAGCTACTTCCAGACCTGCCAGGAGTCCTGGCACCCGAACGCCACGGGTCACCAGGTGCTCGGTCAGTGCCTGAGTGGAGCCGCCACCACCAGCGCCCGGTCGGTTGCCTGCGTCCGTGCCGGCAACGGGACGATCTCGGTTTCCTGACCGCGTCGCCAACCGGAGGGCCCCGCCGTGGCGGGGCCCTCCGTCGCGTCCGGCCACCGTCGGCTACCCGCCGGTAACGCCGGGACCGTAGGCTGGGCCGGTGGGCGGAGATCCGGAGTACGCGCAGGAGTTCGTCGACGTCGACGGCGGCCGGTTGGGTGTGCAGGTCTATCCCGAACCGCCCGACTCGACGGGTGCGCCGGTGGTGGTGATCTGGCCCGCGATGGGTGTGCGGGCCCGCTACTACCGCCCCTTCGCGGCCACGCTGCGTGCCGCCGGGCTGGCCGTGGTCGTCGCGGACCTGCGCGGACACGGGGCGAGCACTCCGACGCCGAGCCGGGCCGACCGCCACGGTTACGCCGAGTTGGCCGGCGACGTCGGCGCCGTCCTGGCCGCCCTCAAGCCACGGCTGGACGGGCGTAACCGACTGCTGCTGGGGCACTCGCTCGGCGGTCAGGCCGCGCTGCTGCACCTCGCCCTGCACGGCGGCGACGAGGTGGACGCGTTGGCGCTGATCGCGGTCGGCATCCCGTACTGGCGAAACTACCCTGGCCTGCGCGGCCTCGGCGTCCTGCCGTACACCCAGGGGATCGCCGCCACCGCGGCCCTGCTACGGGTCTGGCCGGGCTGGGGCTTCGGCGGCCGGCAGGCGCGCGGCGTGATCCGCGACTGGGCCCACACCGCGCGCACCGGCCGTTTTCCCCGGCTGAACGGCACGGACACCGAGGCCGCGGTACGCGCGGTGCGCACACCGACGCTGGCGGTCAGTGTGGACGACGACCAGTACACCCCGCACGAGACGATGGACGCCCTCTGCGCGAAGCTCGTCGCGGCCCCCCTCACCCGGGAGCACTACACGGTGGCGCAGGCCGGTGCGGCGCTGGACCACTTCACCTGGGTCCGCGCGAGCACCCCGTTGGCGCGGCGGATCGCCCGTTTCGCCGGCGACCTGCCGCCCCGCTGAGCCGGGCCCTGCCGCTCACTCGTCCTGGTCCAGCGGCACCAGCTCGCCGTCGCGCTCCACCTGGATCTTCGCGTGGTCCTTGCGCGGCGCGACCTCCGCGGTGTTCCGGTGTGGGTCGTTGTCCGGGTGCATGAGCACCGCGTCGGTTTTCGGGGTCTTCTCCCGACTCTCGTCCGGCTGCGACATCCCGTTCCCCTCTCCGTCAGCGTCGCTCGGGATCTACCCGCCACCGCGCGAACGACTCCTGCCCGCGGTGGTGCGGCACCTCGATGACCGAATGTCGCGGTCCTGCCGGTTGGGTGCCGATCGGCCGCCGGGTGACGGGGTTAGCCGCCCGGGCGACGGGTAAGCCGCAGCGCCCAACACGGCGGAAGGGGATCACATGTCCGAACGGCATACCGCACTGCGCTCGATGCACGATCTGGGTCTCGCGGCCTGGTTCGGCGGCTCCCTCATGGGTGCCTTCGGTGTCAACGGCGCGGCCGGGAAGATCAGCGACTCCACCCAGCGACTCTCGGTCGCGTCGGCCGGATGGTCCAGATGGACCCCGGTCAACGCCGCCGCCATCGGCGCGCACCTGGCCGGCGCGGTCGGCGAACTGGTGACGGAGAGCCCACGCGTGGCGGCTCAGTCCGGGGTGGGCCGCACCAGCGCCATCAAGACGGCGTTGACGATCGGCGCGCTGGCCGTGACCGGCTACAGCCGGTTGGTCGGCATGCGCCTGGAGAAGGCCGGTGCCTCGCCGGTGAGCGGGACCACCGAGCCGAACCACCAGACCCCGGCCAGCGTGGCCTCCTCGCAGCGGCAGATGAAGCTGCTCCAGTGGGCCATTCCGGCGTTGACCGGGGCCCTGGTGGTGGTCACCGCGTACATGGGTGAGCAGCAGAAGCCCGGCCAGGTGTTCAAGGGGATCCTCGGTCGGGGCAGCAGCATGAAGGGCGCCTCGAAGAGCATGATCAAGATGGCTGGCATGAGCAACGGCAAACGGCCGATGGCGATGGCCGGACGCTGAACGCCGGGCCGGCCCGCGTCCCGCCGCCCTCTCGACGGCGGGGCGCTGGCCGGTCCCGTGCGCTTCCCGACGCGGCGGCGACGCTCGTGCGACGGCACCGGCGTGGGCGGGCGCGACCCGAGAACGGCACACCGTCCGCCGGCAGCGGCGGACCGACGAGCGGGGTGGCCATGACGGTGCACAAGGGACGCAGCGGTGACAACGACCGGCAGGAGCCGGAGGCGACCCAACCGTGGGGCGGCGGCGACGGCTTCGACGCCGACGCGCCCTGGGGTGCCGACGCGGACTCGCCGATGGACGAGGGCAGCGAGGAGACCGCGGTGCCCGAGGGACGACGCGGGGAACGGCGTGCGGGCGCCCCGACGGGCCGGACCGACCCGGCGGGACGGCACGGCTTCGGCTCGGTGGAGCCGACCCGTACGACGATGGCCGGACCGGGCGCCCCACCGGACCCGGCACCCAGTGGCCGGAGCTTCCCGGACGACGCCGACATCGGCGATTCGGCGCAGGACGCGCTGCGTAGCCGGGGCCGACGCTCCTGACCTCGCCGTGGACGGTCAGCCGGTCGATCCTGCCGCGACGGTCCGGTCGGCGATCATCGTCTCGGTGAGCAGTTGCGCCAGCCGGGTCGCGTCGCGCTGGGCCTGACCGGCGCAGCAGTTGTTGAACAGCACGTGCAGGTCGTCGGCCTCGGTGGCCAACTCGGCCAGCCGAACCGCCCAGTGCCGAAGCTCGTCCTCGGCGTACGCGTACCGGAACTTGTCCTGCTTGTCGCCCTCGCCCCAGGCGTCGCTGTGGCCGTGGAACCGGACGATCGCCGGCTCCGCGGTCACGGTCAGAATCGGTGGCACCGACGACGGATGCCCCTGCGGCATGTCGACGCAGACCAGGGACAGGTCGTGCGCGCGCAGCAGGTCCAGTGTGTCCGAGGCGGCCGGACCGTCGAACCAGGAGCCGTGCCGCAGCTCCACACCCACCCGCCACGGCCGGCAGCGCCGCGCCAGCTCGACGATCCGGCTTTCGGCCGCCGCGCTACGCACCAGCCACGGTGGGAACTGCAACAGCACCGCACCCAGCTTGCCGGCCGCCGCGATCGGGTCGAGGGCCGCGCGGAACCGGGCCCACAGCTCGTCGTACGCCTGCTCCGGCAGGTCGCGGCGGCGGATCCGGCTCGGGCCGGCGGCCGGACGCAGGTCCCGGGGTAGCGCGGCGACCGGCGTCGGATGGCCGGTGAAGAGGCTGAACGCCTTGACGTCGAAGGTGAAGTCGTCGGGTGTGGCGTCGACCCAGCCCTGCGTGGTCTCCGGGACGGGGATCGCGTAGTAGGACGTGTCCACCTCGACAAGCGGGAACCGGCCGGCGTAGAAACCGAGCCGACCGGCCGGCGTGTTGGCCGAGCGCGGGTACCACCCCGAGCGCAGCAGCGACTGGTCGGCCCAGGACGACGTACCCACCTTGATCACACCCATGTCATTCAGTGGACCGCCACGGACGCGAATCGGCAACCGCTGGCGGCTCGTACGTCGCACCTGGTGTCCGGCCCCGGAAGTGTCGGTGCCCGGTCCTACGGTGGCATCGAATGGACAGCGACGAAGGGTGACGGCATGACCAGCACGGAGCAGCTCACCGGTGAGCGGGCCGACCTCCTACAGACACTTCGCCGGCACCGGGGTTTCCTGCTGCACACGGTGGAGGGCCTCACCGACGAGCAGGCGGCCACCCGCTCCACGGTCAGCGAGCTGAGCCTCGGCGGCCTGATCAAGCACGTGGCCGGCGTCGAGCATCGGTGGATGCTCTTCGCCGTGGGCGGCGCGGAGGCGATGCAGCGCGAGGAGATCGACTGGGTCGGTCAGTTCCGGATGGCGCCGGGCGAGACCCTCGCGGGTCTGGTCGAGCGGCTCCGGGAGGTGGCCGACCAGACCGACGCGCTTGTCGCCACCCTCGACCTGGATTCGGCGCACCCGCTGCCGCAGGCGCCCTGGTTCGAGCCGGGGGCGAGCTGGACGGTCCGTCGGGTGCTGCTGCACCTGATCGCCGAGACGTCCCAGCACGCCGGGCACGCCGACATCCTGCGGGAGTCGATCGACGGCGCGAAGACGATGGGCTGACCGCCGTCGCCCAGCCGCTCAGCGCAGGCGGGGGCCGGATCGGTGCGCCGTGGTCCGGTCCCTGGCGTAGGCGTCGGAGCGACCCCACCGGCCCGGGATGTCGAGCAGGTCCAGCCGACCGAATCCCTCCGGCACGGCCGGGTTGACGAGCAGGTTGTCGCCGGTGGGTCGCAGCCCCAGCATGGTGCCCAGCAGCATCAGCAGCGCCCCCGACGACCACGCCTGCGGGCGGGCCGCCGCCGGCAACTGGACCGGATACTTCGTCAGCCGGCGATCGTGGCCGGCGATCATCTCCGGCACGGCCCCACCGAGGGTTTGCGCCATGTCGAAGATGCCGGCCGCGATCGTGGCCGCCTGACTGTCGAAGCGGTAGCGGCGCAGCCCGGCGGCGATCAGGGCGTTGTCCGCCGGCCACACCGCGCCCAGATGTGACCCCATCGGGTTGTACGGACGCTGCCCGGTGGCGAAGGTCCGCACCCCCCAACCGCCGAACAGCCGCGACCCGGTGAGGTGTTCGGCGACGGCTCCGGCGCGGTCGTCCGTGACGATCCCGCTCCACAGCAGATGCCCCATGTTGGAGGCCAGCGCGTCGACCGGCTCGCCGTACGGGTCGAGCGCCAACGCGTAGTACTCCTGGTCGGGCAGCCAGAAGTCCCGGTTGAAGCGCTCCTTGAGCGCTGCGGCCTCCCGCTCCAGCCGGTCGGCGTACTCGGGGTCGCCCCAGAACTCCCGGGCCAGCCGGGCACCACGCCGCTTCGCGTCGTACGCGTAGCCCTGCAACTCGCAGGTGGCCCGGGGAAAGGCCGGTTGCTCGCCGCGTCCACTGGTGATCGAGTCCGGGGTGTCCTTCCAACACTGGTTGATCGCGCCGGTGCGCTCGTTGCGGCGCTGGTAACGCAGGTAGCCGTCCCCGGTCAGGTCGCCGTACTCGTCGATCCAGTCCAACGCCAGCCGGGCCGGGTGGCGCAGCTCGCGCACCAGGTCCGCGTCACCGGTCCAGCGCTCGTACTCGTCGAGCAGGACCACGAAGAGCGGGGTGGTGTCCGCCGAGCCGTAGTACAACGCGTCCGCCCGGTCGCCGAAGGCGCCGGACTCGCCGTAGCGGAGGTGGGCCAGGATCTTGCCGGGCTCCTCGTCCAGGTCGTCGTCGAGCTGGGTGCCCTGCATGAACGCCAGCATCCGCAGCGTCGCGGGGGCCAGCTCGGGGGTGAACGCCATCGTCTGCAGGCTGGTGATGATGCTGTGCCGTCCGCACAACCACATCGTCCACGGCAGACCTGCGATCGGCACCCGGTCCGGGGACGACCACGGCTTGTACCGCAGGGCCGCCAGGTCGGCCAGGGCGCCCCGGTACATCTCCTCCAGCCCGTCGCGTTCGGCGGTCAGCGTCGGGGCCTGCTCCATCCAGTTCGCCAGGTCCTCGCGCATCCCCACCCGCACGGCCCGCTGGTGCGACTCCAACGAGTCGCGTACGTCCTCGCCGCCTTCGCCACCCATGGTCATGGCGATGTGCAGGTCGGTCTCCCACACGCCGTCCGGGGCGACCCGGATCCGGAACGTCATGCCCGCCTCGTCCACCTCGACCGGAACGGTGCTCTGCACGGTGGTCTGGCGGACGAAGCGCTGCCGCTGGTAGCGCAGCACGAGCTGGCGGTTGGCCGAGTCCGGGGTGACCTCGACGACCCGCCGCCGCAGGTGCCCGATCTCGGCGATGTCGGTGAAGTCGCTGCCCATCTCCACCCGCACGGTGAACTCGGCGGGCTCTGCCGAGTGGTTGAGCACGGTGATCTTCTCGTGCATGCAGTCGTGCACCGAGCGGTGCCGGGTGATCGACACGTCCGCGTCGACGTAGTGGCTCGCCGCGCCGGGGACCAAAAAGTACCGGGTCTCGAAGTAGGTCATGTCGTCGCGGGACAGCGCGTTGACCCGCTCACCGTCGACCCTGAGCACCCAGTGGGACAGGAACCGGGTGTCGTACGCGAAGAGACCGACAGGCGCCTGCGGGTCGGCCTCGATGTCGCCCTGGGCGTCGCTGATCGCGAACACGTTGCCGGCGATCACGTGCAGCAGTTCCTGCTTCACGACTGCCCCTCCCGGGCGACCGACGCGCTCCGGCGCGCCAGGGCGGCCCGACCCAGCTCCCGGGGATGGCGGGCGTGGGCCGGCGCGGCGAAGATCCGCCGCAGCACCATCAGCAGGTGCATGTTGCCCTGCAGGGTCAGCTCGTTGCGCAGCAGGGCCGCGCCGGGATGCAGCTCACCCCGGACCATCCGGTCGAACACCAGGTGATCCGCGCGGATCACCAGATCGGCGTCGTCAGCCGAGCGGGTCACGTGGACGTGCTGGTCGCGGACGGTCAGGTACCAGTGCTCGGTGCAACCGTCGCCGCGCACGTCCAGCCGCAGCGTGCCCGCGGTGGTCTCCGGCAGGTCGGGGCGCCGACCGGCGTCCAACTGTTGCAGGTACTGCGCTGCCGTCGCGCCCATCAGGTCCCCTCCCCCATGCTTCTGAGCAGGATCACCCGGGCCCGGGTGAGGCCGGCTCACCCGGAACGGGTGAGTGCCGGGGTGTGCGGCTCTCGACGCGTACCAGCGGATGCGCGACGGAACGCTGGAGGGCCGGGCCGTCTTCGTGCCCTGAGCCGGCGAAGCGCGGTCAGCCGGTCCCGAGCAGACCACGCAGGTAGGCGGCCTGGCCCACGTGTTGCAGGTCGTCCTCGGCGATACTGACCAGCCGCACCCCGAGGGTGACCGGCGGGTCCCACCCCTCGTCGACGACGCGGTCCAGGTCCGCCGGACCCAGGCCGGCCAGGAACTTTCCGGTACGTGACGCGACCGCCCCGTAGTAGTCGACCAACGCCTGCGCGTTCTCCGGCCGCACCCTCGCGATCTGCGCGGGCGAGTGTCCGTAGCCGGTGTCGTCCGGGTCGGCGGTGAGCCCGAACCGGTGCGCCCAGTCGCCACTCACCCAGATCTGCTCCGCGTCGAGCACGTCGGCGACGTGGTGGTCCTGCACCCGGGTGAGGTGCCAGACCAGCCAGCCGATCGAGTTGTGGCCCGGTGCGATCTCGTGGCGCAGTTGCTCCGGGCTGAGTCCCTGCACCGCCGCGCGGACGAGGCCGGGCAGCCGGTCGTACGTCTCGGTCAGTAGCTCACTAACGTCCACTGGGCACGCCTCCTGGTCGGTTTCCGGTCAGGTACCGCCGAGACGGGCGCTCAAACCCCGGTCGCTACGGTGATCGGATGGTCGCGGCGGTGGAGTTGTATCTGGACCCGGACGCCACCCGCCGGATCCGGGTGTTGTGGGACGCGCTGGAGACCGAGGGCGTGCAGAGCATGCGTTCGCTGCTGGCGCAGCGCCACCGTCCGCACGTGTCGCTGGCGGTGGCGCCCCGCCTCGACCCGGAGCAGGTCGTCGCGGCCCTGCGTACGACGGTGGTGGCCGCTCCCCTGCGGCTCGACTTCCAGCACGCCGGCCAGTTCGTCGGTCGGGTGCTCTGGCTCGGTCCGGCGCCCACCCCGGAGCTGCTGGCCCACCACCGCACGGTCTACGACCGGCTCACCGACGCCGGCATCCCGTTGACCGAGCACTACCAGCCGGGCCTCTGGGTGCCGCACTGCACGCTCTCCATGCGGGTGCCGAACGCGCTGATGGCCGCTGCGGTGCGGCGCTGCCTGGAGGTGTTGCCGCTGGCCGCGACAGTGGTCGGGGCGGCCCTCACCGACCACGCCCGGGGCATCACCCATCCGCTGTCCTGACCCGCGAGGAAAATGTCCGGTTTGGCGGGCGACAGTCGGGAAACCGAAAAGAAGCGGTGGTAACGGGGTCCGGCGTGGGATGGTTCGACGTAGATGTCGTCCTGCCGGGCGCGGTTCGCCCGGCCGGTGGTGCGGGCTCACGCCGCGCCGCCCGTGGCGGCTTCGAGGAGGAGAGGCGGGGCCCATGGAGGCTCAGCGCAGGCCAGCGCGTGCGGAGCGGAGCCAGACCCGGGACGACCGGACCGGCGGCGGCATGACCGGGGCGGCGACACCGCTGACGATCTGGGCGGCCGCCGTCCTGCTCGGCCGGATCGCCGCCGGCGACGACGACATCGAGGACGAGCGGCACATCCTGCGCGGCATCGAGTGATCCCCGCGGTGTTCACAGCCAGCCACGCCGCTTGAAGATCAGATAGAGCGTGCCGCACACCAGCAGCATGAGCAGTAACGCGAACAGGTAGCCGAAGCGCCAGTTCAGCTCCGGCATGTGGACGAAGTTCATGCCGTACACCGTGCCGATGAGCGTGGGGGCGAACAGGATGGCCGCCCACGAGGAGACCTTCTTCAGCTCCTCGTTCTGCGTGTAGCTGGCCGCGGTGAGGCTGCGCATCTCCTCGTTCTGCTGCTGCGAGACGAGTGTGGCGTTGACGGTGAGGATGTTCTGCAACAGGTGCCGGAAACCGTCCACCCGCTCCACCACCTGGGTCAGGTGGTCGGTCACGTCGCGCAGGTAGCGGCGCAGTTCCTCGTCGGTGCTGGCACTGCCGGCGCCGTCGGCCAGCGCGTCGAGCACGGTGAGCAGTGGGCGTGCGGCGCGTTGGAACTGGATGACCTCGCGGCTGAGGCCGTAGATGCGCCGGCTCGCGTTCGGGTCGCCGCCGAACACCTGCGTCTCGATCTCGTCGATGTCGTTCTCCAGCCCGGCCACCACCGGCGCGTACCCGTCGACGACCTGGTCGAGGATCGCGTACAGGACCGCCTGCGGGCCCCGGCCCAGCATCTGCGCCTCGGTCTCCATCCGCCGCCGCACCGCGGCCAGGTCGGGGGCCTCGCCGTGCCGGACCGTGACCACGAAGCCCGGCCCGATGAACAGGTGCAACTCGGAGAACTCGACCTCCTCCCGCTGGTCGTCGTAGCGGGCGGCACGCAGCACCACGAACAGGGTGTGCCCGTACCGTTCCAGCTTGGGTCGCTGGTGGGCGTTGATCGCGTCCTCGACCGCCAGGTCGTGTAGCCGGAACTCCCGGGCCAGCGAGGTGATCTGGTCGATGTCGGGCCGGTACAACCCGATCCAGGCCATCGCGGCGTCCTGCTCCTGCAGGCAGCGGTACGTCTCGGCGAGGCCGGACGGCGAGGCGAAGCGGTGCCCGCGGACGTAGACCGCGCTGTCGACCAGGCCACCGGCGGGCGCCTCGGGTGACGCCGTCGACGGCGGCACACCCTCCGTCGTCTCGTACTCGTCCAGTTGGCGACCGAAGCCACCACCGGGGCGGAAGCGACGGCCACCGACCATGCCCTGTCCCCTCCCCCGGTGCCGTCCGGCCCCGCGCACCCCCGCCAGCCCGGGGGCGCTGCATCCCCCGTGTCCCGGACCCGAAACCGCCAGCCGCCGGGTGGGTTCCGCGCACCGGCGGACGCGCGTGCCCCCACGGGCGGATACTCACGGTGACCATGGGCGGATGACGGGGGACGCGTCGATGGAGGTCGACAGGCGCGCCGGACGGCTGCGGGGGTGGTTGCTCGACGCGGGCTCGGACCGGGCCGCGCACCCGGGGCCGCACGGACGTCCGCCGGAGCACCGACACCACCCGTGGTGGAAGGTGATGTGCCTGACCGGCGTCGACTACTTCTCCACCCTGGGCTACCAGCCGGGCATCGCGGCGCTGGCCGCCGGGGCACTGTCGCCGGTGGCGACCCTGGTGCTGGTGCTGGTGACGCTGCTGGGCGCGTTGCCGGTCTACCGGCGGGTGGCGGTGGAGAGCCCGCACGGCGAGGGTTCCATCGCGATGCTGGTACGCCTGCTGAGCTACTGGCCCGGCAAGCTGCTGGTGCTGGTACTGCTCGGCTTCGCGGCCACCGACTTCATCATCACCATCACCCTGTCGGCGGCCGACGCGACCGCGCACATCGACGAGAACCCGTTCTGGCCCGACGGGCTCAAAGGGCACGAGGTGCTGCTCACGCTGCTGCTCGTGGCGCTGTTGGGCGCGGTGTTCCTCAAGGGATTCACCGAGGCCATCGGGATCGCCGTCGTGCTGGTCGCGGTCTACCTGACCCTGAACGCGGTGGTGGTGGTCGACGCGCTGTGGCGGGTGGTGACGCACCCGAGCGCCGTCGACGACTGGACCACCGCGCTGACCACCGCGCACGGCGATCCCTGGCTGGTGGTCGGGCTCTCGCTGCTGGTCTTCCCGAAACTCGCGTTGGGCCTGTCCGGCTTCGAGACCGGAGTGGCCGTGATGCCGAGCATCCGGGGCGACCCGCGGGACTCGGAGGCGCGCCCGCTGGGCCGGATCCGCGGCGCGCGCCGACTGCTCACCACCGCCGCGTTGATCATGAGTGTCTTCCTGATCACCAGCAGCGTGGCGACCACAGTGCTGATCCCGGCGCAGGATTTCCGGCCGGGCGGGCCGGCGAACGGGCGGGCGCTGGCCTACCTGGCGCACGAGCACCTCGGGGAGGTGTTCGGCACCGTCTACGACCTGTCCACCATCGGGATCCTCTGGTTCGCGGGGGCGTCGGCGATGGCCGGCCTGCTCAATCTCGTCCCCCGTTACCTGCCCCGCTACGGCATGGCGCCGGCCTGGGCGCGGGCCGTCCGGCCGCTGGTGCTGGTCTTCACCTCGGTGGCTTTCCTGATCACTGTCGTCTTCGAGGCCAGCGTGGACGCGCAGGGCGGCGCGTACGCCACGGGTGTCCTGGTGTTGATCACTTCGGCGGCGACGGCCGTAACGCTCGCGGCGGTCCGGCGGCGGCAGCGCGGTCGCAGCGTCGCGTTCGGAGTCATCGCGGTGGCCTTCGTCTACACCACCCTGGCGAACGTGGTGGAACGCCCCGACGGCGTCAAGATCGCGGCCTGCTTCATCGGCGGGATCATCGTGGTGTCGCTGCTCTCCCGGCTGTCGCGGGCCTACGAGTTGCGCGTCGACCGGGTCGAGTTGGACCCGGTCGCGACCCGGATGATCGACGAGCGGGCCGGGCGGCGGATCCGGCTCATCGCCCACGAGCCCGACCGGCGCGACGAGGCCGAGTACCGCGCCAAGTTGGACCAGACCATGGCGGACAACGACTTTCCCGACGACAGCGACGTGATCTTCGTCGAGGTGCACGTCACCGACCCGTCGGACTTCGAGACCGAGTTGCTGGTGCGCGGCGGCACCGTGGACGACCGCTTCCCGGTGCTCAGCCTGGCCGCCTCCTCGGTGCCCACCGCGCTCGCCGCCCTGCTGCTGGAGATCCGCGACCGCAGCCGGCGACGCCCCCACATCTACTTCGAGTGGAGCGAGGGCGGCCCGGCCCGCAACATCCTGCGGTACCTGGCCTTCGGGCAGGGGGCCATCGCCTCGGTCACCCGGGAGATCCTGCGTCGCCAGGAGCCCGACCCGCACCGCCGGCCGCACGTGCACGCCGGTTGACCTGCGGCCGGGCACCCGGTCCGGCACGGTGAGCGTGGTCATAACGACTGGACGATCCACCCGCAGGTGCTGTTAGCCTCGGCGCAGGTCATGAGTGCCAGCGCGAAGCCCCGGCTCGCTGGCCGGCAACCCTCCTCCGCGGTGGGGTGCCCCGGGTGAAGACCAGGCACCGGCACGACGTCGGTGCAAGCGTGGCCTGGCACCCAGGTCAGCACAGACCCGGGAGACCCATGCGCACCATCGGCACCACCCCACCGACCGACCTCGCGCACCTGGGCGCCGGTTGGCCCGCGCCGGCACTCACCCGGCGACGGCACGTGGACCTGATGCGAATGTGCGGCGCCGCCTGTCGCGGCACCACGCACTGACGCACCCCTTCCTACCGAGCCTTTCCAGCGGTACGCCCATCGGGCGCACCGTCGGCGGCACACGTCCGTGCCCGCCGGGACACGACCCCTTTCGGAGACACCCGTGCGACTTCTTCCTGCCCTGACCCGTGCCGCCGCCCTCGGCGCGGCCACCATCCTGGCCGCCACCGCCCTCACCGCCTGCGGCGACGACAGCTCGTCCGACGCCACCGCCAACCCGTACGGCCTGGCCCAGCCGGGCGTGCTGCGGGCCGGCACCCTGACCGACGCCCCGCCGAACGTCTTCCTCAAGGACGGCAGGTTCACCGGCTTCGACAACGACCTGCTGACCGCCGTGGCCGGCAGGCTCGGCCTCACCGTGGAGTTCGTCGGCACCGACTTCTCCGCGCTGCTCTCCCAGGTCAACAACCACAAGTTCGACGTCGGCAGCTCCTCGATCACCATCACCGAGGCGCGGAAGAAGACTGTCGACTTCGGCAACGGCTACGACTTCGGCTACTTCGGCCTGGACGTCCCGGCCGGCTCGCCCATCACCGGTTTCGACCAGCTCACCGGCAAGCGGGTCGTGGTGGTGCAGGGCACCGTGCAGGACGACTACGCCACCGGCAAGCGGCTCGACCCGGTGCGGGTGCCGGACTACAACGGCGCGATCAACCAGCTCAAGGCCGGCACCGCCGACGCGTGGATCGCCCCGGCCGAGATCGGCGAGAAGTCGGCCGCCGACAGCAACGGCAAGATCACCGTGGCGGCCACGCAGCTCAGCCCGGCCCCGACCGCGTACGCCGTGGCCAAGGGCAGCGACAAGCTGCGCGAGGCGCTGAACAAGGGCCTCGACGAGGTCATCGCGGACGGCACCTGGAGCCGGTTGCAGACGCGGTACTACCCGGGCCGGCCGATCCCGGCGGACTTCACGCCGGGCAGCGGCACGGTGCCGGCACCGACCGCGTCCGTCGCGCCGTCCGCGTCCGGCACGCCCGTCACGCCGACCGCGACCGCGTCGGCCGCGTCCTGACCCGGTGACGAGCGAGCGGGGCGGGAGGAGAGGCGACCGATGGATCCGTTGAGCACCCTGTGGGAGACCTTCTTCGACGCCGACGCGATGCGCGAGGCGCTGCCCGAGATGCTGACCGTCGGGCTGCCCAACACGCTGATCCTGGCGGTCTCCGCCGCCCTGCTCGGCTCGGTGCTGGGCCTGCTGTTGGCCGTCGCCGGCCTCTCCCGCAGCCGCTGGCTGCGCTGGCCGGCGCGCGTCTACACCGACGTGTTCCGGGGGCTGCCGGCGGCGGCGACGATCCTGCTGATCGGCGTCGGGCTCGCACCGCTGGGCATGCGGGTCTGGGGACCGGACCCCTACCCGCTGGGAATCCTGGCGCTGTCGCTCATCGCGGCCGCGTACATCGGGGAGATCTTCCGCTCCGGCATCCAGTCGGTGGAGGCCGCCCAACTGGAGGGCGCCCGCGCCCTCGGCTTCTCCTGGGCCGACGCGATGCGGCTGGTGATCATCCCGCAGGGCATCCGGCGGGTGCTGCCGGCCTGGGTGAACCAACTCATCGCCCTGATCAAGGACTCCAGTCTGGTCTACTTCCTCGGCCTGGTGGCCAGTCAGCGGGAGCTGTTCCGGATCGGGCAGGACTACGCGGCCACCACCGGCAACGAATCGGCACTGCTGCTCGCGGGGCTGTGCTACCTGGCACTGACGGTCCCGCTGACGCACGTCGTCAACGGGATCGACAGGCGGCTGCGCAACGGCCGCCCGGCAACCGCACCGTCCGACGAGGACGAGGACACCGCTTCGGCGTACGCCACGACGGAAGGACACCGGCGATGACCACCGTGACGAGCACCTCGGTCAGCCTCGACG
Source organism: Micromonospora sp. NPDC048935 (assembly GCF_043197875.1). NCBI lineage: Bacteria > Bacillati > Actinomycetota > Actinomycetes > Micromonosporales > Micromonosporaceae > Micromonospora > Micromonospora sp. NPDC048935. The sequence continues at coordinate 1,013,332 of NZ_JBICTZ010000001.1, read as the reverse complement.
TCCGCGACGTGCACCTCGCCTTCGGACCGAACCGGGTGCTGCGCGGCGTCGACCTCACCGTTGCGCGTGGTGCGACGGCCTGCGTGATCGGCCCGTCCGGGTCGGGCAAGTCCACGCTGCTGCGCACCATCAACCGGCTGATCGAGCCGGACCGCGGCGACGTGCTGCTGGACGGGCGCAGCGTGCGGGGCGACGACCCGGACGCGTTGCGGCAGCGCGTGGGCATGGTCTTCCAGCACTTCAACCTCTTTCCGCACCTGAGCGTGCTGCGCAACGTCACCCTCGCGCTGCGCCGGCTCCGCAAGCTGGGCGCGGACGAGGCGGAGAGCATCGCGCGGGCCCAACTGGAGCTGGTGGGGTTGGCCGGCAGGGCCGACGCGCGGCCGGCGCAGCTCTCCGGCGGTCAGCAGCAGCGGGTGGCGATCGCTCGGGCGCTGGCGCTGCGGCCCGAGGTGATGCTCTTCGACGAGGCCACCTCGGCGCTCGACCCGGAGTTGGTCAAGGGCGTCCTCGCGGTGATGGCCGACCTGTCCGCCGCCGGCATGACCATGGTGGTGGTCACCCACGAGATGGGCTTCGCCCGGCAGGTCGCCGACACCGTCGCCTTCATGGACCGGGGCATGGTGTTGGAGGCCGGCCCACCCGAGGCGATCTTCGAGCGGGCCGAGCACCCTCGGTTGCGCCGATTCCTCGCGCAGGTGCTCTGACCCGGAGATCACTCGTTGGGCCCGCGCCCCAGCAGCCGGATCTCCTCGTTGTCCAGCGCGGCCTGAAGCTCCTGGAGCACCAGGTCGTCGATCTCCCGGTTGTCGCGCAGGCGGGTGACCTCGCGCCTCTTGTGGGCGAGGACCCCGAGGCGCAGCCTGCGATCCAGGCGACGTTCCTCGGCGGTGTTCCCGCCGCTCTCGTCGAGGTCCTCCAGGTGCCGCTGATACTCGGCCTGCAACCGGCGTACCGTCTCCTCCTGGGCGCCGACCTCGGCGGCGACCTGCGGCAGGGCGGCCAGGCCCACCGCGGTGGCCCGCCGCCGGGCGTGGCGAGCCTCGTCGACGCGTTCCGGGTCGCCGGACAGCCCGGCCCAGCGCACGACCAACGGCAGGGTGGTGCCCTGAAGCAGCATGATCAGCACGATCACCAGCGCGGTGACGAAGATGATCAGATCACGTTCGACAACCGGTCGACCGGCGACAGTCATCGTCGGGACGGCCAGGGCGGCAGCGAGCGACACCGCGCCCCGGAACCCGGCCCAGCCGGCGACGGTCCCCACCCGCCAACTGGACGGACCTGGGCCGTCGTCCATCATCCGGCGACGCCGCAGCCGCGCCGACTGGGCGGTGAGGTAGATGAAGACCAGCCGGGTGGCCACGACGACCACCGTGACCACCAGAACGATCGCCAACGCCCGCTCGGGCGAGGTGCTGGTGATGCCCCGCACCGCCCGGGGGATCTGCGTACCGAGCAGGACGAACAGCCCGCCGTTGATCAGGAACGTGCTCAGGTCCCAGAACGCCAACGCGAGCACCCGGGACCGGGCCCGGATCACCCGTGGGCCGGCATAGGACAGCACGAGCCCGGCGACCACCACCGCCAGCACCCCGCTGGCGTGCACCGCGTCGGCGAGCAGGAAGGCGCCGAACGGTGTCAGCACGCTCAGCGCACCCTCGCGCAGCGGGTCGTCGAGCCGCTTGCGGATCAGCACCACAGCGGCCCCCACCAGCAGACCGGCGACCACACCGCCGACGCTGGCGCCGACGAACTCCTCGCTGACGCCCAACACGCCCGGCTTGGCGCTCTGGCTGAGCAGACCCACGGCCACCGCGAAGACCACAAGCGCGGTGCCGTCGTTGATCAGGCTCTCCGCGTGCAGGGTGGTGAGGAGCTTGCGGGGCAGCCGCTTGGCCAGACCGGTGACCGCCGCGGCGTCGGTCGGCGCGAGAACCGCGCCGAGCACCCAGGCGGCGGCGGGGTTCACCCCGAACGCCTGCGCCGCGAACGACACAGTGACCATGGTGAGCACCACGAGCACCACGGCGAGCAGACCGATCACCGGCAGGTTGGCCCGGATCTCCCGCAGGCTGATGGTGAGGCTCTCCCGGTACAGGATCGCCGGCAGGAAGATCAGCAGCACCAACTCCGGTTCGAGGGTCACCTCGGACAGCGGCGGCGTGAGCCCGAGCAGCACCCCGAACGCGATGAGCAGGACCGGCGGGGCGACCCGGTACCGACCGCCCAGGGTGGTGCCGATCAGGACGGTGGCGCCCAGCACCACGATCAGGATGAGCACCTGCACGCGTACTCCCCTCGATCGTCGGCGCGACGGCGCGCGCCGCCTGTTCCATCTGACCGCACCACGGTTGCCGGTTCCCCACGTTCCGGTAAGTCGCCGGCAAGTCCCGAGCACGGGGAGGAGAAGACCCCCAGAAACCCGTCCGTGATCGCAAGCCCAGACCCGCCCTCGCCCCGCGATCTTCCGGGGCGGCCTCGTCAGGCTTGGCAGTCGCCGTTGAGGCGCGCGGTGAGGGCGCGGGCGGTACGGCGGTGCTCGGCGGCTTCCTCGTCGCGGCCCAGAGCGGCGGCCAGGTCGGCGAGGTGCCCGGCCACCGGGCCGGCGGTGACCAGCCCACTGCCGGCGGCCAGTTCGGCGGCGGCCGGGCGGAGCGCCGCGGCGACGTGTTCCATGGTGGGCCGGTCGTCGACGGCGAGCGCCGCCCGAGCGGTGAGGCACAGCCGCACCTCCCGCAGCAGGTCGTGCGGCCCTTCCGGGAGGGCCCGCAGCGCCGCCCGGGTGGCCATCCGGTCGCCGGCGGCGGCGAGCAGCAGTGGCCGGACCCAGGGCTCGTGCGGGCCCCAGTCCAGCCGCGCCCAGTCCTCGTCGTCCGGCCCGGGAATCGCGCGCTGACGTCCGGGGGCCGGCGGGGCTTCACTGACGGTGTCGGCCAGTCGCAGGCCGAGCAGGGCGAGCGGCAGCAACCCCGGGGCCAGGCCCGGCATGGCGTCGGCGGGCAGGCGTTCGGCGGCGGCCCGGTACGCGGTCACCGCGGCGGCCCGGTCACCGCACACCGCCAGGCGCAACGCGGCGTACCACCCGGTGAAGACCCCGACCAGCGGCAGCTCGTAGCGCTGCGCGAGACGGTCGGCGGCGCGGGCGTGCGCGTCCGCGCCGGCCCGGTCGGCTCGCGCGCAGCACGCCTGGACCAGGACGAGGTGACCCAGCACCTCGAAGGTCACCAACTGCTGCGGGGCGGCCAGGTCGACAAGCTCCGTGCCGATCCGGGCCCGCTCGTCGGCCAGTCCGACACGGTGGAAGGCGTGCATGAAACGCGCGTTCAGCGCGAAGGCCAGCAGCCCGGGGTCCGCGACGGTCCGGGCGATCCGCTCGGCCTCGGCGGCGGCCCGACGGCCACGGTCGCCGGTGCTGCCCCGCAACTCCAGGGCCAGCGTGCTCAGCAGCCGGCTGCGTTGCGCCGAGCCGGTCGGGCCGAGACCGGTCAGGGCCCGCTCGGCGGCGCGAACGATCCGCTCGGAGAGTGCGTCGTCGTCGTTGCGGGTCCAGATGGCGGGCACGTCGAAACCGGCAAGCACCTCCGCGGTCAGCCGGGGGTCACCCACCGCCTCGGCGTCGGTGATCGCCGCGGCGCGGTACCGTCGCGCCTCGGCCAACCGGCCCGTCACCGCCAGCCCGCGCCCGAGGCCGAGCACCGCGCCGAGCCGCTCGCGCCGCTCGTTCTGCCCGGCCCGGTCGTACGCGTCGAGGACCTGCGCCCACAGCCGGGCCGCCTCGTGCGGGTTGCCGTCCCGTTCGGCCTGTTCGGCGGCGGTTCGGGCGTAGCTGGCGGCGCGGCGGGCGGCCGCCCGCCCTCCGGCGTGCAGCAGGTGGTGGGCGAGCGCGGCGGGGTCGACGGGCTGCTGCCGTTGCATCGCCTCGGCCACGGCGCCGTGCCAGGCCGCCCGACGCGACGCGGACAGGTCGGCGTAGAGCGTGTCGCGGACCAGGATGTGGGTGAACCGTAGTCGCCCCTCGGGCTCCTGCTCGGTCAGGAACCCGGCCTGCAATCCGCGGTCCACGGCGTCCAGCAGTGCCGCCGGGTCGCCGGCCAGCGCGCCGAGCACCGCGGGGTCGAGGTCCCGGCCGAGCACTGCCGCCTGCCGCAGGACGGTACGGGTCGGCGCGGGCAACTGTGCGAGGCGGTGCCGGATCACGTCGCGCACCCCCGGTGGCACCGCCGCCAGCGCCGCCTGACCAGCACCCGCGGACAACTGGGCCAACTCCCGGACGAAGAACGGGTTACCGCCGCTGCGGTGGTGGATCAGCCGGACGGTGGGCGGGTCCAGCTCCGGCCCCGCGACGGCACGGGCCAACTCGCCGGTCGCCTCGGCGGACAGTCCGCCGAGGTATTCCCGCACCGGTTCGAGGCCGGCCACGCGGGCCAGCGTGGCGGTCAACTCCGGGCTGATCTCGGTGGCCCGGTAGGTGCCGAGGACCAGCACCGGGCCGGTGGCCGGCTGCGGGCCGCCGAGCAGGCCGGTGAGCAGGTCCAACGTGTCGCCGTCGGCGCGGTGCAGATCGTCCAGGACCAGGAGCAGGGGGCCCCGGTCGGCGACGGCGGAGACCAGCGCCGCCACCGCGCGGTGCCGACGGAACCGGGCCACGGCGGGATCACTCGGGCCGTCGGTCATAGCCGGCCCGGCCGGCCCATCGGTCACCGCCGACCCGCCCGGCCCACCGGCCGCCGACCCGCCCAGCCCACCAGCCGCCGACCCGGCAGGCCCGCCGCCCACCGACCCGCCGGGTCCGCCGCCCACCGGCCCGGCCGGCTCGGTGAGCGCGTCGGTGATCTGCGTCCAGGGCCAGGCGGCCGGGGCGCCGTCGTACTCGGGGCTGCGACCCCACGCCGCGCTCCAGCCCTCGGCCACGAGCTGTCGGCTCAGCTCCTCGGCCAGGGAGGACTTGCCGGCGCCCGGGTCCCCGCTGAGCAGGGCGAGGGTTGGCCGACCCGCCCGGGTGGCGGCCTCGGCGGCGTGCCGCAGCCGCGCCAACTCCGCGTCCCGCCCGACGAACGGTCGCCCCGGCGACGCTGCCGACCCGGCCGCCCGAACAGGCCCAGCCGCCCGAACAGGCCCGGCCGTTCCAACAGGCCCGGCCGCTCCAACAGGCCCCACCGCCCGAACAGGCCCAGCCGCTTCAACAGGCCCAACCACTCCAACAGGCCCAGCCGCCCGAACAGGCCCGGCCGCTCCAACAGGCCCGGCCGCTCCAACAGGCCCAGCCGCTCCAACGGGCCCGGCCGCGACGGGGGTGGGGGTGAGGTGTGCCGCCTGGGCCAGGATGTCGGCCTCCAACCGGCGCAGCTCGGGCCCCGGGTCCACCCCGAGCGCGGACACCACCGCGTCGCGGGCTTCCCGCAGCGCGGCCAGCGCGTCGCCCTGCCGGCCGGCGCGGTAGCGGGCCAACGCGAGCAGCCGCCAGGCGTCCTCCCGCAGCGGATGGCCGGCGAGGTGGGCGGGCAGGTCGGCGGCGGCCTCGTCCGGCCGACCCAGCGCGAGCAGCGCCTCGGCCCGCCGTTCGACGGCGAGCATCCGCAGCTCGTCCAGCCGGTTGATCTCCGCGACGGCCCAGGGGTCGCCCGCGCAGTCCGCGTACGCGGGTCCGCGCCAGAGCCCGAGCGCCGTGTCCAGCGCGGTCAGGGCCGGTGCGGGCAGGTCGGCGGTCAGCAGTCGTCCCGCCTCGCCGACGGCTGCCTCGAAGCGTCCGGCGTCCACCGCGTCCGGGGCGGTAAGCAGCGCGTACCCCGAGGGTTCGGTGACCAGGAGGCGGGGTGGCTGCCGGGGCGGCCGGTCGGGCTCCAACGCCCGGCGCAGGTCGGCGACGAAGGTCCGGATCGCGCCCACCGCGCCGTCCGGGGGGACCTCCCACAGGTCGTCGACGAGACGGTCCACCGGCACCACCCGGCCGTGGGCGATCAACAGCCGGGCCAGCACCAGGCGCTGCCGGTGCCCCCGCAACGGCACCGGGCCGCTCCCGGTGGCGGCGGTCACCGGCCCGAGGACGCCGAACGTCACCCCCACCGGTGGTGTCGGCTGCCTGGTCATGACACCAATCTAGGCGGCGGTGCCGGCCGGCACTGATGCGGCGCTGACCGTCTGCTGATCTCCACCGGGCAGGCTCGACACCGTACGACGGCGACGGGCCACCGCCCGAGCCGGCCCTGCTCACCAGGAAGGTTCCCCGTGGAGCCGAGGATCAACGGATTCGACTACCAGCGCGTCACCGTCGCCGACGGTGTGACGCTCAGCGCCGCCGTGGGCGGCTCCGGGCCACCGGTCGTGCTGTTGCACGGTTTCCCGCAGACGCACCTCATGTGGCGGCACGTCGCCGCCGACCTGGCCGCCGACCACACGGTCATCTGCCCCGACCTGCGTGGCTACGGCGACAGCGACAAGCCGGTGGACGCCGACGGCACGGCGTACGCCAAGCGGACCATGGCCGCCGACGTGGTGGCACTGGCCGGTGCGCTCGGTCACGAGCGCTTCGCCCTGACCGGGCACGACCGGGGTGCCCTTGTCGCGTTCCGCGCCGGCCTCGACCACCCGGCGGCGATCAGCCACCTCGCCCTGCTCGACGTGCTGCCCACCCTGGACATGTGGGACGTGCTGCACGGCGTCAACGCCGCGGTCGCCTTCCACCTGTACCTGATGGCGCAGCCGCCCGGCCTGCCCGAGGAACTGATCGGCGGCAGCCCGGACGCGTTCTTCGGCCACTTCCTGGACGTCTGGACCCGCGACCCGGGGGCGCTGCCGACCGAGGTGCGCGCCACCTACCTGCGCGCGTCCCGCGAGGCGATCCCCTCGATCGTCGCCGACTACCGGGCGTCCGCCGGGATCGACGTCACCCACGACACCGCCGACCGGGCGGCGGGCAACCAACTGCGGATGCCGGTGACGGTGCTCCAGCAGGACTGGGGCGCGGCGCTCGGCTACGACGCGGCCGGGGTGTGGCGGGCCTGGGCCCCGGACCTCGTCCACCAGACGGTGACCTGCGGGCACTTCATGGCGGAGGAGGCCCCCGCGACGGTGGTCGGGGCGCTGCGCGCCCTGGTGCGGCGATGATCGGCCGCCTCCGGTAATACCTCCGACACTGTGCGCCGCCGAGGGCGCGAGACCGCACCCTCGGCGTCCACCCAGTGCCGGATACGGCCCTGACCTGCGGAAATGCGACAGAGCACAGGTGGACGCGAACCGATCGCCGGTGCTAAACAGGCAGTTATCGGCAGCCAATGGCGGCGAGTCGCCCATCGATCGTCTCCCCGCACGCCGCCCTCGGGCCCCGCCGCACGCACCGCCCCGCGGTCGCGCTCCACCCCACGGCACCGGCCCCGGTGGCGGACCGGTGAGCACGGTCATCGACCAAGGAGTCGCCGTGGGGCATTTGCGGAACCGCGCCAAGCACCAACCGTTCGAGGTGGCCGCGCTGATCACGACGCCCGTCTGTGGGGTCCTGCTGCTCGCGCTGGACGTCCGACCACCGTCGGTGCAACTGTCCATGCCGGAACCCATCCAGGTCGGCTGGGAGGTCGCCCTGATCGCCGTGGGCTTGGGCGGGCTGCTGGGCATCCTGTGGCCCGGTCGGCTCTCCACCGGTCTCGGCATCGAGCTCGCGTCCGTGCTGGTGCTCGGGACCATCACCGGCATGTACGCGGTGGCGCTGGTGGCGGTGGCCGGCCGGCAGGGCATCGTCGCGGCGTCGTTGATCAGCACGGTGCCGGTGGGGTCCTTCTGGCGGGTCGCCCTGATCGTCGCCGACCTGCGCTGCCTGGCCTACGGCCACGAGTGCGCGACTCACGAACGGGTCGTGGGAGGTGCCGCGTGATCTCGGTATCCACACCCGAGGCGCCACACTGGGTTCAGGTGCTGCTCAGCATGTTCGGCGTCCTCGGCGGAACGACAGGTCTGGCCGCCATCGCCACAGTCGTGGCGCAGCGGGGCAAGTTCAAGGCCGACGCCGCCGACACGCTCACGGAGGCCGCCCTGACCCTCGTGCAACCCCTACAGACGCGGATCACCGAGTTGGAGAGCGAGGCGATAAGCGCGCGGTCGGAGCTGGGGCTGCTGCGCGAGCAGGTCAACCAGTTGCAGTTCGTCGTCCGGGTACTCACCCGCACCCTCGACCGCTGGCGGACCGCCGTGCACGCCCCCGACGCCACCCTGCGCAAGATCCGTACGGTGGTCGCGGAATCGGAGCGACTGGCCGAGGACCCGTGACCGGTCACCTCACCCGCCGTCCGGGCAGCGCAGCCGGCCGGCGAGTTCCCGCAGCGCCGCCCGGAACTCGGGCTCCGACTCGTCCGGGTGGTGCCCGCGTACCGGGGGCGGTCGACGCTCCCCCGGTGCCGGCAGCAGGCTGCGCGGATCCCGCAGCCGCCGGTCGACCCCGCTGGCCGGGTCGGCGGGGTCCGGCGGCGGATCACCGGGCCGGTGCGCGGCGAAGATCCAACCACCGACCGGGTCCGTGTCACGCCACAGGTTGAGCCACCGCCACCCGATCCGCTCCCCCACCTCGCGCAGCGTCTCCCGATTGAGGTACGCCGGAAAGAGCCGGGCGTAGAGGCGGTCCAGCGGTGAGCCGTAGGTGAGCAGCGCGACCCGTCGGCGGGTGTGCGGGGGCAGCCGCAGCACCGCGAGGGCCAGCAACGCCGAGCCGTGGCTGTGCCCGCACAGCACCACCCCGGCGTGCCGCTCGGCCAGTTGGGTGATCCGGTCGGCCAGCTCCGGCACCGCGCGGTCGGCGTAGCTCGGCGGTGCGAACGGGTGCGCGGCGCGGGGCCAGAAGGTGCCGAGGTCCCACAGGATGCCGACGTGCCGGCGGAACCACGCCGTCCGGTAGGCGAACACACCACCCGAGAGCAGGACCAGGACCACGGCGGCGACGATGTAGGTGCCCCCCGCGAGCGCCATCCCGGCGAACCCGGCCGGCAGCCCGAGGAACCGCCACGTCAGGTCCTCCGGCCCGCGCCCGGTCCCCCCGAGCAGACTCGTGGCCAGCCCGATCACCGCGAGCGCCGCGTACACGGTGGCCAACACGCCCAGCCACTCGGTGAACCGGGCACGGGCGACGGCCTTCGTGGCGAGCCGTAGCCGCCCGATCGCCTCCGGCGGCACGGCGGGAAAGTCGCGGGCGGTGATGTCCGCCGCCGCACGGCACCTGCGACGCCGCGACAGGAGGGTGATCGCGGCGCACGCCAGCACCCCCGCGACAACGTGCAGGAACACCGCCAGGATCGTCCAGCGGTACGGCAGCGGCGGCCCACCGACACCGCCGAAGCCGCCGAGCAGATCCCCCGCCTGGTAGACCAGACCGGCGGAGAACGCACCGGTCAGGCCGACCGCGATGGCCGCGATGACAGTCGCGCCCAGTCCCCGCGGCAGCGCCGACCGGGCCGCTCCCGGCGGCGTGCCGGACCGGGCCGCTCCCCGCGGCGTTGCGGACCGGGCCGCTCCCCGCGGCGTTGCGGACCGGGCCGCTCCCCGCGGCAGCGTCAACTGGGCCGCTCCCCGCGGCAGAGCCGACCGGGCCTCGGCGCGACCGGGGCGCCACAGCACCAGCCCGCAGAGCAGCACCAGCAGTGCCATCTGGCCGAGCAACGCCCCGCCCGCGATCGCGCCGTAGCCGGGGAGCCCGGCCGCCGACGGCCACTCCCGCCCGTCGCTCGCGACGGCGACGAGGGTCGCCACGCTCAGACCGACCGCCACCACGCCCACCGCGCGGGCTAACCAGGTGGACACGCCCGCGGTCGCCGCACGGTCGATCAGGCCCGGCGCGACGAGCAGACCGACGCAGAACAGCAGGACGGCCACACTCAGCGTCCACAGCAGCGTCGTCGCGGGCGTCGCACCGCCGGCGCGACGGGCCGTGAGCAACAGCAGATCGAGGACGGCGAAAGCGGCGGCGACGTGGATCGCCCGTAGCCGCGCCACCAGCGGCTCCACCGCCCACAGTGGGTTGCCGGCCGGGCGGGGGCGGCGGGTCCCGAGCAGCCGCAGGAGCACGATCGCGGCGATCGGCAGCAGCGTCAGCACGGCCAACCGCTGCCCCACGGGCCAGTCGTCGAGCCCGGCCAGTGTGTCGAAGGGCGCACGGCAACGGGCCGCGCCGAGACACCGCCAGGCGAGCAGGTCGAGGGCGACACCGGCGATGGACACCACGTACACCACAGTGAGGTTGAGCGCGAGGAGCCGGCACAGGGTGGTGACCCCGGCGGCGCGGCGGCCGGCGGGCCGCATCCACACCGCCAGGTTGCTGAGCATGAACGGCAGCAGGAAGACCATGGACAGTGTCCGGGCCACGGTGCCCGAGGGCAGGTCGGCCCAGCGGTACGCCTCGAGCGTCAGCCCGTCCGGGTCGGTGTCGTCCGCCCCGGCGCGACGGTGGAATCCACCGCTGCCGTCGCCCGCTACCTGCCGCACCCTCGCCTCGTGCAGGACGGCCGAGGGTGGTGCCCCCGACACACCGTGCACCCGCAACTCGACCACGTCAGCGCGGCGCGGGTGGTCGCCGTGCTGCGGTGGCCTGCGCGGCATCGGGGCGGCTACCCGTGCCGTCGCTGGTCGGGCGCGTCGGTCGCGCCGCCCGGTCGGACAGCCCGCCACACGCCGGGCATCCCGTCGACCACGACGATCAACAGCAACACCCCGGCGACGACGGCGCTGTTGGCCAGTTGCGGAAGCCTCATGGTCGCCGACCCGAGCAGGATGATGGCCGGCACGCCGACCAGGCGCGCCCAGGGCACGCTGGCGTCGACCACCGCCGAGAGCAGGATCCGGGCGGTCAGGAACAGCGCCGGGCCGATGACGCCCACGGCCAGGTGTCCCGTGTCGCGGTAGTCCGGATCCTCGATCGTCAGCTCCATCGCGACGCTTGTGGCCAGGACCCCGGCGATCATGACGACGTGCAGGTAGCCGGCCAGGAGCGCCAGTTTGCTGCCGGGCGGGCCGGCCGCCACGATGCTGGCGCCCAGTCGCGTGCCCGCCGGCACCAGGTAGAGCCGGGCGAGGGCCACCGCCGTCACGAACGCCAGGGCGAAGGCCACGGTGCTCCCCCGGTTCATCCCGGAGCCGCTGTAGGCGATGCCGGAGAACAGGATCAACTCGCCCAGCGCGATGATGAAGATCTGTTGGTAGCGCTCGGAGAGGTGCTCACCGTTCACCTGAAGGTCCGGCCAGGAGCTGCGCCCGAGCCACGGGAACGGCCAGCGCAGCCGGGCGAGGGAGTATTCCAGCACCAGGGCGAGCGCCCAGAGCGCCTCCCGGGCCGGTACGACGAGCGCACCGACCACCCACAGCACGCCGGAGATCGCGAACCAGATCGCCACCCGCAGGCTCCGCAGTTGCAGCGGGTGCCCGCGCAGCGCCGGGATCAGCAACGCGCCTCGACCAAGATGGATGGCCACGTAGGCGCCGGCGAACAAGCCGGCGTGCGAGTCGAACGCGGTGGGCACAGCGGCGGCCATCAGCAGGCCGCCGAACATCACCCAGAGTAGGAGTACGACGATCAGCGGGGCACGCGGGTCGAACCAGTCCGCCGACCAGGCGGTCACGAACCACACCCACCACAGCGCCGCCAGCAGCACCAGCACCTGGAAGCCGCCGGTGATGCTGGTGTCGTCGACCAGTGCCCGGGACAGCCGGGTCAGCGCGAAGATGAAGGCCAGGTCGAAGAAGAGCTCCAGGAACGACGTCCGACGGGGGTTCTCCCGCTTCTGGAGCAGCCGCTCGGGGAGCCAGCTCGCCATCGCCCCCCTCTCCCGCCATCACCTGCCGTCACAGTCGTACCACCCGGAGGGCCGGGCTCGGGCCGGTTCCGCCAGGCCCGGCGGCTTCGACAGGCGAGCGGGTGCCTGTTCTTCCCGGTGGCGGCAGGATCGGGAGGGCGGCCGGTGGGTCGCTCCTACGATGGGCTGGTGAGCACGGCCGGTCCGCTCGGCGAGTACCTGCGTGCCCGGCGCGAGCTGATCGGGCCGGGCGATGTCGGACTGCCCGCGCACGGCCGTCGGCGGGTGCCCGGCCTGCGGCGCGAGGAGGCCGCCCTGCTCGCCGGCATCAGCGCCGACTACTACCTGCGGTTGGAGCAGGGGCGGGACCGGCACCCGTCGACACAGGTCGTCGAGGCCCTGGCCCGCGCGCTGCTGCTGGACGCGGAGGCCACGGCACACCTGCACCGCCTGGCCCGGCCGGTGCCGGCCCGCCGTGCGGCACGGCCGACGGAGCGGGTGCCGGTGGGCATCCGACAGCTGGTCGACTCGTGGGCCGCGACGCCCGCCTTCGTCCACGGTCGGCACCTGGACGTGCTCTACGCCAACCCCGCCGCGACCGCGTTGGCACCGATCTTCACGGCCGGGGTGAACCTGCTGCGCGCGGTCTTCCTGGACCCGGGCGTGCCGGCGCTCTACCCGGCCCTGACGGCGGTCGCGGCCAACGCGGTGGCCGGCCTACGCGCGCAGGTCGGCGCGGAGGTGGACGACCCGCGCCTCACCGAGCTGGTCGAGGAGCTGACGGCCGGCAGCGAGCGGTTTCGGCGGTTGTGGGCCCGGCACGACGTCACCGCCCGCGCGGGCGGTGGACTGCGGACGTTCCACCATCCCCGGGTGGGCGAGGTGGAGCTGCGCTACGAGAAGCTCACGATCAACGGCACGACCCAGTCGCTCGTCGTCTACCACGCCGAGCCGGGCAGCCCGTCGGCGCGCGCACTGGCCCGGCTGACTCGCGCCGGACGCTAGCTCAACCGGGCCGGCTGGCGGTCGACCGCTCGGCGACCACCACCGAGATCCCGTCGAGCACGCGTTGCAGGCCGAACTCGAAGGCGTACTCCGGGGCGTAGGGGGCACCGTGCTGTTGGCCGGCCGCGGTGCCGACCCGGGAGGCGGTCGGGTAGGCCCCGGGTGCCAGGAACGTCTCCAGCCAGGGCGCCTGCGACTGCCACCACTGGCCTTCGGTCATGCCGGTCTCCCGTTCCAGGTCGACCACCTCGGACGCGGCACGGGCGGAACTCTTCACGTGCCCGAGGACGAGCGTGAGCACCGCGTCCATCTCGACGTCGGTGAGCCCGAGGTCGGCGACCGCGCCCAGCTCGTGGTCGTACTTGGCCAGCAGGTGCGGGCCGAGCACGGGTCGGGTCGTCTCGGCCCGGAGCATCCACGGGTGCCGCTGGTAGAGCGCGAGGTTGTCGCGGGCGATCCGCTCCAGCCGGGCCCGCCAGTCACCCTCGACGGCGGGGCGCGGCATCTCGCCGTACGCGGTGTCGATCATGACGGCGACGAGTTCGGCCTTGCCGGGCACGTAGGTGTAGACCGACATCGTGCCGACACCCAGCGCCTCGCCGACCCGGCGCATGGTCAACGCGTCGAGGCCCTCGGCGTCGGCGATGTCGGTCGCGGCCCGCACGATCCGGTCGACGCTGAGCCCCGGCCCGGCGCTGCGGCTGGTCGGCTCCCGGGTGCGCCACAGGATGGCCAGGCTGCGGGCCGGATCCGCGGTCACCTTGCGCTCCCTCGCCATGGTGCGGCCATCCTAACAACGCGGGTGTACGGCTTTCGTCGCCCGCCGGCCCGGCCCGCCTGGCCGGGATCAGAGTTCTTCGCGGTCGTCGGACAACGTCGGGCCGGCGGCGGCGGGCACCAGGTGGCGTACCTCCGGTTCCGCGTCGGTCAGCTCCCGGGCGCGCTGCTCGGCCGCCCGGTCCTCGCCCGTCAACCGGCCGCCGTGCTGGCGCAGGTGCTCGTCCCACGACGGCACCAGGTACACCTCGACGAACCGGTCCGTCGTCTCGGCCGGCCGGAACAGCCCCCAGCGCATCGCGCCGGTCCGCTGCCGTGCCCCGCGCACCAGGTCCATCGCCGCCAGGAACGACCGGGTCCGCTCCGGCCGGACGGTGTACTGCACCATGACCAGCACCGGTCCCACCCCCGGGGCCGGCTCGTGCGCCAGGTGCAGTTGCGGCCAGTAGGCCGCCGGTTCCCGGTTCACCGACCGCAGGTCCGGCAACGGCCAGATCCGACTCGTCGCGGTGCCGACAAGCATCAGCGCCGCCGCCGCGAGATAGGCGAGGACCAGCCCGGCCATCTCGGCCACCAACCCCCAGACCAGCGCGCCGGCCGCCTGCCCGCCGGCGAAACACACCTGGTAGACGGCCAGGCCCCGGGCCCGTACCCAACTGGGCAGGAAGAGCTGCATCTCGGCGTTGACGTTGGCCAGCACCGTCACCCAGGCCATCCCCGCGGGCAGCAGGGCGAGAAGCACCAGGGGTACGACCCGCACGGTGCCGACCACTGTCAACGCCACGGTGAACAGCGCCCCGGCGATCAGCAGGAGCTGGTTGGCCGACAGCCGGGTGCGGATCACGGCCAGCAGCACACCGCCGGCGATGGCGCCCACGCCGAGGGCGGCCAGCAGCAGCCCGTACCCGCCGGAGCCCAGATCCAGCCGCCGGGCGGCCACCAGCGGCAGCAACGCCCACAGCGCGCTGGCCGGGACCACGAAGACAAGCGCCCGGCGCAACAGCCGTCGGACGGTCGGCGAGTGGCGCACGTACCGGCTGCCGGCGCGCAACGCGGCGGTGAACCGCTCGGGCACCTCGACCGCGCGGGCGTTACCGGGCCGCCAGCGCCACAGCGCGTAGGTGAAGACGGCGAACGCGACGGCGTTGAGGCCGAAGACCGGGGCGACGCCGGTGCGGGCGATCAGGACGCCGGCCACCGCCGGCCCGACCGCCCGGGCCACGTTCACACTTATCGAGCCGAGCGCGGACGCCGACCGTAGCTGGTCGGGCGGCACCAGCTCCGGGATCACCGCCGCCCAGGCCGGCAGGGTGAGCGCCTGCCCGACCCCGAACGCGAAGGTGAGGGTGAGCAGCAGCGCCGGCGGCATCCGGTTGGTCTGGGTGAGCAGCGTCAACGCCACCGCCACCGCGACCAGGAACAGTTGCACGGCGATCAGCAGGCGCCGGCGGTCGAAGTTGTCGGCCAACACTCCGGCGGGCAACGCCAGCAGCAGCACCGGCAGCAGGCTCGCGGTCTGGACCAGCGCGACCAGGGTGGAGGCGTTGGAGTGGTGGATCAGCAGCCACTGCGCACCGACCGTCTGCATCCAGGTGCCGATGTTGGCGACGAGCAGGGCCAGCCACAGGTTGCGGTAGACCGCGGTCCGCAGCGGCGCCCACGCCGAGGCCGGACGGTCGTCGGGTCCGGCTGCGGCCGTCACCACCGCCCGTCCGCGCGCAGCACGCGCTCACCGGAGACGTAGAGGTCGTCGGGTTCGAGCAGCAGCAGCCGGACGACCTCGGTGGCGACCTGGTCCGGCATGGCGTACACCTCGTCCAGGAACTCGGCACCCACCCGTTCCTGCAACCGCGTCGGCATCGGTCCGGGATGCAGTTGCATCACCTTGATCCGGTTGCTGTGCTGGGCCTCGGCCAACGAGTCGACAAGGCTGTTGCCGTAGCTCTTGGTCGCCCGGTAGACGGGGATGCCCGGCCGGGGGGCCGCCAGCGCCAGCGCGCCGATGTACACCACGTTCCCGTGGCCCTGCCGGTGCAGGTGCCCCACCACCTCCCGCAGCAGGTACGTGAGCCCCAGAACGTTGATCTCCACGGCCCGGCGGATGTGCTCCACCGACAGGTCGGCCAGCTCACCGCCCGCCCACATCGACGCGCAGGCCGCCACCCCGTCGATCGTGCCGTGGCGCCGCACCACCTCGGCGAAGCCCGCACGGACCTGCTCGTGGGAGGAGACGTCGCAGACCGCCCCGTCGCACCCCAGCTCGTCGGCCGTGGCCGCGACCTCGGTCGGCACGTTGCCGAACACCACGACCCGGTGCTCGTCGACCAACTGCCGAGCCACCGCGAGGCCGAGCCCGCTGGTACCGCCGACCACCACGAAGGTTCTGGCACCCATGTCTCTCCAGCCGTCGCCCGGACAGGTCACGCGCGCCGCGTTCTTCCCGTTTCCCGACCCGGCACACCCGATCGGCCGGTAGTGCTGGACCTACCCCGGAGAGTGGATCTGGACGGCTGGGGCGACCGGTCGTCCCCGATTAGCGTCTGCGGCATGACCCCGGAACACCCTTCGCACCTGGCCGAGGCGCTGCGCCGCCGCCGCTGGCTGCTCTCCGCGTGGCCCTGGCGCGCGCTGGCCTACCTGGTGACCACCGTGCCGATCGCCGGCGTGCTCGCCGTCGGCCTGCTCGTCATCGGCGGGCCCATGCTGCCCGTCTTCAGCGCGCTCCGGCAGCACCGCCGACCGCCGAGCATCGCGCTGATGCTGTTCCTGATCACCGGAAGCGTCATCCTGCTGGCGTTCGCCCCGCTCCTGAGCTTCGTGGTGGCCTTCGTCGAGCGGTGGCGGCTCCGGCTCGTCGACAACCGTCCGCTGCCCCCGTCGCCGTGGCCGGGCCTGGTCGCCCGCTACCGAGCCGCCGCCAGCTGGCGGGAGGTGGCGTACCTGTTCTGGCTGGGCGGGGTCACGCCGGTCGCGTACTGGGTGTTCCTGGTCCTGGTGCTGCTCGACCTCGGGATGATCGCCAGCCCCTGGGTGGCCGGCACCGCCGACCCCGTCGTCATCTGGCAGCCGATCGAGAGCACCGGCGAGGCCATCGGGTACGCGATCGTGGCGGTGCTGCTCCTGCCGGTCTTCTGCTACGCCGCCGGTCTGCTCGCCGCCGCCCAGGCCGCCGTGGCCCGGTGGGCACTGACCTCGCCGGTCGACGCGGCGGCGCTGCGCGAGGTCACCCGGTCCCGCACCCGGCTGGTCGGCGCGTACGAGGCGGAACGGCGCCGGATCGAACGGGACCTGCACGACGGCGCACAACCACGACTGACCAGCCTCACCCTTCAGCTGGGCCTGGCCCAGTTGGACGTACCCGAGGACTCCCCCGCCGCCCGCCCCCTCGCCGTGGCACACGACCAGGCGCGGGGCCTGATGGTGATGTTGCGGCAGTTGGTGCACGGCATCCGCCCGCAGAGCCTCACCGACCTCGGTCTGGCCGGTGCCGCCAGCGAGCTGGCCGACGTCGCCACCATCCCGGTCGCCGTGCACGCCGACCTGCCTGGCGAGCTGCCGGAGATCGTCGAGACGACCGCCTACTTCGTGGTGTCCGAGGCCCTGAGCAACGTCGCCCGACACGCCCGGGCGACCCACGCCGAGGTGCGCCTCAGTCGGGTCGGCGGGGACCTCGTCGTCGAGGTGTCCGACAACGGGCGTGGCGGTGCCGACCCCTCCCGGGGTACCGGCCTGACCGGTCTCGCCGACCGGGTCGCCGCCGTGGACGGCCGGCTGCTGCTGTCCAGCCCGCCCGGCGGGCCTACCCTGGTCCGGGTGGAGCTGCCGTGCCGTCGATGACCCGCGTGGTGCTCGCGGAGGACGAGGTGCTGCTGCGCGAGGGCCTGGTCGCGCTGCTGACCCGCTTCGAGTTCACGGTGTGCGCCGCCGTCGGCTCCGCACCCGAGCTGCTGGCCGCGGCCCGCGAGCACACACCGGACCTGGTGCTTACCGACATCCGGATGCCGCCGGGCCGCCGCGACGACGGGCTCCGCGCGGCCGTCGCGTTACGCGCCGAGCGGCCCCACCTGCCGGTGGTGGTGCTCAGCCAGTACGTGCAGACCGGGTACGCGGCGGCGTTGCTGGACAGCGGCGACGGTCAGCGCGTCGGCTACCTGCTCAAGGACCGGGTGGCCGAGGTCACCGAGTTCGTCGACACGCTGCGCCGGGTCACGGCGGGCGGCACCGCCATCGACCCGGACGTGGTGCGGCAACTGCTGCACCGCCCGCGTGATCCGCTGGACGCGCTCTCCGCCCGCGAACGCGAGGTGCTGGCGCTGCTGGCCGAGGGCCGCTCGAACGCCTCGATCGCCGGCCGACTGCACGTCACCGAGGCGGCGGTCGGCAAGCACGTCGGCAACATCCTGCTGAAGCTCGACCTGCCGCCCAGCGACGACACCAACCGCCGGGTGCTGGCGGTGCTCACCTACCTGCGCAACGACCCGGTGGGCTGACCAGCGGCGGGCCGAGATCGGGGCGTAGATTCGGCAGGCGGTGCCGGCGCCGGCGAAGGGCGCGGACCGGCGAGACGGGGGTACGGCATGGCGGAGGCGCTGCGGGTCGGTCTGCTGGGGTACGGGCTGGCGGGTCGGGTGTTCCACGCCCCGCTGATCGCCGCGACCCCCGGGCTGCGGCTCGACGCGATCGTGACCCGCGATCCGCAGCGACGCGAGCAGGCCCGGCAGCACTTCCCGGCCGCCCGCCTGGTCGACGACGCCGACGAGCTGTGGCGTACACCGGACGCTCTGGACCTGGTCGTGGTGGCGACGCCGAACCGGCAGCACGTGCCGATGGCCCGCGCGGCACTCGCCGCCGGGCTGCCGGTCGTCGTCGACAAGCCCCTCTCCCCGACCGCCGCGGAGGGTCGCGCGCTGATCGGCGAGGCGATCGAGCGTGGCGTGCCGCTGACGGTCTTCCAGAACCGGCGCTGGGATGGCGACTTCCTGACCGTCCGCCGGCTGGTGGAGCGGGGCGAGTTGGGGCGGGTGCTGCGCTTCGAGTCCCGGTTCGAGCGGTTCCGCCCGACCATCAAGCCGGGCTGGCGGGAGCTTGCCGGTCCCGAGGAGGCCGGCGGCGCCCTCTTCGACCTCGGCGCCCACCTCGTCGACCAGGCGGTGCACCTGTTCGGCCGGGTCGACCGCGTCTACGCGGAGGTGGACCGCCGCCGCACGGGCGCGGCGGTCGACGACGACGCCTTCGTGGCGTTGACCCACGCCAACGGGGTGCACTCGCACCTGTGGATGGGTGCGTTGACCGCTCAGCTCGGGCCCCGGCTGCGGGTGCTTGGCGACCGGGCCGGCTACACGACGTACGGCCTCGACGTGCAGGAGGCGGCGCTGCACGAGGGCGGCCGACCGGGCCAGCCGGGCTGGGGCGAGGTCCCGCCGGAGCGCTACGGCATGCTCGGCGTCGACGGTGACCTGCGGCCGGTGCCGACCGAGCCCGGCGCGTACCAGAGCTTCTACGCGCAGGTGGCGACGGCCCTGCGCGACGGCACGCCGATGCCGGTGGACCCTCGGGACTCGGTCGCCACGGTCGAGCTGATCGAGCTGGCGCACCGGTCGGCGGCCGAGGGGGCGGTGCTGCCGGTTCCGACCGCCTGACCGACGCCGGCTGTGCCGTGACCGGCAGGCTCGTTGGTCCGACTCCGCGACCGGGCAACGCCCGTTGCTCCGGCCGTGCGTGGCCGGGCGCGCCCGTTGCTCCGGCCGTGCGGTGGCCGGGCTACGCCCGTTGCTCCGGCCGTGCGGTGGCCGGGCTACGCCCGTTGCTCGGGCCGTGCGGTGGCCGGGCTACGCCCGTTGCTCGGGCCGTGCGGTGGCCGGGCTACGCCCGTTGCTCCGGCTCGACGGCACCGGCGGGGTGGGGCGTCCGGCGCAGGCTTCGCCGCAGCGCCCAGGCGGTGACGACGGTGGCCAGCGTGCCGCCCGCGCCGGCGATCAGCAGCGTGGTCGGGGCCGAGGTGGCGTCAAGCAGCACGGCACCGCCCAGGTAGGAGAGCGCGGCGGCGATTCCGATCGCGCCGTACAGGTTGCCGAAGACCCGGCCGAGCATCGCCACGGGGACGACCCGTTGCAGCAACGTGCTGGAGGCGACGTCCATGGCCGCGATCCCCAGTCCGCGGACCGCCTGCATGACGATGGCGGCGCCGACCGCCCAGGCCAGCCCGGTCAGCAGGTTGCCGACACTGCTGATGGCGAACCCCGCGATCAGCAGGCCGGCCGTGGACGCCCGCGCCCCGTACCGGCCCAGCAGCAGGTATCCGACGAACAACCCGAACCCGACCGCGCCCAGCAGCAACCCGACGGTCGAGCCGCCAGCGTCGAACGTCTCGGTGGCCAGCAGAACCAGGGCCACGTCGTCGACGCCGTTGAACGCCACGACGGCGCAGAACCCCAGCGCGACCACCCGGACCACCGGGGTCGACCAGAGGTAGCCCAGGCCCACCCGCGCGTCGCGCAGCAGGGAACCCCGGCCGGCATCCCCCTCGGCGGGCACCGACATCCTCGGCAGCGTCGCCAGCAGGACCGCCGAGAGCAGGAACGACACGGCGTCGACGAGCAGCACCCCGCGTACGCCCACCAGGGGGAACAGCGCCGCCGCGAGCAGCGGACCGATCACCTCGCCGCCGTTGGTGCCGAACCCGACCGTGGAGTTCGCGGACTCCAGGTCCCGGTCGCGCACCAGGGCCGGCACCGCCGCCCGGGAGGCTGGCTGGAACACCTGCCCGGCGATCGCCCGGACCGCCACCAGGGCCAGCAGCACCGGCAACGACGGCAGCAGTACGGCGATCAGCAGTAGCACGCCGCCCTGGACCAACTCCGCAATGATCATGACCCGGCGCAGGTCGAAACGGTCGCTGAGCGCCCCGGTGAGCGGGCCGAGCAGCGCTGGCGCGAAGTCGCCGACGAGCAGCAGCATCGCGATCGCGAACGCACGACCGGTGCTGTCCTCGACGTGCAACATCAACGCGACCAGGCTCAGCGAGTCGCCCGCGTACGAGATGACCCGAGCCGACCACAGCGCCCGGAAGGCCGGGTTGTGTCGCAGCAGACGCATCCCGCCGCCGGCGGACTCGTCGACGCCGGTGGAACCTGTCACGTCAGTACCGCTCCTCGCGCGGCCTTGATCCACTCGCCTTCGTGAATATCGGGGCATCCCGGCGCCCGGGATACCGCGTTATCACCAAACCCGAGTGGATCAAGGGTGCAAGGCCGCTGGGCGGTGACGGCCTGGCTAGTCGGCGTCCTGCTCGGACGGGGTGCCATCGGGCGCGCGGGCGTCGTCGTCGGTCAGCGCGTCGTCCGATGAGGTGGTGAGGTCGGCCAGCCGGCGTTCGGCTTCCCGGACCTCCTCGTCGAGCCGGGGGTTCTCCTCGTCCGGGCTCTGCGACATGGGGCGACCTCCATCGGGCACGACCGGCCGACCTCCGTGTACCCGGCTTGACGGCGAGGACACGGACCGCAGGCGCTGTTCCTCGATCAGTTGATGACGAGTAGTCACATCCGACGCCGCAGACGACTACTGATCAAAGAACTTCACAGGCCATGATCTGAGGGTCGTTGGTGAGCTGAGCCGAGCGCCGGGCCGGCCGGGGAGCGCACCGGGCTGGAGCCCAGGAGCGTTGCCGGCCCGGCCCGGTGCCGGATCAGCGCTGCTTCAGCTCGCGCCAGGATGGGTGGGTGCCGCGCCACGCGTCGGCGAGGATGGCCGCCGAGGCCCGGCTTGGGCACTGCTGCACCCGCTCACGACCCGACGCCCCACCGATCTGGGCGCGGACCTCCCAACCCTGCCCGTCAGTACGGATATACACGTCCCGGCGTCCGCGCGGGGTCGTGTCTCCGTTCCACCAATGCTCCTCGACCTTCATTCGCCGACCGTATAGCAATTTTTGCGCCGGGGGTACGGCGCAGGTAGGCACATACCAGGGCGATAGCCGTAATTCCGGCGCATTTCGGCCCATGCGTCGACGGGGAGAACCCGCAACGGCGGATCCTCCCCGGCCTGAGCGACGAATCAGGGGGTGGTCACATGCCGCTGAGCACACCGGCCAGGGTGTTCGCCAACGCGTCCTGGCCGGCGGGGCTGGGATGCGGCGAACCACCCTCGGCTGCGATCTGGATGTCACCCGGAGTGAACGGCGGCGGGAACGCCACCCGGACGGCCGGGTCGAACGGCACACCGAGCTGGACGGCCCAGTTGAGATCGTTGATCACGGTTCGCACGGTGCCCACCCAGAGCGGGTCGATCAGCGGTTGCAGCGTCGACACCGGGGCCGCCGGCAGGTAGGACTGCAACCCGGTCGGCAGCAGCGACCTGAGCTTCGCCCAGGAGTACTGGCCGATGTCGACGTTGGCCGGGGTGATGTCGTAATAGAGCATCCAGACGACCTTGTCCGCGCCGGCCGCCAGCAGCGAGTTGACGATGGTGGTGGCGTCGGCGGTGATGCCGGCGTATTGGGCCGGGCCGTCGTAGCGCGGCACCCCGATGTTGATGTAGTAGTCCTCGCCGGCCGGCAGGTCGAGCCAGAAGTTGCAGCCACCGCCGTTGGTGACGATGCCCTGCTTGCCGCCGACGGCCGCCCACTCGAAGCGGAAGAGACCTGTGGGGTTCAGGCTCTCCCCCGCGAACTCCAGCGCGCGACACCTGGCCAGCCGGATCAGCACGGTGTTCCAGTTGGTGTTGTTCACACCGCCGGTCGTGGCGTGGTAGGCGTTGTGCCCGTCCGCCTTCGCCTTCGCGATCCGGGCGGTGGCGAGGCCGAGCGGGCTGGCCACCCGCCCCCAGGCGTTTCCGCACGCGTCGGGGCCCGCGCGGCCGGCGATGATGTCGCCGGTGCCGTACCCGGTGCGCGCGTAGTTGTCGTAGTCGACGACGCTGCCGTTGAGGTCGAAGTACCGCCGGCCGTAGCTGTAGACGCCGTTGTTGCCGGGCATGCCGCGACCGTCGAACGAGGTCATCGGGCAGCCGGGGCCCACCCCGAAGCCGAACTGGTGGTGCGCCGAACTGATCGAGTCGCCGGTCAGGGTCAGCACCGTGTCGTTCGTGACCGTCTGCACCTCCCGGCAGCGGATCCGGTCCTTGTTCGCGTCCACCAGGGTGGGGTTGCCGGCCACGTAGGGGCAGCCGGTCGGCGGCGGGGGTGGCGGTGATCCCGGCCCACCGGTGGGTGGGCCGGTCGGGTTGGGCGGGTCGGTCGGCTCCGGCGAGCCGCTGGGTGACGCGGAGCCGGACGGGGACGCGCTACCGGACGGTGAGGAACTGCCCGACGGCGACGCACTACCCGACGGCGAGGAACTGCCGGAGGGGGACGCACTACCCGACGGTGAAGAACTGCCGGACGGCGACGCACTACCGGACGGCGACGCACTGCCCGAGGGCGACGCACTGCCCGAGGGCGACGCACTGCCCGAGGGGGAAGAGCTGCCCGAGGGCGACGCACTGCCCGAGGGCGACGCACTGCCGGAGGGGCAGGGCGTGCCGCTGGGTGCGGCCGTCGAGCTGGGCGAGGTGGTGGCGCTGGGCGACCCCGTCGTGGTGGGTGCGGTCGCGGTGGCGGCGGTGCCACGCTTCGCGACCGGCTCGGCCGTGACGGGCGGCCGGGTCGCCCGGGTCGGTGCGGTCGAGGCCGTCGGCGATCCGGTCGGGTCCGGGCAGTCGGCAGCGGCGGCGGCCTTCTGGGTACGGATCCGCGCGAGCCGTGCCTCGACCTCCACCGGAGCCCGCCGGTGTCCATGGCGTCGGCCAACAGCTCCCGCAGCAGCAGCGGGTTGCCGTCGGCGAGCCGGGTCAACCGGCGGCGACTGATCGCGTCGAGCGGGCCGGGCGCGGCCTCGTCGAGAAGGTGCTCCACCACGCTGGTCGGCAGCGGGCGGACATCCAGTCGCCGGCCGGAACCGGCCCACAGCGAGGTGAGTGCGTCGGAGAGCGGAAGGCCCGCCCGGACGGTCGCCACCGCCACGGCCAGGCCGTGTACGGCGAGCTGGTGTAGCAGCCCGGCCGAGGGTTCGTCCAGCAGGTGGGCGTCGTCGATGCCGATCATGATCGGGCGGCCACCGCCGCGCCTGGCGAAGTCGCGTTCGACCGCGCCGACCAGCCCCACCGGATCGGCACGCGGTCGGGTCGGCGCGGGGATCAGGTGCGAGACCGCACCGAACGGGATCGAGCGGGCCGCTCCGGTCGCGGAGACCCAGTGACACTCCACGCCGTCCTGGGCCGCGCGGGCGAGCGCCTCCCGCAGCAGCCGCGTCTTGCCCACCCCGGCGTCACCGACCAGCACCAGCCCCGGCAGTCGCGCCGACACGCCGTCCTCGATGGTTTTCAGCTCGTCGTCGCGGCCGACCAGCGCCCATTCGCCACGTCCCGGCATGACGACCCTCACCTCGCCCTCGGGCAGCCCTACCGCCCACCCTATGGGCAGTTCCGGCCCTTCCGCTCGACAGCCGTCGATGGGTCGCCGGGCGCACCGGGGGCCGGCGCTCAGCCCTGGGTGGTCAGCAGGTAGTCGTCGGCTTCGGGGCTCCACCGCAGGTCGACAGCTCCACCGGTGGCGGCGGCCTTGCAGAATTGCAGGAAGCTGCGGTAGCCGAGCTTCTTCTCGCTGAAGTCGGGCCGGGCCCGTCGGAGCTGGTTCTTCAAGCCGGACAGCGCCACCGGATTGCCGCTGCTGCCCAGCTCCGCCACCACGCCACGGAGCAGACCGAACGCCACCTCCCGGTCGCCGTGCTCGGGCAGCGAGACCTCGGGGTCACCCTTCGCGGGCCCCTCGGCCAACTCGATCACGTTGTGCTCGGCGAGGTGCCGCAGCAGTTCCCCGAAGGTGCGGAACCCGTAGTCGGACTCGCTGAACGTCGGGTCCTTGCGCAGCAGGGTGCGCTTGAGCCGGGAGGCGGTGACCTCGCCGTTGGCACTGCCCTGCAACCCGGCCACCGTCTGGGCGACCTGGACGGCGAGTGTGTCCACGTCCCGGCCGGGCTCCTCGCCGGCGGGTCGACGGCCCACCTCCGGCTCTGGCTCCGGCTCCCGCTCCAGCTCCGTCTCGGGCGGGCGCTGGTCGGAGTTGGGCTGCCGGGTCGGGCGACCACGCCTGCTGCGGGTCGGCGGGATGTCCACACCCTCCAGCCGGTCGTAGTAGAGGAACTCGTCGCACGCCGGTGGGAGCAGCGCCGACGTCGACCCCTCGACCCCGACGCCGATGACCCGTTTGTTCAACTCGCGAAGCTTGTGCACCAGCGGGGTGAAGTCGCTGTCGCCGCTACAGATCACGAAGGTGGAGATGTAGTCGCGCTCGAACGCCAGCTCGATCGCGTCGACGGCCATCTTGATGTCCGCGGCGTTCTTGCGGGAGGCGCCCATCCGCTGCGGGATCTCGATCAGCTCGACGTGGGACCGGGTGAGCATCCGACGGTCCTCGTCGAAGTAGGACCAGTCGGCGTACGCCCGGCGGACCACCACCCGACCCCGTTCGGCGAGCGCGTCGGCGATCGGCCGGAAGTCGAAGTCCGCACCGCCACGGTGGTCGCGTGCCCCCAACGCGAGGTTCTCGTAGTCGAGGAACAGGGCGATCCGGTCTTCTTGATCCACGCGGCCCAGCGTACGCCGGCCGTGGCCGGTCCGGGCGCAGGCGGAGCGCGACACCTCAATTCGACAATCGTCCATTTCTTGCAGTCTTATGGTCCTACATTTTCATGCTTCGATTGTGGTCTTGCAGTGCGATGCCCGGTGCTGCATCATGACGGTCAATGTCGGGCGTCGGGGGGAAGCGCCGGGCGGACCTCCACCACCCACCCAGGAGGGTCACCGATGATTCGCAGCATCCTGTCCGCACGGGGACGACCCGGCCGGCCCACCGGCGCCGCCGTCGCACTCGCGGCCGGCCTCGCCGTGCTGGTCGCCGGACCCACCGTGGCCGTCGCCGGTCCATCCGCGCCCACCGCCGCTCGGCCGGTGGTCACCCGCGCCGCCCTCGACCCGGCGCTTGTCGCCGGGCGCGGCGCGGACGTCGACTTCGTCGAGCAGGAGGCGGAGAACGCCCGCACCAACGGCGAGGTCATCGGCCCCGACCGGTCCGCCTACACGCTGCCCGCGGAAGCCTCCGGTCGCCGGGCCGTCCGGCTCACCCCCGGCGAGTACGTGGAGTTCGTCCTGCCCAGCGCGGCCAACGGCATCACCGTGCGGTACAGCATCCCGGACGCCCCGGAGGGTGGTGGGATCACCGCGCCGCTGCGGGTCGCGGTGAACGGCAAGCACCTGCGCACCATGACGCTCACGTCGCAGTACTCGTGGCTCTACAACCAGTACCCGTTCACCAACGACCCGCAGGCCGGGCTGCTGCACCCGGACTGGTGGATCACCGAGTGCCAGTGCGTGCCGGCGGCCACCACGCCGACCCCGGTCATCGGCACCCCGTTTCGGCCCACCCACTTCTACGACGAGCAGCGGCTGCTGCTCGGGCGCACCTACCGGGCCGGTGACACGATCCGCCTGACCGCGCCGACCGGCAGCGCCGCCGCCTGGACCGTCATCGACCTGCTCGACTCCGAGTTGGTCGCGCCGCCGCACGTCCGGCTGCTCGCGGCGAACGTGCTCGCCTTCGGCGCCGATCCCACCGGCCGGCGGGACTCCGCCGACGCCCTGGACCGGGCCATCGCCTTCGCCCGACGCGCCCACCTCAAGGTCTATCTCCCGCCGGGCACCTACCAGGTCAACCGGCACATCATCGTCGACGACGTGACGATCGAGGGCGCCGGCAACTGGCACACCGTCATCAGGGGCCGCGAGGTCGCCCTGCCGACGCCCGCGCCGGACGGCTCGGTGCACACCGGCGTCGGGTTCTACGGCCGCGACGCCGCCGACGGCGGCAGCCGCAACGTCCACCTCTCCGGCTTCGCCATCGAGGGGGACGTCCGGGAGCGCATCGACACCGACCAGGTCAACGCGATCGGTGGGGCGATGAGCGACTCCACCATCGACGGCCTCTACCTGCACCACACCAAGGCCGGCCTGTGGTTCGACGGGCCGATGCGCAACGTCCGGGTCACCGACAACATCGTCGTCGACCAGATCGCCGACGCGCTCAACTTCCACACCGGCGTCACCGACTCCCTGGTGGCGCACACCTTCGTCCGCAACACCGGCGACGACGGCCTGGCGATGTGGTCGGAGAGGACGGCAGACGCGCGCAACACGTTCGACCACAACACCGTGCAGTCACCGACGCTGGCCAACGGCATCGCCATCTACGGCGGCACGGACACCACCGTCTCGCACAACCTCGTCGCCGACCCGGTCCGCGAGGGCAGTGGCCTGCACGCCGGGTCCCGCTTCGGCGCGGAGCCGTTCACCGGGCACCTGCGGTTCACCAACAACACCACCGCCCGCGCCGGCACGTACGAGCTGAACTGGAACATCGGGCTCGGCGCGATCTGGATCTTCGCCTTGGACCGCAGCATCGACGCGGCCGTCGAGGTGACCGGCGACGCGTATCTCGACAGCACCTACAACGCGATCATGCTGGTCAGCGACTGGCCGGTGAAGGACCTGTACCCGATCGCCGACGTGCGGTTCCGGGACGTCCGGGTCGACGGCACCGGCACGTCGGTGGTCAGTGCCCGCTCGGCCGGGTCCGCCTCGTTCGCCAACGTGGACGCCCGCAACGTGGGTGCGGTGGCTGTCAACAACTGCGGTTCGTTCCACTTCACCCCGGCCGGTTCGGAGTTCACACTGACCGACCTCGGCGGCAACGACGGCGGGTGGCTCGCGCCGTGGCTGCTGCCCAACACCATCACCTGCGACGACCGGCCGCCCGTGTCGCCGCCCCCGCCTCCGGCCCAGTGGTGAACGCGGTGGGCGGCTCGACGAGTCGGGCCGCCCACCGCGCACTCAGCGCGTCGGGACGTACGCCAGCGGGACGCTCGTCGGCTGCCCGTCCCAGCTTCCGAGCAGGGCGGCCCCGGCGGCGTCGGCGGTGCCGGGCCGGCGGACGACGACCAGCTCGACGGAGTCGGTGACGATGCGCGTGCTGTCCTCGTCGACCACGCGGCGCACGGCGCCGACCGGTGCCGCGTCGGCGTTCCCCGCACCGCTGACGGTGACCGTCACACTCGGCTCGCGCACCTCACGCCGACCGTCCACCTCGAAGTACTGCTCCGCCTGGCCGGAGCCGGTGCGGATGGCGTGGGCGAGCGCGGCAGCGTACACCTCGTCGACGCAGCCGTCGTACACCCAGCGCCGGCCCAGCACCGAGTGCTCGGTGGTGCCGACCAGCCAGGTGTCCGCACCGTCGAGGGGTGCGGCGCGATAGGTGAGCGGGACGTGGTGGACCGGCCCGTCGGGGGCCCCGACCAGTATCGTCTCGATGCCGACCTCGCCGGCCGGGTCGTCGAAGCGGTAGGCCCCTCGGCTCACCACCTCGACGCCGGCGGGTCCGACGTACCAGGGTCGGTCCGGAAGCCAGGTCGCCAGCAGTTCGAGCTTCGTGGGGCGCAGGGTCGCCCGGTGCAGGAGTGCCATGCCAGCAGCCTAGTCAGAGGCCCGCGCAGGGTTGCCCGCCGATCACGCAGCTCTCCGGGCCCCGGGCCTTCGGCCGGCTGTCGCGGGCGTCGAAGCTGAACGTCTGGGAGCCCCCGGCCGCCACGGCGGCTCCGGTGAAGGTGATCGCCCGCCCGTCCTGTCGCCAGTTCGCGCCGTCGACGTCGTCGAGCGTGGTGCCCTCGCCCAGGGTGACCACCACGGCCCAGTCCGCCACCGGTGCACTGCCCGGGTTGTCGACCACGATCTCACCCGTGTAGCCGAACAGTCGGCTGGAGTCGGTCGCGTACCGGGCCACCACCGGTGCCGGCGGCGGAGGTGGCGGGGGCGGCGCGGCCGACTCGGGCGTACTCGACGGTGTCGCCGACAGGGTCTGGCTCGGGCGGGTGGTCGCCGACGCGGTGGTCCGCGAGGGTCGCGCCGAGGGCGTCGCCGTCGGCGCGACGGCGGGCTTGCCGGCCGTGTCGGTCGGTGACGGTGAGGTCGTCGGCCCCGGTGCGGCGGCGGGCTTCGACTCCGGCGGCAACGTCAGCCAGGCCGCCGTCCCCGCCACCAGCGCGGCACCGGCGACGGCGGCGACGAGCGTGCGACGTCGGCGGCGGGTGCGACCGGACGCGCCGCGCGGGCCGACCAGCGGCAGCTCGGCGGTCATCCCGCCGTCGCTGCGGCGCAGGTCGACCTGCTGGAACGCGAGCCAGTCGAGGATGGCCGGCAGTCGAACGGTGAGCGCCTGGCGCACCTGCTGCTCGCGGGGGTCGTGTTGCTCGGCCGACCACGCGCCGTGCGTCGTGACCTCCCGCACCTCCAGCCGGCAACCCTGCCCGGTGGCCGTGACCGTGCAGGTCAACTCGCTGAGCCGGCCGGCCTCGTCGCAGGCCAGCACGAGCAGTGTCGGCTCCTGCCGCTCGGTCACCTCGACCCCGACGTTGGCCTCGAAGCCGGGCAACTCGGCCGTGTGCAGCAGCAGGCGGTCCGCGACGCCCTCGACCGTGTCGGCCTCGGCGAACCACCGTCCGAGCAGTGACCGGTCGGTCAGTGCGCGCCAGACCCGGTCGGGCGGGTGGGACAGGTCGACCTGCGCACCGATCTCGATCACGGCGAGACTCTACGGGTTTCCCGGCCGGCGGTCCCGACCGCCCGAGGCTGCCGGTCAGCCCCAGCGCGTCGACCGCTCGGCCGCCGCCGCCAGCGCGGCTCGGGCACCGGCACTCACGTCGGTGACCACCTCGGCCGCCGGCAGGTCCCGCGCGAGGGGGTGCGCCTGCCCCGCCCACAGGTTCGCGACCGACGCGTCCCCGTCGCGCCGGGCGGCGGCCAGCAGCGGACGCGTCAGGTGCAGCACCTGGGGGTAGCCGGTCGGTGCCGCCGCGTCGTGTTGGCGAAGGAAGTCGTTGGCCACGCCCCGGGCCCGCTTGCCGGTGTACGACCGGGTCAGCGCGGTCGGCGTGGTGCCGGCCACCGCCGTGCGGTGCATCGGCGAGCTGCCCGCCTCCGGGCAGCGCAGGAAGGCCGTGCCGAGCTGCCCGGCGGCGGCACCGGCGGCGAGCACGGCGGCCAGCGCGGGGCCGTCGACGATGCCCCCGGCGGCCACCAGGGGCCGGTCGCAGCGGGCGGCGGCCAGCCGGAGCAGGGGCAGCAGCGCGTAGTCGTCGTCGTCCGGCAGACCACCGCGATGCCCGCCGGCCTCGGTGCCCTGCACCACCACCGCGTCCACGCCCAGGTCGGCGGCGGCCGCCGCGGCGTCCGGGCGGGTGACGGTGGCCCACACCTCGGTGCCCCGCTCGCGCAGGGCGGCCACCACCGCCCGCTCCGGCAACCCGAACACGAAGGACACGACTCCGACCGGGTCCGCGAGCAGCGCGGCCACCTTCTCCGGGTACGCGTCGTCGCCGCCGACCGGCTCACCCAGGCGCACCCCGCGTGCGGCGGCCTGCGGGGCGAGCCGTTCGGCGTACGCCCGGACGGCGGCCTCGTCGACGCCACCGGGGTCGGGCAGGAAGACGTTGACGCCGAACGGCCGGTCGGTACGCGTGCGAACCTCCGCGATGTCGGCGGCCAACCGCTCGGTGTCGATCATCCCGGCGGCCAGGAAGCCCAGCCCACCGGCGGCGGAGACGGCTGCCACGAGCGCCGGTGTGGACGGGCCGCCCGCCATCGGGGCGGCGATGATCGGGTGACGCAACGTGGACAGCACGGACATCCCACCATCCTGCCGCACCTGCCGCGTCCGCTCAGCGACGTGCCGTGTGCCGCCAGCGCAGCACGCCGGCCAGGCCGAGCAGCACCACGAGGGTGCCGGCGCCGGCCGCCAGCAGCCAGGTCCGGCCGTCCGGGCCGGTGGTGTCCTCGGCGATCGGACGGACGGGGGTGGGCAACACGGAGGCGGCCGAGCCGGTCGGGGGCGCGGCGGGGGCCGGTGCGTCGGTGACCGGGTAGCGCAGGATGGTCGGCCGGGTGCCCGCTGGCTGGTCGGCGGACTCGGAGACGGTGAGCAACGACCGGCCGTCGCGACTGTAGGTGATCGACTCGCCCTGGGGCTCGTCCGGCAGCGGGGTGATCCGCGGGGTGCCGGCGGTCAGCGCGCGGACCACGTCGCCATCGGGCACGTCGTACTCGAACGCGTCGGCGTAACTGCGCAGCACCACCCGACGCCCGTCCGGCGCGCTCGCCGCCCCGGTGATCACGCCGCGACCGAGGAACGAGAACGGGTTGCTGGTGCTCGTCGTCGGCAGGGTCACCTGGCCGACCGAGGCCAGCGGCGTCGTCGCCCCCGGTGTCAGCGCGGCGGTCGGGGCGTACAGGAAGACGGTGCCGCTGCCGCCCTTCGTGACGACCACCGGCCGATCGGACGCGTCGAGCAGCAACGCCTCCGCGTCGTGCGGGCGGTCCGGGTACGTCATCCGGTGCAGCACCGGCTCGTCCGCTCCCGGGGCGAGCCGCCAGAGGGCGATCGTGGCCCGGGAGTGGTCGTTGTCGCCGATGTCGGCGACCCAGACGGTGCCGTCGCGGCCGATGGCCAGGTCCTCGGTGTCACGGGGGCGGGACGGGTACGCCACCGCCCGGAGCACCGCGCAGCGCTTGTCGAGGAAGAAGATCCGGCGGCGGGCCTCGTCGTCGGCACCGTCGTTGATCACCACGTACCCGTCGTCGGTGGCGACCATGCCGGAGAGCTCCCGCAGCCGGTCGTCGCGCACCTGGCACACCGGCGTCCCCGCCGCCGCACCCGCCGCCGCGGCCGGTGTCAGCACGAGGGCCGGCGCCACCAGCCCGGCGAGGAGCGCCGCCAGCGCCACCCCCGCACGGGCACGCCGCCCCCAGGTCAACCGCCCGCGTACCCGCATCGCCCGCCCTCCTCGTCGCGGCCGCGCCCCGGCCACCTGACCATCCTGGCCGATCCGAGCCACCGACGGTGGTAGTCGCCGCGACGCGTCCACACCTCCTGTCGATGTACTGTCGCTCCGCCGCGCTATCGATCGGAAGGGTGTCATGCCTGGAACCAACACCTCGGCGGCCCGTTCGTCCGGGCGGCTGCTGCTCCGCCGCCTGGGCCGTCCGAGCAGGGGCGCGGCCGTCGTCTGGGTGCCGCTCGCCGCGATCGTCTGCGGTCTCTTCACCGGCGCGTTGGCGAGCCGGGCCGCCTGGGAGACCTCCCGGGCGCAACCGGACCGGGCCGAGGCCAGCAGCATCCTGACAACGGCCTTTCCCGGCCACGACCTCGACGAGATCGACGTCCCGCCCGCGCTCTTCGTCGTCTACGGGCACGCGCTGCGGCTGGGCACCGTGAAGACCCTTGTGCTCGGTGACGGCGGCGAATACCAGGAGAGCGCCACCGGTGCCGCCGCCCTCGGCGCGCCACCGGTGCCCGCCGAGCAGATCGTCGCGGTGGCCCGGGAGCGCCTGACCGGTGCCGGCTGGCGGGTGTACGACCCGCAGGTGACCGAGGGCATGAGCTGCGGGGACAAGATCTGCGCCACCCCACTCGCGATCACCAACACCACGCTGATCGCTCGACGGGGCGACACCATCCTGAACGCCTCGATCTCGTCGCAGACCGCCGCCGAAGCCACCTACCTGGCTGTCGAGTTGCATCGCGCGCCACCGCCGCTGGTGGTCCCCGCCGGGGTGCTCGGCACGCTGTTGGGCACTGTGGCCGGGTGGTGGGTCTTCGGCTGGGTCAGTCGCCGCACCGCGGGACGACGGCGCGGCAGCGCGGTGAGCGTCCTGCTGGGGGTGGCGGTGGTGCTGTGGTGGCTGCCGGTCCTGCTGGCCGTCCCGTCGCTCGTGCGCCACCACCGCGGCGAGTTCCACCCGGCCCGGCACCCGTACTGGGAGTGGCTGGGCCAGCCGGCCGCCTCGCTGCTCTTCCTGGTCGGCGCGGTGTGCGCGCTGCTGGGGCTGGGACTGGCCGCCAGAACTCCACTGCGTGACGGCGGTGCTGGCGGGTAGGCAGCAGCCCGGCGCCATGTCGACACCCGCCGGGCAGGAGGCTCCGATGAGCACGTACCGGGATGATCAGGGCGACACGTTTCCTCCCCCGGAGGCGGACGCCCACGAGCAACGCCAGGACGCCGTCGACTACGGGCCGCCGGACCGGGTGTCGGGTGACGTCGACCCCGAAGCGTCCGAGGCGGACCTGGCCGAGCAGGGCGCCCTCCCGGCGGGCACGATCGAGGAGGTGACGTCGCTGCCGGCCGACGCCGATCCGGCCGACGCCCTCGAACAGCGCCAGGAGATCCCCACCCGCGACGAGGGCCGTCGCACCTGACCCACCCGCTGCCACCGCCGACCGGGCTCAACCGGCTCAGGCGGCTCAACTGGCTCAGGCGGCTCAACTGGCTCAGCCGGCTCAACTGGCTCAGCCGGCGGTGACCTGCCAGAGCAGGAAGGCGTTGAGGGCTACCACAAGCACGGCCACCAGGGACGCGGCGGCGGTGGTGAGCGGGTGGTTGACCAGGTTGCCCATCAGGTCGCGCCGCCGGGTGAAGGCGACCACCGGGATCAGCGCGAACGGGATGCCGAAACTGAGGATGACCTGGGAGAGCACGAGCGCCCGGGTCGGGTCGAGGCCGATGGCGAGCACGGCCAGGGCGGGCAGCAGGGTGACCAGCCGGCGCAGCAGCAGCGGAATCCGTCGCCGCAGGAAGCCCTGCATGATCACCTCACCGGCGTAGGTGCCGACGCTCGTCGAGGCCAGCCCGGACACCAGCAGCGCCACCGCGAACCCGAACGCCGCAGCGGTGCCGATGCTCTGGCCGAGCCCGGCGTGCACCCCCTCCAGGCTGTCCGCGCCGCCCGGGCCGCCACCACGGAAGCTGGCCGCCGCGATCAGCAGCATGGCGAGGTTGACCGCACCGGCCGCGCTCAGGGCGAGCAGTACGTCGGTGCGCTGGCCCCGGAACAGGATCCGGCGCTCGGTGTCGTCGGTGGCCGGGATGCGGTCGCGGGTCAGCGCGGAGTGCACGTAGATGACGTGCGGCATGACTGTCGCGCCGAGGATGCCGGCGGCCAGCAGCACGCTGTCGGTGCCCTGGAGCCGAGGCACCAGGGCGGCCACGGCGGCGCCGGGGTCGGAGCCGGAGGCGAGCAGGGTGGCGGCGAAGGCCAGCACGATCACCCCGAGCAGGACGGCGATGGCGATCTCGAAGGCGCGGAACCCCCGTGCGCGCAGCGCGAGCACGGCGAACGCCGCCGTGCCGATGAGGAGCCCGCCGGGCAGCAGCGGGATGCCGAAGAGCAGGTACAGGGCGACCGCGCCACCGATCACCTCGGCCAGGTCGGTGGCCATGGCGACCAACTCCGCCTGCACCCACATCAGCCGGTTGAGCGGCCGGGGCAGCCGCTCCCGGCACAGCTCGGGCAGGCTGCGCCCGGTGGCCAGACCCAGTTTGGCGGTGAGGGTCTGCACCAGCATCGCCATCAGGTTGGCCACCACCACGACCCAGACCAGCAGGTAGCCGTATCGGGCACCGGCGGCGGAGTTGGTGGCGAAGTTGCCGGGGTCGACGTAGGCGACGGCGGCGACGAATGCCGGGCCGAGCAGGATCAGCCGCCCGCGTACCCGGCCCCGGGCGCGAGCCGCCTGTAGTGGAGTCGCGCTCGACGTCGCCAGGTCGCTCGTGACCATCGAACACCTTCCCGTCGCGCGAACTGGTCGCCGGTCCCTACCCGGTGAGCTGGCCCGTTGGTGCCAACCCCTGGCCAGCCGGTGCCACCGGGCCCGACGCGCCGGGCGCACGAGCGAACTTGACAGCGGCGGGAGCACCGATGAAGCTGTCTATTAGTCCTACTGTCGTAGGACAACAGGAAGGATCATCGCGAGTGATCGAGTTCGTGTTGGACAGCCGGTCGAAGGTGAACACCTACATGCAGCTCGTGCAGCAGGTGAAGCAGGCGCTACGCGTCGGTCTGCTGACGCCGGGCGACCAGTTGCCGAAGGTCCGGGACGTCGCGCAGTCACTGGCGATCAACCCGAACACGGTGCTGAAGGCGTACCGGGAGTTGGAGATCGAGGGTCTGGTCGGTGGCCGACCCGGGGTGGGCACCTTCGTGCAGCGCACCCTGGCCGGCGCGTCCCTGCCCAACCAGGCCGAGCTACGCGAGGACCTGGTCGCCTGGTTGCAGCGCGCGCAGGCCGCGGGCCTCTCGGCCGAGGACGTCATCGCCCTGGTGGAGACCACGCTGCGCGCCACCCTGGCCGACGACGCCCCCCAGAAGGAGCCCGCCTGAACGTGTGCGGCGAGCGAACCACCAGGCACCGAAGCACGCGCCGCGCCGCCACGAGGCGACGGGCGCAGGCGGATCGAGAGGACAGAGAAATGGACATGATCTTGGAAGCCGACCGGCTGGGCAAGCGGTACGGCAGCACCTGGGCGCTGCGGGACTGCTCACTGCACCTGCCGGCCGGCCGGATCGCCGCACTGGTCGGGCCGAACGGCGCGGGCAAGAGCACACTCCTGCACCTGGCCGTCGGGCTGCTCAAGCCCGACGCGGGCGAGGTGCGGGTGTTCGGCAGATCCCCCTACGGCGACACGGAGGGCCTTGCCGACATCGGGTTCGTCGCCCAGGACACCCCGCTGTACCGGGACTTCACCGCGGCCGAGCTGGTCACCGCCGGCGGCAAGCTGAACAGGCGGTGGGACGCGATGCTGGCCCGCCAGCGACTGGCCCAGCTCGGCATCCCCCCGGACCGACCGGTCGGCAGGCTCTCCGGCGGCCAACGGGCCCAGGTCGCGCTCGCCCTCGCGTTGGCCAAGCAGCCCCGGCTGCTGCTGCTCGACGAACCGGTGGCCAGCCTCGACCCCCTCGCCCGACGGGAGTTCCTCCAGTCGCTGATGGGCAGCGTCGCGGAGTCCGGCACCACAGTCCTGCTGTCCTCGCACCTGCTTGCCGACCTGGAACGCGTCTGCGACTACCTGATCGTGCTCAACTCCGCCCAGGTGCAGCTCACCGGCACGGTCGACGACCTGGTCACCGAGCACCGCCAACTGGTCGGCCCCCGCCACGACGGCGGCGTCATCGGGGGCGTCGCCGCCGTGGTCCGGGCCAGCCACACCGACCGGCAGTCCA
Source organism: Micromonospora sp. NPDC048935 (assembly GCF_043197875.1). Lineage (NCBI taxonomy): Bacteria > Bacillati > Actinomycetota > Actinomycetes > Micromonosporales > Micromonosporaceae > Micromonospora > Micromonospora sp. NPDC048935. Next base: position 977,654 of record NZ_JBICTZ010000001.1, on the reverse strand, counting down.
CGCTGCTGGTCCGCACCGACGGCCCGGTCACCGACCCGGCCTGGACGGTCCGCGAGGTCAGCCTGGAGGACGTCGTGCTGGCCTACCTGGCCGACGGCACCACGCAGACCCGGCACAGCGAGTGGGGAGTGGCAGCATGATCTGGTTGACCTGGCGGCAACACCGCAAGCAGGCGTTCTACACCCTGCTGGGGCTCGCGGCGCTCGCCGCCCTGCTGGTGCCCATCGGCCTGGCGATGCGCAACACCTACGCCGACCTCGGGCTGACGGACTGCGCCAGCCAACTCGCCCGCGCCGACGTGGCCCAGGCGACGAGGGAGACCTGCGATGCGGGCTTCCGGCGCTTCGGCGACAGGTACGCCAACCTCAGCCTGGTGGCCGTACTGCTGATCACCCTTCCGGCGCTTGTCGGCCTCTTCTGGGGCGCCCCGCTTGTCGCCCGCGAGGTGGAGCACGGCACGCACCGGTTCGTCTGGACCCAGGGCGTCGGCCGGACCCGCTGGGCCCTGGTGAAGTTCGGGTCGGTGGGCGCGGTCGCCCTGGCCCTCGCGACGGTCTACGGGCTGGGCATGTCCTGGTGGGTCGCCCCGCTCACCACCGCCGCGCACGAGGGCCGGTTCGGCATGATCATCTTCGATCTACAGGGCATCGTCCCGATCGGGTACACCCTGTTCGCCGTGGCGCTCGGCGTCTTCGCCGGCACCGTCTGGAAGCGGATGCTGCCCGCCATGGGCATCACCCTCGCCGGCTTCATCGGCGTCCGGGCGGCGGTGGAGCTGCTGGCCCGACGGCACTACCAGCCGGCCCTTACCCAGACCTTCTCGATCGAGGGCGAAGGACCACCGGAAATCAGCCGGGGGGACTGGATCCTCGCCCAGGGCATCCGGAACCCGGACGGCACGATGATCTCGGAGGGCGGCCGGATCCAGTGCCCGCCGGGCGGCAAGGGGCCGGACGGTCGGGTCTGCGGTGCGGAGCTGGGGCTTGAGCCGGGCGCGTACAACTGGCAGCTCTACCAGCCGGCGGACCGGTTCTGGCTGTTCCAGGGGATCGAGACGGGCATCTTCGTCGCCCTCGCCCTGCTCCTGCTCTATCTCGCCATCCGCCGGGTGCGTCGGATCGCGTAGCCGCTCGACGGGGTGATCGCCGGGGCCACGGGGCTCGGCGATCACCCGTCCGGGCGGGCCGCCGACGGTCCGCCGCAGTCGGATTCCGGCCCGTCGCCTACGCGACTCAACGCGCCGCTCCACTCACCCTCGGTGCTCCGATGTGGACTCCGGGCCCGGGTTGGCCGGGCCACAGGGATGGGAGCACGCGTGAAGTCCAGAATCCTCCACCGGGTCGCCGCGTCGGCCGTGGCGCTCGGCTGCGCCGTGCTGGGCGCGGTGGTGTTGCCGCCCTCCCCGGCGACGGCGAGCCCGATCCGCAACGCCACCGCCTGGTCGGTGCTGCTGTGCAAGTTCAGTGACAGGCCGGCGGAGCCACAACCACCGTCGCACTTCGCCAACTTCCTCACCGCGGCCGGGGTTGGCACCGGCGGCGTGGCCGACTACCTCGCCGACCAGTCCGGCGGGCGGGTGTCGCTGGCCGGTTCGGTGGTGCGGGGTTGGTATTCGATGCCGTACACGTTGGCGCAGTTCCAGTCGATCGACAGGTGGACCCGGATCCAGCGCTGCGTGGACACCGCGGCGACCGCCGGCTACGCGGTGCCCGCCGGCAACCGGATCGCGGTCATGCTCAACGACGGGGTGGATTCCGGCGCGGCCGGCGGCCGGGTGCTGCTCGACCCGGGTGCCTGGAACGTCGGCTTCGCCGCGCACGAGATGCTGCACGGCTACAACCTGGGCCACTCGTTCTCCAACGACACGACGTACCAGAACGCGCCCTGGTCCCAACCGGGCGAGTACGACGACCCTTGGGACGAGATGAGCGCGATGAACATCTACGCGTTCACCACCGCGAACTACGGCACGAGCGCGGTCGGGCTCAACGGGCCGCACCGCGACGAGTTGGGCTGGCTGCCGAAGAACCGGATCCTCACCATGGCCGCCGACGGGGTCGGTTCGCGCACCGTCACGCTGGCCCCGCTGGAGGTGCCCGCCGCGAGCGGCACGCAGCTGATCCGGATCCCCTTCGACCCGGCCGACCTGTTCCGCTACTACACCGTCGAGTTCCGCCGCAAGACCGGCTGGAGCGCCGGCATCCCCGCCGACACCGTGCTGCTGCACGAGGTCCGCAACGGCACTCCCACCCTGCTGCGCACCGGGCCCGGCGGCGGCCCGGCCCAGTCGCTCAACGCCAACGGTGTGCAGATCGGCGTGAACTGGCTCTCCGGCAACGCCGCCTCGGTGACCGTGACCACCGACGTGGTCAACCGCTGCGTGCAGGGGTACGTCTGGCGTGAGGCCCGTGCCGGCGACCTCGTCTGTGTCACGGGTGCCACCCGCAGTCAGGTGTGGGCGGACAACGCCGCCGCCGCGAGCCGCTGGGTGAACGGCCCGTACGGCCCGCACACCTGCGTCGCCGGGTACGTGTGGCGTGAGGCGTACGCCGGGGACGACGTGTGCGTCACCGGGGCGCAACGCAGCCAGGCCGCCGCGGACAACGCCGCCGCCCCGTCCCGGCGTAATCCGGCCCGCCTGGTGTTCGGCCCGAACACCTGCGTCAGCGGGTACGTCTGGCGCGACGCCGACCAGTCCGACTACGTCTGCGTCAGCGGCACGACCCGCTCCCAGGTGCTGGCGGACAACGCGGTCGCCACGAGCCGCTGGGTCAGCGGCCCGTACGGCCCGCACACCTGCGTCGCCGGGTACGTGTGGCGCGAGGCGTTCCTCGGCGACGACGTCTGCGTCACCGGGACACAGCGCAGCCAGGCCGCCGCCGACAACGCCGCCGGCCCCGGCCGGGTGCTACGGCCGGCAGGCTGACGGACCCGCGCCCCCGGTGGTGCGGTCCACCGGGGGCGCGGTCGTCGAGCGGGTCAGCCGGCGGGTCGCCGGTAGCGGGCGACCGAGAGCGGCGGGAAGATACGCAGGCCGTCCGCCACTGTCGCGTCACCTCATGTCGACCCGGCTGGACCCGGAACTGATCGCCCGGATCGGCAACCAGAGCAGCGGGACCAGCGCCACGAAGAAGACCAGGCCGAGTGGGGGCAGGATCGCGCCCACGAGCACCCCGACGGCGTTCAGCGTGGGCGCCAGCAGGAACCGCCGGGTGGAGGTCCGCACCTGCTTCGGGCTCAGGTCGGGCTGGATCCGGCGGCGGCCACGCCTCACGTACCACCAGATCGAGTTGAACAGCAGCGAGCCGACGCCGAACGACAGTCCGTAGAACACCACGGCCGCGCGCTCACCCTGGCCGTCCCGGAAGGCCGCCGCCAGCACGGAGGTGGTGAACGGCAGGAAGGCCACGCTCATCAGGAACATCGTGTTGAGAAAGAGCAGTACTCGATCGTGTACGACGATCCGGCTGTACATGAGGTGGTGGTCCGCCCAGATCTCGCCGATGAGCAGGAAGCTGACGCCGTACGCGACAAGTGAGGGCCACAGCTCGACGAGGCCACGGGCCAGGTGGGCGGTGTCGGTCGGTGGGCGGAGTTCCAGCACCAGCAGGGTGATCGAGATCGCGAACACCGCGTCGCTGAGGGCGATGAGCCGTGTCGACGGCGGTCCGGCGCCGCCCGCCGACTCGGCGGACCCGGTCACGGCCGGTCACGGGTACCCGGTGGCGAGAGGTCGGCACGCCGCCGCCAGGCACCTGTTGTCACGAAGAAAACGTAGGACAGTGGTGAGCGGCGCGGCCGGCGTTACGGCACACACCACCTGTTCGGCGCCCGGCGGGCCGTAGCGGCTACCCGGCGGCCGGATGGCCGGCGACGCCGACGTTGAGCGGGTCGACGAGGAGTTTGTCGAAGGCCAGCTCGGCGGCGCCGATCAGGACGGCGTCGCGGCCGAGGGCCGCCGCGCGCAGCCGCAGGTGCTCGCGGGAGGCCGGCAGCGGCATGGTGGCCAACCGCTCGCGGACCACGTCGGCCCCGGCGGTGAAGATGTCGCGGAGGGACCCGCCGAACACCACGGCGTCCGGGTTGACGACGTTTACCAGGTTGGCCACGCCGAAGCCGAGCCACCCGGCGACCTGCTCGACGGCGGCGCGGGCGGTGCGGTCGCCGTCCGCCGCCGCGCGCAGCACCTCGGCCACCGCCGCGCGGTCGCTCGGATCGCGGCCCGCGTGCCGCAACAACGCCGCTTCGGAGATCTCGGTCTCCCAGCAGCCACGTGAGCCGCAGCCGCAGGGCAGGCCGTTCGGGTTGACGACCATGTGGCCGACCTTGCCGCTGTGCCCGCGGTGACCGATCACCAGCCGGCCGGCGACGATGATGCCGGCGCTGATGCCGAGGTCGCCGTGCAGGTAGATGACGTCGTCGGTGCCCACCGCCACGCCCCGGACGTGCTCGGCCAGGCCGGCGATGTCGGCCAGGTCACCGGCCACGAAACCGGGGCCGCCGCGGAACTCCGCCTCCAGTGCGAGCCCGAGCGTCTCGTCGAGGCTGGCGATCCGGATCCGGCCGTCCGGGTCCCGGGTGGTGTCGGTGACCGCCGCGGCACCGCCGACGAGCAGCGCGTCGGTGGCTACCGACCGTTCCATGTCCCGGACCAGGTCGGCGAGGGGTCCGACGGCGTCGACAGCCGACAGGCCGCTGGGGCGCGGGATCTCCCGCCGGTCGAGGATCTGCCCACCGAGGCCGACCCGGGCGGCACGTAGCCGGTCCGCGTCGATGCTCAACGCGTGGGCGTAGACCCGGTCGGAGCGGGGACTGACCACCAGTGACGGGCGACCGGCGCGGCGGGCGGTGGTCGGTGCCTCCTCGCTGACCAGGCCGCTGGCGACCAGGTCGGCCGCGAGGGCGCCGATGGTGCTGCGGTTGAGGCCGAGCCGGCTGGTCAACTCGGCGCGGGACGTCGGCCCGTGCAGGTGGACGTAGCGCAGCACGGCGCCGAGGTTCTGCCGCCGGATCTCCTCCTGGCTGGCGCCGGGGACCAGCGGCAGCGGGGATTCGGTGGTGCGGCCGACGCCGGCTGGCCTGGCCCGGACGGGTGTCGCCACGGTCAGACCTCCTTCCGGGTCGAAGCCGGTTGGCGCGGGGGCGCGAGGACGACGATGGGTCCCGGTAGAGGAGACCCGGGACCCATCGGCGGTGCTGCCTACCGTGCGGTGACTACTTGGTGAGCGGCGCGAGCTTCGGGTCGCTGGCGTACGCCTCGGCCGCGTTCGCCTTGGTGACGGCGACCGGCGGAAGCAGGTACGTGTCGACGACCTTGCTGCCGTTGTTGTAGGACTTGGTGTCGTTCACCTGCGGCTTGTCACCGGCCTGGAGAGCCTTGACCATGTTGATGGTCTCCTTCACCAGGTTGCGGGTGTCCTTGTTGATCGTCATGTACTGCTCGCCCTTGACGATCGACTTGACCGACTCGACCTCGGAGTCCTGCCCGGTGACGATCGGGGTCGGCTTGCCGGCACCCTTGACCGAGGTCAGGATGGCGCGGGCCAGCGTGTCGTTCGGGGAGAGGACGCCGTCGAGCGGCTTGGTGCCGTAGGTCGAGGTCAGCAGCTGGTCCATGCGGGCCTGCGCACCCTCGGCCTTCCAGCCCTGGATGGCGGTCTGCTTGACGTCCTTCTGACCGGAGGCGACGACAACGTTGCCCTTGTCGATCTCCGGCTTGAGCACGCTCATCGCGCCGTCGAAGAAGACACCGGCGTTGTTGTCGTCCGGCGAGCCGGAGAACAGCTCGATGTTGTACGGGCCGTTCGGCTTCTTGGCCTTCATGCCGTCCAGCAGGGCCTGGCCCTGGAGCTGGCCGACCTTGAAGTTGTCGAACGCGACGTAGTAGTCGAGGTCCGGGGTGTTCTTGATCAGGCGGTCGTACGCGATGACCTTCACGCCGGCCTGGTGCGCCGCGGCGACCTGGGTCGACAGCTGCGCGGCGTCGGTCGCGCCGATGACGATGACCTTGGCGCCCTTGGTCACCATGGCGGTGATCTGGGCCTGCTGGTCGGCGACAGTGGTCGACGCGCCGGCGTACTGCACGTCACCCTGGAAGCCGGCCTCCTTGAGACCGTTGGTGAACAGGTCACCGGCGAGAACCCAGTTCTCGGAGGTCTTGGCCGGCAGGGCGACACCGATCAGGGAGTTCGCCGCGAAGCCCTTGGCCTCGCCGCTGGAGCCGGAGTCGCCGTCGCGGCCGGAGCCGCAGCCAGCGAGGGCCAGCATGGCGGCGGCGCTGATGGCGACCACCGACGTGCCGAAGAATTTACGCATGGTGAGGACTTGCCTTTCTGGATGTGTAACAGGGTGGTGAGGTCGGTGACCGTCAGCCGGACACCGCTGCCTTGGCGGGCTCGCGCTCCGCGTCCGGCGGTGAGGCGGAGTCGTCGCGGCGGAACGGCCGCATCAGGCTCCCGATGATGGAGAAGCGCCCCTGGCTCTTGTTGTAGACGTCGACCGCGACGGCCAGCAGCAGGACCAGACCCTTGATGATCTGGACCTTGTCGGTGCCCACACCTTCGAGCTGGAGACCGTTGTTGAGCACGGCCATGACGAGACCACCGACGATCGACCCGCTGATGGTGCCGATACCGCCGGCGACGGCAGCGCCACCGATGAAGACCGCGGCGATGGCGTCCAGTTCCCAGCCGTTGCCGTCCTGCGGGCCGGAGGCCGCCGAACGGGCCACGAAGATCATGCCGGCCAGCGCGGCCAGGACGGACATGTTCATCATGACGAAGAAGTTGACCCGCTTGAGCTTCACGCCGGACAGTTCGGCCGCCCGGGAGTTGCCGCCCACCGCGTAGATGTGCCGGCCACCGGCCGTGTTGCGGGTGTAGAAGGAGTACGCGATGACGAGCAGCAGCAGGATGATGCCGGAGATCGGGAAGCTGGTGCCGACGCGACCGCTGGCGAAGCGCAACGAGGCGAAGGCGATGACCCCGACCATGATGGCCATTCGCAGGATCGACACCCACATCGGCGCCGGGTCGGCGTCCATCGCCCGACGGGTGTTGCGGGCCCGGATCTCGCGCCACACCACGGCCACCGCCGCAGCCAGGCCGAGCAGCAGCGTCGCGTTGTTGTAGCCGAAGTCCGGCCCGAACTCGGGCAGGAACCCGGAGCCGATGTCCCGGAAGCCCTCCGGCACCGGAATGCTCTGCGCGTTGCCGATGAACTGGTTGCCGCCGCGGAAGAGCAGCATGCCGGCCAGGGTGACGATGAACGCCGGCACCCCGATGTAGGCCACCCAGAACCCCTGCCAGGCGCCGATCACCGCGCCGATGGCGAGACCGAACACGATGGCGGCGGGCCACGGCAGGTCCCACTCGGTCATCGACTTGGCGACCAGGATGCCGGTGAAGGCCGCGACCGAGCCGACCGACAGGTCGATGTGCCCGGCGACGATCACCATGAGCATGCCGATGGCCAGGATCAGGATGTACGAGTTCTGCTGGAACAGCGCGATCAGATTGTCCGAGCGCAGCGTCAGCCCGTTGGTCCAGATCTGGAAGATCAGGACGATCGCCACCAGGGTGAAGATCATCCCGAACTGGCGCGCATTGGAGGTCGTACCTCCAAACAGATTCTTCTGAAGGTCCTTGATACGGCTCATCGGGAGGCCAACTTCTTCGTCGAGGTCATCTGCTTCATGAGGTTTTCCGGGGTGGCGTCCGCCCGGGCGATCTCGCCCGTGATGGCGCCCTCGAACACGGTGTAGATGCGGTCGCAGAGCCCGATCAGCTCAGGGAGCTCCGAGGAGATGACGATGACGCCCTTCCCCTGGTCGGCGAGCCGCTGGATGATGCCGTAGATCTCGTACTTGGCGCCCACGTCGATGCCGCGGGTCGGCTCGTCGAGGATCAGCAGGTCCGGGTCGGTGAACATCCACTTCGCCAGGACGACCTTCTGCTGGTTGCCGCCGGAGAGCTTGGAGACGCTCTCGTCGACAGTCGGGGCCTTGGTCCGCAACTCCTTGCGGTACGCCTCGGCCGCCTGGTATTCCTCGACCTCGTCCAGGACGCCGTGGTGCGAGATCTTGGACAGCTTGGCGGCCACCGTCGACGTCTTGATGTCGTCGAGCAGGTTGAGGCCGATCGCCTTGCGGTCCTCGCTGACGTACGCGAGCCCGTTGTCGATCGCGTCCGCGACCGACTTCAGGACGATCTCCTTGCCGTCCTTGATGATCGTGCCCGACTCGTACACCCCGTAGGAGCGGCCGAAGATGCTCATCGCGAGTTCCGTGCGGCCCGCGCCCATGAGACCGGCGAAGCCGACGATCTCGCCGCGGCGCACCACGAAGCTCTCGTTCTTGCAGACCTGGCGCTCGGCGGAGATCGGGTGCCGAACGTTCCAGTCGCGGACCTCGAAGAAGACGTCACCGATCTTCGGGGTGTGGTCCGGGTACCGGCTGCTCAGCTCGCGGCCGACCATGCCCCGCACGATCCGGTCCTCGTCGACCCCGTCCGCCTTGACGTCGAGGGTCTCCACGGTCCGGCCGTCGCGCAGGATGGTGATCTGGTCGGCGATCGCCTCGATCTCGTTCAGCTTGTGCGAGATCATGATCGAGGTGATGCCACGGGAGCGGAACCCGCGCAGCAGGTCCAGCAGGTGCCGCGAGTCCGCCTCGTTCAGGGCGGCCGTCGGCTCGTCCAGGATGAGCAGCTTCACGTCCTTGGCGAACGCCTTGGCGATCTCCACGAGCTGCTGCTTGCCGACCCCGATGTCCTTGATCAGGGTGTCCGGGTCCTCCTGGAGGCCGACCCGGGCCATCAGGTCCAGTGCCATCCGGTTCGCGGCCTTCCAGTCGATCGCGCCCCGCTTGCGCGGTTCGTTGCCGAGGAAGATGTTCTCGGCGATCGACATGCCCGGGATGAGCGCCAGCTCCTGGTGGATGATCACAATGCCGGCGTTCTCGCTGGCCCGGATGTCGGAGAACTTGCTCTCCGACCCCTGGTAGACGATCTGGCCGTCATAGCTGCCATACGGGTAGACCCCGCTGAGAACCTTCATCAGCGTGGACTTGCCCGCACCGTTCTCGCCGCAGATGGCATGGATCTCGCCGGCGCGAACCACCAGGTTGACGTCGGAGAGGGCCTTGACTCCGGGGAACTCCTTGGTGATGGAGCGCATCTCAAGGAGGATCGGCACGCTGCTCATCGCTCGTACCACCTCGCCAACGTCATCGGTTGCCTCCGGAAGGTTGAACCTTCACTTGGTTTTGTTGTTGACGGCAACGTATTGCGGCCGGAGGGCCATCCGCAAGGCGAGGGACTGTTGAAAATGTAACAATCCGGCAATATCGACGTTACCGAGTCTTCGCCTGTCACAGCCACCCCCGCAGCCCCTCCCGGCACCTTCGCCTGCCCATGGCAACGTTGTCAAATGGGCGGCGCCGCCATGATCGGCACCGGACCCCGCGGCAGACCCCGCCACCAGGCACGATCCGCGACGGGCCCACCGGGCGGCGCACGGCAGCGCGCCCGGCGTCATCGAGTGACCTTGATGGGACCGCGACGCCGGTGGCGCCCCCGGGACACCGGGACGACCCTCGGCCGACGGTGTGACCCACGCCTCCATCGGCGGACCGGATCGACGATGATCACCTCGTCAGGCCCGCCACCAGGAGAGAGGTACGCGGCTTAACGACCACTAAGGGCGGATCGGGCCCGGGGACCGCCCCGTCAGCTCGGGTGCAGCACCGCCTTGATCACCCCGTGCTCTCGGCTGTCGAAGCTGCGGTACAGCTCCGGCGCGTCGGCCAGGGTGCCGTGGTGGGTCACGACAACACTGGGCCGGGCACGGCCGGCGACGACCAGGTCGCGCAGCAGCACGGTGTAGCGGCGGTCGTGGGTGCGGCCGAACCGGACGGCGACGCCCTTGGCGAACAACGTCCCCCACGGCGCGACGAGATCCTCGTGGGTGTTCGCGCCGGGCCCCGGATGCAGGTCCTTCTCCGGATACACGCCCGCGACCGCGATCGCACCCGCGGGATTGACCAGCCGGGCGGCGTCGGCGATGACCTGGCCCGGGCGTTCCCGGTCGGGGCGCTCCCGGTCGCGGGCCTGAAACCCCACCGCGTCGATCACCTTGTCGACTCCGCCCAGCTTCTCCTCGCCGAGCGGCAGCCCGACCCGGGCCCGGTCGGCGCGGATCTGCTCGACCGGATCCCCACGGCGGAAGTCGATCGGCACGGCACCGATCTCGCCGGCCTTCTCCAACCGAGCCTCCACACCGTCGACGCAGTAGACGACCCGGGCACCTCGGAGCAGCGCCGAGTAGGCGCCGAGCAGGCCGATGGTGCCGGCACCGAAGACGGCCACCGTGTCACCGGGCTCGACCCCGGCAAGGGTGGCGGCCGCGTGCCACCCCGTGACGAACGCGTCGGCCAGCAGCACGAAGTCGTCCTCGTGCCCGTCCCCCGGCTCACCGGGCACCGGTACGCAGTTGGCGTCGGCCCACGGCACGCGCAGCAGGTCGGCCTGGGCACCCCGGTAGGGGCCCATCCCGGCGTAGCCGTACGCCGCGCCCGGCCCCTCCGCCCGCGCTCGCAGACAGGCCGCCGAGAGCCCCCGGGAACACATCACACACGTCCCACAGAAGAGGTGCGTGGGGATCACCACCCGGGTGCCCGGCCGGACCGTCTGCACCGCCCGGCCCACCTCCTGCACCACGCCCAGCGGTTCGTGGCCGAGCACCAGCCCGGGGTCGGCGCCGGTCCGTCCGTCGTACATGTGCAGGTCGGTGCCGCACAGGGCGGTGGAGGTGATCCGCACGAGCGCGTCGGTCTCCGCCTCCAGCGTCGCGTCGGGCACCTCCCGCACGGCGACGGTCCGGACGTCGGCATACACGACGGCTCGCATCCCGGGTCTCCTCTTCGGCGGCGGAGGAGCAGGTGTTCCCCAGGCCGGGCCGTTCATGCGGCAGTGCTATCTTAGGGGTCCTAAGTTTCTTCTTAGCGAAGCAAAGGTTCGATATGCCACGGCAGGGTCTGACCAGCGCGCGCGTCTCCGCCGCCGCCGCCGAGCTGGCGGACGCGGTCGGCCTGTCCCGGCTGACCGTCGCGGCCGTCGCCCGGCACTTCGGCGTCTCGGACGCCGCGCTGTACGTGCACGTGCGCAGTCGCGACGCGTTGATCGAGCACGTCGCGGTCGGGGCGGCGGCCGCGTTCGCCGACCAGCTCGCGCTCGCCGTGGCCGGGCGGTCGGGCCACCAGGCTCTCGTCGCGTTCGCGGACGCCTGGCGCGCGTTCGCCGTGGCACACCCGGGGCAGTACGCCGCGACGCAGCTCTCGTTACCGCCCGAGGTCGGCACGCGGTCGGCCGGGCACCTGCGCCTGATCGAGCTGAGCTACGCGATGCTGCGCGCCTACGGGCTCGACGAGCCGGCGGTCACCGACGCGGTGCGATTCGTCCGCAGCACCCTGCACGGCTTCGCGAGCCTCGAAGGCACCGAAGGCTTCGGGCACCCCCGCGCCATCGACACGTCGTGGCACTCGATCCTCGACGCGGTCCACACCACCTTGAGCAACTGGCCAACCGAGAAACGGGAGCAGCAGTGAACGATCGTGACCAGTCGGTCGAGTCGGCCGACGGCACCCGCCTGGTGGTGCGACGCCTGGGCGTCGGAGACCCCGTCGTCCTGGTGCACGGCTCGGGTGGCGGGCTGCACTCCTGGGCCACCGTGGCCGAGCGCCTCGCCCCCGACCACGAGGTGTGGCTGCCGGCGCGGCGCGGCTACGGCCCCAGCGACGTCCCGGCCGGCACCAAATCCTTCCGGGACGAGACCGCCGACCTGCTCGCCGTCATCGAGGCGGCCCGCCAACCCTCGGGCCGACCGGTCCATCTCGTCGGCGCGTCCTACGGAGCGACGCTGGCGTTGCACACCGCCCTGGCCGATCCGCGCGACGTCCGCTCCCTGGCCATCTTCGAGCCGCCGCTCTTCGCGGCCGGGGCGGAGATCGCACCCCTGCTGGACCGGTACCGTGCCGCCTTCGAGCGCGACGACGCCGCGGCGATGGCAGCGGCGTTGAACGACGTGACCCGGGTCCCGGCGGAGATCGTCGCCGCGCTCGCCGCCTCGGCGGGCGACCGGACGCCCGACCCGGTCGAGGCACGCCGCTCGGCGACCGGCTGGCTGCACGATCTCGAAGCCCTCGCCGGAGACAGCACGGACATCACCCGGTGGTCCTCGATCACCGTGCCGACCCTTCTGCTGGCCGGCGCGGACACCTGGGAGCCGATGCCCGCGACGATGGACACCCTCGCGCGGACGATTCCGGCGGCCCGCCACGTCGTCTGGGCGGGTCAGTCGCACTTCGTGACCATGACGGCGCCCGCCCTGGTCGCCGACGCCCTGCGACAGTTCTTCGTCGAGGTTTCGGCCGCCTAGCCGGGCCGGGACGGGACGGCGACGGCGGCCAGCCCATGGAACGCACCCGGTCGGGCTCACTGGTGAGGATGACCCCGGGCCTGGTCACGGCCACCGAATCACGAATGATCAGCGCCGCCGACCGGCAGGATCCGCACCACCGGCGCGGATCCTGCCCGTCACCTCGGCGGGCATCCTCGGCCTACTCGGGCACCTGCTGCCGGCGGAACTGTTGGACCGGGAGGCCGCCGCGACCCCAGTTCTCGGTCTCGACCTCGTCGATCACCACGAAGGTCGACGTCAACGGCTTGTTCAGGACGTCGCGCAGTAGCTCGCTCACGCCCTTGATGAGGGCGGCCTTCTCCTCCGCGGTCGCCGCGGACGCGCCCGCGGTGCTGCCCTCGCGGGTGATCTGGATGGTCACGATCGGCATCGTCTACTCCCTTCTCGGTGTCGGGCGCCGTCAGTGACCGGCGTTCTGGCCGCCGTCGACGTGCAGGATCTCGCCGGTGACGAACGGGGCGGACTCGAGGTAGACGACAGCGTCGACGACGTCGCTTGTCTCGCCCATCCGGCCGACCGGGTGCAGACCCGCGAGCGTCTGGTGCGTCTCGACCGGGTGCATCGGGGTCTTGATCACGCCGGGCGCGACGGCGTTGACCCGGACACCGCGGCCCGCGTACTCGATGGCCAGCGACTTGGTCGCCGAGCTGAGACCGCCCTTCGTCAACGATGCGAGCACCGACGGGACGTTCGAGTTGGGCTGGTCGACGAAGCTGGTCGTGATGCTGACGATGTGACCGTTGCCGCTGGCCAGCAGGTGGGGCATGACGCGCTGGGTGAGGTGGAAGAACCCGGCGAGGTTGATCCCGGTGACCTGGTTGAAGTCCTCGTCGGTGTAGTCCGTGAACGGCTTGGCGACGAAGACGCCGGCATTGTTCACCAGGGTGTCGATCCGCCCGAACCGGTCCAGAGCGGCACGCACCACGCGCTCCGCCGTGTCGGCCTCGGCGATGTCACCCCGAACCGTGACGACCTCCGGGTCGTGGGACGTGCCGATCGATCGTGAGGTCGCCACCACGCCGTACCCGAGCTTGCGGTAGGCGTCCACGAGGTCGGCGCCGATGCCCTGGGAGGCGCCGGTGATGACCACGACCCGCTGTTCCTGACTGCTGTTCATGAGGGAACCACTTCCACTAGACGACTGGTCGACTAAAAGCTAGCCGACCGGTCGTGTATCGTCAAAGCATGGGACGGACCAGTGACGCGAAGAACAAGATCCTCGACGCGGCCTCCGCGCTGATCGAGCAGCGCGGCTACACAGCGCTCGGCGTGGCCGAGATCTGCGCCGCGGCGGGCGTGCCGAAGGGCAGCTTCTACTACTTCTTCGAGTCCAAGCAGGCGCTCGCCCGCACCGTCATCGACGAGCACTGGGTCACCCAGCGCCGCCAGTGGGAGCAGTTGCTCGGCAGCGACCGCGACCCGCTACAGCGGCTCCGGGACCTGTTCGAGGCCACCGAGGAGGTCCAGCGCGTCGGCCAGCGGAAAGCCGGCGTGGTCGCCGGTTGCCTGTTCGGCAACCTCGCCCTCGAACTCAGCAACCAGGCCGAGGAGATCCGCGGTCGGCTCCAGGAGATCTTCGAGGAGCAGATCAGCCTCATCGAGCAGGTCGTCGTCGAGGCCAAGGAAGGCGGCCTGGCGGGCCCAGGGGTCGACAGCCGGGAGGCCGCCCGATCGATCGTCGCGCAGATCGAGGGGCGGGTCCTGCTCGCGAAGCTGCTCAACGATCCGAGCCAGCTGGAGACGCTGTGGCGCAACTGCCTGGATCTCCTCCAGGTGCCGGCGGAGGCACGGACCACCACCGGCTGAACGGACGACTGTCGTTGACCGTCCACTCCGGGCGCACCGCGCGTCGACTCAGTAGCATCGACGGGGCACGATGTTCAGGCGGACCACCACCGACCGGATCGGGCACCCGACATGACGATTGAGCAGACCAGCCCCCCTCCGCGTACCGGCGTCGGCATCGCCGCCAGCGGTCTGGGCCAGCGGGTCCGGGGTGGTCGCCAGATCCTGGACGACATCTCGCTGACCATCGCGCCGGGCGAGCTGGTCGCGATCATCGGTGCCAGCGGCGCCGGTAAGACCACCCTGCTGGAGTCGCTGGCCGGGGTGCGGCGACCGACGGCGGGTGCCGTGACGTACGACGGCACCGCGACGGCGGGTGCGATCGGTTTCGTGCCGCAGGACGACATCATCCACCGCGAGCTGCCCCTGGCCCGCACCCTGCGCCACGCCGCCCGGCTGCGCCTGGCAGCCGGCACCGCGCCGGCCGAGGCAACCCGCCGGGTCGCGGAGGTGCTCGCCGAGCTGCGCCTCACCGAACGGGCCACCGTGCCGGTGGGCCTGCTCAGCGGTGGCGAGCGCAAGCGCGCCAGCATCGCGGTCGAGCTGCTCACCCGGCCCGGCGTGTTCTTCCTCGACGAGCCCACCTCGGGGTTGGACCCGCCGATCGCCGTGGAGTTGCTCCGGGTGCTGCGGACGCTCGCCGACGCGGGGACCACAGTCGTACTGAGCACCCACCAGATCACCGACGTGGACCACTGCGACCGGGTCGTCGTGCTGACCCGTCAGGGCCGTCTGGCGTTCACCGGCACGCCCGCCGCCGCCCGGGAGTTCTTCGACCTGCGGTCCCTCGTCGAGGTGCACCCGCGGCTCGACGAGGCATCGCACCCGGCCGAGTGGCCCGACCGGTTCGCCGCGTACCGCGAGGCCGGCCCGCCGCCCCCCGCGATCGGCGGCGGCGACCGCGCGACGCCACCACCCCGGCGGGTCGGCCGGCTGCGCCAGTGGGCCGTCCTCACCGCGCGCAACGCGGAGATCGTCGTCCGCAACCGGCTGACCCTGGCGATCCTGCTCGGCTCGCCGTTGCTGTTGCTCGGCATGTTCGCGCTGCTGTTCCGGCCCGGGGCGTTCGAGCCGACCCGACCGAGCCCCACCGTGACCGTGATGATCCTGTTCTGGATCGCGTTCGGCGGCTTCTTCTTCGGGCTGACCTACGGGTTGCTCCAGATCTGCACCGAGCTGCCGATCCTTCGCCGGGAGCGGCTGGCCGGTGTCCGACTGCTGCCGTACCTGCTGGGAAAGGTCGCCGTGCTGCTGCCGCTGCTGGCCCTGGTGGACCTGGCCCTGCTCGGTGTGTTGCGGGGGATCGACCGGCTGCCGCCGGTCGACGGCACCGCCTTCGCGGCCCTGTACGCGACCCTGCTGCTCTCCTCGGCGGCGGCGCTCACCCTCGGCCTGCTGTGTTCCGCGGCGGTTTCCGACGCGGCCCAGGCGACGCTCATGCTGCCGATGCTCTGCTTCCCACAGGTGCTCTTCGTCGGCGCGATCCTGCCGGTGCCGGCCATGGCGGTCGGCGGTCAGTGGCTCAGCGTCGCGATGTCGAACCGGTGGGCGTTCGAGGGCCTGGGGCACACCGCCGGGGTGGAACGACTCTGGCGCGACGGGGGCTCACCGCTCGGTCCGCCGCTGCTGGCCACGTACGGCGACAGCTTCTCCCAACCGGTGTGGGTGAACTGGCTGGTGCTCGGCGGCTTCTCGCTGCTGTTCCTCGCTGCCGCCTGGGCGGTGCTGGTCCGACGGGGCAACCGTGGTGCGACCTGACCCGCCACCGCACACCTCCCCCACGACGCTGCCGGGATACGCCGCCACCCGCCGGATCGACGAGCTGCGCGCCACCGAATACCGGCACCTGGACGCCGCCGGGCAGGTGTACCTCGACTACGCCGGGGCCGGGGTCGTGGCACAGGCCCAGGTACGCGAACATCACGACCGGATGCTCGCCGGCCTGTACAGCAACCCGCACTCGGAGAACCCGACAAGTGCGGCGGCTGGCTCCCTGGTGGAGTCGGCACGGCGTGCGGTGCTCGACTTCTTCCACGCGGACCCGGCCGAGTACGCGGTCGTCTTCACCCCGAACGCCAGCGGGGCGTGCCGGTTGGTCGGCGAGGCGTACGACTTCGGCCGCTCCGCTCCACTCGTGCTGACCTGGGACAACCACAACTCGGTCAACGGCATCCGCGAGTACGCCCGAGCGGCCGGCGCGGCCGTGCGCTACGTACCGTTGAGTGGGCCGGAGCTGCGGGTCGCCGAGTCGGACCTGGCCACCGTGCTCGGTGCCAGCCGTGTTGGGCTGGGCGGGCGGTGGCGTCGGAGTCGGCGAGGGCTGTTCGCCTACCCGGCGCAGAGCAACTTCTCCGGTGTGCAGCACCCGCTGGGCTGGGTGGAGTTGGCCCACCAGCACGGGTACGACGTGCTGCTCGACGCTGCCGCCTTCGCGCCGACGAATCGGCTGGACCTCAGCGTCGTCCGGCCGGAGTTCGTGTGTCTGAGCTGGTACAAGCTCTTCGGCTACCCGACCGGGGTCGGTGCGTTGCTGGCCCGCCGCGACGCGCTGGCCCGGCTGCGCCGGCCGTGGTTCGCCGGCGGCACGATCCGCGCGGTCAGCGTGCAGGGCGACTGGCACCGGTCGATGGACGACGAGTCGGCGTTCGAGGACGGCACCCTCAACTTCCTGAGCATCCCGGACGTGGAGTTCGGGCTGCGATGGCTGGGCTCGATCGGCGTGGACCTCGTGCACACCCGGGTCGGCCTGCTCACCGAGTGGCTGCTGGAGCGGCTGACCACGCTGCGGCACGCCAGCGGCCAACCCCTGGTCCAGGTGTACGGGCCGACGACGGCGGTGGGCCGCGGCGGCACCGTGACGGTCAACCTCCGCGACCCGGACGGCACCCTGGTCGACGAGCGGCTCGTCGCGCGGGAGTCGGCGCAGGCCGGGTTTTCCCTGCGTACCGGCTGTTTCTGCAATCCGGGTGCGGGCGAGGGCGCGTTCGGCATCAGCCGGGAGTCGGTGCGGCGGCGGCTGTTGGCGCGGGTCGACACGATCGATGACTACCTCGCCGCGCTGCGCCTGCCGACCGGCGGCGCGGTCCGTGTCTCGTTCGGACTGGCGTCCACCGCGACCGATGCGGAACGCTTCGTGGCCTTCGTCCAGTCGACCTACCTCGACCGCGGTGTCGGCGTCGGGACGCCGCTGCCACCACGGCTGCGCTGCTGACGCCGCCGTGGCCCTAGCTGACCTGGGCCACGGGCGCCCGGCGGTGCGTGATCTCCTCCATGAACGGGAACTGGGCGGTGAGTTCGGCGACCGTCAGCCCGGCCCGCCAGGCCGCGGCCACCCTGGCGACCTGGAGCAGGTCCATCACGTCGCCGCGTGCCAGCACCTCGCCCGAGACCCGCAGGTCGATCATGAAGTAGCGGGCCTGCGAGCCCAGCGTCACGCAGACCACGCCCTGGTCGGAGTGCAGTTCGGCGCAGGTGAACCGGCCGCGCCCCTGCTCCGGGGCGGTGACCCGGCCCAGATCGAGCCCGTGGCGGGTGCCGGTTTCGACGAGGGCGGGGGCCAGACCACCCCGCTCGACCAGATCCGGGTAGAGGCGCACACCCAGCGCCGTCGACGCGTCGCTCATGACTGACTCCCACTTCCTTGTGACAGAGACCAGCAGCGTGCGGGTTACGAGGAGGTTTCCGGCACGCCTCGTCATCCTGTCCCGGGCGGACGCCCCAGGGCAATAGGAAGGGTCGATTCGACAGCTATCGAGTAACACTCGTCCGCGCCGTGCGGGCTGCCCGGCCGGGCCACTGCGGCGCTCGTCGGGTCCACCTCGGAACCCCGCGACGGCTGCCGCACGGCGCTCGGATGTCGACGCCCCCGGGGAGCGGTGCGAGCTTATTGGAAACACTCTTGACAGAAAGTCCCGATATCGACATGCTTCTCTTTGGAGAGCGCTCTCCGTCCTCTCGTCGCGCAGCCTCCGCCACTCCCCCGCCGAGGAGCCTCCCGTGTTCACAACCCGCCCCAGCCTCCGCTCTCGTCCCCTCGTACTCCTGGCGGTCGCCCTGGTCGCGACCGTCGGCGCGCTCGTCCCGGCGCACCCCGACCGCGCCGAGGCCGCCATCGGCCCGATCAGCTGGCAGGACGAGTTCAACTCCCCGGCCGGCACGCCCGTCGACCAGAACAAGTGGCGCTTCGACATCGGCGGCAGCGGTTGGGGCAACAACGAGCGGCAGTACTACACCAACAGCACCAGCAACGCCGTGCACGACGGCCAGGGCAACCTGGTCATCACGGCCCGCCGGGACAATCCCGCCAACTACCAGTGCCACTACGGGCGCTGCGAGTACACGTCGGCGCGACTGCTCTCGGCGGCCACCTTCACCCAGACCTACGGCAGGTTCGAGGCCCGGATCAAGATTCCGCGCGGCCAGGGCATCTGGCCGGCGTTCTGGATGCTCGGCACCGGCGGCGGGTGGCCCGACGCCGGCGAGATCGACATCATGGAGAACATCGGCCGGGAGCCCAACACCGTGTACGGCACCGTGCACGGACCCGGCTACTCCGGCGGTGGCGGCATCACCGGCAGCCGCACCATCGGGGCCCCGCTCGCCGACGGCTTCCACACCTACCGGGTGGACTGGGAGCCGAACGTGATCACCTGGTATCTGGACGGGGTCCAGTACCACCGGGTCGATCCCGCGCGGCTCGGCGGCAACCGCTGGGTGTTCGACCACCCCTTCTTCATGATCCTCAACGTCGCGGTGGGTGGCAACTGGCCCGGCTACCCGGACGGCTCCACGCAGTTCCCGCAGCAGATGCTCGTCGACTACGTCCGGGTCTCCAGCTACACCCCCGGCGGCGGCGACCCGGCACCGGGCACCAGCCGGATCAGGGGCGCGCAGAGTGGGCGGTGCATCGACATCCCCAGCGCCAACCCGGTCGAGGGCGCCAAGTTGCAGATCTGGGACTGCAACACGACCGCCGCCCAGGCCTGGACCTTCGCCTCCGACGGGACGGTCCGCGCGATGGGCAAGTGCATGGACCCCGCCTGGGCCGGCACCGCGAACGGCACGGAGGTCAACCTGGTCAGCTGCAACGGCAACACCGCGCAGCGCTTCACCCTCAACGCCGCTGGCGACCTGGTCAACCTCAATGCCAACAGGTGCGTGGACGTGCGCGAGGCCAATCCCAACAACGGCGGCAAGCTGCACCTGTGGGACTGCCTTGGCGCCGCCAACCAGAAGTGGTCCCGCGTCTGACGACGCCGGCACGAGTGGGTGGGCCGTCCGGACAGCAACCCCGGGCGGCCCACCACCGTCTGCCACCCGGGTTTACCTCGATAGGACAAAGAGCGCCCGACGCCCCGCTATGTTCGGATACGTCCAGAATCCGGCATTTCGGGAGTCAGCTCATGTCGCACCATCTCGACACCCCCCTCGCCGCCCAGGGTGGCCAGCTCTACATCGACGACCTGTACGTCTTCGACGGCGAGCGCGCCACGGTGTTCGTCATGGACGTCAACAGCTCGGTGACGAAGGCCGACATCAAGCGCGGCTTCCACGCCGAGGCACGCTACGAGATCAAAATTCACTTCAACGGCGCGGAGATGGAGGGGCTGACCTATCGATTCGCCTTCGGCGAGCCGGACGGCGACGGCAGGCAGACCTTCCAGTTGTACGAACTTGCCGGGTCCGATGCCCGCGACGACGCCGCGATGGGCACACCCGTCGCCGAGGGACACACCGGCGAGGTGTCCACCGGGAGCAACATCCGGATCTGGGCCGGGCGGATCACCGACCCGTTCTATGTCGACCTCGACGAACTCGCCACCATCAACGGCGCGGTGCAGAACGGTGCACCTGTCGACCGCTCGGCGTGGCGGGTCGACCAGGCCAGGAACAGCTTCGCCGGCACGACAGTCGAGTCGATAGTCCTTGAGGTCTCCCACGACGAGCCACTGCTGCGCGACGGCACCGAGATCGGCGTCTGGTGCCGCACGATGCTGGCCACCGACGCCGGTGGATGGCGGCAGATCAACCGCGCCGGCCACCCCATGATGTGGCCGATCTTCTGGCCGCACGACACCGACTTCTCCGACCCGGCCAACTTCCGGCACCCGAGCAGTGACCTCACCGAGGACGGCGAGGAGATCGCCACCGCCGTCGCCGGCGTGGTCAGGGCGAACGGCACCGCCCCCGACCCGCAGGCGTACGGCTGGAGCGTCGCCCGGCAGCTCTACCCCGACCTGCTGTCCTACCAGGTCGGCACGGCGGCCAACTACGGCTTCGCGGTCCGCAACGGCCGCACCATGGCCGACAACGCACCCGAGGTGATGTTCTCCCTGGTGCTCAACACCGCCACCACGTCGGGCCTCACCTCGGAGATCACCAGGAATGCCCGTGCCGCCACCTTCCCCTACGTCGTGCCGGCCTGACGATCCGCGACGCCGCACCCCTGCCCACCAGATGACGTATGCGTTATTTGGCCCATCTTGGGCGATTAGCGTAGTTAGTCTCGAACTGCCACTGAAGGGCGATTGAGACTAGAGGAGACTTGATGCGTAGGAAACTTCTCGCGGGCTTGGCCGGCGTTGCCGCCGTGGTGGCGCTCGCCGGGCCGGCCGCCGCGGACACCACCGGCAACACGATCGTGACCCTCACCGTCGACGCCGCCGGTGGTCTGTCGATCACGGTGCCGGCGACCTCGAACATCGGGCACGGCGTGGAGGGTTCCACCATCTCCGGCCAGCTCGGCCCGGTCACCGTGTTGGACCAGCGCGGGTCGCTCACCCCCAACTGGAGCGCCAGCGTCGTCTCCACCGACTTCGTCACCGGCGCCGGCACCGCGGGGGAGACGATCCCGGCCATCAACGTCCTGTACTGGTCGGGGCCCGCGACGGCGACCGCCGGCGGTGGCACCTTCACGCCGGGTCAGCCCACCTCCGCCCAGCAGGTGATCATCAACGTTCCGCGGACGGCGATGGCCCACACCGGCGGTACGGGCAACAACTTCGCCAGCTGGAACCCCACGCTGGTGGTGAACGTGCCCGAGGGCACCGTCGAGGGTGTCTACACGGGGACGGTGACGCATTCGGTGTTCTGAGCCGCTCGGCCGGCTGGTGCTGCTGGCCTCGGTCGCCCTCGTGGCGCTCGGGGTGTCGGCAGCACCAGCCGTTGCCGTGCGGGAGCAGCGACCGGAGCCCGACGACGCCGCCGCGATCACCATCCGCCTGTTGGACATCCCCGCCAGCCGGGTGCAGGACCCCCGTGCCCGGGTCTACATCGTGGACCATCTCAAGCCCGGGACGACCATCAACCGCAGGGTCGAGGTGCGGAACACCTCCGGCGAGGCGCAGCAGATCGAGTTCTACTCCGGCGCGGCATCGGTCGAGAACAACGCCTTCACCGTGCCCGACGGGCGCACCGGCAACGAACTCAGCGGGTGGATCCGGACGAGGACCGACACGATGGAGCTGGATCCGGGCGAGCGACGACCGGTCGAGATCGAGATCGCCGTGCCGAAGAAGGCGTCGAAGGGCGAGCGGTACGGCGCGATCTGGGCGCAGGTCACCAGCGCGAAGGAGCGCACCGGCAACGTCACCCAGATCCACCGGGTGGGCATCCGGGTCTATCTGGACATCGGTCCGGGTGGTGAGCCACCAACGGACTTCCGCGTCGACGGGCTGGCCGCGGAGCCCGGAACCGGCGATTTTCCCGTGGTCACCGCGAAGGTCACCAACACCGGCCAACGCGCGCTGGACATGACCGGCACGCTGTCGCTGCGCAAGGAGGCGGTCCAGGCCGGACCGTTCAAGGTGACAAACGGCGTGACGATCCTGCCCGGCCAGAGCGGCCAGGTCCGGATCGAGGTCAACCAGGCCCTGCCCGCCGGGGCCTGGGACGTGCACGCGAAGCTCGCCAGCGGCACCGTGGAACGCACCGCGACCGGAAGGATCGTCCTGCCCGTCGCCGCGCCGATGGCGGTGGCGGCGTCCGGGGGGCCGAGCTGGCTGGTGTACACGATCGGCGGGATCGCCCTGCTGGCGCTCACCGCTCTCGCCGGCTGGTATCTTGTCCGCCGGCAACGGACCCGGCTGGCCTGACCGTCCCCGCCTGCGGAGACTGCCCGGCCGTTCCCCTCGCAACGGCCGGGCAGCGACGTCTGCGCGGGCCGGGACCCGCGCACCGCGTGCGGCCTCGCCCCGCTGCGGGAAGCCCCGAGGGGCTCGTCAGATCACCGAGTGCGTCACGACCGCCACGTAGTCGCCGACCACCACCCCGGACGGGATCGTCACCCACAGGGTCGGGTTCCAGGTGGCGGAGTTCGGACCACCGGTCTGGCCGGACCACCCGGCGGCCGGGTGCGGCGCGTCCAACACCGCGCCGGGCTGCGGGAGGAAGGTGCCGACGCCGCTGGTGGCCAGGGCCGGCCCGGAGGCGTACGTGATGTTGCTGTTGGGGATGGTCTCACCAACCGAGCCGGAGCCCGTGGTGAAGTTCGTGCTGGACACGACGCTGACCCAGCTTCCCGCGAACGGCCCGCGATCGTCGAGCACGGTCACCGGGCCGAGTCGACCCGAGACGCCTGTCGCGTCCGAGGTGACGGTGCCGAGTGCGGAGATCGCCGGGACGCTGATGGAGAGCCCGCCGAGCGGACTGATGACCAGTTCCACCGGTCGGGTCGCGGACTGGTTGAACGAGTCGGTCACCCGGACGGTGAACGCGAACGTCCCGGACTCGGTGGGCGTGCCGGAGAGCAGGCCGGTGACCGGGTCGAGGGTCAACCCGGCGGGCAGACTCCCGGCACTGATCGACCAGGCGAAAGGGCTCGTGCCACCGGCCACCGTCAACTGGTACTGGTACGGGTCGTACGCCCGGCCGGGCGGGGGCGGCGCGAACGTCAGCGTTGGTGCGGGGTTGACCGGCACCGACGCGGAGGGGGCCGACTGTGGGCCGGTCCCGGCGGCGTTGGTCGCGGCCACCCGGAAGGTGTACGTGGCGCCGCCGGTCAGCCCGGTGACGACCTGGGTCGTGGCAGCCCCGGTGAAGGTCTGGGGCGTCTGCGCCACACCGTTGAGGTAGGGCGTCACGGTGTACCCGGTGATCGGTGCACCTCCGTTGGCCGGGGCGGTCCAGCTCAGCGTGGCGGCGTTGGTCCCCGCCGTGGCCGAGGTGATGGTCGGCGCCTCCGGCAGGGAGTACGGGACCACCGCCGCCGAGGCCGGGCTGGCCGCGCCGGTGCCGTAGGCGTTCACCGCCGCGACCCGGAACGCGTACGCCGAACCCGCGGTCAGCCCGGTCAACGTCCGGCTGGTGGTGGAGGCGTCGAAGGAGAGGGTCGGCTGGGTGACCCCGTCCCGGATCGGGGTGATCAGGTACCCGGTGATCGGGCTGCCGTTGCTCACCGGCGCGGTCCAGCTCACGGTGGCGCTGGTGACGCCCGCGGTCGCGGTGGGTGTGGCGGGAGTGCCCGGCGCGGACGCGTAGACGTAGCTCGCCGACCCGGCTGAGCCCCGGGTGACGACGCTGACCGTGACCGTCGCCGGGCTGGCGCGCGCGGGCATGACCGAGATGCCGAGTGTGCCGTCCGGGTTCACGGTGAAGCAGCCGGCGGCCGGGCCGGAACCGCACGGCAACAGCACCACCGCGGTACCGGCCTGCTGCTCCGCGGCCGTACCGATGGTGATCGCGGTCGCGCCGGTGAGGTTGCTGCCGCCGACGGTGACCACGATGCCCCCGGCGATGGAGCTCTGCGCCGGGGTGACGGTGACGCCGCTCGGTGCGGTGGCCGGCGCGACGGGTGTGGTGACGGTCGAGTAGCCCGGGTTCGCGTCGATCGACGACGAGGTCGCCACCGTCGCGGTCTGGATCAGCGCCGGCGTCACCCCGGTGCCGGTGACGGTCGCCACGACCGTGATCGGCGGCAGGGCGGTTCCGCCCGCGAACGGGCCGTTGCTGTTCGTGCAGGTGATGACCTGCCCGGACGGGGCGGCGCAGACCCAACCGGAGCCGAACGCGCCGCGCGGCACGACACCGGTGGGCACGGTCTGGGTGACCGAGATCGGCGACGTCTCGGTGGCCCCGGCATCCACCCCGGCGGTGATCGAGTAGGTGACCGGGTCACCGGGCTGCGGGGTGGCCCCGACCGCGCTGCTCTGCGACACGTTCAGGTCCGGCACCGGGTTGAAGCTCACCGTCCGAACGTTGTCGAGCTCGTGGAAGTCCGTGACCGAACCGGTGGAGCCCACCCAGCCGAAGGCGAGCTGCCGGGGGAAGCCGCTGGCGTTCAGCCAGGACGGCGACGGATAGAGGCCCGCCGGAACGACCGGAAGGTTGCCGGCCAGGGTGCGCGCCGTACCGCCCACCGGAGTGAACCGGACGCGGTACTCCCCGGCCGCAACGGTGATGCCGGTGTCGGTGGTGAACGGGGACGAGGTGGTGTTGGCGACCACCTCGACCGGCACAACCGAGGCGGCGCGGGTGCTGGCCCGCAACGGCAGCGCGGCCGACGACGTACTGGTGGCGGTGCTGTTGATCGCGCAGTAGCCGACCCCGTTGCGGCCCGGCCCCCGGATCACCACCTGGCCGGGGACCCGCGTGTTCGTGGTCGAGATGTAGGGCGGGTTCGTGCAACCGGTGCCCTGGTAGAGGCTGTTGCTGAAGTTGCCGAAGACGTCCAGCCCGATGCCCAGGTAGCCGTTGGACAGTCCCACCGAGGCACCGTTGAACGCCGCCGAGTAGCCCAGCGATCCGCCCGACTGGCCGATCACCGCCGGGGACCGCGGGTTGGCGGGGTCGACCGCGGCCAGCGCGAACGCCAGGCCGTCCGCCCCGGTGCTGTTGCCGCCGTACTGGTAGCTGTTGAAGGTGACGTGCAGTCCCTGGGAGGTGGGCACGCTCACCGCACCGAACACCCCGCCCTGCCGGTTCGCGACGGCCGGGGTGAGGCGCAGCTTGCCCGAGCCCTGCGGGTCGGTTGCCGTCGGGCAGCTCAGCAGTGGGCCGGTGGTGGAGTTGCCGGCGGCGCTCAGGCAGGCGACGTTCGTCGCGGTCGCGACTGGCACGCCCGGCAGCGTCACCGCGCCGAGGCCGTCCGGGGTGTTGTTGTGAAACGGCTGGTCGAACAGAACGGACCCGACCGCCCAGGCGGGGAGCGGCGCGAACGCGACAGCCGCTGCGGTCACGGCCGCCACCAGCCCCGCGCTCCTGATCGGCCGACGCCGGCCCCACAACGACATGCGCACTCCCAGCGTTCACTCCAGTCTCGACCTGGACTATATTCCCCAAAACGCCTATATGCCTTTGCAAGGCGACAAGCTGGACCGACCGGCCACGGAAAAGCGGACCGGCCTCCTCGGTCACGTGAGGAGGCCGGTCCGCTGAGACTGGAAAGCTGTCAGCCCTCGATGTCGCGGGGGTCCCGACTGCGGGGGTAGGTGTTCTTCTCCCCGATCGTGCCGTCCTGCTTCTTGACCACGTGTTCGACGCCGCGGTCGGCCGCCATCTCACGACCCTGGGCCTGCGCGTCGGCCTTCACGTCATGCGTGCTGCTGGCCCGCTCGTTGCCCTCGGCCTTGTTCTTCCACTGCCCGTCCTCGTGGTACGTGTCGACGTCACCCTTGACCATGGCCGGCTCCTCCCTGCGTCCGAAGTGTCCTCGGATATCAGTGCCCCGAACCGGGTCGGACAAACCGCCGTCCTCAGGAGACCCCGGGGCGGCAGTTGCCGCTCGTCCGCCGGACCGTGTACTCGCGATCGTCGGTGGTGATGCCCGACGGCTCCCCGTCGAAGTGGGTCTCGACCTTCTCCCAGCCGCGCCGCTGCTCGTAGTGCAGGTGTGGTGCGCCGGAGTTGCCGGTGCTGCCGACCAGCCCGAGCTGGTCGCCCTGGGCGACCCGCTGCCCGACCTCGACAAGCGGCGGTTCGAGCATGTGCAGGTACTGCGTCTCCCACTTGCCGCCGTGGTCGATCTTCACCCAGTAGCCGCCGCCGCGCCCGCGCGGGCCGTCCGGGTTGTCCGGGTTACGGCCACCCAGCGACCCGTTGATGCCCGCCTCGGTGACCGTGCCACCGGAGGACGCGAGCACCGGCCGCCCCCACGCCTCCCCCTCGATGGGGAACAGGTCGACGTCGTAGTCGTCGTGCCCGGGGTAGGTGCCGAGTTGCCACGTCTCGCCGCAGGCGACCGGCAACTGGAAGAGCGGGCGCGGCCCCGCCGGTCGCAGCATCGGCACGACGACGAGCGCGACACCGAGAACGGCCGCCGCCGCGACGACCGCGACGAGGACGCGAAGAGCGCGGCGGTGGGAGCGGGGTGTGGTCGGGCTGCCGGTCGTCACCGTCCCGAGGATGACAGACGCCGACAACGCCTCGGAGCCCGGTCACACCACCACCGGGTGACATTGCAGTCGCATCGTCAAGGCGCTACGGTGGGACGCAATACAAGTGCATTGCAAAGGGAGAGGGCTCCGATGCGGGTGATCGCGTTGTCCGAGGTGACCGCCGACCTGGTCGACCTGGTCGGCGGCAAGGCGGCCGGGCTGGGTGAGCTGATCCGGTGCGGCGAACGGGTGCCCGACGGCTTCTGCGTCACCACCGAGGCGCACCGACTCGGCGTCATCCCCACGGCCGAGGTCGTCGCCGCGTACGAGCGACTCGGGGCGGGCCCGGTGGCGGTGCGCTCCAGCTCCACCGCGGAGGACCTGCCGGACGCGAGCTTCGCCGGGCAGCAGGACACCTTCCTCGACGTCACGGGCAGCACCGAGCTGGTCGCCGCCATCGAGAAGTGCTGGGAGTCGCTGCACAGCGAGCGCGCGAGGGCGTACCGCGACGCTCGCGAGATCGACCACCGGACGGTGCGGATGGCCGTCGTCGTGCAACGCATGATCACGCCCACGGTGGCGGGAGTGCTGTTCACCGCGAACCCGCTGACCGGCCGCCGCGACGAGATGGCCGTCGACGCCGCCGAGGGCCCCGGCACGCTCGTGGTCGACGGCGTGGCGAGGGTGGACCACTACGTCCTCGACGGCGTCGCGCGGGCCGACACGGGCTGCCTGACGTCCGCGCAACTGGCCGACCTGCGGGCCACCGGGGAACGGTTGCAGACCCACTTCGGCTGCCCACAGGACGTGGAGTGGGCGATCGACGCCGACGGCGTCCGGTGGCTACTACAGTCGCGGCCGATCACCAGCCTGTTCCCCCTCCCACCACGGACGCGGAAGCCCCTCCCCCGCGTCTACCTGGAGTTCGGTCACGTCCAGGGCATGCTGCGACCGGTCACACCGATGGGCATGTCGACCCTGCGGACGCAGATCGCCGCGATGCTCGCCACGCTCGGCGTCCGCGTCGAGATCGTCGACATCGGCGGTCGGCTCTACGGCGACCTGACCGACCTGGCGCGGGACCCGACGGCCCGCAGGCGACTGGTGAAGCTCCTGGCTGTCGACTTCGGCCCGCGCGCCCAGGCGGTGATGCGGCACGTCCTGGCGGATCCCCGGTTCGCCCCGACCGCCGGGCGCAGGGCGCGCGGCCGGGCGCAGGGCGCCGCGTCGCTGCGGACCGCCGGCCGCGCGGTGGTGGGGATCCTGCGGGCCCTGGCCCGCCCCGAGGCCGCGCGGAGGCGGATGTTCGAGGCCGTCGAGCAGCTCAGAGTACGCTCGGCGGCCCCCGCCGACCTGCGGACCGCCGCCGATCGGCTGCGCTTCGTGCAGGCGAACGACGCCGACGACAGCGCCGACGCGATCATGTGGCCGATCGTCGCGGGGATGCTCGCCGCCGCGCTGCCGACCACGCTGCTCAAGGGGCTCGCCGGCCCGGACGAGATCCACGCCGTGCTGGGCGGGATGCCGCACAACGTCACCATCGAGATGGACCTGGCCCTGTGGCGGCTCGCCCAGGATGCCGGCGAGCACCGCCACCTCCTCCTCGACACCCCACCGGCCGAGTTGGCCGCGCGCCATTTGCGCGGCACGCTGCCCGACGTCGGCATGACCGCCTTCCTCGACGTCTACGGTCACCGGGGCATCGCCGAGGTCGACCTCGGCGTGCCGCGCTGGGCGGAGGATCCGACACCGGTCTTCGCCGCGGTCGCCAACTACCTGCGGGTCACCGATCCACGGCAGGGCCCCGACAGGCGCTTCCAGCGGGCCAGCGCGGCAGCCGAGGCGGCGTTGGAGGAGCTGGTCGGGCGAGCCCGCCGTCGGCGGCCGGTGCGGGGCAGCATCGCCGGGTTCCTGCTGCGCCGGGCGCGGTCCCTGGCCGGCCTGCGCGAGGCCGGCAAGTTCGCCGGGTTGTACCCGCTGCGCGAGACGCGCCGCCAACTGCTGCTCATCGGCGCCGACCTGCACGGCTCCGGGTTGCTGGACCAGCCCGACGACATCATGTTCCTGACCCTCGACGAGGTGCACACCGTCGTACACCAGGGTGTTGATCTGCGCGGCACCGTCACCGCCCGACGGGCCGTGCACCGCCGGGAGCTACGCCGCCGCAGCGTGCCGGTGGCGCTGCTCTCCGACGGCACCGACGTCGAGACCGTCCTGCCGGCGGCGCCCACCGGCGACGGGACGCTCGTCGGCGTGGGCGCGTCGGCGGGCCGGGTGACCGGCCCCGCCCGGGTCGTCCACGACCCGGCCACCGCCCACGTCGAGCCCGGGGACGTCCTGGTCGCCGCGACCACCGACCCGGGCTGGACCCCGCTGTTCCTCACCGCCGCGGCGGTGGTCACCGAGACCGGCGCGATCATGGCGCACGGCCCGACGGTGGCCCGGGAGTACGGCATTCCCGCCGTCATCTGCGTGCCGGACGCCACCCGGACGATCGCCACGGGACAACTCGTCACCGTCGACGGTGGCGCCGGAACCGTCACGCCGCACCGACCGTCGGCGCCTACCGAGAGGGACCGACCATGACCGGCACGAAGACACCGACCGGGGCTCGGGTGGGCGCTCTGCTGCGCCGGGCCGCCCAGGCCGAGGCCGCGACATGGCGCAGCCTGTACGTCTGGGCCCGGCGCCGCCCCCTGCCGCTGGGGCCGGGTGACGAGCCGTTCGGCTACCTCGGCGTGGTCAAGCCGATCCTGGGCATCTTCATCGGCCTGTCGGTCGTGGAGATCCCCATCTTCGATGTCGTCGTCACCCACGTGGTGCCGTGGCGACCGGCCCGCTGGATCGTGCTCGGCCTCGGCGTCTGGGGTCTGCTCTGGATGATCGGGCTCTTCGCCAGCATGACCATCCATCCGCACGTGGTGGGCGACCGGGGCCTGCGCGTACGCCTCAGCTCGGGCATCGACATCCAGATCCCCTGGGCCGACATCGAGGCCCTGCGCAAGCGTTACCGGTCGCTGCCGTCGAGCAGGTCGGTGCAGGTCGAGCAGGAGGGCGACCGTCGGGTGGTGAGCATCGCGGTCGGCAGTCAGACCAGCATCGACGTCCTGCTGCGCCGGCCGCTGACCGTCGACCTGTCGAAGACCGGGTCCCTGCCGGTGAACGAGCTGCGGCTGTACGCCGACGACCCGGACGGCCTCCTGCGCAGCGCGCGGGGCGCACCCGCGAGCACCACCGCCAGCCGGTAACCACCGCCGCTGGCGGGAGGTCCGGGTCACCCACTGTGAAACGATCGAGGCCATGCCCAAGAAGGTCGATCACCAGGAGCGACGCACCCTCATCGCGGACGCGCTGATGCGGGTCGCCGCGGATCAGGGCCTGGAGGCGGTAAGCCTCCGCCACGTGGCCGCCGCGGCCGGGGTGTCCGCCGGCATGGTCCAGCACTACTTCCGCACCAAGGACGAGATGATGGCGTTCGCGTTGAGTGTGGTGCGGGAACGCAGCCAGATCAGGATCACCGAGGCGCTGGCGCGACTGGGCGAGACCCCACCGCCTCGGCTGCTGCTGCGCACGATGCTCGCCGCGCTGTTGCCCCTGGACGACCGGACCCGCGACGACGGGCGGGTGGCCCTCGCGTTTCTCGCCTACACGGCGGTGCGACCGTCGGCCGAACCCCGCCTGCACGAGGACACCGCCCAGTTCACCAGGTTCATCGCCGGTGTCCTGCCCGAGGGCCACGGCGACGCCGCCGCGGCCGGCCTGCTGGCGCTGATGGAAGGTCTCGGCCTGTACCTGCTGGGTGGGCAGTACACCGCCGAGCAGGCGCTCGGCGCGCTGGACGCCCACCTCGACCTCCTCTTCGACTGATTCCGCCGGAGCCGGGTGTTGGCCTCCGACGAGCTGCGAAACAGACCAGGATGAGCGGATGAGCCGCGTCCACCGGTCCCGGCCGGTGCTGGTCGAGGAGGCACACCGGGCCACCACCTTCGAGATCTTCTTCGACCTGGTGCTGGTGTTCGCGCTGACGCGGCTCATCGATTTCATGGCGGAGTCGCTGGGGCCACTCACCCTCTACCAGGGGCTACTGCTCCTGCTCTGGTTCTGGTACGCGTGGAGCTGCTACGCCTGGCTCGGCAATCAGGTCCGTGCGGACAACGGCCCGGTGCTGGCCGGGATGCTCGCGGCGATGGCCGCCATCTTCGTGGCCGCGCTGGTGATCCCGCAGGCGTGGCAGCGCCACGACGGCGCGCTGAGCCCGCCGCTCACCCTGGCCATCGCCTACATCGTGGTCCGCGGGCTGCACCTCGGCCTGATGACCTACTCCTCGTCCGGCAACCAGCGGTACCGCCGGCAGACCCTGCGCTTCGCCGTGTCCACCACGCTCGCCTGGGTCCCGCTGCTGGTGGGCGCCATCCTCGGCGGGACCACGCAGACCGTGCTGTGGACTGTGGCGTTCCTCGTCGACTACGGCGGCGGCCGGATCGCGACCGCCGCCAGCTTCGGGGAGGTCCGCAGCGGGGCGCACTTCGCCGAACGCCACGGTCTGGTCTTGATCATCGTGCTCGGTGAGTCTCTGCTGTCGGCCGGGGCCGGCGCGGGTCTGGCGATGATCGCCTGGCCGGGGCTGCTGGCCGCGGTGTTCGGCTTCGCCGCGACCGTCTGCCTGTGGTGGCTCTACTTCGTGGGCGTCGCACCGGCCGCGGCGAAGGTGCTGACCTCGGCCTCGCCGCGCTCCCGGCGCCGCCAGCAGCTGGCGTCGGACGCCTACACGCTGGCGCACCTACCGCTGGTCGCCGGGGTCGTCTACTTCGCCCTGGGCATCCACCTGATCCTCGCGAACCCGACGGAGCAGACACGACCCCGGCACTTCGGTGGGGAGCCGATGAGCTGGTTGGCCATCCTCGTGCTCTACGGCGGCGCGGCGCTCTATCTCACCGGCCGCCTGCTGTTCCTCCGGCTGACCGTACACA
Source organism: Micromonospora sp. NPDC048935 (assembly GCF_043197875.1). Taxonomy (NCBI): domain Bacteria; kingdom Bacillati; phylum Actinomycetota; class Actinomycetes; order Micromonosporales; family Micromonosporaceae; genus Micromonospora; species Micromonospora sp. NPDC048935. The sequence goes on along the minus strand of NZ_JBICTZ010000001.1, from coordinate 946,054 downwards.
GCTCACCGGGCCACCTCGTGGCGATCGGCATCGTCCTCCTCCTGATGCCCCTCGCCCGGGCCCTGCCCGCGCTGGCCGCTCTCGGGCTGCTCACGGCCTTCCTCGCCGCACTGGCGTGGGGGGGGGGGGGGGGGGGGGGCCCCCCCCCCGGCCCCGCCCCCCCGGGGGGCCCAACCGCCCGGGGGCCCCCCCCCACCCCCCCCCCCGGGGGGCCCCCCCC
>NZ_JBICTZ010000001.1:938715-945827 GCF_043197875.1 Micromonospora sp. NPDC048935 | reverse complement strand
TACCCCCGGGGGGGGGGGGGGGGGGGGGGGGGGGGGGGGGGGGTGGCGGGCGGCGGGCGGGGGGGGGGGGGGGGGGGGCGGCGCCCCCCCCCCCCCCCCCCCCGCGACTGCACCGAACCCGAGTGGATCAGACCGGCCGTGGCCGCCCGCCTCAGCCCGCCGCCGGGGTGCCCCGCGCCTTCAGCCGGCGCAGCTCATCGGCGGACAGCAACCAGGTCGAGTTCGTCGCCCCCAGTCCGAGGAGCACCTGGTCGAAGGCGTTGCCGTCGTTGTCGTCGGTGTAGCAGAGGCTCACCTCACCCCACGGCGACGTGGCGACGGCCAACTGCTCCTGCCGACCCGTCGTGGTCTGGCTCAACGCCTGCGCTGCCAGGCGGCCGGTGGACGTGCCGTCCGGGTTGAGGCCACGCGCCCAGACGTCCGGGTTGGTGCCCGACACCGTCCAGCCCACCACGGCGTTGTCCTGGTCGTCGATGCCGACGCCGGGAGCGATGGCCCCGGCCCCGGTGGAGACCTGGACCTCGTCGTGCCGGGCGGTCCCGGCCGAGGTGAACGATCGCGCCCAGACACCCCGGGTGCCGGTGTGGTCGGATTCCCACCCCACGGTGAAGTCCCCGGCGACGTTCGCCGCGACCGAGGCGCGCCGCTGCTGACCGCCACTCTGCGCGTTGGCCGTCCGCCGCGACAGCACCACCGCACCGTTGGACCGGGCCAGCCGGGTCAACCCGATGTTGTCCGACCCGTTCGCGTCGGCATCCTCGTCCCAGACCACAAGCGCCTCACCGGCGGCGGACACCGCCACGTCGGGGCGGTGGTGCGTACCCGTCGTCTGCGAGGCCGTCACCTCGTACCCCTTTGTGGTGGCCGCGGTGAAGCCGGCGGCCCTGACGGTGGCGGGGGCGGTCCCCTGGATGTCCTCCCAGACGACGGTGAAGCCAACCGCGGCGGTGGTCGGCGCGCCGTCCGGGTCGACCGCCACCTTCGGCCAGATCTGCTGCCCGGCGTCACTGGCGTTGACCTGCCCCGAGCCGAGCACCGTGCCGCTGGGCGACACCACCCGGTACTGGATGTTGTAGACGCCGTTGCCGTCGCCGTCGGCGGCCCAGACCACCACGGCGTTGCCCTTGTCGTCGAGCCCCACGTCGGGGCTGATGTGCCGCCAGGCGGCCCCGCTGGTGCCCCCGGCGGAGAGCTTCAGCTCGTACCCGGGCGTGCCGTCGCGGAACAGGCGCAGGTAGATCTCGCTGTGGGTGTCGTCCTCGGGCGCGGTGCTGTCCCGGTCGTCCTCCCAGACCACGGCGACGTGGCCGTTGCGGTTCATGGCGATGCCGGGCAGGTCCTGGTCGCCGGTGGCCACGCTGTTCGCGGTGGTCCAGGTGACCGCCTCGGCGGTGACGGCGATCGGGGCCACGTTTCCGACCAGCAGGGACGCGGCGAGCAGTGACGTGATTGCGGTCATGGTGGTTCTCCTTTACCCGGCCTGCAGGCCGGGCTGGCCGTCGAGGATGACGAACGAGCGCACCGTGGACGCCGCGGCCCCGTGCTCGGTCACCGTGTTCACCGCGCGGAAGTCCGCACGGACCTGGCTGCGACTGATCGTGGTACGCACGTAGCCACGCCGGTCCGAGTAGAACTTCAGGTGCGGGTTCGTCGCCGCGTTCGGGATGGTGGTGCTGCCGGTGCCGTTGCCGGTCGAGCTGATCGAGGTGCAGACCAGTTCGGTGCCGATGGTGGCCGACGACGGGTTGGCGTAGTCGGCCTTGAGGTCGTTGGCCCAGGACCTGTGCACGTCCCCGGTGAGCACCAACGGGTTGCGCACCCCGCGCTGCTGCCAGCCGGTCTGGATCCGGCCGCGGGACGCCCGGTAGCCGTCCCAGGCGTCCATGCTCGCCGCGCCGTTCGCGTCGAGTTGCTGGGCGAAGAAGACCTGCTGGCCGAGGATGTCCCAGGTGCCGTAGTGCTGGGCCAGTCCGTCGAGCAGCCACGCCTCCTGGGTCGCCCCGGTCAGCGACCGGGAGGCCAGGTCGGCGTCCGCGCAGACCTTCCAGCCGTCACCGCACGCCTGGTCGTCGCGGAACTGCCGGGTGTCGAGCAGGTGGAACGTGGCGAGCTGTCCCCAGCGCACCCGGCGGTACAGCGGGATGCTGTTGCCGCTCGGGGCCGAGGCGGGCCGCAGCGGCATGTTCTCGTAGTACGCCCGGTAGGCGGCGGTCCGTCGGGCGGTCCACTGCGCGGCGGTCAGCGTCGGGCTGCTGTCGTTGCGGACCATGTTGGCGTAGTTGTTCTCCACCTCGTGGTCGTCCGGCACGACCAGCCAGGGTGCCGCCGCGTGCGCCGCCTGCAGGTCCGGGTCGGACTTGTAGAGCGCGTATCGGCGGCGGTAGTCGGCAAGCGACACGATCTCCGCGCCGACGTGCTGCCGCACCGTGGAGGTGCCGACACCACCCTCGTAGATGTAGTCGCCGAGGTGCAGGATCAGCCCGGGGTTCTCCTCGGCCATCCGCCGGTACGCCGTGTAGTAGCCGGCCTCGTAGTGGGCGCAGGAGGCGAAGGCCATCACCAGGTCGCGGCCGACGGTGCCGGGCGCCGGGGCGGTCCGGGTCCGTCCGACCGGGGAGATCTGGCCCTGGGCCCGGAATCGGTAGTAGTAGTCGGAGTCGGCGGCGAGCCCGCCCGCGATGGCGTGCACGGAGTGCGCGTCGGCGTAGCGGGCGGTCACCGAGCCGGCGGCGACGAGCGAGGTGAACCGGTCCGAGGTGGACACCTGCCACTCGACTGTCACGTCGGCGTTGGCCATGCCTCCCTGTCCGTCGGCGTCGAGGGGCGACGGTGCCAGCCGGGTCCACAGGACCACGCTGTCCGGCGCCGGGTCACCGGAGGCCACACCGAGCTTGAAGGGGTACGGCACCGCGGCGCGGGCACCCTGGCGGGGGGTGACCGCGACGCCCGCGGCCACGAGTCCACTGAGGACGAAGATGCGACGGCTCAGCCTTGTCATGGTCGACAGCCTTGGGAACGTCGATGAACGGCGATGGGTGTGGCGGGTAATCCCCCGTGACGGAAGGCTGTCCGCACCAAGGCGGTCAGGTGTCCTGGCCACCCGGCCGTCGCCGTCAGCCCAGCGGCGACGGGGACTCCGCGCCCGGGATGGTCAGCCTCGGCGCACCGGACCCGTCGGCCCGGACACTCCAGACGTCGGGCTGGCCGTCGTCCTGGCGCAGTGTGTAGGCGAGCGTCCGGCCGTCGAGCCAGGCGGCCTGGTCGTCGACGCTGCGGGTCTCGGCCGTCGCGGTGACCCGCATGGTCGCCAGGTCCAGGACCGACAGGCGCCAGCCCTTCGCCGGGTCGGCGTCGACCGCCTCCTTGAAGGCGACCCGGGTGCCGTCGGGCGACAGCGACGGGCACTCGACGTTCTCCTTCAGCGTCTCCACGGTACGGGCGGCGACGTCGCCCCGGACGAGGTAGCGCCGACCCGCGGTCGACATGGTCGCGTAGAAGCGGTTGTCGTCGGCGGTGAAGGTGACGCCCCAGTAGTTGACGTCCGGGCTGCGGTAGCTCCGCCCGTCCCGCGTGATCGCGAACTCTTCCAGCGAGGTCACCGTGGCACCGGTGGTGGTGTCGAGAATTCCGGTGCGGGTGGAGAAACCGCTGGCGGTGTAGGAGTCGCCGCCGACGAACGTCGTCCAGGAGACCATCCGGCCGGACGCCGAGACGCGGGCCCGGTTCGGCAGCCCCGGCACGTCGACCGCCCGGGTCTGCCGCAGCGCCGCGTCGAGCACGACGACCTGGTACGACCACGCGGTCTCCGGTCTCAGGCAGACGCCGGTGCCCGCAGCGGCGTACACCCGCAGGCATTCCAGGCCGGAGACGGTGCGCGGCCCGGTGGGGTCGGCCGTGGCGACGGTGGACAGGTGCCGGTCAGTGATGGCCAGCAGGCGTGGGCCGGGTGCCAGGGTGACCACCTGGTCGCCGGTGCCGGTGGGCGGTGTCCGGGCGGGTTCCGCGGCCACGGCCACGTAGCCGGCGGCCACGCTGCCCAGCAGCACGGCCGAGGCGAGCACCACGCCGAGTTTCGCTCGGGTCGACAACACGGTCATCGGGACACCCTCCGGGTGCGCAGACGGGACGGGACGCCCAGCAGGAGCAGGGTGAGGACCAGAACGCCGGCGACGGCCACGGCCGCCGTGCGGATCGCGACCTGCGGCCCCCACGCCTGCCAGGCCAGACCGAACAGGACCGAGGAGACGAGGTACGCCAGCGCCTGCCCGGTCTGCACCAGCGCGATCCCGGTGGTCCGCAGCCGCGCCGGCAGCACCGGGCCGGCGAGCGCGATGAGCACCCCGTCGGTGGCGGCGTAGAACCCGCCGTACAGCAGAAGCGTCAGCGCGATCAGCGGCCAGCCGTCGACCGGACCGGCCAGCAGCAGGTACGTGGCACCGAGCGCGGTGTAGCCGCCGAGCACCACCGGCAGCCGGCCGACCCGGTCGGCGAGTACGCCGAGCGGGGCGGCGAGCAGCAGGTAGGCCAGACTGGTGCCCACCGCGAGCAGGGGAAACCAGCGCAGTCCGAGGTCCTCGCGGCGTTGCAGGAGCAGGTAGACGAAACCGTCGCCGATGGTGGCCAGCCCGAGCAGCGCCGCGGCCAGCACGAGCCGACGGGCGGGTCCTCCGCGCAGCAGACCGAACGCCTCCCGGACCGAGACCGCCGGGTCATCCGGGCTCTTCGTCGCCGCGTCGGTGGGACGTTCCCGGACGAAGAGCACGAGCACCACGACGGCAAGCGCGGCGACGCAGAAGCTGGTGACGAAGACCGCGTCGTACGACTGCCCGACGACAAGCAGGACGGCGAACGCGGCGAGCGGCCCGAGGAACGCGCCGACGCTGTCCATCGCCCGGTGCACCCCGAACGCCCGGCCCAGCGCCTCGGGTGGGGTGGAGAGCGTGATCAGCGCGTCGCGCGGGGCGCTGCGCACGCCCTTGCCGAGCCGGTCGACGGCGATGACCGCGCCGATCGCCGGTATCGACCGGCCGGCGAGCAGCAGGCCGAGTTTCGCGACCGCCGAGAGGGTGTAGCCGATGCCGGCGATCAGCTTGCGCCGCCGGAACCGGTCGGCGGCGAACCCGCCAACGACCCGCAGCAGCGCGGTGGCGCCGGTGTGGACGCCGTCGAGCACGCCGAAGGCCACCGGGCTGAGCTGGAGGCCCAGCACCAGGTAGAGCGGCAGGACGGCCGCCACCATCTCGGCGGAGACATCGGTGATCAGGCTGACCGTGCCGAGTGCGACGACGTTGCCGCTGACCAGGGCGAGCCGTCGACGCCGTGGCCCGGACCCGGGCCGGTCGGAGTCGGGTTGGTCGGCGACCGGTCGGGAGACGGTCGACAGGTACACGAGCATCTCCTCGGGTCGACAACTGCCGGTCAGCCATCGTCCGTACTCATCGGAGCGGGCACAACGGACCGCGCGCGGCAGCGAGGCGAGGCGCGGGTGAACGCCTCGCGAACATCGAGGTGTTCGCCTGCCGGGACGCGGTGTTCATCCGCCAGTCGCCCGCCGGCCGATCGACGCTCCTACATTCCTTGCGCTTCACCCCCGTAACAGAGGAGTCCTGGATGGACATTCGATTCCCCCGTCCGTCGATCACGTCGGGGGCGGTGCTGGTGCTCGTCGCCGCGACCGCCGCCGTCGTCGTGACCGGTGCCGACGCGGCATCGGCGGCGAGCGTGACGTTCACGCCGGTCGCCGACACCTACGTCCAGAACGACGCGGCGTCCACCAACTACGGCACGTCCACGCAGATCGTCGTCGACAACTCGCCCGTACGGCGCTCGTTCCTCCGCTTCACCGTGAGCGGGGTCAGCGGCACGGTGACGAGTGCCAAGTTGCGCCTGCGCACGATCAGCGGCAACGACGGCAGCGACGTCGGTGGCACGTTCCGGCGGATGTCCAACACGACGTGGTCGGAGACCGGCACCACCTGGAACAACCAGCCGGCCATCGACGGGGCGACGCTCGGCACCCTCGGCGCGGTCAGCGGCAACGCCTGGTACGAGATCGACGTCACGACCGCCGTCACCGGCAATGGCACGTACAGCTTCGGTGCGACCTCCGCCAGCGGCGACGGCGCCTACTACGACACGCGCGAGAGTGGCGCCGACGCCCCGCAACTGGTGGTCACGACCGGGACCACCACGCCACCCTCCGGCGATCCGGTGTTCGTCGGTGCCGGCGACATCGCCGACTCCGGATCGGGCGACACCGCCACGGCAGCGCTGCTCGACACCATCCCGGGGACTGTCTTCACCACCGGCGACAACGTCTACGACAGCGGCACCGCGTCGCAGTTCAGCAGCTACTACGAGCCCACCTGGGGTCGGCACAGGACGCGCACCCGCCCATCGCCGGGCAACCACGACTACAACACGTCGGGCGCGACCGGCTACTACAACTACTTCGGTACGTCCGCCGGCCCGAGCGGCCGCGGCTACTACTCGTTCGACCTCGGCAACTGGCACATCGTGTCGCTGAACTCGAACATCAGCATGTCGGCGGGCTCGACCCAGGAGCAGTGGCTGCGCGCGGACCTGGCCGCCAGCGGCAAGCCGTGCACGCTCGCCTACTGGCACCACCCGCTGTTCACGTCCAGCTCCAACCACGCGCCGTCGACGTCGACGCGCCCCTTGTACCAGGCGCTCTACGACCACAACGCCGATGTGGTGGTGTGGGGGCACAACCACGTGTACGAGCGCTTCGCACCGATGAACCCGTCCGGCGCCGCCGACGCCAGCCGGGGTGTGCGCAGCTTCGTCGCCGGCATGGGCGGTGCCAGCCACTACGGCTTCGGCACCATCCAGCCCAACAGCGAGGCGCGCAACAGCTCGGCGTGGGGTGTCCTGAAGTTCACCCTGCACTCCACCAGCTACGACTGGCAGTTCGTGCCGGTGGCCGGGCAGACCTACACCGACAGCGGCACCGGTACCTGCCACTGAGCGAGTGGTGGCGGGGGGGCGGGGGGCGGGGGGGGGGGCCCGCGCCCCCCCCCCCCCCCCGGGGCGGGCCCCCCCGGGGGGGGCGGGGGGGGGCGCCCCCCCCCCCCCGGGCGGGTTTGGGTGGC
>NZ_JBICTZ010000001.1:832588-938705 GCF_043197875.1 Micromonospora sp. NPDC048935 | reverse complement strand
GGGCAACACCACCCCCCCCCGCGGCACCGGAACCGGCCACTGCGCGTGTGGCCCCGCGGCGCCGGGGACGGCGCAGCGGGACCATCTCCCCCCGCCCGGCACTGCGCGAGGCCGCAGGGCGGCGGAAGGCGCTCGCCGCGACGAGCCTCGGTTGTCTGTTCGGTTCCCTGTAGAGCTGCCCCAAATCTGGGGCACCGTCGCGAGCCCCAGCCACGAACACCACTCCCAAGCACCACCGCTGCCCGGGCACAAGCACGACCGGCCCCGGACTCAGGCACCACCGCTGCCCCGGGCACAAGCACGACCGGCCCCGGACACAAGCACCACCGCAGCCTCGGACGCAGGCACCACCGCAGTCCCGGACACAGGCACCACCGCAGTCCCGGACACAAGCACCACCGCAGTCCCGGACACAGGCATCACCGCACTCCCGGACACAGGCACCACCACAGTCCCGAACACAAGCACCACCACAGTCCCGGACACAAGCACCACCACAGTCCCGGACACAAGCACCACCACAGTCCCGGACACAAGCACCACCGCAGTCCCGGACACAAGCACCACCGCAGCCCCGGCATCCGGCGCCAGTCACCGCCGTAGGTCGTGGCCCATATGTGGGGCAGCTCTACAGTGCGCCAGACAGGTGCGTCCGACTCCGGCCAGGCAACGGCAACGGCAACGACAACGACGGCGGCAGCGGCACGACGCGCCGGGCCCGGGTGCGCGACGGGCGGCGCTTGGCCGACCCGGTGTGGCCGGCAGGCCCCGCACCGACACGTGCCCCTGTCCGCAGGGCGGGCAGGGGCACGTGTACGTACTGTCGGGGCGTCAGCGGGCCGTGCCGGCCCGGCGCTTGTTGTAGACGTCGAAGGCGACTGCGACGAGCAGGACGAGGCCCTTCACCACCGACTGGGTCGACTGGTCGATGCCCATCAGCTGCATGCCGTTGCTCATCACCGCCATGATCAGACCACCGACCATGGCGCCGACCACGGTGCCCACCCCGCCGGTGACCGCCGCGCCGCCGATGAAGGCCGCGGCGATCGCGTCCAGCTCGAACATGTTGCCGGCGGCGGGCTGCGCGCCGTTGGACCGCGAGGAGTAGATGACGCCGGCCACCGCCGCCAGGAAGCCCATATTGACGAACATCCAGAAGTTGACGGTGCGGACCTTCACCCCGGACAGCGCCGCCGCCGACAGGTTGCCGCCGATCGCGTAGACCTGGCGACCGAAGACGGTACGCCGGGTGAGCAGCCCGTAGACCAGCACGAGCACCGCCAGGATGATCAGCACAATCGGCAGGCCACGGGCGTGCGCCAGCTGCCAGGCGAAGTACATGATGACCGCGCCGACCAGCACGACCCGCGCGACGAACAGCGGGAACGACTCGACGGGCTGCTGGTAGCGGATGCGCGCCACGCGGGTGCGGAAGCCACTCACCGCGTACCCGGCCACGGCGACCGCGCCGATCAGCAGGGTGAAGGCGTCATAGCCCTGCCCGCCGAGCAGTCCGTTGAGGAAGCCCGCCGCGACCTTCTGGTACTCGGCCGGGAACGGCGACAGCGAGATGTTGTCCAGCACCCGAAGGGTCAGACCCCGGAAGAGCAGCATGCCGGCCAGGGTGACGATGAAGGCCGGAATGCCGGCGTACGCCACCCAGAAGCCGTGCCACGCGCCGACCGCGATGCCGACGGCGATCGCGGCCACGACACCGACCCACCAGGGATAGCCCTGCTGGATCACCAGAACGGCGGATACCGCTCCGGTCAGCGCGACGACCGATCCGACCGACAGGTCGATGTGCCCACCGATGATCAGGATGACCATCCCGATCGCGAGCACCAGGATGTACGAGTACTGAAGGACGATGTTGGTGATGTTGCCGGGGCTCAGCAGCACCCCGTCGGTCAGGATCGCGAAGAACGCGACGATGACGACCAGGGCGACGTAGATCCCGCTCTGCCGCAGGTTGTTCAACACCAGCGCCCGCAGGTCGTTCGTCCCGCTGTGCAGAGCGGCGGCGGGTGTGCCGTCCGGAGTCGCCGGGCTCTCCGTCGGAGGGGTCTTGATGCTGGTCACGCGACGAGCTCCTTGTCCTTGGTCATCAGCTCCATGAGGCTCTCCTGAGTTGCCTCGGCCACCGGCATCTCACCGGTGATCCGGCCGGCGGCGAGGGTGTAGATGCGGTCGCACATCCCGAGCAACTCCGGCAGCTCCGAGGAGATGACGATCACCGCCTTGCCGGCGGCCACCAGCCGGTTGATGATCGTGTAGATCTCGAACTTGGCGCCGACGTCGATCCCCCGGGTGGGTTCGTCCAGGATCAGCACATCCGGGTCGGTGAACAGCCACTTCGACAGGACGACCTTCTGCTGGTTGCCGCCGGAGAGCTTGCCGACGACCGCCATGACGCTTGTCGTCCTGATGTTCATCTCCCGCCGGCTCGCCTCGGCAACCTTGATCTCCTCGTTGCCGTTCACCCAGCCCATGCGGGACAACCGGTCCAGCGCGGCGGCGGACACGTTGCGGCGGACGTCGTCGATGAGGTTGAGCCCGTAGCGCTTGCGGTCCTCGGTGACGTAGGCGATGCCGTTGTCGATCGCCTCGGCGACGGTACGCGCCTGCACCTCCCGACCGCGCACGAAGAGTCGGCCCCGGATGTCGCGCCCGTACGACCGACCGAACACGCTCATCGCCAGTTCGGTGCGCCCGGCGCCCATCAGGCCCGCGATGCCGACGACCTCGCCGGCGCGGACGGACAGGGCCACGTCCTCGACGACCATCCGGTCCTGCACCGGGTGCCGCACCGTCCAGTCCTCGATCCGGAGGACCTCCTCGCCGGGGGACGACTCGCGGTCGGGGTAGAAGCTGTCCAGGTCGCGCCCGACCATGCCCCGGATGATCCGCTGCTGGGTCACCTCGTCGGAGCGCATGTCGAGGGTCTCCACCGCGCGCCCGTCCCGGATGACCGTGGTCGAGTCGGCGATGGCGGTGATCTCGTTGAGCTTGTGCGAGATCATGATGCAGGTGATGCCCTGGTCCTTCAGGGCCCGCAGCAGGTCGAGCAGGTGAGCCGAGTCGATGTCGTTGAGAGCGGCGGTCGGCTCGTCCAGGATCAGCAGGCGCACCTTCTTCGACAGCGCCTTGGCGATCTCCACCAACTGCTGCTTGCCGACGCCGAGCTGGATGACCGGGGTGACCGGGTTCTCGTGCAGCCCGACCGACGCCAGCAGCTTGGCGGCGTCGGCGTTGGCCAGGTTCCAGTCGATGAGCCCGAGGCGGTTGCGCCGCTCGCTGCCGAGGAAGATGTTCTCCGCGATCGACAGGTACGGCACCAGGGCAAGCTCCTGGTGGATGATGACGATGCCGTTGGCCTCGCTGTCGCGGATGCCACGGAACTGCATCGGCTTGCCGTCGAAGAGGATCTCGCCGTCGTACGAGCCGGACGGGTAGACGCCGGACAGCACCTTCATCAGGGTGGACTTGCCGGCGCCGTTCTCACCGCAGATGGCGTGGATCTCACCACGGCGTACTGCGAGGGTGACGTCCTCCAGCGCGGTCACGCCGGGGAAGGTCTTCGTGATGCGACGCATCTCGAGGATGGTGTCGTCCATGGTCACTGTCCTCCGTCAGGTCTGGACGGATACGCCCAGACGTCGGGCCCGGCGACGACCGCCGGGCCCGACGATTGGCTTACTTCTTGGCCTGACCGGCGGCGACCTCTTCCGCCGTCCAGTAGCCGGAGTCGATCAGCGCGGTCTTGATGTCGTCCTTGTAGACCGTGACGATCGGGAGCAGGTACGCCGGGACGACCTTGACACCGTTGTTGTACGTCTTGGTGTCGTTGGCCTGCGGCTCCTTCTTCTGCAGGAACGCCTCGGCGGCGTTCACGGCCTGGTCGGCCAGCAGACGGGTGTCCTTGAAGACCGTGGAGCTCTGCACGCCGTCGTTGATCAGCTTGATCGAGGCGATCTCGGCGTCCTGGCCGGTCACCACCGGGAGCTTCTTCGCGCCGGTGCCGTAGCCGGCGTTCTGCAGGGCGGTGATGATGCCCCGGGAGATGCCGTCGTACGGCGACAGCACTCCGTCGACCTTCGAGCCGTCGTTGTAGCTGGAGGTGAGCAGGTTCTCCATGCGCTTCTGCGCGGTCTCCTGCTGCCACCGCAGGGTGGCGACCTGCTCGGGCGTGGTCTGCTTGGACTTGACGACCAGCGTGCCGTCGTCGACGAACGGCTTCAGCGTGTCCATCGCACCGGTGAAGAAGTACTGCGTGTTGTTGTCGTCGAGCGATCCCGCGAAGAGCTCGACGTTCAGCGGCCCCTTGGCGGTGCCCTTCGAGCCGTCCTTGTTCAGCAGGCCGAGACCGACGAGCAGCGCGGTGCCCTGGGCGACGCCGACCTTGTAGTTGTCGAAGCTGACGTAGAAGTCGACGTCCTTGCTGCCGCGGATCAGCCGGTCGTAGCTGATGACCGGGATCTTCGCGGCCGCGGCGGCCTGCAACTGGCTGCTGAGTGCCGTGCCGTCGATCGCCGCGATGACCAGGACGTCAGCACCCTGGGTGATCATCTGGTCGACCTGCTGCGACTGCGTGGGGATGTCGTCGCCGGCGTACTGGAGGTCGACCTTGTAGCCCTTCGCCTCAAGCTTGGACTTGACGGCGTTGCCGTCGGCGATCCACCGCTCCGAGGTCTGGGTCGGCATCGACACACCGATGGTCAGGTCGCCAGGCTTGGCGTCGCTCTTGTCGTCACCGCTGCCGGCACCCCCGCCACTGCACGCTGCCATACTCAGCGTCAGCATCGCGCCGCCGAGAGCAACCAGGAATCTCCTGCCCACGGGCTTCTCCTCTCTGGACTCCCCCGTCGAGTGCCGGGGCCAACTGTCACCTTTCGGGGTAGTGTTAGCGCTCACATACGACACGTCAACACTAGATCCGAAATACCGGTGTCACGGTCTCGTAACGGAGGCGTCCCAAGCGGCGAGGCCGGCGCCCGGAGGTGCCCGGACCTGGGAGCACGGCGGTGAGCGGCACCGGAGCGGACGGCCGCCGAACGGGCCCGTCGACCGCGCCGAACGGCCCGCCCGGGCCGGCCGCCGGGCCGCGGGACCGCCACCGGATACGACCGCCCCGCAGGATCCCCGTCGGGTGGCAGAACCGCCAGCCCGGACGACCGCCGGACGCGACGGTGCCCGTGGACGACGGGCGTCGTCCACGGGCACCGGGGAGTGCGGTCGGATCAGGTGGGCTGCCGCGACCTGGTCGGTCGACGGACCCGGTCGGCTATCGCTGCGTCCACCGCTGGTTGGCCGCCGCGGTGCAGTTCCAGAGGATCACCGTGGTGCCGTTGGCCGTGCCGTTGCCGTTGACGTCGAGGCAGAGCCCGGACTGGGCGCCGCTGATCGTGCCGTTGGCGTTGATGTTCCACCGCTGGTTGGCCCCACCGTTGCAGTCCCAGATCTGCACCTTGGAACCGGCCGCGGCGTTCGCCGGCGCGTCCAGGCACTTGCCGAGCGACTGCAGGGTCTGACCGTTGACGGTCCAGCGCTGGTTGGCGGCGCCGTTGCAGTCCCAGATCACCGGCTGGGTGCCGTTGGCGGTGTTGCTGTTCGGAACGTCCAGGCAGCGGCCGGAGGCGGCACTGGCGAGCGCACTCGACGTGCCCGGCGGCGGGGTCGTCGGCGGCGCGGTCGTCGGAGGAGTGGTCCCCCCACCGCTGACCCGGTAGACCACCGTGCCGTGCGCCGGAACGCTGGCGCTGATGGTCCCGCTGGAGGAGGTGGTGGCACCGGACCACGCCTCGACCAGGGTGAACGAGCTGCCGGACTTGCCGACGGCGGCGGCCGTCGTCGAGATCGTCGTCGTCGAGCCACCCTGGTTCAACAGGGCGACGGCGACGTCACCGTTGGCGAGCCGCTTGGCCAGCACCCGGCGGGTGCCGTCGAACGACACCTGCGTCCCCTGCAACCCCAGCGAATCCTGGTTGATCGCGATCAGGTTGGCGTTCTTGAGGATGGTCTGCGTCGCGGCGTTCATGTTCCGGACGTCGTTGCCGGCGATCAGCGGAGACGCCATGATCGCCCACATGGCGAAGTGGCTGCGCATCTCCGTGTCGTTCATGCCGCCGCGGCCGACCTCCATCATGTCCGGGTCGTTGAACCCACCCGGCCTCGCGTAGGACGCCAGCGGAACGGTCACGTTGATGATGTTCTGGATGCCCATCGGGTAGCCGTTGGTCTGGCCGGTGTCCCAGGCGTTGGTGATGTCCTCGGTGGTACGCCACATGTTGGCCACGTCGCCCCAGTTGCGCTGCGGGCCGGTCTTGGCGTGGATGCTGTTCGGGTTGATGCTGTAGACGATCGGTCGACCGGTGGCGGCCAGCGCGTCCCGCATCTTGGCGAAGGTGGCCACCTGGTCGTTGATGCTGCCCTCCGGCGAGCACCAGTCGTACTTGAGGTAGTCGACGCCCCAGGCGGCGAACTGGCGGGCGTCCTGCACCTCGTGGCCCCGGCTGCCGGTGGCGCCGGGGTAGGAGTTGAAGTACTGCGCGCAGGTCTTGTCGACCGGCACCTGGTAAATGCCGAACTTCAGGTCCCGTGCGTGCAGGTAGTCGCCGAGCGCCTTCATCCCGCTGGGGAACCGGGTGGGGTCGCCCTGGATGTTGCCGGAGCTGTCCCGGTTGGGGTTGAACCAGCAGTCGTCGACCACGACGTAGTTGTAGCCCAGATCCCGCATGCCGCTGCTGACGATCGCGTCCGCCGTCTGGCGAATCAGCCCCTCGTTGATGTTGCAGCCGAACGAGTTCCACGAATTCCAACCCATGGGGGGAGTGCGCGCCACCCCGTTGTCAAGTGCCTGCGCCGCCGGGGCACGGAGGCCGACCAGAGCACCGGCGACCAGCACTCCGGCCGCCAGTACGCTCCCCCAGCGTCGACCTCGGGTGATGCGGTTCATCGAGCCTCCTTGTCGGTGGCGCCCGCCCGTGACTACGATCGGACTGGTGGGGCGATAGTTGGACGCCGATTCTTGTTAGCGTTAACAGAGACGTCCATCATGTTACGGCCACATTTCACGAGGTTCAATACCTACCGGTAGTTGCATTGCCATCCGTCGATGAGAAAATGCCAGATCCCGATTGAGGGCTGTCTTACCGACGGTGACGAGCCAGCAGCGCGGCGAGGTGCCGTCGACGCCGGAACCCTCCGGTTGGGCCGACGTCAGCGCCGTGGTGGGGCGACGCTCTCGCGGGCGACCAGGGCCGGGGCGATGGTCTGCCGCATCGCCCCGCCGGTGCCCGTCTCGATCTGCGCCAGCAGCATCTGCAGGCTCGCCCGCGCCACCGCGTCGAAGTCCGGGCGGACGGTGGTCAGCGGCGGAATGAAGTACGCCGCCTCCGGCACGTCGTCGAAACCGACCACGCTGATGTCGTCCGGCACCCGCCGCCCGAACTCGTGCAACGCCCGCAGCACGCCCAGGGCGAGATGGTCGTTGGCGGTGAAGACGGCGGTGACCTCCGGCATCCTCGCCAGCATCTGCCCGCACCGGTAACCCGATGCGGCGGACCAGTCCCCCGGCATCAGCGGCGGCGGGTCCACACCGGCCGCCATCAGGGCCTCCCGCCAGCCGCCGATCCGGCCGACGCTGTCGAACCAGTCGAACGGCCCGGAGACGTGCCAGACCGTGCGATGCCCCGCGTCGAGCAGATGTTGGGTCGCCGCCCGGGCACCCGCCACCTGGTCGACGGTCACCAACGGCACCGGCCGGCTCGGGTCGCCGTCGACGGTGACCAGCGGGACGTCCTGGGGAAGGTGCTCCAGCGCCTCACCCGCCGACTCCACCGGCGCGATGACCACGATGCCGGCGACCCGGTGCGACAGGTGCCGTTCGACGGCGGCCGAGATGGAGCGGTGGTCCAGGTTTCGCACGCTGCCGACACTGACCGCGAAACCCTCCTCGGCGGCGGTCTGCTCCAGAGCGGCCAACAGCGACGCCGGACCGTAGAGGGTCGTGTTCTGTGCGACCACACCGATGACCTGGGACCTGCCGGTCACCAGGGCACGAGCCGCGCCGTTCGGGCGGTAGCCGAGTTCGGCGATCGCCGCCCGCACCCGGAGCCGGGTCTGCTCACGAACGTTGGGGTGCCCGTTGAGCACCCGCGACACCGTCTGATGGGAGACACCGGCCAGACGAGCGACATCTGTCATCGCGGGACCGTGGACGGCCATTTCACTCTCCCCGCTAAGTCTCGGGCCCGCGGCCCGGTCGACGTCGACTGGAGCGGCATGGCCCGGCCCGATCCCCCTCGCTCAGCCACCACGCCGGTGCCGAATCCCAGGTGACCAGCGCTGAATCGCCGTCAGTCTACGCCAGCAAACGCTTCGAATACGGGACGGCTGTGCCCGGATGTGCTACGCATCGAAGCCGCACAAGGCTTTTCCCACCCCGCGTACGCGACCAGCCGGCCCGCGGTTGCGGGCTGCGGTGGCACGTCAACCTGCTCCACGCTCCTGGAGAGAGCGTGGAGCAGGCCGACTGTGCACCGGGTGGTGGCGCCGACCGCACCTGCCGGGCAGGCAGACGCTCGTCGGCGCCACCGGTCAAACCGATGGTCGTGTGACTGGTGTCACGGTGTCGTCAGGTCGAACCTGCGGACCGTGACCGCGCCGCCGAGTGCCTGCGTCGCGTGGTTGAAGATGGCGAACCGGTAGCCCATGAAGAACTGCCAGTTGTTCGCCAACGTCAGGGCGTTACCGAACGAGGTGAAGTTCACCCCGTCCGTGCTGTACGAGAAGCGGGCCTGCCGGCCGGACCCCGGCCTGATGTCGGCGTTGGCGCGCAACCAGATCCGACCACCCGAGACGGCGGTGCTCGCCACCTCACTGCCGGTGCTCGTGGTGTTCCAGCTGCCGTCCATCGTGAGCCCGTTCTGCATGACCAGACGGGTCGACCCGTTGTCCTTCCGGACTCCGATCCAGGCCGACGAGTTGCGCAGCACCGCCAGGCCGGTGCGGTCACCGTCGCGCATCGTCGAGTAGTCCAACTCGATGGTGGCCGTCGAGGTGGGGCCCTGGATCCGGTGGGTCAGCGTGTTACGCGCCTTGTACAGGTCGCCGGTGACGGTGGCGGTCTGTAGGTTCAGCCCGTTGTTGACCGACCACCTGCTGTTGTCCGGGTTGTGGTTCCACTCCCACTGCGGGCCGAGGGTGGTGCCGGCGAACGTGTCGGTGCCGGTGAGCGGCTTGACGGCTCGTGGCGGCGCGGGCAGGTTCGGCTTCGGGTACGAGGAGCCCCACGTGCCGTTGACCGTCTGCAACACGGGCCAGCCGTCGCCGGTCCAGGTGATCGGCGCCATGGCCGGCATCCGACCACCGGGGTACGCGTCGACGAACGACATGTAGTACCAGTCACCGTTCTGGGTCTGCACCAGCCCACCCTGGTGCGGCACGCCGCCACCGGAGATCGGGCCGGGCAGGTTGAGCAGCACCTGACGCTGCTCGTACGGGCCGAACGGGCCGTTTGTCGACTTCAGCACGTACTGGCCGTTGGCCGGGCGGGTGAGCCAGATGTAGTAGGCGCCGTTGCGCTTGTAGAACCGGGCGCCCTCCAGCGTCCCGATGCTCGACGGCGTCTGGTACACCTGCTGGGCGCGGACCTGGGACTTCCCGTCCGCGGACAGCTGCGCCACGCTGATCGTGCCGTTGCCGTACGCCACGTACATGGTGTCGTTGTCGTCGATCAGCATGCCGGCGTCGTAGTAGCAGTTGGGGATGGTGGTGTGCTTGCTCCACGTGCCGTCGACCGCCGACGCGGTGTAGATGTGGGTCTGCGCGAAGTCGATGCACCCGGCCCAGTAGTACGTCTTGTTGCTCGGCCGGTAGTTCAACGTCGACGCCCAGATCCCGTCGACGTACGCGTTGCTGCCGCCGCTCATGTCGTACTTCGAGCCGAAGTCGAGCTTGGGCACGGAGTGCCCGGCGAACTCCCAGTTGACCAGGTCGTACGAGCGCAGCACCGGCGCACCCGGGGAGTAGTGCATGGTGGACGCCGACATGTAGTAGGCGTTGTCCACCCGGATGATGTCGACGTCTGCGAAGTCCTGCCAGACCACCGGGTTCGAGTACGTGCCGTTCGACGGGGGCGGCGAGGTGGGCGGTGGCGTCGTGGGGTCGCCCCCGCCGTCGACGCGGACGAGCTGCCACTGCTGGTTGGTGCCGTTCCAGTCGGCGTACTGCACGATGTTGCCACCGTCGGCGGTCGAGGCGCCCTGCACCTCCATCACCTTGTTGCTGTTGCGGTTGATCAAACGGACGTAACCGCCGTCCGAGTCGGCCAACCGGAACTGCTGGTTGGTGCCGTTGTTGTCGGACCACTGGACGATCGCCCCGCCGTCGGCGGTCGAGCGGCCGGAGACGTCCAGCACCTTGCCCGACAGCCGCGACTTGAGCCGGTAGTAGCCGCCGCCGGAGTCGACGAACTGCCACTGCTGCTGGTTGCCGTTGTTACGCGTCCACTGGGTGATCCGCGCGCCGTCGTTCGTGGCCATGTTGTACACGTCCACTGCCTTGCCACTGTTGCGGTTCACCAACACGTACCAGGCGCTGGTGTCGACAGTTGCCGCCGACGCGGGCGCCGCGGCCACCG
The DNA here is from genome assembly GCF_043197875.1 of Micromonospora sp. NPDC048935. Classification (NCBI taxonomy): domain Bacteria; kingdom Bacillati; phylum Actinomycetota; class Actinomycetes; order Micromonosporales; family Micromonosporaceae; genus Micromonospora; species Micromonospora sp. NPDC048935. Next base: position 928,063 of record NZ_JBICTZ010000001.1, on the reverse strand, counting down.
CTGCGGCCGCGCCACCGACCACCAGCACCATCGCGGCGACGGCGAGTCTCGACAGCAACCCGCGCCGTCGTGGCGCACCCCGGGGAACCCGACCGATGGAAAGCATGATCCTCCTCTGCTGACGCGAACCGTGCGGTCTGGGCCGGCGTCCGCGGCACCGGGCGGGGCACCGAACTGACCAAGCCCGGCCATGTGATCGCTAACACCGGTCGCCCGACCGTCGCGGTGACGAGGTGCCGAAACCGCGGGATAGGACACGCGCGCGGCCGGGCCAGCCACGACATCGACCATCTTGGCTATAGACTGTGAGCGATAACATGCTGTTAGTCAAGGCGTAACACAACCGCCTCGCGGACCTGCTGACACACACGCGAACGGGTGGTCCACCCCCGCCCGCAGGCAGGGGTGGACCACCCGTTTCGGACCGCGTGGGTCAGAAGCCGCGGGCCAGCCGGTAGTAGGCCTGGTTCCAGCGCAGCTCGTCGGCGAAGCGGCGGGGCTCCGTGTCGGCGTCGATGACGACCAACTCCGTCCGGCTCATCTCCGCGAGATCGTGCAGCTCCTCCACACCCACCGCCTGCGACAGCACCGTGTGGTGCGGGGCGCCAGCGGTGATCCACGACTCGGCCGAGACCGGCAGGTCCGGGCGCGGACGCCAGACGGCACGGGCGACCGGCAACCGGCGCAACGGCTGCGGCGGGGCCACCACGTCGATCTCGTTGGCCACCAGCCGGAAGCGCTCCCCCATGTCGGCCAGCCCGAGCACCACGGCCGGACCGGGCGCGGCGTCGAACACCAGCCGGACCGGGTCCTCCCGGCCGCCGATGCTCAACGGGTGGATCTCCACGTTGGGCACGTCGGAGGCGATGGTCGGGCAGACCTCCAGCATGTGGGCGCCGAGCACCAGCTCGTTGCCCGGGGTGAGGTCGTAGGTGTAGTCCTCCATGAACGACGTGCCGCCGCTCACGCCCACCGACATCGCCTTGAGGGTGCGGACCAGGACCGAGGTCTTCCAGTCGCCCTCACCGCCGAAGCCGTAACCGTCGGCCATCAGCCGCTGCACGGCGATGCCGGGGAGCTGACGCAGACCACCGAGATCCTCGAAGTTCGTCGTGAAGGCCCGGAACCCGCCCGCGTCCAGGAAGGCACGCATGCCCAGCTCCACGCGCGCGGCGTAGCGCAGCGAGTCGTGCTGCTCACCGCCGGGCAGCAGCCCGCCGACGATGCGGTAGGTGTCCTCGTACTCCTTGACCAGGTCGTCCACCTGCGCGTCGGTGACCTCGCCGACCACCTCGACCAGGTCGTTGACACCGTAGGTGTTGACCGAGACCCCGAACCGCAGCTCGGCCTCGACCTTGTCGCCCTCGGTCACCGCGACGTCGCGCATGTTGTCACCGAAGCGGGCCAGACGCAGCGACCGCATCGCCGACCAGCCCAGCGCCGCGCGGGCCCACGCCCCGATCCGAGTGGTCACCCGCGGGTCGCTGACGTGCCCGGCCACCGTCTTGCGGGCCACACCGAGACGCGTCTGGATGTACCCGAACTCCCGGTCGCCGTGGGCGGCCTGGTTCAGGTTCATGAAGTCCATGTCGATGTCGTTCCACGGCAGCAGAACGTTGGCCTGGGTGTGCAGGTGCAGCAGCGGCGTCTGCAACGCGTCCAGACCGGAGATCCACATCTTGGCCGGCGAGAACGTGTGCATCCAGGCGATGACCCCGACGGCACCCTGGGCGGCGGCGTCCCGGCAGACCTGCAGGATCTCACCGCTGTTGGTCAGGACGGGCTTCCAGACCACGCGGGCGGGGATCTGCGGCGAGTCGTCGAGCGCGGCCGCGATCTGGCGAGACTGCTCGGCCACCTGGCGGAGCGTCTCCTCGCCGTACATGCCTTGGCTGCCGGTGAGGAACCAGATCTCGGGTTCGGTGTGTGGTGCCATGGAGTTGCCTTCCGCGAGAGGGGCGGTCACTTGTAACGGATTCCGATGAGGCGCTGGAGGAGGATGAACGCGAACAGCAGGCCGCCGATCACGATCTTGGTCCACCAGGAGTTGAGGCTCCCATCGAAGGTGATGAGGGTCTGGATCACGCCCAGGACCAGTACGCCCAGCACCGTTCCGAAGACGTAACCCGCACCCCCGGTGAGCACGGTGCCCCCGATGACGACGGCGGCGATGACGTCCAGCTCCATGCCGACGGCGATCAGTGGCGCACCGGAGAGGGTGTAGAAGGACAGCAGGATCCCGCCGATCGCGGAGCACAGACCACTGATCGTGTAGACGGCGATCCGGGTCCGGCCCACCGGCAGGCCCATCAGCAGGGCCGACTGGGGGTTGCCGCCGATGGCGTACACGTTGCGTCCCAACCGGGTGTAGGCCAGCGTGTACGCGGCGACGGCGACCACGACGAAGGCGATCAGCACGCTGATCGACACGAAGTTGCCCTGCGGGTTACCGATCCGCTCCTGCGACATCGAGGTCCAGAAACCGTCGGTGATCGGGATCGACGCACCGGAGATGAACGTGCACATGCCCCGGGCGAAGAACATCCCGGCGAGCGTGACGATGAACGGCTGGATCTCGAAGAAGTGGATGGCGCAACCCATCAGCAGACCGAGCGTCGGGCCGATGAGCAGGGCGATGACGAGCACCAGTGCCGCCGGCATGCCGTCCTGTAGCAGCGCGGCCGACACCATCGCCGTCATGGCGACGACCGACCCGACCGACAGGTCGATGCCACCGGTGAGGATCACGAAGGTCATACCCACCGCGACGACGAGCAGGAAGCCGTTGTCGATGAAGACGTTGAAGATGACCTGCACGTTGGAGAACGCCGTGTACTGCGACACCCCGATGGCGTACATGACCAGCAGCAGGGCGAGCGTCGCCAGGACCGGTATCTGCTTCCTCGGCAGCCGGAACCGGTTACGACCGGCGGTAAGCGTTCCAGTGGTCATGCCGGCACCTGCTCCTTCGGCTTGTCGGCGATGGGGGCGGACGGCGGAACACTGCGCCTGCGGCGGGCGAACCGGGCCCGGAAGGCCGGTGCCTGGATGAGGCAGACGGCGATGACGACCACCGCTTTGAACAGCAGCGACGTCTGCGGCGAGATGTCCATGGCGTACACCGTGGTGGTCAGGGTCTGGATGATCAGCGCCCCGATGATCGTGCCGCTGAGGAAGAACCGGCCGCCGGCGAGGGACGTGCCGCCGATGACGACCGCGAGGATCGCGTCCAGCTCCACCCAGAGACCGGCGGCGTTGCCGTCGGCGCTGGAGACGTTCGCCGTCATCATGAAGCCGGCGACGGCGGCGCACGCGGCGCTGATCACGTACACGAGGAAGATGACCCGGCCGGACCGGATGCCGGACAACCGGCTGGCCACGGCGTTGCCACCCACCGACTCGATGATCATGCCGAGCGCGGTGCGCCTGGTGAACGCGGCGACGAGCAGGGCCGCGGCGAGAGCGATGAAGATGGCCAGCGGCAGGGTCAACGCGTGGCCCAGGCCGATCGCCCGGTACGGCTCGGAGTTGATGGTGATGATCTGACCCTCGGTGATCAGCTGGGCGAGACCCCGGCCGGCGACCATCAGGATCAGGGTGGCGATGATCGGTTGGATGCCGATCACGGCCACCAGCACCCCGTTCCAGGCGCCGAGCACGAGCGCGACCCCGAACGCCATCGCGAGGGCCGTCAGCACCACGCCGAGGTTGTTCTGGTCGGGCTGCTTGCTGATGTACATGCAGGCGATCGCGCCGCTGATCGCGCAGAGCGAGCCGACCGACAGGTCGATGCCACCGGTCGAGATCACCAGGGTCATGCCCAGCGCGACGAGGATCAACGGTGCGCTCAGCCGCAGGATGTCGATCGGCGTGCCGTACAGGTGCCCGTCCTTGAGCTCGATGGACAGGAACCCGGGCCGGTAGATCGTGTTCGCGGCGAGCATGACGACCAGCACGGCGGCGGGCCAGAACAGCCGGTGACCGGTGATCGTCCGGTAGCGGCTCACGGTGTCGCTCATCGGTCTGCCTCCTCGCGGTGGGATCCACTCGCGATGGTCTGCATGATGCGGTCGGCGTTGAGGCTGTCGTCGTTGGGGAGCTGCGCGACCATCTGGCGGTCCCGCATGACGGCCACCTTGTGGCTGAGGCGCAGCACCTCCTCCAACTCGGCGGAGATGAACAGCACCGCCATACCCCCGTCGGACAGCTGGGTCACCAGCTTCTGGATCTCGGTCTTCGCGCCGATGTCGATGCCCCGGGTCGGCTCGTCGAGGATCAACAGCCGCGGCTCGGTGATCAGCCACCGGGCCAGGAGCACCTTCTGCTGGTTGCCACCCGAGAGGTTGCGGACCGGCACCTCCGGGTCCGCGGGCCGGATGTTGAGCGCCTTGATGTACTTGTCGACAAGCTCGTCCTGACGACGACGCGGGATCGGCCGCAGCCAGCCGCGGGCCGCCTGCATGGCGAGGATGATGTTCTCGCGGACCGACAGGTCGGCGACGATGCCCTCCGCGCGGCGGTTCTCCGAACAGAAGCCGACGCCGTGGTCGATGGCCTGCGCGGGGGTCCGCAGACTGCTCGGCGTGCCGTCGACAGTGACCTGACCGCCGTCGGTCCGGTCCGCACCGAACAACAACCGCGCGACCTCGGTACGCCCCGAGCCCAGCAGGCCGGCCAGGCCCACCACCTCGCCGGCGTGGATGGTGAGGCTGAACGGCTGGACCGCCCCCGCCCGGCCGAAGTCCGACACCGCCACCAGCGGGGTGCCCTCCTCCAGCTTGGCCAGGTCACGCCGGGAGTGTTCCTCGATGCCCTCGAGGATGTCGAGTTCCTTGCCGATCATCTTCTCCACGAGGGAGAGCTGGGGCAGCTCGGGGGTCAGGTACTCGCCGACGAGCCCACCGTTGCGCAGCACGGTGATGCGGTCCGCGATCTCGTAGACCTGGTCGAGGAAGTGCGTCACGAACAGGATCGCGATGCCCTCGTCGCGTAGTTGCCGCATGATGCGGAACAACTGCGCCACCTCACCGGCGTCGAGGCTGGACGTCGGCTCGTCCAGGATCAGCACCCGGGCCTTGATGTCGATGGCGCGGGCGATGGCGACCATCTGCTGGATCGCCAGGGAGTACGAGCCGAGCGGCGCGCTGACGTCGAGGTCGAGGTCGAGGCGGGTGAGCAGGGCGCGGGCGCGGCGGCGGACCTCACCCCAGCGGACGGCGCCGAGGAGCCGGGGCTCACGGCCGATGAAGATGTTCTCCGCGACCGAGAGGTTGGTGCAGAGGTTGACCTCCTGGAACACGGTGCTGACCCCGGCGGCGTTCGCCTGCATCGGCCCGGTGAAGGAGACCGGCTCCCCGTCCAGGGTGATGGTGCCCTCGTCGGTGTCGTAGACACCGGTCAGCACCTTGATGAGGGTCGACTTGCCGGCGCCGTTCTCGCCCATCAGGGCGTGCACCTCGCCGGGAAGGAGCTGGAAGTTGACGTTGCGGAGTGCGCGCACCCCGGGGAAGGACTTGCTGATCCCGGTCATCGTCAGGACCGGACGGCTATCCGTCATCCCATCAGACCTCTTCTGGGTTGTCGACACGGAAGGGCCGCTACGCGCCCGCAGCGCCCGCCCGGTCGCCCCTGGGGGTCGCTCGGGCGGGCGTGGTACGGGGGTGTTCGCGGGCCGAGCCCGGTCCGTTGCGGGTATGAGAGCGACGCGGCGGGGCCGCCACGCGAGCGCGGCGACCCCGTCGTCGATCAGTACTTACGGTTGGGCAGAGCTTCCTTGGCCTGCGCCTGGGTGAAGGTGGTCTCCTCGGTCTCGATCCGAGCAGGCACCTCCTCGCCGGCCTTGACCTTCTTGGCCAGGTCCATCAGCTGTGGGCCGAGCAGCGGGCTGCACTCCGCGATGAAGTTGAACTTCCCGTCGGCGAGGGCCTGCATACCATCCTTGACGGCGTCGACCGTGATGATGGTGATGTCCTTGCCCGGCACCTTGCCAGCGGCGGTGATCGCCTCGAGCGCACCCAGGCCCATGTCGTCGTTGTGCGCGAACAGCACGTCGATCTGCTTGTTGGCCTTGAGGAACTGCTCCATGACCTGCTTGCCACCGGCCCGGGTGAAGTCACCCGACTGGGAGGCGATGACCTTCAGGTTCGGGTTGGCGGCGATCGCCTCACCGAAGCCCTTCTTGCGGTCGTTCGCCGGCGCGGCGCCCGTGCTGCCCTGCAGCTCGACGATGTTCACCGGACCCGAGGCGGTCTTCTTCTGCTCGACCAGCCACTCACCCGCGAGCCGGCCCTCCTTGACGAAGTCCGAGCCGAGGAAGGTCTTGTAGAGCGACTTGTCGGCCGAGTCGACCGAGCGGTCGGTCAGGATGACCGGGATCTTGGCGTCCTTGGCCTCCTTGAGCACGGTGTCCCACCCGGACTCGACGACCGGCGAGAAGGCGATCACGTCGACCTTCTGCTGGATGTAGTTGCGGATCGCCTTGATCTGGTTTTCCTGCTTCTGCTGCGCGTCGTCGAACTTCAGCTCGATCCCCGCCGCGGTGGCCGCCTCCTTGATCGAGACGGTGTTCGCGGTACGCCAGCCGCTCTCCGCGCCGACCTGCGAGAAGCCCATCGTGATCTTGCCGTCGTCCTTGGTGCCGCCGCCGCCGGTGTCGCTGTTGCCGCAGGCCGCCATGCTGCCGACGAGCAGCACACTGGCGAGGACCGTGGCAGCGCGCCACGGAGCGGAGTGCACTCGCATCTTTCGCATCGAATCTCCTTGGCTCGGTGTGGTGGGGAACCGCGCCAACCGCCGATGTGCAAGGAGCGGCGTACGCGGGTGTTGCGTGCTGCTACTTCGGGGTGGTGCAGACCGGCGGGTCGGGTGTGACCGTAGAGGGTCAGGAACCCGCCGGTGGGACTGGTTGTTGACCGTAGACGTTCTGGTAACGGTCGTGGAGGGCGTCGATGTCCGCCGGTGCGATCGGCACCGGCTGCCCGAGTGCGCGGGCCAGGTGCGCCGTGCGAGCCACGTCCTCACACATGACCGCGGCCTTGACCGCCGCGCGGGCGTCCCGGCCGATGGTGAAGACGCCGTGGTTGCGCATCAGCACCGCGGGTGAGCGGTGCCCGGCGAGCGTGCCGACGATGCCCTTGCCGATGTCGTCGCCGCCGATCAGGGCGAACGGACCCACCGGAATCTCCCCGCCGAACTCGTCGGCCTGCGCGGTGAGGTAGCAGGGGATCGACTCCCCCCGCGCGGCCCAGGCGGTGGCGTACGAGCTGTGCGTGTGCACGACCCCACCGACCTCGGGCATGGCCCGGTAGACGTACGCGTGGGCGGCGGTGTCGCTGGACGGGGCGAAATCTCCCTCGACGAGGACACCGTCGAGGTCGCACACCACCATCGTGTCCGCCGACAGGTCGTCGTAGCCCACGCCGCTCGGCTTGATCACCATGAGGTTGCGGCCGGGCACCCGTGCGGAGACGTTGCCGGCCGTCCAGGCCACCAGGCGGTACCGGGTGAGTTCGGAGTGCAGGCGGGCGACCGTCTCGCGCAGCTCGCCGACGGCGGTCATACCACCACTTCCAGCGCGGGCTCGGGTGTGGCCGCTGCGCCCTCGACCGCCGCGTTGCGGATCGCCCGCAGGCGGAGCATGACGTCGTTGCCGCCGCGACCGAAGTGGTCGTGCAGCGTCCGGTACTCGGCGTAGAGGGCGTCGTAGGCGCGCGCCCGCTCGGGGTCCGGGCGGTAGACGGCCTCGTGCACCCGGCCCATCGCCTGCGAGGCCTCGTGGATCGAGGGGAACTCACCGGCGGCGACGGCGGCGTGGATCGCCGAGCCGAGCGCCGGCCCCTGCGCCGAGGCGATGATGTTCAGCGGACGCCTGGTCACGTCGGCGTAGATCTGCATCAGCAGGGCGTTGTTGGTGAGACCGCCGGCGATCACCAGGTCGTTGACGGGGACGCCGGCCTCGACGAACGCCTCGATGATCATCCGCGTGCCGAAGGCGGTGGACTCCAGCAGCGCCCGGTAGATGTCCTGCGGCCGGGTGGCCAGCGTCATGCCGACGATCATCCCGCTGAGGTCGTGGTTGACCAGCAGGGAACGGTTGCCGTTCCACCAGTCCAGGGCGATCAGGCCGTGCGCGCCGACGGGCTGGCTCGCGGCCAGCTCGGTGAGGCGTTCGTGCGAGTCGATGCCGGCCGGGGCGGCGTGCGTGACGAACCAGCCGAAGATGTCGCCGACGCCGCTCTGCCCGGCCTCGTAACCCCACGCGCCGGGGCTGATGCCGCCGTCCACGACCCCGCACATGCCGGCCACCTCGGCGACCTCCGCGCCGTTGACGACGTGGCAGGTCGAGGTGCCCATGATGGCGACGAGCCGACCGGGCTCCACGGCCTGCGCGGACGCGGCGGTGACGTGCGCGTCGACGTTGCCGACGGCCACCGCGATGCCCTCGGGCAGGCCGGTCCACGCCGCCGCCTGGGCGGTGAGCGCGCCGGCCCGGGCACCGAGCGGCAGCAACGGACCGTCCAGCTTGGCCACGAAGTCGCCGAAGTCGGGGTTGAGCGCGGTCAGGAAACCCTCGGACGGATAGTGGCCGTCCTGGAGGATGCCCTTGTATCCGGCGGTGCACACGTTGCGGGTCTCGGTGCCGCAGAGCTGCCAGACGATCCAGTCGGCCGCCTCGACGAAGCGCTCGGCCCGGTCGTAGACCTCCGGGTCCTCCTCCAGGATCTGCAGGCCCTTCGCGAACTGCCACTCGGCGGAGATCTTGCCGCCGTACCGGCCGATCCACGGCTCCGCCCGCTCGTGGGCCAGCGCGTTGATCCGGTCGGCGTGCGGCTGCGCGGCGTGGTGCTTCCACAGCTTGACCCAGGCGTGCGGTCGGTCGCGCAGCTCGGGCGTCTCACACAGCGGGGTGCCGTCGGCGAGCGTCGGCAGCACGGTGCAGGCGGTGAAGTCGATGCCGATGCCGACCACCCTGGCGGGGTCCACCCCCGCGGCGGACACCGCCGCCGGGACGGCGTGCCGCAGCACGTCGCGGTAGTCGTCCGGGTTCTGGAGAGCCCAGTCCGGGGGCAGCGCTCGACCTCCCGGAAGCGTCGTGCTGATGACGCCGTCGCCGTACTCGTGCACCGCGGTCCCCAACTCGGCACCATCACCGACACGGACCACCAGAGCTCGCCCGGACAGGGTGCCGAAGTCGACACCGACGACGTAGCGGTCGCCAGCTCCATCCACACGGTTCATGTTCACCTCCACCGTTAACGGGGATAGTGTTAACGCTCACATCCAGCCTCGTCAAGACATCTAGGCGCAACAGCTCCGTAACGGAACGCGGAAGCCGGGCCGACTCGGGCGCGTCGATAGCGGACCGCGACAAAGCACGTGAATCCGGTGTCGTTCACCGATCGGGCACTCGGGACGAGGGCTACTGCACGGAACGGGCGCCAACCGAATGTCCCGCTACGGGCCGGGCGACGGGTACCGCACCTCCCCCGCCACGGGACGCCCGCCTGCCGGCGGTCACGTGCTGGGCCGGGATGATGTTGGCGATAACATCACCGGGCCGCCGCGCTCCTGTGGTCGAACCTCCGGCACGGCCGCCGGTCGCCGCGATGCCTCCTGAGCGAGCGCCCCGAGGGGCAGCCGGCTCACCACAGGGCCCCGCGACGGGCCGGTGTTATCGATAACATTCGACGTTTGGGTGATGCCTGGGCCGGCCCGCGAGCCCCGCCGGCCGAACGGACGACGCGGCCGCGCTGATCCACTCGCGTTCCTGAAAATCGGGGGGTTCGTAGGCCGAAGACAGGCCGACTTCTTGAAAGCCGAGTCGATCAAGCCCTCCCCGGCCCGCACCACCGCCGGCCCGTACCGCGCGACCTCGACAGCCGGCGGCTCGACCCCCGTGGGCCGAGCCGCCGGCTGTCCGTCGCGATGGCGGGACGTCGAGCGGGTGTCGGGATCAGGTGGCCCGACTGCGGTTGTACAGGGACTTGGCCCAGAAGAAACAGAGCACGCTGATGGCGACGCACCAGGCGACCGCGATGACTCCGTTGGCGCCGATCCCGGTGCCGAGCAGCAGGCCGCGGAGGGTCTCCATGACGGGCGTGAAGGGCTGGTAGTCGGCGAACCACCGCACCGGCGTCGGCATCGAGTCGGTGGGGACGAACCCGCTGCCGAGGAACGGCAGGAGGATCAGCGGCATGGGCAGGTTACTGGCCGTCTCGACACTGTCGCTGACCAGGCCGAGGGCGACGGACAGCCAGGTGAGCGCGAAAGTGATCATGGCGAGGACGCCGATCGCGGCGAGCCACTCGACCGGGTTGGCCGTGGGCCGGAACCCGACCAGCAGCGCCGCGACGGTGACGGCCGCGAGGCTGAGCAGGGTCTGGACCAGGCTGCCCAGCACGTGGCCGGTGAGCACCGACGGTCGGAAGATCGCCATCGTCCGGAAGCGGGCGATGATCCCCTCGGTCATGTCCATCGCCACCGAGATGGCGGTGCCCTGCGCCGCGCTGACCACCGTGATGAGCAGGATCCCGGGGGTGACGTAGTTGGCGTACTCGGAGCGGTCGCCGGACGGGCCGAGGCCGGCGCCGAGCGTGCCACCGAAGACGTAGACGAAGAGCAGCAGGATGACGATCGGGATGCCGATGAGCAGGAACGTCATCGACGGGTACCGCCGCATGTGCAGGAGGTTGCGCCGCAACATGGTGCCCGAGTCGCGGACGGCGAGGGAGACGGTGCTCATCGCGCGGTAGCCCTTTCCTGGTCGGGTCGGACGGCCCGGGAGTCGGGCTGGCCGGTGAGGGTGAGGAAGACGTCGTCGAGATCGGGGGTGTGCACGGAGAGCCCGGCCACGCTGATCGAGGCCCCGTCGAGCTGGTCGAGCAGCGAGCGCAGCGACCCGACTCCGCCGTCGCTCGGCACCTGGAGGGTGAGCGCCGCGTCGTCGCGGGTCCCGGCCTCGAACGTCCGGGCCGCCGAGTCGAGCCCGTCCTGGTCGGCGAACTGCAACACCACGTGGCCGCCCGGGATGAGCCGCTTGAGTTCGCGCGGGGTGCCCTCGGCGATCAGCCGGCCGTGGTCGAGGAATGCGACGCGGTCGGCGAGCTGGTCGGCCTCCTCCAGGTACTGGGTGGTGAGCAGGATGGTGACGCCCTCGGCGACGAGAGCACGGATGATGTGCCACATGGCCCGGCGGCTGCGCGGGTCGAGGCCGGTGGTCGGCTCGTCGAGGAAGATCACGCGGGGCGCGCCGACCAGGGTCATCGCGAGGTCGAGCCGCCGCCGCATCCCGCCCGAGTACGTCGACACCGGCTTGCCCGCCGCGTCGGTCAGGTCGAACTGGTCGAGCAGCTCGGCGATCCGTCGCCGACCGGCGTCCCGGTCCAGGTGACACAGGTCGGCCATCAGGTTGAGGTTCTCCCGACCGGTGAGCAGGTTGTCGACGGCGGAGAACTGGCCGGTGACGCCGATCAGTTCGCGTACCGCGTCGGGCTCGCGGGTCAGGTCGCGGCCGAAGACGCGGGCGTTGCCGCCGTCGGCGTTGATCAGGGTGGAGAGGATCTGCACAGTGGTGGTCTTGCCGGCACCGTTGGGGCCGAGCAGCGCGAAGATCGTTCCCTCGGTGATCATGAGGTCGATGCCGTCCAGCACGACCTTGTCGCCGTAGGACTTCCGCAGGTCGGTGGCGACGATCGCGGGCTTCGTGGAGCTGGTCATGGTCTCCTCTTTTGCGGTCGCGGTGGGGGTGGATCAGGCGCGGCGGATCATGATGTCGCCGTAGGCGGTGTTCGCCCGGACCTCGACGGTCTCGTCGGTCTGCGCGGGGCCGTCGGTCGTCTCCAGGGCGTTGTGCACACGGCCGTGCTTGGAACTGACGTCGAGCCAGGCCGCGGTTCCGCGACGGATGCCGACCTCGATGGCCCCGTACGAGGTGTTCAGCTCGATCGCCCCCCGGACGACCTCGCCCAGCCGGACGTTGCCGTAGGCGGTGCGTGCCGTCACCGAGGCCATCGGCGTGTCGAGGGTGATGTCGCCGTACGCGGTGTTGACCCGGACGTCGCCGCCACTGCGGCCGATCCAGCAGTCACCGGAGGAATTCTTGATCTCGGCGGGGCCGTCGACCGCGCCGATGCGCACCTTGCCGGACGAGACCTTCACCCGGGCCGAGCCCGCGACCCGCTCCACCGCGACCTCGCCGTGACTGCTGTCGATGTCCAGCGGCCCGGTCTCGTCGAGCCGGATCCCACTCCCGGTCCTGATGTGACACGCACCGAGCCGACCCTCGCAGCGGAACGCCGCCCAGGACGACTGCGCGTGCACTCGCGACCCGGCCGGCAACTCGATCAGGACGTCGACCGAGGGCCCGGGGCCGAAGCCGTAGCGACGCCAGCTCTTCGACACCCTGATCAGCAGTTGTCCCGCGGCGTACTCGACGGTGGTCTGTTCCGCGGCGCTCACGTCGGCCCTGCTGGACGGGTCGCGGGGCCGCACCGTCACCACCGTGTCGGTGCGGTCGGTCGCGCTGATCCAGACATCCCCGACGGGCAACTCGATCTGGACGGCGATGGGCTCTGGCGTGTCGAAAACAGGCATGGTGGTCTCCCGAAGGGTGGTCGGCGAATGTCGCCGCTGGTCAGCGGCGTGAGAAAAGGAGGGGGTACGGAGAGTTAGCGAGCCCAGCCGGTGACGTGCTGGCCGGAGCGCGGCTCCGCCCGGCGGGGTGCACGACGTTCCGTGTCACCGGCACCGATGGCACCTGCGACAGCGCGCACCAGCCAGGCGTTGACCGAGAGCCCGGCACGCCCGGCGGCCTCCTCGACGCTGGCCTTGAGGTGGTCGGGGAGCCGAAGGTTGATCCGCGAGGTGCCGCCGTCCTCGCCGTCGGGCGCGGGCGCGGACAGCGTCGGTGGGCCGCTGGCCGCACCCACCTCGTCGACGGGTGGGCTGGCCGGTGTCACCACGAAGTCCGGCTCGCGCCCCCGCAGGCGGACGTGCACCGAGCCGGGGGCGAGGTCGCGGGTGATCTCGTCGGCGGCGTCGGAGAGCGCTTCGAGCAACGTGAGCCGGGTCGCCGCCTCCAGTTGGGCGAAGAGCCGTTCGGCCAGCACCCGGGCCTCGGGATCGACGCCCTCCGCCGCAACAGCGAACTCGTCTCGCAGGTTCTCAACGTATGACCTCAACTCCATGGCACCATCATGGCACCACTTTGGCTCAAAGTGCAACAGGCATGGCTCATGACGATGCCAAACGGTTGGTGCCACTGCGGGAAGCGGACGCTTCCAGGCCACCGAAAGTGCCCCGGACCAGGTGGTTCGCCTCCCCCTGCGTCAACCCGGTGGCCACCAGCAGATCGCTGACAGTCGTCCGAACCTGTGCCACCACCACCGCACCGGAGAAGCCGACTCCCTCCCGGTAGGCACGACCGGCCGTCCGAACCGCCCGCAGCGCCTGCTCGCGCGCACGGTTCGGCTCAGCACCGGCGGCGAACTGCCGCTTGAGCAACCGGACGGCGTCGGCGAGATCGGCCACCGCCTGCGGCAGCGCTTCCGGGACCGGTTCGCCGTCCTCGATCAGCGTCACCGATCGCCGGATGAGGGTTCCGCTGTTGCGCATCGCCCGGTCGACCGGCTCCGCCGCCTGCGCGTACCGGCCCACCGGCCCGTGCCGCTCGCGCCAGTGCACCGGTGACAGGGTGCTGGCCTCCCGCGCGCCCTGGGTCGCCTCGACGAACGCCTGCAACTGGCCCTTGTTCTGCCGCAGCGCGCTGCGGGCGGCACGGGCACGGGCGGCGTCACGCGCGGCCAGCGCGTCGGCGGTCGCGCCGAGTTGGGCCCCGAGGAGATCCAACACCGGCCGCGCGGCCCGGTTGAGCACCCGCAGCGGGTTCAGCGGCAGCAGCACGGCGGTGACCAGCAGCGCCAGACCTCCCCCGACCAGCGCGTCCACGAACCGAGGGATCTCCAGGTCACGAACGGACGGACTGAGCGTGGTGATGAGCACCGCCGTCGCCCCGGCCTGGATCACCACCGCCGCACTGCCGGCGAGGAACAACGCGACGACGATGGCGAGCACGACAATCAGGACGAGTTGCCACCAGCCGGTGCCGATCACCAGGAGCAGCAGATCGCCGATCAGCACCCCGACGGTGACACCGATGATCAGCTCGACGGTGCGGCGGAGGCGTTGGCCGACGGACGCGGCGAGAGTCGAGACCGCGGAGATCGGCGCGAAGACCGGCTGCGACACCTGCAACAGGTCGTGCGCCACGAACCACGCCAGCGCCGCGGCCAGCCCGGCCTGCACCGCGAGCCCGCCGATCGCCCGTACCCGACGGAACCGCTCGCGCAGCGTGGCCATCGTGCGGTCCCACAGTCGGACCACGAGCGGAGCGCGCCGGTCCGCTCCGTGCCGACCGGCAGCGACCATGGCGGCACCTACCCCGCCAGGGCCCGATCAATCCCCACGCCCGCGCGCGTCGGCCAGCCGACGACCGCGCGAACGGGGCCGCACCACCACGGCGATCCTCCCGGGGTACGCCGGACCCGTCGCGCCTCCCGGGGTACGCCGGGCCCGTCGCGATTGAGGTCGTCCGCTTCGGGTAGACCGCGCTCTGCCGCCGTCCGGGTGGTGGCCCCGGCCACGGTGCTGGCGAGGGCTGGCCTCGGATGGATCGAGTCAGAGGGCTGCCGAGACGCCGCGGGGGGACGTCGGATGGATCAGCGCGGTTGAGCGGGCCGGACCTCTCCGGCGACGTCGTGGAGCTGCGGGTGCACGGAGTCTCCGGCGCGAACGCCGAAGAGGTGCTGGACCTGGGGCAGACCGCGCAGGTGGCGGGCGACCGCAGCGGCGGCTTCTACCGGCAACGCCCCCGGTGTTCGGGCAACGCCGGTGCCCCCGGGGTGACGCTGGAGGCGTACCGCTGGGGTGACCTGCCCTCCGGGACGGTGACCCGCGCCCTGGGGCTGGTCTTCCTCCTGCCGTTCATGCTCGTCAACGTGGCGATCTGGATGCGCCCCGCGAACTCCGGTTCCGAGGCGATGGTCAGGTCGCTGTGCCGGCTGCTGGCGCTCACGCTCACCGCGCTCTACGTGCTCGCCATCGCCGGCGTCGCCCTGGACCTCGTCGGCTGGAAGTGTCTGAACTCGTCGAACTGCCTCGACGGGCGTAGCTGGCTGTCCTGGTTGAGCGGGCGGCCGGTCGGGCTCCGACTGGCGGTGCTCGCGCTGGTCCCGGCCACCGCGATCGGCCTGATCTGGCGGATCAGCAACCGCCCGGGACGAACGTTCGAGGCGTTCCGCGCACCCGAGCAGGTCTCCGGGCATCGGCTCGGCGAGGTCGGTCAGTGGGACGCCGAGCCGCTGGTCGGCCGACTGCGCTCGATCCACGTCGCCGCCGCGTTCGCGACGCTGGACCTCACCCTGCTCCTGGCCCGGGTCGCCACCGGTGCCACCGCCACCGGCGTCGCCCTGACGGTGGCCACCGCGGTGGTCCTGGCCGCCTGCGTGGGATCGCTCTGCACTCCCCCGTTGATCGACCGGGCTGCCACCGATCGGCGACTCGACGGCATCACCAACGCGGTGCGGACCGCCGCCATCGCCCTGACCGTCCTCGTGCTGGCCCACGTGCTGGCCAGCCCGCAACCATGGGACGAAAGCCACGGACTGCCCGGCTACGACACGACCCTGGCCGGGCTCTTCGTCGCCCAGACGACCCTGCTGACCGCCCTGGGCGCGGTGCTGCTGAGGCGCCGCGACCGGCGCCGAGGGGCCACGCCGCTGTTCGGGCTGGGCGCGCTCGCGATCGCGGCGGCCGGGATCAGCGTGGCGGTGGCGTACTCCGCGGCGTTGGTCTACCGGGCGGCGGATTTCCTCGACCGTGACCTGCCGACCGGTGCGGGCATCGCCGCCGGCCCGCCCCGCGCGTACACCTGGGTGATCTTCGGCTTCCTCCGGGCGGTGCTGATCACGCTGACCGTCGCCGGTCTGGTCATCGTGCTCACCCGCCGTCGCCGTCGGCGCGACGCCGCGGCGATCGTCGCGCGCGACCACCCGAACCCGCCGGCCCAGGTCCGGCCCCGACTCCGGCAGGTCCGGGACGCGATAGCTCGGGCCCGGTTCACCGAGAAACTGGTGTCGCTGGCGGTGCTCTTCGGCTGCCTCGCCGGGCTCGCCACGGCCACCACCACCATCGGCCTGCTGGGAGAGTTCCCGAGCGACGTCGTCGAGAGAAACATCGGGTTGCCGGCGGAGGCGGTCACCTTCAGCATCGCGTTCGGCAGTTGGTTGATCGCCGCGATCATCATCGGCCTGGTCGTCGGCAGTGTCTTCGCCTACCGGACCATCCCGTTCCGGCGGCATGTCGGCGTTCTCTGGGACCTCGGCACCTTCTGGCCCCGAGCCGCCCATCCCTTCGCGCCGCCGTGTTACGCCGAACGGGCCGTACCGGAGCTGACCCGCCGCGTCACGTACCTCGTCGAGAGCGGCCATCCGGTGCTGCTCACCGGGCACAGCCACGGCTCGGTCCTGCTCGCCGCGACGGTGCTCCAGTTGCCGCCGGAGGTCGGCTGTCGCGTCGCCCTGCTCACCCACGGGTCGCCGTTGCGTCGCCTCTACGCGCGACTCTTCCCCGCCTACATCGACGATGCGGCGCTGCACGACATCGGCCGTCGGGTTGGTTGGCGCTGGGTGAACCTGTGGCGGGACACCGATCCCATCGGCGGCTGGGTCTTCTCCGCCCACCGGTCACCCCCGGGGGCCACGGAGGGCGACCCGGCGGACGCCGTGGATCGCCGACAACGCGATCCCCGCGACGTGGTCACGCCGGCCGGCGACAGCGTTCCCCCACCCATCCACGGCCACTGGCCGGACGAGGCGGACGAGGCGTTCACCGAGGCGGTACGGGAGCTGGTGCAGCGCCTCGGCGGGCCGGCCAACCCACCCGTGGCACCCGGGTAGCCGGCCGGGCCATGTGGCGCGGGCACCCGCGCGGGGCCATGTGGCGCGGGCACCCGCGCAGGGCCATCTGGCGCGGGCCACCCGCGCAGGGTCACGTGGCGCGGGCCGACCGCGCACGCCATTCGTCGAGACGCGTAGCGGCGATGCGGGCGCCGTCGGCGGGGACGAGCGAACGCTCGCCCAGCCTGGCGCCGAAATACCTGGCGCCGGGGTCGGCCACCACCGACCGGGGATCCTGCTGGGACGCGAGGATGGATCGGCCCAGCTCGTCGAGGCGGAACTGCTCCGGGCCAGCGACCTCGACCACCGCGTTGGTGGGCATACCGACCACGACGTCGGCGACCGCGGCCGCGACGTCGTCCGCCGCCATCGGCTGGATGAGCACCGGCGCGAGATGCACGGTGTCGCCGTCCGTGGCGGCGTCGATGATCCCCTGGAGAAATTCGAAGAACTGCGTGGCGTGCACCACGGAGTACGGGATTCCGGCCGCGACGATGAGCTTCTCCTGGGCGACCTTCGCCCGCATGTAGCCGCTGTCCGGGATCCGGTCGCACCCGACGATCGAGAGCGCCGCGTAGTGGCCCACTCCGGCATCCGACGCGGCGGCGAGAAGCGTCCGGGTGGATGTCTCGAAGAACTCCAGCACGGCGGTGTCCTCGAACGACGGCGAGTTCGACACGTCGACGACGACGTCCGCGCCGGCGAGCGCCCCGGCGACCCCGTCGCCGGTCAGGGTGTTGACGCCGGTCTTCGGAGAGGCGGGCACCGCTTCGTGCCCCCGGGCACCGAGACTGTCCACGAGCTTGGAGCCGATGAGGCCACTGCCACCGATGACGACGATCTTCATGGTCGAACCACGTCCTGTCTGCGCGGGATGGGTCGCTGCCACACCAGTAAGACGGAAACCGTGCGCCGATGCAGCACAATCGCCTGAGAACAGGTCGACGAGGACCCCGCATACCCTGGAGGTCGACATGGCCGTGGTGTCCCACCCGGTGTTCGCCCGGGTGTACGAACGGCTCAGCGTCGCCATGGACCGCGCCGGCACGGCGGAGTTCCGACGGGACCTGGTCGCCGGCCTCTCCGGCCGGGTGATCGAGATCGGCGCGGGCAACGGCAGGATGTTCGCCCACTATCCGCCCGGGGTGACCGAGGTCGTCGCGGTCGAGCCAGAGCGTCGTCTGCGCGCCGCCGCCGAGCGGGCGGCACCGGGCGCGCCGGTGCCGGTCACGGTCGTCGACGGTCTGGCGGAGGCCCTGCCCGCAGAGGCCGGCGAGTTCGACGCGGCGGTCGTCGCGCTGGTGTTGTGCACCGTACCGGATCAGGCGGGCGCGCTCGCGGAGGTCAGTCGGGTGCTGCGCCCCGGCGGCCAGTTGCGCTTCTTCGAGCACGTCGCCGCCGAGGAGCACAGCGGTCTGCACCGAGCCCAGCGGCTGCTCGACGCGACACTGTGGCCGAAGCTGTTCGGTGGCTGCCGCACCAACCGCGACACCGTCGCCGCCATCACCGCCGAAGGGTTCGTGATCGAGGAACTGCGCCGGTTCCGTTTCCCGGCCACCAGCAACGGCCCGTCCTCACCCTGCGTGCTCGGCCGAGCGATCAGACCGCCGGTGGCGCACCAGCCCTGAGCCGGGTGGCCAGTCGATCACTGATGCGGTACAGAGCAATGTGAAGGTGAATGCGTATTGCGCTCCCACAATGCACCTATTATCCCGTTTCGTGGGTTTCGGCGGCTCTGACGTGATGTGGTGGTCACCGCACTTCGTCAGTGCCGTCCAGGCCGTTTGACGCAGGTCTTGGCTTTACCGAGCCCTCCTGCGAAGTAATACCCACGGAGGGTGTTCTGTGACAGCAAAACCCCATCACCATCGTCTCCGCCGAGGGCTCCTGGCGGCGCTCGCGGCATCCGCAGCCGCCGCCGTCGCCGTCAGTTTCCTGCTGCTCGGCTCGACGCCGGCCAGCGCCGCCGACGCACCGGTAAATCTGGGAACAGCGGGCAACTTCTCCGTCCTCGCCGGAGCCGAGCCGACAAACACCGGCCCGAGCTTCCTGGGGCAGAGCCTCGGACGATTCCCCGGAAACACCGCGTCGGGCTTCGGAACGGCAACCATCGGCGGTGAGGTCCACCTCGGCGACGCGGTCGCTCTCCAGGCCCAGAGCGATCTGACCATCGCCTTCAACGACGCCGCCGGGCGGACACCGTTCACCAACCTGCCTGCGGAACTCGGTGGCAACACGCTCAACCCCGGCGTCTACCGGATCGGGGCCGCACAACTGACCGGGGCGTTGACGCTGAACGGCCAGGGCGACCCGGCGGCCGTGTTCATCTTCCAGATCGACTCCTCGCTGACGACGGCGTCGAACAGCAGCGTCGTTCTGATCAACGGCGCCTCGGCCTGCAACGTCTTCTGGAAGATCGGCAGCTCGGCGACGATCGGCACGGGAACCACCTTCGTGGGCACCATCATGGCCCAGGCGGCGATCACGATGGCCACCGGCGCGACCCTCCAGGGCCGCGCACTGGCGCGAACCGCCGCCGTCACTCTCGACACCAACGTCATCACGGCACCGGTGTGCGCCGGCCCCACCGGTCCACCCGGGCCGTCCGGACCGCCCGGCCCGTCTGGCCCGCCCGGCAGCCCCGGCGCACCCGGCAGCCCCGGCGCACCCGGCAGCCCCGGCGCACCCGGCAGCCCCGGCGCACCCGGCAGCCCCGGAGCACCCGGTAGCCCCGGAGCACCTGGCAGCCCGGGAGCACCCGGAGCACCCGGTAGCCCCGGCGCACCCGGAGCACCCGGCGCACCCGGCAGTCCAGGAGCGCCCGGCAGTCCAGGAGCGCCCGGCAGCCCCGGAGCACCCGGACCGCAGGGCGCACCCGGCAGCCCGGGAGCACCCGGCAGCCCGGGAGCACCCGGCAGCCCTGGAGCACCCGGCAGCCCTGGAGCACCCGGCGCACCCGGTAGCCCCGGGGGCAGGGGTCCCATCTTGCCGGTCACCGGCGGTGGCACGGTTCCGGCCCTGACGGGCATCGGAGGTGCGCTGGTCGTGCTGGGGGCGTTCGCGTTCCTCCTGGCCCGACGTCGTAGCCAGGAGTCCTGATCGGTGGCCCGGCCGGTGACCTGCCGGCCGGGCCCCTTCAACACTGACCAACATGGGCACCGTCGGCCCATCCCCCTACCGGGGATGGGCCGACGTGTGGCGCAGGGGCCGGGTCAGTTGGTCAGCCCCAGCTTCCGCAGGGCGTCGTCCTCTCGTTTGTGCGAAAGGTAGAGCAGGATCTGCGTCCGGTCCTCCCCCAGCCGCACGACACATGTCTGCGCGAACCGCGCGCTGCCGGCCTCGCCGCCGGGCGGTGCGAAGTCCAACGTCCACCGGGTGGGGACGAGGACGTACCCCCGTGCGAGGTCACGCGCCCACCTGTGCGGCGCTCCGAGGCCGATCGGCCTATCCAAGGTGAAGGATGTCGCGGCCTTCGGCGTGGTGGCGGAGGCGCAGGCGGACGGTGTCGTGGATGGGGATGCCGTCGAACTCAGCGGGGTGGATGAAGCGGACCTCGGTGGACTCGTCGCTGATGGCCAGCGTGCCGCCGGTGACTCGGGCCCGGTAGGTCACCGTGAACTCCTGGCGAACCTCACCATCGGCGTACGCGATGACGTGCGCGGGGTCGGTGTAGATGCCGAGCAGGCCGGTGATCTCGATGTCGGGGCCGGTCTCTTCCTTGACCTCGCGGATGGCGCACTGCTGGAGAGTTTCGCCGATGTCCATGGCGCCGCCGGGAAGCGACCAGTTGCCGGAGTCCGTACGCCGTTGCAGCAGGACGTGGCCGTGGTCGTCGGTAATGACGGCGGCGGCGGGGACGAGGCTGTTGGCGGCGGGGGCGTCGGAGTCGTGGTAGTAGTCGCGCCGGCCGGTCACCGGGTCACCTCCGGATAGCTGGTGGTGGTTTGCCAGATCTGTTCGAACTGGTCGGCGTGGGCGGCGAAGATGCCGTGCGGGGAGAGTTCGCGCAGGTGCAGGGCGGGGTGTTGGTAGCCGCGAGCGCGGTACAGGTGTGGGGTGACGATCATCTGGTGGTCGAACCGGAACACCGAGTTGTACAGGTGCACGGTGTGCAGGCCGATCTCCACCCCTGGCACATCGTGGAGTGGTTCGCAGAAGTTGAGGGCGTTGCGGATCCGGCCGGGGAGGGTGCCGCCGATCTGTTCGAGGGCGTCGCGCTCGCCGACGTGCGGGCAGTCCGGGTCGGCGAACGCGAGCCGCACGCGAGCACCATCGGCGGCCTTGTCGCTGATGAGTTGCATCGTGTTGGGCAGCAGCTCCAGGAGGAACGGGTAGGCGTAACCGAGTAGGTCGATCCGGGTGGTGGCACCGCTGAGCCGAGCGGCCCAGACATGGTGGGGACGTCGGCGCGGTGGGCGTAGGCGGCGACGACCTCGGCGGTGGCTTCCGCGCCGGGTGCCTGGTCGGGGCGGGTCTGGGGCCACAGGTCCGCTTCGGTTTCGCCGAGGGCGTCGGCGACGGCGAGGCAGGTGCGTTGGTGGGGGACGCGGCCGGTGAGCCACCGGGTAACGGATTTGACGTCGACACCGACGGCCGTGGCGAGGGCTGCCGGGTCGAGGTGGGCGCCGAGCATGGCCGCGCGGAGGCGGTGACTCATACCGTCCCACGGTAGTGGACACGGCGGGACGCATCAGGGTCGTGGAAGTGTCCGACTTGGTGTCCGTTGGGACGTTGGGGTGCCCGGGGCTGGGTGCGGGGCGGCGTGGCTGTGTCGGACCCGCAAGCGGCAGCTCGTGGCGGAGTTCGCCGGTGCGCGGATGGCGAGGCTGACGCGCCCACAGGCTCTCCGTCGATCTGCTGAACGGGGGGACCTGTCTGAGCGGCCGTCACCGGGTTGGCAGGCCCGCCACCCAGTCGTCCAGGGCGGCCGGGCTGGTGAACAGCAGCACGGGCGGCCCGGCCGGATCGGCCTGCCAGGCCCGCATTCGCCGCCGTTCCCGGCCGAACGCGCTGACGTGCCAGACCAGGATCGAGTCCGCGGACAGCACACTGCCCAGTGATTCGCGGTTTCCGTTGCAGATCACCTCGCCGGAGCCCACGCGGCGCAGGGTACGACGCAGCAACCGCCAGAACGAACGCCACCACGGGTAGTCCAGGGCCACCACCAGGTCGGCACGAGCCAGCGGCACGTCCCGCCAGCCGTGGTACGCGCCGTCGAGGATCCAGGTGTCCCGGCGGCAGACCTCCTCGATCCGGGTGCGCTGCTGGGCGACCGGCACCTCGACCCACCCCGGCAGCCACAGCAGGTCGTCCACCGGATACCACGGCAGCCGGAGTCGCTCGGCCAGGCGCACGGCGAGAGTGGACTTGCCCGCGCCGTGCACCCCGTAGATCAGGATGCGACGCGGTGCGGTCATCGCGGCAGCGTACGCCGTCGACGCTACGTAGTCGGGTGGACCAACCTACGTAGTGACTACCGACGATTGCCGGCCGGCTGGCCGGTGCAATGGACACATGACGAACAACGAGGCCGCGAAGGCCAGCAACCCGGACAGCGCCGAGGCGATCGCCCGGCCCACCAGCCCACCGAGCACACCGCCGCAGCGGACCACCCCGGACGACGCGCCCGCCAGGGCGGACACCGCCGCTCCGGTGCCGCCGCCGGTCCGCGCACCCGAGCAGTCCCGGCAGACCGAGCAGGCGCAGCGCGCCGAGGGTCCGCCCGCCACGTCCGCTCCGGTCGTCAAGGGTGACGCCGAGGCGGCACCGACGACGCCGACCCCGGCGCCGCCGACCACCATCACCGCCGACACGGTGGCCGCGCGGGCCGTCGTGCTCGACGGCGCCGACAACGCCCTGGTGCTCACCAACTTCACGACCCGCGCGTACACGATCGGGATGAACGGCGGCACCAGCACCATCAGCCTGGCGAACGACAAGCGCGCGTACACCACGATCCTGGACGGGCAGAACGGCAACCTGTGGGCGGCCAACAACGTCAACAGCCGCAGCCTCAGCGCGAACCAGGTCGACCTGGACGGGCCCAACAACCACGTCAAGTTCTGCCACAGCAAGACCCGCACCTACACCGTCGGCATTGACGGTGAGAAGAGTTCGATGGCGTTCGCGCACCCGGACACCCGGCAGTACAAGCTGCTGCTCAACGGCACGACCGGTGACCTGTGGGCGGCCAACAACCTGAACAGCCCCAGCGTCACCGCGACGAACATGTCCGCGACGAACACGGTCAGCTCGAAGATCGTCGCGGCGAACCAGGTCGACCTGGACGGCACGAACAACCACATCAAGTTCTGCCACAGCAAGACGCGCACCTACACCGTCGCGATCAACGGCGACCAGAGTTCGATGGCCTTCGCCAACCCGGACACCCGGGCGTACACAGTGGTCATCGACGGTGTGCACGGCGACATCTCGCTCAGCAACGCGGACCTGGCCGAGGAGTTCGACGTCGCCGGCGCTCACCTGACCGCGGCGATTCCCGGCGCCGTGCTGGTGATCGGCGAGACCGGTGCGCTGGAGTTGGCCGACAAGCCGTACGACAGCGCGGTGGCCGGCGTGGTCTCCGGAGCGGGCAGCTTCGCCCCGGCGATGGTGCTGGACCGGCAGCCGGACAGCGACAGGCGTCGGCCGCTGGCCCTGGCCGGCAAGGTGTACTGCCTGGTCGACGCGACGCACGGAGCGGTGCGCCCCGGTGACCTGCTGACCACCTCCCCCACCCGGGGGCACGCCATGCGGGTGGCCGACCCGTTCAAGGCGGTCGGGGCGATCCTGGGCAAGGCACTGGGTCCGCTGCCGACCGGTCGGGCGCTGGTGCCGATCCTGGTGACCACGTCATGACCAGCCTGCGTGAGGCGGCCGGGAAGTACCTGCGGTTCGAGGCGCCGATGACGATGCGGGAGGTCGGCGGCGAGATCGGCCACCCCACCGGTTCCAGCCGACGGATGCTTGTCCAACTGGAGCAGACGTCCAGTGAGTGGTTCTCCGGCAGCCTGCTCCCCTCCAGCGTGAAGGGCAGCGCGTGGCTGCGGTTGTTCAGCGACGGCCACTACATGTTCGAGGGCCACGTGCACGAGAACGGCGCGGTCTCGCACAGTTGGTCGTTCGTGGCCACGCCGGCCTTCGTGGACGCCGACGGCAACGCCTTCGTCTTCTCCGCCAGCGGCAAGGTGTCGGACAACAGCAGCAGTGACGACTTCTCCGAGCTGGGCCAGGATCCGCGGATCGGGCAGTACTGGGATCAGCTCAACAACGCCACGGTGAACTTCCGGCTGAGCGTGACGATGAACGTCGGGCAGTTGATCGGCAACATCCTGAAGTGGATTCCGCTGGTCATCGTGGGTGCGGTGGTCGCCGGGTGGGTCGCGTTCTTCGGTCAGCCGGGCAAGGTCCACGCCTACAAGGACGAGAACGGCACCGTGCACATGTGGAAGTCGAGGGAGTGACGCCATGACCAGCGTCCGTACGGCCGCGACCCGGTACCTCGACATCCGGGCGCCGCTGACCCTGCGGCAGGTCGGGGCGCAGGTCGGTCACCCGGGCGGGTCGACCCGGACGACCATGGACCGGCTGGAGCAGGAGTGGAGCAACACGTTCTCCGGCAGCCTGTTGCCCTCCAGCGTCAAGGGCACCGCGTGGCTGCGGATGGCCAGCGACGGTCACTACTGGTTCCAGGGGCACGTCCACGAGAACGGTCTGCTCAGCCACAGCTGGAGTTTCGCCGCCGCACCGAACGTGGTGCACCAGAACAGGGACGTTTTCGTGGCCGTCGCGAGCGGTCGGGTGACCGACGAGCACAGCAGCGACGACTTCAGCGTCACCGGCCACGACCCGCGCATCGCCGAGCTGTGGGAGCAGATCCGGTACGCGCCTGTCACGTTCCGGTTGGACGTCACGGCCAACTTCGCGGAGTTGGCCAAGAAGGTGGGCATGGGGATCCTGACCGCCTTCGGGTTGACCGTCCTGGTCGGCACGATCAACGTTCTCGGCGCCAAGGGGGCCGAGTGTCACGAGGACTCCAACGGGCAGGTCACCTGCTACACGAAGAACACCTAGGGCCTGGACGGTGACGGCCGTGGTGCGTCGCGCGCCACGGCCGTCTCCGGCCCTCAGCCGACCAGGCGTAACGCGTCGGACAGCTCACGCCGGGACGTCACCGCGAGTTTGCGGTACGCCCGACCCAGATGTGTCTGCACCGTACGCACCGACAGCACCAACTGGTCGGCGATCTCCCGGTCGGACAGGCCACGGGCGGCGAACCCGGCGATCTGCGTCTCCCGTGCGGTCAGCCCCGCCGCCACCGCGGGGTCACCGGGTGCCGCGGTCCGCAGGCGGGTGCGCAGGTCGACGAAGAGCCGGGCGCTGTCGGACGAGCCGGTTCGCCGAGCGACCTCGTCGACAAGTTTCAGCGCCTCACCGCTCATGTTGACGTCGACCAGGCGGTGGGCGTGCTCAAGCAGCACCGTCGGGTTGCGGCCGGCCAGCGCGATCACCGCCCGACCGGCGGTGACGAGGCGGTCGGCGTCGACGTGGCCGATCGCTTCGGCGATGCGGCCCGCGTACCTGGTCGGCCCGGCGACCGGGTCGAGGTGTGCCGCGTAGATGAGGTAACCCAGCTCCACCAGCCAGCACCCGGACGTATGGGCGACGGCAATCGCCTCGTCCATCAACCGGGCGGCCCGCGTTCGCTGACCGGCCGCGGCGGCCACCGCGGCCGTCGCCCAGGGCCGCAGGCCCGGCACCAACGCGACCGCGTCGACGGGATGCTCCCGCAGCACCGCCTCGGCCTCGTCCGGGCGGCCGTCCTCGGCCAGGGTGATCGCGAGCCAGCCGGTGGCCTCGGACCGGAACAGCCCCTCCCCGTCGGCCTGCTGCGCGACGGCGTCCCGGAGCCGGCTGATGGCACCGGCCCGGTCACCGCTGACCCGCTGGGCGTAGCCGTCGAAGATCGGCCATGCGGTGTGGGACAGCCCGGAGACCAGCGGATCGTTGGACATCGGCCACCGTCCCGCCGCCGGGTCCGTGACCGGCCCGGTCGGGGTGGGCTCCCGCCACAGCTCGGCGAACGCCAGCGCCGCCCCGGCCATGCCACGGGCGAACGGCAGTGCCGACGAACCGGACCTCCGCACCGCCGCACGGCCCACCCGGGCCGCCTCCGCGGTGCGCCCGGTCAGGGCCAGCGCGGCCACCGACGCCAGCGTGACCCGCAACTGCCCGGCCGGCGGAGGTGTCGCACCCAGGAACTCGCGGGCGTCGTGCAGCGCCTGCGCCGCCTGCCCGCTGAAGAGTTGGACCACCACGGCGACCGCCGCCGCCTCGGCCCGACCGGCCGCGTCACCGGCGGCCTCGGCGTCCGCGCGAATCCGCAGCAGATCGTCGTACGCCTGCCGAGGCTCCCGCCCCACCCACGCCCGGTGCCTGGCCAACGCCACCCGGACGGTCACCTGCGCACCTCGGTCACCGGCGGCCTCGGCATCACGGAGTGCGGCGACAAGCGTCTCGTACGCCTCGGCGGTGCGGCTCTGCTCGATGAGGGCGGCGGCGAGCGCTACCGCCGCCGGTGCGCCGCCGCCGCGCTCGCGGGCCCGCCGGGCCAGCTGTTCCGAGGCGGTCGGATCCGCGTACAGGCAGAGGCTGGCCGACCGGAGCAGCTCGGCCGAGCCGACCGGTTGGCCGGCGTGCGCCGCCCACAGCGCGCTGGCCACCGTGTGTGCGCCCCGGGTCGTGCCCTGGGGCGTGCTGGCCAGCAGAGCGGCGGACACCCGGCGACGCCGGGCGGGCGACATCCGGCGGCGCACCACGGCACCGAGCATCGGGTGGCCCAGTCGTACCAGGATCTGGTCGTCGCTCTGTTCGCTGCGGACCATGCCGAGCTGTTCGAGATCGGCGACCAGCTCCGGTGACGCGGCCGCCTCCACGACGGGCAGCGGCAGGGGCCCGCCGAGGGCCAACGCGGCCAGCGCGTCCTCGCCGAGGCGGCCGACGCGGTCCAACTCCCGGTCGAGCAGGTCGGCCACCTGTGCCGGCACCGCGAGAGGAGCGCGCCACCGCCACTGGTCGGTGTCGCGCACCAGCGAGCCGACCTCCCGCCCGTGGTCGATCAGCGCGGCCGCCAGTTGCGGCAGCCCGCCCGTCCACTGCCACAGCAGCTGGGTGGTGGAGCGGCTGACCGGGCCGGACAAACGCTGTTCGGCCAGGGCACCGACGGCGTCCTCGGCGAGGGCCGGCACGATCAGCAGGGGTAGCCCGACGTCCTTCCACAGCGCGACCACCGCGTCCGGGGCCGGGACCCCGGACCGGACGGTGACCAGCGCGCGGACCGCACGGGCCTGGACCAGAGAGAGCAGCACGCCGGCGGACGGCCCGTCGAGCAGGTGGGCGTCGTCGACGACCAACACCGGGGTACGGCCGGAGCCGCACCGTTCGTGCAGGGCGGCCAGCACGGTGTTGTGCACCAGGGCCGGGTGCAGGGCTGGGTGACCGCCGCTGAGGAGTTGGCCGAGCGCACCGAACGGCACCTCCTTGCTCGCCGCGGTCGCGGTGATCCAGACCTCGCGGAACAGTCGGGGCGGCAGGTCGGCGACGGCGGCCCGGGCGAGGGCGGTGCGCCCCACACCGGCCGGGCCGAGAAGCACCGCACCGGCGGCCCGGACCAGTGCGGTACGGGCCTCCACGAGCAGGCCGTCACGCCCTGTCAGCATGCACGGATAGTGCACGAGCGACCGGCCACGGGCGATCAGTCATCTGACAGCTGTCGCGCTACCGTCAGTGCCCGGCCCGGCGTGCCCGCACGGCAGCGCCCGGTGCCTCGGAAAATCGCTTGTCGTTCGGGACGGACTGCACGAGAGTGGCGTCCATGACGTACTGACGGGACCACCCCCGCGCACCCGCCTCCGGTGACCTCTCCCGGAAGGCCGTGCCGTCGTCCGTTCCCGCGTCTGCGTGAGAAGTGAGCCTCCTTGTTCCCGCACCACTCCCCTGGGGAGTCCCTGCCCCCGTCCGCCCCGGCCACCATCACGGTGTTCGCCTCACCCGCGAGCTGGATCGAGTCCGCCGCGCTCGCGCAGTGCCAGCAGGTTGCCGCCCTCGACGGCATGATCCACGTCGCGGCCATGCCGGACCTGCACCCCGGCAAGGGCGCGCCCATCGGTGCGGCCATGGCCTCGACGGTGCTGTACCCGTTTCTGGTGGGCTCCGACATCGGCTGCGGCATCGCCGTGTTCCCCATCACGCTCAAGCGTGCCGTACCGGAGCGGCTCGCCTCCCGGTTCCCCGACCTCGACCGCGCGTTGCACCCGGAGCGCGACGCCGACGACCCGGCCTGGGCTCACGTGCCCGGTGACGTCCCGGCCGGTCACCTGGACGGCCTCGGGACGGTCGGCCGTGGCAACCACTTCGTCGAACTGGCCCGGGTCGACACCGTCCTCGACGCGGACCACGCGGGTCGTCTCGGGCTCGACTCCGGCGATCTCGTGCTCATCGTGCACAGTGGGTCCCGTGGCCTGGGCGAGCGGATCCTGCGGGCGCACACCGAGGTACACGGCGCCGGTGCCACTCCCGATCCCGCCGCCTACCTGGCGATGCACGACGAGGCCGTGCGCTGGGGTTCGCTCAACCGCCGGTTGCTCGCGGCCCGGGTCGCGTACGCGTTGGGGGCGGAGCCCAGCGCGCCGATCGTCGACCAGTGCCACAACCTGGTCGAGGTTTCCGACGGGGTCTACCTGCACCGCAAGGGCGCGGCCCCGGGCGACGGCCGGGACGTCCTCGTCGCCGGCACCCGGGGCACGGCCTCCTATCTGGTGGCCGCCCACGCCGGGCCGGAGGCCAACCACTCGGTGGCACACGGCGCCGGCCGCAAGATGTCGCGCGCCGACGCCCTGCGGCGGGGCCGGGCCAAGCACACGGTCGAGGAGCTTCGTCGTACTCCGGTGGGTTCGCTTGTGGTGTGTGGCGACCGGCAACTGCTGTTCGAGGAGGCGCCCACGGCGTACAAGCGCATCGAGCAGGTGATCGCCGATCTGGTCGAGCACCGGTTGGCCACGCCGGTGGTCAGCACGACTCCCCTGGTCACCTACAAGACACCAGATCTCGGGTCCACCTCCCGCGCCGAACGGCGGGGCCACCGCGTCGGGCGGGGGCGGTCGTGAGCGTGCTCCTGCTGCTGTCCGCCGGTCGCGGCCCCGCCGAGTGCGCCTGGGCACTGGGCCAACTCCTGCACCGCCTGACCGGGGACGGCACCCGCCGAGGTCTGACGATCGACACCGTTCAGGTGTCGCCCGGCGATCGGCCCGGCACCTACCGGTCGGCGCTCATCCGGATCACCGGCGCGGACGCCGACGCGTTCGCGGCCTCGTGGACCGGGACGCTGTGCTGGCAGGCCCCGAGCCCCTACCGGGCGGGCACGGGCCGCAAGAACTGGTACGTCACCGCCCAGCCGCCGCAACCCGACGCCACGCCGACGACGTTCGCCGAGGCGGACGTCGACATCGTGGCCTGCCGGACCGGCGGTCCGGGTGGTCAGCACCGCAACAAGGCCAGCACGGCGGTACGGGCGACGCACCGTCCCTCGGGCATCGTCGTCGTGGTGGACGAGGAGCGGCAGTTCAGCCTCAACCGGCGAATCGCCCTGCACCTGCTGCGGCGGCGCGTCGAGCACGGCGACGAGGCGGCCCGGCGTGCCGTCACCACCGCCCGGTGGCGCGTGCACGACGACCTGGTTCGCGGCGACCCGGTGCGGGTGGAACGTCCGGAGCCCCCGCGTCCGGGCCGCCGGGGATAGCGACAGGGGTCAGACGTCCAGCACCGCGTCCGCGAACGCCCGGGGCGCCTCCTGCGGCAGGTTGTGCCCGACTCCGCCGCCGACGGTCCGGTGTTCGTACTGCCCGGCGAACTGCTTGCCGTAGACGCTGGGCTCCAGGTGGGGCGCGCCGTTGGCGTCGCCCTCCATCGAGATGCTCGGCACCGTGATCTTCGGTTTGGCGGCCAGCCGCTTCTCCACCTCGTCGTACTGCGACTCGCCGGGGGCGAGGGCCAGCCGCCACCGGTAGTTGTGGATCACGACGTCCACGTGGTCGGGATTGTCGAACGCGGTCGCGCTGCGGTCGAAGGTGGCATCGTCGAACGACCACTTCGGGGACGCGGTCTGCCAGATCAGCCTGGCGAACTCGCGCCGGTTCCTGTCGTACCCGTCCCGGCCGCGCTCGGTGGCGAAGTAGTACTGGTACCACCACGCCAGTTCCGCCTTCGGTGGCAGCGGCACCCTGCCCGATGCCTGGCCGTCGATCAGGTAGCCGCTCACCGAGACCAGCCCTCGGCAGCGCTCGGGCCACAGCGCGGCCACGACGTCTGCCGTACGCGCACCCCAGTCGAACCCGGCCAGCTTCGCGCTGTCGATCTTCAGGACGTCCATGAGCGCGATGAGGTCGAGCCCCAGGGCCGCCGGTTCGCCGTTGCGCATGGTGTCGTCGGAGAGGAACCGGGTCGTGCCGTAGCCCCGCAGGTGCGGTACGACGACCCG
Source organism: Micromonospora sp. NPDC048935 (assembly GCF_043197875.1). Taxonomy (NCBI): domain Bacteria; kingdom Bacillati; phylum Actinomycetota; class Actinomycetes; order Micromonosporales; family Micromonosporaceae; genus Micromonospora; species Micromonospora sp. NPDC048935. The sequence goes on along the minus strand of NZ_JBICTZ010000001.1, from coordinate 897,577 downwards.
GTGACCGGCGGCGGTGAGCAGCGGCACGACGTCGACGAAGCTGTGGATGTCGTACGGCCAGCCGTGCAGGAGGATCACCGCGGGGCCGTCGGGCGGCCCCGCGTCGACGTATCCGATGTTCAGGACCCCTGCGTCGACCTGTCTCACGTCATCGAACGATGCCCCCGTGCCGGCCCCCGCCATCGCACCTCTCCCCGCGTCCCGACCTCCCGGATGTGCTGGCCACGTCTCACCGTAGAGCTGAGGCCAGGCGGGTGAGCAGGGTTCACACATGGTCGGCAACAACCGATCCGGGCTGGCTATGATGCGCCCGGTTCCGGCGACTACGCCGCCCTCCGCGACCCTGGGCGGGGAGCCGACCGTAGGGTGATGGCATGGCTGAGCGACCTCTGACCCTGATGGCGGTGCACGCCCACCCCGACGACGAGGCGACGAGCACCGGTGGCGTCCTTGCCCGCTATGCCGCGGAGGGGATCACGACGGTGCTGGTGACCTGCACCGACGGGCGGTGCGGTGACGGCCCCGGTGGGGTCAAGCCGGGCGACCCGGGGCACGACCCGGCCGCCGTCGTGGCCATGCGCCAGGCCGAGTTGGCGGCCAGCTGCGCGGTGTTGAAGGTCAGCCACCTGGAAACCCTGGGGTACGCGGACTCCGGCATGATGGGCTGGGCGACCAACGACCAGCCCGGCGCGTTCTGGACGACGCCGGTGGCGGAAGCGGCCGGCCGCCTCGCGGAGCTGATCAGGCAGTACCAACCTGACGTGATCGTCACCTACGACGAGAACGGCTTCTACGGCCACCCCGACCACATCCAGGCGCACCGGATCACCATGGCCGCGGTCGAGCAGACCGGCACCCCGGCGAAGGTGTACTGGACCACGGTGCCCCGCACCGCGTTCGAGCAGTTCGGCCAGATCATGCGGGAGCTCGGCGTCGAGTGGGACGCACCGGACCCGGAGGCGGAGCCGATGCCGCAGCTCGGCCTGCCCGACGACGAGATCAGCACCTGGGTGGACACCAGCGCCTTCGGGGCGCAGAAGTTCGACGCCCTGGCCACCCATGCCAGCCAGACCGAGAACATCTTCTTCCTGCAACTGGGCCGGGAGCGGTTCACCGAGCTGATGGGTGTGGAGACCTTCGTCCGGGTCCGGGACCGCACCGACGCGCCACTCCCCGAGGACGACCTCTTCGCCGGCCTGCGCTGAATCTTGCGACCTGCTCGTCCAGGCGGTCAGAGCATCTCGGCGCGGCGGGGTCGGCGGGAGATCGACAGCCACCCGAGGAAGCGGCGGTGCAGCGCTCGTACGTCGGGACGTGCGCCGAGGGCGTACAGGTCGTCGATCGCGTCTTGCAGGTTCGACGCCAGGTAGAACGAGAGGGCGATCGAGTGGCCGTAGAACTCGGTCGCGAGGTGAAGCTGCGCCGGGTTGCACGGCCAGGGCGCGGCGCAGTTGCGGCACAGCCACGCGGGGCGCATCGGGAGATGGGCGCGGGTGACGCGGGAGGTCCAGCGGCGGGTGCGGCGATCGGCCGGCGGCGGCAGGCCGGCGGGCGGGATCATCGGTCCGGGCGGCCAGGGGTCAAACGGCGCTATCGGTACGTCGGGGTTGGCGGGCGGCGTCGGCTCACGTTTTGGCTTTGGCGTCGGCTTCTCGTCGGGCACAGTTCTCCCCCTGCTTCCGTTGGGAAGGGGCCGCCCCATGAGTGCTCGCCCCGCAGAGGGCCCCGGTGCGAACGCGTCCGCCGGATTCGGGTCCCGACCGGCCGCGTCGTCTGGTTCCACTCTTGTGCGTGACCGCCTAGTGTCGGAAGGTGCTCGACCACGTTGGAGAGACCGCGACGGCCAACGTTTGCCCTGGTGAGGGGACACGGGGGCACGTGGGCTAGAGGTGGGGAAGGGCTGGGGACATGAGCATGACGGCTGCCGAGATCCTGCTCGATGAGCTGCGGCACGCTCGTGCCTCACGCGGGCTCAGTCAGGACGACTTCGGCAGGCTCATTAGCTATTCAGGTACGCACGTCAGCGCCGTTGAGACTGGTTCGCGTCCGCCGACGGGCGACTACGCCACGGCCATCGATCGCGCGCTGAAGACCGGAGGAATATTCGGTCGACTGCTCGATCGGCTCTCCGACCTTGACGCCGCGCCACTCTGGCTGCGTGAGTGGATCACTTTCGAGCAGCAGGCCCGCACGTTGCGATGGTGTGAGGTCGCGTGGGTGCCGGGTCTCTTGCAGACCGAGGCGTACGCCCGTGCCGTGTTCGCCAGCGACGGCAGGGTTAGCGCCGAGGAGGTCGAGACGCGGGTAGCTGGAAGGCTTGCCCGGCAAAAGATCCTCACCAGTGACGACCCACCGCGCCTCGTCGCCGTCCTGGACGATGCCGCCCTTCGGCGTCCCGTCGGCGGCGCGGCTGTGATGCGTGAGCAACTGTTCCACCTGGCGCAGCTCAACCAGGACCGGCGGCGCGTGAGAATCCATGTCGTTCCACGCGGGGTCGGCGCGTACGCTGGCCTCGACGGGCCGTTCGTCCTCGCGACCCTGCCGGATTTGGTTGATGTGGGCTACCTCGACAACCGGCTCCGGGGTCAGGTGGTCGAGCGGACTGCCGAGGTAGCGGCCCTGCGTGAGCAGTGGGAAGCCATCCTCGCCGAGGCGCTGACCCTGCAACAGTCCACCGAGCTGATAACGGAAGCGGCAAAGTCATGGACCTAACCGGTGCACGCTGGCGCAAGAGCACCCGCAGCGGCAGCAATCAAGGGGCCTGCGTAGAGGTCGCCGACAACCTTCCCGGCGTCGTCGGCGTACGGGACTCGAAGGATCCGGCCGGGCCGGCGCTGGTCTTCGCGCCGGAGTCTTGGCGGGCCTTCGTTGGTCAGGTCGCCAAGCGGTCCTAAGCAACGCCAGGCGCACGAAGCGCCCGCCCCCCGATATCGGAGGCGGGCGCTTTATGTTGTGCGGAACGACGCGCCAGGCACAGCGCTACGTGTGCCCGAACCTGCACAGTCTGCCGCGAGGGCCATCTGCTTCGCCGCTCGCCGACAAAGATCGTCCGCACTTGTCGGCAGGCAGGTACCGCCGAACGGGCTCCGGAAGTTTCGCGGCGACCCCAGCGAGCCCTCCGCAGGTCATATGACGAATTTCCGGAAGTTTTCAGCGTTGACGCCCGGACATCGACGGCCTTAACGTTTCGAGCAGGTTTCCGGTCACCGGCCGGAACCACCGGCCCCTGATCCCGCACCCGGGCCCCCGACCCCGCTCCCATCCGCCAACACCGGACCCGCACCTCATTGATCGATCTTTGTCGATCAAGGTCTGGAAGGGAAGGCACATGAAGCTGAGACAGTGGACGACCGTCGGCGCGGTCGCCGTCGCGACCGTCGCCGCGCTGAACACGGTGCCCGCCACCGCGAGTCGGCCGTACGACCCCACCGCGCAGAGCCTCGGCGCCCTCGGCCTGCGCCACGGCCTCCAGGTCGGCACCGCGGTCAACACGGATGCCCTCAACGACGCCGCCGACCCGCGCTACCGCGCGCTGGCCTCCTCCGAGTTCACCTCGGTCACCGCCGAGAACGTGATGAAGTGGGAGGTTCTGGAGCCCACCCGCGGCACCTACGACTGGGCGGCAGCCGACCAGCTCATCGATTTCGCCAAGCGCAACCGGCAGAGCGTGCGCGGCCACGTACTGGTCTGGCACAACCAGCTGCCCGGCTGGTTGACCAGCGGAGTCGCCGACGGCTCCATCAGCAAGCAGGAGCTGCGCGAGCTGCTGCGCAAGCACATCACCACGGTCGTCAACAGGTACAAGGGCAAGATCTGGCAGTGGGACGTGGTCAACGAGGCGGTCAGCGACCCCTGGGACACCCCGTCGACCCTGCACTACAAGGGCTTCTGGGCCGAGAACCTCGGGCCCGGCTACATCGCCGACGCGTTCCGCTGGGCGCGGGCCGCCGACCCCAAGGCCCTGCTGTTCTACAACGACTACAACATCGAGGCGTTCGGCTCCGGCAACCCGGCGGACGACAAGACCCAGTTCGTCTACGACATGACGAAGGGCCTGCTCGCCCAGGGCGTGCCGATCGACGGCGTCGGCGCGCAGGGCCACCTGGGCACCCAGTACGGCAACTTCGACACCCTCCAGGTGACCGCCGCGTTGAAGAAGTTCGCCGGGCTCGGCGTCGCGACCGCGTTCACCGAGGTCGACGTCCGCAGCCAGATGACCGAGGCCGTCCGGGCCGGCAACGCCGACGAGATCAACCCCCGCCTCCAGGCGTCGGCCGCCAACTTCAGCGTGCTGATGAAGGCATGCCTCGCCGTGCGCAGCTGCCTGTCGTACACGGTCTGGGGTTTCAGTGACAACCATTCGTGGGTGCCGGGCTGGTTCGACGACCCGCCGGAGGGCCTGGCCACCATCTACGACGAGAACTACCAGCCCAAGCGGGCGTACCACGAGCTGAAGTCGGATCTGATCTTCGCTGGCCCGCCGTACGTCCTGCCCCGCGTCACCCCCAGACCTCGCCGCTGACCTCCGGTAGCGGCTGACTCGACGGCATGTCCGTCGGCGTAGGGCCGTGTGGGGCTTGGCGGAGCCCCACACGGCCACTACGTGACCACGTTCAGTCGCCCCGTGTCGCCATCCGGACGCCATCGGAGTATTGATGTCGGTTTTACCGGCTTATCGATCGCGTTGGTGTCACTATGGCAGGCGTGGGAACTGCGAAAACTGCCATGCCTGCGATCTCGCCGCTGACCGGCGATCCAATCAAGCGGGCCGATGCCGAACGGCTCGCGGGGGTGCTGAAGGCCTTCGCCGATCCGGCCCGACTGCGTCTGCTCAGCCTGATCCAGTCCGCGCCCGAAGGTGAGGCGTCCGTCAGTGACCTCACCGGGGCGCTCAACCTCTCCCAGCCGACGGTGAGTCATCACCTGCGAATCCTCACCGAGGCTGGGCTACTCGAACGCGACAAGCGCGGCGTGTGGGCCTACTACCGCCTGGTGCCCGCCGCGATCGCCCAGATCGCGGACCTCCTGACGCCGCCCCGAAAGCGGGCGACGAAGAGGACCCGCTGACCCCTCACATCCGCTCCGGGGAACGGATGCCGAGCAGGTGCAGCCCCTGCCGCAGCGTCCGGGCTGTCAGCTCGGCCAACAACAGCCGGCTCTCCCGCAGCTCGTCCGGGGCCCGCAGCACCGGGCAGCGTTCGTAGAACGCGTTGAACGCGGTGGCGAGCCGGTGCAGGTAGCCGGCGAGGTGATGAAACTCGAGGTTTCGCTCCACCTCGCCGACCACCGCCGCGAAGCCGAGCAGCTCGACCGCGAGCGCGCGCTCCGCCGCGGACGTGAGCACGATGGGCGTGTCCGGGCGCGCGGGTGCTCCGGCGCGCCGGAACACCGACCGGATCCGGGCGTACACGTACTGGAGGTACGGCGCGGTGTTGCCGTCCAGGGCAAGCATCCGCTCCCAGTCCAGGACATAGTCCTTCCTCCGATCGGTGGCCAGGTCGGCGTACTTGATCGCGCCGATCCCCACCGCGCGACCGATCTCGGCGGCGGCTTCGGCGTCCAACTGCGGGTTTCTCCTGCGGGCCAGGTCGGTGGCGCGGGCGACCGCCTCCTCCAGCAGCCCGACCAGCTTCACCGACTCGCCGGCCCGGCTGCGCAGCATCCGCCCGTCGGCCCCGAGGATCGACCCGAAGCCCAGATGCTCGGCCCGGGCCGGCGGGCACAGCCAACCGGCCGCCCGGGCGACCGCGAACACCATCGCGAAGTGCTGCCGCTGCGGCAGCCCGACCACGTACAGCAGCCGGGTCGCGCCCAGCTCACCGACGCGCTGCCGCAACGCGGCCAGATCGGTGGCCGGGTAGCCGTACCCCCCGTCGCTCTTGCGGACGATGAGCGGCACCGGTTCGCCGTCCCGGCCGGTGAACCCGGCCGGGAAGACACAGTCGGCCCCACCGCTGGGCACCAGCAGGCCCAACCGGCCCAGGTCGTCGACGACCCCCGCGAGCAGATCGTTGTAGGCGCTCTCGCCCCGGAAGTCGTCCCCGGACAACGTCACGTCGAGCAGGTCGTAGACGGTCAGGAAGTACCGCTCGGACTGCGCCACCAGCAACCGCCACAGCCGCAGCGTCCGCTCGTCGCCGCCCTGCAACGCGACCACCCGCAGCCGCGAGCGTTCCCGGAACGTCTCGTCGGCGTCGAACTTGACCCGCGCCGCCCGGTAGAAGCCGTCCAGGTCACCCATCGACAACTCGTCCGCCGCCCCGGCCTCGCCGAGGTCGGCCAGGTGCTCGATCAGCATGCCGAACGGTGTCCCCCAGTCACCCAGGTGGTTGACCCGCACGACCCGGTGCCCCAGCCAGTCCAGCAGCCGGACCGCCGCGTCCCCGATGACTGTGGAGCGGAGGTGCCCGACGCGCATCTCCTTCGCCACGTTCGGCGCCGAGTAGTCGACCACCACCGTCTGCGGGGCCGCCGTCGCCGGCACGCCGAGCCGAGCGTCGCCGGCCAGCCCGGCGACCAGGTCGGCAAGTGCCAGGTCGGAGACGGTGAGGTTGATGAAGCCCGGCCCGGAGACCTCCGCCGACACGCAGACGTCGTCGAGCACCGCGTGCGCCAGCACCGCGGCGGCGATGACGCGCGGCGGGCGGCCGAGCCGCCGCGCCAGCGCCAGCGCCGCGTCGGATTGGAAATCCGCTCGCGGGGAGCGCCGCACGAGCGGGTCGACCGGGCCGCCGGCCACCGCCGCGAACGCCGGCGCCAGCCGGTCGGACAACAATCTTTCAAGATCCATGAGTACGCCGATCTCACTCGGACCCGCACTGTCACGCAGGTCTCTGACGACAGGAGATGCGGGGCGGACCGAGGACGACAGGCACACGACCGGCGGCTCGATCCGCCGGTCGCGGGAACAGGTCAGCGCGGGCGGGCGACGGATCGCCGGCGTCGCCGTGCACCGACCTGGACGTCAGACGACGCTCCGGTGCACTGGGCGATCACGCTGGTCATGCGGACAGCCTAGCCAGCAGGCGGAGGTGTCGACATCCCGATTACCAGCAGCGGGTGAGCGTCCGACGGCCGCGCACCGTCGTTTGGGACGGTGCCCCATCGGGAACTGCCCCCACATCGACGAAAGGTGATCATGAGCCGACACACACCGCCATCGCCCGCCCGAATGCGACGCGTGCTTGCGCTGATCCCGCTACTGGGCACCATCACCGTTGCCGCCGCCTGCACCAGCACCGAGGACAGGCCCGGGTCGACCCCGTCCACCGCGGCGCCGACGTCCGCGTCGGCAGCTCTGGATCCGACCGGCCAGGTGTCGCCGAGCGCGAGCGGCCCGACCACCATCCCGACATCGGCCTTCTTCGAGTTGCCCACCGAGCTGCGAAAGTCTCCCCGTCGGACGCTGCCCGTCGAGGACGCCCTGCCGAAGTTGTGTGCCAACGAGTTCGGCACCGGAGGCCGGCAGGTGACGGCGAGCGCCGCGATGACCGTCACCTACCAGTCGGCGGGCGCCACCGCCGGCGATGTGGCGCAGGGGACGATCCACCAAACCATCTTCACCTTCGACGGCGACGGCGCCACCGCGTACATGGCACGTCTGCGTACCGCCCTGGAGGCGTGCCCCACCTACCAGCAGTTCGGGAACCGGGCCACCGCCAAGAGCAAGGCCGTGCCCGGTGTCGGCGACGAGGCGCTGCTGCTGACCCGCACGTGGCCCGAGACGAGCCTGAACGGCGAACACACCGGCCGCGAGGCGACCAGCCAGATCGCGGTGGCACGCGTCGACACAGTGGTGACCGTGTTCGACGACCAGGGCTGGGAGGGCACCAGCGGTAACCCCGCCGTCCTGGACCGGGCCCTGCGTGAGGGTGTCCGGACCATCGACGCCTGGCAGGGGTAGTCCCCTCCGGTCCCGGGGTCTTCGGCGCGTCCAGTGCTCTGCCGCGATCGGTCCCGGTGGCGCACGCGCCGAAGACCCGCCGCTGGCGAAGTGGTGGCTCACCGCCTTGCGATGATGCGGTCCGTGACCTCCTCCTCCCCCGATCCGCTCGACCTGCGTGGCGTACGACGTGCCTACGACACCGTCGCCGAGGACTACGCCACCCTCCTGCCAGACACCCGCGCCGAGGCCGCACTCGACCTCGCCATCGTCGACGCGTTCGCCGAGGCGGTGACATCGGGCGGCGACCCCCGGGTCCTCGACGCCGGCTGCGGCCCGGGCCGGATGAGCAGGTACCTCACCGACCGTGGGTGTCTGGTGCACGGCGTCGACCTGTCACCGGGCATGATCGCCCGCGCCCGGCGGGACCACCGCGACCTGATGTTCGCCGTGGGCTCGCTGACCGCCCTGCCCTACCCGGACGCCCGGTTCGCCGGTGTGCTGCTGTGGTATTCCACAATCCACACACCTCCCGCCGGGCAGGCGCGCGTCTTCGCCGAGGCGGCCCGGGTGCTTCGCCCAGGTGGCCACCTGCTCGTCGGATTCCAGGCCGGTGACGGCACACGCGACCTGTCCGCGGCCTACCGCCGCCGGTTCGGGCACGAGATCCAGTTGGCGCGACACCGCTACCCGCCGGATCGGGTCGCCGCCGAGATCGAGGCCGCCGGCCTGCGGGAGGAGTGCCGCCTGGTGCGACGCGCTCGGGGCACGGAGAGGGACGACCGGGCGTTCCTGCTGGCCACGGCTCGTCGCGTCAGCGGTTGAAGGCGAGGTAGAGCCCCAGGCCGAAGTTGACCACCAGGACGATCGCGCCGACCACGGCGAACGCGCGCTGCCAGGCCGTCCACCGGACCTTCCTCTTCGACGCGGCGAAGCCCGCCTCCTGCACCCGGACCGCGGCGATGTTGTCGCGTTCCCTGGTGTCTCGAAGATCCGAGGTCACACTGGCAGTGAACACGGCCGCGTTGGCGCGAAGCTCCTCGGTGAGACTCTGCAACGCCCGGGTCATCGAGTCGATCGAACCGTTGATGTGCCGCAGGTGCTCGTCGTGCCCGTCCAGACGCTGCTCGACCCGGCCGGCATCGAGACCGCGGTTGTAGGCGGCCGCCTTTTCGTTGGTGTCTTCCGGGCTCGTCATCATCGTCTCGGCGGGCACGACGAGGCGGCATCGGCCCCGCGCGCCGGTGTGCCCTCCATGGCGACCCGTCGCAAGGGTCGGCGCCGGAGGGCGGTGCTGGTGGTACGCATGGACGGAACCTCCTCCCGACCACCGCGCCGCCGGTTGGTCGTGCCTCAGTGGTACCACTCCAGCATCGCTAACACCACTGTCCAGATCCGACAAACTCCCAGGTCAGAGCATCGCAGACGTCCCCCGCTGGGGTGGGTGGTCAATCCTCGCGTAGGGCGTCGAGGCGCGCTCGCAGCGCCGCCGCGATCTCGCCCGCCGCGCCGATCTGGTCCGGCGTGAGGGCGTCGACGAAGAGTTCACGAATGGCGCGCAGGTGGGGAAACGTGGCTTTGCCGAACGCCTCGGCGCCGGCAGTGGTGAGCAGTACCTCCGCCCCCCGGGGGACTGTCGCGCACTCCTGGCGGCGGATGAGGCCGCGCCGCTCCATCCGCCCCAGATGGTGGGAGAGGCGGCTGCGTTCCCAGCCGATGTGCGACGCGAGTGCGGACGAGCGCATCGCCTGCTCCGGTGCCTCGCTGAGAGCGAGCAGGACGGCGTAGTCCCCCGTCGACAGGGAGGAGTCGCCCTGGAGACGGGATTCGAGCCGGGAACCCAGCGCCGCAGTCGTCTCGATGAAGTCCCGCCAGATCCGCAGCTCCTGCGCCGTCGGCAGTTGGCGTCCTCCCCGCCGGGCAGGTGTGGTCTCCGTCATGCCATTCTCCCGGGAATTGACGTGTCAATCGCCAAGTTAGCATCATTGACACGTCAACCGATAGGTCCGCTCCCGCGGATCTCCCACGGGGAGCACCGAGGAGGACACGATGACAGCCGCAGATTTCGAACTGGGGCTCAACTCGTTCGGGGAGGTGGCCACCGACGGCGACCGGGTCCTGAGCGACGCCGAGACCGTACGGCTCCTCGTCGAGGAGGCACGACTCGCCGAGTCGGTCGGGCTCGACGTGTTCAGCCTCGGTGAGCACTACCGGGAGGGCCACAACGACTCGGCCACACCCGTGTTGCTCGCGGCAGCCGCGACGGCGACCGAGCGGATTCGCCTCGGCACCTCGGTCACGGTGCTCAGCACGAACGACCCGGTACGCCTCTACCACGAGTTCGCCACCCTCGACGCCGTGTCCGACGGCCGCGTCCAGATGGTCCTCGGACGCGCGTCGGCGACCGAGTCGTTTCCGCTGTTCGGCTACGACCTGGCCGACTACGAGCGGTTGTTCGAGGAGAAGTTGGACCTCTTCCTCCGGCTTCAGCGCGACGAATCGGTCACCTGGTCCGGAACGGTACGAAGTCCCCTCACCGGCCAGCGCCTGCATCCCCGGATGCGGCCCGGCGGCATCCCGACCTGGATCGGCGTCGGGGGCAGCCCGAACTCGGTGATCCGCGCCGCCCGGTACGGTCTCCCGCTCCTGCTGGCGATCATCGGTGGGCGACCACAGCGGTTCGCCGGCCACGTCGACCTCTACCGCAAAGCGCTCGAACAGTTCGGGCATACCCCGCAGCCAATCGGGCAGCACTCCCTCGGCCTTGTCGCAGACACCGACGAGGAGGCGGTGGAGACGTGGTGGCGGTACTGGCAGCCGGTCGCGGCGGCGCTCGCCGCGGAACGCGGCTTCTACAAACCGGACCGCGCACGCTACGAGGCCGAAATCGACCACGGCGCGCTCTTCGTCGGGTCGCCCGAGACGGTGGCCCAGAAGATCGCCACGGTCGCCCGCGACCTGCGGCTGAGCCGCTTCGATCTGAAGTACGACATCATGCACCTGCCCCGCGAGGCACGCGCGCGCACGATCCAACTGCTCGGCAGTGCGGTCGCACCGCGAGTCCGGGAGCTGCTGGCGAAGGAGCCCACCCATGTCTGATCTCTCGTTCGGCCTGGACACGTTCGGCGACGTACCGCAGGACGACACCGGCAAGCTCGTCTCCCACGCCGCGGCGATCCGCCAGGTCGTCGACGAGGCCGTGCTCGCCGACCAGCTCGGGGTCGACGTCATCGCGCTGGGCGAGCACCACCGGCCGGAGTACTCGGTGTCGACGCCGGAGACGGTGCTTGCGGGCATCGCCACCCGTACCTCACGGATCCGACTGGCCTCCGGCGTGACAGTGCTGAGTTCGGACGACCCGGTCCGGGTGTTCCAGCGTTTCGCCACGGTGGACGCGTTGTCGCAGGGCCGGGCCGAGGTCATCCTCGGTCGCGGCTCGTTCACCGAGTCGTTCCCCCTCTTCGGCTACGACCTGCGCGACTACGACACGCTGTTCGAGGAGAAGATCGAGCTGTTCGTCAAGCTGCTCGACGAGAAGCCGGTCACCTGGAGCGGCACCCTGCGTGCCCCGCTGGAGAATGCCGACGTCTTTCCCAAGACGGAGTCGGGACACCTGAGCACCTGGGTCGGCGTGGGCGGCTCACCACAGTCGGTCGTCCGCACCGCCCAGTACGGGCTCCCCCTCATGCTCGCCATCATCGGCGGCGCTCCCGAACGCTTCGCGCCCTACATCGACCTGTACCGCCGGGCGGCCGACCAACTCGGCACGACCGCGCACCCGGTCGGCATGCACTCGCCCGGCTTCATCGCGGACACCGACGAGCAGGCCAAGGAGATCTACTGGCCGCACTACCGGATCATGCGGGACCGGATCGGCAAACTGCGCGGCTGGCCACCGATCCGCCGCCAGGAGTTCGACTCCGAGGTGGAGAACGGCTCCCTCTACATCGGCTCGCCGGAGACCGTGGCCCGGCGGATGGCCCGCGCGATCCGCAGCCTCGGCGTCGGACGGTTCGACCTCATCTACTCGGCCGGCGCCCAACCGGTCAGTGCCCGGATGCGGGCCGTGGAACTGTACGGCTCCAAGGTGATCCCCATGGTCCGCGAGCTGCTGGCCTGATCAGCACGTCAGAACCGAGAGGACGACATGTTCGACAACGACCGACCCCAGACCCTTGGTGTGCTCGGGGCCGGCAAGGTGGGCACGGTGCTCGCCCGGCTCGCCGTCGCCGCCGGCTACCGGGTGCGGGTCGCCGGCTCCGGCGACCCGGCGAAGATCGCCCTCACCGTCGAGGTGCTCGCTCCGGGGGCGTCGGCCACCACGGCGGCCGACGCGGTGGCCGAGGCCGACATCGTGATCCTCGCCCTGCCGCTGGGTAAGTACCGCAGCGTTCCCGCCGAGGCACTGCGCGGCAGGCTCGTCGTCGACGCCATGAACTACTGGTGGGAGATCGACGGCATCCGCGACGACCTCACCGACCCGCGTACCTCGTCAAGCGAGATCGTCCAGGCGTTCCTGTCCGGGTCCCGGGTCGTCAAGGCGTTCAACCACATGGGCTACCACGACCTTGAGGACGAGGCGCGGCCGGCGGGATCGGCCGGCCGCAAGGCCATCGCGATTGCCGGCGACGACGCCACGGACCTCGCCACGGTCGGGGCCCTCGTGGACGCGCTGGGTTTCGATCCGGTCGTCGCCGGCCCCCTGGCCGAGGGCGTACGTCTCGAACCGGGCAGCGAGTTGTTCGGTGCCAACGTGAGCGCCGACGAGGTGCGGGCCATGCTCGACCGCTTCCCTGACTCCGAGCGTGGACGGACCATTGCCGCTGCCCGGGAGGCGTCGTAGTCGTCGGGCTCCTACCGCGCCCCGTGGGCGTACCGGAAGGTGGCCGCCGCCTGACCGCGGCCGGGGCGACCCGCGGTCAGCGCTGGTCGGGTGCGGAAGCGGCCTACCGATCAGGAATCGAGAAGCCCGGCCGGTGTCGCCCGGTCTAGCCTTTTCCCAGGTCGCCGGCAGCACGCCGAGACCGGACGACGAGAGGGAGCCCGCGAATGTCCGCGATGACCACCACGACCGGGTCCGACGGTTTCAGCCCGGAGGAGCGGGCCGCGATGAAGGAGCGCGCCGCCGAGTTGCGCGCCGAGGGCAAGAAGGGCGCGAAGAAGGCCGACGGGCTACAGGCGATCCTGGACCGGATCGCGCAGATGGAACCGGACGACCGGGCGCTCGCCGAGCGCGTGCACGTGACGGTCACCGCCGCCGCCCCGGATCTGTCACCCAAGACGTGGTACGGGATGCCCGCCTACGCGAACGCCGACGGCAAGATCGTGGTCTTCTTCCAGGACTCCGGCAAGTTCAACTACCGCTACTCGACCCTGGGCTTCCAGGACGCGGCCAACCTCGACGACGGCGACCTGTGGCCGGTGGCGTACGCCCTCCAGAAGTGGAGCCCCGCGGTGGAGAAGAAGGTCGTCGAGCTGGTGCGGGCGGCGATCTCCTGACCGTCGTCCCCCCTTGCCGCGAGGTCCGGCGGGGCAGCGGAACGATGTCGTAGTTATCGACATGTGAAAATGCCCCATTGCCTGCCGGAGACGGGTGGATTCCCGTCGGAAGGGCCAGTCATGATCCCGTGCGGGGTGACGACCCGTCACCCCGGACGGGGAGAACAATGCTTCACAGACCATCATTCGTCGGCACCCGCGCCGCACTGGCACGCCGGGTTGCCGGCGCGACCGCCGGGGTGACCCTGGTCGCCGCCACCGCGGTCGGCGTGCCCGGGCCGGCCCTCGCCGCGGTGGGCGCGGCCGCACCCACCGCCGCCGCGGACAGCGCGACCCGCCTGCCCGACGTCACCGACGTCTTCGACACCGCCGCCGGAGGCGGCAGGGTCTTCGTCTCCACGACGGACCGGGTGCTCGTCGCCGATTCGACAGGCACCGTCACCGACACGGTGGGTGGGCTCGCCGGCGCGCGCGGCCTCGCGATCACGCCCAGCGGCGACCGCCTCTACGTGGCGCTGTACGACGGCGGTGCGGTGGCCGAGATCGACACCAGCACCGGGGAGGTCGTCCGCAGAATCGACATCGGGCAGCGTTGCCCCCGGCACCTCGCGCTCTCCGGCAGCCGAGTCTGGGTCGGCTACGGCTGCGAGCGCAGCGGGGCGGGCGGAGCGCTGACGCTTGACCTCGCCGCCGCCTCCCCCACCGTCGTCAGCATCACCGACAACCTGTTCGGTGCCCCGGCTGTCGCCGCGGCCGGCGGCGTGCTGGCCCTCGGAGAGACCGAACTGCACCCGTCGACGGTCCACGTCTACTCCGTCGACGGCCAGCAGGCCACCGAGCGCGGCACGATCGAGGTGCCCGTGCTCGGCGACCTGACGCTCAACCCGGAGGGCTCGCTGCTGGTGGCCGCCTGGGGCGGGGAGTCCGAGGCTCTCGCCTACGACACCGCCACCCTCGCCGAGGTGCACCGCTACGGCGGCTCGTCAGGATGGCCGACGGCGGTGGCGTTCAGCCCGGACGGTCGACACCTCGCTGCCGGCCACTACGTCCCCGAAGGCCCGGCGCTGATGATCCACGACACCGTCAGCGGCAAGGTGATCAACACGGCCAGCACCGAGCTGGGTCAGATGGTTCTCGGCACCGCGACCGTCCTCGGCAGGGACGTCTTCGCGGTCATCGAGCGCGAGGGCGCGTTCCGGCTCTGGCACGTGGTCGACGCGACGCTTCCGACGTCGGCCATCTCCCTGACCGCGCCCACCTCCGGCACCGCGCTCGACCCACTGCGCATCACCGGCCGGCTCACCCTTGCCGACGGCACCGACCCGGGGGTGCAGGAGCTTCAGGTCACCCGCACCATTCCGGACGGCACCTGGGTCGTCCTCTCGGCCACCACGGCGGCCGACGGCAGCTTCACCCTCACCGACGTCCCCCCGCTGAGCGGGCACCTCCGCTACGACGTCTACTGGAATCCGACAGGCAACTACCACGGCAGCACGGCCTCGGCCACGGTTCCGGTGGCCGGGCGCGCCGCGACGCTCACCCTCGGCGGGCCGGGTAACGGCAGGGACGGCAGGCAACTGTCGCTCTCCGGCGTCCTGGGCCTCGACGGCAGGGCTCCCGCGCAACCGCAGACCCTGGCGGTGACCCGGGCGATCTGGAACAACCGCCTCGACGGTGCCGTCGAGCAACTGCCGAACGTCACCACCGACAGCCGCGGTGCCTTCACCCTCCTCGACACGCCCAGCCAGGGCGGCCGGTACGTCTACACCGTCACCTGGCACGGCGACTCGGTGTACGCGTCGCCGTCCGCCAGCCACGAGGTCACGGTGTCGTCCACGGACTCGCACGTCGCCGGGCAGGTGGCCGACCCGGCGTACATCGGGGTGCCGTTCCGGGTCACCGGCGCCGTCACCTACGACGTCGGCGCGTGCCAGGGCCCGACGGTGGTGCACGTGAGCCGGCGGGTCGACGGCGGCGCGGCGAGCCGACTGCCGGACGTCACCACCGACGCCTCCTGCGGTTTCGGTTTCGACGACACCGTGAGCAGGACGGGGCCGGTGGCCTACACCGTGACGTGGGCCGGCAACTCCACCCACCGGAGGAGCACCGGCACCGTCTCCGGCACCGTGCAGAAGCAACCGTCCTACATCGAGGCCACCTCTCCCGACCGCACCCTTCTCAACGGGCAGCAGGCGGTCATCGAGGGCAGGGTCACCGATCTCAACGGCGGGTCGATCAGCGGGCGGTGGAAGCTGACCGTGCGGCGGATCGGCCCGGACGGCTCCGAGGTCACCCTCCCGGGCGTGACCACCGCCGCCGACGGCACCTTCTCCTACCGCGACTCGCTGCCGACCATGGACGCCAGCACCTACCCGCAGTTCCAGTACGAGTTCTCCTGGTCCGGCACCGCCACGTACCGGGCGACCACCGGACATGTCTTCTTCTACATCGTGCCGCCCGACTGCGATTGCTGACGCGGTCGCGATGCCGCCCGCCCGGTCGACCGGGCGGGCGGCATCATGTCAGACATGTCGATCAGTGATCACGCGCTGGCCATCGAGGCGGCGGAGGCCGGAGCCGCGGTCGTCCGCTCGCAGTACGGGTCATCGCTGGCCCGTTTCCCGAAGACCGCCGCCGACGAGCGGACGCACGCTGCCCTCCTGGCTCTCATCGACAACCAGCGGTGACTCTCGGGCCGACGGCCACGGCACGAGGGCCTGGGCTCGCCCCCGCGACCATCCGGGCCGGGGACGTGCGCGGCGGCGAACATGATCCGACCCACCCCTTGACATGAAGTCAAGTTCAGGTTTTAGCGTCCCCTTGTCGATCAGGTCGCGGCCCGGGAGGCGGACGGGCGGTAGGGCTGTCCGGCCGGACGTTCGTCACCTTCGCACCGCTGTCGGAAGGACCCTGATGCATCTGCCACGCCCACGTCGCCCGCGCATCGTCGCGAGCGCGCACTGCGATCTGCCCTGCGGCGTCTACGACCCGGCCCAGGCGCGGATCGAAGCCGAGTCGATCAAGGCGATCGCCGAGAAATACCAGGCCAGCACCGATCCGGAATTCCGGACCCGGGCGCTGATCATCAAGGAGCAGCGCGCCGAGCTGGTCAAGCACCACCTCTGGGTCCTGTGGACCGACTACTTCAAGGCCCCGCACTTCGAGGCGCACCCCGAACTGCACGGCCTGTTCAACGAGGCCACCAAGCTGGCCGGGGCCGGCGGCGCGAAGGGAACCGTCGACCCGGCGGTCGCGGAGCAGCTCCTGGCGAAGATCGAGGAGATCTCGAAGATCTTCTGGGAGACGAAGCAGAGCTGACCAACCGCCGAGGTGTTCGGCTGACAGGTGCTCGCGCGTGGCGGGAGCGACAGGTTGCGCCGCTCCCGCCCGCGCACGCTAGCTGGCGTACGTCTCGAACTCGCCGACCCGCGGCGTACCGCCGGAGCTGTTGATCCTGAAGTTGATCTTGCTGAGGGCGGTCGAGGAGAACGTGATGGAGCCCGCCCCGCTGCCGGAGGCCAGGACGGCCCCGTTGTCGTTGTTGATGAGCTGCCAGGCCCCGATGGAGCCCTGGGTCCCGGACGGCTCACGGATGACCACTCGGGACACCCGCGTCGCGGAGCCCCACTTGATCGAGATGGTGCCGGTCGCTCCGGCCGGCGACCAGTAGGTGCCGATGTTGCCGTCCCGCACGTTGCCGTAGCTGGTCCCGCTGGCCTTGCTGGACCCGTCGGCACCGGCGCCGAGGCTGAGGTTGGTCCCGCCACCCGGCGGCGGCGTGGTCGGCGGGGCGCTCGTCGGCGGCGGCGTGGTCGGCGACGGACTCTGCGGCGAGCAACTGCCGTTCGACACCCGCAGACCCGTGTTGGGGCCCGCCGTCTGCCGGACCACGTCCGGGACACAGCTCGCCCCGTCGAGGCTGTACGCGTACGGGATGGTGACAGTGGTGTTGGACGTCGGGTTGGGGCCGGCGGGGTAGTTGTCGCTGCCGGTGCCGGACCAGGTGACGTTGTCGAAGATGTTGCCGCTCACCTGCCAGTAGCCGCGCTGGTCGGTGTAGAAGGTGCCCAGCACGTCCTTGGAGTTCTGGAAGTAGTTGTTGTCGACCTTCGCCTTCGCCCCGGCCCGGGAGTTGATGCCCGACTCGCGCAGGCTCACGTAGTGGTTGTTGTAGATGTGGGCGGTGCCGCCGCGCAGCAGCGGCGTCCGGGAGTCGATGTTCTCGTACCGGTTGTGGTGGTAGGTGATGAAGCTGTTGGAGAGGTCGGTCTCGCTGGACCCGACGAGGCCGCCGCGCCCGGAGTTGCGCAGGATGCTGTAGGACAGGGTGACGTACTGGGTGTTGTCCTTCATGTCGAAGAGGCCGTCGTACCCCTCCGACTCCCCGCCCGACGCCTCCAGCGTGACGTGGTCGACCCAGACGTTGCGGACCGTGCTCTCCATGCCGATGGCGTCCCCGCCGTTGGAGATGGGCGAGCCGGACTTCTTGACGTTCCGGACCGTCACGTTCTGGATGATGATGTTGCTGGAGTCGCGGATGTGGATGCCGAGCTGGTCGAAGACCGCCCCACTGCCGACACCGATGATGGTGACGTTGCTGATCTGCTTGAGCTCGATCACGCCGGCGGCCGTGTTGCAGCTCGCCCCCGACACCTTGGCGGTGTTGCCGTGGTTGATGGTCCCGGTGACCTCGATGGTGATCGGGGTGCTGCTGCTGGGGCGACCGCAGAGCGCCGCGTGGATCGCGGTGCCCGTGGTGGCGCGCACGGTCTGCCCGCCCGCACCGCCGGTGGTCCCGCCGTTCTGGGTGGCATAGCCGGTGGCGCTGCCGGCCGCCGCCGACGCCTGCGGGGTCGGCAGGGCCACCGCGACCGCGATCCCGACGGCCGCCGTGGCCAGCACCGCCTGAAGTCGCAGAGCGACATGTCTTTTCATCTCGCCTCACCTTCACATTCGAGAGGTCCATCGCCGGATGGCGGCCCGTGGGACCGCGCGCTTGCTCGGTGGAAACCCTGCCGACCGCTCGACATCACCGACGGCCTGCCGGCATCCGCCTCGCCCTGATAAGCGCAGGGAACCGGCCGCGCAAGCGGTGCACCCGAGGTGGCGTTGATCGATGTGTGATCGCCCGGCTCACAGATGGAACATCGATGTACCGCAATGGTAGGAAAGCGTTTTCCCCCAAGGCAAGGGTTAGCGTTTGCAGGTTTGTTGCAGCCCCGCGGGCCTGCACGGGGCGCCCACCATCCGACGACGCGAGTGCGGCGCGCGGCAGACTACCGGCGGGCGTCGCCCGGGTCGGGCTCAGCGCCAAAGGTCCCGCCTCCGACCCGCACCGACTCCTGCCCCTCCTGCCGACCCTCCTGGCGGGCACGGGCGAGCAGCCCGGCCAGCCGACGACGGCGGTGCCGGACCATCGCCCGCAGACCGACGAGCAGTACGCCGAGCAGAACCAGCAGCGCGAGCTGCGCCCACGGCACGACCCAGGTGGTGACGGTGGCGGAGACCGGCCGGAGATCGGCACCGACCTGGGCGTCGCCGAGCAGGGCCGGTGACGTGGTGACGGTCGTGCGGAGGCGTACCAGCGCCCAGACGCCGTCGGCGCGGGTCTCCACCTGCCGGCTGCCGGCCGGGAGCAACTCCTCGACCGTACGTGTGGCGTCGTGGCTGGTCCGTCCGAAGAGGTCGGACACCACCACCCGGCTCGTTCCGCTGACCCAGACGTTGCCCGCGTTCCCGACGGTGTAGCGGACCCGCAGCGTGCCACCGGCGAAGGGATTCCACGACGGCGTGTACCTCGCGCTGAGGCCCTGAACCGGCAGGGTCGCCTGGGCGGACCCGTTGACCCGGACCATGACCCGGAAACCCACCCGGCTCTCGACGTTGACCGTGCCACCGGTGCTGGTGACGGTCGCGGCGATGCCGGCGGGGTGGTCCCCCGGCGTGGCGCCCTTGGGCACCGTGATCGTGAACGGCACCACCCTCGTCTCGTTCGGGCCGACGGTGACCTTCTCCTGCACGTCGATCCAGGTGCCGCCGTCGACCGAGGGGCGGTCGGACGAGAACATGTTGAAGCGACCCTTGTCGGTGAGATAGCCGTCGGCGGCCTTCAGGGAGAAGGCGACAGCGTTACGGCTGAAGTTCCGGACCGCCAGGTGCTCGGTCACGACCGCCCCCGGGTCGAGGCTGGCGTTGATCCACCGGCGCTGGTCGGGCCCGCTCGGGGTGGCCGGCTGGACCGTCCAGGTCAGGGCCTTCGGGTCTGGCTCCGCCGCCGCCCCGACCGGCGCAACCCCCACCGTGAGGGCCCCGACCGTGAGGGCCACGGCGGCGAGGACGGTGAGCACCCGGCGCAGCGGGGAGACGGTCATGCGGATGGGCCCTTCGGCGGGGGGCTTGGCGGGGGCCCGGACCGGGCCCCCGCCACACCACTACTCGAACAGGGAGAGCGTGAGCGTCGAGCTGTACTCGCCGGCGGCGACCTCCGCCGGGGTACGCAGGTACAGGTCGGCGTTGACGGAGTAGGAGTCGCTGGCGACGGCCTCGGAGTCGAAGGCCGAAACCAACAGCTCCTGGTCGACAAGGCCGACGTTGTTACCCGGCAGGGTCTCCTCGTCCAGCGCGGTCACGACCTCCTCGCCCTCGGTGACCAGGCCGCTGTCCCCGCCGTCGAGCAGGCGGGGCTTCCACCCGAGGTGGTCGGCGGTGATCGGCGCCTGGCCGGAGGTGCCCGCGAAGTCGGTGGCGCTGCCGAGCACCGCCCAACCGACGCCGTCGGGAACCTCGTCGGCGACGCGGGTGTCGGTGACCGTCACCGTGGGCAGCGTACCGACGAACTGCCGAACCAGCAGGGTCGAGCCGTCCTCGGACAGCGCGACGGCGTCGCCGGCGATGGACAGGGCCAGGACGCCCGGTTCCCTGACCTCGTCGATGTCGACAGTCACCCGCACGCTGGCGTCGTCGTCGGGCTCGGCCAGGGCGGGCGACGGCAGCACCGCGGCCCCGACCAGAGCCGCGCCGGCGGCACCGGCCGCGAGCATCCGCCGCCGTTTGTCTGTGTTCATGTGATCTCCGTTCTCGTCCAGAAGGGGTTATCCGCCACAGGTGCCGGCGGGGTGTTGCACGGTGCGGACGGTCGTCACGTCCTGTCCACCGACCGCCCCGGTCACCCGGACCGTCGCCGAACCCGCCGGCACCGAGACGGCGCGCGTGTTGAACGACTGGTAGGCGTTCGCGCCCGGCGCGACGGCCGCGAACGAACGCTCGCCGTACGCGGTCTCCAGCGCGATCCCCACCGGCGCGTCATGGTCGTTGCGCGCCTGCACCGCCACGTAGACCTTGCCGCCCACGCACCGCGCCGACGCGGTGACCGTGACGGGCAGCTCCAGGGTGGCCGCCTGGAAGGCCCAGTTGTCGATCTCGAAGAGGTCGACGCCGGCCGGACCGGTGTAGGTGAAGTAGACGTCGTGCACACCGCTGACGCCGGCAAGCTCGGCGGTCACCTCGGCCCACTGGCCGACCGGCGTGTCGACGGCGGCGGTGCCGACGACCGGACCGGTGGCGGAGTCCAGCCGGACCTGGATCTGCCCGCCGGCGGCGAGCGCCCGTACCTTCGCCGTCACGCTCCGCGCGCCGTTGTCGCCGAAGTTCACCGACGACAACGCCGTCCAGTCGCCGTTGTCGATGTCACGGACCACCAGGTTCGGTGCCGCGCCGCCGAACTGGGCGGAGCCGCCGTCGACCTTCGTGGTCGCGACGCCCTTGCTCCAGCCGAACGTCTCGGCCTCGAAGACACGGTACGGGTCGAAGTCGCGCACCTGGTTCACACCGGCGTAGGTGCCGACGACCTGCTGGATCGTGCCGTCCGGGTTGAAGGCCAACTCCTGGATGTGCGGGCTGCGGTACCCCTGCGTCGTGTTGCCGTTGATGCGCTTGTTCAACGTCGGCGCGTGGTAGGTGAAGTAGTACTTGCCCTCGAACTCGAAGACCGACTGGTGGTTGTTGCCACCGGTGCCGGACCCGAAGAACTGCGACTGGTTCGGGAAGAGCACGCCGGCGTAGGTCTCCTTGGGCCACGACATCGGGTTGTCGGAGATCAGGTAGCCGATCTGGCCACCACCGGGGTAGCCGGGGAGCGGCTGCTGGCTGCCACCGAAGTCGTTCCCACCGAAGTGCGACGAGTACGAGAAGTAGTACTTGCCCTGCCGCTTGAAGACGTGACCCGCCTCGAAGGCCACCGGGGCGTCGACCACCGCGGCCGTTCCCTGGGTCGCGACCATGGTGTCGTCGAGTTCGATGGCCCGGATGTTCTTCGGGTTGTTGAAGCGCTCGGCCGGCGGCATGCTCGTCGAAGCGGGGCCACCACCGAAGTAGAGGTACGGCTGGCCGTCGTCGTCGACGAACGGGGCCGGGTCGAACTTCCACGCGACGTTCTCGGCACCGGGGGTGCGGCCGTCGATAAGCGTGCTCGTACGCTCGCTGGTCCACGGGCCGAGCGGCGACGCGCCCGTGATCACGTTGCTGGAGCCACCGCCGTTGGCGTAGTAGAGGAAGAACTTCTCCACCCCGTTCACCACCTTCTTGGTGATGCCCGGAGCCCACGAGTTGGCGGTGAACGGGGCCACCCCGTTCGGGCCGGCGACCTGGATCTCACCGTGGTCGGTCCAGTTCACCAGGTCCGCCGAGGAGATCACCGTGATCTGGTTGATGTCGCCGTAGTTGATCCCCGGCGAGACGCCGGTGGCCGGGTTCGGGGCGTAGCCCTGGGTGTCGTTTGTCATGTACATGTACACCCGGCCGTCGTGCACGAGGCCGAAGCCGTCGGCGCCGAACTTGTGCCCGATCAACGGGTTGTGCTCCCCGGGCAGCTTGCCGACCACCTCGATGGTCTTCGACGCCGGTGCGGGCGGCGCGGCGCCGACCACCGACACGTCGTCGAGCTTGAAGTCCATGAGATGCAGGTCCGGGTCCGTGGACGGGGTGGCGGTCCAGGGGGTCTCGAAGAACAGGCGTGCCGTCGACACGGTCTGCGTCGCCGGGATCGTGAACGTCCCGTTGAACTGCGCCCACTGGCCCTTCGTCGCCGTCACGCTCACGAGGTTGGTGTAGGTGCCGCCGCCGTAGTGCATGGTGGCGAAGAACTGCTTGGTGGCCGGTCCGCTCGCGTTCTCGTACTTGATGCGGGCCGTCAGCGTGTAGGCCTGACCGGCCTGCACCTTGCCGCTGAGGTCCTGCATCGGCCCGGACCCGGTCGTCGTCCGGCTGGTCACGAGCGCGGCGTTCGCACCAGCGTAGGCATCCGAGGTGGCCGACAACTGGGCGCCGTCGCCGGCGTTTCCGTTGTTGACGAACCAGTTGGCCAGGCCGTCCTCGAACCCGCCGTTGACGACGAGATTCGTGTCGGCGGCCTGGACCGGCGCGGCCCCGGCGCCGAACCCGGCGGCCAGCAGCAGGCCGACTGTCGCGAGCGCCGCGACCCGTCCTCGGGTCGGCCGTCGCATTCGTTGTTCCACGAAACGTCCTCCTTCATCTCTGACGTGCGGTCATCGGTGTACGGGGGATCGGTGGGTGGTCCGGACATCAGGGGTCGACCGCCGCCACCGGCTCGACCGCGGCCGGCGGAGCGGAACAGGTGCGCTGTTCCGCGCCGCACGGCCGGTCGCCGGTGGTGCGTGTCGTTGAGCCGAGGGCTCGTGGTGGGGTTATCCGCCGCAGGTGGCGCCGGGGTGTGGCGCGGAGTGGTCGGTGGTCACGTCCCGGCCGGCGACCGTGCCGGTCACCCGGACCGTCGCCGAGCCGGCCGCCACCGACGCCGCACGCGTGGGGAACGACTGGTAGACGTTCGCCCCCGGCGCCACGGTCGCGAACGACCGGTTGCCGTACGGGGTCTCCAGGGTGATCCCGACCGGCCCGTCCGAGTCGTTGCGCGCCCGCACCGCCAGGTACGCCCTGCCAGCCAGACACCGCACCTCGGCGCTGGCCGTGACCGGCAGTGCCGCGAGCACGCCGAGTCGGGCCAGTTGGTAGCTGAGTGCGCGCTCCGGGGCGTCGATCTGGTTCTGGGTGCCGAACTGCCCGGCCCGCGCCGACGTCGCCGCCGCGAGTGCGGACTGCGTCGCGGCCCAGGCGTCGGGCGGGTAGTGGCGCACGTCGAGCGTGCGCGCGTGGGCGATGGCCGCGTCGAGGGCGACGGTGTCCAGCGGCCGGGCCTGCGCGGTCAGCACGTCGCTGAGCAGGTAGTTGTCGAAGTCGACGTGCCCGCCGGTCTCCTGGGTCGCGTAGGTGAACAGGCCCACCCGGTGACCCATGAAATGGGCGAGGCTGCCGTCCAGCGTCTGCGGGCCGACGCGGTTGCCGAGCCGGGTCCACGTCAACCCGTCCAGGCTGTAGTAGAACGTCGTCCACAACTGGCCGACCGGCGAGGCGAAGTCGAGGTCGGCCTTCACGTGCACCTCGGTCGCGTCACCCAACGCCACTGTCGTGCCCGCCACGAAGTTTTCCAACGTCGACTGGTCGAGGTCGACGGCGAACGGCTGCGACCGGTTGACGACGCCGAGGGTGTTGACACCGTCGACGCGCTTGACCGCCACGTAGGAGAAGCCGCGGTTGTAGGCCGCCAGGCCCGCGACGTCGCCGTTCCTCATCCCGGAGATGTCCATCCGGGTCTGCACCGACTGCCGTGGCCCGAAGGTCCGCTGCGAGAGCGTGTTGCGGGCCTCCTCGAACCAGGCCAGCTCGGCCCGGTTGGACAGCTTCGTGTAGACGTACTGGCCGGTGACCACCTTGCCGGCCGTCAACCGCAACCAGCCGTCCCGGTCGGTGAGCGACCAGTACCGGTTGTCCGGTGCGTGGTTCCACTCCCACGCCAGGTCCAGCCGTGACCCGTTGGGGGCGACCTCCGCCGGGTCGAGCGGCGCCGGCACGGTCCACTGCTCGTCCTGGTACGCCCTGTGTGGCGCGTCGTTGGCGAAGTCGTCCGAGGCGACGATGCTCTTCTGCCGCTCGAAGACCTCCTCGGCCGGGCTGAGCCGGATCGGCTTGTCGAACACGCCGTTGACCGGCACGACCCCGCCTGCGCCGAAGGTCGGCCACCCGTCCTGCCAGGTGGCGGGGATGAGCGCCGGGATCCGCCCGATCGGGAACGTGTCGCGGAAGAACATGCCGTGCCAGTCGGTGCCGCCGCCGGCCCGGCCGATCGGCACCAGGCTGCCCTGGGCGAAGCCGTTGGAGTTGAGCACGCCACGCGCCTCGTAGGTGTTCACCCCGCCGGCCGAGGTGTAGCGGCCGAGCAGGTCCTTCGACCGGAACATCACGACCTGGCGGCCCTGCCCGGACGGCCAGGTGATGATGACGGCGTAGTACCAGCCGTCGATGTGGTAGAACTGCGCGCCCTCGAACAGGCCACCGATGAACGGCTGCCCGGCGTAGTTGTTCGCCGTGAAGATGTTCGGATAGTCCTGCGCGATGGCCGTCAGGTCGGCGTTGAGGCGTACGGCGCTGGTGCCGCCGGAGCCGTAGAAGATGTACGGCGTGCCGTCGACGTCGAAGAAGAGCGACGGGTCGTGCAGGCCACGGCCGAGGGCGGTGCGCTGCCACGTGCCGTTCTCGATGTCGTCGGTGCGGTAGAGGTACGCCCCGTTGAGGTTGTTGGTGTTGAAGGCGACGTAGAACATGCCGTCGTGGTAGCGCAACGACGACGCCCACTGGCCCTGACCGTACGAGTTCTGACCGTTGCGCAGCGAGAACGAGTCGCCGATGCTGGCACGGTCGAAGACGTAGTTGACGATCTCCCAGTTGACAAGGTCGTACGACTTCATGATCGGCGCGCCCGGGCTCAGGTGCATCGTGGTGCTGATCATGTAGTAGAGGTCGCGCCCCTCGTCGTTCTCCGCGGCGGGCACCCGTTCGACGCTGATGTCCGGCACGTCGGCGTTGAGCAGCGGCACCGAGTAGGTGCCGGCGCCGGTGTCGGTCGAGGTGTACGACGAGCGGGGTGACCAGACCTCGGCGGCGTGGGCAGCGGCGGGTGTGGTCACCAGGCTCGCACCCAGGAGGACGGCGATCGATGCGAGCGTGCGGAAGCGGCTGGGAACTCGCGGGCGGATCGACACGGCCAAGGTGGACTCCAGACGCGAGAGCGGCGTGAAGCCATCGTGTTATCGCTAACAATGCCTGTCAAGAGCATCAATGAAACCTGCCCGAAGTTTCCGCGTAACCTCAGGCCGACCAGGACGCACCATGCGGACCCGGGCCGGGGCGAGACCGCCCCAGCCCGGATCCGCTGCTGTCCGTGGTTACGTCAGCTACGCACCTGCCAGCGCTGGTTCGTACCGCCGCTGCACGCCCAGAGGATCAACTTCGTGCCGTTCGCCGTCGCGGCGCCGTTCGCGTCGAGGCAGAGACCCGACTGCACGCCCGTGATGGTGCCGTTGGAGTTGATGTTCCACTGCTGGTTGACACCACCGTTGCAGTCCCAGATCACGACCTTCGTGCCGTTGACGGTGCCCTGGCCGGAGGCGTCCAGGCACTTGGTGCCGTAGATCATGAGCTGCCGGCTCGCGGTGTGGGTCCACCGCTGGTTGGTGGCGTTGCTGATGCAGTCCCAGATCTGGGCCTGCGTGCCGTTGGTCGTGCTGGAGTTGCCGATCTCGGCACAACGACCCGACTGAGCGCCCACGAGCTGCACGTTCGTCGGGTTGGTGCTGCCACCGCTCTGCACGCCGGCCGTGTTGATCACCGTCTGCGCGCCCGACGGCCAGTTGCCGTTGCTGACCGTGACGTTGCCGTTGACGACGTTGCCGCGGTCACCGTTCGTCACGTTCGTGCCGCTGCTGGTCGACCAGTTGTTGGTGACCGTGAAGTTGCCCATGTTCTCGGCGTAGTAGTAGTTGGCGGTCGCCCAGGTGCCGGTGGAGGAGAACACGTTGTTACGGGCGGTGTAGTAGCGCGAGCCCTCGTCGAAGTAGAGCCCGAACCAGCCGTTGGTCCGCAGGCAGTAGTTCTCGGCGATCAACCCGCCCGGGTTCGCCGACAGCGAGTAGATGCATCCGCCGTCGGTCATCTGCTGCATGACGTCGTGCACGTAGTTGCCGATGACCTGGTTGTTGGCCGCCGTGGTCGCGGTCGAGTACCGCGGCTGGTAGTTGTACAGGCCACGGTTGGCGTAGTGCTGGCTGCCGCCGGCGTCGTTGGCGCCCCACCCGTAGCCGATCGACATGCCGGTGTACGGCATGTTGTAGACCTCGTTGTGCGAGACCAGCGAGGTGTTCACGTAGGTGGTCAGGATCGAGACCACGCCCCGGTACTCCAGGCCGAGATCGTGCACCTTGTTGTTGCTGATGGTGACGTTCCGGTTGACCATCCGCTGGTCGGTGGGGTGGTGGGCGTCGGCCCGCACGCCGCCGACCACGACGCCACCGGCCGAGTTGCGGGCGATCTCGGAGCGGGTGACGGTGATGTTGTTGACGCCCAGGCCGACGCCGCTGGCGTGGGCGTTGGCGTCGTTGCCGATGCCGATCGCCGTCTGCCCCAGGTTGACGAACTGGGAGTCGCTGAAGCTGATGGTGTTGGCGGCGGAGACCTGCACCGCGGCCGGCATCTGCGCCCAGCTCGGGCGGGTGGCCTCGAACAGCGAGCAGCCCTCCTGGCAGGAGGTCAGCGCGTCGGACGGACGGGCCCAGGTGCCGACGATGTGCGCGCCGGTCTGCTGGTCGGCGAAGCCGTTGTTGCTGCTCGGGCCGAGCCAGCTGGTGCCGGTGAAGGTGATCCCGCTGAACGAGATGTGGTGCGCCGGCGCGTCGTAGGTGCCGCCGACGTTCACCAGGGACTGCAACTGCGGCAGCTCCACGCTGACCGAGCTCATGTTCTGCCCGGCGAGCGGGATGTAGTTGAGCTGGCCGCTGCTGGGGTTGAGATACCACTCCCCCGCCGAGTCCAGGAACTCGTACGCGTTGGCCAGGTAGAACGGGCCGGCGCGGTGCGGACGGGACAGCGTGTCGAAGCCGAAGGTGTTGTTGTTCCATGCCGGCTGCTGCATCGTCAGGAAGTTGCCGCTGATGCTCTGCACCGGCGAGTACCGGTCGGTGAACGAGCCGACGCTCTCCACCTCGACCCGGTTCTGGTTGCCGAGGTTGTTGAGGTAGTTGAGCGCGCTGTTGGTGAACCGCATGCCGGACGTGGTGAAGGTGAAGTCGGCGCGGTTCACGGCGGTACGTGCCCGCGTGGCGACGGCCCCGTTGACGTAGAGCTGACGCGAGTCGAGCCCGGCGGGAACGTTGGCCCGCCAGATGTTCTTCCCGGCGTCGACCTGCGTCCAGCCGGTGACCGCCCGGGCGCCGGTGATCGTCGGACGCGCGCCGGTGGCCGCCCGCCAGATCACCTGGTAGCCGTTGTTGCCGGAGTCGGCCGCGGTCAGCCGCAGCGGCGCGGACAGCCGGTACGCGCCGTCGGCCAACTCCACGACGATGTCACCGGACATCGTGGTGTTGGCCGCCCGCACCGCGGTCTGTGCGGCGGACAGCGAACACGGTTGGGCAGCCGAGCAGCTGGTGCCGGTGCCGGAGGGCGACGCGTAGAGGGTGGTGGTGGCCGCGAGCGCGGGGGACGCCGAGGCGGCCACCGCGACCAGCGCGGTCAACGCGGACGCGGCGACGCCGGCCAGCATTCGCCGCAGCGGCGGAGTGGGGGAGATGGACACGGGACGGTGCTCCTGACATGAGAGGGGCGGAGGGGGAATGGTGCGTGGTGGTCAGCTGAGGGTCTCCCGGAGATAGCGCAGGCCGTCCGTGGCGAGACGGTCCTGTGAGGGTGCCAGCGGACGCCAGATCGCCGCGGCGACCGCGATGGACTCGTTCTCCCCCGTGAACGACTCGATGCAGATCGCACCCTGGTAACCGGTGTCCCGCAGGACGGTGAAGAAGCGGGGCCAGTCGAAGTGGTCCGCACCGGGAGCGCCCCGGTTGCTGCCGCTGACCTGCACGTGCTTGATGTGCGGGGCAGCGGCAGCGAGAGCCGCGTAGGGGTCGGCCTCCTCGATGTTCATGTGGTACGTGTCGATCATGATGCCGACGCTCTGCGGGAGCCCGTCGATCAGCTCGATCGTCTGCTCGATCGTGTTGACGACGCTCGTCTCGTAGCGGTTCAGCGCCTCGACACCGATGCTCACGCCCAACTCGCCGGCCTGCTCGGCAACCGGCGCCAGGGCTCGCCGGAAATCCGCGTAGCAGGCCGCGCGAGCCGCCGGTGACATCCGCCAGGTGCGGCCGACCGAGGCGTACACCGGGCCGCCGACGCATCCAGCGCCGACGGCCGCCGCGCTCGCCACGCAGCCCTTGAGGTACGCCACCGTCGACTCGACCACCGCTGGCGCGGCGTCGACCAGTTCCCGCCCCGGCGAGAAGGCCGCGCAGACGCCGGCGGCGACGAGGCCGTGCTCGGCCAGCAGGTCCCGGGTGCGGACCGGGTCCCAGTCGCCCGGCTGCTCGATCGGCAACTCGACCGCGTCGAAGCCGAACGAGGCGATCCGCGGGATCAGCTCGGCCAGCGCCTCGTCGTCGACCGGCGAGGCCCACACCCAGGGGTTGACGCCGATGGCGTACATCAGGGCCCTACTTCCAGCGCTGCGGATAGCCGGGCAGGTCGGTGCAGCCGCACATCGCGTAGTGCAGCGGCGGCATGTTCGCGTCGAGATACTTGTCCAGGTTGTCCTGGGTGACGGTCGGCTGCGGCAGCTTCCACGGGTTGGAGACCTGCTCGCCGTCGAGGATCCGCAGTGCCGCGATGATCGGCGTACGCCACTGGTAGGTCGGGTACGTCGGCGCGATGGCGGTGAGGTTCTTGTCCTTCCAGATCTTCAGGAAGTCGAGCTGGTCCTCGCCGTTCATCGGCGGAACGGGCTTGCCCGCGTCCTGGAACGCCTCGACCGCCGCGACGGCCGTCGCTCCGGCGTCCATCCAGACACCGTCGATCGTGCCGTACCGCTGGATGTAGTCGTCGACGATCTTCTTGGTCTTGGCCGGGTCGCCGTCGGTGAACTCGACACCCACGACGTCGACCTTCGCCTTGTCGAACGCCACCTTCGCCGCCGACCAGCGGGTCTCCAGGACGTCGACACCGGGCAGGATCCGCAGGGCGAGGACCTTACCGCCCGGCTTCATCTTCTGGCTGACGAACTCGGCGCCGACGTGGCCGAACCCGTAGCCGCCGATGGGGTTGATGAACGTCACCGGGCACTTCGTGTTGACACCCCGGTCGAAGACGACCACCGGCAGCCCCGCCTGGCAGGCCGCCTCGACGGCCGGGGTCAGCGTGGCGGTGGTGTTCGGCGAGACGATGAGCGCGGAACACCCCTTGCCGAGCAGGTCGTTGATGTCCGCGATCTGCTTCTGGTCCTTGCCCTCGGCGTCGACGTGCACGAACTCCTTGATGCGGCTCTTCTGCGCCTCCACCTCGGCCTGCATGGTCTTGAACCCGACCTGCCGCCACGGGTTGTTCAACGCCGCGTTCGAGAAGCAGATCTTGTGCGGGCCCTTCTTCTTGAACTTGGCGGTGTCCACCAGCTTCGGGTTGAGCACCTGCTCCCACGGCTTGTCGGCCGGGCCCGTCGCCGTGGCGCTGAGCAGTGCCAGCTCGGCGTCGTAGTCGGCCTGCACGAAGAACTTCGACTGCTCTCCGGTGCCCGATCCGGCGGCGGTGGAGGCACCGCCCGACGGGCCCGCGGCCGGCTCGTCGGTGGCACAGGCGGTGAGGGACAGCAAGGTGACAGCGGCCAACGCCGCCATGGAACGTCGCACTATGGATTCCCCTTTATCTCGACGAAGAACGCGTTGCCGAGACCGCCACGGCGAGCAGGATGATCCCGCCCTGGACGGTCGACCTGAGGGCGCCGGAGACGCCGTAGAAATTCATGAGGGCGAACAGCAACTCGAGGGTCAGCGCACCGAGCATCGCGCCGACAACCGAACCACGGCCCCCGCCCAGTGCGACGCCACCGAGGACGACCGCGGTGATCGCACCGAACTCCAGCCCCGCGCCGGCCTGGAACGACACGCCGCTGTAGCCGCCCAGCAGGATCGCCGCGACCGCCGCCGCGAGGCCGCTGAGGATGAAGGCGAAAGTCCGGGTACGCCAGACGCGTACGCCGCTCAACTCGGCGGTGCGCGGATTGTCGCCGACGGCGACGAGCGTCCGGCCGAAGTCGGACCGCATCAGCAGCACGGCCACCACCGCCAGGGCCACCAGGACCAGCAGCGCGAACGGCACGCGACCGAGCACCGGCACGTCCTCGAAGGCCCGCCGGCCGAACCGCCGGAACTCCTCGGAGAGCCCACCCTTCGGAGCACCGTCGGACCACAGGTAGACCGCGCCGACCAGGATCAGGAACATGCCGAGGGTGGTGATGAACGACGGCACCCGCAGCCGGGTCGTGATCACGCCGTTGACCAACCCGACGAGTGCGCCGAAGGCGAGCAGGAGCGCCACCACGGGCCAGGTACGCGTCGGGTCGCTGTCGATGAGCCGGGCGGCCACGACCACCTGCGCGGTGACCAGGGAGCCGACGGAGAGATCGAACTCGCCGGAGACGATCACGAAGTACTGACCGGCGGCGAGCAGGATGATCGGCGCCGAACGCCCGAGGAACGACATCAGCGACGGAGGGGCGAGGAAGTCGGGCTGTCGAATGCCGACGAGCACCACCAGCACCGCGAGGATCGCGAGGATCGGCAGGATGCCACCCGGGCGGACCCGCGGGAGACGCAGCGGCAGCGTACGACGCTGAACGGTCTGCATGGCTAGGCAGCCGCCTTTCGCATGGCCCGGCGGGCGTAGACGGCGACCGCGGCGATGATGATGGCGCCCCGGATCACCTGCTTGAAGAACGCGTCGACCTCGAGCTGGTTGAAGATCGCGTCGATGCTGGCGAGCAGCAGCACTCCACCGACCGTGCCGATGACGCCGCCGCGCCCGCCGGCGAGGGCGGTGCCACCGATCACCACGGCGGCGATCGACTCCAGGTCGTAGAGGCCCTCGGTGCCCACCCGGGGCGCGCCCGAGCCGAGCCGACTGGCGAGGTAGATGCCGGCGAGCCCGGCACACATCGAGCACAGCACGTGGGCGGTGACGAGGACCCGGTCGTTGCGGACGCCCGAGAGCCGGGCAACCTCCGGGTCGCCGCCGACGGCGACCAGGTGGTGACCGAAACGGGTCTTCGAGAGCGCGAACCAGGCCGCCGCGGTCACGGCGACCAGCAGCAGGAACGACACCGGCACCGGGCCGATGCGCTGGTAGCCGAGCGCTTGCACGAGCGACGGCGCGGTGGTGCCGGCCGGCCCGTCGTAGCCGTTGTCGAGGTAGCCCTTGAGCAGCAGCCCGACGCCGAGGGTCGCGATGAACGCGTTGACCCGGAGCTTGGTGACGAGGAGCCCGTTGAGCAGCCCGACGCCGGCACTGACGACGAGCACCAGGCCGATCGCCGGCAGCACCGCGCCGTCACTGCCGTTCATCGTCTCGGCGGCGACGAGGGTGCTGAGGCTGATCACGTACGCCACCGAGAGGTCCAGCGACCCACCCAGGATGACCAGCGTCTGGCCGACGGCGACGAGCCCGAGGCCGGCCGCCACGTGCAGCAGACTCACGGTCGTGGACTGGTTGAAGAGTTGGCCCCCGTCGACGAGGACGACGAGCCAACCGAGCGCGAGGGTGAGGGACAGGGCCACGAAGACGCCCGGTACGGTGCGGCGGGCCGGCAGCAGCGACAGCGCGCTCACTGGGCGGTCTCCATTCGCGACTGTGGGGCTCGCAAACCCGGCTCACTCCTCGCGCTCATCGGGCGGCCTCCGGCACGGCGCCGACCGCCAGGGTGACGACCTCTTCCTCGCTCGCGCCGGCGGGCAGCTCGCCCGCGACACGGCCGTCGCGCATGACGACGATGCGGTCACTCATGCCCAGCAGCTCCGGCAGATCAGACGAGATCATCAGCACCGCCGCGCCGTCGCGGGCGAGACGGCGGACGAGGTCGTGGATGGCCGACTTCGCACCCACGTCGATGCCGCGGGTCGGCTCGTCGAAGAGCAGGATCCGTGGGTTGAGCGCGAGCCAGCGGGCCAGCACGACCTTCTGCTGGTTGCCGCCGGACAGGAAGCGGATCTCCTGGTCGTCGCCCGCGCCACGAACCTCCACGGCGTTGAGCAGCTCGCGCACCCGAGCGGTCCGGGACGCACGGCCGGACCGGGCCGCGAAGACGGCCCGGCTGGCGAGCAGCGCGTTGTCGAGCACCGACTGCCGGGGCACGATCCCCTCACCCTTGCGGTCCTCGGTCACATAGGCGATGCCGGCCCGCATCGCGGTGCGGGGTGAGCGCAGTCGGACCGGCCGGTCGTCGAGCGTGACGTCGCCTGTCGTGAACGGCGACACCCCGAAGATCGCACGGGCCAGCGCGGACCGCCCGGAGCCCTGGAGGCCACCGATGCCGAGCACCTCGCCGGCGCGCAACTGGAGGTTGATGTCTTGCAGCTTCCGGTTTCCCACGTCGCGAAGGTTGAGCCGCACCGGACCCCGGTCCTCGGGGGCGGCCCGGTCCGGGTAGTAGCTGGACAGCTCCCGGCCGACCATGTGCCGCACCAACTCGTCGGCGGTGGTGTCCGCGGTGTCCACGGTGGTGACCCGGCGGCCGTCCTTGAGCACGGTGATCCGACTCGACAGGTCGAACACCTCGGCGAGCCGGTGCGAGACGTACAGCAGGCCGATGCCGCGTTCCTGGAGTCGGCGCACCAACCCGTAGAGCAGCTCGACCTCGTGGTCGGCCAGCGCCGCGGTCGGCTCGTCCATGATGAGCAGCCGTGCGTCCAGGGCGAGCGCCTTGGCGATCTCGACGACCTGCTGCTGCGCGACACCGAGTTGCCCCACCCGGGCGTCGGCCGGCAACGTGGTCTCCCCGATCGAGGCGAGCAGCCGCGTGGTGTTGTCGAGCATCGCCCGCCGGTCGACCAGACCACGCCGGACCGGCTCGTGCCCCAGGTAGACGTTCTCCGCGACGGTGCGCTCCGGCAGCAGGTTGAACTCCTGGTGGATGATGCCGACGCCAACCTGCTGGGCATCGCGTGGCCCACGGAACGTGCGCGGTTCACCGGCGAACTCGACGGTGCCCTCGTCCGGGGCGTACCCACCCGAGACGATCTTCATGAGAGTCGACTTCCCGGCGCCGTTCTCACCGACGACGGCGTGGACCTCGCCCGGTACGACATCGAGGTCGACACCGTCGAGGACGCGAACCCCAAGGAAGGACTTACCGATGCCCCGAAGGGTGAGCAGCGGCGACGGCGGTGGGTCTGACATCCGGAAGGCCCTCACAGATAGTAGTCATCGACACGGTGCACGGGTCGGCGGCTGACCCACTCGCGGCCTGACCACGAACTTTCGCAGCCGGCCGCGGAGACTTACGTTTTTATGTTGCGAACATTCCCTTGACATCGACGAAACATCACACGTATGAAGAAGATAGATGTTTGGATGCAGGTCCGCAATCCTCGACCGGGGCCGATTGCCAGGGCCGTCACTCGATCGGCAACGTCGCCGTACTCGAGAGATTCGGACATGGCCGTCGTCATCAGGGCAAGACGTCGGACGTTACCCCATTCATTGACACGGCTCTATTCCTAGCTCATCCTGGCCTCGTGGACCACGGGACAAGAACCACAGCCGCCATCACCCTCTGTGACGTCCCGCGGGTCTGACTGCCGTTTCGGCGAACGGCACGAGGACAGCCCAGCGCACTCGTGTTCACCCATGCGTCCAGGCACAACCTGACGCAGGGTGGGCCCGTGGGCGCAACCGGAGTTGCCCGTCCAACCAAGGAGACGCCATGCGTCGCAATACGATGATCATTTCGGTGATCGCGGGCCTGTTACTGGCTCTCGGACTCGCCCCACCGGCGTCGGCGGCCCCGGCCTTCCGCGCCCTGGTGTTCACCAAGACCACCGGCTACCGACACGACTCGATCCCCGCCGGGATCTCCATGATCCAGCAGCAGGCAGCCGCCAACAACTTCGAAGTGGTGGCGACCGAGGACTCAAGCGTCTTCACCGCCAGCAACCTGGCGACCTTCGACGTCATCGTGATGCTCCAGACCTCCGGCATGGTCTGGACCTCGGCCGCCCAACGCCAGGCGGTGGAGGGCTACCTCGCCAGCGGCAAGGGCATCGTGGCCATCCACAACGCCACCGACATGGGCATCGACACCGAATACCCGTGGTGGGACAACACCATCAACGGCGGCGCCCACATGCCGGAGCACTCCCCCGGCGTGCTGCCCGGCACCGCCATCGTCGCCGACAAGCAGCACCCGTCGACGGCCGGCCTGCCGGACAAGTGGAACCGCAGCGAGGAGTGGTACAACTTCGACTCCAACCCGCGTGGCAAGGTGCACGTGCTGGTGACGGCCGACGAGCGCACCTACAACCCGGGCTCCCGGGCGATGGGCCCGGACCACCCGATCTCCTGGTGTCGCAACACCGGCGGCGGGCGGGTGTGGGCCACCGCGATGGGCCACGCGATCGCCTCCTACAGTGAGACGAACTTCCAGAACCACGTCCTCGGTGGCATCAAGTGGGCCGCCGGAAACCTTCCCGGCGACTGCGGCGGCACCGTCTGGGGCAACTTCGAGAAGCGCACCCTGGACGACAACACCGTCGACCCGATGGCGATGGCGGTGGCCCCGGACGGACGGGTGTTCTACGCCCAGCGCGGCGGGCAGCTGAAGGTCTTCAAGCCCTCCACCAACAGCACGGTGACCGCCGGCACGCTGAGCGTCTACACCGGCGGTGAGGACGGTCTCACCGGCATGGCGTTGGACCCCAACTTCGCCACCAACGGGTACGTGTACCTGTACCACTCGCCGGCGAGCAGCTCGACGGACGTCAACCGGGTCTCCCGCTACACGATGAGCGGTGACACGCTGAACATGTCCAGCGGCGTGACGATCATCGACATCCCGGCGTACCGGGACCGGACGTTCCCGGAGCCCGGCCACACCGGCGGGTACATCGAGTTCGGCCCGGACGGCAACCTCTACATCGGCACCGGCGACGACACGCCCCCGAACCTCGACCCCAACTGGCAGGGCTACGCCCCGCTGGACTGGCGCTCGGGCAAGTCCAACCTGGACGCCGCACGCTCCGCGGGTAACACCAACGACCTGCGTGGCAAGCTGCTGCGCATCCGCCCCGGGGCCACCGGCAGCTACACCATCCCGAGCGGCAACCTCTACCCCCAGGGCACGGCGCAGACCAAGCCGGAAATCTACGCCATGGGCTTCCGCAACCCGTTCCGCTTCTCGATCGACCCCGCCAACGGCTGGGTCTACCTGGCGGACTACGGCCCGGACCGCAACCCGCCGACCACCAACCGTGGTCCCGAGGGCCTGGTCGAGCTCAACGTGATCAAGACGCCCGGCAACTACGGCTGGCCGTTCTGCCACGGCAACAACCAGCCCTACGCGCCGTACAACCCGGACACCGGCGTCGTCGGCTCGAAGTTCAACTGCTCGGCACCTGTCAACAACTCGCCGAACAACACCGGTCTGGTCAACCTGAAGCCGGTCGTCATGCCCAACATCTGGTATGGCTACCCCGCCTCGACGACCTTCCCGGAGCTCGGCTCCGGCGGCTCCGCGCCGATGGGTGGCCCGGTCTACCGGTACGACGCGGCGAACCCCTCCCAGACGAAGTTCCCGCCCTACTACGACGGCGTGCACTTCTTCTACGAGTGGGCGCGCAACTACGTCAAGGAGGTGCACTTCGACTCCTCCTCGGCGGTGACCCGCACCAACCCGTTCCTGCCCGGCGGCAACTTCAACAAGCCGATGGACATGGAGTTCGGCAAGGACGGCTCGCTCTACCTGCTGGAGTGGGGCACCAACTTCGGCGGCGGCAACAGCGACTCCGGGCTCTACCGGATCGACTACATCCAGGGCGGTCGGTCCCCGATCGTCAAGGCCACCGGCACTCCCACCAGCGGCAGCGCACCGCTGACCGTCCAGTTCAGCAGCGCGGGCACGTCCGACCCGGACGGCAACACGCTGAGCTACCTGTGGACGTTCGGCGACGGCACCACCTCCACGGCGGCCAACCCGTCGAAGGTGTACACGTCCAACGGCAACTACACGGCCCAGTTGAAGGTCACCGACAGCACCGGTAAGACCGGCTTCGCCAACGTCCCGATCACCGTCGGCAACAGCGCCCCGGTTGTCACCATCACCACACCGGGCAACGGCGGCATGCTGACCTTCGGTGACAAGGTGTCGTACCAGATCACCGTCACCGATCCGGACGGCGGCACTGTCGACTGCTCGAAGGTGTTCCTCAACCCGGCACTGGGTCACGACGACCACGCCCACGAGACCACCGAGTACCCGGGCTGTTCGGGCACCATCTCCACCGACCTGCTCGGCGGGCACCCCGACGGCGCCAACCTGTTCTACGTGCTGAACGCCCGGTACACCGACAACGGTGGCCCCAGCGGTGGGGCACCGCTCACCGGTACGGCACAGGCGATCCTGCAACCGAAGCACAAGCAGTCCGAGTACTTCAGCAGCCAGTCCGGCATCCGGGTGATCGACCAGGCGGCCGCGGAGAGCACCAAGCGCGTCGGTGACATCTCCAGCAACGACTGGATCGCGTTCAGCCCGATGAACCTGTCGGGTATCTCGACGGTCAGCTACCGGCTGTCGTCGCCCTCCGGCGGCGGCTCGATCGAGCTGCGGGCCGACTCGCCGACCGGGACCCTGCTGGCCACCACCACGGTGCCCAGCACGGGTGGCTGGGACAACTACCAGTCCACGACACCGGTGAGCGTCGCCGCCCTCGGCGGTACGCACACGCTCTACATGGTGTTCAAGAACGCCAGCAACTCGTTCGATCTGGACTCGCACACCTTCGGCGGCAACGGCGTCGGGACACCCGGTACCGGCACCGGCACCGGCCTGGCCGGTAAGACCTACACGGTCACGGCGCAGCACAGCAACAAGCTGTTGGACGTCAGCGGTGTCTCCACCGCCGACGGCGCCCAGATCACCCAGTGGGCGTCCACCGGCGGCAACAACCAGAAGTGGCAGGCCGTCGACGCCGGTAACGGCGCGCTCTACCTCAAGGCCGTGCACAGCGGCAAGTGCGTCGAGGTGGTCGGTAGCTCGACCGCGGCGGGTGCCTTCCTCCAGCAGGCCACCTGCAACAACAGCAACCAGCAGAAGTTCACCGCCACCGCGACGGGCACCTCCGGCGTGTACACGGTGAAGAGTGCGCTGAGCGGGCTCTGCATGGACGTCAACGGCGCTTCCACGGCCGATGGCGCCCGGGTGTTGCAGTGGAACTGCACCAACGCGACGAACCAGCAGTGGCGGTTCACCGCGCTCTGACCTGCGGATGTCGCGGTAACAGATGACGTCCCGGTCGGGACCGGTATCCGAGAATCGGAGCCGGTCCCGGCCGGGACGTCGTTGTCAGCTCAACTGGACCGGGAGTCCGGGCCGGGCAGCGCGGCGAGCAGCCCGGCCGCGGCCAGGGCGTCCCACAGATCCTCCGGTACGACGGCCTCGGACCGTCGGACCGTCTCGACCATCTGTGCCTCGGTGCGGACGCCGACCACCGTCGACACCACTGCCGGATGCCGACGGACGAAGGCGAGTGCCGCCTGCGGCAGGGTCACCCCGTACGTCTCGCAGACCGCCGCGATCCGCCGCGCCCGCTCGATCAGCTCCGGCGGGGCCTGCTGGTAGTTGTAGACGGCATCGGCCGGCGGCTGGTCCCGCGACAGCAGCCCCGAGTTGTAGACGCCCGCGATGACGATGCCCACCCCCCGGTTGTCGGCGGCGGGCAGCAGGTCGTCGGCCGCGCCCTGCTCCAGCAGGGTGTACCGCCCGGCGCACATCATGACGTCGACGTCGGTCTCCCGCACGAACCGCGTCAGCATCGCCGACTGGTTCATGCCGGCACCGATGGCACCCACCACGCCCTGGTCACGCAGGTCGACCAGGGCCGGCACGGCCTCGTGTGCGGCCTGCTCCCAGTGGTCGTCCGGGTCGTGCAGGTAGACGATGTCGATCCGGTCCAGTCCGGTGCGGTCGAGGCTGGCCTCGATCGAGCGGAGGACACCGTCGCGGCTGAAGTCCCACACCCGCCGATGGGTGGCGGGAACGTCGAACCCGTCGGAGTCGCGTCGGTGCGCGTCCTCGGGTGACGGCACCAGGATCCGCCCGACCTTCGTCGACACGACGTACTCGTCGCGTGGCCGTTGACGCAGCGCGGCGCCGAGGCGGCGCTCGGACAGCCCGAGGCCGTAGTGCGGGGCGGTGTCGTAGTACCGGACGCCCGCCTCCCACGCCGCGTCGACAGCCGAGGCGAACTCCTCGTCCGACGTCCCCCGGTACAGGTTGCCACCCTGGGCCGCGCCGAAGCCCAGCTCGGTGAGACGCACGTCCGGGCGACGCGGGAGCGCTCGGGCCGTCATGACGCCTCCAGCCCGGGTACGCGGCGGACGAGCCTGCCCGGACGGCCGACGACGACGCCCACCGGGGGTACCGGCCCGCCCGTCATCGGCCCATCCAACCGCCGTCGACGGGCAGCACGACCCCGTTGACGTAGTCGGATGCCGACGACGCCAGGAACACCGTGGCGCCGCCGAGGTCGTCGGCACGACCCCACCGGCCGGCCGGGATTCGGGAAAGGATCGCCCCGTTGCGGTCGGGGTCGTCGCGCAGCGCCTGGGTGTTGTCGGTGGCGATGTAGCCGGGGGCGATGGCGTTGACGTTCACCCCGTGGGCTGCCCACTCGTTCGCCAGCGCCTTGGTGAGCCCGGCGACGCCCGATTTCGACGCGGCGTAGCCGGGGACGGTGATGCCACCCTGGAAGCTCAGCAGCGAGGCGGTGAAGATGATCTTCCCTCGGCCGCGTTCGACCATGGTCCGGCCGATCTCCCGGCTGAGGATGAACTGACTGCTCAGGTTCACCTCGATCACGTGGTCCCACATCTCGTCCGGATGCTCGGCGGCCGGGGTACGGGCGATCGTGCCGCCGTTGTTCACCAGGACGTCGATCGGTCCGAGCGCGGTGAGGTCCCGGGCCAGCTGGTGGACGGCCGCCCGGTCGCCGAGATCGGCGCGCAACCCGGTGAACCGGCGGCCGGCGGCGCGCACCCGGCGCTCGACCTCGCTGCCCTCCGATTCGAGTTGGGCGGAGACGCCCACGATGTCGGCACCGGCCAGCGCCAGGGCCTCGGCCATGGCGAGACCGATACCACGCCGGGCCCCGGTCACGACGGCGACGCGGCCGGACAGGTCGAACAGGGCAGTCACTTGTCACCCTCCCGCAGATCGAGCAGCACCTTCATCACGCCGCCACCCTCCAGTGCCGTGAAGGCGGCGCCTGCCGCCTCGACCGGCTCCACCCGGGAGATGAGCTGTTGGGCCGGGATCGCACCCGAGGCGACCAACCGGATCGCCTCCTCCATGTCGTCGCGCTGGTACAACCGCGCGCCGAGGAGTTCCAGCTCACGCCAGAAGAACCGGTGCAGGTTGACCTCCCGGGGCCGGGGATGGATCGCCACCATCACCAGCCGGCCACGGGTGGTGAGAACGTCGACAGCCGTGGTGACGCCGCCGGCGGAGCCGGACACCTCGAAGGCGATGTCGGCGCCCGCGCCGTTGGTGCGTTCGTTGACAAGTGCCACGACGTCGGTCGCGCCCGGATCGACTGCCTCGATCCCGATTCCTTCCGCCACCTCGCGTCGGAACGGGTCCGGCTCGACGAGGAGCACCCGTGCGCCGCGGCCCTTCGCGACGACGGCGATGAGCGCCCCCACCGGGCCACCGCCGACCACGACCACCTGGTCGTCGGCTGTCACGTTCGCCCGGCGGACGTCGTGCACGGCGACCGCGACCGGCTCGACGAGCGCCGCGTGGTCGAGTGGCAGATCCTCGGGGAGCGGTAGGACCAGGTCCGCCGGCACGGTCCAGTAGGACTGCATCGCGCCCGGCGAGTCGATGCCGAGGAAGTTCATCGCGTGGCAGACGTGGGAGTGCCCACGCTGGCAGGCAGGGCACTTTCCGCAGGGCCGGGTCGGCAGCACGGTGACGGGCTGGCCGATGCTCCAGCCGGTGGTGTCCGGCCCCACGGCGGCGATCCGGCCGGACATCTCGTGCCCGATGATCGCGGAGTCACCGACCCGCGCGTCCATGTCGCCGTGGTAGATGTGCAGGTCGGTGCCGCAGATCCCGGTGTACGCCACCTCGATCCGCACCTGGCCCGGGCCCGGCGGCACCGGGTCACGATCCTCGATTCCGAGGTCTCGCGCCCCCCGGTAGACGACTGCCTTCATCGATCCTCCATCTCGCCGGTCGGCACGTCGGACGTGGCGACCGGACATGGTCGTGGGTGCACCGCGGTGGCGGTGCACCCACGTTCTCTCTCTGTTTCTGGCGGTCAGCTCAGTGCTGTGCGGTGGGCGACACCTCGGTACGGGAGTTCAGTGGCACGACCGGCACCTGGCGGGCGGGGACCACCCCGTCAGTGTCGCCCAGCAGCCGCCGGCCGGCCCGCTCCGGCCGAACGTTGGGGCTCTCGGCCGTCTGCACCTGCGGGCGGTGGTCGGCCGCGCGGATCCGCTCCTCGTCGACCCGGACGCCCAGCCCGGGTGCGTCGCCGAGGATGAACGCGCCGTCCTCGACGTGCAGGTCGACGGTGACGCCGACCGGTGGACGCAGGTCCTGCAACTCGCTGGTCAGGTGGTTCGGCACCGAGGTCGCGGCGTGCAACAGGCCGATCGGGCTGTTGCCGATCGGGCTGACCGGCAGGTCGTACGCGTGCGCCAGGGCGGATGCCCGCAGGAAGTGGGTGACCCCCCAGACGGCGGCCATCTGGACGATGTCGACCGCGCCGGCGGCGAGCAGCGGACGATACTGTTCGAGCCCGGTGAGGTTCTCGCCGGTGGCGACAGACGCGCTGACGCCTCGGCTGACGACGGCGAGGCCCTCGGCGTCCCAGCGTCGGACGGGCTCCTCGATCCAGATGAGGTCGAGGGTGCGTTCGAGGTCGCTGACGTGCCGTACGGCCTGCTTGCGGGTCCAGGCCTCGTTGACGTCGAGCATCAGGCCCGGTCGCCGGCCGTGCCCGGCCTCGGTGAGGACCTCCCTGACCAGGGTCAGGCGGTGCCGGTCACGATCGATGTCGAGACCGCCCTTGAGCTTGGCGGCCCGCAGGCCGTGACTGGCGTAGACCTCGTACTCCGCGACGAGTTCCTCGTCGGTGAGCCCGATGTCCAGGCCGGACGCGTAGGCGTTGACCCGCCGGTCACGTCCGCCCAGCAGCCGCCACAGCGGCTCGCCGGCCGCCTGCGCCTTGATGTCCCAGAGTGCGGTGTCCAGTGCGCCGATGGTGCCGAACACCGGGCCCGCGTGGCCGGCCTTGAAGGTGTGCCGCAGCATGCGGTCGTACAGCGTTGTCACGGCACGGGGGTCTTCGCCCTCGATGGCTGCGAAGATCCGCTCGATCTCGACGTGCGGCCCGAGGCCGACTCCCGAGATGCCCTCGTCGGTGTCGACGATGACGATCGAGACCGGAACCACCCCGTCGGGGAACACCCCGTTGGCGTCACCGACGGGCCGCCCCCATTCCTGGACCGTGGAGAGCGTCCGATATCCCGTGATCCGCATGTCAACCCTTCGTGGAACCGGCGGCTACACCGTCGGCAATTTGGCGCTGGAGGAACAGGTAAACCAACAGGACGGGAATGGCGGCGATCAGCACCCCGGAGGCGAAGGTGGGGATGTTTTCGGAGTACTGCCCGCGCAACGAGGTGACACCGATCATCAGCGTCCGGTGTTCGGCCGAGGGCATCATCACCAGCGCCATGAGGACGTCGTTCCAGCAGAACAGGGCGTTGAGGATGCCGACCGACAGCAGTGCCGGGGTGCCCAGCGGCAACATGATCCGGCGGTAGACGCCGTACACGGTGTTGCCGTCGATCCGGGCGGCGTCGACGATCTCCGACGGGATGCCCCGGTAGTAGCTCGTCATCAGGAAGACCGTGAAGGGCAGGAACTGCGCCACGTAGACGAGGATCAGACCGGGGTACGTGTCGATGAGCGCCGTGTCGGCCATGATCCGCGACAGCGGCACCATGACCACCTGGAACGGGATGAAGAGCCCCGCGAGGCAACCCAGGAACAACGCCGACGAGCCACGGAACCGCAGTTGGCTCAGCGCGAAGCCGGCCATCGACCCGAGCAGCAGCAGCACGATCACCGACACCGTCACCACGAGCAGCGAGTTGACGAAGTAGCGGCCCATGCCGACGCTGTTCCACGCCGTGCTGATGTTCTCCCAGCGCAGGGCGTCGGTGAGGGAGAACCGGTCGAGGATGTAGTCACGGCGGGTCTTCATCGCGACGTTGGCGGTGAAGAGCAGTGGGTAGATCGTCGCCAACGCGAGCAGTGACATGGGGATGGCGATCAACCACCATCCCAGGCGGGCCCGAGACATCAGTCCTCCTTTCCGGATCGTTCGAGCAGCTTGATCTGCAACAGCCCCACCACCAGCATGATGATGAAGAGGATCGTCGAGGCGGCCGATGCGAGCGCCGGACGGTTCATCTGGCCCTGCTGGATCCAGATGTAGTACTCCGGCAGGTAGGTCGAACCCTCCGGCCCGCCGCTGGTCATCACGAAGAGCAGCCCGAACATCGAGGTCAGCATCCCGATCATCGTCGTCACGAAGACGAACTGGATGGTGCGCGAGAGACTTGGGATGATC
This sequence comes from Micromonospora sp. NPDC048935, assembly GCF_043197875.1. NCBI lineage: Bacteria > Bacillati > Actinomycetota > Actinomycetes > Micromonosporales > Micromonosporaceae > Micromonospora > Micromonospora sp. NPDC048935. Next base: position 854,401 of record NZ_JBICTZ010000001.1, on the reverse strand, counting down.
ACGTGCCAGACCACCTGGCGAAGCGACGCCCCGTCCACCCGGGCCGCGTCCAGGAGTGCGGGGTCCAGGGTGGCGAAGCCGGCGAGGAACACCACGAGCGCCATCCCGAAGGTGGCCCAGATGTGCACGCCCACCACCATGAACATCGCCAGGTCCGGGTCACCGAGCCAGTCCACCGGGCTGATGCCGAACGACCCGAGAATGGCGTTGAGGGGGCCGTCGAAGGCGAGCAGCAGGTTGAAGATCGCGCCGACGATGACCGGCGAGAGCACCGCGGGGAAGAAGTAGACGCTGCGGTAGAAGCGGTGGCCGGGCACCCGCAGGTAGATGAACGTCGCGAGCAGGCCGGGAATGGCCACCGCCACCGGCAGCAGCAGCACCAGCAGCCCGACGTTGCTCAGCGCGGTCCGGAACAGCGGGTCGTGGAACAGCTCGCGGTAGTTGCCGAATCCGACAGCCGTCCCGTTCTGCGCACCGTCGCCGGTGAAGGAGAAGTTGACGCCGAGGAGTAGCGGATAGAGCCGCAGCACCACGATGATCAGGACGGCCGGAGCGACCAGGATGTAGGGGGCGAGGCGCTCGGCCCGCAGCCCGCCACGGGAGCGACGAGGCTGCGCCCCGTGGCGGTGCACGGCGGGGGTTGGCGCCGCCCCGCCGACCCGTCCGGCCTGAGCCAGACGGGCCGACGGTTGCGTGTTTCCAATTGACACGAGGGTCAGCCCGCCTGGTCGGAAGCGGCCAACTGCTTCACCACCTCGTCGACGGTGATCGACCCGCTGAGCAGCTGCTGGGACAGCCGACCCATCAGGTCGATCGTCTTCGAGGAGAGCGCCACGTGCAGAGCCGGCTTGCCGGTCTTCAGCTCGCCGACGATCGTGGAGACGGCCGGGCCGCTCTGGGACACGTCGACAGTGGTGTCGGCGACGATCGCGCCGGCGTCGGCGTAGAATGCCTTCAGCGCGTCGGCCGAGGTCAGGGAGCGCACCAGGTCGGCGGCCACCTTCGGGTCCTTCGTCCACTTGGCGACGCCGTAGCCGATACCACCGTCGTACGGCAGGCTCGGGGTGGTGCCGGCGGTGACGATCGGAGGCTTCATGACGCCGAGCTTCTCCGGGGTGAGGAACTCGTTGAAGTCCTTCCAGTGCCCGACGTCCGACATCAGACCCATGACGTGGGCGGCCTTACCGGACTGGAAGTACGCGAACGAGTCGTTGAACATCGCGGTCGAGTTGGCCCCGTCGCTGTTCATCTTCTTGTCGCCGGTCTCCTTCCAGAGCTGGAAGATCCGCTTGACGTTCGGCGAGGTCCAGTCGCGCTTGCCGGTGATCCAGGCGTCGTACTCGGCGGCGGTGAGGGTGACCGACCCCATGCTGGAGAGCCAGAACTGGATGCCGACACCCTCCTTGTTACCGAGGGCGAAGCACTTGGCGCCGGCCTTGGCGATGGCGGCGCAGTCGGCGACGAACTTGTCCCAGGTGGCGGCCGGGGTCGCCGGGTCGAGGCCGGCCTTGCGGTAGATCTCCTTGTTGTAGTAGATGGGGTAGCCCTGCAGCGTCACCGGTTCGGCGTAGACCTTGCCGTCCTTGGTGAAGGCGTCCCACCCGGCCAGGCGCTGCTTGTCCTCGGCCACGTAGTCGGTGATCGGCACCAGCGCGTCCACCCGGTCGCGGATCTGGCCACCACCGTTGAACAGCATGACGTCCGGGCCCTTGCCGGACTGGATCGCCGCACCGAGCAGCGTGTAGTACTGGTCGAAGGGCTGTGCGACGAACTCGACCTCAACCTTTGGGTGCTTCTTCTTGAAGTCAGCCTTGGCCTTGTCCAGATAGGATTTGGCGAACGCCTCACCAGACTTCCAGTCCCACACCACCAACTTGCTGTCGGACCCGCTCGACGAACTCGAATCGCTAGCACTTCCGCAACCGGCCAGGGCTAGGCCCACAACGAGGACGGCCGACCATATCGCGCGCTGTCTCATCAGTTGTCACCTCAGAAAGTGGGGTGGCCGGCGGGCGTGCCGCCGTGCCAATGTTGCCCGGAACGTAACTCGTATGACGTGTGACGTCAATACTCAGCCGTACACTGAGCCAGACGTCGTGCCACGGCGAGCCTTTCGGAGGGGACATGACGCTATCGCAGGAAACAGCCCTGAGCAGCCCGGTGACACCGGCATGGGTGCGTCGGCCGACCAACCTCGCCAGGGCGGTCACCGCCGAGCTGGTGGAGCGGATCGTCCGTGGCGTCCATAAGTCCGGTACGTCCCTACCTCCCGAGCCGATCCTCTGCGAGACGTTCTCCGTGAGCCGGACCGTCGTCCGGGAAGCAGTCAAGATCCTCCAGGAGAAGGGGCTGGTGCAGGTTCGCCAGGGTGCCGGCACCATGGTCACCCCGGCGGCGCAGTGGGACATGCTCGACGAACTCGTCCTCGGGGCCACCATCGCCGAGGACGACAGCCTCGACATCCTCGACGATCTCGTGGTCACCCGGCGTGTGCTGGAGTCCGACATGGCGAACGTCGCCGCCCGCCTCGCCGACGCCGGGACCATCAGCCGGCTGCACGCGATGGTGGACCGGATGGACGAGCTGGTCAACGACCACGTCACCTACCACGAGCACGACCGGGCCTTCCACGACGCGATAATGCAGACCTCCGGGAACCGCATCGCCCGCGGCGTGGTGCGGGCGCTGGAAAGCCAGGTCATCAACACCGCCCGCTACATGGGCCGCACCGAACGGTCGCTGTGCGTGGCGTCCAACCGGGGTCACCGGCGCATCTACGAGCGCATCGCCGCGCACGACTCCGAGGGTGCCGCCGACGCGATGTTCACCCACATCACCGAGGCCTGGCTGGTCCGCCGCAGCGGTTCGGGCAAGCCGGTCCGGCTGCAACGCTGACGGTCGCCGGCAACGAGACGGCGCCCGCCCCCCGAGGTTCGGGAGCAGGCGCCGCCAGCTGAGGCAGACCGGCCTCACGAGAACTGTGCGAAGAACCTCCAGATCTCACCCTTGGTCCAGGTCGTGATGCCGCTCTCGGCGTAGGTGCCGTCCACCGGGCCCGGCATGTGACCGTTGTCGTACGCGGCCCACTGCACCGGGTAACCAGACCGGCAGCCGGAGTACGTGGTCGTGACGTGCGTGCGGCTGCCGGCGGCCGGCTCGCGCGGGCTCTGCGCGGTGCAGCCGTTGTTCCGGACGAACGTGTCGCGCAACGCCCGGCCCCCGGAGATGTTCAAGACGTTGTCCGAGATGCCGTGCAGCCCGAAGTACGCGATGGGCTGCGTACCGCCGCTGCAACCGCTGATCTGCCCACCCGAGATGACCGCGACGGCGCGGAAGACGTTGGCCCGCGCGCAGGCGACGGCGTAGCTCATGCCGCCACCCCAGCTGAAGCCGAGGGCGAACCGCTGCCTCGGGTTGACGCAGAGGCTGCTCTCGATCCGGCTGATCATGTCGTCGACGAAGACGATGTCCTCACCGCCGGAGTTGCCCCAACCGTTGCCGAACCCCTGGGGCGCGACCAGGATCGCGCTGTTGTTCGACTGCTCCTGCTGCCCGTAGTAGGACCACGCAGTGCCGCTGGTGCCACCCGAGGAGATCTCCTGCATGGTGCCGCCGCGCCAGTGGAACGCGAAGATCAGCCGGTAGGGGTTGCTGTTGTTGTAGTTGGCGGGCACCCGCAGGATGAAGGTGCGGCTCTTTCCGTTGCTCTGGATCGTGTGCGTGCCGCTGGCCAGCGTCGGTGCCTTGCCGCACCCGCTGCCACCCGACGGCGGCGGGTTGCTGCCGTCGGTGGGCACGAGCTGCCACTGCTGGTTGGAGCCGTTCCAGTCGGCGTACTGGACGATGTTGGCGCCGTCGGCGGTGGACGAGCCCTGCACCTCCACGGCCTTGTTGCTGTTGCGGTTGATCAGCCGCACGTAGCCGCCGTCCGAGTCGGCGAGCCGGAACTGCTGGTTGGTGCCGTTGTTGTCGGACCACTGCACGATCGCCCCGCCGTCGGCGGTCGAGCGGCCGCTGACGTCGAGAACCTTGCCGGAGTGCCGGGACTTCAGCCGGTAGAAGCCACTGCCGGAGTCGACGAACTGCCACTGCTGGTTCGCGCCGTTGTTCCGCGTCCACTGGCTGATCCGGGCGCCGTCGTTGGTGGCCGAGGAGACCAGATCCAACGCCTTGCCGCTGTTGCGGTTGACCAGGACGTACCAGGCGTTGGTGTCCACCGTCGCCGCCGCCGCGGGCGCCGCGTTGACCGCGACGAGCGTGCCGGCCGCCATGATCGCTGCCGCCGCCGCGGCCAACCCTGACCGCCAGCGACGTCTCGGTGGAGAGGCGGGACGAACCTCACCGATGGCATTCATGGTCCACTCCTTCGATCGGGGTCACCCACGAGCAGAACGCACGCGCGTGCCCTGGGGGTGCGTGCCAGCGTCCGGTGGTGGCGTCGGCACGTCGGGGGGTGCGGGCGAGATGCGGCCACCGGGAGCACCTGCCCCCTGCCAGCAGTCGACCGTGCGGCCACGCCCGCCCGCGTGTGGAAAATTAGCGTTCACAACGTCATACGTCAAACGACCGACGTCTATCGGGAGCGGCTGCCCGGCACCGGCACCGGACCCACCAGCACGGGCCCGGACCAGCGGACGACCTCGGCGGCGGAAACCATCCCTGAGCTGCGCAGTCTGCTGATGCCGTAGCGGCCCGCCCCGATGGACGGGACGGGCCACCACGCGTACCGAGGTGCCTCGTGACGCTGTTATCCGATGCGGACGAGCTGCCACTGTTGGTTGTTGCCGCCCCAGTCGGAGTACTGCACGATGTTGCCCCCGTCCGCGGTGGACGAGCCCTGCACCTCCACGGCCTTGTTGCTGTTGCGGTTGATCAGCCGCACGTAGCCGCCGCTCGACTCGGCGAGCCGGAACTGCTGGTTGGTGCCGTTGTTGTCGGACCACTGCACGATCGCACCGCCGTCGGCGGTCGAGCGGCCGCTGACGTCGAGGACCTTGCCCGAGAGCCGGGACTTCACCCGGTAGAAGCCACCGCCCGAGTCGGTGAACTGCCACTGCTGGTTGGTGCCGTTGTTCCGCGTCCACTGGCTGATCCGGGCGCCGTCGTTGGTGGCGGAGGCGTACAGGTCGAGCGCCTTGCCGCTGTTGCGGTTGAGCAACACGTACCAGGCGCTGGTGTCCACCCCGGTGCCCGGCGGGGGCGTGGTGGGCGTGGTCGAGCCGCCGTTGAGGGTGTCCAGGACGGAGTTGTACGCCGCCTTCTTGTTGCCCGACCGGTCGAAGAGCAGGGCGTTGTCGTCGCCGCGCCACGAGTCGCTGTCGCGCACACCCCACGTGGTGATGCCGGTGCAGCGCGCCACGGCCAGGCAGGCCCGGGTGACCCCGGCGTAGATGCTGGCCTGGTTGCCGCCGGTCATCACGTCCAGCTCGGTGATCTGCACGTCCACGCCGAGATCGGCGAAACGCTGCAGATTGGCCTGGTAGTCACTGGACAACGACGTGCCCAGGTGCGACTGGAAGCCCACACAGTCGATCGGCACGTCACGGGACTTGAAGTCCCGCACCATGTTGTAGATCCCGGTCGACTTCGCGTTGATCCCGTCGGTGTTGTAGTCGTTGTAACACAACTTCGCACCCGGATCCGCCGCCCGCGCCGCCCGGAACGCCGCCTCGATCCAGTCGTTGCCCGTGCGCTGCAGATTCGAGTCACGCCGCGCGCCGCTGTTACCGTCGGCGAACGCCTCGTTCACCACGTCCCACGCGTAGATCTTGCCCTTGAAGTGGGTCGCGACCTGCGTGACGTGGTTCATCATCGCGCTGCGCAACGCACTGCCCGACATGTCCCGCGCCCAGCCCGGCTGCTGCTGATACCACAACAGCGCGTGACCCCGCACACTCTGACCGTTGGCCTGCGCGTGCGCGACCAGCCGGTCCCCACCGGTGTAGTTGAACCGACCCTGCTGCGGCTCCGTCGCGTCCCACTTCATGTCGTTCTCGGCCACGACACTGTTGAACTCGCGGTTCAGGATGGTCACGTACTGGTTGTCGGAGAGCTTCTGCCCTGCGACGGCCGCTCCGAAGTAGCGGCCCTTCTCGGCCGCGGCCGCCTTCAGGGTCGTGCCGGCACCGCTGGCCGTGGGGGCGAGCACCGCCGTCATGCCCGCGGTGAGGGCGACGGCGAGGGACGCCGCCGCCAGCAGAGTTCTCTTGGGTTTCATGTGGTTCCTTCTCAGTGGTGGTCGCAACGGTGGTGGTGACGTGCCACTTTCTTGCCAGAGTCGGTCCGGGAAGGCTGGCCCTGATCACGACGCGCTCAGAGCGGGTTGGCGGCGGTGCTGTCGGTGCCGACCGCGTCGATGGACGCGCACTGACACCTGTCGTCCGGCGGGCTGACACCGCTGCCGAAGGTGCGTGATCGACGTCCGCATGCCCTGGGGGACGTCGTGATCGTGAGGTGCGACAGCGGCTCGCCCGGTGAGCCATCGCTGGCGTCCTCGATATCGAGGGTGAGCGATAACATGCCGTTCGTCAAGACGTAACATAAGCCCGGATCGATGCTGTGGGGCTCGCGTTCCGTCGCCGCCTGCCTCGTCATCGCCACTCGGTCCGCCGCCCTGCCAGGGGCTGATCCGCGTCACCGGCACCTTACGGACGCGTGCTTGCCGGTGAAACTGTTATCGCTCACAGAACGGCGAGGCGTGACCCGCCGTCAACAGACGACTGCGCCGTGCGCCGGACCCGCCGGCCCCTCGTCGAGGCGTACTCCGGCGAGGATGTCGGCGGTGGTGTGGGCCTCGATGCCGGGTTGCTCGCCGTCGGTGAACCGCGTGACGACGGCCCGGACGTGTCGCTCGGCGGGTGCCGCGAGGCCGTCGTAGACGGCCTCGAACAACTCCCGCGCCGGCCTCCGGAGCCACTTCTTCGGCAGGAGTTCCACCGGCAACTGCGGATCGAGGACGGGAAAACGCCGGAAGGTGTCCATGACCTCGGTCCGTGCCCGCACCGCGGCCGCACCGTCGATCTCCCCGGCCACCACCCGGGGCAACACCGGTGTCCAGCGCTGGAGGAACGCCCGATAGCTCCGGGTGATCCCCTCGATGTCCCAGGCCTCGATCGGGGCGCGGTGGATGGCCGACTCCAGTGCGGTCTGCCGGCCGCGGAACACCGTGACGGCACCGAGGGTGAGCTGGTCGAGCTGCGCCCGGGCCGCCGGGGTCAGGTCGTCCGGAGAGATCCACAGCCCGTCGTACAACGGCGCGTAGCCCAGCCACCGTAGCTGCGCACGCAGGGCCCGCCGCTGCGTGCTCAGCTGCTGCGGCAGCGAGAAGGCGACGACCGTCCAGCACCCGTCCCACGGCACTGTCGAGCTGGTCGAGGCGAGGATCCAGTGGCCGCCAGCGGAGAGGTTGGCGGCCGCCGCGCGGCTGAGCCGGTAGGAGCTGCGCCGCCCCAGCCGGCTGCCCTCCAGGACGCCACGACGGGCCAGCCGACTGATCGCGGTACGCGCGCCAGCCGTGGTCACCCCGGTCTCCGCCAGCAGCGCGACGAGGGCGGCGGACGGGAGCGCGGCACGGGTCCGCAGGGTGTAGTCGGCAAGCAGGGTCACCGCGACGCCCTGCGGCGAGTTGCCGACCTGCCGTCGGGGCAGCCGCAGCGGGTGGTCTCCGTCGTCGGGATAGATCTCGTCGATGTCGAAGGGGCTTGCCACAGGCGCTCCGTGCTCTTCAGGGACGGTACGACGACTGTAGACGGATAGCTGTCGATCCGGCCGGCGCGGCCATTCATCGATAGAGGAGCATCGATTGACACTTCTTGGCCCGAGGAGAACACTAATCGCCACGCGATGAGGTCCTCCAGTCGGGCAGGGCGAGCCACCGGTAGCGGGCATCGCGCGGTCACCGCGGGCATCGGGCGTACCCGCGACCGGATCGCGCGCCCAACCACAGCCTGCACAGGCAATCGAAGGAGTCGTCCGTTGAGAATCAGAAGGAAACTGCTGCTCACCCTGGCCATGTCGCTGGTGGCGGCCGGCCTGGCCATCCCCGCGATCCAACCCGCGTACGCGGCATCGTTGACCGAGGTGACAAGCTTCGGTGACAACCCCGGCCGGATGCGCATGCACGTCTACGTGCCGGACAACCGCCCGGCCAGGCCGGCGACGATCGTGGCCATGCACGGCTGCGGCGGGTCCGGCCCCGGCTTCTACTCCGGCAGCGAGTTCGCCAGCCTGGCCGACCGGTATGGATTCATCGTCATCTACCCGTCCGCAACCCAGCAGGCCGGGTTCGGCAACTGCTTCGACGTCTGGTCGGACGCGGCCAAGCGCCGTGGCGGCGGCAGCGACCCGGTGTCGATCATCTCGATGGTCCGGCACGTGCAACAGCAGTACGCCGCCGACCCGGACCGGGTCTACGCCACCGGCAGCTCCTCCGGCGGCATGATGACCAACCACATGCTGGCCCTCTACCCCGACGTGTTCAAGGCCGGCGCCGCGTTCATGGGGGTGCCGTACAACTGCTTCGCCAACGCGGCCGACTTCCCACCCACCAGCAGCCAGTGCACCGGCGGAAACATGAACCGCACGCCACAACAGTGGGGCGACGCGGTCCGCCAGGCGTACCCCGGCTACTCCGGGCCCCGCCCCCGCGTGCAGTTGTGGCACGGCACCAACGACACCCTCGTGCCGTACTCGCTCCTCCAGGAGACGATCGAGCAGTGGACAAACGTGTTCGGGCTGAGCCAGACACCCACCTCCACCGACACGCCGCAGCCGAACTGGAACCGACGCAGGTACGCCGACAGCAGCGGCACGGTTCAGGTCGAGGCGTACAGCATCCAGGGCGCCGGGCACAGCCTGCCCGCCAGCGGCATGGCCGCCTCCGCGATCGGGTTCTTCGGCCTGACCAGCCCGCCCAACCCGACCACGCCACCGCCCAATCCGACCACGCCGCCGCCGAACCCGACGACCCCACCCCCGGACCCGACCACGCCGCCGCCCAACCCGACGACGCCGCCGCCGGACTCCGGTGCCTGCCGGGTGACGGTCGCCGTCAACGCCTGGAACAACGGGCTGACCGAGAACATCACCGTCACCAACACCGGCACCAGCGCCGTCAACGGGTGGTCCCTGGTGTTCACCCTGCCCGGCGGGCAGACCATCACGTCGGGCTGGAACGCCTCCTACTCCCCGAACTCTGGGCAGGTGACGGCCAGGAACGTCGCGTACAACGGCGGCATCCCCAGCAACGGATCAGTGACCGTGGGCTTCCAGGCCACGCACACCGGTAACACCGCCAAACCGACCTCGTTCACCCTCAACGGCGCCTCCTGCTCGGTGACCTGACACCGGGTGGCACTGCGGGGACGGGCACGTCACGTGCCTCCCCGCAGTGTCGGCGGACCCGCCGCCGACGAGGGCGACATCGACGAGTACGTGCGCCGGTCACCAGCTCGTGGTGACCGGCGCACGTGTTGTCGGGCTAGCGGTAGCCGGCGCTCACGATGCTGGCCTGCACCGCGGCCTCGGTCGCGTCGGACGGGTAGCCGGCGACCATGGCCCCCTCGTAGAAGGTGCCGGCGCTCAGGTTCGCGCCGCCGTCGGGCTTGCAGCAGTCACCGCCACTGCCCAGGATGATCGCACCCTGCTTCTTCATCGGGCTGTAGCCCGGCGGGAGCGAGCCGTCGTACAGCGTGTAGAGGCTGCCGGACGTGGCGTCGCTGCCCTTGATGGCGAAGCGGGACGTGCCGTTGTTCTTCAGCGTCGCGGTGACGAACTTGCTGGTGAAGGCGCGCTGGTTCGGGTTCCAGCTCTGGCTGCCGCCGGGGAAGAGACCCCACTCCAGGTCCGCCTGCACCCAGGGCCCGCTGCCGGAGCAGCCACCGAACCAGCACTGCTTGCTGAAGTTGATGGCGTCCATCGCACCGGCGGCGTCGGCCTTGCGGGTCGTCTCGCTGTTGCCGTAGTCGAAGCAGCAGCCGCTGTTGACGTGGGTGCCGCTGGTGACCATGTACATGCCCTCGGGCGCGGCACCGGTCGGCACCCCGGTGAGGTGCCCGTCGCGCCAGTAGCTGTTGCCGGGGTTGATGTAGAGCGAGTACGCCTTGGCGCCGCCCACGCTCAGCGACTCGGTCGTCGCGACCGCCGGCCTGCTCTGCGGGCTGCCCGGAACCACGCTGGACCCCTGGTACCACAGGTCGTTGCCGCGCCCGGACTGGTCGTAGACCACGGTGATGACGCAGGTGGTGCCGGTGCAGAACGAGTCCTGCGTCGCCGCGTTGGCGGTGCCGCCCGTGCCGGTCAGCCCGACGTTGCGGGTCGTGTTGTCCGACGAGCGTCGCACCTGGTAGAGGTTGCCGGCGTACGACGCGAAGAGGGCGCGGGTCGTGCTGTGCGCCGCGATGCACGGGGTGCCGCCGGAGGCGTAGATGTCGCACGGGCGCGAGCCGCTCGGCGGCGGGCTGGTCGGCGGTGCGGAGGTCGGCGGCACGGAGGTCGGCGGCGTGTTCGGCGAGGCCCACTGCTGGTTGGCGCCACCGTTGCAGGCCCAGAGGATGATCTTGGTGCCGTTCGCGGTGGCGGCGCCGTTGGCGTCGAGGCAGAGCCCGGACTGCACGCCGGTGATGGTGCCGTTGCTGTTGACGTTCCACTGCTGGTTGTTCTGGCCGTTGCAGTCCCAGATGATCGCCTGGGTGCCGTTGGTGGTGCCCCGGCCGGAGGCGTCCAGGCACTTGTTGCCGTACACCTGGAGTTGCTTGCTCGACGTCCAGGTCCAGGTCTGGCCGGCGGCGCCGCCGCAGTCCCAGAGTTGCGTCTGGGTGCCGTTGGTGGTGCTGGAGTTGGGCACCTCCAGGCAGCGACCGGACGGCGTGCCGACGATCGGGGTGCTCTGCCCCGGCTGGATGGTGGCCGCCGCGGCGGCCTCGGCGGCGAAGGGCGAGCTGGTGGGGTTGGTGGCGGCACCGACGCCGACGACGACGAGCACCCCGGCCAGGGCGCCGGCCAGGAGGGTCAGACGTCGGACGCGTTGGCGTCTCGGGATGAGGTCGCGGGCTGTTCCTGGCCCACTACGGGACGGGGTTCGCACGAGGTGGCTCCTCGGAGTCGTGGAAGCGCAGGGGGATTGTCGACGCGCCACGGGCGGTGGTGGCGAGGACGAGTCGAATCGCAGCGAATCGTATGACCTTTACTTAATTCATGTCAATGAATGCAACGCCGGGTGACGCGCTGGCCGGGGGGCGGAGGCCAGCGCGTCACCCGCCCGGGACGACTACCGCCCCAGGAGCCGCCAGGTCTGGTTCAACGAGGCGTTCTGGTTGACCGCCTTGCAGGTCCACTGCAGGACAGTTGCGCCAGCCGCCGTGGAGACGCCGTTGACGTCGACACACTTGCCGCTGTGTCGGGCGAGCAGCTGATAGTCGTGCGAGTCGTTGCCCGAGTAGGTCACCTTGCGGAGGGTGAACTGCTGGTTCGAGCTGTTCAGGCAGGTCCGCTGGCTCACGGCAGCGCCGTCGGCGGTGGACGCCCCGTTGACCTCGAGGCACTTGCCGCTCTGCTGGTTGACCACGGTGTAGGTGTTGGCCACCCCCGCGACCGGGCGGAAGTTCCAGAGCTGCTGGTCGCCGCCGTCGCAGTAGTTCTGCTGTTGGCCGTTGCCGTCGGCGGTGCTCAGGCCGGTGTTGTTGAGGCACTGCTGGGAGTGCTGGGCCACCGCCACCGACTGGAAGCCACCATCCGACGGGGGCAGCAGGGTGACGGCGTAGGTGTCGGTCTGGTTGGTGTACGGCAGGGTCACTGTGGCGTTGTTGTTGGACACGCCGACCACGCTGTTCGAGACCGTGATCGGCCCCGGCACGGCACCACCGTTGTTGTGCGGGATGCGTTGGGTGAGCACCCGGACCTGGTTGTTCTGCACGATGCCGCTGGTGGTGTCCAGACCCTGCAGGTTGACGGTCAGGTTCCCGGTGGTCCGACCACCGCCGATCAGGATCTTGGCCACGCCGTCCGCCTTCGTGGCGTACGCGTCGTACGACTGGCTGGGGGTGACCCCGACGATCTGCCCGGTCTGCGAGGCGTAGAAGCGGTAGTTCCACCACTCACCCTTGGGCTGGTGCTGCCCGGCCGAGTTGCGGATCAACAGGTTGCCGAGGTCGTTGTGCAGGCTGCCGCCGCTGGCCCAGTTCGCCCGGAGGCCGTCGGCGCGGGCCCGCTCCAGCCGTGCGATGTACCAGGCGCCGTCGGCCGGGTTCTGCTCGTCGGGCGCGCCGTACTCGTTGATCTGGTAGGGACGCGGGTGGGCGATGCCGCGCGGATCGAGGGTGGCGTTGGCGGCGGCGACGTTCGCGACCGGGTCACCCGGCAGTGAGTGCCAACTGATGATGTCTGGAACCGTGTTGGTCGAGCGGACGAAGTCCAGGTACTGGTTCCAGAAGGCGTGGTTGGTCGACGGGACGCAGGCACAGCTCGGCCCGACGATGAGCTGGCTGGGGAACTCCGTCCGGATGCGCTGGTAGGTGCGGCGCCACAGTTCCAGGTACTGGGAGATCGGGCGGTTCCAGAAGATGGTGATGTTGGGTTCGTTCCAGATGTCCCACTGCACGCTCAGTCCGGAGGCCCGGACGTCGCCGATGAGCCGGGTCAGGAAGTTGTCGTAGTCGGTCCAGTTGCCGTTGTCGCCGGGGAAGCGGGAGATCCCGGCGCCGTCGGCGCCCCACAGGTCGTGCGGCAGGATGATGAACTTCCCGCCGAGGGCGGTGGTCCGACGCGCCTGGGCGAGGGTGGAGTTCCACCGGCGGTCGTACGTGCCGCCGACCCAGCCACTGCCGGGCAGCTGCGCGCCGCCGGCCCGCATGGCCTGGAACTTGACGTCTCGGTAGAAGTGGTCCGCTGGACCGCTGGCGTTCTCGGTCATGCCGTAGATCCAGCCGGACGCGCGGTAGGTCGGCGCGCCGTTGTCCGTGGCGAAGTTGACGCTTATCGACTCGTTGGCGGCCTGCGCCGGAGGCGCGGCGACGGTTACGGCGGCGGTGGCGGCGAGCAGGCCAACCGCGAGTCGGGCGGCGAGCGCGCGGGTTCGGCCGGACCTGCCGGGGGACGGGGTTTTCACGGGCGGCTCCTTGGTGGGGCGCGGGGGACGCTCTCCGGAGGGCTGCTTGCGAATCGATTCGCACGGATCGTAGGACCAGGAACTGAACGATGTCAATGAAGTGACGACGCGGTGAAGGTGGCGTTTCACAGCGCAACCTTCAGAACCCTCGCGCATCTCTTGACCAGGCGCCAGGGGCGGACCTATCTTCGTGCGAACCGATTTGTCGAATCGGTTCGCCTCATGGTCGGACGACGTCCGACCCGCGACGGTCAACCCGCACACCCCACCTGACATCGACTGAAGTGAGGCACCACATGACAGGATTCAGTCGTCGACGGCGCCTGGCCGCCGTCGCCGTGATAGCGCTCGCCGCAGTGACAGCCAGTGCCTGCTCGTCGTCCGACGGAGGATCCGGCGACGGCGGCGGCGCGTACCTCGTCTGGGACCCGTATCCGCAGTTCGCCAACGACTCCGAGTGGGTCGCACTGCTCAAGAAGTGCGGCACCTCGGCGGGGGCGGCGACTGTCGAGCGGACCGGCTACGACACCACCGACCTGACCAACAAGGCACTGCTCGCCGCCCAGCAGGGCAACTCGCCGGACGTGCTGATCGTGGACAACCCGGTCATCTCGACACTCGCCGAGGCCGGCGCGCTCACCACCACCGACGACAACAAGCTCGATGTCTCGGCGATGGCCCCGAACCTGCTCGGCGCCGGTCAGAGCGCGGGCAAGACGTACGGGGTGCCGATCGGGGCGAACACCCTCGCTCTCTACTACAACAAGGACCTGCTGACCGCCGCCGGCGTCGATCCGGCCTCGATCACGGACTGGGCGTCGCTGACCACGGCACTGACCAAGGTCAAGGCCAAGGGGAAGAAGGGCATCACCTTCTCCGCGATCGGCACCGAGGAGGGCAGCTTCCAGTTCCTGCCCTGGTTCTGGGGATCGGGAGCCCAGCTGACCAGCCTGGACTCGCCGCAGGCGGTGTCCGCGTTGACGCTCTGGACCGACTGGCTCCGGCAGGGCCTCGCCCCCAACTCGGTCATCAACAACACCCAGACCACGAGTTGGCAGGAGTTCGCCACCGGCGACTTCGCGTTCGCCGAGAACGGCACCTGGCAGCTCGCCAACGCGGAGAAGCTCGGCTTCTCCTACGGCACCATCGCGATCCCGGCCAACGCGGGCGGCCCGGCACCGGCGCCCACCGGCGGCGAGTTCGTCTCCATCCCGGTGCAGAAGAAGACCGCCAGGTACGAGACGTCGCAGAAGATCGTCGCCTGCCTCACCAGCGCCGACAACCTCCTCACCACCGACACCACGCTGTCCTACGTCGCGCCCGTCGCCGCCGTTCAGGATCGGCAGGCCGCCGCGGACCCCAAGCTCAAGGTCTGGGTGGAGGCGGTCCGGGCAGCCAAGGGCCGCACCGGTGACAACCTCGGCACGAAGTACCCGAAGATCTCGGAATCCCTGTGGACCGCGGTGCAGGCCGCCCTCAGCGGTGGGAAGTCACCGAAGGACGCGCTGACCGCCGCCCAGGCCGCGACCAGGTAGCCACGCCGAACCGACACCATGCTCCCCACGACACACAGCTCCACTGCCGCACCGGACCAGGGTGGGGCGGCCAAGGCCGCCCCACCCGGGCCTGCCCCGTCCCGCTCCCGCCGGCCCAGCCGGTGGCTCGCGTGGGCCTTCCTGGCACCCGTCACCCTCTACCTGTCGGCCTTCTACGCCTACCCGCTCTACCGCAATCTCGACCTGAGCCTGCGCGAGTACACAGTCCGTTCGTTCGTGCAGGGCGGTGCGCCCTTCGCCGGCTTCGACAACTACCGGACGGTCCTGACCGATCCGGCGTTCGGGTCCACCCTGGCGCACACCCTGATCTTCACTGCCGCGTCGCTCGTCTTCCAGTTCAGCATCGGCATGGCGCTGGCGCTCTTCTTCCACCAGCACTTCCCGCTGTCCCGCACGTTGCGGGCGTTGTTCCTCGTACCGTGGCTGCTGCCGCTCATCGTCTCGGCCTCGACCTGGTCATGGCTCCTCAACAGCGATTCGGGGCTGGTCAACGCGGCACTCGGTGTGGTGGGGATCGACCAGGTCAACTGGCTCACCTCGCCGGGCTGGTCGCTCACCTCGGTGATCATCGCCAACATCTGGATCGGCATCCCGTTCAACCTGGTGGTCCTCTACAGCGGGCTACAGGCGATCCCGGTCGAGATGTACGAGGCGTCCGCGCTGGACGGCGCATCGAGCTGGCAACGGTTCTGGGGGATCACCTTCCCGCTGCTGCGCCCCGTCTCCGCGATCACGCTGCTGCTGGGGCTGGTCTACACGCTGAAGGTCTTCGACATCATCTGGATCATGACGAAGGGTGGGCCGAGCGACTCCTCCGCCACGCTCGCGACCTGGTCGTACCGACTCGGCTTCGGCAACCTGCTGCCCGAGTTCGGTCCGGGTGCGGCAGTCGGCAACCTGCTCATCGTGATGGCCCTGGTCGCCGGGCTCGTCTACATCAGGATCCAGCGGAGGCAGAACCTGTCATGACCACCTCCACACCTCGGGTCTGGTGGAAGACCGCGGTCGGCCTGGTGCTGACCGGGCTGATGCTCTTCCCCGTCTACTGGATGATCAACGTGTCGTTCACCCGGGACCAGGACATGCGGGCCAGCCCGCCGCACCTGTTCCCGACCAACGGCACCCTGGACGGCTACCGGGCCGTCCTCGACCAACAGTTGCCGTACCTCGGCACCAGCTTCCTGGTCGGTCTCGGCACGGTGGTGTTGACCGTGGCGCTGGCCGCCCCCGCCGGATACGCGCTGGCGAAGCTGCGGCCGCCCGGCGGCACCGCACTGAGCTTCGTCCTGCTGATCGCGCAGATGATCCCGGGCATCATCATGGCGATGGGCTTCTACGCCATCTACCTCAGTCTCGGCATCCTCAACACGCTGCCCGGCCTGATCCTGGCCGACTCGACACTCGCGGTGCCGTTCGGCGTACTGATCTTCACAGCCTTCATGTCCGGAATTCCCGACGAGCTGCTCCAGGCCGCCGTCGTCGACGGCGCCGGCCGGCTGCGGACCTTCTGGTCGGTCGTGCTCCCGATCAGCCGCAACTCGATCGTCACGGTGTCGCTGTTCGCGTTCCTGTGGTCGTGGTCGGACTTCATCTTCGCCTCGACACTCGCCGGCGGCGGCGACCAGCAGCCCATCACCCTCGGCATCTACCACTACATCGGCAACAACAACCAGCAGTGGAACGCCATCATGGCCACCGCTGTCGTCGCCTCCATCCCCGCCGCGGTGCTGCTCATCCTGGCCCAGCGCTACGTCTCGATGGGCGTGACCGCCGGCGCCGTCAAGGACTGACCACCCGCAGCACAGAAAGGCATCCGCCACCCATGACCGTCGTCCCGTCCGGTCCGGAGTTCCCCGTCCAGGACATCCCGTTCAGCTGCCGAGGATCCTGGTTCAACATCTCCCCGGTGGTAGCCGAGAAGACGTACGCCGACGATCTGCACCTGGTCTCCCACCAGACCGGACTCCACGCCGTACTCCGGTTCTCCCCCGCGGTCGCCGGCACCACTGTCGTCGCCACACCCGCGCTGCTGACCTGGCGAAACGGCACCGACCGGATCGAGGCGGTCTACGACGGGCCGGACACCCTGCGGATCCGGGGCCGACGGCTCGGCCTGCGGGTCGCCGCGGCCGCGGCCACCCTCACCCCGTTCAGCGGCACCTACCTCTACCACGACCCGGTCGACGGATCCCACGTGTTCACCTCGTACGAGACCGGCCGTCGCTACCGGATCACCGTGCTCTCCGGTGCGCTCCAGCGCACCGACGGTGTCGAGGCGCTCGGCACCGCGGACCGGTCCGTCGACCTCCCCGGTGACCAGCCCTGGGAGATCGCGATCGAGGAGTACGCCACCGCCCGCCGCCCGTACGTCGAATCCGCCACCTTCGACCAGCTGTGCCGCGACCGGGCCGCCGAGTTCACCGCGTTCGTCGACGCGGTCGCGCCGTGGCGCGGTGCGGAGACCCCGGCCGCCGAGCTGGCCGCCTACGTCCTGTGGTCGGCCACCGTCGGCCCGGCGGGCTTCGTCACCCGGCCCGCGGTCCTCATGTCCAAGCACTGGATGGACAAGGTGTGGAGCTGGGACCACTGCTTCAACGCGATCGCCCTGGCCGCCGGCGAGCCGGAGCTGGCCTGGCACCAGTTCCACCTGCCCTTCGACCACCAGGACGAGGCCGGCGCGCTCCCCGACTCGGTCACACACTCCGAGGTCCTGCACAACTACGTCAAGCCGCCCATCCACGGTTGGGCGCTTCACCACCTGCGTCAACGCCTTCCCCAGCAACCGGACCGGGCGGCGTTGGCGCAGACGTACGACCGGCTGGCCCGCTGGACCCGGTTCTGGCTCGACGCCCGTCGGGCCCCCGGCCAGGAGCTGCCCCACTACCAGCACGGCAACGACAGCGGTTGGGACAACGCGACCACCTTCGACGGCAGCCGGGTCCTCCAGACGGCCGACCTGGCCGCCTTCCTGGTGTCCCAGCTTCGCTGCCTCGCCGCCCTCGCCACCGAGCTGGGTGAGCCCGCCGACCAGTGGTCCCGGGAGGCCGACCGGGTCCATGGCGCCATGCTGCGGGACCTGTGGGACGGCGAACGCTTCGCCGCCCGCAACCCGCACACCGGCCACCGGCGGACGAGTCGGAGCCTGCTCGACCTGATGCCCGTCGCGCTCGGGGCCGACCTACCCGCTCCGGTCGCCGTCGCACTGGCCCGGGGCGTCGAAACCCACCTGACCACGCACGGGTTGGCCACCGAGCCGGTCGACTCGGCGCACTATCTCGCCGACGGCTACTGGCGTGGCCCGATCTGGGCGCCCTCCACGGTGCTGGTCGAGGACGGCCTGCGGCGGGCCGGGCAGACCAGGGTCGCCGACGAGATCAGCCGGCGCTTCCTCGCGCTGTGCGAGAAGTCCGGATTCGCGGAGAACTTCGACGCCGAAACCGGGGCCGGGCTCCGGGACCGCGCGTACACCTGGACCGCCAGCAGCTATCTCATTCTCGCCGCCGGCCAGGAGGAACGGCGGGTCAGGAGGGGGTAGCCGCACCGGCTCAGCGGGCCCGGACCGGCCCGGTGCTCAGGCGCAGTGAGATGGGCGGGCTGTACAGCCGGTGTCGTGGCACGGCGCCCGGGGCGGCGATGCTCTCCAGCAGCAGCGACACCGCCTCGGCGCCCATCTCGACCATCGGGACGTCCGCGGCGGTCAACGGTGGGCGGAAGTCCTCCGCCCAGTGCTGGGCGGCGACGCCGGTGACGGAGAAGTCGCGCGGTACGGACAGACCGGCGCTGGTCAGCGCGCGCTGCATGCCGGGCAGTGCGGCCTCGTTGATGGTGGCGATGGCCGTGACGTCGGGATGTGTCACGAGCAGCTGTTCCACGCACGCCTCGCCGGAGGCCGTGTCGTCGCCGCAGCAGACCTCCACGCCGGTCAGCCCCCGGTCCGCCGCCGCCGCCCGGAACCCGGTGAGCGCTCGATGGCTGGGGCCGTATCCCGCGGCGACCAACTCGGCGGAGCGGTTGACCATGGCCACGTGCCGGTGCCCCAGATCGGCCAGGTGGTGCACGCAGCGGGCGATCAGCCCGGAATAGTCGATGTCGATCCAGCTCATGTCGTCCGGCTCGGCGATCCGCCCGATCGTGACGAAGGGCAGACCGGTCTTGGTCAGGCGGGTCACCCTGTCGTCCTCCAGGCGGATCTCCATCAGGACGACGCCGTCCACCCGGCGCCCGGTGACGATCCGCTCGAACGACCGGTCGTGGTCACCCCCGGACGGGGACAGCAGCACGTCGAGGTCGTGGCGCGCGGCCGCCTCGACGACGCTGGCGACGAAGCCCAACTGCATGTCGGTCAACCGCTGGCTGGCCGGGGGGATCACCAGCCCGAGGGTGCGGGTGCGACCCTCCTTGAGCGCGCGGGCGCTGGCGTTCGGTCGGTAGTCCAGCTCGTCGATGACCGCCTGGATCCGCTGCCGGGTCCCCTCCGACACGGTCCGTTTCCCGCTCAGGACGTAGGAGACGGTGCTGCGGGACACCCCCGCCCGGCGGGCGATCTCCCCGATGTTCATGCCGCGCCCTCGAATCGATTCTTGCCCCGACACGGGCACGCACCATCTTTCCCTGACGAGCATATCCGCCCGGAAACTCGAACCCCGAGTCAGCGAACTCCGCGGCCAGCGGGCGGACGACCGACGGTGGCGCCCCGGGGTGCGTCGACGTGGACCGGTTATCGACCGGGTCGGATGCGACGGCCCCACGGACGGTGGCGCGACGAATGGACGAGCATTAATGTGAGCAGGTATGACGTGTGACGTCGACCTGGCTCGGTAGCGAGGCTCGAACCACCGCCATCCACGGCACCAAGCGTATCGATCCGGGTCGGTTCGGCAACACCGGCTCGCCCCGCCACCACCGCGCTCCACCACACCGCCGAGAGGATCCGATGAATGTGAAGAGACGACTGAGTCGTCTGCTCGCCGCCACGGGAACCCTGCTGGTTCTCGCTGTCGGTGCCAGCATCTACGTGGTCTCGGACGCGCCGGGTGTCGCCCGCGCCGCCGGCACGGGACCGTGCGACATCTACGCCTCGGGTGGCACCCCGTGCGTGGCCGCGCACAGCACCACCCGCGCGCTGTACGGCGCGTACAACGGCCCGCTTTACCAGGTCCGCCGCTCGTCGGACAACACCACCCGTGACGTCGGCGTGCTGAGCGCGGGCGGGTACGCCGATGCCGCCACGCAGGACACGTTCTGCGCCAACACCAACTGCGTCATCACGATCCTCTACGACCAGTCCGGCCGCAACAACCGCCTCACCCAGGCCCCTCCCGGCTACTTCGCCGGCCCCGCCGCCGGCGGATACGACAACCTCGCCGACGCGAAGGCGGCACCGGTCACCGTCGGCGGCCAGAAGGCGTACGGCGTCTACATCGCCCCGGGCACCGGCTACCGCAACAACAACACCAACGGCGTCGCCACCGGCGACCAGCCCGAGGGCATCTACGCCGTCGTCGACGGCACGCACTACAACCAGTGGTGCTGCTTCGACTACGGCAACGCGCAGACGAACAGCCTGGCCGACGAGCGCGCGATCATGGAG
This sequence comes from Micromonospora sp. NPDC048935, assembly GCF_043197875.1. Classification (NCBI taxonomy): domain Bacteria; kingdom Bacillati; phylum Actinomycetota; class Actinomycetes; order Micromonosporales; family Micromonosporaceae; genus Micromonospora; species Micromonospora sp. NPDC048935. The sequence goes on along the minus strand of NZ_JBICTZ010000001.1, from coordinate 834,153 downwards.
ACGGTCTACTTCGGCGCCAACAAGCAGTGGGGCTACGGCGCCGGCGCCGGCCCCTGGATCATGGCCGACCTGGAGTGGGGTCTGTTCTCCGGGGTGAACGCGGGTTACAACAACATCGCGTCCATCAACCACCGCTTCGTCACGGCGATGGTCAAGGGCGAGCCCAACCACTGGGCCATCCGGGGCGGAAGCGCCCAGTCCGGCGGCCTGACGACCTACTTCGACGGGCGACGCCCCAACGGCTACCACCCGATGAAGAAGGAGGGGGCGATCCTGCTCGGCATCGGCGGTGACAACAGCATCACCGGCCGAGGCACCTTCTTCGAGGGGGTGTTGACCTCCGGCTACCCGACCGCGGCGACCGAGGACGCGGTGCAGGCCAACATCGCCGCCGCCGCGTACGCGCCGGCCGGTGGCGGTAACCCGCAACAGGGCGTCCAACTCGTCGGTGCCCAGTCCAACCGCTGCGTCGACGTGCCGAACGGCACCACCACCAACGGCACCCAGGTCCAACTCTGGGACTGCGTCGGCAACACCGCCCAACGCTGGACCCACACGGCCGGCAAGCAACTGCAGGTGTTGGGCAACAAGTGCCTCGACGCCAGCGGCCAGGGCACCGCCAACGGCACCCAGGCCATCATCTGGGACTGCCACAGTGGCACCAACCAACAATGGAACATCAACTCCAACGGCACCATCACCGGCGTCCAGTCCGGGCTCTGCCTCGACGCCAGCGGCGCCGGCACCGCCAACGGCACCAAGCTCCTCCTCTGGGCCTGCAACGGGCAACAGAACCAGCGGTGGTCCACCCGGAGCTGATCCGTACCACCACCCGATCGGCGGTGCCGGAAGCTGCCGAACCGCCAGGGCGCGGTCGCAGGTCACCGCCGCAGCGGCGCAGGGTGGTGGCCGCCCGGTACTGGCGCGATCTTCCTCGGCCGGCGACCGTGTTGAGGGCGATGGCCGCGCCGGGTTCGGTCGGAGAGATTTTTCGCCAGGCTGTCGATCCGCGGCCCCGCTGGCTCGTCGTGAGAATAGAGGCCACCACCGAGGGGCCGGCACACGATGGGATACCAGTCATGGCGAAGTACATGATCCTCATCTACGGGGACGCGCAGCAGTGGGACGCGATGACCGACGAGCAGTGGAAGGCGCACGACGCTGCCCACGTGGCGTTCGTGGCCGAGGCCGGCGCGCGGATCCTCGGCGGGCAACAGCTGGAACCGGCGCCCACGGCCACCTCGCTGCGCGCGGACGCACTCGGTCAGCTCGACACGACCGACGGCCCGTTCCTGGAGACCAAGGAGGCGCTCGGCGGCTACTACCTGCTGGAGGCGACCGACCTGGACGAGGTGCTGTCCCTGGCGGCACTGCTGCCCGAGGTGCGCGCGGCACACAGCGGTGTGGAGATCCGTCCGGTGGTCGACCACGGATGAACGACACGGTCGTGGGGGGGGGGGGGGGGGGGCGGCGCCCGGCCGGGGGGCCCGCGCGGCGGCGCGCCCCCCCCACGCCCCGGGGCCCCCCCCCGCACGCGGGGAGGGGGCACCGGGCGCGGGGGGCGT
>NZ_JBICTZ010000001.1:786282-832578 GCF_043197875.1 Micromonospora sp. NPDC048935 | reverse complement strand
CCCCGGGGGGCAGGGCTGCCGGGGGGGGGCGGGCCACCCGGGGGTGGGGAGATCCGGCGGGGGGGCGACCAGGTAGGAACGACCCGGGGGGGGGGGGGGGCCCCCCGCCCCCCCCCCGCGACTGGGCCCAGGTCTTCAGCACCACCGCCCAGCTGACCCGCGACCTCGATCTCGCCGAGGAGTGCACCCAGGACGCGTTCGCGCAGGCCCTGGAGACCTGGGCCGAGAGTGGCATTCCCGACCGGCCGGGGGCCTGGCTCACCACCATCGCTCGCAACCGGGCCCGGGATGTCCTGCGCCGTGAGTCGGTGTTCCGCCGCAAGATGCCACTGCTCGTCGCCGACGAGACGGTGCCGGGCCCCGATGATGGCCTGGTCGACGACCGGCTGCGCCTCATCTTCACCTGCGTGCACCCCGCGCTGTCCCGGCCGGCGCGGGTCGCGCTGACCCTGCGCCTGGTGTGCGGGCTGTCCACCCCGGAGGTGGCGCGTGCGTTCCTGGTGCCGCCGAGCACCATGGCCGCCCGGATCACCCGGGCCAAGAGGAAGATCGCCGCGGCCCGCATCCCGTACCGGGTACCGGGCCCGGACCAGCTCGGTGAGCGGGTCGACGCCGTACTCGATGTCGTCCATCTCATCTTCACCACCGGCCACACCGCACCGCTGGGCGCGCACCTGGTGCGGCAGGACCTGGTGGACTGCGCGATCGGTCTGGCCCGCATGCTGCACCTGCTCATGCCGACCGACGCGGAGATCAGCGCCCTGCTGGCACTGCTGCTGCTCACCACGGCACGCCAGGACACCCGCATGTCCGCCGACGGGCGGCTGGTGCTGCTGTCCGAGCAGGACCGCACCCGCTGGGACCGGCAGCTCATCGGCGAGGGCCTGTCCCTGTTGACCGAGTCGCTGCGCCGACGGCCACCGACCCGGTACGCCCTGGAGGCCGCGATAGCCGCCGTACACGCCGAGGCGCCAACCTGGCAGGACACCGACTGGAACCAGATCGTCGGGCTCTACGACACCCTGCTCCGGATGTGGCCGTCGCCAGTGGTCGGCCTCAACCGCGCCGTCGCGATCGGGCTGCGCGACGGCCCCGCGGCCGGCCTCGACGCGCTCACGCCGATGCTCGCCGATCCGGCCCTGGCCACCTACGGATATCTCAGCGCCTCGCGCGCCGACTTCCTCCGCCAGTTGCAGCAGTGGCCCCAGGCCGTGACGGCCTACGAGGAGGCGCTGACCCTCACCGACAACGACGTGGAGCGCGCCTTCCTCGTGCAGCGGCTGGCGGACGTGCGGCGGCAGCTCTGATCGTCCGCACCACCTCGGGCCGGCAGGCGGTCTCAGGCATCCTGCTCTTCCCGCACCGCCGCGCCTCGGCCCGGCACGGTGGCGATCGCGGCCATCCCCAGCAGCAGCGCCGGGAGGACGAACCAGAGACCGACGCCCAGGCCCAGGAGGAGTGCCCACAGCAGCAGCACCACCGCCGAGACCGTCGTGGTGATGCCGACCGCACGGTGGGTCAGGTCGGCGACGAGGGGACACACGGCCGCGACCACCGGCACACCCAGCAGATAGCTGATCGCGCCGCCACTGTCCTCGATGGTGAAGGGCAGCAGCGCGATGACGATCCAGGCGGTGGCCGCGATCGCGAGGAGTCTCAGCAGCAGACCAACGGACCCGGATGCCGCACCGCGCCTGCGTATTCTCACGAGCGCTGTCGCGACGATGAAGAGTGCGACAAGGCCGCCGACCAGGGTAGCCACGTTCATTGCGACTCCTCGCTCCATGGCCTTCTGCGGCCTGCTTGCGGGTGTGCCCTCGAACGGTTGAGCACGACATCGATGACATGCTATCTTTCGGCGCGGGAGCGCAGGGCACGCTTCCCATCACCCCAGCCGATCGACATCGGCACGCCGAGGGCGACGCCCTCCGGCCGCCCCTGCCGGTCGGTGACCAGTCCGGGCCGCTCCGCCGATGCCAGGCGACCGCGGGCGGTTGCCGGACCACCTCGGTCCGGCCGCATACCCCAGCTTCCCACGCCCGTCGCGGCGGACACCAGGCAGCGACGGTACGGCCTCGCACGCCACACCGGCCGGCAACCGTCATCCACCTCCCCGGTGTCACCACGGGCGCGGCCGGCGGTCGCCGGAACCGGTCCCGCACCACCACCAGTGGCAAGGAGTCAAGCAATGGCGAAGCATAGACAGCGCTTCTCGTTCATCGCGGGCGCGGCGGTTCTCCTCGCGGCGGCCGCCGGTGGCGTGCTGAACGCCGGCTTTCGCGGAGAAGCGGTGGCCGCGACGAACGGCACCCTCGCGGCCACCGCCGGCTGCGGCAAGGCCCCCACGCTCACCAACGGCACACGCACCATCCAGAGCAGCGGCCAGAGTCGCACCTACATCCTGCGGATCCCGGACGGGTACGACAGAAACAAGCCCTACCGGCTGATCTTCGGATTCCACTGGCTGAACGGCTCGGCCAACAACGTCGCCTCGGCCGGCTACTACGGGCTCGCGCCGCTGTCGAACAACACCACGATCTTCGTCGCGCCCCAGGGCATCAACGCCGGCTGGGCCAACACCAACGGTCGGGACCTGACCCTCTTCGACGACATCTCCCGGCAGGTCGAGAACGATCTCTGCGTTGACACGACCCAACGCTTCGCCCTGGGCTGGAGCTACGGCGGCGCGATGAGCTACGCCGTGGCCTGTGCCCGGCCAACAGTCATCCGCGCGGTCGCCGTCCTGTCCGGCGCCAACCTCAGCGGCTGCAACGGTGGCACCCAACCCGTTCCCTACTTCGGCATCCACGGCATCTACGACAGCGTGCTGAACATCTCGCAGGGCCGGGCGCTGCGCGACACGTTCGTCAGGAACAACGGGTGCACCGCACAGAGCCCCCGCGAACCGAGCCGGGGCAGCGGCACCCACATCACCACCACCTACACGGGCTGCCGAGCCGGCTATCCCGTGCAGTGGGCCGCGTTCGACGGAGACCACACCCCGAGCCCGGTCGACGGGTCCGGCCCGAACGACTCCAGGACCTGGACCTCGGGCGAGATCTGGAGATTCTTCAGCCAGTTCCAATCCACCACTCCCCCCACCACCCCTCCGCCGACCACGCCCCCACCGACCACGCCGCCCCCGACCACGCCGCCGCCGACCACGCCGCCGCCGACCGGGGAGCCGGGAAGCTGCGCCGCCACCTACCGCATGGTCAACAACTGGCCCGGCGGCTTCCAGGGTGAGCTCACGGTCACCAACAACACCGCCGCCACCGTCAACGGCTGGACCGTCGGTCTGACCCTGGCCAGTGGCCAGGCCATCAGCAGCCTCTGGGGCGGCATCAACACGGGCACCACCGGCAGCGTCACCGTTCGAAACGCCGCCTACAACGGCACGCTGGCCCCGAACGCGTCGACCACCTTCGGGTTCACCGCCACCGGCGACAGCGCCACCCCGCCCACCACCACCTGCACCAGTCCCTGAGCAGAGGGCGAAACCGAAAGGCCCGGAGCCAGTCCGCTCCGGGCCTTTCGGCTCGCCTGGCGACCCCGCCCCCACGGTCACGCCAACGGCGCGCCGGTCATTGCGGCAGCCCGGTCCGTGCCGCTGCCCGGAGGATGCCGTCGAGGCCCTCCTCGAACAGCAGGTCGTCGTCCCATCGGGTGTCGTCGAGATGGCCGGAGGCGTCGAGGGTCGGGTAGGCGGCGGCCCTCGCGGCGATGTGGTCGCGGGCCGCGGCCCGCGCGTGCGGGTCCGCGCTCTGGTGCCACGTGGCTTCGGTGAGCGCGGACCCGATGACGTAGTTGGCCAGCATTCGCGTGGCCACCGCGAGGGGAAGTCCGTGGCAGCCGCCGCGCACCAGCGCCGACTGGAGGAATTCGGTACGGGCGAGGACGTTGGGCCCGAGCATCGGACGGCCGACCAGGTTCGGCGCCCAGGGATGGCGCAGCATGCTGGCGCGCCAGGCTCGGGCGAGCAGGCGGGCGTCCTCCAGCCAGTCGTCGCTCACGTCCGGGATGGGCACGTCGCCGAAGATCTCGTCGACGGCCAGGTCCAGAACGTCGTCCTTGGTCTTCACGTGCCAGTACAGGGCGGTAGCCGTCACGTCGAGCCGCTGGGCGAGGCCGCGCATGGTCAGACCCTCGACGCCCCGCTCGTCCAGCAGCGTCACCGCCGCGTCCACGATGCGCCCGAGGGTCAGCGGCGCCCGTCGTCGCGTGCGCGGTGACTCCCCGCGTAGCCATACCGGCGACGACGTGCGGCTGTCTCGTCGCCCGGCCGTGGGCATCGACGGTAGGCCCGGCTCTGCGGTGGTCATGATGCCACCCTAGTCCACTGGACAGGCGACTTAACATCGGTAAGCTAGCTGAACAAGCGAAGGTTGGCCGTTCCGGTCGGCAGGGAGGTCGGCGAATGCCGCTGCTACGTGTGCACCTCGACAGCGACCGGATCACCGCCCGTCGCGTTCTCCAGCTGCACCAGGAGGGCAGGACCCATCACGAGTCGCGGGAGGCGGCGCGCGCGGAGGTGTGGCGCCAGGGCCGCACCCCGGCCGGCGACCCGACCTTCGTCGGCATCACGAACGGCCGCCGGCACGTGCAACTGCTCTACGACGTGGAGGTCTACGCCGACACGGCCCATTGAGCGCCCGCCGACACGGCTCTAGACCGTCACGCGCGAACCCGGTGATCCAGATCCAGTCGTTGTACGGGTCGGTCTCACCAACCGACACCACCCGCACGACCAGCGCCCGATCCCCCGAGACCGGCCTTCATGCCAGCCACCCGCGGAACCTGCGATACACGGTCGACGGGTGCCCCGGCTGCTGGCGGTGATTCCGGCCGGGATGGTGGCGCTCACACTTGTCGCCTACGGCGTGCTCAGCGCCGCGGTGGTCGTCGACCGACTCGTCACGGGCGAGCTGCGGTGGTCGGAGGTGTGGGACGGCTGGGCGGTCACCGCCACACTGCTCGTCTTCCTCAGCTGGGGTGTGGCGCTGGGCGTCACGACCGCCGGCTACGCCCTCACCGCCCGCCCGACGACGACGCGCACCCCGTGGTGGGGCAACCTGAGGAGGTGAGTGCCCACGAGCCCGCCGACGACGTCCGAATCCCCCGAGCCCAGATCGGGTCCAGCCCGCAACATCTGCTGACCACGGTGCTGGGCGAGTATCTCGACTCCGCGGATGCCCAACTGCCGTCCACGGCGGTCATCGCGATCCTGCGGGAGTTCAGCGTCAGCGAGTCCAGTGCCCGTGCGGCGCTGTCCCGGCTGGTGAAGCGCGGCCTCATCGCGGCGCGGGGTAACCGGCGGCCACCGGTCTACCACCTCACGGCCGCGGCGATCGCCAGGCATCGCTCCCGGATGCGGCACTTCCTGACCTTCGGCGCGCACCCGCCGCACTGGACCGGTGACTGGGTGATGGCCTCCTTCTCGGTTCCGAGCGCCGGCCAGGCGTCCCGGCACGCCGTGCGCAGGGCGTTGAGCGCGCTGAGGTTCGTGGGCCTGTACGACAGCGTGTGGATCCGGCCCGGATCTGATGCCGCACCGGTGCGGGAGGCGCTGCGCGAGCTGCTGCACGAGGTCGACGGTGCGCGGTGGTCGGTCCTGCACGTCCGGTTCGACGACGAGTCCGGACCGCACGGCCCGGCGTCCGCGTACGACCTGGAAACCCTCGCGTCGGCGTACTCGGATTTCATCGAGCGGTACGCCGGGTTGCGGGTGGCGGCCCGCAACGGGGAGGTGGCCCCGGCCCGGGCGCTTGTCGCCCGGACGTCCGCCATGGACTCCTGGCGGCGGTTCGCGGACCTCGACCCGGATCTGCCCCAGCACCTGCTGCCGACGCCCTGGCCACGCCCGGAGGCCAGGGAGATCTTCCTGGACATCCACCGCACGCTCGGCTCCCTCGCGCAGGCGCGTCTCGTCGAGGTGGCGACGCCGCACTGGCCGGACGCCTCGTCGTGGATCACCCACTTCCAGGCTTCGAGGGATCCCTCGCGACCGGAACCGACAGGTGGCACAGGTGGCGGCCCACCCCACGCGGGCTGACGACACCGCGAAGACATTGACACTCTTCGTTACGACAGTGATAGTAACTGCATACCGCTCCCCTCGGACCGCCTGCGGGAAACCGCGGCCGGGTGGTCGACCCGCCCACGTCGACCTGGCCCGTGACCAGCGCTGACGACCATGGTCGAGGCGCGCCTGCCCAACCGCCGCCGCAGGGAGCGCCGTCGCGACTTCCGCTGGAGGGGTACATGAGAATGAGATCCAAGATCTGTGTGGGCTTGGCGGCCGCCGCCGTCGTCCCCATCACATCCGCGCTCATGGCGCTCGGCGCGACACCCGCTGATGCCGCGGTCGGCGGTTCCGGCCCCTATCCAGCGGACTACGAAACCTCGGCCAGCCTGGCCAACCACACCATCTTCCGGCCGCAGACACTCCCGTCCGAACGCCTCCCCATCGTCGTCTGGGGCAACGGCGGCTGCTCGGCCAACGGCCTCTCCCAGGGCAACTTCCTCCGCGAGATCGCCTCACACGGCTTCCTCGCCATCGCCAACGGGGCCCCGAACGGATCCGGCTCCACCACCTCCCAGATGCTCACCCAGTCCATCGACTGGGCGGTCGCGGAGAACTCCCGACCGGGCAGCAAGTACTTCAACAGGATCGACACCACGAAGGTCGCCGTCGCGGGCTTCTCCTGCGGAGGTCTGGAGGCCTACGCCGTCTCGAACGACCCGCGCGTCACCACGACCGGCATCTTCAGCAGCGGCCTGTTGAACGATGCCGACGACTACCAACTCCGGCGACTGACCAAGCCGATCGCCTACTTCGTCGGCGGGCCCAGCGACATCGCCTACCCGAACGCCATCGACGACTGGGGCAAGCTGCCGGCCGGGCTGCCCGCCTTCATGGGCAACCTGAACGTCGGCCACGGCGGCACGTACGACCAGCCCAACGGCGGCGAGTTCGGCCGGGTGGCAGTGCTCTACCTCAAGTGGCGGCTGAAGGGCGACACCACCGCCGGCGGCACCTTCGTCGGCCCCGACTGCGGCCTGTGCCGCACCCAGTGGAGCGTCCAACAGAAAAACCTGACGCTCGACGACGGCACGCCACCCACCACACCGCCGCCCACCACGCCCCCGTCCACCACGCCGCCACCCACCACACCCCCACCCAGCGGCACCCCCGCGTGCACCGCCGTCTATTCCGTGCAGGACCAGTGGAACGGCGGGTTCGTCGCCACCGTCACCGTCACCGCGGGGACGACCGCGCTCACCGGCTGGCGGGTCACCCTCAACCTGCCCAGCGGAGCGTCGGTCAGCTCGCTGTGGAACGGCGTCGCCAGCGGTACCAGTGGCACCATCACCGTCGCGAACCAGAGCTACAACGGCCGACTGGGCACGGGTCAGAGCACCAGCTTCGGCTTCCAGGGCACCGGAAGCGGCAGCGGCACCACCGCCACCTGCGCCGGGAGCTGAAGCCCACCCGATCCGAATCCCGGCCCGGATCAGGGCCTGTAGCTGCTTGTCCAGGTGGGCCGGGGCAGCTCGTAGAACGCGGCGAGGGTGCCCGTTGGCACCGGAACGTCGGGCCAACTCAGGGTTGTCCTTTGCTCTGCACCCGCGGGTGCGACGGCTACTGTCTGCGACCGGTGCCTATTGGGGTGCAGAGCAAAGGACAATCAGCGATCGTCGAAGGAGTCGACAATGACACTGGTACGCGCGGCCCAGGCCGAGGTTCTCGACAGCGACCCGGCACCGACGGCGCGCCACCACACCTGCACACGCACTCCGGCGAGCTGTTCTTCGTGCTCGACGGCGCCCTGGAGATGCTCGTCGGCGACGAGTTGCACACCCTGCACCGGGGAGACACGCTCTTCGTCCCGCCGAACACCCCGCACGCCTTCGCCCCCGCCGACGGACAGGACGCCGACTTCCTGGTGGTGATCACCCCCGGGAAGCCCCGGTTCGACTACTACCGACTCCTGGACAGGGTGCACCGGGGCGACGCCACCTGGCAGGACGTCGGCGAGACCCAGGACCGCTACGACAACCACTACGTGGACAGCGCGCTGTGGGCAGGCCGCCGCGGCTGACCCGAGCCGTGTGGGTGGTTCGTCGCCCCCGGAGCGGCGAAGAGAGGGTGCGGAGATCGGTCGTGGCGACGATCCCCGCACCCTCCTCTCCGATGGCGAGGGGTCAGCAGCCGATCCGGCTGGACCCCATCGCGACGTCGTCGTACCAGAGGGTGTCGGCCCCGCCGCCGTAGCTCTCCCAGCCCAGCTTGAGGTCGGTGAGCTGCGGCCGCCAGGTGCGGTTGTACCACTGGCCGTCGATGTCGTGCGTCGGTACGCCGTCCGCGGTCAGGCCGGCGATGGCGCTGCCGTCCAGCCAGGTACGGAGTTGACCGGCCGAGCCGTCCACCATGAACTCCAGGCAGGTCCACCGGTTGGTGGGTAGCGGAACGCTCTGCGCCACCCCGGCCGGGCTCTGCTCGGGCAGGGTCGCGTCGTCAGAGGCGCGATTCCACTGCAGGGCGCCGTTCTGACCGCCGATCCGCAGGTCCTTGTTGCCGTCGGCGGCGTCGGTCATCGCCATCATCGTGGTGTGCTCGGTGGGCTGGGCGGTGGTGTGGCGGACCCAGATCCGGCCGTACCTGACGCTGCCCACGCTGCCGAGATTCTTGGTGGAGCGGATGAAGACGTGGTTGCAGTAGCCGGCCGCGCCGTTGATCCGGACCGCCCGGCTGCCGCTGTGCGTGGTGGTCGTGTCGATGGTGGCCGTACCGGCGCCGGAACAGTCCGGGCTCACCACGGTCCAGTCGCCGGACGGCGTCGAACCGGTCTGGCTCTCGAAGCCGTCGCAGAGCACCGCCCCGGCGCACCCGACCGGCGGCGGCGTGGTCGGCGGCGGCGTCGTGGGCGGGGGCGTGGTCGGCGGAGGTGTCGTCGGCGGCGGGGTGGTCGGCGGGGGCGTCGTCGGCGACGCGGTGGTGGGGGTCGGCCCGACGCCATTGCACGGTACGCCGTTCAGGCTGAACCCGGTCGGCGCGCCGCCGCTGGACCCGGACGTGCCCTGCACACCGAACTCGGTGGCGCCGCCGGCCGGGATGCTGCCGTTGTACGACATGTTGCGGGCGGTCACCGTCGCGCCGGACTGGCTGACTGTGGCGTTCCAGCCGTTCGTGACGCGTTCGTCTCCGGCGTACGTCCAGGTGACAGTCCAACTGGAGACGGCGGTGTCGCCCGGGGAGACCTTGATGTTGGCGGTGAATCCGCTGGACCACTGGTTGGGCGTGTAGTCGACACGGCAGCCCTGCGCCGCAGCGGCGGGGCTGGTGAGCAGGGCCGTTCCGGTCGCGGTCACGGCGGCCAGCGCGGCGACGACCGCCAGTGTCGAAGCGGGGCGGGCGCGGAGAATCGTCATGGGAGGTCCTTCTGCCATCGAGCTGAACGGAGGCGGCACGGCGACGCGCGTCCTGGAGGACGCGGCGCGACAGTGCGCCCTGGATGCGGCGCGGCGGTGCGCCACAGCGGCTGGTCGGTGCGTACGACCGCGATGCCCGGCTCGGGGTGGACCTGTCAGTCGCCGACGGCCCGGTCACCCGGACCTCGGCGGCGCCCACCCCCAATCTATTGACGAAAGACGATCTAATCAAGCGCCACCCTTGCGGGTGAATGACGGCCGGCTGACAGCGGCGGGGGGCTGTGGTCGTCGACGCCCGGCGGCGACCGCCATCGCCTGCCGTGGCGTCGATCCATGATGGACCAGTAGGCGAGTGAGGGCGGGTGACCCGGACCCTAGGATGGGGCGACCGAGCACGCCGACGGTGAGGGGTGCGTTCTGATGCGCTCGACGACGATCCTGCTGGAACGCCTCCTCGAAGCCGGGATGCACGAGGTCGTCACGGTGCAGCCGGTGGCCGGCGGGGTCGCGGCGCTCGCGGGCATGGCCACCCGCCGGGACGCGCCGTCGGTGTTCGTCAAGGCGTTCGCCGACGAGCCGGACGACGGGGTCTTCCTCGCGGAGGCGGAAGGGCTGGCCGCCCTGCGCGAGCTCGGCGGCGTGGCCACACCCGAGGTGCTCCTGGCTGACCGTCGACTGCTCGTGTTGTCGGTGTTGTGGGAGAGGCCACACAGCGAGACCTTCTGGGAGCGGCTCGCACACCTCCTCGCGGACATGCACCTGGGCACGACCCATCCTCGCTTCGGGTGGCACCAGGACAACTGGCTGGGCCGTCGCCGCCAGGTCAACACGTGGCAGGACGACGGCCACGCGTTCTTCGCCGAGCACCGGCTGCTTCGGTGGCTCGGGGAGCCCCGCGTGGAGGCGGCACTCGACGCCAGCGACCGGGCGGCACTGGCACGACTGTGTGACCGGCTGCCCGACCTGCTGCCGGTCCGGCCCGCCTGCCTGACGCACGGCGACCTGTGGGTCCAGAACATCCTGGCCACCCCGGACGGGCAACCCGCGCTGATCGACCCGGCGGTGTCCTACATGTGGGCCGAGGTCGACCTCGCCCACCTGTGGTCGACCTCGCCCCCGCCCGAGGCGCGACGGTTCTTCGACGTCTACGCGGACCTGACCTCGCTCGACGACGACTGGCGGGCCCGCATGCCGATCGTCCAGCTGCGACAGCACCTCGCCGTGCTGGCCCAGTTCGACGACGACTGGGGTGCGGCCGACCAGATCCGTACCGTGCTCGCCCCGTTCCGGCCACGATCCTGACGCTGCCATGGCCAGGGACGAGGGTGGGCGACGGGCACCGGAGGTGTCGCCGCGCAGGGCCAGGGCCGTGCTCGTCGCGCTCTCCCTCGCCGCGTTCGCGTTCATCACGACCGAGTTGCTGCCCGTCGGCCTGCTGACCCACATCGCACCCGATCTCGACCGGTCCCGCTCCGAGGTGGGTCTGCTGGTCAGCGGGTACGCCGTCGTGGTCGTGCTGGCGTCCGTGCCGCTGGCCCGGCTGACCCGGCGAATCCCCCGACGGCACCTGCTCGGCGGCACGATGCTCCTGTTCGCCGCCGCGAACGGCACCGCCGCGCTCGCGCCGACGTACACCGTGCTGGCCGGGTCCCGGCTCGCCACCGCCCTCGCGCAGGCCCTGTTCTGGTCCGTCGCCACGGCGACCGTGACCGGGCCCTTTCCGGTGGCGGTACGCGGCCGGGTGGTGGCGCTGTTCGCCACCGGTGCGACGCTCGCCCCGGTGCTCGGCGTACCCCTCGGCACCTGGCTCGGACAGCACGCCGGCTGGCGGGTGGCGTTCGCGGCGCTGGCCGGGGTCGGTCTGGCCGTCGCCGCCGCGGTGCTCGTCTTCCTGCCCTCCTATCCCCCGGCCGCTGGTGGCGCCGCCCGTGGCAGCGCACCGGACGGGCGGCGCTTCATCCTGTTGCTTGTCGCGACAGCCCTCGGCATCGGCGGTTTCATGGCCCTGCAGACCTACGTCGCACCGTTCCTGCTCGATGTCAGCGGCTTCGCCGACGCGTCGCTGGCGCCGTTGCTGTTCACCGCCGGCGCCGCTGGCGTCGTCGGCACCCTGGCGGCAGCGCGGACCCTGGACACCCGGCCGGTCGCCTCCCTGCTGACGCCGCTGGGCATCGGCACGGCCGCGCTGTTCGGCCTGTACGCGTTCGGCGCGCTCCGGCCCGGCGCGGTCGCGCTCCTCGCCGGGATCGGCCTCGCCTACGCGGCGTTCGGCTCCGCCGTGCAGAACCGGATGCTGCATCTGGCCCCGGGCAGCACCGACATCGCGTCGGCCGGCGTCAGCACCGCCTTCAACGTCGGCATCGCGGGTGGTTCACTGCTCGGCGGTGCCCTCCTGTCCACCTCGGGGGCACGCATGTTGGCCCTCGCCGGTGGGCTGCTGACGCTGCTCGCGCTCCTGCTGCTCGCCGTGGACGCGCGCCGGGGCTCCACCGGGCCGGTGCGGAGCCACGCCCGCTCCTCCACCAACCCCGCGGCCGCCCGGCCGCCGTGCCGGTAGCCCCTATCGTCGAGGCATGCCTCAGGAGACCATCGAATCCGTCGCTCGCCACCGCGTCGTCACCGCGGCGGCGGTCCTGCAGCAACGGGTCGATCTGCGTGCCTACCCGCACCGGCACCTCGCCGTGGCCGCCTACGCCGTCGGCGGGGACAGCATCACCCAGGCGCTCGCCGCCGCCGACCAGCTCAGTCACCTCGGGTGGGAGCTTGTCAACGTGACGCCGGTGGGCAGCGGCAACACACTTCATGCGTTCCTGCGCCGCAGGTGAGTCATCTCGATGGGCGGCTACCGCGCCCAGCTGCGATCTCGGAGTGTCCGATGTGTAGCCCGCTGGCGACGACTGCCACGCACAGCCAGGCCAGTCGTGGGCGAGCCCGGCGGGAATCGTCACGAGCCCGAGCAGGCCGAGCAGCAGCCAGGTGGGCAGCGGCCGGGTCAGCGCGCCGTAGATCAGTCCACCGACGACTGCCGACAGGCCGAACACCACGATGACCACTGCGGCCCGGGACACCTGACCGGCTTCCCGGAGCGTGGCGACGATGGGGAGGTCAACGCCACCGAGCAGCGTCGTTGTGCGAACGCCACCGTCAGCGCGGCGATCATCTTGGCGCCCAGCCACTGCCTGCGTGGAGGGCGTTCCGCGGCGACGCCCTCGTCCTCGGCGCGCATCGGTGGATTGAGCACGGCGATACCAACGCCGCGCCTGGTCAGGGTGCTCGCCGCGGTACGGGCCGGGCTCGGCGTCGCGGCGCTCATGCCCGCGAACCTCGAACCGGTCATGATCTGCCGCGACACGAATGCCCTGCCCGTCCTGCCGGACGTCGGGTTCGGTCTCGCCCGGCACCCGCGGACCGCGGGTGACCCTCTGATCGACGCCGTGGAGACCGTGCTCCGTCGCATCGTCTGAGCACTCGCCCGCCCCCGCGGTCCTCGGTGACGGACGGATTCGGCGCGGGAACGCCACCGCCGGCCGCCGGCCGGGGCTGGCGGCCGGTCGCCTGGATCAGGGCCCGACGGGGACGCTCGTGGCGGTTCCATTGGCGTCGGTGACACGGACGTCGGTGGCGCCGGCAGGTAGGAGTGCCGCGTCACGGCCGGCGTCCTGCCACTGCCCGTCGCCGATCCGGTAGCTCAGCGCGGACCCCTCGGCGGCGACGAAGACGCCCTGGTCGTCGGGCAGTCGTAGCCGTACCGGCAGGGGTGCCAGCCAGTCCGTGGTCGTGCTGGCCACCGCTTCGAAGGGACGGTTCCTGCCGGCGAGCAGGACGATGACGCAGGAGGGGTAGTCGTCGTACTGGATGCTCTCCACGAGGAGCCGCCGGCCGTCCGGGGTTGCCCCGTAGACCGACAGACGGGGGGACCCGTTGTGCGTGTGCGAGCCCACCGGGTCGATGTAGTCGGCGATGGCCTCGACGGGCGCGCTCACGTCTTCGGCTGCCGGATCGCTGCCCCACACCTGTTCGGTGCCGGGCAACGTGTGACGGAGGAGCGGCGACGCCGGCCGGTCCTTTCCGTCGGGAAAGAGGACAAGCGACGTGTTGCTGATGTGGATCACGTTCATCCGGTCGACTGGCGTCCTGGCGAGCGCGACGGTGAGCTTCGTGCGCTGTGGGGGCACCGACAGCACAGCCGCACCGTCGCGGAACGCCACAGGCGTGAACGTCCGCTCGACCTTGCCATCGGGCAGGAAGCGCAGTTCCGGGGAGAACTCCACAGGTTGTCCGAAGTCGAGGACGAGGAGCACGTCGCGCTGGGATCCGAGCAGTGTGGCCTGCTCGAGGCCGTCCGTCCCCGAGTCGTCCACCTGCGTCAGGGTGCCGACGCGCGGCCCGTCCGCGGTGGGTTCGACGAACCCCACGGTCGTGGGGCGCAGGGTGCCGTCGGCGACGTAGGCGGCCGGCCCAGCAGGTGTCATGCCGGCCCAGACAACGTGCGGCGGGCCGCTCGTGGGTTCGCCGATCTGCTTCAGATGACGATCCCACGTCGTGCGGACCTGCCGCAGGTAGCCTTCGTCGGCGGCCAGGTCACCGCGCGTGGGCTCGTCGAACAGCGGTGCGGCGACCTGGGTCTCTCCGGCGTCGCCGGCCAGCCGAAGTCCGCCCGCCACCGGGAGGGCCACCACGGCCGCGCACACAGCCGCCAACACCGCCCGGCGGCGCACCACCCGGCGCCGCCCACCCCGGCGCACCGCGCCGAGCAGACCCGCCGGGGCGACCAGGTCATCCGTCGCGCGCTGCAAGATCTCGCGCACGTCACTGTCGTTCCTCGTCATCGCGCACTCCCCGTTTCCGTGATGGGCATGGCCAGACTCGAATCCGCCAGCACCTCCCGCAGCCGCGCCAACCCACGCGAGGCGTGACTCTTCACCGCACCCTCGGAGCAGGCCATCGCCGCCGCGACATCGGCGACCGGCAGATCCTCCAGGTAACGGAGCACGACCACGGCCCGCTGCCGAGCCGGCAACGCCCGCAGCGCCCCGACGACCAGTTCGCGAACCGCGACGGAGTCGGCATGGTCCCGGGCAACCCCGTCGTGGTCACCCAACGCCCGCTCCGGACGCCGGGCACGCCAACGCCACCGATTGATCGACCGGTTGACCAGCGCACGTCGCGCGTACGCCTCGGGGCTGCTCTGCACCCGACGCCAGCGCACGTACACCTGCTCCAGCACCTCCTGAAGCAGGTCCTCCGCCGCGTGCCGGTCCCCGGTCAGCAGAAAGGCAACCCGCAACAGCACCACCGATCGGGTGCGCACGAAGTCGTCGAACTCCGCCCCACGCGAATCACGCATCCGCCCTCCCGAGCCTCGTCAACCTGCAAGACACCGGATCGGCTCGCACGGTTTACCGGCCGACGCGACTTTCCTCGACGAACCCCTGTCGTCGGCTGACGCCTCGGTCCCCACGGGCACTCGAGAAGTGTCCGACGCGGCCCGCGATCGGGCAGGCCGCGGGTTTCGCCGGCCGTCGCTTTCGGGTAGCGGATGGTTCATGAACCGTAATCTCGTCAAGGCTTTGCAGGTTGCCTGGGGGCTGCCGGAGTTCCGCAGCGGGTTGCGCCACCTCATCGACCTCGACGAGGTGGCGGTGCTGCTGGCCACGCTGTCCGCCGCGGATCACGACCGCGAGGTGGAGCGCAGCCTGTTGAGCCTGCTGCGGTCCGCCCTGGACACGGTCGAGATTCGGGAAGCCGTGTTGCTGCTGCTGGAGCAGGACGAGGTACGCCGTCCACTCGTCGCGGCGGCACTGGAGCCGCTGGCGGACAGGCCGGGTCAGGTCGCCGCCTTCGCTTCCGCCGCCGAGGATCCCGCGGTGCGGCGTGAGCTGCGGGCGGTGCTGGACAGCGCCAAGGTGCGCGAGCTGATCTGGCAGGCTGTCGACAACCAGGCGCGCGACAACCGTCTCGGCCTGATCCGCCAGGTGGCGGTGCTGTTCGTCCGGCACCCGAGCGTCCGACGCCTCGCCTGGGCCGCGCGCCGGCACGGGGTGCTACGCGAACTACGCCGCAGGCCCTGATCCGCGTCCACGCGCGATCGTGGTTGCCCCCTCATCGCGGGACGCCGAAGTGGTGGGTGAGCGAGGCGCACAGCGTACCGGCGTCCCCGGCGGACCAGGCGACGAAGCAGTCGGGGCGTACGAGCATCGCGGTCGCGGTCGTGCCCTCCAGTGGGCCGGTGACCACGTCGACCCGGTCTCGCCACGGCGCGGCAACCCCGGCGTAGGCGCCCGTGGAGTCCAGCAGCAGCGGTCGGGCGGCGCGGGTCAACTCGGCGAGACGGATCGGGCCGTGGTCGCGGCGCACGATCACGTCGGGGGCGAAGCGGCCGGCCAACGGGTCGGCGGGGTCGGCGGGATAGCGGATGTCCGCGCCGGACATCAACGCCGCGATGTGCCCGGTCACCTCCGGCTTGCGCAGCAGTTCGGCGAAGAGCTCCCGCAGGCCGGTGATCTCGTCGCCGGGGCCGATGAGCGCCGACTGGGCCTGGGTCGACATGACGACCCGTTCGGCGACGGGGCGACGCTCGGTCTCGTACGTGTCGAGCAGGCCCTGCGGCGCCCAGCCGTGTACCGTGCCGGCGAGCTTCCAGCCCAGGTTGACCGCGTCCTGTAGGCCCAGGTTGAGGCCGGGGCCGCCGATCGCGGGGTGCACGTGCGCGGCGTCGCCGACCAGCAGCACCCGGCCGGCGCGGTAGCGGGCGGCGATGCGGGTGTTGCCGCCGGTCAGCCGCCGCAGCAGGCCGGGGCCCTCCGGCGCGTCGACGGGTATCTCGGCGCCGAGCACCCGGGCGACGCTGGCGCGTAGCTCCGCCAGGTCCATCGGGGTCTCGTCGCTTGTTGGCGCGTCGGGCCACTCCGTCGTGCTCAGGATCGCCGGGCGGCCGGGGAACGGGGCCCAGGCGATCAGACCGCGGGCGGTGCGGGTGTGCTGGAACGGAGGGACGACCCCGTGGCCGGGAACGCGCAGACCGCCGGTCTCCGGATCGAGGGCGGACGCGGGGACGGTCACGGTGGCGGTGCGGGATATCGACCGGTCGACGGTGTGGCCGGGGAATTCGATGCCGGCGAGGCGGCGCACCGCGCTGCGGCCACCGTCGGCACCGACGAGGAAACGGGAGGTGAGCCGCGTACCGTCGGCGAGGTGGACCTCGACCGCGTCGGGGCGTTGGCGGAGGTCGACGACCTCGTGGCCGCGGCGCAGGTCGACGCCGAGTTCGGCGGCCCGGGCGGCGAGGGCGGCCTCGAGCTGGGCCTGCGGCACGCCGAGCACGTAGTGCGGGTTCTCCGCGAGCACCGTGAGATCCAGCGGGAACGCGCCGAAGACGAAGGCTGGTTGGGGGGCTGGTGGCGTGCTCTCGCCGCTGAGCCGCGCGTGGAGGCCGCGGCGGTCGAGCAGGCGGACGACCTGGCCGACGAGGCCGTTGGCGCGGGGCTCGGCGGTGGGCGCGGCGTGGCGTTCGAGGACGACGGGGCGGACGCCGGCGAGGGCCAACTCGCAGGCGAGCATGAGGCCGTTGGGGCCGGCGCCAACGATGAGGACATCGATCATTTTCGTGATCCGTTCTGGGCGTGCGTCATCGCCACGGCGGGCGCGGCGCGCGGCCGGCCCGCCGCGGTGTGCCGCGGCTGGAGACGTTGGTGAGGTGGTGCCGGGGCTCAGCGGGGCGGCGCAGGGAGGCCGGCGGCGACCTGGGTGAAAGCGTCGGTGACCAGGTGCTCGATCGGGGCGGGCGGGTCGGCGCTGTCGAGATAGTGCTGCATGGCGACGGCGACGGCCGCGCTGGCGGCTGCGGCGACGAGCCGCGGATACATGTCGGTGGCGAGGTCGGTGCCGGTGCGCTCGGCGACCGCGGCGGCCAACTCTGCCTCGGCGATCGCGACGGCCCGCAGTCGTTCACCCTGCAACGCGGGCTCGGCGAGCATGGTGCGGACGCCGGCTGCCCACTGGTCGTGTGGCGGGGACGGCATCGCCTCGACCTCGGGGCCGCGCGTGAACTGCTCCAGCGCGGCCTGGGTCAGCGCCGCCCAGAGGGGCTCGTCGGCGGGGCGTTCGCGCAGCGCGGCGGCGGTGCGGCGGCTGCGGTCGAGATGGCGGGAGGCGATCGCCTCGGCCTTGCTGGAGAAGTAGTTGTTGAAGGTACGCGGGGACACACCGACCGCCTCGGCGATGTCCTCGACGCGGACGTTGTCGAAGCCGCGCTCCACGGTGAGGTGGATAGCCGCCCAGCCGAGCGCCGCCCGCGTCTCGGCCTTCTTGCGCTCCCGCAGCCCCGTCATGCCATCACGGTAGCACTAATTGCGTGCCGCGCAAATATGCGTGCCACGCACAGATCGACCTGCCTCAGCGATCCAGGTCCGGCTGACCGGAGTCGCGGATCGCCGCGACGCACCTGGCCAGCAGGTCACGGACGGCCACCGCGCGTTCCGCAGCACGGTGGGCCGTGAACGCACGCGGGAGCAGGCAAGCTGGGTCAGGCTCGGTCAGTGAGATCGAGACCGGTCAGGTCGGCCGAGAGCGCCCAGAGCCGGGCCGCCGCACTGCCGTCGGTGGGGTTGCCGTCGGTGACCTGGCAGTCCACGCAGTAGTCGCCGCCGTACGCGTCGAGTTGAGGTGACGTGGCGGCCCAGACCTGGGTCGCCGCACCCTGCTCGACGGTCCTGAACAGGCCCGGCGCGGGAGTCCCGTCCGCGTCGATCCAGCCCGCGGCGACCATCTCCTCGACCGCGAGGTGTCGTTGCAACGGGGTCTGGATATAGCCGGGGCTGACGGAGAACGCGCGGACCCGGTGCGGTCTGCCGAGCAGGTCGAGATGGTGGGCGAACAGGATGTTCGCGAGCTTGGACTGGGCGTATGCCTCCCACTTGTCGTAGCCGCGCGCGAACTGCACGTCGTCCCACCGGATCCGCCACGAGGGATCGCGCCCGGAGGCGACCGAGACGACCCGAGCATTGCCCGCTGCGGTGAGGGCCGGCCACAGCAGGTTCGTCAGCGCGTAGTGGCCGAGGTGGTTGATCGCGAACTGCGCCTCCCAGCCGGGCCCCACCCGTGTCTCCGGGCAGGCCATGACCCCGGCACCCGCGATCAGGATGTCGAGGGTGGGATGACTGCCGAGGAACCGTTCGGCGAACGCACGGACGGAGGCAAGGTCGGCGAGGTCGAGCTGACTGATCTCGACCCCGGCTGCGCCGGCGAGCGCCTGCTGGGCCGCGTCCGGCCGGCGAGCGGGGACGACGACCCGAGCCCCGGCCCGGGTCAGCGCGAGGGTCGTGGCGAGACCGAGGCCGGAGTATCCGCCCGTGACGACAGCGGTCCTGCCGCTGAGGTCCATTCCGGCGAGGACGTCGCCGGTCGTGCTGTGGGCGCCGAACATTGCGTGGGTCGTGTCGCTGGTCATGCCGCCGACGCTAGGTGCTAGACCGCGGTCTAGGTCAACGGGTTACGGTCGATACGTGTCGGACAGGGACCTGAGCATCGGACAGGTGGCGCAGCGCACCGGGTTGAGCGTGCACGCCCTACGGCTCTACGAACGGGAGGGTCTGTTCGCCAGCGAGGTGCGGCGTGACAGTGCCGGCCGGCGCGTCTACAGCGCCTGGGACGTCGAGTGGTTGGCGAACTGCGTGAAGTTCCGCGCCTCCGGGATGCCACTTTCAACGATCAGCCGCCTGGCCCAGCTCGTCCGCGAGGGCAGCGGCAACGAGGCCGAACGGCTCGACCTGCTGCGCGAGCACCGGCGTCACATCACCGAGCAGCTCGCGCAACTGGGCGACTGCCTCGATCTGGTCAACGCCAAGGTGGCCAGCTACGAGGAACACCTCGCCGCCGGCGCGACCGGAGATCCCTGGCAACAGCAACCCCAGCCGACGGCGTCGGCAGAACGGTGACGATGCGGACACCGCTGCCGGCGACCCGTGTCAGTTCCGAATGGAGAACGTCGCGACGACACCGTTGTGGTCGGACCTGGTGCCGCCGACGATGTCGTAGCCGGTCATCCACATGACCTGGTACTCGGGCAACCGCTTCCAGAAGTAGACGTAGTCGATGTGTCGGTTGCCGTGCGTTCCGGTGCCCTTCTCCCCGTAGAGGTTGTAGTTGGAGCGCAGGTTCGGCAGTTCGTTGGCCTCGAAGACACGCCACGGGAATTTCGCGTACCCGTAGCTCCGGTCGGCGCTGAAGTCGACGTTGAGGTCACCGCTGACAATGACCTGACTCTCGCTCTGCTCACCGACGGCCAGGTCCTTGAGTCCCTGGAACTGCGCCTCGGCGCACCTGGTGCGCGGCAGGTCCTCGGGCCGGCCGGCGGTCTCGATGCTTGCCACCGCATGGGCGTTGATGTGCGTCACGTGGCGACCACTGGCTCTGTGCCGGTACATGACCCAGTTGTTGTACCGCGCGGGAGGCACCTCGCCCGGACCGTTGGTGTCACATACGAAAATCGAACCCTTGTCGAGTACGTCGAACATGGCTCCTCTTGGCGATCAGCGCCTCGCCGGCCTGGTTGGTCCCGCCCGGCGCGTACAACCACCAGCGCGACCGCGATAGCCCCCAGAACGTGCGCTGACCGGTGCGTTGTCTTGCGCATCGACTTCCCTTCGCAGAGACCGCCCTCGGCGGCCAACGCACCCTGTCGATGGGAGTCGACGCGACACCGAACATCGGGCAACGCCGAAGCGACAGCTCCGCGTTGACCAGCGAAGTCGGGTGACCAGTCAGCTCCGCGCCCCCGGTGGCGATGGTCGGGGTGGGCGTCGCGGCCGGACTGTTCCGCATGTCGGGCGCGGCCGTCCGGTCGGCCATGGTCCTTCGGGTGTCCGCACGATCCACCCGCTGGGCGCGGTCCTGCCGGCCGAGCCGCGGCGTGACGGTGTGGCCGCAATAGCCGATGATGCATGTGTGCGGCGGCTACAGGACATGCGGATCACGTACATCTTGGCCGGTGTCGGGCTGTTTGTGGTGGCCGTGGTGTTCCTGGCGAACTCCGGTGTCGCCGATACCCCGGAAGAGGTCCAGCGCTGGGGGACGTGGGTGGGAATTGTCCTGGCGCTGCTCCAGGGAGCCATCCTGCTCTTGGAGCGGATTCCTGGACGTGCGGATGCGCCGGTGGTGGACGAGGGCCAGACCAGGCGGGTGCTTACGGATCTCGCGACACAGATCGAGGCGGACTGGGCGGCGGAGGCGGCGCGGCAGGAGGTTACCCGGCCAGCGCCGATGCTGGTGCACTGGTCGTCGACGGGCCGGCCGGCCGCCGATCGACGATATGTGCTCGACGATCCCCTCGGGGGTGATTGGCAGAATTTTCCGCTGAGCGGGAAGACTACTGACGAGCCGAACAACGAGATCGTGGAGGCGTTTCGCAACCTGCCGCATCGGCAGTTGATGGTTCTCGGTCGCCCTGGTGCGGGCAAGACCGTCTTCGCGATGTTGCTGACCCTCGGCCTGATCAGCCGTCGTACCGCAGGCGAGCCGGTGCCGGTGCTTCTGCCGATCCACCTCTGGGACGGCGCCGAGCGGTTGGACGACTTCGTGGCCCGGCGGCTGGCCGAGGACTACGGTGACGTGCTGGCCGACCACGGCGACCCGCTGGTTCTCGCCCGACGTCTGGTGAAAGAAAAGCGGATCCTGCCGATCCTGGACGGCTTCGACGAGCTGCCCACGGATGCCGTCGCTCAGGCAATGGACAGGCTCGACCAGTTCGCCATGACAGGGTGGCCGCTGGTCGTCACCTGCCGCAGCCACGAGTACGAGATGGCCGTGGGGCGCAGCCGCGTGCTGTCCCGCGCGGCGGTTGTCGAGTTGGCGTCGGTGGATGTCGAGGATGCCATCGCCTATCTGTCCTCGCCGGTGCCGGATCCGCGCTGGGAGCCGGTCTTCGCCCATCTGCGGGCGCACCGGGACGGGCCGCTGGCCGGGGCGTTCTCCACCCCGCTGATGGTGGCCCTTGCCCGCAGCACCTACCAAGGGGCGTCCACGAGGGACCCGGTGGACCTGCTTGAGGCCGCGCAGACCGCCGACGGCCGGCGCTCGGTGGAGGCCCGGCTGGTGGCGGCCTTCGTCCCCGCGGTCTACTCGTCTCAGCCCCGCCGCCGCACGTCCGACCAGCCGCAGGCCGCCGACGTCAACTACCAACCGGAGAAGGCACAACGGTGGTTGATGTTCCTTGCCCGGCACATGAGCGAGCATGGTGTGCAGGACGTGGGTTGGTGGGAGCTGAACCCACTCATCCGTACCGGCTTTGTCACCATCGCCGGTGCCCTGGTCGCACTGCTGACGGTGCTGCTGTTCATACCCCTCTTCGGGCTCGCCATCGGGCTGGTCATGGCGGCCCTGGCGGGTGCCATCACGGCCCTGGTCGCGTTCGCCACGGGCGGGCCGCCGCAGAGCCTCCACGCGGAGGAGCCAACCCCCCGGTCGGCCCTGGCCAGGGAGCGCGCACGTGCGATCTCCCGAGGCGTCTGGGGTGGGGCGCTCATCGGTGTGGCGATCGGCTTGCTGCTGGCGAATGTCCTGGGCCTGAGAATCTGGTACGCAGGACTTTTTGTCGCGGTGTTCGGCGTGGCCTACGCCCTGGCAACCGCGCTCGACCACCCGTGGGGCTCGTTCCTCGTTGCCCGGGCCTGGTTGGGTGCCAGCGGCCGGTTGCCGTTCCGGCTGCCCCGATTTCTCGACGACGCGCATCAACGGGGAGTGCTCCGCCAGTCTGGTGCGCGCCACCAGTTCCGGCATCTGATACTGCAGGAGTATCTGGCCGGCGGGGCAAGTCCGCTCTCCGCCGCGCCGCCGGCGGCGACGTCCCAGCAGACGGCGGAGGAGCACCGGCCAATGCCGCACCAGTGGCGGATTCGCTCCTGCGTGGTGGTGGTAGGCGTAGTGTTCCTGATGCTGTCCCTGCTCTCCGTCACGCCGCGGGCCCCCAATTACCGATCCGGCGACCGACCCAGGGTCATCACGGAGGTGAGCTGCAGCTCCGGTGCCGGCAACGTGCACTGCTCCGAGCACGTTGTCGGCTACCAGTGGCAGGTCGGCCCGGGCGGCCGGGTCAGCACCACCTTCACCTTCCCGAACCGGCAGCGGGTGATCCAGTTCCGCGGCGTGGCCGGCGAGTTCAAGCTTCCGCCGTCGAACGAGTGCGCCAACGCCGCCTTCGAGTGGCAGTTGACAGTCGACGGGCGGCCGTGGCGATCGGGAGGGGTCTTCGCTGTCGGGAGTCGCCTCGATGCGGCGCAGGCGACCCCTCCACAGGCGAAAACCGTCGCGGTGTCGGTCCGCCGCACCGATTCCGCGCCGTGTACGGCGATCCTGCACTGGGACCGCCCGGGTGCGCTGTACCGGGGCGTCATCGCCGGATCTGGCCCGTGGGGCTGACGCCGATCGTCGAACCGGGAGAGAATTCAGACGTGGAACCCGCACCACCGCGCAATCTCCAGCAACGTAAGCAGGACACGCTCGCCCGCCTCAACCAGGATGTGGATGCGTGGGTCGCCTCACAGGAGGAGAACGAGCTCGCCGGTCGTGACCTGATGCGTGCTGGTCGCTGGCTCGTCTAACGAAAAAGACACCAGCCAGGAGCAGGTGCCCAGGTGAGATAGGGCTATTCCGGCTGGGTCGACGGCTGCTCGCCGCAGCGGGCCGAGCGGACCGGGGCGACGCGAGGCCGGCCGACCCGAAACACCGCGAGCGGGCGGCCGCCGACCCGCTCGGCGAGCCGGCCGGCGGTCGCCGGGCAGTCGATGAGCTGGCTGAGCGGATGGACCGCCAGGCCATGCCGGGCGAGGGCCAGCCACGTACGCAGCAGACGTCGGCCCGCGCTGATCTGGTCGTCGTCGGCGGCGGCGAGGACCAGGACGCTGCCGTCGTAGCGCAGCAGGCCGCGGCCGCTGGCGGCCAGCAGCGCCGGCAGGCCCAGTCGGCGGGTGACCGGGTACGCGCGCAGCGCGGCGGACAGGGCGCGCGCCTCGGTCCGGGACAGGCTGAGCGCCCGGTCGGTGAGTCCGTCGAGGTGGTATCGAGGATGGCGTGGGCTCAGGCGCAGCCAGTCCCGCAGCTCGACCGCCACGGCAGGTGTGCCGAACATCCACCGGTCGGCGACGGCCAGGTCCGATACGAGATCCCGGGTCGGGACGTGTGCGAGACCCGGTTCGAGGTCGGCGAGGACGGCGTCGTCGACGTACCCGGGTGTGTATGGGCCACGGGCGACCCGGCGGGCCTCGATGTCGGCGATCGTGAACGGAGTCGCGTACCGACGTGTCGCGGGGACCAGTCGTGGACCGGGCGCCACGGTGACGGTGAGGCCGAGTTCGGCGGAGACGATGAGGCAGGTCTCGACGAACGCGCCGATGCCGAGGGTCAGGTCGCGCCCGGTCGGGTCGGAGTCCGGCAGGCGGCGGGCGGGATCGACGGCGATGGTGATCTTGTCGGCGTGATACTCCGGTCGCCACGGCTGCGTGTTGTGTGCGCTTGGTGCCCGGCGGCAGATCGCCTCGGTGGCCCGCAACTGCTCGACCCAGCTCACACCGCGGCTCCTCGCTCGTAGAAGGTGTACCCGTGCAACGGCCGCCCGCCCGCGCGCCGGTACTGGGCGGCCGAGGCGACGTTCGTCCGCTCAACGAAGGTGCTGCGCAGCGTCCGGTAGCCGTTGCGGGCGAGGTTGCGGTGCAACTCCCGGGACAGCAGCGTCAGGTACCCGTTTCCCTGCTCGTCGGGCACGGTCCCCTTGATGATGAGGACCGCGTCCCGCCGGTACCGGCCGCGGGTGGCGAGAAGCCGGAGCTGGTTGAGTACGCCGAGCCGGCCGCCGACGCGCATGAGGTATTCGGAGATGTCCGGCACGGTGACGACGAACGCGACGGGTCGACCGGCCTTCTCCAGCCAGAGGAGCAGCGCCTCGTCGAGCAGGAACGCCAGGCCGTCGGTCTGCTCGGCCAGTTGCTCGGCGGAGATGTCGGTGTAGTAGCCCAACTGCGCGAAGCTCTCGTTGAGCATCCGGCGCAGGATCGGCAGTTGGCCGCGCAGGTGCCATCGGGAGCCGTGCCGGATGACGAGCCGTTCGCTGGCTGTTCGCGCATCGTCGAAGGCGAATCCATGGTCAGCGTCGACGGCCGGCGACGTACCCGTGGTCGTACCGTCGAGGTCGACGAGCCACGTGTCGGCCTCGAAACGACGGTGGAAGCCGTGCCGTTCGTACATTTTCGGGTAGTAGGCGGGGTTCCATGCCGAGTCCACGAAGCCACGGTCGGCGAAGCCGGAGGTGATCACCCCGCCGGTCTGGTTGGGCAGCAGGGC
Source organism: Micromonospora sp. NPDC048935 (assembly GCF_043197875.1). NCBI lineage: Bacteria > Bacillati > Actinomycetota > Actinomycetes > Micromonosporales > Micromonosporaceae > Micromonospora > Micromonospora sp. NPDC048935. The sequence goes on along the minus strand of NZ_JBICTZ010000001.1, from coordinate 807,816 downwards.
CACCGGCCCGAACAGTTGTCGACCGTCGGCCCGGGCCTCCACCGCGTCGATGATGGTGGTGAAGACGTCGTCGTCGTCGACGAACTCGGTGTGCCCGAACAGCTGTCGTGGGCCGATCTTGGCGTCGAAGGGCGCACTGCGGTGCATGCTGGTGCGTCCCACGACCTCGCCGCGTCGGTCGCGGACCACGAACAGCTCGGCGGCGCCGCGGTGGGCCGCGATGACCGATGACAACAGGGGTACGTAGCGGTCGGTCGGGTGGAGCCGGAGCGGGAAGTCGACGAATGCCCGCAGGTCGGCCCGCGACCGCACGGGTTCCAGTCTCATCCGCGGTGCACCGGCGGGCCGGACGTCTCACGGGAGAGCGGGGTGAAGGTCGGTATGTGCGCCATGCCGTCCCCTTCGGCGCGCCAGACGCCGTTGCTGTAGCCCTCGGGCTCGGCGTTGTAGAGGCGGATGTAGCCGCCCGTCGCGTTCTTCGTGCCGTGATCGGTCACCCAGCACATGAGGTCACGGTGGTGGCGGCTGCGGGCGAACGTCAGTAGCGCGTCACGGTCGCTGAAGAAGGCGATGGTGCCGAGCGTGAACGGGAACCGGTAATAGACGGTGTGCCACCGGTACCCGTCCATCCGTCTCATCTGCCGGACCATCCGGAACCAGGTCCGGGTGAGCGTGAGGATCGAGCGCGGCCCCCGGTAGCGGGTGGCGCCGACGAACATGGCTGTCGCCTGGCCCACCGCGGGCGCGGCGGAGAAGTCGGTGGTCCTCATGCCGGCACGCCCTTCACCAGGTAGACGTTCTTGATTTTCGATGCCGCGTCGGCGAACGGGCCGGTGCCGTACTCGTGGACCTCCACCCGCAGGTCCGCCGCGGACGGGTCCTCGGCGAGCGACTCGGCGAAGTCCCGGCTGACCTCGGCGAGGTGGCGCAACACCCCCGCGCGGCAGGTGTCGGTGAGGGTTCGCCGCTGCACCGGGTCGAGCGCCAGACCCTCGCGGAGTTGCAGGTTGACGACCGGTCGGCTCTCCAGGTCGGCCTGCTCGGTCAGCGCGAGGCAGAAGCTCTGCAGCAGGTGCGCCTGGGAATTGCCGGCATAGAGGCCGTACTCGACGTCCTGCGGGTAGATGTTGGCGCCCATGTACGAGATCGTGCTGTCCTTGCGGCCGTACAGGAACAGCAGTGGGAGACGCATCCGGTCGACCCGCCAGGCGCGGTCCGCGGCGGCCCGCGCCGCGGGGTCGGTGATCGCGGCCAGGACATCGGGGTACGAGATCAGCCGGCCCTCGTCGCCGATGTTGTAGCGGACCCGGGGATTGAGCACCGCCGTCGAGTTGATCGTGCAGAGCACCTCCTGGTCCGGGGTGGTCTCCAGGTACGTCTCCAGCGGGTTGTACTGGAAGACCATCGGCAGCCGGTGCTCGTCGGCGCCGAGCAGGGCGGTCCGTAGTGCGGCGTCGGTCCGCAGTCGGCGGCGGACCCAGACGCTGAAGTCGCTCTCCCCGGCGATGCCGATGGTGAGGTCGCTGGCCCCGTAGCCGGAGCGCACCTTGACGAAGCGCTCCTGGAGGTAGTCGCGCAGTGCCTCGGTCATCCCCTCACCGCCGACAAGTCCGCTGATGCGGTACTCGGCCCAGGGGAAGTCCTCGGCGTCGAGCTTGTCGCGCAGGTGTTTGAGGAACGGCGGGTAGGCGGTGACGATGTAGTCGAAGCCGGGGCCGAAGTACAACAGGGTGTCGACGATCTTCCGCAGGTCGGGCCCCGTGTTCTTGACCATCGCGATCGCCGACATGGCGATGCCGGTGTTGGTCCCGGTGGCCCAGGCGCCCATCGAGTACGCGTTGATGACGAACCGCCGCTTGGACGGGAACACCATTGTCGCGTAGCCGGCCAGGTTCTTGTGCACCGAGCGCAGCTCTCGGCGGCTGCGGATCCAGTTGAACGGCTGGCCGGACGAGCCCGACGACTCGTCGACCACGCTGCCGGCGATCTCCAGCTCGCCGTGCCAACAGCGCTGCGCCTCCGGGTACGCCTGCACGTAGGACCGCTTGTCCGTGGGCGGGTACGACGACAGATCGAACCAGCGGAACCGCCAGTGGTGGCGGCGGAGGAAGTCGCCGTACGCGGGCACGTCGATCGCGGCGAACTGGCAGGTCATCCAGGCGTGCAGCCGGGCGAAGCGCCCCAGGTGGGGCCGGTACTGACGGGCCGTGAGCCGCCACACCGCCGGATGGATCCGGTAGAGGGTGTAGAGCCAGGTCAGGGCGAAGCTCGCGGTCCGCAGGGTCCACCGACGCAGGAATGTCACCACGCGGCAACACTATTGGTCGGTCGGGCCGGCCACCTGATGGCGGGTACTCAGCCGTCCTGAGTATTCGAACCAGGCACGGCGGACCACCCCCGGTGATAGACCGTTCAACTTTCCACCGGCAACCTTCGAACTTATCCATTGATGTCTATCGAAGTGGGTGAACCGTGCTGTTGAAGTCCATCGCCCTCGCCGCGACCGTCGCCGGCGTGCTGGCCACCGCTCCCGCCGCCTCGGCGGCCACCTCCCACGCGTCAGCCGGAGCTGGTCCGCCGGAGACTGTCCGCAGGGGACGCTCTGTATCTGGCCCAACTGGGATCACCCGCCGGAGGGGCCGACCGCGACTCCGTCCCTGGTGACCAGCAGCGAGTGGTCCGGCAACGTCCCGGCGTTCAACTTCTACAACCACACCTCCCGCAACGCCGAGGTCACCTGGTCCTACAACTATCTCGGGACGATCCACACCGGCGAGATCTGCGTTCGCGCCAACGACGGAGAAAACCTGTATGTCCCCGCGTTCGTGACGAAGGTGACGTGGCAGACGCGCACCTGCTGACCCTGCTGGTCGTGCGGCCGGTGTCGTGGGTGGCCTCGCGTCGGCACGTCGCCGCGGACGTCGACCTCGGCTCGGCTTGCGTCCGGCGACGGGTCAGGGCGTCCAGCGTACGCCCGGGTTCACCCGCCCGGACCAGTCGAAGACGGCCATGTTGTCCCACTGGTTGCCGGTGCCGTTGATGTTGGCCGGGTCCCAGCCGTTGCCCCGGACGGCGTACCAGGTCGGTTCCCAGTAGAAGACGCCGATGGCTCCCGCGTTGCGGGCCGTGTTCTGGACCCAGTCGAACTCCTGGGCCTGCCCGGACCAGGTCGCACTGATGCCGTCACAGGTCGCGTCGCCGATGGCGTTCGGCTCGCCGTCGGCGTTGTCGCGGGTGAAGGGGTACGCGGTCTCCGCGATCACGACCGGCTTGCCGTAGCGACCGCGCAGGTCGACGATGTTGTTGTAGAGGTTCGACAGGGTGCCGTGCCACACGCAGTAGTACGACAGTCCCGTGATGTCCCACTGCACGCCCTGGGCGCGGATGCCGTCGTAGAACCATCGGGCGTTGGCGTTGCTGTCGCCGTTTGCGGTGTGGATCATCACCGGGATGCCGCTGCCGCACGCCTTCGTCGCGTTGTAGCCCTGCTTCAGCAGGCTGGCCAGCGGGGCGAAGTCGTTGTTGACGACCTTTCCCTCGTTCCACAGCATCCCGACGTTGATCTCGTTGCCGATCTGCACGCTGTCCGGTGGGGTGCCCTGCCCCCGGAGGCTGGCGCAGACGTCGTAGGTGAAGTTGTAGACGTCGGTCCGCAGTTGACTCAGGCCGTGGCCGGCCCAGGCGGCCGGCTTGTACTGCTTGCCGGGGTCGGCCCAGGTGTCGGAGTAGTGGAAGTCGATGAGCACCCGGAGGCCCTTCGCCCTGGCCGCCCTCGCCTGGCCCAACACCCTGTTCTTGTTGTTGTAGCCGCTGATCGGGTTGTTCCAGACGCGCAGTCGGACGTAGTTGACGCCGACGGACCTCAGGATGTCCAGTGGGTCGCGGGCGACGCCGCCGGCGTCGTAGTACCTGGCGCCCAGGTCCAGGCTGCGCTGCAACGAGGAGACGTCGGCGCCCCGCATACTCAGCGTGTTCGCGGCGGAGGCGGGCGCGGGCGTGCCGCTCAGCGTGGTGGAGACGGCGAGGATGCCGGCCGCGACAGCCCCGAGCAGTGTTCTGCGGCGGCGGTGGGGTGTGCTCACGAGAATCCTCCAATGGGGACGCGGTCAGCCCACCGTGCAGGGGGCGCCGTTCAGCGAGAAGCTGGTCGGCGGCGTGTCGCTGGTGCCCCACCGCCCCTGGACGCCGAAGCTCGCGGAGCCGCTTGGCGCGAGGACGCGGTTCCAGTCGACGTTACGGGCGGTCACGGTGGCGCCGGTCTGACCGACCGTGGCGTTCCACCCCGAGGTGACCTGCTGGTCTCCCGGGAAGCTGAAGGTGACGATCCAGCCGTCGACAGGTGCCGTCCCGGTGTTCTGGATCGTCACCGTGGCCACGAATCCGCCCTGCCACTCGGACTGGTTTCGGTAGGTCACCTGGCAGGTCGAGGGCGGCGGTGGCGTCGGCGTGGACGTCGTGGGCACGGTGACCGTGTTGGACGCGATCGACACGTTGCCCACCGCGTCCCGGGCCCGTACGTAGTAGAGGTCGCGCAGCGGCGTCGACGGGGGTAGCGACGTCGTGTACGTCGTCCCCGGCACGGTGGCGATCAGCGTCGAGGAGAACCAGCCGTCGAACCGGTAGACGTTGTACCCGAAAACACCGACGTTGTCCGTCGACGGTGACCAGGACAGCGCGGCGGTCGACGGGGTCGCCTCGCCGACGGTCAGGTTCTGCGGGGCGCTCGGCGGGGTGGTGTCCGGGCCGGTGTCGGTCACCGGGGTTACCACGGTCACCGCCTCGGTCGAGTTCGAGCGGTGTCCGAGGCTGTCCCTGGCGGCCACCCGGAACGAGTACTGCCGGCCCGGCCCGAGGTAACGGGTGATCGTGGTGGTGGTGACGGCCCCGACGCTGGCGCTGTAGATGACGTCGTCGAACGCCTGGTAGTACGTGATGTCGTAGCCGGTGACGACACAGCAGCCGGGCTTGGCGGCCGTCCAGGTGAGGGTGACCGAGCCGGTTCGTACCTCGCTGGCGGTCAGGTTCGTGGGCACACTCGGCGGAAAGGGCGAGGTGTTCGGCGTGCTGGGCGCCGTCGTCGGTGCCGGCGGCACGGTGCCGGTGGACACCGCGGCCCCACCGGGCCCCGGGGCGATCCCCGGGTACGCGGCGGGCGACGCGCCGCCGACGTCGGCCGCCGGTGCGGTGCGCAGAGCGGGCCCGCCGAGCACCGCCGCCGCCAGCACGACGGCGGCCAGCAGACCCGGCCACAGACGGCGGAGCAGCGAGGACGAACGAACGCCTGTCATACCCCGACGATGCCGCAACAAATCGATGATCGCCAACGTGTCTCACCCCTCGGCCAGCGCGGCGACGCCGCTGCCGTGCGTCACGGACCAACCGGTTCACCCCCACCCGTCGGGACTTCTTACCGAATCATGACGTGCCCCTCGCCAGTTGACCGTTGACCGTGCGCCGGCCCGTACCGACGGGAGACAGCCGCTTCCGGCGATGAGGAGATTCCGATGATCCGCAGAAAGAGCGGGACCCCACTGGCCCAGACCCGAGCGGCCAGGCTCGCCATGGCCGCGCTCGTGTTGGCCGCCAGCGGTGCGCTCACCGCCACCTTCGTCTCCAGTGGCGGCAAGGGCACCGCGGACGCCGCCACCACCCTGGACCAGTTCGTGGCGATCGAGAAAGTGCCGCCGAACGTGCAGAATCCGAAGCCGGCGGCCGGTGCGTCGACCGGCCGGTTCACCGTCGACTGCGGCACGAACGGCAACGGCAAGTTCAGCCCGGACAATCCGGTGGCCCAACCCGGCATCCGCAACGGCGCCGAACACGTCCACGACTTCGTCGGCAACCTGGCGATCACCGCGAACTCCTCCAACGCCGATCTGGACGCCTCCGGCACCACCTGCCGCAACGGTGACAGGTCGTCCTACTTCTGGCCGGTGGTGCGCATCGACAAGACCGTCCGCAGCGGCAGGCAGATCCAGCAGGCCCTCGCCCAGACCCAGCCGATGGTCGTCTGCCCCTCGGTCGGCAAACGGTTGCGGGCCGTCCCCACCGGGGCCCGCAGCACCGTCGACCGCCTGTTGGCGGAACTGGATCGCCAGCAGGCCGCCGCGAACCAGCGGATGACCGCCACCCGGGGCCGCATCGACGCCGCGTTCAACCGGGAGGTCATCGACTCGCTGCGGGCCCGCCGCGCCACCATGCTCAAGGAGATCAGCACCACGATCACCGCCGCCGGCGGCGACCAGCCCGGCCTGGTCTCGCTCGTCGACTGTGACGTCAGCTACGACGACATGCACGCCCGGATGCCCGACAGCGCCCACCGTGCGAGCGCCACGGCTGCCCAGGCCGCGAATCCGCGGATCCAGTGCCCCACCGTGCGGGACAAGGTGCCGGGCGTACCCGACCGGGCCCTCGCCGAGGTGAACCGCAACCTCGACGACCTCGACCGGCAGATCTCCGAGGCCAACGAACGTCTGGTCAGCAGCCGTGGCCAGGGCGGCCCGGCCTTCGTCGACAACGCCATCCTCGGCCCGCTGCGCGCCAAGCGGATCGCCGCGCTCGACCGGATCGCCACCGCGATCGGGCGGCAGGCCACCCGCCCGCAGGGTCTCGACGCGCTCGCCGCGTGCAGGCTGGACCAGGCCCCCAGCACCCCGGCGGCACCGAGCAGCACGCCCAGCACCGCCACCGCGCTCCCCGATCCGCAGGGACCCAACTTCGAACTGCCCGGCAACACCGGCGGCATCGTCCGCCCGGCGCAGGTGCTGATCGAGTACCGCGGCAACCCGGTCAGCAAGGTGGTGCCGATGCCGAAGTTCCTCCGGGCCCTCACCGGCGACGCCAAACCCACCAGCCGCGGGCCGGCCAACGCCCGTGCCACCTGGACCTGCTCGGGCTTCACCGACCGCCTCTCCGACAAGTACCCGATCTGCCCCGCCGGCAGCCAGGTGCAGCGCGTGCACGACTTCCCCGGCTGCTGGGACGGCAACAACATCGACAGCGACAACCACCGCAAGCACGTCGCGTTCGCCGACAAGGCCAGCGGCGCCTGCCCGCAGGGCTTCCAGGCCATCCCGCAACTGCGGATCACCGTGGGGTACGACATCGCCCGCAAGGTGCAGGTCAAGGGCCAGTACGCCCTCGACTCCTTCCCGGAGGAGAACCACAACCCCTTCTCCGACCACAACGACTTCGTCAACGTCAACTCCGCCCAGACCATGCAACGCATCGTCACCTGCATCAACAAGGGCAAGAACTGCGCCTGACGGCTTCCCCACGAGCAGGTCGGCCGACCGGCACACGCCGGACCCGCTCCCCCGACTCGGACACGACCGCCGAGAGGCCCGTCACCGGTTGCCCCGGTGACGGGCCTCTCGGCCGCGCGTTTCTGGACCTGACGCCGACCTGTGCTGGTGCCGAGCCGATTCACTGGGAGCGATACCAGTCGGGGGCGAAAATCGACTGTCCCGATCGCTACACTCGCCGCAAACGCCGGCACCGCCCGCAGATCTCTGCCTGCGCTCACCCCATCGAATGGAGACGCCTGTGACCCCCGACAAGGCGGCACCCCCCGGCATCGATCCCCGCATTCCCAGCGTGGCCCGGGTCTATGACTATTTCCTGGGCGGCAAGGACAACTTCGAGGTCGACCGGGAGGTCGCCCAGCACGCCCTGCGGATCACCCCGGACGGGCCGGCGGCCGGCCAGGCGAACCGGGCCTTCCTGCGTCGCGTGATTCGCTTCCTCGTCGCCGAGGCGGGCATCGACCAGTTCCTCGACATCGGGTCGGGGCTGCCCACCCAGGGCAACGTGCACGAGGTCGCCACCGAGCAGAACCCGAAGGCTCAGGTGGTGTATGTGGACAACGACCCGATAGTCCTGACCCACGGGCGGGCCCTGCTCGCCGCCGAGGGCACCGCGACGGTGATCCAGGCGGACGTTCGGGCACCGCAGGAGATCCTCGACCATCCGGATGTCCGTCGGTTCCTCGATTTCGACAGGCCGATCGGGTTGTTGCTCTTCGCGATCCTGCACCACCTTGGCGACGACGAGGACCCGCGAGCGGTGGCGGCGGCGTTGATCGACGCGCTGCCCTCCGGCAGCTACGTGGCGGTGTCGCACTTCCGCGACCCGGGCGAGCGCGACCCCGAGGGTTCCCGCAAGGCCCGCGAGGTCGAGCGGGTCTTCAACGAGTCGCTGGGCACCGGCCGCTGGCGCACCGACGAGGAGATCCTCTCGTTCGTCGACGGGCTGACGGTGCTTGAGCCAGGGCTGGTGCCGCTGGCCGAGTGGCGTCCGGAGCCGGGCGCGCCCGCTCCGAACCAGACCGACACCTACCACACATTCGTCGGGCTTCTCGCCCGCAAACCGTAGGCTCCGCTGCCGGTGCGGTCCGTCGGCGAGAGCACCTCCCGCCGACGGACACACCGCATCAACGCTGTGCTGCCGCTGCGACGGCAGATGGCCGTTCAACTCGGCCGGCGACCCCGCCGCGACAGGTAGCGGAAGGCGCGGTCCCGGTCAGGCGGTCGCGCGGGCGGCGGAGTCGATGAGGTCTGCGACCGGGCCGGGCTGAGAGACCGCCACCGCGTGGGACGCCTCGACCTCGACAGTCGTGGACCCGGCCCGCTTGGCCATGAAGCGCTGCAGGTCCGGCGGAATCCCCCGGTCCTGGGTGCTGACCAGGGTCCAGGAGGGGACCGTCTTCCAGGCGGCCTTGGTCACCCGCTCCGTCTGGGCAACTTCGGTCGGCGGCCGCTGCGTCACCGCCATCAGCGCGGCGACGTCGGGGTCGACGTCGGCGGCGAACACCTCCGGGAACTTCTCCTGATAGATGTACTGCTCCATGGCCGTGCCACCCCCGTCGAGGGCGTACGGCACCATCCTGATGGAGGTCAGCAGCGCGCTTCCCGGAAACTTGGTGGTCAATTCGGCCACGCTCTCGCCGACGTCCGGGCTCACGCTGGCGACGTACACCAGGGCCTTGACGTTGGAGGCGCCATCGGCGGCCTCGGTCATCACCGATCCGCCGTAGGAATGCGCGGCCATCACGACCGGGCCGGACACGCTGTCCACCACAGACCGTACGTAGGTGGCGTCCTTATGCACTCCGCGCAGCGGATTCGCGACGGCAATGACCGGGTAACCCCGACGCTTGAGGTGGGCGATCACCCCATTCCAACTCGACGAGTCGGCGAATGCGCCATGGACGAGCACGATGGTGGGCATCCCCGCGTCCTGGGCAGACATGTCAGAAGCAGCATTCATCTGGCATTCCCTTCGAGAGGCCCGCTATCGCTGGACGTGTTGGCGCAGACCGGACGACGAGGATGTCTCGACAGGGCGTTTCGTTGACGGCCGCCCACCGGCCCGCGTCCCCGGCGTGGGAGCGGTGCAGCATCCAGTATTCCGAGCGGGTCGGGCTTCTGTCCGCGAGATCTGAAAAGCCGGCTTACGGGACCCGGCGGCGTGTTCCTCCCGGCCGGAACCACGACGGCAGGAGCACACCTTCCCCCACCATCAGCGGCCGTATGTCTCCAGCAGCCGTAGCCACACCTCGCTGACGGTCGGGTACGCGGGAACCGCGTGCCACAGCCGGTCCAGCGGAATCTCGCCGACGATGGCAACCGTCGCGGCATGGATCAGCTCCGCGACGTCCGGACCCGCGAGGGTGACGCCGACGATCACCTTCCGGTCCTCGTCGACGACCATGCGGGCGTGCCCCCGGTAGCCATCGAGGTGCAGGGAGGATCCGGCGACGGCTCCGAGGTCGTAGTCCACCACCCGGATCCGCAGGCCGGCCGCCGTGGCGGAGGCAGCGGTCAGCCCGACCGACGCGATCTCCGGGTCGGTGAAGACCACCTGCGGCACCGCACGCTCGTCGGCCGTGGCCGCGTGCCGGCCCCACCGACCGTCGTCGACCTTCGCACCCTTCGCCCGGGCAACGATCACGTCGCCCACCGCGCGAGCCTGATACTTGCCCTGATGGGTGAGCAGCACCCGCCGGTTCACGTCACCCGCCGCGTACAGCCACTCGCCACCGCCGACGACGCGCAGGGTGTCGTCGACGGTCAGCCAGGCACCCGGCACCAGCCCGACGCTGTCCAGTCCGATGTCCTGGGTGTTCGGCGTACGGCCGATCGCCACCAGGACCTCGTCGGCCTCCAGGAGATCGCCGTCAGCGGTGCGGATGTGGACGGTCCCGCTGTCGTCGCGGCTCACGGAGAGAGCCTGCGCGCCGACAAGGACCGCCACACCGGCATCGCGCAACGACTCCTTGACCAGCTCCCCCGCGAACGGCTCCACCGACGGCAGCACACCGTCGCGGGCCAGCACCGTCACCGAAGACCCCAGAGCGGCGAACGCGGTCGCCATCTCGACCGCCACCACACCACCACCGATGATCGCGAGCCGACGGGGAACCGACCCGGCCGAGGCGGCCTCGCGGCTGGACCATGGTGCCGCCTCCCGCAGACCCGGGACGTCCGGCAGCAGAGCACTGCTTCCGGTCGCCACGACCACCGCGTGCCGCGCGGTCAACCGCGTCACCACACCGTCGACGCCTGTCACGTCGACGACCCGGGCGGAACGGATCCGCCCCTGGCCGCGGTGCAGCGCGATCCCCGCCGACGCGAGCCAGGAGACCTGCCCGTCGTCCTTCCAGTGCGACGCGAAGGAGTCCCGGCGTGCGAGCACCGCCGCGACGTCCAGGTCCTTCGTCACCGCCTCCCGCACGCCCGGCAGTTGGCGAACCGTCCGCATGAGGGAGACGCTGCGCAGCAACGCCTTGGTCGGCATGCAGGCCCAGTACGAGCACTCCCCGCCGACCAACTCCCGCTCGACGACGGCGGCGGTCAGGCCGCCCCGTACGACCCGGTCGGCGACGTTCTCCCCGACCGGACCCGCGCCAATCACGACGACGTCGTACTCCGTGGTGGTCATGTCAGTTGCCCTTCGCGCCGCGGCCGAGGCGGAGGGCAGCGATGAGGAAGAAGATGGCCCCGGGGATGGCGTAGCCGGCCGCGTTGGTCAGCGACGGGTCAGCCGCGGAGGCACCGGCGATGAAGGACCCACCGGCGAGCACCGAGATGCCTCCGCTGATGATCATCGGCCACTGCCCGCCCATCCTGCGTCGAGTGACCCCCACGATCAGCTGGACCAGACCAGCCACGACCGCCCAGGCGCCCCACACCCGCAGCACCGCCGGAATTCCGGACGCGCAGGCGACACCCACGCCAACGGCGGTGATCAGGCTGACCGCGATATTGACGTACAGCAGGGTCGACGTGCCGGTGGCCCGCGACGAGCGGAGGTCGTAGACGGCGGCGCCCACGTCGAACAGCGGGTAGAGCACGAACAGCACCGCCGTGAGCGGACCGATCTCCTTGGCGGTCGCGATCGTCACGAGTGCCCACACGATGGCGAACGCGAAACGGACCAAGTACAGCCGCCGCAGCGCGGAAGCGGTCCGGGCAATGCCGGGCGAAGCAACAACGGAACTCACGATGACCCTTTCCGGGGATGAATGGCGCACAGGTGCTGTCAGCGCGTCGGGACACCGGGCGCTGGACGGCAGGGGTTGTACGGACCGGGATTCGACAAGCCCCGACACGCCACGCTTAGCGAGAACGAACGTTCTACCTATGTGAGGTTGCCAGGTCCGTTACGAGGCGTCAAGACAGAACGTTCTACCCCTACAGTGATGAACGCCTCACGTCCGGCCGACCCAGCCGCCCGGCCGACCGGCAGGCGGAGGGAATGCACCGGGATTCGGCTACCGGTCAGGCGCTGGCGTCAACACGAGAGCGCTTCAGACCGAACGTTCTATCCGCTAGAATTGCCGCATGAAACGCGGCGCACCCGCTGATCGGCCCTCCGAGGCGCGACTCCGGCTCCTCAGCACGGCAACCAAGATCTTCTACGCCGAGGGCATCCACGCCGTCGGCGTTGACCGGATCATCGCCGAGGCGAAGGTGACCCGGGCCACCTTCTACCGGCACTTCCCCAGCAAGGAAGACCTCATCCTCGCGTACCTGCGGGAGGTTCACCGGATGGATCGCAGCGCGGTCGGCGCGGCCATCGCCGCCAACCCGCCGCCGGCCGATCCCCTCCTGGCGATTGCTGGCGCCATCGCCGAGGGCATCCGGTCCCCCGGGTTTCGCGGATGCGCCTTCCTGAACGCCGCGGCGGAGTATCCCGACGCCGACCATCCCGTGCACCGGGAGATCATCGCTCACCGGCAGTGGTTCCTGGACACGCTCACCACACTGATGGCGCAGGTCCACGAGGAGACGGCAGAGCCCGCCGCGCGTCACTTCGTCATGCTCCGCGACGGCGCCATGGCAGCCGGCTGCCTCTTCGACCCCGCGTTGGTCTCCGAGACCTTCCTCCGCGGGATCGAGGGTCTTCTCCGGATCAACGCCGAGCGCCGGTTGGCCGAATCCGCCCGCTAGGGCCTGTTTCACAAGGGCGGTCGAGCCGAGGCGGAATCCGGGCGACGATCCAGCAAGGCGCGGTTTCGTCCGGATACCGGTGTGGTAACCGGACGAGATCGCAACACCGCAGGTCGTCGTCCGGGCCCGCCGCAGGCCGGCCAGTCCTTGTGAAACAGGCCCTGGTGCTCCCCCGTCGCGCCCGTACGGTTGCCGGGGCCTGTCGCCGCGCACGGCCGCGTGCCGTCACGCCTCGGAGTCACGCTCGTGGGATGTCTCCCGCCCGATCGGCGACGCGGGAGCCTCCAGCGGCCGACCCCGGTTGCCCTGCGCGTCGCGCAGCGCGATCAGAGCCAGCACTCCGGCCACCACGCTGAGCCCGACCATCGGCGCCCAGCGGGCCAACGCCGGCGTGACAAGCAGCAGGGCCACCAGGCCGATCAGCAGGGACCGGGAAACCCGGCCGAAGATCTCGTACTCCAGCCGCATACGGGCGACGAGGAAGAGCATCGGGCCGCCCACCACGAACAGGAGCCAACCGGGCCGGGACAGTCCGTACGGGTGATCGATCACCAGCTCGTATCCGACCGAGGTGACGAGCACACTGAGCACGATCAGCAGATGTGTGCGTTCCGACGCCGCGCCCAGCCGACCGGGCATGCCCGCCCGCTCCAACGCATCGGTCAACAACAGGCCGGCGCGGTGGAAGTAGATCCGCCAGAGCAGCGCGCTGGTGACGAACGCGATCCCGAAGGCGGCTGCCCGCTCGGCGGAGTAGTCCGTGCCGCTGAAGACCACACCGATGACCAGGATGGACTCACCGAGCGCGATGAGAAACATCTGCTGGTAACGATCGGCGAGGTGCGTCCCGGCGATCCGCCATCGGCTGATCTTCGAGGCCCCGAGCCACGGTAACGGCCACCCCAGTGTCCAGGCGACGTAGTCGACGGCAAGGGCGGTAGCCCACAGCGGCAGGCGCAGTCGGTCCGGACCCAGCGCGCCGCCCAGCCAGAGCGGTGCGCTCGCCACCGCCCACACGGAGAGCCGGAACGGCACCAGCCGTCGCGGATGGCCACGCAGCGCGGCGGCGACCACCATGGGCCGCACCACCATCACCGTCAGGTACGCGATCGCGAACGGCAGCGCTCGTTCCTCCATGGCGCGGGGGAGCGCCACCGCCATGACCAGGCCGGCGAACATGGTGCCGACCACGACGGCCTGGATGATCGACCGTTCCGGTTCGTAGCGACTGGTGATCCAGGCGGTGTGTGACCAGATCAGCCAGAGCGCCAGGAAGAGCAGCAGCGTACGACCGAACCCGGTGACGAGCGCCCAGCCAGTGTCGTCGACCAGGCCGGCGAATCGTTGCGAGACCCGGGTGAGAGCCACGACGAAGGCCAGATCGAAGAAGAGCTCCAGGAACGTGGCGCGACCCGAACTCGTGGGAGGGCGCAGCAGGTCGGCGCCGTGCCCCGCCGCCATCGCCCGCCTCCGTCCGCCCCCTTGTCGCACCAACGAGTCGGTCGCCCGAGGGTTGCGTCGGGCCCGACGACGCCGCGCGTCCAACAACTCGCTGCCAGAGCGACGATCATCGTCGTCTTCGCTGCCACGAGTCCCGCTGGTGCGGTCGGGCTGCACGGGCGTGCCGTGACCGACGTCGAGGTGAAGGCGGGCTACCAGCGGCCGGCGCGCCCGCTGGCGGGAGCGAGCCTGTCCTACCCCTGTGTTCCAATCCCGTCATGCATGTCGTCGTCTGCGGCGCACTCGTCAGGAACGGCGCGGTCCTGCTGGCCCACCGCAGCCCGACCCGCCGGGCGTACCCGGACCTCTGGGACCTGCCCGGGGGGCACGTCGAAGCGGGTGAGTCGGAGCTACAGGCCCTCGCACGTGAGATGCACGAGGAGCTGGGGGTTCACATTGTGGCGGAGTCCTCGTCACGGTTGGGCGACCTGCACGCCGGCAGTGGCGAGGACGCCGTCCACGTGGCCGTCTGGCACATCGGAGACTGGGTCGGCTCCCCCACCAACCGTGCACCCGAGGAGCATGCCGACATCGCATGGGTCGGGATAGGCGAGTTGGGCGGCCTTCCCCTCGTCTTCGGCACCCTGCCGGCGTTGCTTCGTTCCCTGTCCGCACCGGACCGACTGCCTCGTCCCGACGAAACACGGACAACCGCACCGCCGAGCGGCCGATAGCTCAATCGCCGCTCGGCGCTTCCGCTCGAATCCCCTGCGCGCCGGCCGGGCTCGATCTCGGGTCACTCCTCCGGCGCGATCAACCGGTCGTCGGTGGTGTCGCGGACCATGATCGCCTCCACCGGGCACGAGTTGGCGGCGTCGACGATGACCTCGGCCGGGGCGACGACGTCGGCAAGCGGCGCGGACAGGCCGGCGACCAGATGGAAGTGCTCGGGTGCGGTCCCGGCGCAGATGCCCGTGCCCATGCAGCGGCGCTCGTCCACCTCGACCCGCCAGGTGGCGCTCACCAGGCCACCGGCATGCCGACCAGGCCCCGCACCAACATGCCCCGCTTCCACTCCAGCTCGGCCTCGGGAACGGCGAGCCGCAATCCGGGTAGGCGAGTCACGAGGGTGGCGACGGCGACCTGCAACTCCATGCGGGCCAGTTGCGCGCCGACGCAGTGGTGCACGCCGTGCCCGAAGCCCAGATGCGGGTTCTGCTCGCGGTCGAGATCCAGCCGGTCCGGGTCGGCGAAGATCGTAGCGTCCCGATTCGCCGACGACAGCGAGCCGAGAACCGGCTCACCTGCCCGGACCAGCACCCCGCCGACCTCGACGTCCTCCTTGGCGTACCGGGCGAAGGAGGAGCCGACGCCGAGCGGCACGTACCGCAACAGTTCCTCGACCGCGGCCGGCACCAGCGACGGGTCGGCCCGCAGCCGAGCGAGTTGGTCCGGATTGTGCAGCAGGACGTAGACGAAGTTGGGAATCTGGGTCACCGTGGTCTCGTGGCCGGCCGCGAGCAGCCCGCCGGCCAGCTCCACCAGCTCGGTCTCGCTGAGCCGATCCTGATTCTCGTCGCGGGCCCGCACCAACGCGCCGAGCAGGTCGTCGATCCCCGGCTCGCGGCGGCGCTCGGCGACCAGGTCACCCATGTAGGCCCAGAGACTGTTCAGGTACTCCTGGATCGTTTCCGGGGGCAGGCTGGTGGTCGAGACGATCGCCTCGGACCAGATGTGGAAGCGGTCGCGGTCGGCGTACGGGACGCCGAGCAGCTCGCAGATCACCTGGATCGGCAGCGGCGTGGCGACGTGCTCCACCAGGTCGGCCGGAGGACCGTGCCGGACCATGTCGTCGACGAGGGCGTCGGCGATCTCCTGGGTTCGGGGGCGCAGCGCCTCTACCCGTCGTGCCGTGAACGCCTTCGCCACCAGCCGGCGCAGCCGAGCGTGCTCGGGCGGGTCCATGGTCAGCATGCCGCTGTCCTGCTGGCGCTGGGTGAGCCTGGGCTCGTCGCGCTGGACGGCCGGGGCGCGGCCGAGCCGCACGTCGCCGAGGACCGTACGGACGTCCTCGTAGCGGGTGGCGAGCCACGCCTCCTCGCCGTAGGGGAGTTTTACCCGGGTCATCGGCTCGGTCTCGCGCAACTCGCCATAGGTCGGATCGACGACGAGGCGGTCGGGCACACTGAACGGGTACGACCGTGCGGGCGGGACGGTTCGGCTCTCGGTGGTCTGCGCGCTCTCCGTCATCCGGATGTCCTTCGTCGAGACGGCGTGATCCTCAGGCCGGCACCAGGTGCGTGGCGGCGCCGGATTGCCAACGGCCAGGGCTGACGAACAGCACACATCAACGCTCCGCGATTCATCGATATCGGATCGTAGCGGCAGGCGTCGATGATCGCCATGGAGGCTGGTCCGCGCCCGCGGGCCTCGTTCCCGACGACCGGCGACGCCGTCGGGAACGTCCGATGCCAGCAGTGGTGACCGCGTGTCGGATCGGGCTGGCACCCGGGCCCGGAGCCGGTGGCTCCGGGCCCGGTCAGCGTCCTGAGGCGGAGGGCCGGTCGGTGTCGCGGGTCAGGGGCTGGTGCAGGAGAGGCTGCCGGGCGCCGCGCTGCTGCCGTTGGCCAGGAAACCGAAGGTGGTCGAGGCGTTCGCGTCGAGAGACCCGTTGTATTCGGCGTTGCGGACGCTGACCGTTCCACTGGTGCCGGTGTTGATGCCGTTCCAGACATTGGCGATGGTCTGCCCACTGGCCAGCGTCAGCCGTACGGTCCAGCCGCTGAGGGTGGTGGAGCCGTTGTTGGCCACGGTGACCTCGCCCTGGAAGCCACCGCTCCAGTTGTTGACCATGCGGTACGTCGCACTACAGCCACCCGGCGGCGGCGTGGTCGGCGGAGCGGTCGTCGGTGGAGCGGTGGTCGGCGGGGCGCTCGTCGGCGGGGCGGTGGTCGGTGGGTCCGTGGTCGGCGGCGTGCCCGGCACGGTGGTGGAGGCGGCGTTGAGAGCGTTGAGGACTGCGGTGTACGCGGCCTTGGGGTTGCTGTTGCGGTCGAAGAGCAGCGGGTTCTCGCTGCCGCGCCAGGAGTCGCTGTCCCGAATGCCCCACGTCGTGATGCCGACGCAGCGGGGGACGTTCATGCAGGCCTGGGTCAGGCCCTGGTACTGGCTGGTCGAGGCGTTGGTGACGTCGGCCTCGGTCAACGCCACGTCGACCCCGAGGGCCGCGAAGCTGGACAGCGTCTGCTGGAAGTTGCTCGGCAGTGAGCTGCCGCCGGTGAAGTGGGTCTGCAGGCCCACGCAGTCGACCGGGACGCCCCGGGCCTTGAAGTCCTTGATCAGGTTGTAGACGCCCTGCGTCTTGGCGTACGTCCAGTTCTCGATGTTGTAGTCGTTGTAGCAGAGCTTCACGCTCGGGTCGGCGGCGCGCGCGGTCCGGAAGGCCACCTCGATCCAGTCGTTCCCGGTGGCCTGCAGGTTGGACGACCGCCGGCTGCCGTTCTCGGCGTAGGCCTCGTTCACCACGTCCCAGTAGGCGAATTTTCCCTTGTAGTGGGCCATGACGCCGTTGATGTGGCTGATCATCGCGGCCCGCAGGGCGCTGCCGCTGAGACTTCCCCAGAACCTGGGCTGCTGGCCGTGCCAGGCCAGGGTGTGACCGCGGAACCGCATACCGCGCTGGGTAGCCCAGTTGTAGATCGCGTCACCGCGACGGAAGTCGAACTGGCCAGGGTTGGGCTCGGTCGCGTCGGGCTTCATCTCGTTGACGGCCGTCATCATGTCGAACTCGCGGCTCGCGATGGTCAGGAAGCCCGAGTCGTTGAGGCGGTCCGACCCCATGGCGGCGCCGAAGTAGCGGCCGCTGCGCTCGGCGGCGGCTTTCAGGGTGGTCCCGGGCGGTCCGCTGAGATCGGCGCGGGCGAAGGTCGCCAGGGCCATCGAGGACACGGTGATCGCCAGGGCGCAGGCCCCACCCAGAAGCAGCCTGGTGGCGCCCCTGGTTCGGCGTCTCGGTCGAGCGGGTACGTCGTTCATCTGTGCCTTCTCCTCGGTGTGCTGTCTGGTCCGATGCCGATGCGAGGCACGGAACCGACGATCACCGCACGGCCGACGAACGGAGCAGCGCGCTCGCCGCTGGGACCAGCACGCCGCAGGTAACGCCGAGCCGGCGCCAACCCAGCCGCGCCCGAATCGGTGGCCACCGCCGGCTGCCCGGCCCGCCCGGTGGATGGCGAGCACTCCGCGCCGTACGCCCGTGCGGAGTGACACTGCCCTGCCGCGATAATATATCGAATCAATTCGATCCGCGCGGCCGGCGGTCGACGGTGTTGTCGAGCTGTTCGGCGAGCGACGAGCGGGACACCGACGGTGACGCGACGGGATCGCCGCGGTAATGGTGGTGCGGCGGGCATGCTGGTACCGCACACTCACCTGGATGGCGAGATCACTGAGCAGCGTCGCCGAGCTGACCGGCGAGATGCGGGCGGGCGCCCGGGTGAGGTTCCTGTTCTTCTGGGGCCACCAGCCGCAGCGCGACGACAGCGTCGGGGCCGGTTGCCTGAGTCAGTGGTGGCCGGCGCCGTTCACCGTCGACGGGCTGCGCTTCCCCACAACCGAGCACTACATGATGTGGCGCAAGGCCACCCTGTTCGGTGACCAGGCGACGGCCGACCAGATCCTGACGGTCCCGCACCCGCACGCGGCGAAGACCCTCGGCCGGCAGGTCACCGGCTTCGACCAGAGGGCATGGGAGCAGCACCGCTACGACATCGTGGTGACCGGCAACGCGGCGAAGTTCGGCCAGCATCCTGCCCTGTGCACCTACCTGCTGGGCACCGGCGAGCGGGTGCTTGTGGAGGCCAGCCCGCTCGACCGGGTCTGGGGCATCGGCCTGACCGCCGAGCACCCGCACGCCGCCGACCCCGCACGGTGGCGAGGGCTGAACCTGCTCGGCTTCGCCCTCATGCGAACCCGCGCGGTCCTGGGTGACCAGGCAGCAACCGAGGGGTAGAAGACAGTCGGCGGCGGTGTCCGATGCGCGGGTCCGGCCGGAAGACCCCGGGTGTGATCACGAGCAGGTGCGACTCGAATCGGATCGCCTTCGACATGATCCACAGTGGGTGTTCCGGCGTTGACTCGGAGCCGGGAAAGCGCAACCCTGTGGAAGCGCTCCCATCGTCGAGCTCCTATGCGAAAGGATTGCTCGTGCGTCCCACCACCGCTCTGCTCCCGGTCGTGCTCGCCACGGCTCTCGGCGGTCTGGCCCTGCCGGAGCCGGCCCTGGCCGCGGCCGGCCCGGCACTGACCGTGGACACCACCGTCGCCCGCCACCAGATCAGCCCCTACATCTACGGCATGAACTTCGCCGACCAGGCCCTCGCCCAGGACCTGCGGCTGCCGGTGCACCGCTACGGCGGCAACGCCACCACCCGCTACAACTTCCGTGCCGACACCACCAACCGTGCGGCGGACTGGTATTTCGAGAACATCCCCAACGACAACCCGAGTCCGGACGACCTCCCGGAGGGTTCGGAGACCGACCGGTTCGTGCAGCAGAACAAGGCCACCGGCGCCGCCACGGTGATGACCATGCCGATGCTCGGCTGGATCGCCAAGGACCGGTCGCGGGCGTGTGGCTTCAGCGTCGCCAAGTACGGCCCGCAGCAGTCCACCGACACCTGGGCACCGGACTGCGGCAACGGCATCAAGCCGGACGGGTCGCCGATCACCGGAAACGATCCGGAGGACACCAGCGTCGCCGTCGGTCCGGAGTACGCCACCGACTTCGTCAACCACCTCAAGGGGCGGTTCGGCGCCGCCGCCGACGGTGGGGTCCAGTTCTACAACCTGGACAACGAGCCGGACCTGTGGCACTCCACCCACCGCGACGTCCGCCCGGCCGGGCTGGGCTACGACGAGCTACGCGACCGCACCTACGAGTACGCTGCCGCGATCAAGGCGGCCGACCCCGGCGCGAAGACGCTCGGTCCCGTCGGCTGGGGTCTGAACTCCATCCTCTATTCGGGCCTCGACCAGGACACCTGCTCGCGCACGGGCTGTTGGTCGAACCCACCGGACAAGGCCGCGCACGGCGGCCAGGACCTCGGCCCGTGGTACCTGGACCGGATGCGTGAGTACGAGCAGCAGCACGGCACCCGCATCCTCGACTACTTCGACGTCCACCTCTACCCGCAGCAGGCCGGCGTGTTGGGCGACGCGGCCGGCGACGCCAACACCCAGGCGCTGCGACTGCGCTCGACCCGCCAACTCTGGGACCCGACCTACGTGGACGAGAGCTGGATCAACAGTCCGGTCCGATACATTCCGCGCCTGCGCGAGCTGGTCGACAAGCACTACCCGGGCACGAAGATCGCGATGACCGAGTACAACTGGGGCGCCTTCGGGTCGCTCAACGGCGCGCTCGCCCAGGCCGACGTCCTCGGCATCTTCGGCCGCGAGGGGCTCGACCTGGCCACCCTCTGGACCGCACCCACGGCCGACCAGCCGGTGGCCAACGCCTTCCGCATCTTCCGCAACTACGACGGCAAGGGCGGCGCGTTCGGCGAGACCTCCGTCCAGGCGACAAGCGCCGACCAGGGCAAGCTGGCCGTGTACGCGGCCGAGCGCAGCGCCGACAAGGCGCTCACCCTGGTCGTCGTCAACAAGACCGGCGACGACCTGACCAGCCCGGTCGCCCTCACCGGCGCCTCCGCCAGCACCGCGCAGGTCTACCGCTACAGCGGGGCGAACCTGGCCGGCGTCGTCCGGGAGGCCGACCTGCCGGTGACCGCCAGCGGCCTCACGGCCACGTTCCCGGCCAACTCGATCACCCACCTGGTGCTGCCGCGCGGCACCACGCCCGGCGACACCCAGGCGCCGACCGCCCCGGGCAAGCCGACCGCCGGCACGATCACCGGCGACAGCGTCGCGCTGGCCTGGACGCCGTCCACCGACGACACCGACGTCACCGGCTACGACGTGCATCGGGTCGACACCGCCGGTCCGGTGAAGGTGGGCAGCGCCACCGGCACCACGTACACCGTGACCGGTTTGACGCCGGACACCCCGTACACCTTCGTGGTGACCGCCCGCGACGCGGCGGGTAACGTCTCGGCGGCCTCGCCCGGCCTGGCCGTGCGGACCGCGCCCACCGCCCCGACCGCAAGTTGCACGGTCGGCTACACGGCTTACAGTTGGTCGGGCGGCTTCACCGCGGCCGTGACGATCAAGAACACCGGCACCACCGCGATCGACGGCTGGAAACTCGCCTTCGACTTTCCCACCACCACTCAGAAGGTCGACCAGGGCTGGTCGGCCACCTGGAAACAGAACGGAACGAGCGTCACCGCGGACAGCATGAGCTGGAACGGCAAACTCGCCCCCGGCGCGTCCACAAGCATTGGCTTCAACGGCACGCAGAGCGGCACCAATCCGGCACCAACCGCCTTCACCCTCAACGGTCAACGCTGCGGGTGACCTGAGAGAGCCTGCTCCGTGCCACACCGGCGGAGCAGGCACGAGGGGTGGGGGGGGGGGGGGCGCCCCCGCCCCCCCCCCCGGGCGCCGCCCCCGGCCCCCCCCCGGGGGGGCCCCCCCCAGACACCAGCCACAAAGCCCCCCCGCCCCACCACAACCCGCTGCG
>NZ_JBICTZ010000001.1:778298-786273 GCF_043197875.1 Micromonospora sp. NPDC048935 | reverse complement strand
CCCCCCCCCCCCGCGCCCCGGCGGGGGGGGGCCCCCCCCGCCCCCCGCCCCCCCCCCCCGGGGGGGCCCCCCCGGGGGGGGGGGGGGGGGCCCCCCCCCCCCCCACCCCTCGCTCGACGGACTCTTCGGCCGCCAACCGTTGCTGCCACCCACCTGACACCTGCGACATCGCCCGCCGTCCCTACGACTCCCGGATGCGGTTACGGCGGCGGTGGACGATCAGCGCGACCGCGCAGAGCAACGCCACCAGGCCGAACGCCGAGCTGATCCACTGGTTGTCCGCCGCGGTCGACAGCACCACGTTGGCCGCCGCGCTGACGAAGAGCGCCAGCCACAACAGCGGGCGTAGCAGGCCGCCCGGCTTCTTCGGTGCGGCGACCGGGGCCTCGGCGATGCGGTACGGATCGGTCATGACTGCCTCCTTCGGCGAGCGTTCCTCGACACCGTCAACGCTAGGTAGGCGACGCGGCGGGGACGATCCCGCCAGCTCGACGACAGTGGTACAGCAGGCTGTACCTTCCGTGCCGGGCGTTGCCGGGCGGGGCCCGCGGTGGCCTATGTTGGCGGAGGAGGTGGGTCGATGGCGTACGTGCGGGGACGGGTTCGCGCCTCGGTCGACGCCCTGGAGCACCTCGTCGGAGGACTGGGCACCGCCACCCTGGCCCTGGGCGCGCTGCTTTGGGCGGTGATCGTGGCGGTGACCTGCCTGGTCGGGGTGGGGCTGCTGGCGGCGCCCGGTGCGTTGCGGGCGGTGCGCTCGGTGGCCGACCGCGAGCGGGCCCGACTGTCCCGCTGGGGCGCGCCGATCCCCACGCCGGGGCCGGTGCCGGCCGGGTTGCGGACGGCGACGCGTGATCCCTTCGTACGCCGGGAGCTGGGCTGGGTCGCGCTGCACTCGCCCATCGGCCTGGTGAGCGGGCTTGTGGGCCTCGTGCTGCCACTCTCTGCCGTGCAGTACGTCACGTTCCCGCTGTACTACCGACTGATCCCTGCCGACGCCGGCACGCCAGGGATCGTCTGGTGGCGCATCGACGGACTGTCCGAGGCACTCGCGGTCGGGTTGCTCGGGGTGGGCTGGCTGGCCGCCGCCCTCTGGTGCGGCCCGGCCCTGGCCCGTCTCCAGGCGTGGCCGGGCCGGTTGCTGCTGCCTCCGCCGCCGGGTGTCGACCTGTCGCTGCGGGTGGCAGAGCTGACCGCCACCCGCGCCGCGGCGCTGGATGCCCACGCGGTCGAACTGCGCCGGATCGAGCGGTCGCTGCACGACGGCACCCAGAACCGGTTGGTCGCGGTCAACGTGCTGCTGGGTGCCGCGCGGCGGGCCGTACGCCGCAATCCGGACCGCGCCGACGAGATCCTCGGGCAGGCGCAGGACGCTGCGGAACAGGCACTCGGCGAGCTGCGTACGGTGGTGCGCGGGATCCTGCCGCCCGTGCTGGACGACCGGGGTCTCGCCGGCGCGCTGGCGGGCCTGGCCGGCAGTTGCGTGGTGCCCTGCCGACTCGATGTGGACGTGGCGGTGCGGTGCGCGGCCTCGGTCGAGGCCACCGCGTACTTCGTGGTGGCCGAGGCGCTGACGAACGTCGTCCGGCACAGCGGTGCGAGCCAGGTGGACGTGGCCGTGCGCCGCGAGCGCGGTCGGCTGCTGGTGTGTGTCGAGGACGACGGGCACGGCGACGCGGACGAGACGCGTGGCTCGGGGCTCACCGGTATCCGCCGGCGGGTCGAGGCGTACGACGGCCGGATGACACTGACGAGCCCACCGGGAGGGCCGACGAGAATGGACGTGGAGCTGCCATGCGGATCGTGATCGCCGAGGACGACCCGCTGCTGCGTGAGGGGTTGGCTCTGCTGCTGCGGGCGGAGGATCTGGACGTGGTCGCCACGGCCGGCACTCCGGGCGAGTTCCTGGTCGCCGTCGACGAGCACGCGCCGGACGTCGCGATCGTGGACGTACGGATGCCGCCGACCCACACCGACGAGGGCATCGTGGCCGCGGTGGAGGCCCGGCGGCGCCGCCCCGGCCTCGCGGTGCTGGTCCTGTCGGCGTACGTGGAGCAGGCGTTCGCCACCGACCTTTTCTCGGTCGGTGCCGTGGGGCTCGGCTATCTGTTGAAGGAGCGGGTGGGCCGGGTCGAGGAGTTCCTCACCGCGCTGCACCGCGTCGCGGACGGCGGCAGCGTCATCGACCCGGAGGTGGTGGCGCAGTTGCTCGCCCGCAACCGCCGCACGGACACGGCGCTGAGCGAGCTGTCGCCGCGTGAGCGTGAGGTGCTGGGGCTGATGGCCGAAGGGCTGGGCAACAGCGCGATCGCCGAGCGGCTGTTCGTCACCGACGGCGCGGTGCACAAGCACATCCGCAGCATCTTCTCGAAGCTTCAGCTTCCACCGGACGACCATGCCGACCGCCGGGTCACCGCCGTGCTGCGCTACCTGGACGGCGACCGGCGGTAGCGCCTGCTGTACCCGGACCTGGCAGCCCACGGGATGGTCGCCGTTCTCGCACGTCAATAGCGTTTCTGGTGCGCGCAGTTCTTGCCGATGACACGGAGAGAGGCCACCAGAATGCCGGATTATCCGGGACGGACCATCGAACCGGCGGTACGCGTCGAACACCTCACCCGCGTGTACGACGCCGGCCGTAACCAGGTGACCGCGCTCGCGGGCATCGATGTCGACTTCGACCGGGGCACCTTCACCGCGGTGATGGGGCCCTCGGGCTCCGGCAAGAGCACGCTGCTACAGACCGCGGCCGGGCTCGACCGACCCACCTCCGGTCGGGTGGTCATCGGCGGCACCGACCTGTCCGGGCTATCCGAGACCCGCCTGACCGAGTTGCGTCGTACCCGGATCGGGTTCGTCTTCCAGGCGTTCAACCTGATCGGCGCGCTCACCGTCGAGGAGAACATCGTGCTGCCCCTGCGCCTGGCCGGCGTCCGTCCGGACCGGGCCTGGCTGACCCGGGTGGTCGAGCGGGTCGGTCTCGCCGACCGACTGCACCACCGGCCGGCGGCGCTGTCCGGCGGCCAGCAGCAGCGGGTGGCGATCGCCCGGGCGCTGGCCACCCGCCCCGAGGTGATCTTCTCGGACGAGCCCACCGGCGCCCTCGACTCGCGGACCGCCGCGGAGGTGCTGACGCTGCTTCGCGCGGTCGTGGACGAACACGGACTGACCGTGGTGATGGTGACCCACGATCCGATCGCCGCCTCGTACGCGGACCGCGTGCTCGTGTTGGCCGACGGTGCGATCGTCGCCGATCTTCCGCAGCTCGGAGCCACCGGTATCGCCGAGCACCTGGCCTCGCTGGATCGGCGGGTCCTGCGATGACCGGGCTCGCCGCCCGCCTGCTGCGGCACCGCACCGGCCCCGCCGTCGCGACCCTGCTGGCCCTGATCGCCGGCGTGCTGATCCTGGTGGCGATGGGCACCCTCGTCGAGTCCGGGCTGCGTTTCCGCGCGGAGCCACGGCTCTGGGCCACGGCCGACGTGGTCGTCGCCAACCGCACGGTCAGCCACACGTTCAAGGAGTTCGGCGGCGACACCACCACGAGCACCGTCACGCTGCCAGAGGGCGGCACCGTGGACGCGGCCCTGGTGGACCGGCTCCGCCAGGTGCCGGGCGTCGCGGCCGTCACCGGCGACGAAGGGGTGCCGATCGGCTCACCCGCTGCCGTGGGACACGGCTGGGACACGTACGCCTTCACCGGTCGTCCCATCGCCGCGGGTGCCGCGCCACGGGCCGACGACGAGGTGCTTGTCGACACCCGTCTCGGCGTGGCACCCGGCGGCCGCGTCGACCTGGTCGTCGGCGGGGTTCGGCGGTCGTACCTGGTGAGCGGCATCGCCGAGACCGGTTCGGCGGCGGTGTTCTTCACCGACGCGCAGGCCGCCCGGTTGTCCGCCCACCCGGGCCGGGTGGATGCGATAGGCGTGCGGATGGCGCCCGGCGCCGACCTCGGCGCGGTACGCGAGATCGCGTCGGCGGCCGGCGCCACGACGTACGCCGGGAAGGACCGTGCGAACGTCGAGCAGTCGGAGAACCAGGCCGCCCGGACGTTGCTGATCGAGGTCGGATCGGCTTTCGGGGGGTACGTCGTCCTGCTGATCGTCTTCGTGGTGGCCGGCACCATCGGGCTGTCCGTCCGGCACCGTCGACGTGACCTGGCTCTACTACGCGCGGTGGCGGCCACGCCGGGGCAGGTGCGCCGCATGTTGGTCGCCGAGGCCGCGCTGCTCGCCTTGATCGGCTCCGCGATCGGCGGGCCGGCCGGTCTGCTGGCGGCCCGCTGGGTGCACGGCGAGCTGGTCGGGCGGGGTTTCGTGCCGGCCGGTTTCCCGATGGCTGGCGGCCTGTTCGCGGTGCCGGCCGCAGTCGGCACTGCGGTCCTCGTGGCGGTGCTCGCCGCGCTTGTCGCCGCGCGCCGGGTCACCGGGATCAAGCCGGTCGAGGCGCTCGGCGAGATCGCTGTCGAGCCCCGGCGGAGCGGTCGGGTGCGGCTGATCGCCGGTGTGCTGACGCTGGCGGCGGCCGGCACCTCCGGGGCGTTCACGCTCGGTGCCGCCGGCTCGACCGGGGCACTGGCCGGCGCGGTCGGCATGCTGTACCTGTTCGTGATCGCGGTGGCGCTGCTCGCACCGAGGATCAACGCGTACGCGGCACGCCTGCTCACACCGTTGTTGCCGCGGATGTGGCGGGTCAGCGGCTACCTGGCCGCGGCCAACCTGCGGGCCAACGCGCAGGGCATGGCGACAGTCCTGACCGCCCTCGTGCTGTCGGTCGGGTTCGGCGGCTCGGTCTGGTACCTACAGACCAACCTGGAACGGCAGACCACCACGCAGAGCAGCGCGGGCACCCTCGCCGAGCGGGTGCTCGTCGCTCCGGGTGGGCTGCCGGCGGACGCGGCGCGGCAGATCCGCGAGTTGGCCGGGGTGCGGGCGGCCACCGGTGTGCGCCGTACGCAGGTGGTGGTGCGGGCGCTCGGCGGAATCGAGCCGGTCAGCGCGCAGGCGGTCGACCCGGCGGGCATCACGTCGACGATGGACCTCGCCGTGCGCGAGGGCAACCTGGCCGACCTGCGCGACGGCACTGTCGCCCTGTCGGCGACGCAGGCGTCCTCGTCCGGCTGGGACGTCGGCGACCAGGCGGAACTCTGGCTGGGCGACGGCACCCCTGTCACGTTGGATGTCATCGCGATCTACGGCCGTGGCCTCGGCTTCGGCGACGTCACGCTGGCTGCCGAGACGGTCGCCGGGCACACGGCCGGGAATACCGACGACGAGGTCCTGGTCCGCGCCGGCCCGCAGGCCGACACCGCGTTGGCCACGTGGGCGGCGGGGCAACCGGGCACCGAGGTTCTCGACGCGGCCACCCGTACGCGCCTGCTCAGCACCGACATGGCGCTCGGCGCCTGGCTGAACCGGCTGCTGATCGGCGTGATGGTGGGGTACGCGGCGCTGGCGGCCGCCACCACGATGGTGATGGCCGCGCTGGCCCGCCGCCGCGAGGTGGCGTTGCTGCAACTGGTCGGCGTCACCCGCCGGCAGATTCGAAGGATGGTCCAGGCCGAACAGGCCGGGCTGCTCGGCACCGCGGTGCTGATCGGCGCGACGATCGCGGCGCTGACCCTGAGCGCGATCGTCAACGGGCTGACGGGCAGCCCGATCCCGTACGTCCCGCCGCTCGGCTGGGTGGCGGTGCTCGGCGGTACGACACTGCTGGCCCTGGCAACCACGGTGTGGCCCGTCCGACGGCTGCTCAGCGCTCCCCCGATCGACAACATCGGTGTGAAGGAGTAGGCGTCGCGGTTCGGACATCGGCGGCCGTGGACTCGTCGATGACGGGTGGGCTTGAGTCACCTCTACACCAGACGGTCGATCGCGTCCAGCCGCGTCCAGCCGCGTCCAACATCCCCCTCACCGCCCCCGCCCGATTGCGAGGATTGCCGTCCGGTCCGGGCCCGTCCGGCTCCTGACCCGGGCCGACCAGTCCCCTCGTGATGGGAGCGGTGCATGTCAGATCGTGTTGTCAGCCACCCGCGTACGACAGGACCACGCCGCAGATCCCTGCTCGCGACGACACTCGCCGTCGTGGCGTCGGTGGCCTTCGTCCCGACTGCCGCAGCGGCCGGGCCGGTCGACCGACCGGCCCGGCCCGGGGGCGCGGCGGATCCGGCCCGCACCGAGGGCCGGGCAACGCTGGCTTCCGCCGGCGGCATCGCCGACCGGAAGCAGACGGACGGGTCGGCGGACATGGCCGAGGCAATCGCGGAGCAGCGGGGCATCAGCCGCGATGCCGCCGAGAAGCTGCTCAGCGCCGAGAACACCAATGTGCGACTCGCCAACCAGTTGACCACCGAGCTGGGGGCCAGCTCGGGCGGCGCGTACCTGTCCGACGGGCAACTCGTCGTCACGGTCACCGACGCCGCGGCTGCCAAAAAGGTGACCGCCGCTGGCGCGAAGGCGCGTCTCGTCGCCCGTGGCGAACAGCAACTCCAGAAGATCCAGCGGGCGCTGGAGGCCGCGCCGAGTGAACCGAACACGACCTGGGGGGTGGACCCGGAGACCAACCAGGTGGTGGTGAGCCTGCCGGCGTCGGGGGCGAAGAACGCCGCGCAGAGCTCGGTGGCGCGCAGGTTCGGCACGGCGGTGCGGTTCGAGACCACCGCCGGCCAGATCCAGCCGAACGTCGGGATCTCCAGCGCGGACGCGTTGGGAGGCTGCTCGGTCGGCTTCACCGCCACCGACTACACCTTCAACTACATCATCACGGCCGGCCACTGCACCCAGGGCTACCCGCACTGGACACTGCCCAACGGCCAGGACGTCGGGCCGTCGCTGGAAAGCAACTACCCGGAGGACGACTACGGCCTCATCTGGATGAACGGTCCGTCGGTCTGGGCGACCGGCACCATCAACCTGTGGAACAACACCAGCCGCAGCATCCACGGCTGGGCGACGGCCGTGAGCGGGCTCTCGGTCTGCAACTCGGGCAAGACCACCGGATTCCGGTGCGGCTCGGTGCTCAGGACCAACGTGACGGTCAACGGCGCGGGCGGCACCGTACGCCAGATGGTCGAGACCAACATCTGCACCCTCGGCGGCGACAGCGGTGGCCCGCTGTTCGCCAGCAACACCGCGTACGGGCTGAACTCGCACGCCAACCGGGTCGGCAGCCAGTGCAACTCCACGCCGAAAACCTGGCACCAGCCAGTGGGAGAGGCGATCACCGGATACCAGGTCGTCATCTACGGCGCGCCGTGACGAACGGCGACGAGCGAAGGAGACAGGGATGAGAACCGCATTCACCAGGGCGGCACGCCTCACCGCCGCGGCCGTCATGGCGACGACGGTGGCCCTGACCGTGGCCGTCGGCCCCGCCCAGGCGGACCTCTGGCAGCACACCGACGGGTTCGAGGGGAACCCGGCAGCGGTGTGGGAGTTCCACCGCTCGGGTGCCGGGAGCGGAGCCTACGAGCTGGGCACCGGAACGGCCCGGTCCGGTTGGAACAACGCCATTCTCACGACCTCGGCCGGCGGCTGGTCCGGGGTGGGCAAGATGCTCACCGTGGGGCCGCGTACCGCCGGACACAACACCACCTGCGGCGGCGGGTTCTTCGTCCGGGCGGTCAGCGGGCCGGCGGTGCTCAACGTCGAGGTGATCGATCCGGCGAGCTGGACCTACCTCGCGCTGCGCACCGTCCGGATCACCGACACCGCCTGGCGGCGGCATGACGTGGCCAGCTACGCGAACGGTCCGACCCAGGTGTTCTTCCGGATCTCCCTGCTCGGTGGCAGCGGTGCCGTCCGGGTGGACGACATGGCCTTCCAGTGCTCCTTCTTCCGCTCCTGAGCAGATCGAACACAGCGGGGGGGGGGGGCGGGGGGGGGGGGGCGCCGCGCGGGGGGGGGGCGGGGGGGCCCCCCCCCCCCGCAGGCACCGGGGAACCGCGCGCCACGACCGGCACATCGACAAGACGAAC
>NZ_JBICTZ010000001.1:238896-778288 GCF_043197875.1 Micromonospora sp. NPDC048935 | reverse complement strand
GGCCGCGGGGGCTGGGGGCCGTGGGCGCGGGCGGCGCCGCCGGCCGGCGCCGCCCCCCCCCCCCCCCCCGGCCCGCGGGCCCCCGGGGGGGGGCGGGGGCCCCCCCCCCCCCCCCCCGCTGTGTCGTAACAGTCCTACCGGTGCGCCGACACGTAGCAGATCCCGTCCGGCGTCGTCGCCGAGGATCATCGCGCGGACACCCGCCCGGATCGCGTCCGGCCGCGAGAGCCGCACGCCCGGCCGACAGACCAGCACCGCCCGAGTCCGCCTCGCGTCGCGTCAGGTCGGTCTTGTTGTCCGCGGGCAACTTGCTCCGCACCTGCCGGACGTACGAGGTGACGGTGGACTTGCTCAGGCTCATCCGCCCACCGACCTGCTCGTTGCTCGGGCCCTTCGTCACCCGGTGCGGCAACTCGACCTCACGAGGCGCAGCGTGTCCGCCGTGATGATCGTGGCCTGGCCGGGAAACCGCCGGGTGGAGACGATGATGCCGATGATCTCATCGAGGTCGTTGCGGACCGGCCGTCCGGTGAACGACCAATCGATGCCGTCGAGGCTGGCCTGGATCGTGGCGGGGCGTTCGCCGTTCATCGACGTGAACTGCTCGACGAGCGCGGGCGTCCAGATGTGACGGCCGGCCGCCATGACCGGTACCTCGACCGAGTCGCCGACCCGGACCAGGGCGCTGTACCCGAGCCGCGGCGCCGGCACCGGCAGCGGCGCGCTCACCCGGACGACGAGCAGCTGATCGCTGCTGGGGTCTGGGCTGGCCTGGCCGGCGACCGTGAGGGTGCCGGCAACCGACACCGTGACCGGACCGCCGGTGGGAAGCCACTCGCGACTGGTCACCACGTGGTCGCTGTCCAGCAGCAGCCCGCCGACCATCACGGTTCCGCTGGGGGTCGATGAGGACACCGTGACGGCTGGCGCGAAATCGCTGGCGCGGCTGCGCTGCGGGTCGGCGGCACGAAGCTCGGCCACCGCAGCACGGTACGCGGTCAGGTCTCGGACCTCGGCCAGGGCGTGCCGGCGGCGTTCCTGGTCGGCCGGCTCCACCACGTCGAATCTCTGGGCGGCGGTGAGAGCGCCACGGTAGTCGCCATTGGCATAGCGCTCGCGGAACAGTTGCACCGGTTCCTGGGCGACGTCGACCTGGGTCAGGAGAACGAACCACGTGGTCAGCCGCTCCTTGAGAGACGTCATATGGGTGGCCGCCGATCGCAGCGCCCGCTCGCGCCGTTTCAGCTCGGCCACCTCGGCGTCCAGGTTGGGTCCGGGCATCCGGTCAGCCGCGCGGCGGCCGTGCGCGCGAGCCTCCGCCAGGCGATCCGACGCGGTCCGGACCGACGAGGCGGTCTCCACGGCAGCGATGCGTACGTCCCGGAGCGCGCGAGCCGTTTCGGCGTCGAGTCGTGCGTCGGCGGCCAGATCGAGGCTGTCCAGTCGCCGTTGCAGCTCGGTCCGGAGCTGATCGACGTTGAGGCCGTCGGTGTCGATCAGCAGGTCGACCAGTCGCCGGTGCGCCTCCCGCAGCGCGTTCGTCTGCTCCTGTTGCCGGGCGCTCAAATCGAGTCGCTTGCGCATCCGCTCGGTGTCGCCGGGTGACAGCAGGGTCGTGTCGGTGATGCGGATGCCCTGCTGTCTCCCGGTGTCGATGTTTGTGGCGGTCACGGTCAGCACGCAGCTCTGGTCGATCTCGAAGGCGACTTCGATCTGGGGTCGCCCACGTGGAGCCGGCGGGATGCCGTCGAGGTGGAACTGCCCGATCAGGAAGTCTCGATGCAACTGCCCGTTATAGACCTCTACCCGGACGCTCTGCTGCCGGTCGTGGTGCGTGGTGAAAATGTTGGTGCGCTTGAGCGGGATGGTCGTGTTGGCCGTGACGAGTTCGGTGTACTGGTGCTGGTCTCCGGCATCGGTGGTCTTGATTCCCAGGGAGAACGGCGTCACGTCCAGCAGTAGCGTGTCCGTGAGCATGCCGGCGAGAACGGCGGCCTGCAGCGCCGCGCCCTGCGCGACCGCGGTGCGCGGCTCGGCGACCGGGGTCGGGCGCAGTCCACCGAATGCGTCCTGGATGCGGGCCCGCACCAGGGGCGAATGCGCCGGACCGCCGATCAACACGAGGTGGTCGACCTTCTCCGTGGGCCGGGCCCGAGCGCAGACCTGCCGCAGGTGCTGCAGTAACTCAGAGATGACTGACTCCATCTCGTGCACGGTCAACCGCACTGTGACATCGTGGCCATTGAACGCGTACAGGGTGAGGTCCGCCTCGGTGCGCGTGGAAAGCTGCTTCTTGAGGTCCTCGGCAGCCACCTCAAGCCGGTGCCGGGCCTCGGGCGTCGCCGGTACGGTCTCGCCGGCCCGCCGAAGTTGCGTGGCCAGCGCCGCGGCGATCTTCACGTCGAAGTCGCGGCTGCCCAGCCGGGTCTCGCCCGACAGGCTCCGTACGTCGTAGAACCGGTCCTCCACCTCGAGCAGGCTGATGTCGAGGGTGCCCGCACCGAAGTCCACGATCACGACGCGGCCGTCGAGCTGACGCCGCTCGAAAGTGGCCGCGATGCAGGCGGCCGTGGGCTCGTGGATGAGCTGGACCAGCTCGACACCAGCGATGACGCACGCGTCGCGCGTGGCATTCTTCGCCATCATCGGGTAATAGGCCGGAATTGTCACAAGGACCTTCGACCGTTCGACCCGGACCGGATGCTCCCGTAGCGCGATGTCGAGCCATTCCTCCTCGACGCCGCCCAGGGCGTTCCGGGCGTAGGTGGCGAGTTGCTCGCGTACCTGACCGGCCAGCATCGTCTCGACGATCATCCGGCCGTGTCGGACCAGGCGGGCGGCGACCTCCTCGGGCCGATAGCTCTCCGAGGGGCCGACGGCGTACTGCTTCGCCGTACCCATGTCGCGTTTGGTGTTGCTGAGAATCGCCTTCAACCTGTTGACGGTCAGCTCGTCGCCCCGCAGGCCGATCAGCTCGCGCCCCTCGTGATCGATGCAGAGCGTGGACGGGAATCCGGCGTCGTGGCGCCACCGGCACAGTACGGGTATGCCGCGGTCGCTGTCGTAGATCGCCACCATGCAGGTGCTGGTGCCCAGATCGAGCCCCCAGGTCGGGGCGAATCGCCTGTTGACCGCTTCTACCGCCTCGGCCGTCCACGCCTGTGCCCGTTCCTCGAATGCCACCCGGTTGCGGTCGGTGACCCGCCGGATGGCCTCGTCGACCTCGTACCGCAGGGCGACGCTGACGTTTCCCTCGCTGCGGAGCTGCCACAGTTCCCGCAGCGCGGCGGCGTTGCCGCCGCGCTGGGTGAGCGCCTTCAGGCAGAACCGCACCAACCCGTCGACGCCGAGCTCGCGCATCGCCGCGACGAACGACGGCTCCTCAATCGCGCGGTCCTGATGCACCTCCAGGAGGCAGGAAACGGCCTGCTTGTAGTCCTTCGCGGTGAGGTAGTTCTCGGCAGCGGCTGGCCAGTTTCCGGCCCGGCGGTAGTCCTCCGCCGCGGCGAAGTGGTCACCACCGGCGGCACGCGCCTCGGCACGCTGGTTCAGGCTCTCCCGGCTGTCGTCGTTACGCAGGACGCGCACCGCCTCGCCGTACATCCCGGCCCGCTGGAAGAGGCGGTTCGCACTGAGAAGATGCCCGCCGTCCTCCGCCCGGCAGGCGGCCGCGGTGAAGTTGCCGGCGGTCTCCTCGAACCGGTACCAGTCGCGGTAGACGCCAGGCCGCTCCAGCTCGGCGGTCCGGCGTACCCGATCACCGAAGCTCTGCCTGGCCTCGACCAACAGCGCCTCGCGGACCCCGGCCACCTCGTTGCGCGCCTCGCCCAGGTGCTCGACGTCGGCCAGTCGCTGCCCCAACAACTCGACCAGCTCGGCCGCAGCGCCGTACTCGTGGCGATCGGCCCGCGCCTGGACGCCGGCGAGGCAGGGCCGCACCAGCACCGCCAGCATCTCGTCCGCGTCGGCCGGACAGGCCCGTAGCGCGGCCACATACCGGTCCAGGGCGTCGTCGCGACGGTCGTCCATCTCCAGCAACTGGCCAGCGTGCCTCTGCAGGCGGCAGAGCCCAGCACCATCGGGGAACCGTTTCGCCACGGCGACACCCGCATCGACGACCTCGATGTCCGTGCTCGTCAGGCAGCCGGCGACGACCGCTTCACCCTGAGCCGGAGTTCTCGCCAGGAGCGCCGCCTTGCCCAGGCTGCCGCGGAACATCGCAATCTCGAACGAACCGAACTCGCGCTCCGGGGGCAACCGGTCGAAGAACATCTGCCACCACGTGGAATGGCAGCGCAACTCGCGGGCGACATCGTCGTCCGGCAACCGATCAAGCACATCGGCGAGACCGCTACCGGCCTTTCTCTCGAGCGTGTCGTCACCGAGTCGACCGGCCAGCTCGACGAGACTCACCAGGACGCCGACGTCGGAACGGACCAGGTCGTGCAGGCGCCGGGCACGTGTCCCGAATGCCCGCCGCAGGTCGTCGTCGAGCGGTCGAAGACGCTCGTCCGTCGCCCAGCCGCGGGCGGCTGCGGGGTCGTGCCGTAGGGCCAGGAGCAGCGCCCTCCTGAACTGTTTAGCCTGTTTGGCGCGGGACCTGTCCGACGCCGACACGGCAACCTGCTGTCCGGAACTCGACTGGTCGGGCACACGGTGCAACGCCCTCGCAGCCCGCCGGAGCCGGCGCGGGCCGCCGACAAGCCAGTCCAGGAAGGCGTCGGTGAACGATTGGTTCGCGGCACGAAAGACCGAGTTGTCGTGACGAGCCTGCACCCGGTCCACGACCGTCAGGATCACCGCCAGAGTGAATGCGCCCACGCTGGACGCCTCGTCGAAGGTGCCGAGGACATCGCCCCCGATCGCCACGACACCGAGGACGACGGACAGCGGCAGCGCGACGATGATCACGAGTCGTCGCCCTGAAGTCTGTGCCATCCGGACATCATCGCGAAAAGCAACCGAGTCGTCACTCGACCAACCGGTCGCGGCGAGGCCACCACCATGCGAGCGTGGCTGATATTGCCCAGGTCCGCAGGCCGTACCCACGGCTCGTCGCCGCGGCGATCCTGGTGGTGCCCGGCGCGGCCGCAGCGAACCTGGCCAGGTCCGCGACGGCCGCCCCGGCCACCGGCACGGCGCGCGGCGCGGCCCCGGAGCTGTCGGCCGTGCGCACGCTGCGGGCGGACGTGCTGCCGACCCTCAGCGGGACGCCCGAGTCGTACCGGCTCGCCGTGCGCGGCACCGAACTGGCCGTCCAGGGCGGCGACGTCGCGGGCGTGGCAGCCGGGATGTACCGACTGGCCGACCGGATCCGCTCCGGTGCCGAGGCGCTCCTCGCGGCGGACGCGGGTCGGGTGGCCGGTGCAGGACTGGCTCGGCCGAAGGGACATCTCGGTCAGGGGTTGATCAGTTTCCAGTCTCCTTCGGAGAAGACCTCAACGGTGCCATCGACCACCGTGATGGCGGTGTTGTCATCGATGGCGCAAGTTGGGACCGGGACTCCGGACGCCCATGCCTACGGCGCAGGTTCCAGTACGACGACGGGGATCTGGCGGGTGGTCTTCCGCTCGTAGTCGGCGAAGCCTGGATGCGCGGCCTTCTGCGCGTTCCAGATCCGTTCCCGCTCGTCCCCGGTGGCAACCCTGGCGACCACGTCGACCTTGTCCGTACCGATCTCCGCTTGGGCCTGCGGGTGCGCGAGCAGGTTGTGGTACCAGTCGGGATTGGTAGGCGCACCGCCCTTGGACGCGAACACGGCGTAGCCGCCGTCCACCTTCTGGTACATCATCGGGCTCACGCGGTGCTGGCCGCTCTTGGCGCCGACGGTGTGCAACAGCAGCAGCGACGCGCCAGCGAACTGACCGCCGACCTGTCCACCGTTGGCGCGAAACTCAGCGATGATCTTCTCGTTCCAGTCGCTCACACCTTCTCCTTGCCTCCGTACACCGGCTCGGTCGACGCAATTCTGACAGGCTCAACCGGGTCGCGACACTGCCAGCGAACACCAGTGAACCCGGCGACCACAGTGCGTAGTGCTCGGTTCGCGGCAGGCGCGGACGTCGAAGGGTGCGACGGGAGGCGGCCCCAGAGCTGTTATGCGTTGTCGTGCTGGCGCGACACCGCTTCTACCAAACTGTCGTTCAGGTCAAGATGGGCGGGATAACTGCCGAAGCTCCGGAGGTTGAACTTGCGTACCGCCGCCGCCCACGGGTTGTGCGTGGCGGTGTGGACCAGGTGCTCGAAATGGGACAGGTACGTCTCGCCGCGCTGGGCACGCTCGGCGAGGATGTAGGGCTCCAGGACACGCCAGGCTTGCCGGGAGCGGTAGCTGACCGTACCCACGAGGAGCCGCGGATCGACCGCCGCGAAGGCGAGCATCTGGCCCAGACCGTTGTAGTACAGGGACAGCCGGACCACCTGGTGGCGGGCCTCGGGCGGCAGGTCACTGACGCTGACACCGGGTGACGGGTGGCGGAGGGCAAGCTCATTGAGGACGAAGTCCTCGGCGTGCAGAAACTCGTCGCTGGATCGGTCTCGGGTTAGCAGTTCGATAGCGACGAGGGTCTGGTTGGCGGTCTGCGCCGAGCGCAGCTGGCGCAGCGCGAATACGACAGTCACGACAACCGCGATCGCCGAGCCACCCGCCGCGACGACATCCGCCAGGTCAGATATCACAAGCCCCGAGGATAGTAGGCCGAGGCGAGCGCCCCTCTTTCCGCGCGCCCCTGCTGGCCCCGACGGGGAGTCGGGGCCGGCAAGGCGTCGGTCATCGCGCAGGTGAGGGCATACGCCGAGGTCAGCCCCTGATTCGGTACGCGCGGATGATGGTCTGGCGCACCGTGTTGCCGCTCTGGTCAACCGCGTAGGCGCGTAGCGCGGCGTAACCAGCGCCGGCCGGATGGCGTACGTCGGCGAGCCAGCCAGCACCGGACTCGCGGACCGATGCGGGCTGCCAGGTCTGGCCGTCGTCGTACGACACCTCGACGGTCAGCGACCGCACCGGCGCTGGCGTCGCACCGGCCTGCCGCTGCACGGTGACCGGGATGCGAAGTCCGCTGCCGGCCGGCGCCGCATTGTCGCCGTCGAGCGCGGGTGCGAAGCGCACCGCCATGACCGGCAGGCGGGTGAGCTGCTCCGAGGTTGTGGAGCGGAACGTCCACTCGGCCTGCACGCGGGTGGAGAGTTCAGCGTCCCGGGTCGCGGTGACGCTGTATCGGTAGTTCGCCGCCGCCGCGGGCACCTCGTAGTCGTAGTCGTCGACCAGGGGCACGAGTTGCCCGTCGTGGAACAGTTGTCGCGTGTAGGACGTGGTGTCGGCGACGCCGGCGTGCCGAATATCCCGGTCGGAGAAGAGCGGAACGGCGGCGAAGATCCGATTTCCCCGTCGGGTGACCCAGTAACCGTCGGAAAAGACAGTGATGGCGGACGGGGGTGCCGGGAAGCCCGGGCCCAGCGGGCCCGCCTGCCATGATTCGGTCTGCCGGCCGGCCGGATAGGCGGTGGGTGCCGACATCTGTTCGGCCTCCCCCATCCTGACCTGGGCCGACCATCGGGTGTCGTCCGCTCGGGAGTAGTGCTCGGTGCGCGTGGCCGGCAGGGGGACAAGACCGCCGAAGGACAGTGTTTCGGTGTAGTCCGGACGCGACGCGGTGACCACCTTCTCACCGGTCGTGCCCGACGCGCTTGCGGGATACGTCGCGGTTACCTGCGCCAGATCCGCGGGCCGCACCTCCTTGCGGATCCCGGACGGCACCTGTCCGGACGGGAACCAGGCCAGGTGGTAGCGGTGCGACCCGGACCCGGACTGCCCGTCGGGACCGGGCTCGGTGAAGACCGCCTGGATACGTCCCCGCATCACGTTCCCGGCGAGCGCGGGACCAAGCTGTGCGGCGAACAGCGGTGCCGTGCCGTCGAACGAGAACACCGACGCGGAGTTCAGACCACCGTCCGGTAGGTGGCGGTAGTACCCGACAACCGATCCGTTGGGCGTTGCCGCCGGTCGGGGCACGGTCACCGTGCTGGACCTGGCGAGCCGGGCGTCCAGCACGACCGTGGTGTCCGCCGTCAGTTCGAGCTGCGGCTGGGTGAGCAGGGAGACGAGACGATCATCGCCGCGTTCCTCCGAGAGAATGCTGGTGAGGTGGTAATTGCCGGCCCTCAGCCGGATGCTGGCTGTCCCGTCCGGCTCGTAGGGCACAACGGTGCCGGACGCGGAGAGACCATCCAGGGAGGTGAAGTAGCTGTCGGTCAGGCTGCCCGTCCGGTCCAGGTGCGTGAGCTTCAGGTCATAGCTCTCCGGTTCCCGGTCGATGGTCACCGGGATCCGCACCACACCAGCGGGGCCGCTGGCGACCACCCGCCCCTCGTACACCCCTTCCGAGCCCGAGATGGCGGTTCTGGCGGTGACGGTCGCCGACGCCGAAGCACCGGCCGCGACCGTGAGCTGCGCTGGCTCGATGCGGAACATGCCCTCCGGCGCGTGGGCGCCGTCCGGCCCGGTCACGGAGACCGTCAGCGACAGTGTTGCCGCCGTGGCGCCGTCATTGCGGAAGGCGATGGTACGGCTGGCTGCCCGGTCGTCCCGGTGGGGCCATTTCGCGATGCCGAGATCCACCGCTGGTGGTTCGGCCCGCAATGTCGAGCCCGACGCCGCCGCCGCATCGACGCGTCCCGCGCCCTGCTCGGTCAGCCGCAACGTCGCAGCGGGCCTGGCCGTGGCCAGCAGGGTCGCCTTCAGGTCCGCGGCCCGAAAGGTCGGGTGCTGTTGGGCGAGCAACGCGGCGGAACCGGCGACGTGCGGCGTCGCCATCGAGGTTCCCGACATCCGGGTGTACGACTCGTCAACCGGGTCGTCCGCCGCAAAGTTGCGCGCCCGGGCGGCGACGATGTCCACGCCCGGTGCGGTGATCTCCGGTTTGATCGCACCACCGGCCAGCCGGGGGCCACGGCTGGAAAATTCGGCGAGTTTGTCGGCGCCATCCACCGCACCCACGGCCAACGCGGAGTCGGCGCTGGCCGGAGAACTGACGCTTCGGGCTTGGGGCCCGCTGTTGCCGGCGGCCACGACGAAGAGCGTGCCCGTACGGGCGGTCAGTGTCTCCACCGCCTCCTTCAGCGGGTCCAACTCGGTGGTGTCGGCACCGCCGAGGCTGAGGTTCACCACCGCCGCGCCGTTGCCGGCGGCCCATTCCATTCCGGCAAGAATCGAGGAGTCGGGGCACCCATCGTCGGTGCAGACCTTGCCGACCAGCAACGTCGCGCCAGGTGCCACGCCCCGGTACCGGCCACCGGAGGCGGCACCCGAACCGGCGATGGTCGAGGCGACATGGGTGCCGTGCCCCAAGTGATCATCGGCGTCCGGGTCGTCGGTGAAGTTGCGTACCTGCGCCAGTCGGCCGGCGAAGTCCGGGTGCGTGGCGTCGATGCCCGTGTCGAGCACGGCGACGGTGACACCCCGGCCGGTTCGGCCCGCCCGCCACACCGCTGGTGCACCGATCTGCGGGACACTGCGGTCCAGGCTGGTCTGACGCTGCCCGTCCAACCAGACCCGTTCCACGCCAGGGCTCGCGGTTCTGCCGGAAACCTGCGCGTCGAGCGACCTCCAGAACTCTCCGGCCCGCTTCTTGGGGACCCGGACCGCCTGAGCCCCTATCCCCGGCAGGTCACGTACCACCGCGTACCCGGAAGGGCGCTGCGTGGCCGCGGTCTGGTCCGTCGCGCGCACCAGCAGCGGCAGCTCCGGCTGTGTGGCGTCGTCGTACCGCGATGCCAGCAACTCGGTGATGTCGAACAGGCGGCGGTCGACTCGACGCGCACCGATCATGGACAGCGCGTCGGCCGGAACGACGTAATCGTGGCCACCAATCCGGTGCTGTGCGAAAACCATCCGTTCGCGACCGGGGCCGGGCTGCACCTCGTACGTGCCGGACCGAACCCGCACCCGGTCGCCCGAAACCAGAGTCACCGTACGCGGCGAATCCGCCGCGTCGACTCTGGTGCTCCCGGGGACCGCCGCACCGTTGGACTCGGCGGCCCCCGCCTGCCCCACCCCCGCGACGGCAAGCGTCACACCGAGCGTCGCCGCCCATATTCCTCGCACTCGTTTCCCCATCGTCAACCAGCGCCCTCCGTGAGGTGTCCGTCCGTCGGTAAGTCGAGATCGGACGATCGGCACGCTGCCTGGATTCGGAATGAAATCGATCACGTGGAGGAGCCGGTGCGAGGAGCTGGCACCCTA
This sequence comes from Micromonospora sp. NPDC048935, assembly GCF_043197875.1. Classification (NCBI taxonomy): domain Bacteria; kingdom Bacillati; phylum Actinomycetota; class Actinomycetes; order Micromonosporales; family Micromonosporaceae; genus Micromonospora; species Micromonospora sp. NPDC048935. The sequence goes on along the minus strand of NZ_JBICTZ010000001.1, from coordinate 768,048 downwards.
TCGCGTGCGGGCACGGCTCACTGGCTGGCGATGATCGAGCTAATACTCCAGCCGCCGCTGGGGATCCAGGCCAGGGCCGGTGGACGCAGGGGCGGCCACCGCGTGATCGGAGCCGCGCCGTGGGCTACGGCCGGGTGCTCTGTCAGGTAGGACGCGTTCGTAGCAGACCGAGTTGTCGGAGCCCACATACGCGCCGAACAGCGGGATCTCGCGGTAGCCCTCGCGCTCGTAGAAGCGCATCGCGTCCGGCTGACCCGAGCCGGTCTCCAGCCGGATGGTCGTCCAACCGCGCTCCTGTGCGGCCCCCTCCAGCCTCCGGAGCAGGTCGGTGGCCACCCCCGAGCCGCGGCTCTCCGGCACCACGTACATCCGCTTCACCTCGACGGTGACCGGGTCGAGGCGGCGCAGCGCGGCGCAGCCGAGCGGTTGGCCGGTGGCTTCGTCGACCGCGACCAGGAACAGGTCGATGTTCTCGGCCGTCGGCGGAGAGCCGGGCTCATGGTCGTCGGTACCGTAGCGGAGGTCGAGTTCGGCTCTCTGCGCCACACGTAATGCCTCGCCCACCGGGTCGGTCCACGGCCGCTGCGTGATGATCCAGGTCATGCCGCTCCTCACAAGGCTCGGTAACAAGCGTTACGGTAACATTCGTTACGACCACGGAGAGGTGAGAGTCGTGTCACTGCCTGCAGATCGAGCGGCCCAGGGCGAGGCGCTGTCGCGCGCGGTCTGGGACGTGCTCGCGCAGCAGGGCCTGGAAAAGCTGACAGTGCGCGCGGTCGCCGCGGCCGCCGGCTGCACGACGGGCCTGGTTATGCACCGCTTCCCGAACCGTCGAGCGTTGCTGCTGCACGCCCGGCAACTGCTGCACGACACCACCAGGCAGCGGGTTGAGGCACTTGAGGCCGCGGCCACCTCGCCGCGGGCAGCGCTGCGCGCGGTCCTCCGCCAGGGCATGGCGACCGATCCGGAGACGACCAACTGGAGCATCGTCTGGTTGGGCTTCCTGGCTGCGGCGGTGGCGGACGCCGAACTGATCGGCATGCACCGCCGCAACAACCGAGCCTGGCGGCAGCGGGTCGAGCGGCTGGTCGCCGCGGCTGCCCCGGACTGGCCGGTCGACCAGGTCGGCACGGTCGCCCTGGGGCTGATCGCAATGACCGAGGGCGTCGCGGCTCTCGCCGCCGCGGATCCCGCTGCCTACCCGGCGGATCAGCAGGAACGCATGCTCGACGCCGCCCTGGTGGCCTACGGCCTGGGCTGCTAACCCTCCGCGACCAGAGCGGAAGTTCGAGGTTGAGACAGCGAGGCCGGCCAGGGGCCAGGGTGGTGAACCGGTGCCAGGAGTCCCAGCGGCGGACCTGGTGCTGGTCCAGACCGACCTGGCTCTTCGCGGCCTGGAAGCTCTCCTCAACGGTCCATCGGATGCCCGCGACGCGAACGAGTTGAGCGAGGGTGGCCCGGCGTGGGCTCAGCAGCGGTAGAAGGCCAACTCACCGGTCGTGGTGTTGCGGCGGATCAGCAGGCTGTGGTGGCCGCCATCGTCGAAGTCGGCGTCGGTGGCGACATCGTCTGGCCAAGCCCAGTCGTAGCAGCAAGGCCCGTTGCCCTGGCGGATCTCACACTCTTGGGCCGGCACTGCACTCCGAGGACCAGGGGGCACAGCAGCCCCAGCTTGTCGTGCCGCACCAACACCGTCACCGTTCACGGCCCGTCTTACCGCTGGACGTCACCGGCGATCAGCCACCCGTTCACCGCAGATCAGCCATTTCGCGGTGGTTCAGCGCTGGTCGGTCCTGCCCACGATTGCGTTGTGCGGCGAGCAGCGCGGCCGCCACGATGATCTGTACCGCCAGGACAAGCGCCTGGGCCGCGGGTGCCTTGATGGTGAGCAGCGCGATGGTGGTGTTCACGCCGAAGTGGACCGCGACCGATGCCGCGACTCCGGCGAGTTCGTAGGCGTAGCCGGTGAGCAGTGCCATCGGGAAGACGCTGAGCGTGAACAACAGACCACTCCAGCTGACCAGGCCGAACTCGGACTGAAGCGTCCCGTTGATGAAGAACAGCGGCAGGTGCCACACCGCCCAGGCGGCGCCCAGCAGCAGACCGGCGCGCAGGCGGCTCATCGACGCGCGCAGGCGTGGGTAGGCCGTACCACGCCAACCCGGCTCCTCGGCCAAGGGACCGCCGATCAGCATGCTGATCAGGAACGGTACGGTTCCGCCCGCCGTCGCGATCAACTCACGCCCTTCGGTCAGGCTCGTCGCGGGACCGCCCAGGAACTCCGCGAGCAGCGCGGCCGCCAGCACGGTCCCCGATGCCAGGGCCAGCATGGGCAGCGCCCAGAACAGCCGTGGGCGCAGCCGAAGTCGCACCGTATGGGCGGGGATCGGTTGACGACGGCGATAGCGCCGTATCCGGACGGCGATCGCGCCGATCGCCGGGCCGAATCCACCGAGAAGGTACGGAACGACGGTGGGGGACGTCATCGCCGGTCCATCGAGTGTGATCGCGAAAATCCAGAAGGCGAAAGTCCAAGCAAACGTGACGATCCAGAAGCTGGTGAGGCCGTCATGGTGGCGAGCAGAGGTTGCAGTGGTCACGCCATTTCCCTTCGCGGGGTTCGGAACAGGGGATGTTGGGGGTGGCTCTGTGTGGGGGTGAGCCCGGTTACCCGGCACGAACCGTGTCGGGCGTCCCGTGTAGTCGGTGGGCGAGCCAGCCGGCCACCTGCGCGAGCAGGTCGGGGTCGACCGGCTGGCGGAGCAGCCGCCGGTAGGAGCGCACCGACGGACGGCCGAGGTCACGACGCAGCACATGGGTGAGGTCGGGAATCCGGTGGACCGTGATGTCGCCGGGCACCAGCCGGCGGATCTCCTCCAGGTCCGCCGGGTCGACCTGGATGTCCTTGCCGCCAGTGATGGCCAGGACGGGAGCCTTGATGTTCGCCAGGTCGGAGCGCGGGTCGTGGTCGAGCAGCTCCCGCAGCCACCGGGCGTTGGTTGGTCTCCCGAGGATGCGCACCACGTCCGTGCTGGTCGTCTTGATGCGGGCGAGTTGCCGGTTGGCCAGGGAGCGCAGGATCGGTAGCAGCGGTCGTACGGGAGCGGGGAGGTCGCGGGCGATCATTGCGGCCTGCCAGCGCAGGGCTTCCTCCCCCGGGCGGGCGAACCCGGCCAGCAGCACCACCGCCGCCACCTCCGGGCGTGCCCCGAGGGACATGGCGTGAACGGCACCCTCGCTGTGCCCGAGCACGCCAACGGCGTCCGCCCGGATATCGGGTCGCCCAGCGAGGGCGCGTAGCGCGGCGGCGGCGTCGTGCCGACCGGCGGCGAATCCGGTCGCGCGCCAATCGCCGCCCGTGGCACCGACACCCCGCCGGTCGTAACGCAACGTGGCGATCCCGACGCCTGCCAGCCTTTTGGCCAGTGGTGGTCCGAGCTCCATCCGGAGGCGCGCGGTGTTGGAATCGCGATCCAGTCGCCCGGAGCCGTGCAGGAGCAGGACGGCCGGGTGCGGTCCCGGGCCGGCGGGCAGGGTCAGCGTGCCGACCAGGGAAAGCCCGTCGTCTGCGCTAGCCGTCATGTCGACATCCCGCATACGCCACCTCCGATTATTCTCAGCGCCCGCGAACATTATCAGAACCGGGAACATTATCGTATGTGGGAAGATGGGGCTATGGCAACCGCAGACCTTCTCCTGCACCCCGTCCGGATGCGCATCCTGCAGACGCTGTTCGACACCGACCCGCTGACCACCACACAGCTCCGCGACCGCCTACCCGACATCCCCCCAGCGACGATGTACCGGCACATCGCCGTGTTGGCCGAGGCGGGCGTGCTGGAGGTGGTCGACGAGCGGCGCGTACGCGGCACGGTGGAGCGCAGCTACCGAGTACGCCAAGACCAGGGCACGATCAGCCCCGCCGCCCGGGCCGCGATGACCCGCGACGATCACCGACGCGCCTACACCACGTTCGCGGCGTCACTGCTGGGCGACTTCGACCGCTACCTCGCCCACGAACACGCCGATCCCCACCGCGACGGCGTGGTCTACCGACAGGCCGCCGTCTGGCTCACCGACGAAGAGTTCGCCACGATGGTCGCCGAGATCGAACACGCCGTGGTCAGTCGGACCGGCAACACCCGCGACGGCCGGACCCGCCGCGTCGTCAGCCTCGTCGTCGTACCGGACACGCCATCGACGCCGCCTGGACCGGCCACAGCCACCCGGCCCCCGACCGAGTAGGACGGCATCGCTCGGCCAGGCCGAATCACCCGCCCAACAGGCTGCGGCAAAGACTGGGGACCAGCCGGTCGCGGTTCTTGGCGGGGTACGGGGTCACGGCCATCCGCCACAGGCCGCGCGAGCGCGCCGGCCCCGGCAACGCCACGACTCGCCTGTGTTGCCGGTGGTAGCCCGAGCAGCACAGTTCTTCCGGGCCGCCCGCTCAGACAAGGTGAGCTGCCCTGCGCCTGCCGGCTGCTTGCCAGCAAGGCGACGGCACCTCCGGCGGCACGGTCGACGTCGTCGCGATCGCCGATGCGGGCGAATGCCGCGCCAACCCGTCGATGACCACACGGATACGGTGTGGACTTTGTTCGTGTGCCTCTCATCGCGTGGCTGGCCCCGATGCGGCACGTGCTGCGGATCAGGACTGGGACGCCGCAGTGAGCTTCGCGATGCTGGGGGCGTAGACGGTCATCCAGTGCGGATGTAGCCGGTAGTAGACCACGTCGTTTTCCCAGTCGAAGAAGTCGTCGTCGTAGAAGTCCTTGAGGTACGCGAGCAGGTCGGGCCAGTCCGCGGCCGGCTCGCCGTCCCGGGGGTTGAGGATCTCCACCTTGCCGTGCGTGAACACGCCCAGGTCCTCACCGCGCATATGCGCGGCGCTGACGGCGGACCGCGCCGCGAGATGGCGCGCCTTGGCGGCGTTGCGCGCGGTGCCAAAGTGCCACTTCCCGTGCAGGAAGTGCCCGTCCACACCGCTGATCCGTGGCTCGCCCTTCGCCGTCACGGTGGACAGGGCGAGGGTGCGCATGCCGGTGAGGACCTGGGTGAGCTGCTCCGCGGTCAGCGTGCTCTCAGCCTTGATGATCGAGCGAAGGTGCGAGGTGGAGCGGGAGAGGGAGCCGTCAAGGAGGGACTGAAGCTCTTGGAGATCTTCCGAAGTTTCGCGCATGGAGGCCCTTATCTATCCCATATGTATCCGTGGTGCCCAGTCCGCGCCATCGATGCCGACCGGTGAAGCCATACTCGACCCGAATCCTGACACCTTGTGTCAGGATTCTTGCTCCGTGCTCCACGTCGTTACCCGCCGCCGCCTCCAGACGGTCAACTTCGGCGGCGCCACGGTCATCGTCCGCGGCGTGCGCACGGCCGCAGACCTTCGCTACGAATACCCGGGTGGTGCCGTGCGGGGCGGGAGGCTCAGGACAAGAAGTCGTGCAGGGCTGCGGTCAAGTCGTCGGGGTTCTCCTCGGCGACGTGGTGGCCCGACTCAATCGAGTGCCCGCGTAGATCGGGAGCCCACGGGTGCCAGACGGCCAGCGGGTCGCCATACAGGTCTTCCATGTCGTCCCGGGTCGACCACAGCACGAGAGTGGGGCAGCGGACAGTACGACCGTCACGCCGGTCGGCTTCCTCGTGCGCTCGGTCAACGCCGAGGCCGGCCCGGTAGTCCTCCAGCATGGCCCGAACGGTGGCCGCATCGTGGATGGCTCGCCGAAACTCCTGGTAATTCGCGGCTCCCATGATCTCGGGCCGGGCCTTACTGGCGTACCAAGCATCGGGGTCGGCGGCGATGGCTCGCTCTGGCTTGTCCGGCTGAGCGAAGAAGAACCAGTGATACCAGTCATGGGCGAACTTCGCATCGCACCGGGCAAGAGCCTCACTGATGGGCACACCGTCGATGACCACTAGCTGACCGACCGCGTCGGGATGATCAAGCGCCAGGCGCAACGCCACGTACGACCCACGGTCATGTCCGACCGTCGCGAACCTCGGGTGATCCAGTTTCTCCATCAGCTGGACCAGGTCCCCCGCAACCACCCGCTTGGACTGCTGCGAGTGATCCGCGAGGATCTTCGCCTTGCCGGACTGCCCATAGCCGCGCATGTCGGGACAGACGACGCTGAACCCGCGACCAACCAGCTGCGGCGCGACGCGATGCCACGTCGACCCCGTCCGCGGATGTCCGTGGATGAGGAGGACCGGAGGTCCGTGCCCCGCATGCCGGACCCGGAGCTCCACCTCCCCGACATCGACCCGCTCGTCCTCGAAACCGTCGAACATACGCGGAAAGTATCCAGGCCCCCGCCAGGAGAAACATCTACCCATTGGCATGTGCCGACGTCGCACTACCGCCCCCGCCGGGGTGCCAACGCTGACGCCTTCGGATTCGCCGGACGACCTGGAGCAGTACGTCGACGCGGCGGACCCAATCGATCGCACCTGAGGGGCCACGACGACAGCACGGCACCGGACAGGCGGTGACCAGTGCGAAGGTTGACCTCTTCGATCTTCCCTGGGAGCCCACGCCGGACCGCTCGCCCGCATCGCCGCAGGTCAACGCCCGCCGCCCTGTCCAGCATCGGTGAGCACCTCGGGGCGCTGACCACTTCGCCGACCTGCACCCGATCTGCTCCCAGATGCAAGGTCAGGCCAACCAACGGCTCCTTACCGCTATGGCCTGCGCGTTCAGGGCACCCTGTTGCTCCCCGCCTGCTCCCCCGGTCCCCGGCTCGTAACTGGGCTGCGGCGGTAGTTCGGCGGTGGGTAGTCCCGCGGTCGTTCCTCGTCAGAACGCGGATGCTGGCCTGAGGTAGGCCATCGAAGCTGCCACTTCCCCGCGGCTTCGGCCATGGCTGACGGCCGGGCCCACCGGAATGGGAAGCAGGAACAACCGGTGAGGTATGCGAACTCCCCTACCGGGCTTGGACGCACTAACCTCGGAGGCCGGCCTGCCCAACCGTGCGGCGCCGGTACCGCACGTCACTGACCCAGGGATGGCAGCACCGTTCGAGCCGGGCCAGGCTCCGGGGAGCCCGCTCGTCGTGAGCGGGCTCCCGTAACGGCTCAAACCAGGGGCCAACAGTTCAGCTGCAGTCGCGCGGATCGCGACATGAGGACGGCCGGAGTCGCGGCGCCGAGGCTCCAGCGTGGTGCTGGGGCCTCGGCGCCCTTTGCCTTGCTCGACATAGCGGGGGACGCTACCGCCTGCGGGTGTTCGACCGCTGGAGCGAGCTCGGTCGATCAGGCCTGCAGGCGTATGCGGCGGCGCCGTGCGACGAGCACCAGCGCGATGCCGACCGCGACGGCGACCGCAGCCGCGCCGACGAACAGCATGGTGTTGTCGCCGGTGACCGGCAGGCCCGGGCCGGCGCTCGACGACGCCGACGGTGACGGCATCGGCGTCGAATCCGGCGTCGTCGTTGAAGTCGGCGTCGTCGTCGGCGTCGTCGTCGAGGTCGGTGTCGTCGTCGGCGTTGAAGTCGGCGTCGTCGTCGAAGTCGGTGTCGCGCTCGGCGAGTTCACGGCGACCTTCTTCGCCGCCACGAAGACGCGCGGCTCGTCGCTGTCGTCGCGGCGCACCTGCGCCAGAGTGCGGTCGTCCTCACCGTTCTCGCCGGCCAGGATCTTCCAGCCCGCCGGGGCGGTGAAGATCAGCAGGACGTCGCCGGCGGGGAGGCGGGCGAAACGGAACAGGCCCTTGGCGTCCGTGCTGGCCTCGGCGTACTTCGTCTTGCCGTCGGCACTGGTGGCGACGACCTTGACACCCGGGACGCCAGGCGTCCGGGGCGTCCACTCGGCGCCAGAGGACTCACCCTGGAAGACGTAGCCGCCGAGATCGTCGAAGACGCCCGCCACCAGCAGCCGCACGCTGGTGACGTTGTCGGCGTCGTTGGCCTCGCCGTTGTCGGCGGCAAGCGAGAAGGCAACGAATCCGTAGCCGGACTGCCACGCCACGTGGTTGGTCTTGCCGGTGATCTGAACGGTCTTGGTGGCGCCGGCGGCGAGGTCGAAGCCGGTCGACAGCTCACCGTAGGCGACACCGTCGACGCCCTCGCTGTCGCCGCCGGTGTAGTGCACGCGCTTGGCGTCGACGGAGCTCTTGTTCTTCACCGTGACCGTGATGGTGAAGGTCTCGCCCTCGGCGTAGTTGGCCTTGTCGGCGGCGGAGGTCACCGCGATATCCGGCTTGGGGTCGGCGGCCAGGGCGGCCGTTGCCGGAAGGACGGCCACGAGCACGCCCACGAGGGCGGTGGCGGCAAGTTTGCGCATGGAGGTCTCCGTAATGGGGGACGGGAATCAGCGCGATGCTAGCGGCCGGGCGAACCGCTCCGCTGTCCCAAGATCAAAGATGTGATCGGAAAGGTATCGGGCCCGCCAGCGCGAGGAGGTCACCAATCGTGTCGCCAAGCTCGTGGCACGCGGACTGAGCAACGACGAGATCGGCGCGAAACTCCACATCTCACCGGGCACCATCAAGACCCACGGTCGGTAGCGTCACGCGCGTCCGCATAGCCGCATGGGCATGGAAGTCTGGCCTGGTGTCGCGTGCCTGACCGACCGGCAACCTTCCAGAGAGGGACCTACCGGCTCCAAATCTGTGGCCACCGCCGCTCACCGCGAGACGGCCGATGCTGCGGTTGAGACGCGACCGAACGCCTCGGTCGGATTGCCACGGCTCGCCGCGGTCGCGGTTCACGTCTGGGGGTTCGGCGGTTGGATGTCTGCTAGAAGACCCCACTCGAAGCGGGTCCGAAGGCGGTCATCCAGGGTGTACAGCTGGCGCGGGGAGCGGTCGGAGCTGATGACGATCCGCTTGTCGGCGTGGTGCAGGGCGTCGAAGGTGTGGAGGAACTCCTCCTGTGCCCGGTCGCTATTTTCCAAAAACTGGATGTCGTCGATCAGTAGGACGTCGGCGTGGCGGTGGCGGCGTTGGAAGTCACGCGTCTTGTTGTGTCGCAGGGACTTGATGATGTTGGTGAGTTGTTGGGACGAAACGTACTGGATGAACTGTGCGTTGCGGAGGATGGTGGCGTGCTGCCCGATGGCGTGCAACAGGTGGGTTTTGCCCAGCCCCGAGCCGCCGTAGATGAACAGCGGGTTGTACGCGGTCACCGATGCTTCGGCGACGGCGACCGCCGCCGCGTGAGCGAATCGGTTGGACGGGCTGACGACAAACGTGTCGAAGGTGTGCTCGGGGTCGCGCCAGTCCTCTTCCATGGGGGCACGCTAGGCCCGGCCCCGCGCGCCACGCAACGCGCGTCGAAGGCCGGCCGCGGTACGCCGAACCCGTGGCGGTGCGCCGTAAAGACGCAGAACCCCGGTGAAGGTACGGCCTGGTGGTGACGGACCAAATTGCGAGCCAGGAGGTCACACGTCGGCTTCGAGAGCGAAGGTGTTGCCGTCTGGGTCCTGGAACCACGCGATACGTCCACCTCCGGCCCGCGCGGTGATCCCCTTGGCGTCGTGCTCAAGCTGCTCGTAGCGAACGAACTCGACGCCGGACGAGGAGAGCTCCTCGACAATCTGGTCGATGTCGTCGACGTACCACGTCGCCAGCGTCGCCGGGGTCTTCCCGGCAGTGACCGACTGGTACACGTTCAACGCCGGCCCGCCACCGGAGCCATAGACACGGCTGCCGTCGGCAATGGTGGCGCTGGGGCCGGACTGCAACGCCCGCAGGCCCAGCGCGCCTTCGTAGAAGGCCACCGCCTTCTGAATGTCGGACACGGCGACCGAGGTTCTGAGGTGGTACGCGCTCAAGGGCATGAACCACTCTGGCAGATACCCCACGAATCGTGGCGCCGAACCTGATCGTCGTGCGGTGGCCGCCCGCTCGAGGCGGGGAACGTTCGTGACAGCGGGCTGGCGCAATGTCTCGTCCGCTCGCGAATTCCGATAGAGACGCTGCAAAGAAGTCAGGACCAGCACGCGGGCCATAAGATCCGCTTCTATGGTCCGCACCACGCCTCCGCGTCCCCTGGACATCACCGAACTCTTCCCCGAACTGCGGGAACATTCCATCACCGCTACCCGCCTCCATCCCCGACCCGGCGCTCCGACCGTTGCGGACAGCTCGGTCGGCGGACCACTGCTGTGGCCGGCCGCCGAGGTGTGGCCGGTCTGCGACGACGCCGGGGCGCACGAGCCATACAACCTGACCACCCCGGCCGCTCTGCACCGCGGGCGGGAGATCCTCGCGACCGCATATGCCCGGGAGTCGCTACCGGGCGGGGATTTCCTGACCGCGGACGAGCGGGCCGAGCTCGATGCGGCCGACGCTCTGGACCTGGACGACCTGATCGAGGATCCCATCCCGTTGGTCCCGGTCGCGCAGCTGTACCGACACGATATCCCGGATTACGCCGGCCCGGACGGCACCGACCTGCTCCAGGTGCTGTGGTGCCCCGTGGACCACTCGGACCGGCACTACAGCCCACGCGTCTTCCTCTACTGGCGCGACAGCTCCGCCGTCGGCGGGCTGCTCGAAGCGCCTCCCGAGCCGCCGGTGATCAGCGACATGTACCTGCCGGTTCCGTGCGTGGTACACCCCGAGCAGGTCCGCGAGTACCAATACGCCGATCTGCTCCCCGATGACCTACACGAGCGGCTCGACGCGTGGGATAACGACCAAGACGAGAGCCGTCCCCACTATCAGAGCGACTTGTCGCTGGCGCCGGGATGGAAGGTCGGTGGGTACGCGAACTGGTCGCTGACCGATCCGTACCCGATGGATTGTGCTGCCTGCGGCACCGCGATGACCTTGATTTTCACCGTGGGCTCGGGCGACTGGAACGGCATGCATTGCAGCTGGCGCCCGTCCGAGGAGAACGCGACCGACTCTCCAGACACCGTTGGCGTACAGATCGGGCGTGGCTACTCGCTGTACATCTTCCGCTGCCCCGAATCATTCGATCACCCCCCGGCCACCGCGATGCAGTAACGCGGCATCCCTGCATGGCCTGCCGGCCTCCGATACGCAACTCAACTCGGCACGAGCGGACATCGGGTGTGCCGGTCAAGCAGCATCACGCTGTGTGACCCACACGCGGCCCATCGCCGCGTACGTGACCCTGTGCCTGGCGAGGACCGGCCGTCGCTACCGGGCGTTCGGACACTGGTCCGGGCGTCCATTGCTGTGTCGTTCCGGCGAAGTGCCATCGTCTGGTGAGTTCAGCCGTCGTTGAAGCGCGGCAAGGGTTGACTCGGCCGCGTCGCGCGGTCGAGCGAGTCCGGCGACGAGCGCCCCCCAACAGGTGTGGACCCATATTCGGTGGCGAGAAGCGGCATGAGCGGTCCCTGGCTCGAAAATTAGTTGGAGGTCAAGCCGGCGATGCCGGATACGACCGAACGGACCGGCTGCTGGTGGTGCCGCTGTCGGATCGGCTTCGCCGGTCAGGCCCTCGGGACCGGGGCCTGAAACGTGCGTCGGTACTGCTGCGGCGTCACCCTCAGCGCCGCTTGCATGTGTTGTCGCAGCAGGGTGGCGCTGCCGAAGCCCGCCTCGGTGGCGATCCGTTCCACCGGCAGGTCGGTGTTCTCCAGCAGGGTCCGGGCGCGGTCGATGCGCCGGGCAATCAGCCACTGCATCGGTGTCACGCCCATCTCGGCGACGAAGCGTCGGCTGAAGGTCCGCTTCGTCATGGTGGCGTGCCCGGCCAGGTCGGCCAGGGAAAGCGGCTCGTCCAGCCGGGCCAGCGCCCACGCCCGGGTCGGGCCGATTCCCGCCGACGACGCGGGCAGAGTCGGATGGGCGATGAACTGGGCTTGGCCGCCGTCTCGCCAAGGGGCCACGACGCAGCGGCGGGCGGCATCGTTGGCGATCGACGCGCCGTGGTCGGTGCGCACGATGTGCAGAAACAGGTCGATACCGGCTGCCGCTCCCGCCGAGGTCAGGACACGGCCGGCATCGACGAACAACACATCCGGGCGCACCTCGACGGCTGGGAACAGCGCGGCGAACCGGTCGCTCAGCGCCCAATGGGTGGTCGCGGCGAGCCCGTCGAGAAGGCCGGCTGCGGCAAGGGCGAACGCCGATGTACAGGTGCTCACCACGCGGGTGGCCGGATCCAGGGTCTGCAGCAGTTCGGCGACCCGGGGGTCGAGCTTGCCGACGGTGAGCATGGCGGTGGACGGCTCCTGGGTGGCGACCACGACCGTGTCGGCCTGGGCGAGCGCGCGGTGGTCGTGCTGCACCTGGATTGTGAATCCGGCATTGGTGTGGACCTGCGTGCCGTCGAGGGAGCAGGTGACGATGTCGTAGAGCGGTCGGCCAGCCGCGTCATGCGCCTCGCTGAGCACCCGGGCCGGGATGCCCAGATCGAAGGGGATGACGCCGTCCAGGGCGAGCACGGCAACGCGATGGGGCATGGCACGAATCTTACGCACAATGTCTTTAGAGACATTGTTGAACGGCGGCCGCGGCATGAAGACTGGGATCATGAGCGAGAACGACACCATGAACGCGGTCCGTCAGCACACCTTCGGCGGCCCCGAGGTCCTGTCCGTCGAACGCGTCGAGCGTCCCGCACCCCTGCCTACGGAGGTGTTGGTCCGCGTGCATGCCGCCGGCATCAACCCGGTCGACTGGAAGACCCGCGGTGGCACCGGCATGGCTGGGGTGCTCGGCGCGCCGCCGTTCGTCCTGGGCTGGGACGTCGCGGGTGTGGTCGAGGAGGTCGGCTTCGGCGTCACCACCCTGGCCCCGGGCGACCGGGTCTACGGGATGCCCTGGTTCCCGCGGGCCGGCGGTGGTTACGCCGAGTACGTCACTGCGCCGTCGCGCCAGTTCGCCCGGATGCCCGCCGGCCACACGTTCGAGCAGGCGGCCGCGGTGCCCTTGGCCGGGCTGACCGCGTGGCAGGCGCTGGTGGACACCGCCGGCGTGCGGCCGGGGCAGCGGGTGTTGATCACTGCTGCGGCCGGTGGGGTGGGGCACCTCGCGGTGCAGTTCGCCAAGCACCTGGGCGCGTACGTGATCGCGGTGGCCGGCCCGCGCAACCAACAGTGGCTCGCCGAACTGGGTGCCGACGAGGTCGTCGACTACACCACCGGCCGCTTCGAGAAGGAGGTCAGGGACGTCGACGTGGTGCTCGACCTGGTCGGTGACGCGTACGACGCCACCAGCACCCGGTCGGTCGAGACGCTACGCCCGGGCGGGCTGTTGGTGGCCGTGCCGGCCGGGGTCTCGCCGGAGCTGGCCACGACCGCGGCCGCCGCCGGAGTCCGCGTCACCGGCTTCCTGGTCGAGCCGGACGGTCCGGCGTTGGCGCGGATCGCCGCGCTGATCGAGGAGGGCACCGTCACCGTCGAGGTCGCCAAGGTCCTTCCGCTGGCCGAGGTCGCGACCGCCCACCGCGAAGGCGAGCAGGGTCACACCCGGGGAAAGATCGTGCTCCGCGTCGCCGACGACCGGGCCTAGGTGTGCTGTCCACGGAGGTTGGTCGAGGTTGTGTGACGACACGATCTGATGTCGTAGGTAGGTGAAGGCCTCCGGTTGTGGAGTGGAGCTGTCTAGGAACCGCTCCGGCAACCAGGAGGCCTTCATGCTCCACCGTAATGCTGCTCTGACCCCACGCGCACGTCTGCGCCTGGCGCGGCTGGTCGTCGACGAGGGCTGGCCGGTCTCCCAGGCGGCACGGCGTTATGACGTCTCCTGGCGCACCGCGAAACGCTGGACAGATCGCTACCGTGAGCAGGGCGCTGACGGTATGCGGGACGCTCGTCACGCCCACTGCACAGCCCGACACGCACACCGCAGCCCGTGGTCGCTCACCGCGGTCTGTCGCAGCTCGTCCCGATCGGAGTGCTGTTCGCCGCCGCGCTGTACGACGCGAGCTCGGCATCCGGGCCTGCGGCGAACGCGCCGATGTCATCCTCATTGCCTGGAACGTCCTGACCCGCACCGCGCTGCTGCCCCCGCCCGCGACCCGCGGTCGTGCAGCCATCGTCGTCCCACAGGTCGTGAATTGAACAGCCGAGGATAGAGACGCTTCGTACACTGCTTGCCCCGCAGTCGGCTGGCCTGCGGTACTACGGGCAGGTTCCTCCAGGAGGGCACGCGTCTCGTGAGCCGCGCACGGCAGGCAGACCGGAGCTCGTTGAGGCGAGTGGCGGTGGCCGGACTTGTTGGTACGACGATCGAATACTATGACTTCTTCATTTATGGCACAGCCGCCGCGCTGGTCTTCTCCGACGTCTTCTTTCCGGCTCTCGGGGACGTTGCCGGCTCCGTGGCATCGTTCGCCACGTCCGCCGTCGCGTTTGTTGCCCGGCCGCTGGGGGCGATTGTTTTCGGGCACTACGGCGATCGGTGGGGACGCAAGGGCACGCTGGTCACGACGCTGCTGATGATGGGCTTGTCCACCGTTGCGATCGGTTTGCTTCCGCCGGCGGATGCGATCGGTGTCGCCGCTCCGGTCGCCCTCGTACTCCTGCGCTTTCTGCAGGGTCTGGCCCTCGGCGGTGAGTGGGCGGGCGCGAACCTACTGACAGCGGAGTACGCCCCGCGAGGCCGTCGTGGGTTTTACGCAGTCTTCCCGCAGTTGGGCGGTGCGATCGGCTTCGCCCTGTCAAGCGCGACGTTTCTGGCAACCGACGTCATCATCGGAAACAGCGACGAGGCATTCCTCTCCTACGGCTGGCGCATCCCGTTCGTCGCCAGCGCGGTCCTCGTGCTGCTCGGTCTGTGGGCACGGGGCTCAATTGATGAGACGCCGGTCTTCCGCGCAGCGAGCGAGAAGCCGCTTTCGACGCCTCGCCGATCGCCGCTCGCCGGTCTTGTCCGCGAGCAGTGGCGTGAGGTGCTGCTCTGCGGTGGGCTCACCGGCGTCGTATTTGCGCTTTTCTACATCGGCGCTACCTACTTGACGACCTACGGCACAGCGACCTTGGGGATCGAACGGCAGGTTGTTCTCTCGCTCGGGATCGTTGCCGCCGCCGTGGTGGCGCTCTTCGTCTTCCTGGGCGGCAGGCTCTCCGACCGCTACGGCCGCCGTAACATCATCATCGTGACGGGTGTGCTGGCGCTCGTCTGGTCGATGGGCGTCTTCCCTTTGCTCACAACGGGCAGCCCGCTCGCGTTCGGGCTCGGGCTCGCTGGCGCCTTCGCCCTCAACGGCCTGGCATTCGGGCCGACCGGCGCCTTTCTTCCAGAGCTTTTTCCCACGCGATACCGGTACACCGGAGCGGGAGTGGGGTTCAATCTCGGTGGCATCATCGGCGGTGCCGTGCCCCCGCTGCTCGCCCCTGTCCTGGCGGACTCTTTCGGCGCTGTGGCAGTTGGCGCCATGATCGCATTGTTGGCGCTTACCAGTGTTGTCTGTACCTGGGCGCTTACCGAGACGTCAAATCGGAGTAGCCTCGACGACCAGCACTTCTCTGGCGTGCGTAGAGCAAGCGAGCAGCTCGTGCCGGGAACCTGTCGCGCGGGCTCGGCCTCCCCGCCGATGCTTCTGTGGTGGGGAGGCCGAGGCTCAGGCAGGGACGTCAGCGGCGGTTCCGATCGTGAGCCACCGGATGCTGTCTCGGATGTCATCGGCGGCGTCGGCGAACTCGCGTTCGAGGGCCGCGCGGGGTTGCTGGAAGTGTCGCCAACCTTCGTAGTGGACGGGGATGGTGGTGCGCGGTCGGATCGCCTGGCAGATGCGGACCGCGTGACGGCCGGTCATCGTGTAGCGGATGGGCCCGGTGACCGGGAATCGGACGCCGCCGAGATGGAGCACGGCGGTCCCGATGCGAAGCCGCTCGGCGACGGTGCGGATCCCGTGAAACAGGACCGTGTCGCCAGAGACCCACAATTGGCCGTGTTGTTGGCCGTCCCACCGCAGCGCGAAGCCGGTCACGTCACCGACGAACGGCCGGCTCAGGGGCGGACCGTGCCGGGCCGGCGTCGCGGTGACCTCGATCGTGGGCCGCCCCTTGCGGCGAAGAGTCGCGGTGGCCCAGGGTTTGAGTCCTCGTGCGGTGCCGCCGAGCCGCCGGGCGCCGGCGATGGTGGTGAGCACCGTCCGGGCGCTGGGTAGCAGCGTCCGGCCAAGGTCGTCGAGGTTGTCGCCGTGGTGGTCGTGGGTGAGTAGCACGGCGTCGATCGGGCCCAGTACCGCCGGGGTCACCGCCGGGCCGGTCATCTTCGTCGATGAAATGCCCCAGCCGAAGGCGTACGTGCGGCCGGGCGGGTCGAACGTCGGGTCGGTCAGCAGCCGCCACGCACCTACCTCGATGAGCGTCGTGGGTCCCCGATGTGGGTGATGCGAACCTGCGGCGCCTCGCTCATCGGGCGTGGCGCAGGGCCCAGTCGAGGGCGAAGTCGGCGATCTCCTCCCAGCCCTTCTGTGCCGGGAGCAGGTGGGCGTAGCCCTCGTACTCGACATGTTCGGTGATGGTGTTCGGCTTGTAGTGCTTGAGGTTGGAGCGTTGGACCGCTGTGGGCATGATGTGGTCCTCGCTGCCGGAGATGAACAGCAGCGGCGCCCGGTTGTCATTGCGGTAGTCGACCCAGGTGTCCTGGTGGCCGGGTTGGAAGTTGGCCAGGACGCTGCCCCACAGGATGCCGCCGTTGGCCGGGATGTGGTAGCGCTCGTACAGTGCCTTGGCTTCCTCGTCGCTGAACGTGTTGGTGAAGGCGTACTTCCACTCGTCCAGCGTCAGGCCGATGGCCTTGTGCCGGTTCGCCGGTGATCGCAGCACCGGCAGCGTGGACTTCACCTGCGAGAACGGCACCACGTGAACACCCTCGGTCGGGGCGGAGTTGAGCGCCACCGCAGAGGCGCCGAAGCCGTGGTCGAGCAGGATCTGCGTGAACGCGCCACCGGCGGAGTGCCCCATGATGATCGGCGCCTTCGGCAGCGGCCGGATCACCGCTTCGAGGTGCTCGATGATGGCCGGGACGGTGAGTGCGGTGATGATGTCGGGGTTGGCGTTGAGTTCCTCGACCTCGACCTCGAAGCCGGGGTAGCCGGGGGCGAGGACCCGGAAGCCCTTCCGCTCGTAGTGGGTGATCCAGTGCTCCCAGCTGCGGGGGGTGACCCAGAAGCCGTGGACCAGGACGATGGTGTCGGGCGCATCGCTCATCATCAGGCTCCGTACGTGTTGAGGAAGGCGAGCAGGTCGTCGCCGAGCTGCTGCTTGTGGGTGTCGGTGATGCCGTGCGGCGCGCCCGGATAGACGATCAGCTCCGCTCCCTTGACCAGTGCGGCGGACGACTTGCCGCCCACCTCGAACGGCACGACCTGGTCATCGTCGCCATGGATGACGAGCGTCGGGACGTCAAACCTGGCCAGGTCGTCGCGGAAGTCGGTGGCGGAGAACGCGGCGATTGACTCGTATGCGTTGCGGTGCCCGGCGGCCATCGACTGCAGCCAGAACGCGTCCCGGATGCCCTGCGACACGTTCACGCCCGGCCGGTTGTTGCCGAAGAACGGCCCGTCGGCGAGGTCCTTGTACAGCTGGGACCGGTCGGCGGCCGATCCGGCGCGGATGCCGTCGAACACGTCGACGGGTACGCCGTGCGGGTTGTCGTCGCGGCGCACCATCAGCGGCGGTACCGCCGAGACAAGGACGGCCTGCGCGACCCGGCTGGTGCCGTGCCGGCCGATGTACCGGGTGATCTCGCCCCCGCCGGTGGAGAACCCGACCAGCGTCACGTCGCGCAGGTCGAGGTGCTCGATCAGGGCGGCGAGGTCATCGGCGTAGGTGTCCATCTCGTTGCCGTGCCAGGTCTGGGTGGAGCGGCCGTGGCCGCGCCGGTCGTGGGCGATCGCGCGGTAGCCGTTGGCGGCCAGGAACAGCTGCTGCGCCTCCCAGCTGTCGGAGTTGAGCGGCCAGCCGTGGCTGAGCACGACGGGGCGGCCGGCGCCCCAGTCCTTGAAGAAGATGTCGGCGCCGTCGGAGGTGGTGACGAATGGCATGGTTGGGCCCCTTTCTGGTGTCAGTCGCGGGTGGTGCGGGCGGCGAGCGTGATGAGGTCGGCGGTGATCTCCGGCTGCGACATCATGGCGACGTGCGAGGCTCGGACCTCGACGGTGCGGGAGCCGGCCCGCTGCGCCATGAAGCGCTGCGCGGCGGCGGGGATGAGGTTGTCGTCGCGGGCCACCAGGTAGCACGACCGGACCTGCCTCCAGGCCGGCGGGCCGGACGCCTGGTGAAGGGTGTGTACGTCGCCGGGCCGCTGGGTGGCGGCCATGATCTGTGTCGTGGAGCGGGGCAGGTCACCGGCGAAGATGTCGCGAAACAGGTCCTGTTTGACGTATCCGTCGGTGCTGGTGCCGCCGCCGGGCAGCGGGTACGGGCGCAGGTCGAGGGCCGGTTCGCCGAGTTTGCTGCCGGGAAACTTCGTCTGCAGGCCGAATACGGTGTCGCCCTCGTCCGGCGCGAACGCGGCAACGTAGACGAGGGCCTTGACGTTCGGGTTGCCCGTGGCGGCGTTGGTGATGACCACGCCGCCGTACGAGTGGCCGACCAGGACGATGGGACCTGGGACGAGGCGCAGGATGCTGGCCAGGTAGGCGGAGTCGCTGCCGACGCCGCGCAGCGGGTTCGCCGGGGCGAGCACGGGGTACCCGGCGCGGACGAGCCGCCGGATGACGTCGCTCCAGCCGGAGGCGTCCGCGAACGCGCCGTGGACAAGTACGACGGTCGGCTTCGACCCGGACAGTGAGTGGGCGCCGGCGGGTACGGCTGTCGCCGTGGTGACGACACCCGTGGCGACGAGTGCGGCGGATCCGGCCAGGACCGTGCGGCGGGAGACGGCAGGCATGTGGCGCTGGTTCCTTTCGGCAGAACTGCACGGTTCACGGGCAGGCGGCATCGGCCCACGTACTGGTGGGTGTCGTGGCTTGACCGTGCCGGCCGCGGTGCTCTGTTCGCGGCCGTGCCGGGAACGTTACGGAGGTAGCGCCGTCCCAGTCGTGAGTCAAATGACTGCGGATCAGCGGTCGTGTTCGACGGCCATCCGCTGAAGCTCGCTGCGCGAGGTGATGCCGAGCTTGGGGAACATCCGGTACAGGTGGCTTCCGACGGTGCGGTGCGAGACGAACAGCATCTTGGCGATGTCCCGGTTTGTCAGCCCCTGCGCCACCATCGACGCGATCTGTGTCTCCTGCGGCGACAGCGTGTCCCAGACGTCCGCCGCCGGCGAGTCGCTGCGTTCCCCGGCCGCCCGCAGCTCCGCCCTGACGCGCTCCGCGAGCGGCCGCGCCCCGAGGCTGTCGAACCCGTCCCGGGCCCTGCGCAGGTGGTCGCGCGACTCGCGCACCCGCCGCCGGCGACGCAACGACTTGCCATAGGCGAAGAGCAGGCGGCAGCGCTCATACGGCCAGATCGTCATGTCGCTCGCCAGGGCCTCGGCGAACCGTGTCTCCGACTCGTCGTCACCGGCCAGCACCGCCGCCGCGAAGCCGAGGTTCATGCGGCCCGTGGGTGAGGTCGTCGCGCGTACCTCCGGCGGCAGCTTCGCGATCAGCGACCGGGCGGCGGCGACCTCGCCACACGCCGAGGCGGCTTCGGCCATGCTCGCCAAGGACCACAGGGCGTGTGCCGGGTGGTAGGCGCTGTCGGCCGGATCGTGCAGCTGGGCGAGGCAGGTGAATGCCCGCTCGTGGTTGCCCTGCCCCGACGCGATCGCCGCTCGCGCGATCAACGTCACGGCGCCGATCGTGGCGGACCGGCGGGGGTTCTTGCGGTCGGCGCCGACGATCAGCTCTTCGGCGGAGGCGAAGTCGCCGCGGAACGCGGCCATCACGGCGTGCGCGACGAGCGAGGACGCCTCCCAGAACGGCTGGCGGGTCTCCGCGCACAACCGGGTGCTCTCTTCGGCGGCGGCCACGGCGTACGACCAGTTTCCCCGGCGCAGGGCGGACCACGCGAGCAGCGACAGCGTCCTGCCGAGCGTGTGCAGGTGACCGTCGGCACGCAGCCGCTCCGCCGCGTCGGTGAGCAGGCTCTCGGAGACGTCGGACGCTCCGGCACACGCCGCCGCGTGTGCGAGCCGGTAGCTGGTGGTGGTGTCCCGGGCGGCGGCCGGTACATGGGCGATCAACTCCCGGATCTCGGGGTCGCTGTCGAAGGGTGAGCAGTACGCCAGCAGTTGCGCGCGCGTCGGAGCGTCGACAACCGCCAGGCGGTCGGCTGCGGCGATCACCTGCTTGCCCACCGGTCGACCGGGAGCGAGGTTCCAGCACCGCAGCGCCGACGCCCGCAGGAAGTCGGTCGCCAGCGCGTCGTCGCCGACCATGCTCGCCCGGCCGGCAAGGTCGACGAGCGTGGTGATGCGCTGGTCGCCGCCGCGGTCTCCCTCGGCCAGCTCGATGAGCCACTCGTACCGCAGACCGTCGTGCTCGCTGTCCACCAGGTCGCGATAGTGCCTCCGGAGCCGCTCGCCATGCTCGGGCTGCCCGACTGCATACGCGAGGGCGGCTGCCTGATAAGTACGGCTCGCCCTGTCACGGCCGTCGACCGAAAGCTGGGCGGCACGTTCCAGCGCCCGCACCGCGTTCGTCGGCGCGCCGCGTTTGATCGCCCGCTCGGCGTGCCACTCGAGCTCCGCCGCCAGCGCGGCGTCCGGCCCCAACGCCGCGGCGGCCCGGTGCCACACCGAGCGCTCCGGCCGGGCGGGCAGGACACGGGCCAGCGCGGCGTGGCAGGCGCGCCGCCGGTCGGGTCCGAGTCGCTGGAGGAGCGCGGACCGGATGAGCGGGTGCCGGAAGCGGACGGCGGCGCCGTCCACCACGATCAACCCGGCCGACACCGCCGGGTCGAGTAAGGACACGTCATGCGGGTCGCACAGCAGCTCGGCGGCCGCGACGATCTCGGCGACGTCGTCGGAGTCGCTGAGCGCCGCCACCTCCAGGACCGTCGTCGTCGCGGCGTCGAACTCCTCGATGCGGACCAGGAACGAGCTCTCCAGGCGCGCGGTCAGCGGTAGGCGACCGGTGTCGACGCCGGAGTAAACGCTCATCGCACGGGGCAGCTCCAGCAGGGCCAGGGGGTTGCCGCGCGCGGCGTCCAGCAGGAGCGCCCTCGTGCCCGCGTCGAGTGCACCGGCAGCCCAGTCCAGCAGCACCGCCGCGGACGCCGCGTCGAGCGGGGCGAGGCTCATGGCCGGTACGGCCGCATCGAGCAGCGCCCCGACCTCGTTCTCGCGGTGCGTGGCGAGCAGCACGATACGGTCGGACGCGACCCTGCGCGCGAGGAACGCCAGCGCCTGCTGACTGGCCGGGTCCATCCACTGGGCATCATCGACCAGCAGCAGGACCGGCCGCTCGCCCGCCACCTCCGCCAGTAGCTCCAGCGTCGCCATCGCCACCGTGGATACGTCCGGCGCCGAACCAGACGCCCGGCCAAAGGCGATATCCAGGGCGCGACGATACGGTGTGGCGAGCCGGTTGCTGTGGCCGAGAACCGGACGCATGACCTGATGCAGCGCGGCGTACGGCAGGCCGAACTCCGAGACCGACCCTACGGCCCGCAACACCCGCAACTTGTCGCCGGCCGCCGCGGCGGCCCACTCCAGCAGCGCCGACTTGCCCACACCGGGCGTGCCGCGGATGACCAACGCGGCGCCACCGTCGCCGGCACCGTCCAGCAGCGTGCCGATGGCCGTCTGCTCCGGCGCACGCCCGACCAGCAAACGTTGTGCATCCACGCCTACCCCCGCCGTACGCTGCGATTCGGCCACGTGTGGCATCAACGCTATTGGAAGAAAGCGGCCAGGCCGATGGGCCGTTCGGGCTTGATCAACACGTGAGACGTTGAGCGGACCGGCACCATCGACTGCGGCTTTGCCCGGCGGCCAGATGTACGTGGCGGTCGGCACCCAGGGCGAGACCGTGGATTTCCGCACGGGCAGTGTGGACGGACCGACCGATCCGTCAGGCATCACCTTGCAGCAGGCCCGCGAAGGCGGCATCGAGAAGGGTCTTCACGATCGGCTACACAGCGCAACTGGCGGACCTCGGCGTGACGCCCCTTCTCCCCGCACTCGACGGCCCCGACTCACAGGTGACTCATGATCTCTGCGGCTGGATAGGCGAGAGGCCGGCTGGACTGTGTCCAACCGGCCTCTGACCTGCGGTGCAACCTGGTGGGCGATGCTGGTATCGAACCAGCGACCTCTTCGGTGTGAACTCTCGGCAAGCCGGTCTGATCGGGCTTGATGCGAGGTCAGACGGCCTGCTGGCGTGCCTCTCGGACCGGTTCGGCTGGCACGGTTGCTGTACTTCGGTGCTGTACTGCTGGCATCAGACAAGGCGCTGCATCCGGACCTTGGGGCGCTCGTTCCTGAGGTGTCCGTGCTTGTGCTGGCGGACCTGCTCGTCCCAGACCTCCTGGTCGTAGTCCGGGTCTGGCGGGATCCACTTGTGCGAGCCGTCGCTGTAGTGGAACTTCTCGTCGCCCGGCCGCAAGATGCTCATCGAGTCCAGCCGAGGAATCGGTAATGCAGGTGGCCGGCGGGGACGTAGGCCAGGTCCTGGGCGGCGTCGACGAGTTGGGCGGCCAGGTAGAGGGCCAGCGACACCGGGGCGCGGTCGTACTCGGCTCGAAGCTCTTGACGCCGGGTCTGGCATGGCCACGCCCCCGCACAGCCGCCGCACATCCAGGCCGGCTTGATCGGGTGGTGAGTGGTCACCGCCGGCCGTCCTGGCTGGGCCAGTGGCCGCGGTTGATCGGGATGCGGTGGCGGCTTCGGCATGGCAGATCGCCTCCGCAGCGACAGATGCGCCGCCAGTACCGCCAGGACCAGACGGGCCTGTGCCGGCGAGCGAGAGTCAGCGCTACGGCCAGGAGGTACGCGTCGTAGGGCACGTGCGGTCGACCGCCAGCCTGATCGCGGGTGGATCGCCAGCGATTGCCAACCTCCCGACGGGCCACAGCACCCTCCCCGTCCCAAGAGGCTGATCTGTTCGGCCTGGTCATCACGCCTCCCGCCGACGCCGGGTAAAGCCGTGGGCACCCACGTCGGGAGGCGGGCACCCACGGCAGGACCCCCGGCCGCCAAGCTGGGTAGCCCCAGAAGCAACTTAGGACGCAATGTGCGCAGGGTCAGCAGTCAACGCACATAGCGTTGTAAGTCGCACCCAGGGTGTGATCTGCTTGCACCAGCCGCCAAGCTGGGAGCACCACCTATGTCTGAAGCCGCCTACCTACAGGTCGCGCGGGATATCCGCGAGCAGGTTAGTTCCGGCCAGTTGAAGCCGGGCGACAAGCTGCCGTCCTTCGCCGCCCTGTGCGAGCACTACGACGTGAGCAACACCGTCATCCGCGCCGCCATGCTCATCCTGAAAGCCGAAGGGCTGATCGACGGCCGGCAAGGCAAGGGCGTGTACATCACGAACCAGCAGCCTAGGTAGCCGAAGTGCTCGGGCAACAGCCTGACGGACAGGGAACGGCTTCGTCGAACGAGCTTCGCGAACGCTGCGTATCACCGAGGGAGCAGTACGGGCATGAGCCGAGCGCTGGGGCCCAGAAGAACTGATGCTCGGGGTGGGTTAGGCAGTGCTTCAGCTTGCGGTGCCTGACACCGGTCCGCCCACTTGACATGCCTGTCATGCCAGCACATTAGCTAACGGCCTCATCAGCGGCGAGCGCCGAATGTGCGGTCAACACTTGGCGTTGTATTGATCCAGGGCGCGGGCGTAGTCGATCAAACCGGACGACTGCGCCTCTGAGCTGCGGCTACGTCGGTCATCGGTGGTCAACGATGGCCGCCATTGGTTCACCTTTGACGGCCTGAAGACGGCATGATCTTGAGGGTCCAACCCCGGGAGCCGAGGCCCGGGAAGTTTCCCGGACGTCCATGCGCGGACGGATGCGACCCCGCGCACCTACACACGGTTTAGGAAGGCAGTAGAGCTTCGGTCGACGCACCTTGCCCGACCTGGGGCGGATCTGATTCCAGGCGGTGTAATCCGTTGATCGTTCCGTGCATAGTCCGGATCTTGCAGACCGGCGGACCGGGGCGATCGCCGGACGGGTGACTGCTGTCAGACCAGAGTGTCGCCGAACGCCGCCATACCCAGTCGCCCGCGTGCAAGCATCTGCCAGCCGTCGTCCGACGCACGGAACCGGTCCGGATCGCGCCTCACGCTGCCTCGCTGTTGCCGGGCACCACTTCAGCCACCCTCCGCTATCGGGCCTTTCCACCGCGTTGCCAGTGAGTTACGGTCGTGCCTGTCTATCGTGGAGCTGCGGAGGACGTATGGCGCGACGCAAGGGCCTGATCGTTCAGATGCTCGACGCCCGTAAGCAGACCAAGAAGCTTGAGGCGCAAGCGGAGGCACGCAGGCACCGCGAGTTGATCGCCGAGCAAAAACGCCAGGAAGCGGAGGCTCACCGCGAGGCAAGGCAGGCCGAGGCAGCGGCAAAGAAGGCCGAGGCAGCACGCCTGCGGCAAGAAGTACAGGCGAAGCGCCTAGCCGACCAGGCTGCGGCGAAGGCGGCCCGAGAGGCTACCCAACGTGAGCGCGTTGAGGAACGACGCCGAGCTGCTGATACCCGCACAAAGGCACAGGAGGCAGCCGCCGCGAAGCGGCAGGCGGACCGGGAGGCACACGCCCGCAAGATCGCAGAGGCGGAGTTTCGGACCGAGGCCATCGGCACGAGAATCACCGAGTACGCACAGCTTCTAGCTCGGAGAAACCGGCGCGCCGCCGAGGCTGCCCTCGAACTCAGGGCGGCCTTGTCGAACGGCGGCCCCACTGCCTTCGTCGAGCGTCTACAACACGTCCTCGCTCAGTCGCGCTACCCCGAGGGCCTGACGGGCAAGGCCGCCGCTCATTACGACCCTGCCTCTCGGGAACTGCTAATCGAGTACGAGTTGCCGCTCCAGAACGTCGTGCCCACTGTCGTTGGCTTTCGTTACACGACGGCGAAAGGCATGAGGGCCATACCACGTAACGAACCCGAGACTAAGAAGCTTTACGGTAACCTCCTCGCACGACTAACATTGCGCACCATTGCCGAGGCTTTGGATGCCACCTCCCCGGACCTCGTATCTGGCATCATATTTAACGGCTACGCCTCCACTAAGGACAAGGCGACTGGCCGCGCCATTCGCCCGCTGCTCATGAGCGTGGGTGCAGAGCGGGACAGGTTTGCGATGGTACAGCTCGATGAGCCGGAGCTGGATCCGGTGCTGTGTCTTCGCAGCCACCTCAACGCCATTGTCTCACCGCACCCGTACGACTTAGAAGGCGTTAGGCCGGTGATGTCGTTCGACCTTTCGAAGTACAAGTTCGTTGACGAGATGGATGTGGTCGCTGGCTTGGATAGCCGCACTGATCTACTCACGCTCTCTCCTGGAGAGTTTGAGCACCTCATCCGCCGGCTCTTCGAAGCCATCGGCATGAAGTCGTGGGTAACGCAGGCGTCAAAGGACGAAGGCGTCGACGGCGTCGCTGTCAATGAGGATCCGATCGTCGGCGGGCTTTGCATCATCCAAGCCAAGCGTTACAGCAAAATCGTTGGCCTTGAATCAGTCCATGCACTTGCCGGCGTGATGGATCATAAGCGAGCCGCCAAGGGTGTCCTCGTTACTACCTCCTGGGTTGGCAAGGCGAGCCGCGACTTCGCAGCCGCAAACGGACGCATCGAGATCATCGAGGGACGCAATCTTAAACACATGCTGAAGGAGCACCTTGGCCTAGATGTCCTTATCGGTCTAGGAAAGCTTCCGCCGGGTTGGGACAGGGCAGATTTGGAATAGGGGCGTCCTGAAGCCGGACCGGATGAGACGATCGACAGTCGCCGGCTTGATGCTTCCTCCCTGGGGCCTCGCCTACGGAGCCGCCCGAAGGCCTGCGGTTGACCAGTGATACGAGTGACGGATGTCACGCTAGTTGCGCGGCGCGCCGTCTGATAACACTCGCGCACTGGCAGTTACGCTCGCGCAGGTCACTTCGTTGCGCGAGCGTAACTGCCGCGCGCGTTCGTTCATGCTGCCCGAAAGTCATGAGCGCTCTGCCGGAGGCGTCGCAACCGCGCGCTCGACCTACAGCGACGACATCCCCGATAGGCTGGCGGCCCGGTGGGTGCGTTGCATCGCGTAGCGACCGCCCAGCCTATCGGGGATGTCAAGCCAGTTTAGCGGACCGCTGACGGGACAATCTTCGCAAACCGCACGAGAAGCGGCCTTCGCCGGCGGTCTGGGCTCCGACATCCAACGCGTCGATGCGGAGAGCTACAACCCCTCTAGGGCGGCGTCGCCCTCTGTGACTCATCTCTGTAGCCACACCCCCCGGACCACAGTATCGTTGGGTGTTAGGAGCATAGTGTTGCCGGGTACTTCGGTACTACGGTACTCTAGCCACTGGAAGGGGGCCCCATGGCCGCTACGTCCGCTCCCATCAAGGTTGACGTTGGAACTGACCAGCTCATTTCTCACGCCGCCCACTTCCTGGGCAAGGCCAAGAAGGACGTCGTAGACGCAGCAGTCCGCGAGTACATCGAAGCGCATCGCAATGAGATCAACGACGGCATCCGCGTAGCCCTAAGCCAGCTCGACGGATCGCCCAAGTCAGCCGTCTCGCTACTCGCAGGCCTCTCGCCTGACCAGCTTGACGAGTATGGCGGGATGCCTGCGGAAAGCTGACCTTTCGTGTCTGGTGTCGGACGGATTGGGGCATTAAGGTTGCCCAATGAGCAGCGAGGCCCAATCTGTCCGACCCACGAAGGTCTGCATTGAAGCCCTTGAGCTGTCCGCACCGCCTCTCAGCGTGCCTCTCCCGGGCCTGGGCCACCCTCTAGTCAAAGAGGCGCAGCGCCTCCCCGAAGTACATGCCGCTGGAGGCGTGGAACGGATCCTGAGCCTAGTGGATCGGCTTTGGTTCAAAGTCAAGGTCAGTCGATGGCGCGGTGCTGTAACCCGGTTGCCCGAGGCTGAATCGACCACCTCCGAGCCACAAGCTCGCCTTGCCCCTTGGTGGTTGGGTGCGGGCGGGTACAGGCGAGAGGGTGACCCTAGTGACTTCTACGAAACGCTAGCGGCGACTGCCAATCGCGATGGATCCTCAGATCGGTGGCTCCCTCAAGCCTGGGACTGGAAACGGCTTGAACTTGAGCACATCTATGCATGGGAACACGAAATCCGACGAATCGTTCGCGAGTTGATCGCCCGATCCTTGCAGAACGGGTACGCCTATCAAGCGGAGTTTGAGCGCTACAAGGTAACCGCTCTGGCCCGTGCAGAAGATGGCGAGACCTACCTGCTCATCGGGACTGAGAACATCGCGGATCCGCGGGTCTTCGCGGTGATCATTAACGCCATCCCGGGCATCGACCATAGCAGTTGGATGCCAGAGCCTGAGGGAGTGAGAGGGCTCGAACCGGAACCCGGGGAAATCATCTGGTCAACCATCTTGCCGCCCGCAGTGGCCGCACAACTGCTGGATACCCTCCCGGACGACGACTGAGATCACTAGACGACGCCGCCTGAATTGCCATCCCGTCTGCCGTCGACCCGCCCTCCTGGGGAGCGGGCCACCGCCCGGCCCGCCACGTCAAGCGGACCTTGACGGCCGTTCGGGCGCTGGCGGGTCGGGCGGTGGTCTGCTCGGCTTGCCCGGGTCGATGGCAGGCGGGATGGCCTACCGCCACCACCCATGGACCCGGCGGCTGCCAATGGTCTTCGGCCATCCTGGAGCTGTTGCGCCCCCCGCCGGAGGCGTAGTGACCGCAGTCCCGCGACCGTCGCCAGCTCGCCGACGCGGTCGGCACCCGCTCTCCTACGCCGCGCGGGTGTCGGCCGCGCGGCTCGGCCGGCTGCCGGCTCTACCACCCCACCGGGCAAGGTCTGTCGTGCTGCGGCGGCCCTCCGGGCTCCCCGCTGTTCGCGCCAGCCGCCGGGCGTTCTGCGTGGCCGGAGCGGAGCGCCAGCGGAGTGCAGGCCGCGCGCCCTGGCGGCGGCGCGTGCGGCCCGTTGCGGGCCGCCTTGATAGACGTACAGAAAGTCCTCCCACACCAGCCGGCAGCCGGCCGTCCCACCTCCATCCGGCGACATCACGGCGGGTTGACGTATCGGCACGCGGTGCTACTCTGGCGCTCGTCGAGCACGCCAGCGCGGCCTTCCTACCGGATCGCTGGACTCGACCTCGGAGATGCCGAGCGGCCTTCCTGCCGCTGATGCGGGTCACGTCCCGCCGGCTCCCGATCGCACCGGCCGCCGCGCCGGTTCTCCGAATCCGCTGAGCGGCCCAGCACGGCTTCATTGCCGTCCACGATGGCCCGGATTCGCACACCTCCACGGGTGGGGGCAGTCTGCGGCAACCGGTCGGATGCCGACATCCCAGGCTCCCCACCCGTGCCGGCCTTCGTCACCAGCTCGACAAGCGCGAGAGGACACAACCATCGGCGGGACGTGGCACCACCACGAACCTGCCCTCCGGCGTCAGCCGCCCTCCCGGCGGTGCCAGGAGACACGACGAACACCACCAGCGGACCAACGTCCACGGCTGGTGGGGCTTCGTCTCCCGTCCCTGCCACCTCCTGAGGAGAAGACCGTGTCCACCCCGCTCACCCTGTACCGGCCCGGCGTCACCGTCGGCCGGAACGCCCAAGCCCTGCACCGTGCGGCCATGCCGGAGTTCTCTGGCTGGCTTGAGCACACCGCCGCTGCCGGCGGCTGCGCCCGGCCAATCCGCCTCACCGGCACCATCGCCGCCGTCGAGACGACCACCGGCCGCATCACTCGCCAACTCCGAACCGACGCGCTGCCCGACCAGACCCTCTACAAGGCGTGCGGCAACCGCCGAGAATCGCGATGCCGAGACTGCGCCTGGGTCTACGCCGGTGACGCCTACCAGGTCGTGCGGTGCGGCCTGACCGGCGGCAAGGGTGTGCCCGACTCGGTCGGTCGGCACCCGGTCGTCTTCGCCACCTTCACCGCCCCGTCCTTCGGCGCGGTCCACCACCGGCACGTCGCCCGCCACCCCTGCGCTACCCGGCGGCGCTGCGACTGTCGCCCTGCTCCCTGCTCCCTGCCGCGCCCGAAGTGCCGCCGGCACCTGCCAGCATGGGCAGCCCGCGGCGTGCTTCGCCCGCCACGACGCCGACGATCCGCAGCTCGGGCAGCCGTTGTGCCTGGACTGCTACGACCACGAGCACCAGGTCGTCTGGAACTACTTCTCCGGCGAGCTGTGGCGACGCACCAAACAGGCCATCGAACGGCACCTCGCCGCACTCTGCCGCCGATGCGGCATCCCCTTCGTCCAGGTCGTCACCGGCTCCGGCCAAGTGCGACGGGTGCCACCGGTGCGGGTGTCGCACGGCAAGGTCGCCGAAATGCAACGCCGGGCAGCCGTGCACTTCCACGCCCTACTGCGCCTCGACGGTGTCGACCCTGACCCGGATGCTCTCGTGCCGCCGCCGACCGGCATCACCGTCGACGACCTGGACGCCGCCGTTCATGCCGCCGCGCGGCAGATCGTTGTCACCACACCTCCGCATCCTGACCGGCCGCAGGGCTGGGTGATGGCCTGGGGCGAGCAGATCGACGTGCGCCGGATCAACGCCGCCGACGGCGAGTTGACCGACGGCAAGGTGGCCGCCTACCTGGCCAAGTACGCCACCAAGGCCACCGAATCCACCGGGCGCTCCTTCACCCGCCTCACCCCGGCCACCATCGACGACTCCGCCGATCCGGAAGGCGACCATCTCGCCCGCCTCATCGACGCCTGCTGGCACCTCGGCAGGCCCACCGGCACCGACACCGCCAGCGGTGCCACGACGGCCGACAACCGTCAATACAGCCTTGACACGCAACCGAACGCCTACGCCAGGCTGCGCCGCTGGGCGCACATGCTCGGATTCGGCGGCCACTTCCTCACCAAGGCACGCCGTTACTCCGTCACCTTCGGCCTGCTCCGCGACACCCGCGCCACCTACTGCCGCGAAGAGGACGACGACACCCCCGGCACCGTCACCGTCGGCACCCTCACCTACGCCGGCTCCGGATGGCTCACCGAAGGCGACGCACTCCTGGCCAACACCGCCGCCGCCCAGCGGCGCCAGGCCAGACGCATCGGCCGGGAAGAACTCGCCCACGAAGCCTGGCTCACCGGGGCCGCCGCATGAACCAGGACCTCCGCCCCCGCTGGTACTCCCCTGCCGAGGTCGCCGTCCTGCTCGGATTCGGCATCTCCAAGGTCAAGATGAAGATCGCTACCGGCGAGCTGCGCTCTATCAAGGACGGCAAGTACCGCCGCGTCCTCCCGGAGTGGGTCGACGACTACATCCGCGAGCAGGTCGAGCGCCAGGAGGCCGCCTGATGCCCGGACGTGCACGAGCTAACGGCGAAGGCTCCATCTTCCCCTACCGCAACGGCTTCGCCGCCTACGTCTGGGTCACCAAGCCGGACGGCAGGCGCACCCGGAAGTACGTCTACGGCAAGACCCGCGAAGCGGTGCACGACAAGTGGATCAAGCTGCACCAGCAGGCCAAGGCCGGGCCGGTGGCGACCAGCGTTCCGACGGTTGGCAGCTTCCTCACCTACTGGCTCAACGAGATCATCCAACCGAACCGCGCGCCCCTGACCCACGCCACCTACGAGACATTCGTCCGCCGATACATCGCCCCCGGCCTCGGGGCGAAGCGGCTCGACCGCCTCCAGTCCCGCGACGTGCAGATGTGGATCAACCAGGTGGCCCGAACCTGCCAGTGCTGCGCGCAGGGCAAGGACGCCGCCCGGCCGAAGCACAAGCGGCGCTGCTGTGCGGTCGGCCGCTGCTGCCAGGCCGTCCCGTCGACGCGGACGGTCAGCGACATCCGGGCCGCGCTGCGGGCCGCCCTCACGCACGCCCAGGCCGAAGACCTCATCACCAAGAACCCGGCCGTGGCGGTCACCCTGGCCACCGTTCGCCGTCGCCGGGGCAAGTCCTGGTCGAGCGACGAGGCACGGAAGTTCCTGGAGTCCGCGAGAGCAGACGAGGACCCTCTCTACGCCGCCTACGCCCTTGTCCTCGTCACCGGTCTTCGCAAGGGCGAGGCCCTGGGACTGACGTGGGAGGACGTAGACCTCGACGATGGAGAGCTGACCATCGGTCGTCAGCTCCAACGCGTACGCGGACAGCTCCTGCACCGTGACACCAAGACCCAGGCGTCCGACGCCATGCTCCCCCTGCCCGACATCTGCCTGACCGCCCTCAAGCTCAGACAACAGCAACGCGATGAGGCTGAAGCAGCCGCCGGAAAGGCATGGCACGAGACCGGACTCGTATTCACCACCCGCTATGGCACACCCATTGAGCCGCGCAACTTCCAACGGTCGTGGCAGACAAGGTGCGAGAAGACCAGCGTCAGGCCGATCACCGTCCACGACGCCCGCCGCACCTGCGCCACGCTCCTGGCCGACCTGGACGTCCATCCGAGAGTCGCCATGCAGGTTCTCCGGCACGCCCGGTTCTCCATCACGATGGAGATCTACACGCAGGTCTCGTCGAAGGCGACGCGGGAAGCACTCAAACGTCTTGGCGACTCCCTCGGCCGCTGACTCTCGTCCCTGAATGGCAGCCCGGAAGGGGTAGTTCAGCCTTTGCGGTTCGGGTCGGTGAGAGCATCCCAGTCCTCAGCGCTCATCGGGAACGGCCCCCAGTGCGGCAGGTAGAACGGTCGCCGCGGCGGGTCAGCCACCGTAAACGGCTTGAACTCCGGATCCGCGATCACCCGGTAGACGAACTCGGCCGTCGACATGTCGAGTTGGTGCCACGGCTCGATGCCGTCCCGCCGCGCGACCACAGGCCACCGGTCGGGCTCCATAGAGCCGTCCGCCAGCCAGTAGTACTCCCCTTCGGTCTGATCACTGCCCCATTGGATCAGCCCCGTCCCCTTGTCGGGCTCGTACATCTCGTAGGGGGCCCACAGCCGCGCGAAGTCAGGCTCACTTGGCCACTGCCGAGAATAGGCCCACGCCCGAAACAGCGGTTGTGCATGATCGTCGGTCGGCCGGAAGAGGTCCAGGTAGGCGTAGAACCGCCCCGGGACGAACCGGCGGCACAGTTCCTTGAAGTCCGTCGGCAGCGGAACGCCCAGCTGGGCTTCCACCTGCTCCCAGCCGACACCGTCCTCAGGCACCTTGCGCCATCCGGTCACGTCGATGATCCAGTCGATCCACGTCAGCTGATCAGTCACGGCCGGCAAGGTAACAGCACACCCGGACATCCGATCGCCTTGTCGTCACCCTTCCGCTGACCGCTGCTGTATAAAGCTGCTGTACGACAGCAGAAAGGCCACCTCCCGAAATCGGGAAGCGGCCTCTGACCTGCGGAACTGAGAGTGGGCGATGCTGGTATCGAACCAGCGACCTCTTCGGTGTGAACGAAGCGCTCTCCCACTGAGCTAATCGCCCTCAGCGCCACTGACTCTACCCGATCGTGGAACCCGACCGGAAATCCGGGGTCAGTGCGTCGCGAGGTAGTGCATCGCCGTGGCGACCAGGTCGATGCCGAGGCTGAACTTGAGCGACAGCCAGACCACGGTGGCCACGAAGACCAGACCGACGGACCCGAGCACGACTCGCACCAGCAGTGACTGACGCGTCACCCAGCGCGTCCAGCCGTAGACGTGCCGACGGGTGAAGCCGAGCAGTCGGCGCGCCCAGTGGTACTCCACCGCCCAGATGCCCAACCCGGCGATCACCAGCAGCCAACCCGGCCCGGGCAGCGGGATGAGTGCGATGCCGATGGTCACCACGACCGCTCCCGCGATCGCAATGAAGATCTTGAGTGCGATCCGGCCGGTGGGGTTGGCCCGGATGAGGTCGAGCGTCAGCGAGATCCGCTCCCGCCAGCGGGGGCGGCGCGGCGGGTCTCCGACGACCAGGACACCGCCGGGACGATCGGCGTCGGACGTCGGCCGATCGGCGCGTTCGGGCTGCTCCATCGGCACTCCGTACCCCCGCTTTTCGGCTGCTCGGACCGCGACCTTCGGCGGGCCGGGCGCCGCGGGCGGATCCACTGAGGATTTCTTCGTCACCATTTCACCCCCCAGTGTCGCTCACGCCCGTCACTGCAACGGCCGACTGGACGTTACCGGAGTAAGTCGACGACTGAACCACCCGATGCCGGGCGGGATCACGCACTGGGCAGAACCGGAAATCCTACATGAATGCTCACATTCACGCGGCCTTTCCGTCCCCCTTCCCACCACTGGGTGAAGTCAGCGTATGGCGGAGCGTAGCCAGGAGTAGCACCTGAGTATGGGAAAAGCGGGACACGCGCGTTCCGCAGCGGTGCCGGGGGGAGAACGTCCATGAGTGTCATTCGACCGACGACCGTAGAGGTCGAGACGTCACTAAGGCTCGTCGCACCTGACGCCACGGCCTTGCCGGTGCGTGCCAGTCTGCGTTACGACCCTGCTGACCCGTATGCGGTCCATGTCCTGTTCCATGCCGAATCTGCCGGCGGCGAGGCGGTGAGCTGGTCCTTCGCCCGCGAACTGCTGGTCACCGGCCTGGACGAGCCAGCCGGCATCGGTGATGTGCGGGTCTGGCCCTGGGCCACCCCGCGCGGCGACTTCGTCGCGCTGGCCCTCTCGTCACCGGACGGCAACGCCCTCTTCGAGGTGCCGCGCAGCGTCCTGGTGCGCTTCCTTCGACGGACCTACGTCGTCGTCCCGCGCGGTCGTGAGGCCGAGCACCTGGATGTCGACACGGCGGTGAACCGGCTGCTCGCCGGTCGCTGACCACCGCCCGAACGGGCAACACCGGTCAACCCGGGGCCGCGCGGATCTGCCGAGTCCGCGCGGCCCCGGCACACCCGGGGTGTACGCGGGCAGCCCGCCCCGGGTCGGCCGGTGCTC
Source organism: Micromonospora sp. NPDC048935 (assembly GCF_043197875.1). NCBI lineage: Bacteria > Bacillati > Actinomycetota > Actinomycetes > Micromonosporales > Micromonosporaceae > Micromonospora > Micromonospora sp. NPDC048935. The sequence goes on along the minus strand of NZ_JBICTZ010000001.1, from coordinate 734,256 downwards.
AGCCGTGCGTGGTGATGCCGCCGTCGACGGGGATGACCGCCCCGGTGAGGTACGCGCCCGCGCGCGACGAGAGGTAGATGGCGGTCCCGGCCATGTCCTCGGGGCGTCCGATGCGGCCCAGCGGCACCTGCTGTTCGATGGCGGCCCGGCTGGCGGGGTCGTCCAGCGCGAACGCCATCATCTTGCTCTCGAACGGGCCGGGTGCGATCGCGTTGACGGTGATCTGTTCACCGGCCAACTGGTGGGCCAGGCCGCGGGTGAGCATGTGCACGGCCGCCTTGGTGGCCGAGTACGCGTACACCTCCATCATCGGCACCCGGATGCCGTCGATCGACCCGATGTTGATCACGCGGGCCGGGTCGTCGGCGCTGGCGGCGGCGCGCAGCGCCGGCAACAGCGCGGTGGTGAGTCGGAAGACGGCCTTGACGTTGACGGCCCAGAGCTTGTCGAACGCGGCCTCCGGGTAGTTCTCCAGCGGGGCGCCCCAGGTCGCGCCGGCGTTGTTGACAAGCACGTCGAGGCGGTCGAAGCGCTCGCGTACGGTGGCGGCCAGCGCCTCGGCCCCGGCGTCGTCGCCCAGGTCGGCGGGGATGGCCTCGCAGCGCCCCTCGGCGGAGAGTTCCTTGGCGACCGCCGCGCAGACATCCGCCTTCCGGGACGAGATGATCACGCGTGCGCCGGCCCGGACGAAGCCCTGGGCGATCATCAGGCCGATCCCCCGCGACCCGCCGGTGACCAGGACCGTCTTACCTTCGACCGAGAACAGCTGCGTCATGCCCATCCCATCGCGAGTCGGCGGGGCCGCCGTCCGGTTGGGCGGAGCGCGGCCCGGACGGCGCTACCGCCGGGTAACGTAGCCCGGCCGCCGGGATCGCGACAAGCCCGGTGTGCGGCGCCGATTCCGCCACCCGCGTCGATTGAGATGCGGTGACCTGCGGTTCGGGCTACCGTCGCAGGCGATGGTCTCCACCGGTCCCACCCCCGCGCCACCGATCGGTTCGGCTCCACCCGCGCCCGACGAGATCGCCACGTTCGCGCTGGCCGACCTCGCCGGCGACCCGGGCTGGCGTCGGCCGGTGCTCGTCGAGCAGGAGTTGCTGATCCTCACCACCCGGGGGCACGGCGACGCGGAGCTCGACTTCCACCTCCTACCCTGCCGGCCCGGCACGCTGTTACGGGTCCGAGCCGGCCAGGTGCTGCGCTGCGCCGGCCCGCAGTTCGACGCCACCGTGGTCTCCTGGGATCCCGAGGCGCTGCACGGCTTCGACATCGACCGGGACGCGCCCGTGACGTGGCGGCAGTTGGCCGGCGAGGACGAGGACGCGGTGATCAGCGAGGTGAGCCAGTTGGCGGTGGACTGTCAGCGGCACCCCGACAGCCGCACCGCCCGCGCGCTGCTCCGTCACCAACTGGCGGTGTTGCTGCTGCGGCTGACCCTGGCCAGCGCCGACCGCTCGACGCCCCGGCCCGAAGACGAGACGTTCCACCGGTTCTGTCAGGAGGTGGAGCACGGCTACCCGCGCAGCCGGCGGGTGGAGGATTACGCCGCCGGGCTGCGCTGCTCCGTGCGTACCCTGACCCGGGCTTGCCTGGCCGTCACCGGCCGCAGCGCCAAGCAGGTCATCGACGAGCGGGTCGCGTTGCAGGCCGGCCGGTTACTCGCCGCGACCGACCAGCCGATCGCCCAGATCGGCCGGCAGCTCGGCTTCTCCGAGCCGACGAACTTCGGCCGTTTCTTCACCCGCGAGGTCGGGGTGAGCCCCGGCGCGTTTCGGGCCGCCCGGGACCAGCCGGCGGCCAGCCGGGTGGTCCGGCCCCGCGTGCCGGCCGAGCCGACCGGCGCCAACGGCGGCCGGTTCCGCCGGCTCGCCGAACCAGCCGACGGCGGCCACGCCGGGCGGCCCACCGGACCGGCCCTCGGCACCGGCCGGGCATGATGACAGGGTGCAGATCTCCGCGCGCGGCGACTACGCGGTACGGGCGGCGCTGAGCCTGGCCACCGCGTACCCTTCGCTGCTGTCCACCCAGGCCATCGCCGGGGAGCAGGACATGCCCCGCAAGTTCCTGGAGGCCGTCCTGGCGGATCTTCGCCGGGCCGGCATCGTCCGCGCCCAGCGTGGTGCCGAGGGCGGCTACACGCTGGCCCGTCCACCACGCGAGGTGACCGTCGGCGCGGTGCTGCGGGCGGTGGACGGTCCACTGGCCGGAGTACGCGGGCTGCGCCCCGAGGAGACCCGGTACGAGGGTGCGGCGGAGAACCTGCCCGGCCTGTGGGTGGCCGTGCGGGCGGCGGTGCGGCGCGTGGTCGACGAGGTGAGCCTCGCCGAGATCGTCAACGGTCGGCTGCCCGCCCACGTCCGCAAGCTCACCGCGCTGCCCGACGCGTGGGAGCCGCGCTGACCCACCTCGCGCCCACCTCGCGTGTCAGAGCGTCCGGAGCACGTCCTCGGTGCTCAGCCGGGGCAGCCGGGCGCTCCAGGAGTCTGGGCCAGGGTGGCCCACGTTCATGACCAGCAGCGTCTCGTGCCGCCCGTCGGGAAAGAACTCCCGGGTCACGCCCTCCGCATCGAACCCGGCCATCGGGCCGGCGGCAAGCCCCGCCGCGCGGACACCCACCAACAGGTAGCCGATCTGCAGGGTCGCACTGAACCGGGCCTGCTCGACCCGCGTCGCCCGATCGGTGAGCCAGTCGCGGGCCTGCGGGCGGTGCGGGTACAGCTCGGGCAGCCGTTCGTGGAAGTCCACATCAGCGGCGAGCACCGCCACCAGCGGCGCGGCAGCGGTCTTCGCCCGGTTGCCCGACGAGAGGTGCGGCAGCAGTCGCGCCCGGGCCGCCGGGCTGCGCAGCAGCAGCACCCGCAGCGGCTGGCCGTTGTACGCGGTCGGCCCGTACCGGATCAGGTCGTGGATCGCCGCGACCTGGGCGTCAGTGACCGGCTCGTCGGTGAACGTGTTGGCCGTGCGGGCCGTCCGGAACAGCAGGTCCTGGGCGGCCCGGTCCAACGCGAGCAGGCCCGGTGTGGCAAGCGCCGTCACCGGGGCACCGGCGCGGCGGCGGTGGTGTAGCCGCCGTGGTGGTGCACCAGCGGCGCGCCGTCGCCGCCATCACCGAGCGCCAACGGCTCGGCGATGACGAGCGTGTGGTCGCCGGCGGGCACCCGGTGCACCACCCGGCAGAACAGCCGGGCCAACACGCCGGTCAGCAGCGGCACCCCGAACGGTCCGGACGTCCAGTCCGGGTACGCGGCGAACCGGTCGATGCCGCTGGTGGCGAAGATCGTCGCGGCGTCCCGCTGCCCCGCGGTCAGCAGGTGCACCGCGACGTGCTCGGCGCGAGCCAGCACCGGCCAGCTCGACGACGCCGTCCCGAGGCAGAACGAGACGAGCGGCGGGTCCAGCGACACCGACGTGAACGAGGTGGCGGTGAAACCCGCCCGGATCGGCGCGCCGATGCCGCCCAGGCAGGCGGGGTCGGTGGCGCGGGCGACAGCGGTGACCACGGTGACGCTTGTGGCCTGCCGACGCAGCAGAGCACGGAACAGGTCCGCACTCACCGGTCGCAGCTCGGCGGCGTCCGTCGCGGGACGCTCCACGGTGGTCACGCCGACACCGGGGTCGACGCCGACTGGGTGCGGGCCGGTCGGGGTGGGCCGGAGCACCTGGTCACGGCGGTGGTCGGGGCGGTGGTGGCGGCTCGGGGACGGAGGACGGCACGACGGGGCAGGGACATGCGGAGTCTCCTGATCTGTCCACGGTGGGAGTGCGGAGGGTAGGAAGGCACGCTGCTCCGCGTTGAGCGGGCCGGCGGTGTGCGTGCGTCGCTGGAGTCGGACCGGATGGACCGGTCGGCTCAACAGAGTGCGCTCGCGTGCCGGACCAGGTCGACGTGCACACGAGCGGTGAGGTGGAGCTCATCCCGCTGCGACATGACCTCATGTTGCCGGGACGGAATCACCCGGTCAACGGTCTTCCAGAAGGTGAGAATTCCATCGATGCCGATGGGAGATAGCGTGACTAGCAGCCCTTATCGTGGCACAAGACCTATCTGGTGAGTAGAGATTGGACTTGCGCGGCCGGGACCGTCCAGGACGGACACCGAGAGGGTTTCAAAAGTTGCCGGTCCGGGCATGTTCGATCTCGACACGGCAGGGAACGGTGACGAGGGGAGTCCTCCGATGGGCCTCATGTTTCGCAAGCGCAAGAAGTACGGACCGATCATCCTGAACTTCACCGAGAACGGCTTCTCCTCCTGGAGCATCAAGATCGGGCGCTGGTCCTGGAACTCGAAGGCACGGGCACACCGCGTCGACCTGCCTGGTCCGCTGTCCTGGAAGCAGGACAAGTCCCGGTCGTAATCTCCCGGGAGTCGAGCGGGGTGCCGGTGATACCACCGGCACCCCGCTCGGCGTCCAAGGGCCCCCACCCAGCCCTGCCCTGCCCAGCCCCGCCCCGCCCCGGCCCGGCCCGGCCCGGCGATCTTGCACTCTCTGTCGCCGTTCTGCGTTGAATGCCCTTTATGCGGGGGCAGAAAGTGCAAGATCGCGGGGGCGGGGGCGGGGGCGGGGTGGGGTGGGGTCAGTGGGTTGGGGTTATTAGCTCGTCGCCGGCCAGCTTGCCGCTCTCGCGGTCGCGTCGTACCTCGCCGTCGTCCAGCAGGCCGGCCAGCGCGCGGTTCGCGTCGACGGCACGGTAGACGGTCGCGGTGAGGGTGTGCCGGCGCAGCTCGGTGACCTGCCGTGGACCGTCGCGACGCAGCTCGGCCAGCAGCGCCTGGGCCAGCGGAGCGAGGTCGGGGTCGCCGGCCACGTCGACAGTCGCGCTCATCGGGTCGTCCGGGTCGCGGTAGCGCACGCCGAGGTCCGCGCCGACCGACCAGAGCGCGTCACGCACCGCCTCCAGGCTCCGGTCCGAACGGCTGCCAAACGCGACCACGCCGGCGACCGCGTCGTCCGGCAGCACCGGTGCCAGCTCGGCGACCAGGGGAAAGCCGGCCGCGACGAGCGCGGCACGGGCACTGTTGCCCGCGTGCAGCAACACCTCGCCGGCGCGGCCGTTGGCGGCGGCCGTGAGCAGCTTCGGGCCCACCGCACCTGGCACGTCCACGAAGGAGAACAGCGGCGAGCCCGCCGCACCGGCCGCCTTGACGGCGACCGGCAGCCGATCCGGGTCACCGGGCAGCAGGTGCACCGTGACCTCGGCGGGCAACTCCGCCTCGACCGGGCCGAGGCGGGCCGGCAGGTCGGGCGCGCCGTCGGCGAGCAGCAGCACGGTCACCTGCCGGCCGCGCACCTGGTCGGCGTGCGCGCCGACCAGTCGCAGCGCGGCCACCGCGCCGTCCGCGTCGGTGCCGGCGAGTGCGACGGTGGCCCGCCGGGAGCGTTGCAGGGCCGTGGGCAGCCAGGTGGTCAGCTGGCGGACCAGCAGCGCACGAAGGAAATCGGTGGTCCGGTCGGTCGGCATCGGTCCGTTCTACCGTATGACCTGCTCAGGCCGGGACGGAGATCCCCACCCCGCCCCGGGTCTGCCCGCCGTAGCGCTGCCGTTCGGCGTCCAGGTCGAGCCGACCGATCTGCTTGCGTGCGGTCAGCGCGGCGTCGTCGAGCAGGTTGGCGGGGACCAGCCAGACGATCTCGAACTCCAGACCGTCCGGGTCCTTGCCGTAGAGGCTCTTGGTCGTGCCGTGGTCGGAGGTGCCGACCAGAGCCCCGGCGGCGGCGAGCCGCTCGGCGGTGACGGCCAGCTCGTCGAGCGTGTCCACCTCCCAGGCGAGGTGGTAGAGGCCGACGGTGGCCCGGCCGGCGGTCGACCGCCCGGCACCGGCCCCGATCTCGAACAGGCCGAGGTCGTGGTCGTTGGTGGAGTCGGGGGCCTGGAGGAAGGTGGCGCCCCGGAATCCGTCCGGGGTCATCGCCACCGCACGGAAGCCCAGCACGTCCCGGTAGAACGCGACGCTGCGGGCGAGGTCACTGACGTAGAGGACCGCGTGGTTGAGCCGGTGGATACCCATGCCCCGAGGTTAGCCCACTTTGGTTGAGCGTTCAACTACCCGCGTTATGATGGCCGTCATGACCCGCTGGCTGGACCCCGACGAACAGCGCACGTGGCGCGCGTACCTCGCCGCGTCCCGGATGCTGATGGACACCCTCGACCGCGAGCTCCAGCGCGAGGCGGGCATGCCGCACGCGTACTACGAGATCCTGGTCCGGCTCTCCGAGGCCCCCGGTCGCCAACTACGGATGAGCGAACTCGCGCAGGCGGCGGGGTCGTCGCGCAGCCGGCTCTCGCACGCCGTGGCCCGGCTGGAGGCGGCCGGATGGGTGCGCCGCGAGGAATGCCCCACCGACCGGCGCGGGCAGATCGCCCTGCTCACCGACGAGGGTTTCGCCACCCTCGCGGCCGCCGCACCCGGCCACGTCGAAGGGGTACGCCGGCATCTGTTCGACGCGTTGAGCCCCGCCCAGGTCGACCAACTGCGCCGAATCAGCGAAACCCTGGCCGACCACCTGAGGAGATCCTGACCAATCGACACCGGCGCGGGTCTTGTACTAACCGTCGTCGAATGAGCACGATGGGGCGTGTCTTCCGGCTTCGGCGAACTGACTGACCAGGCGCACCATCTCGTGTCGGCCGGCGATCTGGCCGGCGCGCAGCAACTGCTCGCCGACGCGCTCACCGACGCCGACCCCCGCCCCGCCAACGCCACCGACGAGTTGGCCGAGGCGGCCAGCCTCCAGGCGCGGGTGTTGGTCGCCCTCGGTGAGCCGCACTCGGCCCGCGGCTGGGCCGCCTTCGCGTACGCGGCCACCACCCGCCTGCACGGCCGCTCCGACCCGCGTACGGTGGCCGCCGCGGCGACCCTGGCCGCGGTGCTGCACCGGGTCGGCAGCCACTCCCGGGCCGCTCGGCTCTACCAGGAAGTCATCATCGAGCTGACCGCGCAGGACGGGCCGGAGTCACTGCGGGTGCTCGCCGCACACGCCGACCTGGCCACCGTCGAGTACGCCCGCGGCCAGTGCACGATCGCCCGGGACCGGCTCCAGGACGCCTGGGAGCTGCACCGGGAGATCTATGGCGACGGGCACCCCAGCGGCATCAAGATGCTGGCGCGGCTCGGGGCGATGCAGCGTGACTGCGGGCAGTTCACCGAGGCACACGACAACCTGGCACTGGCACGTGAGCTGTGCCGGCAGCACCTGCCCGCCGACGACCCGCTGGCCGCGCAGGTGGCGGCCCTGGCCCGCGCGGCGGCAAATCCCGACCACGCCTGCGCCGACGACCCGCCCACCGCACGGGACACCCCGACGGTGCCGGCCGCCCGCGTCCCACCGCACGGCGACGACCCGACCGAATTCGGCCGCCACCCAGCGGCACCCGCGCCACACCAGGCCGGACCGGCGGCCGGTGGGACGGTGCCGAATCCCCGGATGCCTGCCGACGAACCGGTCGGGCCGGCGGGCACCACCTGGCCACCCGAGGCGGCGGAGGAGCCCACCCCCTACAGCACCGACGCTCCGGTGCCCCCGTCCGTGATCGGGCTGGCCGGCGGCACCGAGGAGCAGCCCGGGGTCTACCGGCTGCACCACCCCGCCACGCCGTCCGACCCGTACACGGCCGCCGACCCGTACACGGCCGCCGACCCGAACGCGGTGGCTGACCCGTACCGGCCGCCGGACCCGTACGCGCCGATTGAGCCCTACACGCCGTCCCGGTTGCTGCCGGTCCCCGTGCACCGGGCTCCCTCGCCGCCGCGCAACCGGCTGGTGCCGGTGCTGGTGGCCGGCGTGGTCGTGGTGCTGCTCGGTGCGGCCGCGGTGATCGCCGGGGTGGCCCGGGTCGGGGGCGACGACGAGCCGAAGCCGCCGCCGGCCAGCGGCTCCCCCACCGCCAGCTCGCCCACCACCGCGCCCAACCCGGGCGGCGCCGCGCCCACGCCGGCCGGCACCGCAGCGCCGACCGGCAGCCCGCCCGGCGCGGTGACCCTGCGCGACACCCGGGACAGCATCGCGCTGAACTGGACCTATCCGGCCGGCAGCGAGGGCCCGGTCGTCGTCGCGGGTGGCCGCACCGGTCAGGACCGCAACGTCTTCGCGACCCTGCCCGCCGGCACCACCAGCTACGTCATCTACGCGCTCAACCGCACCAACGACTACTGCTTCACCGTCGCCGTCGTCTGGTCCACCGACACCGTCGCCAACTCCGAGCAGGTCTGCACCCGCCGCCGCTGACCAGACCCCGTTGCGGGTGCGCCGAGGGCACCACCACCGTCACGGTGCGTCGACCGGTGGCTCCGGAGAGTCCTCGGCCCGCACCGCCGGCAGGAGCAGGCAGACCCGGAGCCCGTGCCGCTCCGGCGCGTCGGTCAGGGTGATGCTGCCGCCCGCACGTCGTACCAGCTCCCGGACGATGGCCAATCCCAGGCCGGCGCCGCCGTCGTCGCGGGCCCGACCGTCGTCCAGCCTGGTGAACCTGTCGAACACCCGCTCCCGGTCCGCCGCCGGAACCCCCGGGCCGTCGTCGGTCACCGTCACCAGGTGGTACGCCCCGACCGTCCGCCGCGTCACCGGTGCCGCCTCGGCGGCGAGCACCACCGTGGCGTACGCGTGGCGTACCGCGTTGTCGACCAGGTTGGCCAGTACGCGCCGCAGCTCGTCCGCGTTGCCGGTCGTCCACAGCGGGCCCGGCGGCGTCATCACCCGCACCGGCGGCGACGGGTAGCGGGCGGCGACCTCGACCAGCAGCGCGCCCAGCTCCACCGGGCCGGTCCCCCGGGCCGGCGGGGCCTCGTCCAGGCGGGCCAGCAGCAGGAGATCGTCGACCAGTCGGCTCAGTCGGTCGGTGTCGGCGAGCAGGTTGGCGGTCACCGCCTTCCAGTCCGTGCGGTCCGCGAGGCGCTGGGCCACCTCCAGCTCGGTCCGGATGTTCGTCAACGGGCTGCGCAGCTCGTGTGCGGCATCGGAGACGAACGCCCGTTGCCGCACCCGGCCGGATTCCAGCCGGTCCAGCATGCCGTTGAGGGTGACCGCCAACCGGTGAATCTCGTCGGCCGACGCGGGCACCGGCAGCCGACCGGTGCCGGCCCGCCCGGTGATCTCCTCGGCGCCCCGACGTAACGCCTCGACCGGCCGCAGAGTCGCGCCCACCACCCGCCACGCCACCCCGGCCAGCACGGCCACCAGCAGGGGGAACGCCACCAGCAGGATGACCCGGACCGCGTGGGTGCTGTGCCGCACGTCGGCCATCGACCGGGCGACCAGCACGGTCAGCGGGTCGGCCGCGGTGCCGGCGGGTACGGCGACCACCCGGACCGGGCCGACCAGCCCGACCCGCTCCGCCGGCACCTCCAGCCGCTGCCGACCGTCGTGGTCCAGCCGCTCGGGGCGGACCATGGGGACCAGCCGGTCGGCGTCGATCGAGGCGGCCCGGATCCGCCCCTGCCCGTCGACGACCTGGACGCGGACCTGCCCACCGGCCACCGGCAGCGGGTCGGGCAACGCGTCCTCGGCGGCGAGCAGGGCGACCGCGTCGGCGGTCCGGAACGCCTCGGTGTCGACAGTTCGTTGGAGCACGAAGCCGAGGGCGCCGAGCAGCACCACGCCACCCAGGGCCAGCCCGATGGTGAGGCCGAACACTCCGATCGCCATGAGCCGCCCCCGCAGCCCCAGCACCGGCAGCCAGCCGGCCCCCGCCCGGCGGGCGGGCACGGGAGCGTCGGTGGTCACATCGCCAGCCGGTAACCGACGCCCCGGACCGTCTCCAGCCGGTCCCGACCGAGCTTGCGGCGCAGGTAGCCGACGTACACCTCGACGATGTTCGGCGCGGTCTCCAGGCTCGCGTTCCAGACGTGGTCCAGCAATTCGATCTTGGAGATGACCTGGCCGGGCCGGCGCATCAGATAGTTCAGCAGCGCGAACTCCCGCGCGGTCAGCGTCACCTCGGCGTCGGCCCGGGTCACCCGTCGACGGGCCGGGTCCAGCCGCAGGTCACCGACCGCCAGCACCGTCGGGCGTTCCGGGGCGCCCCGGCGCAGCAGCGCCCGCAGCCGGGCCAGCAACACCACGTACGAGAAGGGTTTGGTCAGGTAGTCGTCGGCGCCACAGTCGAGGCCGTCGGCCTGGTCGTACTCGCCGTCCTTGGCGGAGAGCATCAGCACCGGCAACCAGTGCCGCTCCGCGCGCAGTTGACGGACCAGCTCGTAGCCGGAGAGGCCGGGGAGCATCACGTCGAGGATCATGGCGTCGTACTCCCCGTGCCGGGCGGCGTCCAGACCGGCCGGGCCGGTCCGTGCCACGTCCACCGCGAACCCCTCCGCCTCCAGGCCCCGTTGCAGGGCAGCCGCCAACCGGGCCTCGTCCTCCACCACCAGCAACCGCACGGTTCAAGGGTGCCACCCGGGTTCAACCGACTGCGGTTCCGCGTCCTCAGCTCGTTCTCAGGGCCGAGGGGGGAGGATGGTCGCAGGAGGTGCCACCATGTCCGTCCTGAGAAGCCGTCCCGTCCTGCGTTGGCTGGTCCCGGCCACCGCCGCCGTCGCCGTCATCGGCGGTGGAGCGGCGATCGGCACGTTCGCCGCCGAGGCCGAGCCGAGCCTGCCGCCGCGTACCGCCGCCCAACTCCTGGTCGACCTGCAGACCTCCCGACTGGAGGGGGTCTCCGGCACCGTCGTGCAGCGCGCCGACCTCGGCCTGCCGCCGCTCGTCGGGCTGGCCCCCGGCAACGAGCTGACAAGCATGTTGACCGGCACCCACACCCTGCGGGTCTGGTATTCCGGCCCGGAGCGGCAGCGGGTCGCGTTGCTGGACACCCTCGGCGAGCAGGACGTGATCCGCAACGGCCCGGACGTGTGGACCTGGGAGAGCCGCACCAACACCGCCCGCCATCGCACGATTGGCGACACCGAGGCCGCGAAGGCCGCACCCGACGCGCGGCCGAACCTGCCGGCCACTCCGCAGCAGGCCGCCGACCTCGCGTTGGCCGCGATCGACCCGAGCACCGAGGTGAACGTGGGCCGCTCGGCGACGGTGGCCGGCCAGGACGCGTACGAGCTGGTGCTGCAGCCGCGCGACAAGGACTCCCTGGTGCACCAGCTACGGATCGCCATCGACGCCAAGCAGCACGTGCCGCTGCGCTTCGAGGTGCTCGCCAAGGGCAGCGACCAGCCGGCGTTCGAGATGGCCTTCACCCAGATCGACTACCGCCGGCCCGCCGACGACCAGTTCACCTTCAACCCACCGCCGGGCGTGACGGTCACCGAGGAGAAGGCCGAGCGACCGGGCGCGGGCAAGCCCGGCCACGTCAAGCCGGCGGGCGATCCGCAGGTACGCGCGGTGGGCACCGGCTGGACGACGGTGCTCGTCGCCCGCCTCGACGGGGCCCTCGGCGCCAAGCCGGCCGACGCGAAGCCGGCCGTGCCACCGGCCGGCGCCGCACCCGACATGGACCTGTCGAGGCTGCTCGGCGGGCTCGCTGCGGTCAAGGGCGACTGGGGTAGCGGCCGTCTGCTCACCGGCAAGCTGTTCAGTGTGCTGCTCACCGACGACGGCCGGGTGCTCGCCGGCGCTGTCACTCCCGAGCGGCTCTACCAGGCCGCTCGCGGCTGATCCTCCGGTGTCCGCGCCGGGTCGACCCTCGCGGTTGGCCCGGCGCGTCATCGTGTCCGACCCTGTCGCGCCAGCGGCAGCCACCGGTGTCGGCGGGCGCTGAGTCAGCGGCCGGTCGCGCCGGGGATGCTCAGGCAACGGGCGCCGAGGGCGCTCAGGTAGGCGTCGGCGAGGACGGCGTGACCGGGCAGGTGCGGGTGCACGCGGTCGTCGGCCCAGCGGCTCGACGGGCTGACCGTGAGCACCCGGTCGAACGCCGCCTGGTTGGGCACGTGCACCGCGTCGAACTCGGCGGCCAGCCCCGCCACCACTGCCGCGTACCGGTCGGTGTCGGCGCGTTGCGGGACACCACGGTCCGGCTCGATGAAAAACGGGTCACCGAGGATCAGCCGGCAGCCGGTGGTGGTGACCGCCCGACGCAGCAGGTCGCGCAGGGTGCGCTCGTACTCGTCGATGCCGACGGCCTCCTCCGGCCGATCGCCGTAGTGCCGCCAGATGTCGTTGATGCCGATCAGGACGGCGAGCCAGTCGGGGCGCTCGGCGATGGCGTCGTCGTCCCAGCGGGCGGCCAGGTCCCGCACCGTGTCGCCGCCCACACCCCGGTTGACCCAGGTCAGCTCCAGCTCGGGGTGCCGGGCCTCGACAAACGCGCGCACGAGGCTGACGTAACCGGAGCCGTATGGCGCGGCGATGTCGCGCCGACCACAATCGGTGATGCTGTCGCCGATGAAGACCACGCGTTGCCCGGGCCGCAGGATCATCAGACGTCACCTCGCGTTCACCGGCGCCGACCCGCCGGGCTTGGTGAGAACCGGCGGAACGCGCTATCTTCAACAATTCGAGGACACAAAAAAGAACGGCTATAAGCCGTTCCTGCAAAGGATTCTAATCTTTAGGGAGACGGCTTGTCAAGGCACTCCGGCGGTTCCGGCGAATTGCCGCTCGACGACGAGATCGGTCGCGAGCAGGAGTACGTCTCGATGCTCTACGACCGGCTGGACGGGCTGCGTGAGCAGGCCGCCCAGCGGCTCACCGCCGAGCTGCGCAACACCGGCGGCACCCTCCAGGACCGCTCGCAGCGCGACAGCTCGGTCGCTATGTACGCCGATCAGGTCGAGCAGTTCTCCGCCGTGGAGAACGGGCTCTGCTTTGGCCGTCTCGACGGTCACGACGACTCCCGCCACTACATCGGCAGGATCGGCATCTTCGACAGCAGCGGTGACTACGACCCGCTCCTGATGGACTGGCGGGCCCCCGCCGCCCGCGCCTTCTACCTCGCCACCGCCGCGAACCCGCAGGGCGTCCGCCGCCGCCGGCACCTGCGCACCCGGCAGCGCAAGGTGACCGGGCTCAACGACGAGGTGCTGGACATCGACACCGCCGCCCCCGGCGGCCATGAGGAGCTGACCGGCGAGGCGTCGCTGCTCGCGGCCCTCAACGCGGGCCGGACCGGCCGGATGCGCGACATCGTCGAGACCATCCAGGCCGAACAGGACGAGATCATCCGCGCCGAACTGCCGGGCGTCATGGTGGTCCAGGGCGGCCCCGGCACCGGCAAGACCGCCGTCGCGCTGCACCGTGCGGCGTACCTGCTCTACACGCACCGGCGCGAACTCTCCAGCCGGGGCGTGCTGCTGATCGGCCCGAACGCGACATTCCTGCGCTACATCTCCCAGGTGCTGCCGACGCTTGCCGAGACCGGCGTGCTGCTGCGTACCCAGGGTGATCTTTTTCCCGGGGTGAGCGCCCAACGGACCGAGCCGGCGGAGACCGCGGCGCTCAAGGGGCGGGCTGTGTGGGCCGAGGTCCTGGCGCTGGCCGTGCGGGACCGGCAGTGGGTGCCGGACGAGCCGCTGGAGATCGAGGTCGAACGGGAGACGCTGACCCTCGACCCGGAGATCGTGCGGGCCGCGCGGGACCGGGTGCGCCGCGTCGACCGGCCGCACAACCTGGCCCGCACGCTGTTCGACACCGAGGTCGTGCACGCGCTCGCCGACCAGGTGGCCGAACGGATCGGCGCCGACCCACTGGGCGGGGACAACCTGCTCGACGAGGCGGACCGGGCCGAGATCCGCCGCGAGCTGCGCGAGGAAACGGAGATCCAGGCCGCCCTCGACCGGCTGTGGCCGGTGCTCACCCCGCAGCGGCTGCTCGCCGACCTGTACGCCGACCCGGACCGGATCGCCGCCGCCGCGCCGATGCTGACCGAGCAGGAGCGGGCGCTGCTCCAACGGGAGCCGGGTGGCTGGACGCCGGCCGACGTGCCGCTGCTGGACGAGGCCGCCGAGCTGCTCGGCGAGGACGAGCGGGCCGCCGCCGCCCGCCGGGACCGGATCCGGATGATGGAACGGGAGTACGCCGAGGGCGTGCTCGAAATCGCCCGGGGTTCCCGCTCGATCGACGTCGAGGACGAGGCCGAGGGCGGTGAGATCCTCGGCGTGACCGACCTGATCGACGCGGACCGGCTGCTGGAGCGGCAGGAGGAGGCGGACCGCCTCACCACCGCGCAGCGGGCCGCCGCGGACCGGAGGTGGGCGTTCGGCCACGTGATCGTGGACGAGGCGCAGGAGCTGTCCCCGATGGCGTGGCGGCTGCTGATGCGCCGCTGCCCCAGCCGGTCGATGACGATCGTCGGGGACGTCGCACAGACCGGTGCGCTCAGCGGCACACCCTCGTGGGCGGATGCTCTCGCCCCGTACGTGGCGCAGCGGTGGCGGCTGACCGAGTTGACGGTCAGTTACCGCACCCCCGCCGAGATCATGGCTGTCGCCGCCGACGTCCTGGCGCAGATCGATCCGGCGCTGCGTCCGCCGCGCTCGGTACGGGAGAGCGGCGTACCCCCGTGGGACCGGACGGTGCCCGACGGGCGGTTGGCGGCGGAACTCGTCGCGGCTGCCACCCGGGAGGCGGCGGCGCTGACCGAGGGTCGGCTCGGTGTGCTCGTGCCGACCGGCCGGGTGGGCGAGTTGGGTGCCGCGGTGACCGGCGCGTTGCCGGAGGCCGCCGTGGGTGAGCACCCGGAGCTGGAGAGCCGGGTGGTGGTGTTGACCGTCGCGCAGGCCAAAGGGCTGGAGTTCGACTCGGTGCTGGTGGTGGACCCGGACCGGATGGTGGCCGAGTCTCCCCGCGGTCGCAGCGACCTGTACGTGGCCCTGACCCGAGCCACCCAACGCCTGGGTGTCCTCCGCCCCACCGCCTGAGTTGATCATGAGGTTGACGTGGACCGTGGTCTCCCACAGCCACGTCAACCTCATGATCACGCCGGCCTAGTCGCGGGCGGTGCGGTCCCGGACGGTCTTGCCTGGTTCTGGTGCCGTCGTGGACTGGTCGCTGGTGTTGCCGCTCATCGGCGTGCTCAGGCCACCGGTGGTGGCGTCGCCGGTCGTCGTCGGCGCGACCCTGCCCCGGTGCCGCTCCGGCTGCCGGGCCACCCGGCGTACGCTCGCCGGCCCGGCGGTGCCACCGGTGGTCGTCACCGCGCCCTGCCCGCCGACCGGGCCACCGTCGCGCAGCACCTGCGGGTCGATCCGTTCCTTCGCCGGATCGAACGGGTCATCGCGCTGGATCTGACTCTCCACATCGGTGCGGGGCACCGTCACCTCGTCGAGGGCGCCCTTGCCGTACACGCCGCCGGCGATCCGATCCTCGGCCTCGCGGGCGGCGTCCTGCCGCATGTCGTCCTCACGCACGCTCATCACCTCGCAGAAGCGGTGGAACCGACTGCGTGCCCGACCACCGGCCGGCCAAACCCTGCCTGACCGGGAGGTCGTCCACGGCGGTTCACCGTCGCGCCGCCCACTGGCCGCCTGCCCGCAGTCCGAGATGTCCATGCTGTCCGGCGACCGGTGGGAGATGCCCGCCGGCAGAGGGGATGACAGCGTGCGCACAGTACGCCGTACCGCCGTCGCGGCCCTGGTGGCCGCGACGGTGACGACCGGGCTCGCGGTGCCCGCCCAGGCGAAACCGCGACCGGACCGGACATTCGACGTGCAGGCCCACCGGGGCGGCCTCGGGCTGCGGGTGGAGAACACCCTGGCCTCCTTCGGCAACGCCCTCCAACTCGGGGTGACCACCCTCGAACTGGACGTGCAGATCACCGAGGACGGTCAGGCCGTCGTCACCCACGACCGCAAGATCAGTGGCGCCAAGTGCGTCGACACCGCCCCGGTGACGCCCGGCGACCCGGAGTTCCCGTACGTCGGGAAGTACGTCAACACGCTCACCGTGGCCCAGGTGCGCTCCCTCGACTGCGGCTCGAAGACGCTGCCGGACAAGCCCGGCCAGCTCGCCGTCCCGGGCGCCCGGATGCCGCTGCTGCGTGAGGTCTTCGCGCTCGTCAACCGCTACCGGGCGAAGGACGTGACGCTCAACGTCGAGACCAAGGTGGAGGCCGGCGCCCCGACCGAGACCGCGCCGCGCGAGGAGTTCGTCCGGGTCACCGCGGCCGAGATCCGTGCCGCCGGGCTGCTCCGGCAGGTCACCATCCAGAGCTTCGACTGGGGCGCGCTGATGCGCATGCGCCAGGTCGAGCCGAAGCTGCCGCTCGTCGCCCTGACCAACTACGACTTCCTCCAGACCGGTCAACCGGGTGCCTCGCCGTGGCTGGGCGGGCTGGACATCGACGACTTCGGCGGCGACCCGATCAGGGCGATCCGCAGCTTCGGCGCCACCGCCTTCTCGCCCGTGCACGGCATGCCGCAGAACGGCACCGTCACCGACCCCGGCTACCAGCCGTACGTCACCAGGGAGATGGTCGCCCGGGCGCACCGCTACGGGATCAAGGTGATCCCGTGGACGGTCGACGACCTGCCGACCATGGCCAAGCTGATCGACGACGGCGTGGACGGCATGATCACCGACTACCCGGACCGGCTGCGCGGACTGCTGGCCCAGCGCGGCTACCGGCTGCCCAAGGCGTACGCCGCGCCGTTCGACATCCAGGCGCACCGCGGCGGCCGGGCCACCCGTCCGGAGAACACCCTGCCGGCCTTCGCGAACGCGTTGTCCAACCGGGCCGTCTCCACGCTGGAACTGGACACCGGCGTGACCGCCGACGGCAAGCTCGTGGTGCTGCACGACCGCACCGTGAACGGGTCGCACTGCGTCGACACCCGCCCGGTGCGCCGTGGCGACCCGGCGTTCCCGTACGTGGGCAAGCCGGTGCACGAACTGACCCTGGCGCAGCTCAAGACCGTCGACTGCGGCACGAAGACGCTGCCCGAACTGCCCGCGCAGGTGCCCGCGCCCGGTGCCCGGATCCCGACCCTGGACGAGGTCTTCGACCTGGTGAAGGCGAGCGGCCGCAGTGACATCGCGATGAACATCGAGACGAAGATCAGCCCGGTGGTGGACGACACCGAGCCGTACCGCAGCTTCACCCGCAAGCTCGTCGACGCGATCCAGCGGGCCGGCTTCACCAACCGGGCCACCATCCAGTCGTTCGACTGGCGCACCATCACCTACGCCCGGCAGCTCGACCGGCGGATCGGCACTGTCGCTCTGGTCTGGCAGTACGGCCCGGCCGAGTGCGCGACGCTCGCCGACGAGTGCTCGTTGCAGGCCGTGTACGGCAACCCGTCGGTGCGGAGCCCGTGGACCGGTGGGCTGGACTGGTGGAAGTACCAGGACCTGGGCAAGCTGACCCGGGCCGCCGGTGCGGGCACGGTGTCGGCCAACTGGCAGGTGCACGACCCGAAGCAGGGCACCGTCGCCTCGGACGACTGGTACCTGCGGCAGAACCCGGCATACTTCCACGGACCGGACGTACGCACGCTCCAGGCGCGCGACGGGCTGAAGGTGATCCCGTACACCGTCGATGACGCCGCGGTGATGCAGCGGGTCATCGACCTCGGTGTCGACGGCCTCATCACCGACGACCCCGAGCTGTTGGTGCGCGTGGCCATCCGCAACGGCCTGCGCTGAGCTGCCCACGCGCTGATCGCCGGCCGGATTTTTCCGGCCGGCGATCGGTGTTACCTGCTCCGGGGCCTCGGGTAGTCGGGGGTTGTCCCCGCCACGAAAGCGAACCGTGCCGTGGCCGACACGCGGTAGCGGGGCGAGGGAATGCAGGTACGCCTCATCGCATCCTGAGGAGGACCAGATGAGCACGCAGGCTGCTTCCACCCGGCCGATGAACCGGCCCATGAACGACCCGCAGAATCCCGCGTCGATGCGGGACATGCCGACCCAACAGATGCCGGTCATGCATGACGGGCGTCGCAACGACATGCAGGCACCGGGTACGGAGACCAAGCAGGCGTTCAAGACCACCGAGTTCTGGATCTACCTGATCGCGGTGGCCGCCGTACTGGGCGCGTCGCAGGTCGTTGGCAGAAACTCCGCTGGGGTGGACATCTTCCGGGCCGACAACGCCTGGTTCCTGATCACCCTGCTGACGCTTGGCTACCTCGGTAGCCGTGGCCTCTCGAAGGCCGGCAGCAACTGGCGCAGCAGCGAGGAGCGCAAGGCCCGCCACTGACGGCTCCACAGTGCACGGTGGCCTCCGGGAGATCCTCCCGGAGGCCACCGTCGTGTTCGTACCGGCTACTCGTCGCCGCCGAAGTCGCCGAAGTCGCCCTCGAACGCGTCCTCGATCATCTCGCCGGCGACCATGCCGCCCGCGACGCCGAGCGCCGCACCGGCCACCATGCCGCCCATCCCGTGCCCACGGCTGTGGCCGTGGCCGTGACTCGGGCCGTACTGCGAGCGGAGGCTGCCGTAGCGAGACGTGGTCTCGCGCAGCCAACCGTCGACGACCTGCGCCCAGTCCACCCGGTCGACGTCGGTGTGCGCCACCTGGAAGCGGCCGAACGCGTCGTGCCCGGCGCTGAGGAAGCCGCCGCGCTTGTCGCACTCCAGGATGACCTCCACGCCGCGCTGGCTGGTCACGAAGGTCAGCTCGACCTCGTTGATCGTGCCCGCGTACTGCGGAGCGGCGAAGAACTCGATCTCCTGATAGAACGGCAGCGTCTGCTGCACGCCCCGGATGTGACCGCGCTCCAGGTCGGCGTGCTTGAACCGGAAACCGAGCCGCTGGAACGCCTCCAGGATCCGCTCGTGCACCGGCAGCGGGTGCACCGCCACCTGGTCCAGGTCGCTCTTGTCGACCGCGCGGGCGACCGCCAGCTCGGTCCGCAGGCCCATCGTCATGCCGTGCAGGCGCTGGCCGTACACGTCGGTGATCGGGGTCTCCCACGGCACCGGGAGCTGGAACGGGATCGAGAGCTGCTGCTTCGGGGCGAGCAGGAACGCGCCGCTGACCGCCATCCGGTGGAACTCCAGGGTGCCGGAGTATTCGGCGTCGTGCCCCTCGACCTCCACCCGGGTCACCAGGCCGATCACCACCTGCTCGATGGCCG
Source organism: Micromonospora sp. NPDC048935 (assembly GCF_043197875.1). NCBI lineage: Bacteria > Bacillati > Actinomycetota > Actinomycetes > Micromonosporales > Micromonosporaceae > Micromonospora > Micromonospora sp. NPDC048935. Next base: position 715,301 of record NZ_JBICTZ010000001.1, on the reverse strand, counting down.
CCTCGGCATCGCCACCGACGAGGTTGACCTGCCCGTCGAGGGTCAGGCCGGGCCGGGTGTTGGGGTTGGTCAGCACAGTGTCCACACTGGGACCGCCCACACCGAACGCGCTCAACATCTTCTTGAAGACCATCGGAACTCCTGTGCGACGCCGACCGCTCCTCCGCTGGAGTCGGACGTTGACTCGACCGGCACCCTATCCAGCACCCCTGTGAGATGGCTGTGAAGCGCCGGCGCCGGCCTCGCCGCTGCCGGCGGCGCCGCTGCCGGCGGCGCCGCCGCGGCGCTTGATCGACTCGGGTTCCTGGAAACCGGGGCATCGCCACGACCGGGACACCCCGCCTTCCGTGAACCCGAGTCGATCAGCGCCGCAGATCCGCGATCGCCAGCTCGGCCGCTCGATGCCTGCCACCCATGCACCGTCAGCCAGCCAAGGGGCGAATGTCAGTCGGCGAGCCTTTGGAGCTGATGTCGCAGACGACGCGCCGTGTTGTGTGTCCCCGCGCCGTGTTGTGTGTCCCCGCGCCGCGTTACGTGTCCCCGCGCCGCGTTACGTGTCCCCGCGCCGTGCCGCGCCGCCCTGCGCCCTGCGCTCCCCGCGCTCCCCGCGCCGATCTTGCACTTTGTGTCGCCGAAATGCGTGGAACGTCCCCTAGGTCGCAGCGTGAGGGACGTCGATGTGCGCCGAGATGCATGATCGACTCGGTTTGCTGAAAGGCGCGGTGTCACCGCGACCAGGACACCCCGACTTTCATAAATGCGAGTCGATCACCCGTGCTTGGCGGCCCGCACCGCCGTCGACGATGTCGCCGGTCGCTGGTCCGGTGGGCCGTGCAGCGGAAGGCCGGGACGCCGCACCGGCGTCCCGGCCCGGCAATCCTCGGTGCGGGTCGGGCCGCTGGCCCTACCGCCCCGGTGGGACACACAACGCGGCGCGGGGAGCGCAGGACGCAGGACGGCACGGCGCGGGGACACACAACGCGGCGCGGGGAGCGCAGGGAGCAGGGCGGCGCGGGGACACACAACGCGGCGCGGGGAGCGCAGGGCGCAGCGCGGCACGGGGACACGCAGGGCGGCGCGGGGTAGAGACGCGCGGGAACGTGCTCAGGCGGGGTTGACGATGACCAGTTCGCCTACCTGTTCGCCGATCGTGGTGCGGGCCTCGGCCGGCAGGCCGACGTCGGTGATGAGGACGTCGGCGGCCTCCAGGGGGGCGATGGTGGCGATGCCGATGGTCTCCCACTTGGTGTGGTCGGCGAGCACCACGAGCCGGCGGGCGGCACCGATCAGGCACCTGTTGACCCCGGCCTCCAGCAGGTTGGGTGTGGTGAACCCGGTGCGTGGGCTGAGCCCGTGCACGCCGAGGAAGAGCAGGTCGACGTTGAGCGCGCTGATCGCCGCCTCGGCCACCGGCCCGGTCAACGCGTCCGACGGGGTGCGGATGCCGCCGGTCAACACCACCGTCTGGTCGGCGCGCGGGTCCTGGTAGAGCGCGTCGGCCACCGGGATCGAGTTGGTGACCACGGTCAGCCCCCGTACGTCGGAGAGCACGGTGGCCAGCGCCGCGGTGGTGGTGCCGGCGGACAGCGCGATGGCCATCCCCGGCTCCACCATCGTCGCCGCCTGCGCGGCGATGGCCCGTTTCTCGGCCTGCTGACGGATCGACTTCGCCGCGAAGCCGGGCTCCTCGGCCGAGCCCGGCCCGGCGAGTGTCGCGCCGCCGTGCACCTTGTCCACCAGGCCGCGCTCGGCCAGCGCCTCCAGGTCACGGCGGATCGTCATGTCGGACACGCCGAACCGGCTGACCAGGTGGCTCACCCGTACGCCGCCACGCTGTCGGATCAGATCGAGGATGACGGTCTGCCGCTGCTGGGCGAGCATGGGGAAAGCTCCTTCGCGCCGTGGACTGTCGTCAGGGTCAGGCCGGATCCTCACGGACGACCGCCACCGCACCGGCCGGCACCCTCAGCTCACCGGCACACCGCGCACCGGTCAACAGCTCGACGCCGTTCGCCGGGAGCCGGATCTCCGCCTCGGTGTGGTTGATGACGAACAGCCAGGTGCGCTCGCCGTCGCGCCGGCGTACCACCTCCACCCCGGGCGGCGCCGACGCCGCCGGGCGCACGCCCGCCTCGTCGACGAGCCGGGCGACCAGGCGATCGGTGGCTGGCTCGTCCAGCCGGGTGCCGACATACCAGGCGGCGCCGTCGCCCACCGGGTGCCGGGTCAGCGCCGGCACGCCCGGCAGGGGCCCGTCGGTGTACGACGCGAGCACCTGCGCGCCGTCCGGGTGCAGCCACTCGGTCCACACGTCGGCGGTGCTGCCGTCGTCCAGGTGGACCTGCTCGCCCTCACGCAGCGGGAAGAACTCCTCGGTGCGTACGCCGAGCAACTCCCGGAACGCGCCGGGGTAGCCGCCGAGGCGGATGTGGTCGTTGGAGTCGACGATGCCACTGAAGTAGGTGACCGCCGCGGTGCCGCCGCCCTCGACGTAGCGGTGCAGTGCCGCGACGTCGGCGTCCCGGGCCAGGTAGAGGGTCGGCACCAGGACCAGCCGGTAGCCGCTCAGGTCGGCCGACGGGTGGATCACATCGGCGGTCACGCCGGCTTTCCAGAGTGCGCGGTAGAGGGCGTTCAACCGGTCGGCGTAGGTGACGTCGACGCTGGGGTGCGAGTCCAGTTCGAGGCCCCACCACGCCTCCCAGTCGAACAGAATCGCCACGTCGGCGTCCACCCGACTGCCGCGTACCTCCGCGAGGGCCCTGAGGTCCGCGCCGAGTTGGCAGACCTCGCGGAACACCTTGGTGTCCGGCCCGGCGTGCGGCACCAGCGCGGAGTGGAACTTCTCGGCGCCGAACCGGGACGCGCGCCACTGGAAGAACAGCACGCCATCGGCACCGCGGGCGACGTGCGCCAGACTGTTGCGGCGCAGTTGCCCGGGCAGCTTGGCCACGTTGCGCGGCTGCCATTGGACGGCGCTCGTGGAGTGCTCCATCAGCAGCCACGGGTCACCACCAGCAATGCCCCGGGTGTGGTCGGCGGCGAGCGCCAACCCGAGGTGCGCCTCCGGGTCGGCGGCGGTCAGGTAGTGGTCGTTGGACACCAGGTCCACATCGTCGGCCCAGGACTGGTAGTCCATGTGCTTGACGCCCATGCCGATCATGAAGTTGGTGGTGATCGGCTGGCGGACCAGGGTCTTCAGCACCTCGCGTTCGGCGCGCAGTTGGGCGCGCAGTTCGTCGGAGGAGAATCGCAGGAAGTCGAGCTGCTGCGTGGGGTTGGCGAAGGCCGTCACCGTGCGCGGCGGGTTGATCTCGGCCCAGTCGCCGTAGCGCTGACTCCAGAACGCGGTGCCCCAGGCGTCGTTGAGCCGCGTCAGGTCGCCGTAGCGCGCCCGCAGCCAGCCCCGGAACGCCTCGGCGCTGACGTCGCAGTAGCAGTGCGCGTTGTGGCAGCCCAACTCGTTGGAGACGTGCCACAGCACCACGGCGGGGTGTTCGGCGTACCGGCCGGCGACCGCCCGCACCAACTCCAGCGACCGCTCCCGGAACACCGGCGAGCTGGGACAATACGCCTGTCGGCCGCCCGGCCAGAGGATCGTGCCGTCGGCCTGGCGGGGCAGTGTCTCCGGGTGCGCGCGGGCCAGCCACGGCGGTGGGCTGGCGGTGGCGGTGGCCAGGTCGACCTGGATCCCGCCGTCGTGCAGGAGGTCGAGCACCCGGTCCAGCCAACCGAACTCGAACCGGCCCGGGGTGGGCTCCAGCAGGGCCCAGGAGAAGATGCCGACCGAGACCAGGTTGACCCCGGCGCGGCGCATCAGCTCGATGTCCTCGGACCAGGTCTGCTCGGGCCACTGCTCGGGGTTGTAGTCGCCGCCGAAATAGATGCCGTTCTCGTGCCATTGCCGCATGAGAGCCGAGGGTGCACCTCGCGCGCCAGGCAAGTCAACAGATTCCAACATCGATTCGTTTTCCACGCCTACCGGGTAACGGGCCTATCACCACTGGTTACCGAACGCGAACTGCCCTCTTGACAGCGCCTGACCGAGGGGTAACTTGAGGCCCCACTGGCCGATCGTGTTGACCAATGTGGATTCTCGGTGGATCCCGACGGGTGCTCACGGTCACCTGACCTTGGGAGCCTCGAAGGGATGACGATCCTGCACCTGCGCCGTGCGCGGGCCAGCCTGGTGCTCGACGCGCGCGGCCCAGGGCTGCCCCGGGTCGTGCACTGGGGCGGTGACGTCGGTGACCTCGATGACGACGGCCTGCGCCAGCTCGCCGAAGCGACGGTGCCGCCGGTGGTGCCGAGCAGCTTCGACGAGCCGCCCCCGCTGTCGCTGTTGCCGGAGCCGAGTGCCGGCTGGGGCGGTCGGCCGGGGCTGGCCGGGCACCGCGACGGACGGGACTGGTCCACCGCGTTCCGCCTCGACGGGTTGGACCTGCACGAGGACCCCGAACCCGGGCACTTGGCTGCGGGTGGGGAGGCGGTGGGCGTACTCCCGGGCGACGGTGGGCACGACGGGCCCGGCGCGGCGCAGCTGACCGTGCGGGCGTCGGACCCGGCCGCCGGGCTGACCCTGACCTGCGAGATCACGCTGGACCGGCACGGGTTGCTGACCATTCGGCACCGGCTGCGCAACGACGGCGACGGCGCGTACGAGCTGCGGGAGCTGACGCCCGTGCTGCCGGTGCCGGCGGTCGCCACCGAGTTGCTCGACCTGACCGGCCGGTGGTGCCGGGAACGGTCCCCGCAGCGGCACCCGTGGCCGCACGGCGCCTGGGTCCGCGAGGGCCGACACGGGCGGACCGGGCACGACGCCACGCTGCTGCTGGTGGCGGGCACCGCCGGGTTCGGCTTCGGGCACGGTGAGGTCTGGGCGGTGCACACCGCGTGGAGCGGCGACCACGTCACGTTCGCCGAGCGCCGCCCCACCGGCGAGTCCACCCTCGGCGGCGGCGAGTTGCTGGCCCCCGGCGAGATCCGGCTCGGCCCCGGCGAGTCCTACGAGACTCCCCTGCTCTACGCCGTCTGGTCCGACGCCGGGCTGGACGGGCTCAGCGACGTACTTCACACCCATTTGCGAGCCCGGCCCGGGCACCCGCGCTTCCCCCGCCCGGTGACCCTCAACGTCTGGGAGGCGGTCTACTTCGACCACGACCTGGACCGGCTGCGGGCGCTCGCCGACCACGCGGCGCGGATCGGCGTGGAGCGGTTCGTGCTCGACGACGGCTGGTTCCGCGGCCGGCGCGACGACACCGCCGGCCTCGGTGACTGGTACGTCGACGACGGCGTCTGGCCCGACGGCCTCCAACCGCTCATCGACCACGTGACCGGACGGGGCCTCCAGTTCGGTCTGTGGGTCGAACCGGAGATGGTCAACCCCGACTCCGACCTGTTCCGGGCGCACCCGGACTGGCTGCTGGCCGTGCCGGGCCGGCTGCCGCCGGCGTGGCGCAACCAGCAGGCGCTCGACCTGGGCCGCCCGGAAACCTACGACTACCTGCTGGAACGCCTCGACACGCTGCTCACCGACCACCCCGGCATCAGCTACCTGAAGTGGGACCAGAACCGGGACCTCACCGAGGCCGGGCACCACGGCCGCCCGGGGGTCCACGGGCAGACCCTGGCGGTTTACCGACTCCTCGACGAGGTGCGCCGCCGGCACCCCGGCGTGGAGATCGAGAGCTGCTCGTCCGGCGGCGCCCGGGTGGACCTGGCCATCCTGGCCCGCACCGACCGGGCCTGGGCCAGCGACTGCAACGACGCCCTGGAACGGCTCAGCATCCAGCGCTGGACCGGGCTGCTGCTGCCACCGGAGCTGATCGGCACGCACATCGGCCCGGAGCGCTCACACACCACCCACCGCGTACACGACCTGGGCTTCCGGGCGGCCACCGCCCTCTTCGGCCACCACGGCATCGAGTGGGACATCGCCTCGATCAGCGCCGCCGAGCAGACCGAGCTGGCCGCCTGGGTGGCACTGCACAAACGGCTGCGGCCGTTGCTGCACTCCGGTCGGATGGTCCGGGTCGACCACCCGGACCCGGCCGTCTGGGCGCACGGCGTGGTCGAGAAGGACAACACCCGGGCGGTGTACGCGGTGGCCCGGCTGGCCACCTCGGTGGCGCAGACCCCGGGCTCGGTCCGGCTGCCCGGCCTCGACCCGGCCCGGCGGTACCGGGTGCGGCCGGTGGCGGACGCACCCGCTCCGGCGACGATCGAGCGGGCCGCGCCGCCGTGGCTGGCCTCCGGTGTCACCCTCAGCGGGGCGGCGCTGGCCCGGGTCGGCGTGCAACTGCCCGCGTTGCACCCGGAGCAGAGCCTGGTGTTGGAGGTCGACGCGATCGACTGAGAAAATCTTCCGCCGGAGTGTCGAGAACGGCGGCTGCTGCTTCTACCTCAGGGTGAGAGCACCGACGAGGGTGCGCGGGTGTGAGGAGCGAACCATGAAGTACATGCTGCTGATGCAGTTCAGCGCCGCCGGGACCGACTTCCCGAGCATCGACACCTGGACCCAGGACGAGGTCCGGGCGCACATCGCGTTCATGGGCGAGGTCAACGACAAGCTCACCGCCGCCGGGGAGTGGGTCGACGGGCAGGGGCTCGGCGGTCCGCAGCAGGCCCGGATCGTCCGGGCCGATGCGGGCGGTGCGCCGGTGGTCACCGAGGGGCCGTTCGCCGAGACGAAGGAGTTCCTCGCCGGTTTCTGGGTCGTCGACTGCGACAGCCCACAGCGGGCCGTGGAGTTGGCCGCGTACATCTCCACCGCACCCGGCCCCGGCGGCCGTCCGCTGAACATGCCCATCGAGGTGCACCCGGTGATGTCCGCCCCACCGCAGGAGCTGTGAGGGCTGACTACCGATCCCCGCGTCGAGGACCTGCTGCGCGAGCTGGCGCCGCAGGTCCTCGGCGTGCTCGCCCGCCGTTTCGGTGACTTCGCCACCGCCGAGGACGCCGTGCAGGAGGCCCTGCTGGCCGCCGCCACCCAGTGGCCGGCCGAGGGGTTGCCGGCGAACCCGCGCGGCTGGCTGGTCCAGGTCGGTTACCGCCGGATGATCGAGCTGGTCCGCGCCGAGCAGGCCCGGCGACGCCGGGAGGACCTGGTCGCCCGCCGAAACCCCGACGACCGGCGGTACGCCCCGGCCGCGGACGAGGAGTTGACCGCCGAGCGGGACGACACACTGGTCCTGCTGATGCTCTGCTGCCATCCGGCGCTCGCCCCGACGTCGGCCGTGGCGTTGACCCTGCGCGCCGTCGGCGGGCTGAACACCGCCGAGATCGCCCGCGCGTTCCTGGTGCCCGAGGCCACAATGGCGCAGCGGATCAGCCGGGCCAAACAGCGCATCCGCGCGTCCGGGCTGCCGTTCCGGATGCCCGAGGAGGCGGAGCGGGCCGAGCGGCTGGTCGCCGTCCGGCAGGTGCTCTATCTGATCTTCACGGAGGGGCACACCAGCACCGCTGGGCCGGACCTGCGCCGCATCGACCTCGCGGCGGAGGCGATCCGGCTGGCCCGTGCGCTGCACGCGCTGCTGCCCGACGACAGCGAGTCGGCGGGGCTGCTGGCGTTGATGCTGCTCACCGAGGCGCGCGGCCCGGCACGGACCGGGCCGTCCGGTGAGCTGATCTCCCTGGCCGACCAGGACCGCAGCCGCTGGGACGCGGCGGCGATCGCCGAGGGCATCGCACTCGTCACCCGTGCGCTGCCGCGCGGGCCCGTCGGCCCGTACCAGGTGCAGGCCGCCATCGCTGCCGTGCACGACGAGGCACCGAGCACCGAGCGGACCGACTGGCCGCAGATCCTGGCGCTCTACGAGGTGCTGGGGCGGCTCGTCGACAGCCCGGTGGTGGCACTCAACCGGGCCGTGGCGACCGCCATGGTGCACGGGCCGGCTGCCGGCCTCGCCGCCCTCGCCGCGCTGGCCGACGACCCCCGACTGGGCGGGCACCACCGGTTGCCCGCCGTCCGCGCCCACCTGCACGAGATGGCCGGCGATCGGGAGCAGGCGATCGTCGACTACCGGGCCGCCGCCGCCCACACGAACAGCCTGCCCGAACAGCGCTACCTGACGATGCGGGCAGCCCGACTCGCCGCCGTGGTCATCGTGAACCTGACCGGGGAGCACTGACCGCAGCCGGACGCGGTGGCCGGCCCCGCTGCGGGCCCGGCCACCTGGCGTCGGTCAGCCTGCCGTACAGCTCACCTCCGGCTTGGGGTTACTGCCGGTCCAGCCGCCCAGGAATCCGAAGCTGACGCTGGCACCGGCGGCCAACCGGCCGTTGTACTCCAGGTTGCGCGCGGTCACCGCCGCTCCGCTGCTGGTCAGGGCGGCGTTCCAGGACTGGGTGACGCTCTGGCCGTTGGCGAGGGTCCAGCGGGCGGTCCAGCCGGCGATAGCCGCGCTGCCCGCGGTCACCCGTACCTCGCCCTGGAAACCGCCCTGCCACTGGTTGGTCACCGTGTAGGTCGCCGTGCAACCACCCGTGGGCGGAGGCGTGGTCGGTGGGGGCGTCGTGGGCGGGGGCGTCGTCGGCGGGGGCGTGGTCGTCGGCGGTGTGGCACCGAAGACGCTTGCCTCCCGGGAGGTCTGCCGGATGCCGTTGACGCCGTTGAAGAGCCGCTGACCCCAGGTGGTCAGGTTGGCCGGGTCGAAGTTGGTGGCGAGGTCGAGATATTCCACACCGCCGCCGTTGCCACTCCACGACCAGCCGAGCCAGCCGATCCCGTTGGCCTGGCTGTAGGCGAGGATGGTGTCCTCGTCCGGATCCCCGTCGGAGTGGTTGAAACCGAACTCACCGACCACGATGGGCAGCCCCGCGGCGCGGAAACGACCCAGGTAGTCGCCGATCTCCGCGGCGGTGTCGAACACCCCGTACATGTGGATGGAGAAGACGGTGTTGCGGGCCGGGTCCGCGGCGAAGACCGACGCGGCATTGTCCCGCATGGTGAACGACCAGTCCTGACCCCAGTTCGGCGCGTCCACCATGATCGTGTGGGTGAACCCGCCGGCGCGGAGGCGTTTGATCGCGTTGGCGTTGTCGGTGGCCCAGGAGCCGTAGTTCTGGTTGCCGTACGGCTCGTTGCCGATGTTGACGATGACGTATCTTTCCTGGCCGACGAGAACATCGGCGAGGCTGAGCCAGTAGTCGACGGCCCGGTCCAGGGTGATGGCCCCACTCTGCTCGCCGTAACCGGTGGTGTCGTGCACCTCCAGCACGCAGATCAACCGGTTGGCCCGGCAGACCGAGATGACGTTGGCGACGTCGGCGTTGGTGTTACGGGTCCACCGGTCGCCGCTGGCGAGCACCACCCGCACGGTGTTCGCGCCGAGCGCCTTGACGTCGGCGAACGAGCTTGTCCGCTGCGGATACCAGGTGTGCGCGTGGTTGACGCCCCGCATGACGAATTCGGTGCCGTTGGCGTCGTACAGCCTGCCGTCCGCGACGGAGAAACCAGCCGCGGCGTGCGCCGGCTGGCCGATCGCCAGGACGGCGACGAGCAACGCGAGCAGGGCCGCGCCGGCGGCGGTGAGTCGAGTCTTCATGGCCTTCCTCAGGGAGGACCCCCGGTGCCCGACAGGGGTGGGACGTGACAGGGGGCTGCGGCTACAGCCCGGCAGCCGCGCCCGACTCCCGGAACGCACGCATCAGCGTAGGGCGATGGATCGGCCCTCGCAACCGGTTCAGTTGGCAGGCCCACGGCCCGAACAGCCGCAACGGCCCGCGCGGACACGGGCCGTTGCGGGGCGGTCATCCCCACCACAAGGATGTGCGCCACCTCCGGGTCTTAACCGGTTAAGACCGACGGTAGGCAGGTCACCGTCATCCGTCAAGCACCGCCTCCCGCGAACCGGACGGGAGGGTTGACCGGGGCCGAGCGGGGTATTCCGGGAACGATCAGTCGGTGAAAGGGGAAACCAGGATGGTCAGCGTCGGCTACACCCTGATGGGCGAACAGGCGGGTCCCAAACAGTTGGTCGACCACGCGGTCCGGGCCGAGGCCGCCGGCTTCGACCAACTGGTGATGTCCGACCACTACTATCCGTGGCTGGATTCGCAGGGCCACTCCCCGTACGCCTGGTCGGTGCTCGGCGCGGTCGCCCACGCCACCTCCCGCGCCGAGCTGATGTCGTTCGTGACCTGCCCGATCCGCCGTTACCACCCGGCCGTGGTCGCGCAGAAGGCCAGCACCATCGGGGCACTCTCGGACGGCCGGTTCACCCTCGGCCTCGGCGCCGGGGAGAACCTCAACGAGCACGTGGTCGGTGGCTGGCCGCACGTGCAGCAGCGGCACGAGATGTTCGAGGAGGCGTTGCAGATCATCCGGCCGCTGCTCAACGGTGAGACGCTGACGTTCTCCGGCAATCACTTCGACGTGCCCGACGCGTACATCTGGGACCGCCCGCAACGGCCGGTGCCGATGGCCGTCGCCGCGTCCGGCCGGCAGTCCGCGACCCTGGCCGCCGAGTACGGCAACGGCATCATCTCCACCGAGCCCGACCGGCAGATCATCGAGATGTACGACGACGCCGGTGGCGCGGGCCAACCCCGCTACGGGCAGGTGGCCATCTGCTACGGCCCCGACGAGGCGGAGTGCCGCAAGATCGTGCACGACCAGTTCCGCTGGTTCGGAATGGGTTGGAAGGTCAACGCCGACCTGCCCGGCCCGGAGTCCTTCGCCGCCGCCACCCAGTTCGTCCGGGAGGAGGACGTCGCCGAGGGCATCCCCTGTGGCCCGGACGTCGACGCGCACGTCGAGGCGTTCCGCAAGTTCGTCGACGCCGGCTTCACCCACGTGGCGCTCGTCCAGGTCGGCGGGGAGAGCCAGCCGCTCTTCCTGGACTGGGCGCAGGAGCAACTGCTGCCCCGGTTGCGGGCGTTGTGATGCCGAGGGCCGGCGGCCGCTTCGGCCCGGCGCAACTGCGGCTCGCCATGGCCGCGCCCCGGCCGGCCGCCGGCCTGACCAGTGAGTGGCGGCTCGTCGACGGGTTGCGCACCCACACCCGGCGCAGCACGGGCCCGGACACCGGGGCACCGCCCGTGGTGCTGGTACACGGCCTGGCCGTCTCGCACCGCTACCTCACCCCGCTGGCCGTGGCGCTGGCCGCCACCCATCCGGTGTACGTGCCGGACCTGCCCGGCTTCGGGCTGACCGAACACCCCCACGGCGCGTACGACGTCCGCCGGCACGCCGCGCACCTGGCCGCCTGGCTGGCCGCGTACCGGCTGCCGCCGGTCTGCCTGCTCGGGCACTCGTTCGGTGCCGAGGTGACCGCCTCGGTCGCCGCGAACCACCCGGAGGCGGTACGCGCGCTGGTGCTGGCCGGGCCGACGAGCGACCCGGTGGCCCGGACCCGGCGGGCCCAGTTCGGCCGGTGGCTGCTGGACACCCTGGGCGAGGCGCCACTACAGGCGCCGGTGCTGGGTCGGGACATCTGGAACGCCCGGCCGGGGCGGGTCCTCGCGACGCTGTCGCACTCGGTACGCAACGCCATCGAGGTGGATCTGGTCCGGACCACCGCGCCGACCCTGGTCGTGGCCGGCGAGCGTGATCCGGTCGTCCCGGGCCGGTGGCGCGACCAGGCGGCCCGGCTGGTGCCGAACGCCGACCTCGTGGTCGTGCCCGGTGCCCCGCACAACGTGGTCGCGACCGCGCCGACAGCGGTCGCGGACGCGATCCGCCACCTACTCGCCCCGCAACCCGCACTCCAGGACAGGTGACCATCATGCGCTTCGGCAACACGGAGATCCGCCCGCTCGGCGGTGGCGTCGGCTGCCTCCTGATGATCCTCTTCTCGATCGTCGCCTCGGTGGTGCTCACCGTCCTGCTCAACCTGGTGCTCTGAGGCGTGCGTGCCCCGGCCCCGGGCACGGTCAGCGGCGCAGGCCCAGGGTGCTGAGCACCGCACGGGAGGCCAGCCGGGTCGGGTCGAGCACCGATCGGCGGATCCACCCGGCCGCGGGCACGACGGTGGCCCGCCAGGCCGCCCGGACGCCGTGCGCCACCGGTACGACAGTCACCGACCACACCCACCGGGCTCCCCGCAGCAGCGGGCGCACCCCGTGCCGCCACACCCAGCGCAACCCGTGCCCGAGCGGGCGCAGCAGCAGGCGGTAGAGCAGGCGCAGCACCCGTCCGGCCACCCACCACGTGCCGACCACCACGGCGACGAGCAGCCGGCCGAACCCCACGACGACCCACCGGATCCCCCGGCCCACCGCGGTGAGCGCGGCATTCGCCGCCCCGGCCAGCGCGCTGAGGCCACGCCACAGCAGCCGTCCGGCGGGGCTGAGCACCGCGCCCAGCCAGCGCAGCGGCCGCCCGACCAGGTGGGCGAGCCACACCAGCGGGGGCCACAGCAGCGTGCGGTGCAGCCACGCGAGGCCCCGCCCCAGCCAGAGCAGCGGAAGCCAGACGAGGACGCGAGCCGCCCAGAGCAGCGGAAGCCAGAGAAGGGTTCGAGCCGCCCAGCGCAGCGGAACCCAGAGCAGGTTGCGGGCGCACCAGACCAGCGGGAGCCAGAGGAGTCGGTGCAGCGCCCAGGCCAGCGGGGACAGCAGCCAGCGGCGCAGGAACCGGCCGGCGGGGGCGAGCACGCTTCGGTACACCAGCCGGCCGGCAGCCGCGGCCAGCTCCCAGAACAGGCGTACCGGAAGCACCACGACCAACGCCACACCCCGCGCGACGACCGCGACGAGCGGGAGCGCGACGGCGGCCGGTTCTGCCGTGTTCGCGGCCGGAGTGGCGGGGTGCCCGCTCGGCGGGCCGGGCAGCGGCGAGCGGGCCGGCAGGGGGTCGGTCACGGTGGGCACCGTAACCGGCCCGCGCCAGGTCTCAGGTGTCGGTGGCGGCCGGGCCGAGGTCGAGCGTGGTCAGCAGCGGATAGTGGTCCGAGGCGGTGTCCGCCGTCCCGCCCCGGACGACCCGGCACTCCCGCGTCCGCCGCGCCACCGCGGGCGTGCCGAGCAGGTAGTCCAGTCGCATCCCGGCGAACTCGACCCCGCCGAGGCGGGTGGGCACGGTCAGGCCCTCGGCCTCGGCCGCCCCGGCGTTGACCGACGGCCAGAGGTCGACCAGGTCGGCGTCGAGCAACCGGGCGATCGCACGGGTGTCCACGTCGTCACCGCCCCGGCGCAGGTGTCGTCGCCGGTAGAGGGCCGGCATCCCGGCCAGCCGCCCGGTGTGGTCCACGCCCGGGTCGAGCGAGTTGAGGTCACCGGTGACAAGCGTCAACGGGCCCGGGGCCCGTCGCACGGCCCGGACCAGCCAGTCGGCCTCCATCCGCCGCCGTCCACCGGAGTAGGGGTAGAGGTGGGTGCCGAGCACGGTGAGCGGGCCGGCGGTGGTCGCCACCACGACGCGGGCGGCCGCGTGGTGGAACGGCCGGCGCAGCGTCCCCGCGTCGAGGACCTGGTACGGCGGCCGGACCAGCACCGCCACTGGCTGCCCGAGGCAGGAGCGGGCCAGGTGCGGCGTCATCCCCACCCGACCCGCCACGGTGGCCATCAGCCCGTCCCGGTCGAAGCCGCGCAGCTCCTGAAGGGCCAGCACGTCCGGCGCCTGCTCGTCGACGACCCGGACCACCTGGTCCAGCCGGTCGGCGCCGCCGCGATCGCGACCGCCCGTGCGGATGTTCCAGGTCAGCACTCGCAGCACGGCGGCGCTCAGTCGGCCCGGCCGGCCCGCGCCAGCTCGTCGTCGAGGGTGTCCACGTCCTCCGACTCGATGGCCGGTTGGTTGCCTTCCCTCAGGTCGGCGTTGGGGCGGATGACGAGGTAGAGCAGGCCGATCCAGAGCGCGGAGAGCAGGATCGCGCCCATGAAGTCGGTCGGGTGGTGCATCCCCCGGTACATCCGGGAGGTGGCGACCCCGGCCGGCATGATCACGGCCAGCGCCACGAAGATCCACCGCCACCACCTGTCGGTACGCGGGAACACGATGACGGTGATCGCCAGCCAGACGCAGATGGTGGCCGCGATGTGCCCGGAGGGGAACGACGAGGTGGGCATCTGCCCGTCGAGGTTCTCCACCGGCGGGCGCGGTCGGTCGACGGCGCGGGCCGAGGCGAGGAACAGGGTCAGCTCACCCACCATCGCCAGCGCCAGGAAGAGCACCGGACGCCAGCGCCGCCAGACCGCCAGCACCAGCGGGCAGAACACCAGCGAGATGATCAGGATCGCGTGGGTGTCGCCGAACTTGCTCCACCACCAGCTCACGTCGGTCAGCACGTCGGTGTGCCGCTCGGCGAACCAGCGCGGCACCTCGGTGTCGAGGGTGTCGAAGAGGGTGCCCTTGGCGTGGTAGCTGACGTACGTGCCGAAGGCGTACAGCGCCCCGAACACGAGCACCCAGCCGACCAGCAGCTCGGCCACCGCCGAGCGGGGGTGGGCCAGCACGTGCTCCTCGGCCGGGGCGGCGGCGATGTCGTGCCCGGCCTCCGGCTCCAGGCCCTCGCTCAGCGACGGCACCGGCCGCCCACGCTCACGACGCCACAGCCGGAAGGCGTACGCGGTGACACCCAACCAGGCCGCGCCGAGCAGCCAGCCGGCCAGCACGTCCGAGACGTAGTGCACGCCCAACGCGATGCGGGTCAGGCCGATCACCGCCACCAGCACGCTGAAGCCGACGATCGCCGGCTTGCGCCAGCGGGGCGCCATGGCCGGCAGGAACACCAGCAGCAGGGCCCCGTACGCGACGATCGAGCCCAGCGCGTGCCCGCTCGGGAAGCTGTTGCCCGGTGCGCTGGCGATCGGCACGTCCACCACCGGGCGGAGCCGGCCGACAAGCGTCTTCAGCGACGGGTCGAGGATCAGGCCGCCGACCCCGGTGACGATCAGGTAGACGGCCAGCCGTGGCTGCCTGCGGATCAGCAGCCCGACCACGGCGACGCTGACCAACCAGATGTAGATCGGTCGGCCGCCCAGGTCGGTCACCGCCTGGAGGACGGTGACGAGGGCGTGGTGCGGGGCGACGAGCCCGTTGAACCACTCGGCGACGGCATGGTCGGCGTCCTGCAACGGGCTCCACCGCACCCGCACGAGCAGCAACAGCAGCCCGAAGGCCACCCCGGCGCCGGTGACGGCCGCCAGACCCGCGATGCTCCGCTCGGCGAAGTGACCGATCGGACGTCGCGCCATCTCTCTGACCGCGGTCACCCCGCACCTCCTTGTTCGGCTCTGGCGGGGCCGCTTTACCCGATCCGCGTTCGTCGTACACGCCGGCGCTGCTAGAGCGCCGACATGTCCCCGGTGTCGAGCAGCTCGGCGCGGTCCGTGTCGGGCTCCCAGAGGTCCGGTTGGGCGGGCTCGTCCACCCCGATGCGCAGCGCCTCCAGTTGGGCGGCGAAGGCCAGCCCGCCGAAGAGCGCCATCCCGGTCAGGTTGGCCCAGAGCAGCAGCGCCATCATGCCGGTCAACGCGCCGTAGGTCTGGCCGAAGCCGTCACTGAACCGCACGTACGCGGCGAGCAGCAGGCTGGCCAGCCACCACAGGACCGTGGCGATGCCGGCGCCGAAGAACAGCCAGGACAGGCCGGGCTGGTTGCGTCGTGGGGCGTGCCGGAACAGCACGGCGACGGCGAGGACGGTCAGGCCGAGACTCAGGGGGAAGCGGACCACGTCCCAGATGCCGTTGGCGACCGCACCCCACTCGTAGTGCTCGCGTACCGAGTCGCCCATCGCGCCGCCGCCGACCAGAATCAGGAAACCGGCGAGCGCGGGCAGGCCGGCGGTGACGGCCAGCACCGCGGCGCGCAGGTATTTCCGCAGCGCGGGGCGGTCCCGTTCGACGCCGTAGATGCGGTTGGCGCCGCGTTCGATCTGGGCCATGGTGGTGGTCAGCGCGAACAGACCGGTGAGCAGACCGAGGGTCAGTGCCAGCTCTCCGGCGTCCTCGACGCGTTCGCCCTCGCCCAGCAGCTCGGAGACCATCTGGGCGCTCTGGCCCGGGGTGAGCGCCAGGACCGTGTCGGCCACCACCTGACCGCCCTCCTCGACGCCCAGTTCGCTGATCAGGCCGGTGAGGGCGATCAGGAACGGCACCACGGCGAGGCAGAGTTGCAGCGCGAAGGCCCGCGAGTGGCTGAACCCGTCGCCGTAGCGGAACCTGATGAAGGCGTCCCGCAGCAGGTGCCAGCCGTTCTGCCGGCGCAACGTGTGCCAGGCGTCGTCGGCGGACAGCTCCTCGTCGGCCATCAGCCGGGTCTCCGGCACGATCCGGGTGCTACTCACGGCGTGCCTCCTTGATCAGCTGCTCGCCCCGCTCTCCGGCGCCTTCGGCATCCACGGCCAGGTCGGGTGCGTCCTGGGGCTGCGGTACGCAGAGCCATAGTGCCTGCGGCCGGATCTGCGCCGCCAACTGCCGGCCCGGGGAGATGAGGTCGCCGTCCAGTTCCCTCGGCTGCGCCCGGTTGCTGGTGATCACCACGTGCCGGCCGCGGAACACCTCCATCCGCGGCACCTGGCCACTGCGGCGGATCACCGCCCAGCCGAGCGCCAGCCAGTGCCGCAGGTTGCGCGGGGTGAGCACGGCGACGTCGAGCCACCCGTCGTCCGGTTCGGCCTCGGTGAGCAGGTGCACACCGCCCTGGAGCCGGCCGACGTTGGCGATCAGGACCGACCGGGCCCGGCGGCGTACCGGGGGGCGGTCGTCGATGCGGATCTTCACCCGCATCGGCCGGTCCCGCAGGTGCCGGGCGGCGCCCATCACGTATGCCGGCCAGCCGATGCGGGCCTTGGTGGTCTCGGAGGTGGCGGCGAGCATCTGGGCGTCGAAGCCCATGCCGGCCATCACTGTGAAGTACTGCTTCTCGACGGCGCCGACGTCGAGAAGCCGTCGTCCCCGTTCGATGGCGACCTGCAACCCGGCGGCCAGGTCGGTGCTGAGCCCGAGGTTGGCGGCGAGCAGGTTGCCGGTGCCCTGCGGCAGCACGGCGAGCGCCACGTCGGTGCCGACCAGCGCGCTGACGCAGGACATCACGGTGCCGTCCCCGCCGCAGGCGAAGACCAGGTCGACGCCGGCCTTGACGGCCTGCTCGGTCTGGCCCCGGCCCGGGTCCTCGACGGTGGTCTCGTGCCACTCCGGCTCGGGCCAGCCGGCCGCGGCGAGGGCGTCGTTCACGGTACGGCGCAGCTCGTCGAGATCATCGACCTTCACCGGGTTGACCACCACGGCGGAGCGCAGCCCACCGTCGCCGCCCGAGGGTCGCCTGTCCTGTCCAGCATCCACGGGCGCCAGTGTGCAGCACCGGGGCACCTTCAGCGACCCAGCGGGGGGCGCGCGTCGGAAGTGCCACAGAGAGGTTTCAGAGCGGGCGCACCCGTCAGGCCGCCGCCCGCAGCGCGCTCTCCACCCGTCGGCGCAGATCGTCGAGGTCGATGCCGGACTCGGTGAGCACCAGCGCGCCCAGCCCGTGCCCCTCCCGAAGCACCCCGAGCAGGATGTGCTCGGTGCCGATGTGCTTGTGGCGCAGGCGCAGCGCCTCCCGCAGGGACAACTCCAGCGCCTTCTTCGACCGGGGCGAGAACGGGCCGCCGAGGTACCGCCGCCGCCGGCGACCCCAGCGGCCGCGCGGTGCCGGCACGGCCTCACGCAGCGCGTCCGGGCCGAAGGACTCCTCGATGCGGGCCACGATCGCGGCCAGGTCGATGCCGATCTCCCGCAGGGCCGCCGCGTCCGCGTCGCCGAGGCCGGCGCCACCGCTGACGGTGTGCCGGCGGACGCGCTCACGCAGGTCGTCGGCGCGTACGCCGGCGTCGGCGAGCACCCGGCTGGCCAGGCCGGCGTCGTCGTCGAGCAGGGCGAGCAGCAGGTGCTCGGTGCCGACCGGCCGTTGCCCCTCGGCCCGAGCCTCCTCCAGCGCCCGGCGCACCACGCCGCGCGCCCGGTCGGTGAACCGTTCGAACATCACGCCTCCCAGGATGAGTTGACCGCCGGTCGCCCAGCGTGCTTCTTGTGCACCGCCTGCCGGCTGACCTCGAGCGCATCGGCGATCTCCTGCCAGGACCAGCCCTGTCGACGGGCGTTGTCCACCTGGACCACCTCAAGCCGTTCGAGCAGCCGGCGCAGCGCGCGGACGGCGCGCAGCCCGACCCGGGGGTCGGTGCTGCCGGCTGCCGCCGCGAGTTCTGTCGCCTGACTCATGCCGTCAACATACGTTGACAACGCATCTCCTGTCAACCTCAGTTGACGGACTCCAGCGGCAGCCGGCACGAGTCGCCGCCACGAGCTTGGCGAGGTCGGGGTGGTCGGGGTGCTCGCCATGGGGCATCCCGGATCAGCTCGCGGAGAACCCGCAAACCCACAATCGGCCCGCAACCGTGACTATCCGACTACCCTCGGTCAAGGACAGCGTGGTCGTGCCGGGCGCGACGCCCGGGAGGTGATATCGATGGCCGCACCCGCCGACGCAGCGGTGCTGGTCGGCCTCGGCTCGGTTCTCGACCTCCCGGTCGTCGAACAGGCCGCCCAGGAAGCCGCCGGGCACGGCCGGCCACTGCACCTGCTGCACATGTTCGACTGGCAGGCGGCCTTCGCCGCGGACACCGTCGCCGCACCCCGCGACCGGGCCGAAGAGCTGCTCACCCGGGCCGCCCAACTCGCCCACCAGGCCGAGCCCGAGCTGACCGTGGGCAGCGAGATCGTCGAGAGCGGCATGCTCGCCACCCTCATCCGCCGGTCGGAGACGGCGTTCCTGCTGGCGGTCGGCGACAGCGGCATGGCCGGCAGCGGGCAGTGCGTCCCGGCCGAGACGCCCGCCGTGCAGTTGGCCGCGCGGGCCGGTTGCCCCCTGCTGGTGGTCCGCCGCGAGCCACCACCGCGGGGGCCGGTGCTGGTCGGGGTGGACGGCTCACCCAGCTCGCACCTCGCCCTGCGGTGGGCCGTGGAATGCGCGGCCCGCCGGGACACCCGGCTGCTCGCGCTGCGGGTGGTGGAGCAGGACGAGGACACCGACGCGGTCGCCGAGCAGCTCGTCGAGGCGCTGGCCCGACACACCAGCCGCAACGGTTCGGTGCCCACCGAGTGCCGGGTCGTTCGCGGCGATCCCGCTCAGGTTCTGATCGACACGTCCCGCACGTCGCAGTTGGCGCTTGTCGCCGCCCGCGGTGACGAACCGGGGCGAGCGATGCTGGGCGCGGTCGCCCAGTCCCTGCTCTACCACTCCCCCGCACCGGTGGTCGTCGTCCGTGGCCTGGCCGAGGCGCCGCTGACCGGGCCGGCCGCCCCGGCGGCACGGGACCGACGGCCCTGACCCCGGCGTTCGCGGCGGCGAAGCCGCACGCCCCACTCCTACCCGCGAGAGGCAGCCTGATGGACACCGCTCTCGACGCGCGACGCGCCCTCACCGACGACGAGCTACGCCGGCTGGACGCCTACTGGCGCGCCGCGAACTACCTCACCGTCGGGCAGATCTACCTGCTGGGCAACCCGCTGCTGCGGGAGCCGCTGAGCCGCGACGACATCAAGCCCCGACTGCTCGGGCACTGGGGCACCAGCCCGGGACTCAACCTGATCTACGCCCACCTCAACCGGGTGATCGTGACGCGTGACCTCAACGCCATGCTGGTCACCGGCCCGGGGCACGGCGGCCCGGCCATCGTGGCCAACACCTGGCTGGAGGGCACCTGGTCGGAGCGCTACCACGATGTGGCACGCGACGAGGCCGGGATGGCCAAGCTGTTCCGCCAGTTCTCCTTCCCCGGTGGCATCCCCAGCCACGTCGCGTCGGACGTGCCGGGCTCGATCCACGAGGGCGGCGAGCTGGGGTACGCGTTGAGCCACGCCTACGGCGCGGCGTTCGACGACCCCGATCTCGTGGTGGCCTGCGTGGTCGGCGACGGTGAGGCGGAGACCGGGCCACTGGCCGGCAGTTGGCTCTCCAACGTGTTCCTCAACCCCGCGCGCGACGGCGCGGTGCTGCCCATCCTGCACCTCAACGGCTACAAGATCGCCAACCCGACGGTGCTGTCCCGGATCCCCGAGACCGACCTGCTCGACCTGATGCGCGGCTCGGGCTACCAGCCGTACGTGGTCGCCGGTGACGACCCCGCCGTGGTGCACCGCACGCTCGCCGCGACGTTGGACCGCGCACTGGACGAGATCGCCGCGATCCAGCGGCGGGCCCGTTCCGGTGGTGCCGTCGAACGCAGCCGCTGGCCAATGATCATCCTACGGACGCCGAAGGGCTGGACCGGCCCGAACGAGGTCGACGGCGTCCAGGTGGAGGGCACGTACCGCGCCCACCAGGTGCCGCTGTCCGGGGTACGCGACAACCCGGCGCACCTGGCCGAGCTGGAGCGGTGGCTGCGCAGCTACCGGCCCGAGGAACTGTTCGACGCCACCGGCGCGCCGGTGGACGAGTTGCGGACACTGCCGCCGCACGGGGACCGGCGGATGAGCGCCAATCCGGTCACCAACGGTGGCGTGGTGCTACGCGACCTGACCCTGCCCGACTTCCGCGACTACGGCGTGGACGTTCCCGAACCGGGCAAGCCGATGGCCGGTGCGACAGGGGTGCTCGGCCCGTGGATCCGCGACGTCATCAGCGCCAACCCGGAGACGTTCCGACTGTTCGGGCCGGACGAGGTCGCCTCCAACCGGCTGGGCGCCGCGTTCGAGGTGACCGGTCGGGCGTGGGTGGCCGCCACCGTTGCCGGCGACGACCACCTCTCCCCCGACGGCCGGGTGATGGAGGTGCTCTCCGAG
The DNA here is from genome assembly GCF_043197875.1 of Micromonospora sp. NPDC048935. Lineage (NCBI taxonomy): Bacteria > Bacillati > Actinomycetota > Actinomycetes > Micromonosporales > Micromonosporaceae > Micromonospora > Micromonospora sp. NPDC048935. The sequence continues at coordinate 694,598 of NZ_JBICTZ010000001.1, read as the reverse complement.
CACCTGTGCCAGGGCTGGCTGGAGGGCTACCTCCTCACCGGCCGGCATGGCGTCTTCACCAGCTACGAGGCGTTCATCCACATCGTCGACTCGATGCTCAACCAGCACGCCAAGTGGCTGAAGGTGACCCGGGCCATCCCCTGGCGGCAACCGATCGCCTCGTTGAACTACCTGCTGTCCAGCCACGTCTGGCGTCAGGACCACAACGGCTTCTCCCACCAGGACCCCGGCTTCATCGACCACGTGGTCAACAAGAAGGCCGAGGTGGTGCGGGTCTACCTCCCACCGGACGCCAACACGCTGCTCGCCACCATGGACCACTGCCTGCGCAGCCGGCACTACATCAACGTGGTGGTGGCCGGTAAGCAGTCGGCACCGAGTTGGCTGACGATGACCGAGGCGATCCAACACACCCGGCGTGGCCTGGGCATCTGGGAGTGGGCCAGCAACGACGAGGGGACCGAGCCGGACGTGGTGCTCGCCTGCTGCGGAGACGTGCCCACCCTGGAGACGTTGGCCGCCGTCGAGCTGCTCCGCCAGAACCTCCCGGACCTGCGGATCCGGCTGGTCAACGTGGTCGACCTGATGCGCCTGCAGACGGACACCGAGCACCCGCACGGCCTGACCGACAACGAGTTCGACACCATCTTCACCGCGGACCGGCCGGTCATCTTCGCGTACCACGGTTATCCCTGGTTGATCCACCGGCTCACCTACCGCCGCAACAACCATGACAACCTGCACGTACGCGGTTACAAAGAGGAAGGGACCACCACCACCCCGTTCGACATGGTCATGCTCAACGACCTGGACCGTTTCCACCTGGTCATCGACGTCATCGACCGGGTGCCCGGCCTGGCCGCCCGCGCCGCGCACCTGCGCCAGAGGATGTTCGACGCCCGGCAGGCCGCCCGCGACTACACCCGCCGCTACGGCGAGGACGACCCCGCGGTGGCCGAGTGGCGCTGGGTCCGAGCGACCGACCCGACGAACCCCTGAGGAGGACGACGTGCGCGACGCGGAGATCCTGGTCGGCTTCGACGGCTCCACCGACGCCTCGGTGGCGGTGGACTGGGCACTGGAGGAGGCACGGCACAGCGGCAGACCGGTGCGGCTGGCGTACGTCCTCGAATGGCTGACCGTGGCCGGCTGGGTCGGTCCGGGCCTGACGCCCGGGGGCTGGCCGGATGAGACCGCCCGCCGGCAGGTCGAGGACCTGGTGCACCGGGCCGCGGCGAACGCCGCCGCCACCCACCCCGAGCTGCGGATCACCGGCGAGGTGTACGACGGACCACCCGCGTTGGTGTTGCAGGAACGCTCGGCCGAGGCCGGGATGCTGGTGCTCGGCAGCCGAGGCCACGGCGGATTCGGGGGCCTGCTGGCCGGGTCCACGGCCGTCTCGGTCGCCGCGCACGCGCACTGCCCGGTCGTGGTGGTCCGCGACGGGACGGCCGGCCGGCCGGACGCCCCCGTGGCGGTCGGGGTGGACGGTTCGGCCCCGTCGCTGGTGGCACTCGGTTTCGCAGCCGAACGGGCGGCACGGCGGCAGGTGCCGCTGCGCGTGCTGCACGCCTGGACACCGGGCCCCGCTGCGGCGGCCGGGGTGTCCGACGAGCAGGCCGCCGTGGAGCAGGCACTGGGACCATGGCGACGGACGTTTCCCGAGCTGACCGTCACCGTCGACGTGGTCCCGGGCAGCCCGGCGGCGATGCTGATCGAGGCGAGCCGGTCCGCGCAGGCGGTGGTGGTCGGCAGCCGGGGTCGGGGCGGACTGGCCGGGATGCTGCTCGGCTCGGTCAGCCAGCAGATGATCCAGCACGCCAACTGCCCGGTCGCGGTGGTCCGCGAACGCTGACCGCGCGGGGGTCAGCCGGTGAGCACGGCGGCCTCCCGTTCTGGAGCCAGACCGATCGAGCCGCGGTCCGGCCGCCCGGCGCGCGGCGGGACCGTGCCCACCTCGCGGAGCCACCGCCAGGTATCCTCGACGGTCTCGGCCACCGGCCGGCAGGTCAGCCCGGCGGCGAAGATGCGGCTGACGTCCCGCTCCAGCAACCCCCGGTAGGGGTGGCCGACCGGCAGCCAGATCGGTAGGTCGCTCCACGGCTGCACACCGGCGGCGAGGATCGGCGCCGGATCGGTCCAGCGCAGCCGGGCGTCGGCACCGGTGACTGCCACACACGCGTCGAGCAGCTCACCCATCGTGGTCTGCGCCCGCCGACCGATCGCGTTGAACGTGCCGCCCACCCGCCGGGCGCCCGCGTCCAGCATCCAGCCCGCCAGGTCACGGACGTCGATGTACTGCACCGGCAGGTCCGCCGGCGCGGGGGCGAGCACGTCGCCGCCCCGCTCGACGCGCCGCAACCACCAGGGCAGCCGGCCGATGTCCTCCCCCGGGCCGAGGATCAGCCCGGCCCGGGCGACCAGCGCCCGCTGCCCGAAGACCTCCCGCACGGCACGCTCCGCACCGGACTTGAGCTGCGGGTAGTCGCCGTCGACGGAGTCCGGGTCGGCGTCCACCACCGGTGAGTCCTCGTCCAGCCCGGCAGCGCCCGGGTCGGCGTAGACCGACCCGCTGGACACGTACACGTAGTGGCCGACCGCGTCGACCAACGCGCGGGCGGCGTCCCCGGCAGCGCGCGGCGCGCCGTCCCAGGTGTCCACCAGCACGTCCCACTCGCCGCCGGCCAACGCCGCCAGGCCGTCCGGCGCGGTGCGGTCACCCCGCAACCGGTGTACGCCGGGAGGCACCGTCCCGTGCAGCCCCCGGTTGAACACCGTCACCGACCAGCCGCGGCGGAGGGCCTCGGTGACCGTCGCACCGCCCACGAACCCCGTACCACCGAGCACCAGCAATCTCATCCGCCCACCCTGCCGGTGTGGGCCGGCGGACGACAGCCCTGTTCACCGGTAGCGGATCTGCCCGTGGCAGAACCGTCAGCCGAGCAACCGATCCAGCGGTCGGGGGATGGCGCCCGGGTCGAGGGCCCGGACGAGCGCGGACGCGTACCGGGCCTTGCGGCCGCTCATCGTGCCCAGGAAGCGACGCAGTTGCCGCTCGACCGGCCGGCCGCGCTGCGCGGGCTGCTTCTGGAAGACCCGGAACCTCGCCAGATCCCGCTCGGCGTCGATGACCCGCTCGACACCAGCGCTGCCCAGCGCGCGGATCAGCTCGTCCTCCAGATCGGTCACGCACACACCGAAGCCGAGCGCCTCCAGGGCCGGGCGGGTCAGGTCGGTGCCGAAGCCGGCCTGCTCCAACCCCCGTCGGAAGAACCCCTCCTCGGCCTCGTCGCAGAGCCCTCGTACGGTCAGGGCCAGACCCTGCGCCCCGAAGAGCCGCAGGTACCGGGCGACACTCATCGCGCCACCGATCGGCAGGACACACACGCCCTCACCCGCCAGGTCGCGGCCCCGCCGCTCGGCAAGGGCCTCCACCGCGCACCTGTCGCTGAAGCCCTCGACGAGCACGACCGTGCTCAGCTCACCGGCCAACTCACGGGCGACCGTGGCGGCCGCCACGGCGTCCGCACCGCCGGCCGCCCACACCCGCACGGCATCTCGGAAACGGTCCGGCTCGCGCACAGGCCAGAGTCTCGCAACCCCGGCCGGGGACCGCCATCGGTTTGGGTACGGCGACGGCTCGTCGCCGGGTTGCGATGACGAGAAGTTTTCCGCGATGGGCGATACTGGCGTACCGCAGCTTGCCCAGGCCACCCGAGGCTGGCTCCCACGTCGGCACAACCCGGACGGAGAAGGGCATGACCCGCACACCGCTGTCCCTGCCGCAGCCATCCGCGCGGGCGCCCGAGTTCGGCCGGGACGCGCTCATCGTCTGCGAGAACCTGGTGCGGATCTACCAGACGGGTTCGATCGAGGTGCAGGCCCTGCAGGGGCTGGACCTGGCCGTGCAGAGCGGCGAACTGGTCGCCGTCGTCGGTGCCTCCGGGTCGGGCAAGTCGACGCTGCTCTCCATCCTGGCCGGCATCGACGCCCCCACCGCCGGGCGGGTCCGGGTCGACAAATGGAACCTGCTGGCGATGTCCCGCGCGGACCGGGTGGACTACCGGCGGCGCACCGTCGGGTTCGTCCGGCAGCAGACGGCCAGCAACCTGATCCCGTACCTGACCGCACGGGAGATGGTGGACCTGCCGATGACGGCGGCGCGTACCCCGAAGGAGCAGCGCCGGGAGCGCGTGGCCGAGTTGCTGGACAGCCTCGGCGTCGCCGACTGCGCCGACCGGCGCCCCGGGCAACTCTCCGGAGGGCAACAGATGCGGGTCGCGATCGCGGTGGCGCTGGCCAACCAGCCGCGGGTCCTGCTCGCCGACGAGCCGACCGGTGAGCTGGACGCCGCCACGTCCGCGGAGGTCTTCGGCGTCCTGCGGGACGTCAACCGGCGGTACGGCGTCACCGTCGTCGTGGTGACCCACGATCCGGAGGTCAGCGGTCAGGTCGAACGCACCGTCGCGATCCGGGACGGGCGCACCAGCAGCGAGGTGCTGCGCCGCACCACCACCGACGCGGAGGGTGACACGCACGTGATCGCCGAGGAGTACGCCGTGATGGACCGCGCCGGGCGGGTCCAGGTGCCCCGCGAGTTCCGCCAGGCGCTGGCGCTGACCCGACGGGTCCGGCTGGCCCTGGAAGCCGACCACATCACGATCCACCCCGACTCGGGAAGCGGCGAATGAGCGGCGAGCCGCTGCTGCGCGTGCGCGGCATCCACCGGCGCTTCCGCACCGGGCCGACAGTCGTACACGCCCTGCGCGGTGTGTCGTTCGACGTGGCCGCCGGTTCGATGGTGGCCCTCGTCGGCCGGTCCGGCTCGGGCAAGACCACCCTGCTCAACGTCATCGGCGGTCTGGACCGCCCGGACGCCGGCACCGTGCACGTCGACGGCACCGACGTCACCGCGCTCGACGAGGACGGCCTGTCCCGGCTGCGGCGCGAGAAGGTGTCGTACGTCTTCCAGAGCTTCGGGTTGATCCCGGTGCTGTCGGCCGCGGAGAACGTCGCGGCCCCGCTGCGGATGGCCCGCGTCGCCCCCGGCGAGCGCGAGCGGCGGGTCGAGTTGCTGCTGGAGCTGATCGGCCTGGCCGACCACGCCCGGCAGCGGCCGGCCGAGCTGTCCGGCGGCCAACAGCAGCGGGTGGCCATCGCCCGCGCGCTGGCCGCCTCGCCCCAGCTCCTGCTCGCCGACGAGCCCACCGGGCAACTGGACGCCGAGACCGGCCTCTCGGTGATGGCCCTGCTGCGCGGGATCGTGGAGTCCGAGGGAGTCACCGTCCTGGTGTCGACGCACGACGCGGTGATGATGGCCCTGGCCGACCGGGTGATCCGCATCCACGACGGGCACCTCGACGAACAGGCCGCCGGGCAGCCGGCCGCGCCCGTGCCGGACGCCGGGTGACGCGACGATGAGGCTGCTCAGCCGGCGCGCCCGCGCCCAGTGGCCGTTGCTGGCGGCCCTCCTCGGGGTCGTCACGATCGGCGCGACCCTGCTGGGCACCTGCACCCTGCTGATCACCCGCACCGCCGAGCGGGCGCTGGAGGTCGCCATGGCCCGCGCCGCCCCCACCGCCGTCGACGTGACCGTCTACACCGGCACCGTCGAGGGCCCGGACACGTCGTCCGTCGCCGCCGACACCCGCACCGTGGTGACCTCCGCGCTCGCGCCGTTCCCGGCGACGACAACCGCGCGGGCGTCGACAGTGCTGCGGGCGCTGCCGCCCACGCTCACCAAGGGCACCAGCGTCGCGGCCCAGGCGTACCTGTCGGGGATGGACGACCTGCCGACCCGAGGCGAGCTGGTCACCGGGCGCTGGCCACAGCACCCGGGCGACGCGGTGCTGCTGGAGTCCACCGCGCAACTGCTCGGCCTCACCCCCGGTAGCCGGGTGCGCCTCGGCGCCGAGCTGGCCCACGCGCCCGTCCCGGCCATCGACGTGACAGTCGTCGGTGTGGTGCGCCCGCTGCCGGGGCGCGGCTGGGACCGCGACCCGCTGGCCGCGGCCGGCTCCGCCACCGGTTACCGGGACGGCCGCTTCCTACAGCCGGTGAACGCCTACGGCCCGTTCCTCGTCGACCTCGCCGACCTGGTCAGCACCGGTGCCACAGTCGACCGGATGGAGATCACCGCCCATCCGGACCTGTCCGGCCCCAACCGCCACGACCTGGAGACCGTCGCCGGAGCCGTCCGCGATGCCGACCGCCGGCTGGCGGGCACCCTCGGCGACCGCGTCCGGCTCGCACGGGTCTCCTCCGAACTACCGCTGACCCTGCGGGCCGCCGACGACCAACGGCACGTCACCGCCGCCGTCGTGCTCGCCATCGCCGTCCTCGGCGGTGTCCTGACCGTGACGGCACTCGTCCTCGCCGGCCGGCTGACCACGGGCATCCGCGCCGAGGAGACCGCTCTGCGGTCCGCCCTGGGCACCAGCCGTCGCCAACTCGCCGCCACGGCGACGATCGAGGCCGGGCTCGTCGCCGCCGTCGCCGCCGCGCTCGCGATACCGGCCTCGTCGGTCCTGCACGCCGGCCTGACCCACCTGCCACCGCTGGACGGCGCCGGCCTGACCGTCCGGCCGGCCGTCGCCGGTGCCCAGGTCCTCGCGGTCGTCGGCGGCGCGCTGGTGCTCGCCGCCGTCCTCACCGTCCTGGCGATCCGGCCCGTCCCGGCGGCCGGCGACCAGCGCACCCGCCGCGAACTGCTGGCCCGATCCGGCGCCGACGTGCTGCTCGCGGCATTCGCCGCCGCCGGCTGGTGGCAGCTGTACGCGCAGCCCACCGCCGCCAGCCCCCGCGCCGACGCGGTCCGGGTGCTCGCACCGGCGCTGCTGCTCACCGCGGGCGCCGCGCTGGCCCTCCGGGTGGTACTGCCCGCCCTTCGCGGCGCCGACCGGCTGGCGTACCGCGCCCGCGGGTTGGCGGTTCCGCTGGCGGTCGCCGAGGCCGCCCGCCGGCCACAGGCGGTCGCCGCCGGGCTGCTCGTCGGACTGGCCTGCGCGGCCGGCACCTTCGGCCTCGCCTTCGACGACACGTGGCACCAGTCGCAGCGCGACCAGGCGGCGCTCTCCGTCGGCACCGACCTGGCACTCACCCTCGGCACGGCGCCGGTGGCCGGAGAGGGCGCGACCGTCGGCGCGGCCACCGCGGGGGTCGTCAGCCCGGTCCTCGACCGGGGCACCACAGTCGGTCAGTGGCTCGGCAACGCAGGCGTCGCGCCGCGCCTGGTCGCCGTCGACACCACCCGCGCCGACACCCTGCTGCGCGGACGGCTGGACGGCGACCGCGGATGGGCCGACGTGGGCGCCACGCTGGCCCCGCGCACCCGGGTCACCGGCCTCGCCGTTCCGACCGGCGCCCCGCTCGTCCTGCGCGGGACGGCCGCCGGCGGCACCCCGCTCGCCGTGACGCCCCGGCTGCTGTTGCAGGACGCCACCGGCCTCCGCACGTCCTGCACCGGTCCCGCCGTACCGCTCGACGGTCAGGAGTTTCTGCTGCCCGTCTGCGCGACGACCGACGGGCAGCGCCTCGTCGCGGTCGCGCTGCCGTTCACCACCGACGCGGTCGGCCGACCCGTCGACGTAGCCGTCACCCTCACCGTGCCGCCCACCGGGGCGGTGGAGACGTCCGCCGACGGATCGGACTGGACCGCCACGTCCGCGCCGCCGGTCCCGAGCAAGGTGAGAGACCAGACCGTCGGGGTGTCCGCCACGCCGACGGGGACCGCGCTGCGGATGGCCGCGACCGTCGACCTCGGCGGCGCGGAGGACGCCGCCCGGACCCTCGTCGCCACCGCGTTCCCGGACCCCGGCCCGGTGCCCGTCGCCGTCTCCGCCCGCTTCGCCAGCGAGGTCGGCGCAGGGAGCGGGAGCAAGCTCAGCGTCACGATCGGCATCACGCCCGTCCCGATCGTCGTCAAGGAGGTCGTGCCGAGCGTGCCGTCCGCCCCCGCCGCCATCGCCGTCCTGGCCGACCTGGACACCCTGTCGCGCGCACGCGCCGTGACCGGCGACCTGACGTTCCCCGTCGACGCCTGGTGGGTCGGCCACCCCGCCGCCACCGGTGCCGCCGAGCGGGCCACCGCCCTGTACCTGGGCACCGTCACGACCCGCGAGGCGGAGACCGCCCGCCTCACCGGCGGCCCGCTGCGCGCCGGGCTGCCGGGCGCGCTCCGGCTCCTCGTCCCGGCCGCGGCCCTGCTGCTGCTCGCCGGCGTCGTCCTGCACGTCACCTGTGATCTACAGGTCCGCGCCGTGGAGGTGACGCGGCTGCGCGGCCTGGGGATGTCCCGGCGCGGTATCCGGGCCGTGCTGCTCGGCCAACACACCGGCGTTCTGCTGCCCCTGCTCGCGGTGGGCGCGGCCGTCGGCGCGCTCGCCACCCGCGTCGTCGCCCCCCTGCTCGTACGCTCCGACACCGGCGCCGCGCCCGTCCCGGCCACCCAGCCACACTGGCCGTGGCCGGCCGAGGCCGCACTGCTCGCCGTACTGCTGGCCGGCTGCCTGCTGGCGGTCGCCGTGGTGGTCACCGTCCAGGTCCGCCGGGCCGACGCCGCGCACCCGCGGGTGACGCCGTGAACCGGTGGCTGACCCGCCGGTGGCCGGCGCCGCACTGGCCCAGCATCCGGGGCCGTGGCCGTGCCGACGCCGGAGCGCTGCTGCTCACCGCCGCCGTCATCGCGGCCACCGCGCTACTCGCCGGGGCCGTGCCGACGCTGCTCCGCGCCGCCGCCGACACCGCCGTCCAGGACACGGTCCGCCGCGCCGGCCACGACTCGGACGTCCTCGTTCACGCCGACTGGGAACGCGACGACGGGCCGACCGGCGGGCGGGTCCGGATGCCCCGCCTCGCCAAGGAGGCCGACGACCTGCGCGCCCGGGCGGCAACCGCGCTCGGGCCCGACCTGGACGCCGCGTTACTCCCGCCCGTCACCGTCATCAACGGCCCGATCCTCACCATCACCGGCGCCAGCGCGCCGCGTACCTTCCAGCTCAGCTACCTGGCCGGTGACCTCGGCAGCCCGGCCGTGACCTGGGTCGCCGGCAACGCGCCCGGCTCCCCTGTCTCCGACGACTACATCGAGACCCCCTACGACGGACCGCCCTGGCCGGTGCAGGTCGGCCTCTCCGAGGCAGCCGCCGCCGCACTGCGCCTGGGCCCCGGCGATCGGATGCCGGTCACGGACGGCAAGGGTAGCGACACGGACGTCCGGATCAGCGGGATCTACCGACCCGCGGACAGCGCCGACCCGGCCTGGCGACTCGCCCCGGCGCTGCTACGCCCCGTGCCCGGCGCCGACGGCGTGGGGACCACCCGGTTCGCCGGCCTGCTGTCGCGTGATTCGTTGCCGGACGCCCGGCTCGCCGTCGCGGAGGGCCAACTGCGGCGCACCGTCCACTTCGCTCCCGACCCCGACGCGCTCACCTGGGACACCGCCGCGACGCTCGCCAGCAGGGTGGTCAAGCTCAAGGCGACCTCCGGCTCATCGGCTGCCCGCGGCCAGTCCCTGAAGTGGGAATCGCAGTTGGACACCACCCTGCGCGCCGCCCGGGCCCGGAGCAGCGCCGCTTTCGCACAGGCCGCCGTCCTGCTCGCCGGCGTGCTGACCGCCACCGTGCTGGTCCTGCTGCTCGCCGCCGACCTGCTGGTCCGCCGCCGTACGCCGGTGCTGAGCGCCGCCCGGCAGCGCGGCGCGGCACTACCCGACCTCGGTACGGAACTGACAGTCGAATCCACAGTCGTGTCCCTGTCGGCCGCCGCCGTCGGGCTCGCGCTCGCCCGCACGGTCGCCCCGGGCGTCTCCTGGACCTGGGCGGTTCCCGTGGTCCTGGCCGGTGTCGTCGCCGGGCCGGCGTTCGGCACCCTCGCCGCCGCCCGCGCCAGCCGCGACCGGCGCCAACCCGCCAACCCGGCCGCCCGGCGCTGGCTCCGGGCCACCGGCCAGTTGCGCCGCGCCGCCGTGGAGGCCGCTGTCCTGATCGCCGCGGTCGCCGCCCTCGTCACACTGCACCAGCGCGGGTTGCTGCCCGTCGCCTCCGACGGCGACACCGGCGAGCTGACCGGCGACCTGATCCTGCCGGTCAGCGCCCCCGCTCTGGGCGCGCTCGTCGGCGCGCTCGTCCTGCTCCGGCTGCTGCCCCTCGGGGCGCGGTTCGCACTCCGCCAGGCCCTGCGCTCGCGCCGCCCGCTGGCCGTCTTCGGTGCCGCCCAGGCGGCCACGACGACCGGGCGCGCGCTGCCGCTGCTGGTCCTGGTCGGCTCCACTGCGCTCGCGTCGTTCGCGCTCATCCTCGGCGCCACAGTCAACCAGGGCCTGGCCGACGGCGCGTGGAGCACCGTCGGCGCGGACGCCCGCCTCGACGTCGGCGCCGACACCGAGGCCGCCACACCCGCACTCGCCGAGCGCGTCGCCGCCGCACCCGGGGTAGAACAGGTCGTCGTCGCGCAGGTGACCGACTCGGCACCCGTCTCCACCGATTCGACACCGCTCACCCCACGCCTGGTCGTCGTGGACGCCGCCGCGTTCCAGCGCCTGTTGGCCAGCACTCCGCTGCCCGACGCGCCTGCGCTGGCCCGGCTCACCGCACCCGGTCCTGGCTCCGGGGACGTGCCCGCGCTGGTCCGACTGAGCGACGGCGATCTGCGGACCGGCACGCGGCTGCAGCTGTCCCGGGACGACGCCCCGGCGATCGGTCTCGCCGCCGTCGGTACCGCGCCCTCCGTCGGCGGCGCCGACGACGTCGTCATCGTGGACGCCACGGCGCTCGCAGCCGCCGGACTGCCCGCCGTCCCGAACACCGTCTGGGTGACCGGCCCCGGCGCGGCGCGGGCCGTGTCGCACACCGGCGTCGCCGCCGACGTCGTACTGCGCGCGGACGTCCTGCGGGCGCAGCGGGTGGCACCGCTGACCGCAGGGCTGCTACGGCTGGCGTGGACGGCCGCCGCGGTACTGCTGGCGCTGGGGTTGCTCGGCCTCACGCTCGCCGCCGCCGCCGGCGCCGCGCAGCGGTGGCAGACGCTGACCCGGCTGCGGACCCTCGGCCTGCGGCCACGCGACGCCCGCTGGGTCGCCGCCGGAGAGCTGCTGCCGCCGGTCGTGGTCACCGCGGTGTGCGGCCCGCTCCTCGGTGCCCTGCTCGCGCGCCTGACGCTCGGCCCACTCGACCTGCGGCTGCTCACCGGCCAGGCCGCCGACCCGACGGCGGTCCTGCCGTGGTGGCTGCTGGGCCTGGTGAGCGTGGCACTGCTGGCGGCGGCCGCCGCGGTCGTACCTGTCGAGTCGGCGCTGCGGCGACGCGACCGGCTGAGTGAGGTGCTCCGCGCCGGCGAGTAGGCGGAAACGCCGAGACCCGTTACCGGATATCGGTAACGGGTCATCAGATCTGCGGTGTGGATGGTGGGCGATACTGGGTTTGAACCAGTGACCTCTTCCGTGTCAAGGAAGCGCGCTCCCACTGCGCCAATCGCCCGTGGCGGCCCCGTGGGGCGCATCGCGAGCGGACGACGGGATTCGAACCCGCGACCCTCACCTTGGCAAGGTGATGCGCTACCAGCTGCGCTACGTCCGCACGTCCCCGACAAGCGCCGGTGACAGGTGAACTCTACCCGATGCCAAGATCGCTTGGTACGGCACCCTGTCCGGTCGCGGTTGCGCTGGTCCCCGCCGGGGTACTGAAGGGCTCGACAGCGCACCACACCCCCCTAAGGAGGCTGTCGTGGGTATCGGCACCAGCATCTTCCTGATCGCGCTCGGCGCGATCCTCACCTTCGCACTGGACGCGAGCGTCGGCGGCATCAACCTCGACGTGGTCGGCTGGATCCTGATGGGTGCCGGCGTGCTCGGCCTGATCATGACCACGCTGATCTGGGGTCGCCGCCGCGAGGTGGTCACCACCACCGAACAGCCGGTCGAATACCAGCGGGTCGAGGAACGGCGGGACATCGCCCCGCCACTGTGACACGACCGCTCTCCACACCGACGGCCCAGACGCTGCCGAGCCGGCCGCCCCGACGAAGGCGGCCGGCCGCAGACGGATTCAGAACTCGATGACCAACCGGCCGCGTACCCCTCCGGCTTCCAGGAGCTGATGCGCGCGGGCCGCCTCCTCCGGCGGGAACCGGCCGGCGACGCGAAGGCTCAGCGCACCCTCCTCGGCGAGCTGCCGAAGCAGGTCCAGTTTGTCGTGGCGCCCGTCGTAGTCGTGCACGTAGGCAGCCACCATCCTGATCCCCCGTTGGCTGGCCTGGGCCAGCAGCAGCGGATCCGGCCCGCCGCGCAGCAACGCGACGGCGCCACCGTCGCGGACCGCGGGCAGCAGCGCGCCGCCGATCAGTGCGGCGTCGACGGCGGCATCCACCCGCTCCGGGGCGTGCTCCCGGAAACGGTCCGCGACACCCTGGCCTCGGGGCACCGTCACGTCGGCACCGAGCGCCGCGACCAGCTCGACGTCACCGGGCGCCGCGTCGGCCAACACGTGGTGACCGGCGGCCTTGGCGAGCTGTACGGCGTACCCGCCGACGGCGCCGGCCGCGCCGGTCACCGCGAGGGTGCTGCCGGGCGGCAGCCGCAACTGGTCCAGGGCGTGCAGGGCTGTCAACCCGTTCATCGGCAGCGTGGCCGCCTCGGCGGGTGACACGCCCTCCGGCGCGGGCACCACCCAGGTTTCCGGAAGCACGACCCACTCGGCGTACCCGCCTCCGGCCGCCCGGGTCGGATTGACCATGGCCATCACCGGGTCACCCGGGGCGAGAGCACCACTGCCCCCGGGGCCCACCTCGTCGATCGTGCCGGCGATGTCCAGGCCGGGCAGCAGCGGGTCGGTGCCGCGGAGTCGTACCGGCGTCATACCGGCTCGGATCAGGGTGTCCGCGGGGTTGACCGCCGCCGCGCGGACCCGGATGCGGACCTCACCGGGGCCGGCGTGCGGGGTCGGAAGCTCGACCACCCGCAGCACCTCCGGCCCGCCGTAGCGCAGTAGTCCGACCGCTCTCATCCTCGAACTCCCCGTCATGCGGGTCGGGCCAGGGACTGGGTCGTGCCGGTGGCGGAGGCACGCTCGATCGCGTCGATGAGCCGGTGCCGGCCGAGGGCATGCGCGAAGTCGGGGACGGTCCGTGTGCCGTCGGCCAACTCCCGGGCGAGCTGCCGGTAGAGCCGCGCCACACCCCCGGCCACGGAACGACTCAGCTCGGCCGGTATGCCGTCCAGGTAGGACGCCGGCACCTCCAGTGGTTGGACGACGCTGTCGGCGCCCCGGCCTCCGGCGAGGGTGAGTTCGGCGACCTGCATGTTGCCCCAGCCAGCGGTCAGCACCAGGTCGCCCTCGCTGCCGTTGATCTCCCACCGGAAGTTGTCCCCCCGGGACACCCCGCCTCGATAGAAGATGGACGCCGCCGCCCCACCGTCGAGGGTGCCGATCACCGAGACCTGGTCCGGCACGGTAACCGGGATGGCGCTGCCGTCCGTCGCGAGCGTCGCCTGTTTGCGGCCGACCACGAGGTTCGCGGCCACCGAGTCGAACTCACCGAGGACGAAGTGCAGCGGGTCGAGGGCGTGCAGGGTGGCCGAGGTGAGCGGCGTGGCGCCGTTGGCGTTGTCGAACCAGTACGCCTGGCTGGGGTCGGCGACTGCACCACCCCAGACCATCCCCGACCCGACCATCGTGGTGCCGAGCACCTTGCCGACGTACCCGTCGCGGATCAACTCCCGGGCGTACTGGACCTCGGGGGCGTACCGCCCCTGGAGGCCGACCACCGTGCGGACGCCCACCTTCTCGGCCCGGTCTGCCAACCGCTGGGCCTCGGCCAGGCCATTGCCCAGCGGCCACTCGCTGTAGACCATCTTGCCCGCGTCCAGAGCCGCGGAGATGAGCTTGAAGTGCTCGGTGACCTTCACCGCCACGACGACCAGATCGACGCCGGGGTGGAGGATCAGGTCGCGGTGGTCGTGGTACGCGGGCACGCCGTACCTGGCCGCCGCGGCCTCGGCGCTGCTCGGGCGGGACGTGCTCACCGCGCGGAGCGCGAATCCGGGTGTCGCGGCGATGGCGGGCACATGTGCGGTGGAGGCCCATCCGCTGGTGCTCGCGCCGATGATGCCGACTCCGATCGTGGACACGGCTATATCTCCTCATAATATGAGAAATTGGATCATTGCTAACTGGCTGGCCGATGGACCCGCCAGCGCGTCGGGCCGTCAGTCCAGGCAGGTGAGCGCGACCTCGGCGTACCGGGTCAGCGCCGCCCGGTCCGGGTTGATGGCACCCATCACGCGCAGCCCCTGAAGGCTGGTCACCAGGAAGCCGGCCAGGTCGGCGGCACCGCGATCGGACGTGACCTGCCCCCGCAACTGCGCCTCGGCGAGCAGGTCGTAGAGCGCCGACTCCAGGGACTGGGTGGTGGAGCGGAGCCGCTCGGCGACCCGCAGGTCCTGGTGTGCCCGTTCCATCGACGCGCCGACGATGAGGCAGGCGAGGTGCCGGCCGTCGCCGGTGATGTCGTCGACCGCGCCGACGAACACCTCACGGATGACCTCCCGCGCGTCGTTGCCGGAGCGCAGCAGGTCGACCATCGGTGCGGCGTAACGCTGCCGGTACAGGTCGAGCACCGCGAGGTAGAGGCCGTCCTTGCTGCCGAAGGCGGCGTAGATCGAGCCGCTGCCGAGGCCGGTCGCCTCCGCGAGGTCGCGCATCGAGGTGCCCTCGTAGCCCTTCCTGCGGAACACGTCCAACGCGGCGTTGACCGCGGCGTCGAGGTCGAACTCGCGGGTACGTGCCATGCCGGAGACGCTACCCACTATCTGGAACGATCGACAAAGTATCGCCGATCACAGTGGTCGAGTGAATCATCGTCGCGCGGGAAGCGTGCCATGCAGCCGCGCCGGCACCGCCTCGGTATCGGCTGGCCGGTGCGGCCCGAACAGCAGCAGGCCCGTCACCGGAAGCCGGTAACGGGCCGCTGAACTGCCTGTCTAACCTGTGGGCGATACTGGGTTTGAACCAGTGACCTCTTCCGTGTCAAGGAAGCGCGCTCCCACTGCGCCAATCGCCCGTGCTTGTTGCCGAGGTGGGGACGGGATTTGAACCCGCGTACACGGCTTTGCAGGCCGTTGCCTCGCCTCTCGGCCACCCCACCGAGGTTGCCCCCGTCATGCGTGGCGGCAGCTCCGAGCGGACGACGGGATTCGAACCCGCGACCCTCACCTTGGCAAGGTGATGCGCTACCAGCTGCGCTACGTCCGCACGTCCCCCGGCGTTCCCGGGTGACGGATGAGAACTTTAGCCGAGCCGGTGAAAGACTGCCAACTCGGGGTCACCTCGGCGCGCCCCCTCCTCGTGGGGCGCCACGGAACAGGAAAGAGAGATCACCACGGGCAAGCTTCCTAGGGGGCTGGCCTGGTGCCGGTGGCGGTCGCCGACCGTCACCCTCGGGCACCGACGGAACAACGACGGCCGTCGTTCCGCCGCACGCTCCCCACCAGGGCATTTGCCCGTCACAGCATCCCGGCGGACCTCGACGAACACACCCACAGGAACGACTGACGACACCCCGGGGAATTGTCCGTCTTCCGACTCTCGCGGCGCGGATCCGGGCACAGCCGTAACTGTTCGTGTTCAACCGGATGGGCTACGGTAACGGTCGTGACGAGACGTGCGGCCGAGATCCGCCTGGATGCCCTGCTGCGCACCGCCTGTGACGTGATCGTGGAGCGCGGTCTGGCCAACACCCGGACGGCCGACGTGGCCCAGGCCGCCGGCGTGAGTCAGGCGCTGGTGTTCTACCACTTCGCCACCAAGGAACGGTTGCTCGCGCAGGCCTTCGCGTACGCGGTCGAGCAGGATCTGGCCCGACTGGACGTGGTGACCCGCTCCTCGGCTCCGCCGCTGACCAAGCTCCGCCGGATCCTCAAGCTCTACACACCGGCCGGGCGGGCAACCTCCTGGTCGATGTGGATCGACGGATGGTCCGAGTCGCTGCGTACCCCGGAGTTGGAGAAGGTGTCCCGCCGGCTCGACCTGCGCTGGCGGCAGGACCTGGCCGCGGTGATCTGCGCCGGGGTGGCCGACGGCACCTTCCAGTGCGCCGACCCGGACGGCGCCGCCTGGCGGATCAGCGCGGTGATGGACGGGCTCGCCGTCCAACTCGCCGTGCACGACCGGGTGATCTCCCGCCGGCAGTTCGGCGAGTGGGTCCGGCTGGTCACCGCCCGAGAGCTCGGCCTGGAACCGGTCGCCCTGGACTGAGCCGACCGGCCACCGGCCCCGCACACCCAGGCCGGGCAAAACGGCTCGGCCCGCCCCGACGACCGGAACAATCGGCAGCATGGACCTGCTGGACGCGTACCGCCGGAGCCTGGCCGAATTCATCGACCGGGTGGACCAGATCGAGCCCGGCCAGTGGTCCGACCCGACACCCTGCTCGGACTGGGACGTCCGCACGCTTGTCAACCACGTGGTGAGTGAGGACCGGTGGAGCGTCCCGCTGCTCGCGGGCCGGACCATCGACGAGGTGGGCGACCGCCTCGACGGCGACCAACTCGGCGCCGACCCGATCGCGGCGGCGCGGGAGGCGGCCGCGCAGGCCGAGATCGCCGCCACCCACCCCGGCACGCTCGACCGCGCCGTGCATCTCTCCGCCGGTGAGACCCCGGCCGACGAATACCTCCAGCAGCTCCTCGCCGAGCACCTCATCCACGGCTGGGACGTGGCGGTGGCGATCGGGGCGCAACCGCGCCTGGACCCGGGCGCGGTGCACGTGGCCGCCCGCTGGTTCGCCCGCCAGATCGACGACTACCGGCGCAACAACCTGGTGCGGACCGGGGTACGGGTGCCCGACGACGCCGACGAGCAGGACCACCTGCTGGCCGCCTTCGGCCGCGACCCCGACTGGACACCGGACGACTGACCACCCGCCGCGTGCCGCACGGCTGACCGGGGCCCTTCCCGCCCCCGCCGGCGGCCCAGCTCGCCGCCGGTGTCGAGAGCGGTGCCGTCGACCACACCGACCGCGACGACCAGGCCGGGCCGCGCCCACGCGCTGGGCTCGACGCCCGGGCGATCCGCCCCGGAGCTTGCCGCGACCCCTGCCGCCTGATATTCACAGATGCACATGCGTGATCGCGCACGGCCGGCGGACCGCCGGCCATCTCGCTCCCACGAGGAGGTCCCGTGCCACGACCCGAATGGTCACCCCCGATGAGCCGGCGTCGACGCCGGCTCATCGCCGTCCTGGCGACGACGGCCACGGTCGCCGCGTTGCTCCCCACCGGCGTGAGCACCGCGGCCCCCACCGGCAGCGCGCCGTCGGCCGAGCGCCGGTCCGGACCGTTCAGCGAGGGGCACGAGCCCGCCGACGCCGACAACCGCATCGGTACGGCGGCACCCGACGCCCGTCAGCGCGGTCTGGCCCGCGCCACCGACCCCGACGTCCGGTGGAACCGACTCGGCACCCCGCACGCCCTCGGCCCCGGCCGCACCCCGCTCGCCACCGGGCTGCCCACCGACCCGGAGGCCACCGCCCGCGCGTACCTGCGGGCCAACCGCGACCTGTTCGGCATGGACGCCGACGCGGTGGCCAGCATGGAACGGGTGCTGGTACGGCCGATCGGCAGCGGTGCCGTGGTCACCCTCCGGCAACGGTTCGGCGACCTGCCGGCCGGTCCGGACGGTCTCGTCACCCTCGCGGTCGCCAACGGCTCGGTGCTCTCGGTCAGCTCCTCGTTGGCCCGCGACACCGGCACGCCCGCGCCGGCCACCCGCACCGCCGAGCAGGCGTACGCCGCCGCGCTCGCCGACGCCGGGCTGACCGCCGGCGCGGTGGCCAGCCACACCATCCGGCAGGTGGCCGTCCCCACGCCGCTGGACGGGCCACGGGCCGCCTACGAGGTGACGATGATCGGCGCGGACACCGACCACCCGGCCGCATTCACCAGCTACGTGGACGGCGGCACCGGGCAGGTGCTGGTCCGTGAGGACCTCGTCGACTTCGACTCGGACAACCCGAGCTGGGCGGTCTTCCCGGCCACCCCGCCCCGCGACCCCGACCCCGGGCAGGACCCCCGGGTGCGCTGGTGCGGCGACTCCGCGCCCGGCTGCCAGGCCGCCTTCCGCGACCCGGCCACCGGCCAACCGTGGGACGTCGACGCGGCCACCGGCACACCCACGTTCACCTCGCGCGGCAACTCGGCCAACACGGTGCTCTCCTGGGGTGCGGGCACGCCGGTCGTCCCGGCCACCGCCAGCCCGGACCGCCGCTACGAATACCCGTTCACCGACCAGTGGCACCAGGCGAGGTGCAACCCGGAGGTGTTCACCTCCGCCCGGCGCAACGACGCGGACGCCTCGATCGCCAATCTCTTCGCCATGCACAACCGGATGCACGACTGGTCGTACCGGTTGGGCTTCACCGAGTCGGCGTGGAACCTCCAGGCGGTCAACCTCACCCCGGCCGGGCTGGGCGGTGACGCCGAGCAGGGCCGCGCCCAGCAGGGCGCCCTGACCGGCAACCGCAACAACGCCAACCAGGGCACCGGGCGCGACGGGCTGCCACCGACCACCAACATGTACCTGTGGCAGCCGCAGGCCGGTGGCCCGTACCCGCCGTGTGTGGACGGCGACTACGACATGACGGTGATCGGCCACGAATACACCCACGCGATCACCAACCGGATGATCGCCGGCCCGGACAGCGGGATCGGCGGCCACCAGGGCGGCGCGATGGGCGAGTCGTGGGGCGACCTGCTCGCCGCCGAATACCTCTTCCAGAACGGGCTGCGCGCACCGGGTGAGACGCCCTTCGTCACCGGCGGCTACGTCACCGGCAACCTGGTCAGCGGCATCCGCAACTACGACCTGAGCCGCAGCCCGCTCAACTACTCCGACATCGGCTACAACACCGCCGGTCCCGCCGTGCACGCCGACGGGGAGATCTGGGGCGCCACCAACTTCCGGGTCCGCTCCGCGTTGGTCAAGCGGTACGGCCTCGGCACCCCGCAGCGCCAGCTCGACTGCGCACAGGGGAAGGTCGCCGCCGACAGGTGCCCCGGCAACCGGCGCTGGTCGCAGTTGGTCTTCGACTCGTTCCTGCTCCAGGCCGCCAGCCAGGTCAGCATGCTCGACATGCGGGACAACATGCTCACCGCCGACCTGCTCCGCTTCGGCGGCGCCAACCAGGATCTGATCTGGGCCGAGTTCGCCCGCTCCGGGATGGGCCGCGACGCCGCCACCAACGGCGCCGGCGACACCGACCCGACACCGAGTTTCGCCTCGCCGCGCGGCGGCAACGCGACGCTCACCCTGCGCCCGCGCGGGGACAGCGTCGACGCGCCGATCCGGGTGTACGTCGGGGCGTACGAGGCGCGGGCCACGCCGATCGCGGACACCGACCCGGCCACGCCGATACCGGACACGGTGCAACTGGTGGCCGGCACGTACGACCTGCTCGCCGTGGCACCCGGCTTCGGGCACCAGCGGCTCAGCGTGGTCGCCAGGGCCGATCAGGACGGGTACGTGGACCTGCGGATGAGCCGCAACCTGGCGTCCACGGCGTCCGGGGCGACGGTCACCGGCGACGGGGTCAACCTGGACCGGATCGCCGACGACACCGAGGCCACGAACTGGGCCTCCCTGGACGGGGTGGCCGGTCGGCAGCTCACCGTGGCGTTGCCCGGGGACGCCCCGCAGACGGTCAAACGGCTCAACGTCAGCGCGATGCTGCGTCCGGCGATCACCGGGGACGCCGACACCGGCAGCCAGAACGCGCTCAGCGCGTTGCGTTCGTTCGCGGTGTCCGCCTGCGACGCGACCACCACCGACTGCGCGGACCCGGCCCGCTGGCAGCGGATCTACACCAGCGCGGGCGACGCGTTCCCCGGCGGGGCGTACCGGTCGTACAGCCGGGACATCAACCTGCGGACGTTCGCGGTGCCCTCGACCCTCGCCACCCACCTGCGCTTGGAGGTGCTGGCGAGCCAGTGCACCGGCGGCCCCCGGTACGCGGGCGAGCAGGACGACGACCCGGCCACGACGACGGACTGCGCGACCGCCAGCCCGGCCCGGACGCAGGTCAGGATCGCCGAGTTCCAGGCGTTCTCGCAGTGACGCCGAGGGGGCCGGCGGACCACCCGCCGGCCCCCTCAGCCCCCGATCAGCGGCGGGCCGGTCGCCAGCGGTCGGCCGGGGCCGGCCGTTCCCAGCGACGGTCCACCGTCGGGTCCTCGCCCTCGCTCTCGCCCTCGTCGGACGCGGGCCGGGTCAGGTGTCGCAGCCGCAGCAGCAGGCCCATCCCGAGGAAGAGCAGCAGCGCGCCGAGCAGGAACGCGGCCTGCACGATGCCGAACCCGCCGGACTGCGCGACCTGCCGGCCGGCCGGTGGCGCGGCGTCGGCCGGGTAGTCCCCGACCGGCTCCTCGGCCGTCGTGCTCTCATCCTCGGCCGGCTCACTCGGCGGGTCACTGGGCCGTGACGGCGTCGCTGTCGGCTTCGGCGTACCGGTCGGGGTGCCACCCGCCCCCACCACCGAGCGGGTGGCGGTCTGTCGGGCCAGCAGGCGCGCGTTGGCGTCGTACGCCTCGGCGGCGAGGGTGACCCGCCCCTGGGTGACGTCGTCGGCGAAGGCCACCCGGTAGCGGGCCGTGACGGTGCGGCCCGGGCAGAGCGTGCCCGGGTCGAGCTGCCGGTCGGTCAGCCGGGCCACGTCGCCCTCGGTCTGGATCTCCAGCGGGAAGTCGCCGGTCTCCTCCACCCGGTCCATCTTCACCTGGTCGAGTCGGAGGCCCTGCACGCTGAGCACCATCGACCAGCGCACCTTCGCGCACCCGCCGCGCCGATCCGTCTGCGAGACCACCGCCGAGATCGTCCGCACCTGGTCACCTGCGGTGAACCGGGCCGGCAGGCCGCTCATCTCGGTGGCGAAGGCCGCCTGTGCCGGCGCGGCCAGGGTCAGCACCGCCCCGGCCACGCCGGCAACCAACGCCCCGATCCGCAGCGCGTACCGCCACACGATCACCATCACCTCGCCTCTTCTCGTCTCCTGCGCAAAACGCTAGGAGGAAGCGGGCGGGTCGGACAGAGGGGTGTCTTCGCACCGGACGCCAAGGACGAGTGGTGATTTCACCGACAGTGGTGAACCCCTTACCCGTACCGGTCCACCTCCCCGCGCCGCCCGGGATGACCGGTGCGCGAGAATCGCCTGGTGTCCGAGCTCTCCAGCACGTTCGTCCGGCTGCACGCCCGCCTGGCCCCGGTTGCCTTCGTTCCCGAGGTGCGACTGCACCAGGCCGACGAGCCGATCGGGCTGTGGGAGCTGACCGAGGGCGAGTTCTCCACCGACCGGCCGCCGCCGTTCTGGGCGTTCGCCTGGGCCGGCGGGCAGGCGCTCGCCCGCTACGTGACAGACCACCCGGAGCTGGTCGCCGGCCGCCGGGTGCTCGACCTCGCCTCCGGCTCCGGCCTGGTGGCCATCGCCGCCGCCCGTGCCGGTGCGGCGTCGGTGCGAGCCGTCGAGGTGGACGAGCTGGCGGTCGCGGCGGTCGCGCTCAACGCCGAGGCCAACGGGGTACGCGTCGACGCCGAGTTCGGCGACATCCTCGACTCCGACGCCGGGGACGCCGAGGTGGTGCTCGCCGGCGACGTCTTCTACAGCGACGCGATGGCCCGCCGGGTGCTGCGGTTCCTGCTGCGCGCCGCCCGGGCCGGCGCACCGGCGCTTGTCGGTGACCCCGGTCGGGCGTTCCTGCCCCGCGACCGCTTCGACGAGTTGGCCGCGTACGACGTGCCGGTGCCGGAGGCGCTGGAGAGCGTCCGGGTGAAGCGCACCACCGTCTGGCAGTTGCGCGCCGGGTTGCCCGGAGCCGCCCGCTAGCGTGTCGACGTGCTGTTTTCCGGCTGGGGTTCCGCGGTCGAGACACCCTGGCCGGACGTCGCCGAGGTGCCCGACCAGGTCGGCGTACGTCACCTGGTCGTCACCCGGCACGCGCTGGTCCGGCAGGTGCTGGCCGACCCGGTCACCTACCGGCCGGACAACGCGCTGGACGCGGTGACACCGATGCCGGTGGCCGCGCTGCGGGTGCTCGCCGGGCACCGGTTCCGGTTGCCGCCGACCCTGGCCAACAACTCGGGTGCCAGCCATCCGGAGATCAGGGCGATCGTCGCGGAGGCGTTGCACCCCGCCCGGGTCGCCGCGCAGCGGCCCTGGCTCACCGCGCTGGTCCGGGACCGGGTCGCCCGGCTCGGCGCCCGGCTCGACACCGGTGCGTCTGTCGACCTGTACGCGGACCTCGCCGCCGACCTGCCGCTGCTGGTGCTGGCCCGGCTTGTCGAGCTGCCGGACGCACCGGTCGCCGCGGTCAAGGAGTTCGCCCGCGCCGCGCTGGAGTTGTTCTGGGCACCGTTGGACGCCGACCGGCAGCTGGCGCTCGCCGCCGAGGTCGGCCGGTTCCACGGCGTACTGCGGGACTTCGCCGCCGGCGGGGGCGGGTTGGCCGCCGAGTTGCGCGCGGCCGGGCACCCGCCGGACGTGGTGGTCGGCGCGCTCTTCTTCCTGCTGGTCGCCGGGCAGGAGACCACCTCGCAGTTCCTCACCCTGCTGCTGCACCGGCTGGCCGGCGAGCCCGCGGTGCGGGCCGGTCTGCGCACCGGCGCGGTCGCGGTGGCCGACGTGGTGGAGGAGGGGCTGCGCCTGGAGCCGCCCATCGTCACCTGGCGGCGGGTGGCGGCGACGGACAGCACGCTGGGCGGCACGGCGGTGCCGGCGGGCAGCAGCCTCGTGCTCTGGCTGGCCCGCGCCGGCCGTGACCCCGCGGTCGTCGAGTCGCCCGACGAGTTCCGTCCGGGGCAGCGCGGCTCCCGCCGGCACCTGGCGTTCGGGGCCGGCGCCCACCGCTGCGTCGGTGACGTGCTGGCCCGGATGGAGGCGGCCGTGGTGGTCGCCGAGGCGGCAGCACTGCTGGACGGGGTGACGGTGGTCCGCCCACCGTGGTGCCCGGACAACCTCACCTTCCGGATGCCGGACGCCTTCGTGGTGCGCTCAGTCGAGCGCTCGGGGAGATCGTGACGGGGCACGGGACCTGACCACGACCGGCTATGTTTCCGGGCGTGTCATCAGCCCACCCGCGCCGCATCCTCGCAGTGGCAACGCTTCTGGCCGTACTGACGCTGACCTCCTGCACAGTCGGGTCCGGCCACACGATCCACGCCCGGGAGATCACCGCGATCCCGCCGACGCCGTCCGCCCAGCCGGCACTCTCGGCCTTGCCGACGCCGTCGGCCTCGCCGTCCCCGACGGTGAAGCCCACACCGGGAAGTCTGGCCTGGTACGTGTCCCAGGTCCCGACCTTCCCGCAGGCGCCGCCACCGCAACCGGTGCCGCTGCCGACGACCGGCGCGGCCCAGTTCTGGCACCGCCTGCCGACCGACCAGAGGGTCGCCTTCATCACCATCGACGACGGTGGGCTGGCCCGGCCGCCCGACGTGGCCGACTTCGTCTGGCAGGCGCACATCCCGGTCACGATGTTCCTCAACTCGCCGGCGGCCCAGGAGCACACCGACTACTTCCGGCAGATCCAGGTGGCGGGCGGGGTCGTCGAGAACCACACCATCAACCACACCTCGCTGGCCGGTCGCTCGTACGACTACCAGAAGCACGAGATCTGCGGGGCCGCGGACAGGTTGGAGACGCTGTTCGGCAAGCGGGCGACCCTGTTCCGGCCACCGTTCGGCAACCACGACGCCACCACGTTGCGAGCCGCGCACGACTGCGGCGCGAAGGCGGTCCTGCACTGGACCGAGACCGTGCACGAGGGGAAGGTGCGCTACCAGACCCCGGAGAAGGTGGTCCAGCCCGGCGACATTCTGCTCATGCACTTCCGGCCGGCGCTGATGGACGACCTGCTCGCCGCGCTCAAGGCAATCCACCGGGCCGGGCTCACGCCGGCGCTGCTGGAGGACTACGTGCGCTGACCGACCGCCGACGACCTGACCAAAGTCAGGGTCGGGTGGTGCCCTTCGGGCGCGGTGCGGCGGCGGGTCGCGCGCCTAGCGTCAGCGCATGATCACATTACGTGGGTTGACGAAACGGTTCGGGGCGACCGTCGCGGTCGACACGTTGACCGTCGACGTCGCGCCCGGCCGGGTCACCGGCTTCCTCGGCCCCAACGGCGCCGGCAAGTCCACCACCATGCGGATGATCCTCGGGCTGGACCGTCCCAGCGCCGGACAGGCCCTCGTCGGCGGGCGCGCGTACCGGGAGCTGCGCCGTCCGCTGCACGAGGTGGGTGCGCTGCTCGATGCCCGAGCCATCCACCCGGCCCGGTCCGGCCGGGCCCACCTGTTGGCCATGGCCCGCAGCAACGGCATCCCGGCCCGCCGCGTCGACGAGGTGCTGGACGCCGTCGGGCTGGACGGGCGGGCCGCCGCCAAACCGGGCCGGACCCTGTCCCTCGGCATGGGTCAGCGGCTCGGCATCGCCGGGGCGCTGCTCGGCGACCCGCCGGTGCTGATGTTCGACGAGCCGGTGAACGGCCTCGACCCGGACGGGGTGCGCTGGGTACGGCACCTGACGCGCTCGCTTGCCAACCAGGGGCGGACCGTCTTCGTCTCCAGCCACCTGATGAGCGAGATGCAGCTCACCGCCGACCAACTCGTGGTGATCGGGCGGGGCCGACTGCTCGCCGACGCGCCGATCGGCGACGTGATCGCCGGCGGTACGGTCGCCGTCCGGGTGCGCAGCCCACACCCGGACGGGCTGGCCGCCCTGGCCGCGCGCCTCACCGCAACCGGGGCGAGCGTGGTGGCGGCCGACCGCACCGAGCTGACCGTCACCGGCACCACCGTGGACCGCGTCGGTGACCTGGCGTACGAGCTGGGGGTACGACTGCACGAGCTGACCGCGCAGGCCGCGACCCTGGAACAGGCGTTCATGGAGCTGACCGCCGACAGCGTCGAGTACGCGGGCGGTCCGACCGAAGGTGGGCAACGATGAGCACCCGGACCGACGCGGGCACCCGCCCCACCAACACGCCGGCCGCCGGTGCGCCGGCCACCTTCCGGGGGGCGGTGGCCGCCGAGTGGACAAAGCTCTCCTCGGTACGCAGCACCTGGTGGACGGCGCTGGCCGGGCTGCTGGTGACGGCCGCCGGCGCCGGCCAACTGGCCATCTACGCCGCGAACGCCAACACCAACGACGACCCGACCGACAACCCGGGGATCGTCACCGTCGGCAGCGTGCTGATCGACTCGGTCGAGCTGACCCAGTTCGTGGTGCTCGCCCTGGGCCTGCTGGCGATCACCGCCGAGTTCACCAGCGGCACCATCCGGACCACGTTGCAGTGCACCCCGTCGCGCGGTCGGGTGCTGCTGGCCAAGGCCACTGTCGCCGGCACTGTCACCTTCGCCCTCGGGTTGCTGCTCGGCGGCATCGGCACCCTCGTCGCCCGGCCGGTGCTCGGCGAGTGGGGCAGCGCCCCGGCCGCCGAGACGACCGGCGACATCGTGGCGGTGGCGGTCTATCTGGCGCTGATCGGCGTGTTCGCCCTGGGCCTCGGCGCTGCACTGCGCAGTGCGGTGCTCACGATCACCGTGCTCCTCGCCACCCTGATGATCGTGCCGCTGTCCCTCCAGAACCCGGACATCGAGGTGTTGAACCGGATCGCCGACGGGTTCCCCGGCGTGGCCGGCGGGCACTTCCTGGCCGGCGACACCGAGCCGTACCCGAGCCTGGTCGGGCTGCTCCTGCTCGCCGGCTGGGCCGGTGCCGCGCTGCTGCTGGGCCGGGGCGCGCTGCGCCGCCGCGACGCGTGACGAGGTGAGCGGGGGCTTCCCGGCCCCCGCTCAGCCGTCGACGAGCCCCGCCTCGTACGCGAGGATCGCCGCCTGCACCCGGTTACGCACGTCCAGGCGGGTGAAGATGCTGGTCAGGTAACTCTTCACGGTGCCCTCCACCAGGTGCAGCCGGCGGGCGATCTCGGCGTTGGACAGCCCCGCCCCGACCAGGGCCAGCACCTCCCGTTCCCGCTCGGTCAGCCCGGCCGTACGGTCCCGCGCGGCCGGCCGCCGGGCCAACCGCCCCGCACCCAGCTCGATCACCCGGCGGGCCACCCTCGGCGACAGGTACGCGCCACCCTCGGCCACGGCGTGCACCCCGGCGATCAGCTCGCGCGGGTCACCGGCCTTGAGCAGGAACCCGTTGGCACCGTGCCCGAGGGCACGGGCCACATGGTCGTCCTCGCCGAACGTGGTCAACATGATCGTCGCGGTCTCCGGCACGAGCCGGCGGATCTCGGCGGCGGCGGCCAACCCGTCCAGCCTCGGCATCCGGATGTCCAGCAGCGCGACCCGAGGTCGGTGCGCGCGGACCAGCTCCACCGCGGCGCGTCCGTCACCGGCCTCGGCGACCACGTCGATATCGGGATCGGTGGCGAGGATGGCCCGGACGCCGGCCCGGATCATCGCCTCGTCGTCGGCCAGCACCACCCGCACCGGCGCCGCACCGGCCCTGTCGGTGTCCACTAGGCGATCCACTCCTTGCTGGCCAACCGGCCGTCGGTGAAGCAGAGCCGCCAGGTCGGCTCGGCGAGAGGGAAGTTGCCATCGGTGTAGTACTCGCAGCCGGCCCGGTCGACGCCGACAGGGCTCTCCAACTGCCGGCGGGGCAGACCCTTCAGGTCCGACCTGACCGTGCCGACGCGCATCTGGTCGAAGGTGGCCCGGTCCAGCACCGTCCCGGCGGTCGCCACCGGGTAGTAGACGAGGGAGAGCACCAGGGCGAAACCGGCAGGTGCCAGGAGCGCCACCAGCAGGCTGCGCCGGACCCGGCGGCGGGCGTCGTGCAGCCGCCGCGCCGCGTCCACCGGCCGCTCCACCGAGCCGGGCCAGCCGCCGGACGGTGCGGCGACGTCGCTCTCCATCGCCTCCACCGGCGGCGCGGTCGCCGGCAACACCGCCCGGACGACGAACCCGCCCTCGGTACGGGGCCCGGCGTCGAGCGTCCCACCGGCGAGGCGGACCCGCTCGGCGAGCGCGAGCAACCCGCTGCCCTGCGACGGCGGTGCAGGCAGCGGCTCCGCCGGCGGAGCACCGTTGACCACGCACACCTCGACCCGTTCACCGTCGCGGCTGAGACGAACGTCGACCGGGGCGCCGGGCGCGTACCGGGCCGCGTTGGTCAGCGCCTCACGGACCACCCGGTGGGCCGCGTGGCCGGTCATCGCCGGCAGCTCCGCGACCACCGAGGCGGCCTCCATCCGCACCGCCATGCCGGCCTCCCGGGCACCGTCGACCAGGTCGGCGACGGTCTCCCCACTCGGACGCACCGACGCGCCACCCTCCTCGCGGAGCAACCCGATGATCTCGTGCAGTCGCTCGGTGGCGGCGGAGACGCTGGCCCGCAACTCCCCCGCCGCGGCCCGGTGCCGAGCGTCGAGGTCGGCGGCGACCTCCAGGGCGGCGGCGCGCAACGCGATCAGGCTGAGGTCGTGACCCAGCGAGTCGTGCATCTCCCCGGCGATCCGGGCCCGTTCCCGCAGCCGGATCCGCTCGGCGGCACCACGCTCCTCGCGGATCAGCGCGTCCACGTGCCGATGACCCGCGGCGGCCAACTCCTGCTGCTGACGCCGGTAGCGGCCCACCAGCCAAGGGAACACCGCGGCGAAGAGCAACACCGAGGCCAACAGGAACCAGGTGGCCTCGCCGGTGCCGAGCAGACCCAGGTTGAGCGCCGTGCCGCCGGCCGCGATCAGCACGAAGACCACGGCCACCGGGCGCGCGGAGACGCTGCGCCGCCCGGTGAGATAGCTGAAGACCGGAACGGCGAAGACGAAATTGCCGTCGACGACCGACCCGAGCACCACCAGCACCAGGGCGACCAACGGCCGGCGTCGACTCGCCACCGTGGCCGCCCCGAGCAGCAGCAACTTGCCGACCAGCAGCGGCACCGCGTACCGCGGGTAGGGCGGGCTGACCCCGGCGTAGCCGACCGGGGCCGCGACCACCGCCCAGAGCAGCGCGTCCAGCAGCAGGTGACGCCGCCGATCCAGCGGACCTGGCAGCGGGAGGTCGAGGATCCGCACGGCGGCCAGGCTACCCACGCCCGACCTGCGCGAACACCGACGAAAGTCAGGTGTTCAGCCGCTCTCCTCGGCCCAGACCCGCCAGTCGTCGAGCACGCCGTGCAGGGCCGGGGTGAGCCAGCCCGGCGCGGAACGCCGGAACACGCCCGGGTCCATCGCCCCGGCGCCGTTGGGCAGCGCGCCGAGCAGATTCGGCACCAGCTCGGTGAGGTTCGTCCAGTGCACCAGCTCCGGCCTGCTCGGCCAGGCTCCGATCACCACCCCGGCCGGCACCGCCCGCCGGTCGAGCGCCTCCAGGGTCAGCGCGGTGTGGTTGAGCGTGCCCAACCCGGCGCGGGTCACCACGACCGCGGGCGCGCCGAGCGACACCGCCAGGTCGGCCATCGTCCACGCCTCCCCCGACGGGCGCAGCCCCATCGGCACCAGCAACCCGCCCGCGCCCTCGATCAACACCAGGTCGTGTTTGTCCGCCTCGGCGCGAACGGCGTCCACCGCCTCGTACAACTCCAACGGCGGCAGGTCGGCGACCCGGGCGGCAGTCAACGGGGCGAGCGGGTCCGGGTAACTGGCCAGGGTCCGCCCGGTCAGCGGGGCGGCCAGCCGGTTCACCGCGTCCACGTCGCCGGGCTCACCGCCGGCCGTACCCGTCTGGCCCGGTTTCACCACCGCCACCCGCAGCCCGGCGGCCTGCGCCGCGGCCGCGATCGCCGCGGTCGCCACCGTCTTGCCGACCTCGGTGTCAGTCCCGGTGACCAGGACCGGCCCCTCCCACCCGGTCACGGGCGAACCTCTGCTCGCGACTGCGGGGCACACTCCACGATGACCTCCAGGGCCCGCTCGAAATCCGCCCGGGGCACCCCGGCGCTGACCGTGAGACGCAGACGGGACCGGCTGTCCGGGGTGGACGGCGGCCGGAAACACCCGACCGCGACGCCCCGATCCCGGCAGTCGACGGCCCAGGCGCTCGCCGCCTCCGGCCCGGGGGCCGTCACCGAGATCACCGCCGCGTCCGGTGCGGAGACGGTCAGCCCGGCCGCACGCAGCCGGACGACCGCCAACCGCACCCGGTCGGACAACTCACCGCGCCTGTCGTCGTCGACCCGGGCCAGCCGCAGCGCGGCGTGCACACCGGCGGCGACCGCCGGCGGCAGCGCCGTGTCGAAGATGAACGTACGCCCGGTCTCCACCAGATGCCTGACGAACTCGACGGGGCCGGCGACCACGCCACCGGCGCCACCGAGCGCCTTGGACAGGGTGGCGGTCACCAGCACGTCCGGCTCGCCGGCCAGCCCCGCGGCCGCCACCGCACCCGCGCCGGCCGGACCGGTCACGCCGAGCGCGTGCGCGTCGTCGACCAACAGGAGCGCGCCGTGCCGCCGGGCCACCGCGTGCAGCCGGGCCAGCGGGGCGAGGTCACCGTCGACCGAGAAGATCGACTCGGTCACCACCACCGCCGGGCGGCCCGGAGCGGCGGCGAGGGCGGCGGCGACGGCGTCCACGTCGACGTGCGGGGTGACCACCGTCTCCGCACCGGAGATCCGAGCGCCGTCGATCAGGGACGCGTGGTTGTGCGCGTCGGAGACGAGCAGCGTCCGAGGTTGGACCAGCGCCCGCAGCGCACCGAGGTTCGCCAGGTAGCCGGAGGAGAAGACGAGGGCCCGATCGGTGCCCAGCCACTGCGCCAGCTCGTCCTCCAGCGCCTGGTGTGCGTCGGTGGAACCACGCACCAGACGCGACCCGGTCGCCCCCAGCCCGTACGCCGACAGTGCCGCCGTGGCCGCGGCGGTGACCTCCGGGTGGGTGGCCAGGCCGAGGTAGTCGTTGCCGGCCAGATCGGTCACCTGGTCGCCGGCGGGACGTGGGTGCAGTCGCCGGGTCAGCCCCGCCTTCGCCCGCAACTGCGCGCGGCGGTCGAGCGCCGCCAGCCAGTCCGCCACCGTCACCCCTTCGTCGCCGTCCGTGCCGGTCAGCCCGACACCTGCCGGGCGAAATTACCACCCGCCAGGGCCGGCCGGACGGATCCGCCCGGTGCGCGGGGCCGGCGGGCGGCCAGCTCATTCCGGCTGACCGGGGGCCCCGGCCGGGGCCCTAGTAAGGTACGAGCCATGCCAGAGATCCTCGACCAGGCCCGGACCCAGGTGCTGGGTGACGGTGTCGGCCTCGACCAGGCCGGCATCCTCGCGGTGCTCAACCTGCCCGACGAGCACCTGCCCGCCGCGCTGCAACTCGCCCACGACGTGCGGATGCGGTGGTGTGGCCCCGAGGTCGAGGTCGAGGGCATCGTCTCGCTGAAGACCGGCGGCTGCCCGGAGGACTGCCACTTCTGCTCCCAGTCCGGTCTGTTCACCTCACCGGTGCGGTCGGTCTGGCTGGACATCCCGTCGCTTGTCGAGGCGGCGAAGCAGACCGCCAAGACGGGGGCGACCGAGTTCTGCATCGTCGCCGCCGTACGCGGCCCGGACGCCCGGCTGATGAAGCAGATGCGCGAGGGCGTCGCCGCCATCAGGGCCGAGGTCGACATCCAGGTCGCCGCGTCGCTCGGCATGCTCACCCAGGAGCAGGTCGACGACCTGGTCGACATGGGTGTGCACCGCTACAACCACAACCTGGAGACCTGCCGGTCGTACTTCCCCAACGTGGTCACCACGCACTCCTGGGAGGAGCGCTGGGAGACGCTGCGGATGGTCCGCGACTCCGGCATGGAGGTGTGCTGCGGCGGCATCCTCGGCCTCGGCGAGACCGTCGAGCAGCGGGCCGAGTTCGCCGCGCAGCTCGCCGAGCTGGCCCCGCACGAGGTGCCACTCAACTTCCTCAACCCGCGCCCCGGCACCCCGCTCGGCGACCGCCCGGTGGTGGAGGGCAAGGACGCGCTGCGGGCCATCGCCGCGTTCCGGCTGGCCATGCCCCGCACCATCCTGCGGTACGCGGGTGGTCGCGAGATCACCCTCGGTGACCTGGGCACCCGGGACGGCCTGCTCGGCGGGATCAACGCGGTGATCGTCGGCAACTACCTGACCACGCTGGGTCGACCGGCAACCGCCGACCTGGACCTGCTCGACGAATTGAAGATGCCGGTCAAGGCTCTCTCTGCCACGCTGTGACGACCATGACGACAACCGAGCTGTGGTGCGACAGGTGCGGTGGGTCGGCGACCGCCGCCCACCCGGGCTGTGCGTCGGCCCGCCAGTTGGAGCCGCCCCGGTTCTGCTCGCGGTGCCGCCGCCGGATGAAGGTGCAGGTGCTGCCGGTCGGCTGGTCGGCGGTCTGCGTCGAGCACGGCGAGATCCGAGGCTGAGTCACTCCACCTGACCCGTCAGCGGCGGCGGGGTGCGGCACGTGTCACCGCAGTCCGGCTGTACCGTGGCGACGTGCTGGTTGACGACCGTCCCCACATTCCCCCGCCGGTGCTGCTGATCGATGGCGCGCCGCGGTCGCGGTACGAGGCCGCGATCACGATCCGCGAGGACCACACCCACACCCACATTCTGCGTTGGGACAGCGGCGCGACGCTGGGGAGCGGCTCATGAGCACGTTGTCGGGCCGGATGGTGACGCTGCGCCCCGCCGAGGAGAAGGACGTCGCCGCGTTGGCCGACATCCGGGCCACGCCGGAGGTGCGCCGCTGGTGGCGTGGCGGCGGCGACCTCACCGAGGCCGTCCGCGCCGACCTCGGCGACGACGACCTGCGCGTGTACGTGATCGAGCACGACGGCCGGGTGGTCGGCGCGATCCAGTGGCACGCCGAACCCGACCCGGACTACCGGCACGCCAGCCTGGACGTCTTCCTCGACCCGGCGGTGCGCGGTGCCGGGCTCGGTGTCGACGCGATCCGCACCCTGACCCGGCACCTGATCGACGAGTACGGCCACCACCGGTTCACCATCGACCCGGCGGCGGCGAACAGCGCCGCCATCCGGGCGTACGCGAAGGTCGGTTTCCGTCCGGTGGGGGTGCTGCGCCGCTACGAGCGCGGCGACGACGGGCGCTGGCACGACGGTCTGCTGATGGACCTGCTCGCCGACGATCTCGTGGAGTGACCCACCCGTCCCGGTCATCCCCGGTCGTGACGAGATCTTGGACAGTCGCCGTCTCGGCGTAACGACAACTGCCCAAGATCTCGTCGTCTGTGTGCGCTCAGGCGAGAGCGCAGGTGGTGTTGTTGACGGTGAAGGCTGTCGGTTTCGGGTTGGTGCCGGTGTGGGTGCCGTTGAAGCCGAAGTTCACCGACGCGCCCGGCGCGACCGTGCCGTTGTAGGACAGGTTCGTGGCGGTGACCGCCGCACCGGTCTGGCTGACCGCCGCCGACCAGCCCTGGCTGACGGTCTGCCCGCCGGGGAAGCTGAACCGCAGCGTCCAGCCGTTGATCGCGGTGGTGCCGGTGTTGGTGATCGTCACCGTGGCGGTGAAGCCGGCGCCCCAGTCGGTGGTGGCGTACCCCACCGAGCAGGTGCCGCCGACCGGCGCGGGCGCGGTGGTCACCGCGACCGGTGCGGACGCCGCGGAGGTGTTGCCGGCCGCGTCCACCGCCACCACGTAGAACTGGTACGCCGTCGACGCGGTCAGCCCGGACACCGCCACGGTGGTGCCGGTCGGCGAGCCGACAAGCGCGTCGGTGGCGCCGGCCTCGCGGTAGACCCGGTACCCGGTGACGTCGACGTTGTCGGTCGACGGGGTCCAGGCCAGGGTGAGCCCGGTGGCGGTGACCGCCGACGCGACCGGGGTGCCGGGCGTGCTCGGCGCTGTCGTGTCGGTCGAGCCGGTCGGCGGTGTGGTCACGGTGAGCACCGGTGAGGCCGTCGACCTGTTGCCCGCGCCGTCGCGGGCCAGGACGGTGAACTCGTACGACGTCGCCGGCAGCAGGGTCGTGATGGTGAGCGTCGTGCCGGTGACCGGCCGGACCAGGACCGTGTCGCTGTTGACCTGGATCTCGCGCACCTCGTAGCCGGCCAGGCCGCTGCCACCGCTGTCGGTGGACGCCGCCCAGGTCAGGGTGACCGAGCGGGGCCCGAGGCCGGACGCGGCGGGCTTACCCGGCGTGGTCGGGGCGGTGGTGTCCGGAACGACCGGCCCCGGCTCGTCACCCCAGACGCGGGTGGTGCCGGAGTAGAGCGGCACCTTCCGGTTGGGCCCGGCGGTGGCCTGGTACGACGGGTCGTTCGTCGGGTCCCAGGTGCCGCCCTCCGGCACGCCGATCTTGAACTGGACCTCCATCCGGTGCGCCGACTGGCCGGCCGGGGCGATGGTGTGGCCGGTGCAGTCCACCTCGACGTACCAGATGTCGCCGCTGAACTGCTTGGCGGTGGTCGGGGACGGGCAGCCCTGGGTGTAGCCGGGGGTGACCTGCACCGGGCCGGTGCCGTCGGGCCGGAAGTAGTATCGGAACTTCCCGTTGGTCAGCGCCCGCGCCGGGAACGCCGACTTGTTGTAGATCATCGTCTTCAGCCCGGTGGCCCGCGGCTCGGCCTGCGCCACCGTGGTCTCCACGGTCAACTCGTCCATGTCCGGCGTCTCGGCGACCGGAAAGTTCGCCAGCGGCGTGCCACCGTACTCGGAGGTCAGCCGGACCAGCGCGGACGTGAAGCCGGCGTTGTAGTCGGTGGCCACCTCGTTCATCACGTAGTCCGACCGGCTGTCGCTGTACGCGTCGTTGGCCGAGGACGGGCCGCCGACGAGCGCGCCGTAGAGGGTGTGCCGGGTCTGCACGGGCACGGTCTGGCTGTCCCACCAGGAGCCGTGCGCGGTGCGGTGGTGCGGGTTCTTCGGCGAGTTGGCGCCGAACCCGATGACGTAGCTGGAGTTGCGCGGGTTGTCGCCGAGCGCGTAGTTGATCTGCCGGACGGCGAAGTCGTGGTAGCGCGCCTTGCGGGTCGTGTCGGTGGTCTTGTCGCTGTAGACGAGCGCGGCGAACGAGGTGTTCGCGGCGTAGCGCAGCGCGCCCCACGAGTCGAGCACCGCCATCCCACCGGGCGAGTACGGCACCCGCTGCCCGTTCACCCCGACGGTCCAGTAGTCCAGCCAGCGGTTGGCGTCGTCGACGTACTTCTGCTTGCCGGTCAGGTTGGCCAGCAGCACGTACGCCCCGAACTGCTTGTTGTCCCAGGCGATGGTCCACTTGTAGGAGCGCGTGGTGGACTGGTTCTCGGTGTTGAGCTTGTCGTACTCGCTCTCGGCCTTGGCCAGGTAACTCGCCTCACCGGTGGCCCGGTGCAGCCAGATCGCGGCCCAGACCAGCTCGTCCTGCCAGCCGCTCCACGAGCGGTAGAAGCTCGTCGCGTCGGTGATGCACTCGTGGTAGGCCTTCCGCACCGTGTCGGCGAAGGTGTAGAGCTGCCGCGCGTGGCCGAGCAGCTTGTCCGCGTAGGCCGCGTCGGTGGGCCGGAACACCATCGACGAGGCGGCCATCGCGGCCGCCGTCTCCCCCGCCAGGTCCGCGCCGCCACAGCTCGCATCGATCTTGTACGCGGGTCGCGCCATCTGCATCACCTCGGCCGGACCCCACCACTTGTGGTCGTCGTCGCCCTTGCCGACCTGCCCGTAGAGGACGTTTGCCGACGGGTGCGCCTTGATGAAGTAGTCGTTGACGAAGCGCAGGTTGTTGAGCAGGTGCGGCAGTTGCCCGGACGTCGTGTAACCGCTGCGGTACTCGACCGCCCCCCAGGCGAGCATGGTGGCGCTGAACGCCATCGGGAAGCCGAACTTGACGTGGTCACCGGCGTCGTACCAACCGCCGGTGAGGTCCACGCCGACGCCGGCGCCGTCGGTGAGGGCACTGTCGCCGCGCCAGGAGACCCGGTTCCAGTCGGGCAACCTGCCGGACTGCTGCGCCTCGTAGAAGAGCAGCGACTTCTGCAACGCCTCGGCGTAGTTGTAGGTCGCGGCCGGCGCGGCGGCCGCGGGCCCGGACGGCGGCGCGGTCACCGCGAGGGACGCGCCGGTGAGCAGCGCGACGCCGACGGCCAGCAAGCGCCGGGGCCAGGGCTGGTCGGCGACCGGTGACCGACCGGGGTGGCCGCTGGACGGCCAGGTCAGGTGGCGCATGCGGGCTCCTGTCGGAGGTGCCGCCGGCGGTCGCACCGACGCGGGACGGCGTACGGGCGGCACGGCCACCGGCGACTGCGAGGTGGCGGTGTGACCAC
This sequence comes from Micromonospora sp. NPDC048935, assembly GCF_043197875.1. Taxonomy (NCBI): domain Bacteria; kingdom Bacillati; phylum Actinomycetota; class Actinomycetes; order Micromonosporales; family Micromonosporaceae; genus Micromonospora; species Micromonospora sp. NPDC048935. The sequence continues at coordinate 659,397 of NZ_JBICTZ010000001.1, read as the reverse complement.
GGAAGCCGTGGAAGCGCTCCCATGGATAACCGACAATGTAATGCGCCCGTCATCGATTGGGAAGCCCGTACTGCACCGCCAGCGCCACCGCGCTCATGGGTGTTACGACGACACGCGCACGGCAGCAGGAAACACCGACCTGGCAGGCGCTTCCCGACCGAGACGTCGCCCAGCTCAGGCCGGTCGGGTGATGCCGGCGACGGGCCCCCGACATGGGATCATGAGCGGCCCCCTCGACCAATACCGGCGGAATCCTCATGCCACTGCGTCGGCGCCTGACGCGCGCAGCCGTCTCCACCGCCGCCGCCACGGCCGTTCTCGCCATCGCCTCCCCGGCCTGGGCGTCGAGCGTCGTTCCCCTCAACCCCGCGCATGCCGGCGCGACGGCGGGGACGTTCCAGCAGGAGTGCCAGGACCCCAAGTTCGGCACGCGACCCACCAATCAGGACGGTTGGCACTTCGTGCTGCCCACCAGGCGGGCCGGTGACTTCCAGAGCCTGACTCTGACCTTCAAGGACCGAGCGGGCGTCTCGGTGACGGTGACCGTGCCGAACCCCACGGATCCCTACACCGACTTCCTGTCCGCCAACGGCGGCGGCGACAAGCAGGTGAAGCACGCCTATCTCTTCACCCCGGCGGGATGGACGTTGACCGGCGGCAGCGCGCTCGTCAGCGGCGAGGGTGAGAGGTTCAACCTCAGCCACACGTGCGCCGGTGCCGGCACCACCGCGTCGCCGACCCCGACGCCGACCACGAAGACCCCGACGCCGACGCCCACCACGGGCTCGCCGACGCCGACCACCCCGGCCACGTCGACGCCGACGGGCTCGGTCCCGCCGTCGGAGTCGGTCCCGCCGTCGGAGTCGGTCCCGCCGTCGGAGTCGCCGGCAGCCGGCGGCTCAGCCTCGACCCCGGGAGGCGCGGGCGGCGGCGACAACGGGGCCAGCCTCCCGCTCACCGGCGTGGCCGTCACCACCCTCGCACTCGGCGGTGTCGCCCTGATCGGCGGCGGCGCCCTGCTGATGATGCGTCGCCGTCGCGACCGGATCACCTTCACCAGCTGACCGACGAACGCCCACGACCGGCCCCGAACGTCACTCCGGCGGCCGGTCGTGGGCGTTTCGCGCGCAGGGCCCTAGGAGGCCACGCCCTGCCGGTCCGACCTGGCGGCCAGAGCGAGAGGAACGGTGAGGGTGAGCAGCGCGCCGTCGCACTGGACCGAGCTGGGCCGGTCCAGTCGCCGCAGCGTCCGCAGCATCGGAGTGTTCTCCGCCTGGACGTGCAGCACCAACGCCGCGTACCCGGCCGCGTCGGCGTGCCGGACCAGCCGGCGCAGCAACGCCGAGCCGAGCCCCCGCCGCTGCCAGTCGTCGCGCACCAACAGCGCCACCTGCGCCTCGTCACCCTCGCCGAGCAGGTTCGCCATGGCGACCACCGACTCACCCGCACCGTCGGCACCGGTGGTCGTGGCGACAAGCGTCAGCCCTCGCCCCGGCTCCAGCAGCCGGCGCAGTCGGGCCGGCTGCGGCAACAGCGCCCCGCCCAGGTAACGCCGGTGCCGGCTCCGGGCGGAGCACCCCTCGTGCAGCTCGACGACGCCGGACAGGTCGTGCGCGCAGCCCGGCCGGACGGCCACCTCGGCCCCGTCGGGCAGCACCAGGGTGACCTGTTCCGCGGCCCGACGCGCCACGGTCGCGGCCAGCTCGACCAGGGCCTGCGCCCGCGCGTACTCCGCCGGGGTGAAGGCGGGCGCGGCCCGGCGCAGCGCGAACGAGCCGCCCGCCGGGTCGGCCAGCGTCATGGTGGCGTCGGTGATCCCCCGGTCGACGCCTGTCGGCGCGGGTCGCCAGGTGACCGAGTCGGCGCCGAGCAGGGTTCGCAACGCCTCGCCCGTCGCGTCCGGGTCGCGCACCAGCCGGTTGGCCAGCCCGAGCACCCGGGTGGGCTGGTCGGCCAGGCCGCGCGCCTCGCTGCGCGCCACCCAGCAGTCCCGGCCCCGACCGCGCTCGACGGCGGCGATCAGGCCCGCCTCGTCGAGCGCGTCGGGCGCGTCGACCAGGAAGTCGTCCACCGCGCCCTGCTCGGTGGGTTGCACCTGCACGGTGAGGATGTTGACCCCGCGCAGCGCGAGGCTCGCCGTGAGCACCGACAGGTAACCCGGCCGGTCGTCCACAGTTGCCCGAATCCGCCACAACGTCATGGTTGGCTCCCTTCCCACCGCAGAGCCTCGTCGCCGGCTGTTGCCGCGCGATTGCCCGGCGGTGTCGCGCCCGGGAACTCGCCGGCCGGTCAGGGGCCGGCGACCACCGGCGGCGCGCCGACCAGGTCCAGCCGATCGCCGAGGATCACCGCACTGGCCCGGACCAGCTGGGTGAGCCGGTCGACCTCGGTGCTGTGGAAGTTGGCGGCGCAGAGGGTGTCGCTGTATTCCCTGCCCACCACCAGCACCAGGCCCGCCCGGCCGAACGGCGCGATCGCGTGGTGGGTGCCGTCGGGCGTGGTCATCGAACGACCGCGCAGCGGGGTCACCTCCGGCAACCGCAGGGGCACGGGAGTACGCCAGCTCGCGTGCGCCACCGTCGCCCCGCCGCCCCCCGTCCGGGAGGCCCAGTCGACGGGCACCACGGCGGCGACGGCCCAGTCGGCCGCCAGCAGCCCGGGCACCGCGTCGACAAGGGTGGCCAACCCGTCGACCGGGTTGGCCGCGACCTGGGCCAACAGCTCCGCGTCCTGACCGGTGGTGGTGGGCGCGCCGATCGCCCGCCACACACCGTCCACCCGCACGCCCGGAATCGCCGCGAGGCCGGCAAGCAGCCGCTCCACCCGGGCGGCACCCGGCCAGACGACAGTGAAGTCGTCCACCGCGCGCCCGCCGAGTCGTTCGAGGACCACCACCTGGACGATGTCCGCCCCGGAGACGCCCAACGTGCGGGCGACCTGGCCGAGCGTGCCCGGACGGTCCGGCAGGGTGACCCGAACTCGCAGCAACATGTCTGTCCCTCCGCTTGGCGGGCCGGCGACAAGCCACCGGCAGGATGCGATACAGCCTGCCGGTTGACCATTTCGTCCCTGTTGCAGAGGCATGTCCCGAGGGGAAATTCACGAATGGCGACCGACTGGTTCCGGTAGGTGAGAAAGCGGACGCCGACGCTCAGGGGAGCCCACCCAGAGGCAGGACCGGTGTGGAGGCGAGCTGTGCGTGGTAGTCCGCGGCGGAGGTCTCCCGACCCCACTGGGGCATGCCGGTGGGCAGGTCCAGTGGGTCGGTCTCCACCTCGATGAGGGTCAACTGGGCCGGAGGGCCGTCGATGCCGGCCAGGATGGCGGCGAGCTCGCCTTCGGTCCGGGCGACGTGGGCGGTGAAGCCCCTGTCCCGTCCGAACACCGCGGGCAGTTCCGTGTACCGCCAGTTGTCAATGTCGTTGTACGGCTGGTGCCGCCCGTCGACTGCCCGTTCGACGGTGTAGCCGCCGTTGTTGACCACGATGATGATCGGACGTTGGTTACTGGCGAGCATTCGGCTGATCTCCTGCACGGTCAGTTGCAGTGATCCGTCGCCGGTCACCAGCACCGTCCGTCGATCCGGTGCCGCCACCGCGGCGCCGAAGGCGGCCGGGGTGGCGTAGCCGATCGAGCCCCAGATGGGCGGCCACACGACGGTGACGTCGGCGGGCAGGCGCATCGTCGCCGTGCCGAAGGACGGGGTGCCGGTCTCCGGGACGAAGATGTCCCCCTCGCGCAGCATGCTCTGGATCGCCGGCCAGAGCCGTGCCTGCCGGATCGGTTCGTTGCTCGACGGGTCGAGTGCGGGTGGGTCGGCCGCCAGCAGCGGCGCGCGTGACCATTTCGCCGTACGCTTCGGGGCGATCTCGTGCAGGCACCGCAGCGCCGCCGGCAGGGCGACCGGGGCGAAGCGGGTGCCGGCGACGACGGCGGCGTCGCGGTGCAGGCTGATGACCCGGTCCACCCTGATGTCGGCGGTGAACAGGCCGTCCCAGTCGAAGAACGTGGTGCCCACACAGACCAGTGCGTCCGCGCCCTCCACGACCGCACGGACCTCGTCGACGCTGTCACCGCCGTTGTAGGCGCCGACGTAGTGGGGGTTGGACTCGTCGAGCAGTCCCCGTCCCAGCGAATGCGCGGCGACCGGCCAGTTCCGGTCGGCGGCCATGGCGGTGACGGCGGCGCCGAGGTCGAAGCGGATCGGCAGGTTTCCCACCAGCATGGCGGGCCGCTCGGCATCGGCGAGCAGCCGCCGGGCGGCGGTGGCGAAGGCGTCGAGCTGCCCGGGCGAGACGACCGGCGCGGGGCGGGTGAACGGTCGCTCCGGCTCGGCGACCTCGGCGTGGGCCACGTCGCCGGGCATCCGGACGTAGACCGGACGTTGCTGCGACCAGCACTCGGTGAGCACCCGGTCGACCTCCCCCAGAGCGTTCTGCGCGGTCAGCGAGGTCTGGGCGACGGTCACCTCGCGGGCCACCCGCATCCAGTGCTCGAAGTCCCCGTCGGCGAGCGAGTGGTGCATGGAGGTGCGCTGCCGCATGATCTCCTCGGTCGGACCGCCGACGATCGAGACGATGGGCACCGACTCCGCCATGGCCCCGGCCAGCGCGTTGACCGCCGACAGCTCACCGGGACCGAACGTCGTGAGGATCGCGGCCACGCCGCCGAGGCGGGCGTATCCGTCGGCGCTGTAGCCGGCGTTGAGCTCGTTGCAACTGCCGACCCACTCGATCCCGTCGAACGCCTCGATCTGATCGAGGAAATCCATGTTGTAGTCCCCCGGCAGGCCGAAGACATGGCGTACCCCGAGGTCGTAGAGCCGGCTGAGCAACAACTCGCCGACCGTCGTCGTACCCTTGCCCGCCTTCACCACGATGGCCTCCCGTCGCTCCGGAGACCGATGCCACGGCCGCCATGAAGACAATATCCAGGCAATTGCCGCAAGACGGGTGATTGTCCGCCCGGTGGCCCGACCGGTGGCGGCGCGACGTCCGCACGGCCGAAGCGCTGAGGACGACACGTCAGGCGTATCTGACCTTGACAACGTGAACGGCCTCCCATCAACTAGTCGGATGAGTGATCCGGCCGTCGATGCGTCGCGGCCGAAGGCCGTCCCGGCCTCACCCGCGGGTCTGGCCCTGGACCGCCTCGCCCACTATCTGGCCGAGCACCGGCCCGAGCTGGCGGTCGGGCCGCCGCGGGCCGAGCTGATCGCGGGCGGCAAGTCCAACCTCACCTACCTGCTGCGCCTCGGCGACCGGGAGGTCGTGCTGCGCCGCCCTCCGCTGGGGCACGTGCTGGCGACCGCGCACGACATGGCCCGCGAGTTCCGGGTCATCTCCGCGCTGGCGTCGACCGAGGTGCCGGTTCCGGGCGCGCTGCTGCTCTGCACCGACCCGGAGGTCATCGGCGCGCCGTTCTACCTGATGGAGCGGATGCCCGGCGAGGTGTTCCGCACCCGGGCGCAGACCGACCCGCTTGGCGACGAGCGACGCCGGGCCCTGGCCATGACGATGATGGACACCCTCGCCGCCCTGCACGGCGTCGAGCCGGCCACCGTCGGGCTCGCTGACTTCGGCCGCCCGGAGGGCTACCTGGCCCGGCAGGTCCGCCGCTGGGGCGGGCAGCTCGACCGCTCCCGCAGCCGCGAGCTGCCCGGCATCGACGAGCTGCGGGACCTGCTCGCGGCCACCGCCCCGGAGGGGGCGAACACCGGCCGGATCGTGCACGGCGACTACCGGTTGGACAACCTCCTCGCCTCGGCCGACCCGGTGGCCGTGCACGCCGTCCTCGACTGGGAGATGGCCACCCTCGGTGACCCGCTCGCCGACCTGGGGCTCCTGTTGACGTACTGGGACGTGCTCGGCGGCAGCGACACGGCCGAGGGCAACCCCGTCGCCGACGGGCTCGGCCCGCGCGCCGGCTTCCCCACCGGCGACGAGCTGATCGACAGGTACGCCGGGCGCAGCGACGTGGACGTCGGCCCGCTGCACTGGCACGTGGCGCTGGGCTGCTTCAAGCTCGCGGTCATCTGCGAGGGCATCCACTACCGCCACACGCTCGGGCAGACGCTCGGCGAGGGCTTCGACCGGATCGGCGAGATGGTGGCACCGCTGGTCGCGCACGGGCTGACCGCTGCCAGGGAGCGGTGATGGACTTCTCATACGACAGCCGGACCGAGGAGCTGCGCGACGAGCTGACCCGGTTCCTGACCGAGCACGTCTACCCGGCCGAGGCCGTGCACGCCGAGCAGGTGGCCGCCGGTGACCCGTGGTCGCGTACCCCGGTGTTGGCCGAGCTGAAGGCGGAGGCCCGCAAGCGCGGCCTGTGGAACCTGTTCCTGCCCGACCCGCGCTACGGCGCCGGGCTGACCAACCTGCAGTACGCTCCGCTGGCAGAGCTGACCGGGCGCAGCCCGCACCTGGCACCGGAGGCGGTCAACTGCGCGGCACCGGACACCGGCAACATGGAGTTGCTCGCCGAGTTCGGCTCGGACGCGCAGCGCGAGCGGTGGCTCATGCCGCTGCTGGAGGGCGAGATCCGCTCCGCGTTCTGCATGACCGAACCGGACGTCGCGTCCTCCGACGCCACGAACATCGCCACCCGGATCACCCGCGACGGCGACGAGTACGTGATCAACGGCCGCAAGTGGTGGTCATCCGGCGCGATGGACCCGCGCTGCGAGATCTTCATCGTGATGGGCAAGACCGACCCGGCCGCCGACCGGCACCGCCAGCAGAGCATGGTGCTGGTCCCCCGGGACACCCCCGGGGTGACCGTGCGCCGGGGCATGACCGTCTTCGGCTACACCGACGGGTCGCACGGCGGGCACGCCGAGATCGACTTCACCGACGTCCGGGTGCCCGCGGAGAATCTGATCGGCGCCGAGGGCACCGGCTTCGCCATCGCCCAGGCGCGACTGGGCCCGGGCCGGATCCACCACTGCATGCGATTGATCGGAATGGCTGAGCGGGCATTGGAACTGCTCTGCAAGCGGGCGCTCGGGCGGATCGCGTTCGGCCGGCCCCTCGCCGAGCAGGGCGTGGTCCGGGAGTGGATCGCCGAGTCACGGGTGCGCATCGAGCAGGCCCGGCTCCTGGTGCTCAAGACGGCCTGGCTGATGGACACCGTCGGCAACAAGGGCGCACACACCGAGATCCAGGCCATCAAGATCGGCACCCCGGCGATGGCGGAGTGGGTGATCGACAAGGCCATCCAGGGGTACGGCGGCGCGGGCGTCAGCCAGGACACTCCCCTGGCCGCACTCTGGGCACAGACCCGCACCCTGCGCCTGGCCGACGGCCCCGACGAGGTCCACCGCAACTCCCTGGCCAAGCGCGAACTGCGCCGCTGGGCCCCCGCCCCCACCTGACGCACGCGCGGGGTGGGGTCAGGCGGAGGCGCGGTGGACCAGTTGGGTGTCCAGGAGGATGTGGGGGGCCGGGAGGGCCTCGCCGCGGATCCGGGCCACCAGCAGACGGGCCATCTGCCGGCCCATCTCCTCCACCGGTTGGAAGACCGTGGTCAACGGCGGGTCCGCCCGGAGGGCGATCGTCGCGTCGTCGAAGCCGATCACCGCGACGTCCTGGGGCACCCGCCGGCCGGCCTCCCGCAGCGTACGCAGTGCGCCGAACGCCATCAGGTCGGACGCGACGAACACCGCGTCCAGATCCGGGCAGGCGTCCAACAGTCGGCGCATAGCGATCGCGCCGCTGCCCTCGCTGAAGTCCCCGTACGCGATCAGGTCGGGGTTGACACCGGCCCCGGTGGCCTTGACCGCCTCGGTGTAGCCGGCCAGACGGGCCAGGCCGACACCCATGTCCTGGGTGCCGGCGATGGTGGCGATGCGACGTCGCCCCTGCCTCGCCAGGTACTCCACCGCCTGCCGGGCCCCGCCAACGTTGTCCACGTCCACGAACCACGCCGGCTGGGCGCCCGGTTGCAGCATCCGGGCGGGCCGACCGCCGAGCACGGCGGGCAGGCCGCGCTCCTCCAGCAGCGTCGGCAGCGGGTCGGAGTCGTGCAACGACAGCAGGAGTACGCCGTCGACGTGCTGGTTGGTCAGGTGGTGCTCGACCCGCTCCCGCTCCACCGGCGACTGCGCCATGGCCAGCCAGAGCTGCATCGGCGTCTCCAGCAGGCCGGAGCTGATGCCCCGGACGATGGCGGCGAAGAACGGCTCGGTGAAGACCCGCTCACCGGACTCGGACACCACGAGCGCGACGGAGTCGGTCCGCTGGGTGACGAGCGCACGGGCGGCGCGGTTCGGCACGTACCCCAGCTCGGCGATGGCCTGCTGGACGGCGGCCCGGGCCTCCGGGCTGACCTGCGGCGAGCCGTTGACCACGCGGGAGACCGTGCCCCGACCGACACCGGCGCGTGCCGCGACCGCATCGAGGGTCGGACGCCCGAGTGACCGGGTGCGCTGCGTTGTCATCGTCTGCTCCTCCGACGGCGGGCGGACCCGGCGCCACCTGCGGAAGGTGGACGCCGGGGCCGTCCTGATGGCTGGCCCGAGCCTATTGTGCGGCCAGACCGTTGCGCCGGATCACCGAGGCGTACCACTTGGCGCTGGACTTGGGAATGCGGACCTGAGTGTCGTAATCGACGTGGATCATGCCGAACCGCTTGGTGTAGCCCCAGGCCCATTCGAAATTATCCATCAACGACCAGGCAAAGTATCCCCGCAGAGGCACTCCTGCGTCGATCGCCTCGTGCGCGGCGCGCAGGTGGGCGTCGAAGTAGGCCAGCCGGTCGACGTCGTCGACCTGCCCGTCGACCACCGTGTCGACGAACGCGGAGCCGTTCTCGGTGACGTAGAGGGGCAGGTCGGTGTACTCGTGCACCCGGCGCAGGGTCTCGACCAGGCCCGGGGCGTCGATCTCCCAGCCCATGTCGGTGACCGGGACGCCCCGCGTGACGAACCGGACGTCCTCGCTGCCCGGCCAGCACGAGGGTGCCGAGTCGGCCTCGACGCCCTCGGCCGGTGCGGCGACCACGTGCCGGCTGTAGTAGTTGACCCCGACCAGGTCCAGCGGCGTGGAGATGGTCGCCAGGTCGCCGTCGCGCACGTGGGCGAAGTCGGTCACGGTGCTGAGGTCGGCAACCAGGTCCTCCGGGTACGACCCGCGCAGCAGCGGGTCGAGGAAGAACCGGTTGGCCAACCCGTCGATGCGCCGTGCGGCGTCCCGGTCGGCAGGGGTGTCGCTGGCCGGGTCGACCGGGTAGAGGTTGACAGTCACGCCCACCTCGGCGGCCGGCCGGGCGGCCCGCAGTGCCTGCACGGCCAGGCCGTGACCGAGCATCAGGTGGTGCCCGGCGCGCACCGCGTCCGCCCCGTCGGTGCGGCCCGGCGCGTGCACGCCGGAACCGTAGCCGAGGAACGCGGAGCACCACGGCTCGTTCAGCGTGGTCCAGTAGCGCACCCGGTCACCGAGCGCGTCGGCGACCAGCGTGGTGTAGTCGGCGAAGCGGGCCGCGGTGTCCCGGGCCGGCCAGCCGCCGGCGTCCTCCAGCGGTTGCGGCAGGTCCCAGTGGTAGAGGGTCAGCCACGGCTCGATGCCGTTGGCCAGCAGCTCGTCGACAAGTCGCCGGTAGAAGTCCAACCCCTGCGGGTTGGCCGCGCCGACGCCGCCGGGTTGCACCCGGGACCAGGAGACCGAGAAACGGTACGACTTGAGGCCCAGCTCGGCCATCAACGCGACGTCGTCGCCGAGCCGGTGGTAGTGGTCGCACGCGACGTCGCCGGTGTGCCCGGCGACGACCCGACCGTCGGTGTGGCTGAAGGTGTCCCAGATCGACGGGGTACGGCCGTCGACGGCCGCCGCCCCCTCGATCTGGTATGCCGCGGTCGCGGCCCCCCACAGGAAACCGGGTGGGAAGGTCAGCCCGGGACGGTCGTCGAGAACGTCGACGGCGTTGGGGCTGGCGGGGTTGCTCACGACTTGACGGCACCTTCCATGATGCCGCCGATGATCTGGCGGCCGAACACGAGAAAGACGAGCACGAGAGGGATGGTGCCGATCGCGGTGGCGGCGAACACCTGGGAGTAGTCGGTGTAGTAGGCGTACGACAGGAAGGAGAGCGACACCTGCAGGGTCGGGTTCTCCGGGGTGAGGATGGCGTACGGCCAGATGAACGAGTTCCAGGTCTCCATGAAGGTCAGCAGACCGAGGACGCCGGCGGCGGGGCGCAGCGCGGGCAGCACGATGCTCCAGTAGATCCGGAACGTGCTCGCCCCGTCGACCCGACCGGCCTCGATCAGCTCGTCGGAGATGGCCTGACTGGCGTACTGCCGCATCATGAACACGCCGAAAGCGCTGACCAGGAACGGCACGGTGACCGCGTAGAGCGTGTCGTACCACCCCAGGTCCTGCATCATGCCCCAGAGCGGGATGAGCCCCATCTGGGTCGGGATCATCATGGTGACGATGATCGCCAGCAGGAGGGCGTTGCTGCCCCGGAACCGCAGTTTGGCGAAGGCGAACCCGGCCAGCGAACCGGTGAGCACCACCGACACGGTGACCACCGAGGAGACGATGATCGAGTTGAGCATGCCGGTGAAGAAGTTGGCGGCGTCGTTGTCGAGCACCCGCCCGAAGTTGTCACCGAACGCGCCGGCGGGGGTTACCGGTGGCGGGACGTCGTTGATGGAGTCCAGGCTGCGGGTGGCGATCACCAGCATGTAGTAGAACGGGTAGATCGACAGCAGCGCCGCCAGGACGAGCGCCACGTAGGTCAGCGGACTGGTGCGCCAGAGGCGCTGGGAAGCCGAGGTCATCGCCTTCTCCTCACTTCGCCGAGCGGCGGACGAGTAGGAAGTTGAACAGCGACACCACGACGATGATCATGAAGATCGCCCAGGCCACCGCGGCTCCGTAGCCGGCGGTGTTCAGGTTCTCGATTCCCATCTCGTACATGTACATGGCCAGCGTCTGGAACTCCCGCTGGTCGCCGCCGATGATGTTGCCGTTGGCGAAGAGCAGGGGCTCGGTGAAGAGCTGCATGCCGCCGATCGTGGAGAGGATGACCACGAAGATGAAGGTGGGCTTGAGCATCGGCAGGGTGATCTGCCAGAACTGCCGCCACGGGCTGGCACCGTCGATCGCCGCGGCCTCGTAGAGGTCCTTCGGGATCGCCTGCATGCCGGCGAGCAGGATCAGGGTGTTGTACCCGGTCCACCGCCAGTTGACCATCGAGGAGATGGCGAACCAGGAGCTCCACCGCTGCCCGTCCCAGTCGACCGCGTCGACACCGACGAGGCTGAGCAACCAGTTGAAGAGGCCGAACTCCTTCTGGAACAGCATCCCGAAGACGATCGCGACCGCGGCCACCGACACCACGTTCGGCACGAAGATGGCCATCCGGAAGAAGGTCTTGGCGCGCAGGAAGGTCCGGTTGAGCAGGTTCGCCAGGAAGAGGGCGAGCAACAGCTGCGGGATCGTCGACAGGGCGAAGATGCCGAACGTGTTGACCAGCGCGTTCCAGAAGTACTCGTCGGACACCAGCCGGGTGTAGTTGTCGAAGCCGATGAACGAGTGGTCGCCGATCATGTCCCAGTCGTGCAGCGACATCCACGCCGTACGCAGCATCGGGTACAACCCGAACACGCCGAAGATCAGGAAGAACGGTGCGATGTAGAGGTAGGGCGAGTACTTGACATCAAGACGGTTGAGTAACCTTCCCCGGTTACGTCGGGAAGAGACGTCGGGAGGAGGCGGTGCTGCTGGCGACGGCGGCGCCGTCGTGGCCGACAGGCTCATGCGAATTTCCTTTTTCCGGCGAGGCCCGGGGGCCCTCGCGCAGGGCGCTACGCGGAGGGGACCGGCCGGTGGCGTCCGGGAAGCCCCGAACGCCACCGGCAGGGAATCACTTAGAAGGCGCCCTGGGTCTTGGCGTCCTTCGTGAACTGCTCCCAGGCCTTCGCCTTGTCGGCCCGCCCGTTCTCGAACGCCCGCAGAGCCGGCTCGAACGCGTTCTCCTTCACCGACTGGTGCTTCGGACCCAGGTGGGTCGGCTGGATCTTGGCGACGCTCTCACCGAAGATCTTGCCGGTCGGCGCGTTGCTGAAGTACTCGTTGGTGTAGCTGAGGAACGCGTCGTTCTTCAGCGCCTCCAGGTTCGTGGGCAGCGGGCCCTTGAGCTTGAAGGCGTCCACCTGGCTCTTCGCGTTGGTCAGGTACTCGGCGAGCTTCGCCGCCTCCTTCGGGTACTTGCTCTGCTCCGGAACCGCGAGCCACGAGCCGCCCCAGTTGCCGCCGCCGCCCGGCACGGACGCGACGTCCCACTTGCCCTTGTTGGCCGCACCGGAGTTGTCCGACACGATGCCGAGCATCCAGGACGGGCAGAAGGTCGCCGCGAAGGTGCCCTGCTTGAAGCCGCCCGACCACTCCGGCGACCAGGTCTGCGCCTTGGCGGAGATGTCCGCCATCGAGGTGGCGGTGTCCCACGCGTTCTTCACCGCGGGGCTGGTGTCCGCGATGATGTTGTTTTCCTTGTCGTAGAACAGGTCACCGTTGCCCTGGAACATCACGCCGTTGGAGACGGCGGTGATCGAGTCGATGAACGCCTTGCCGCCGCTGCCCTGCTTGTACTTCAGACCGGCGTCGTGGAAGCCCTTCCAGTCCGGCCAGAGCGCCGACACCTGGTCGCGCTCGGTGGGCAGGCCGGCCGCCTGGAACAGGTCCTTGCGGTAGCAGACGGCGAGGCTGCCGACGTCGGTCGGCAGGCCGATCAGCCGGCCGTCCGGCGCCTTGCCCAGCTCCCACTTCCAGGGCAGGAAGTCCTTGGAGTGGTCGGGGATCAGCGGCGCGAGGTCGACCCAGTTGCGCGGGTTGGCCTTGAACTCGTTGAGCACGCCCTCTTCCAGGGCGGTGACGTCCGCAGCACCCTTGCCGGTGGCCAGGTAGCGGACCAGCTTCGGCCGGTACTCGCCGAGCTGCGCGGTCTTACGCAGCTCGATCTTGATGCCGGTGTCCTTCTCGTACTGCTTGACAAGCTCGTCGTAGCCGAACTCGCTGAAGGTATCGACAACCAGCTTGGTGGGCTTCTCGCCGGCAGCCGGCTTGTCGTCGTCCTTGCCGCAGGCCGCGAGACCGCCGATTGCGGTGATCGCGGCCAGGGCAGCGGCCGCCAGGCGGGTACGCCGCGTGGTGACAATCATTCGCTGACCCCTCTTTCCGGTGGTGAGGCTGGGTGGTCTGTGGTGGGGGTGCTCATCGCGCCAGGCCGGGGATGAGTGAGTGACACAAGCCACCCTCGGGAGCGCTCCCATGAGATTGCCGGCGGGTAACGGGAGTGTCAATAGGACGATGGGAGCGTTCCCAGATCGTTACCGCTACGCTCCCCCAGAGGTCACACGCCATTCGGCCCCCCACCGAACGCCACCGCCGGCTCAGCAGAAGCGGCGCAGGAGCGTGGTGGTGCGGCGGGCATCGAACCGGACGGGGTCGAAGGTGGCCCCCGCCCAGTCGCGCAGCATCGCGTGCCGAGGGTCGGCCACGTCACCCTGGTCGGCCAACGCGACCAGGAGCGCCTGGTAACCCGGTGGCCCGCCGACACCCTCCGGTGGGCAGGCCCGCTCGCCGTCCAGACAGAGCGGGTACCGCTCGTCGGGATCGACGGTCAGCGCGTCCTCCACCACCAGGTCGTGCTCCCACCAGTCGGTGAAGTCGTACGTGTAGGAGAACCGGCTGCCCTTGCCGAGCACCGCGTCCAACCGCACGTCCAACTCGTCGTGCAGCGCCAACTCCCCGTCCGGGTCGGGCTCGCCGTACTGCACGGCGTCGATCTCGAACGAGTGCAGGTGGCAGTCTCGCCAACCCATCGCGTGCTGCGCCACCCGGTGCAGCCGGTCCAGCGTGTAGCCGGCCGGGACGAGCACCCGTCGCCACACCGGCGGTCGGACGCCGGCGAGGGACATCTTCAGCTGGAAGATCTGACGGGGCATGCTGTCCTGTCCTCCCCGGGCTTAGGCTGCGAGCATGATCTGCCGAGCGTGCCGGGCCCGGCGACATGACGACTGCCCGGGCCGGAACTGGTGCGACTGCCAGCACCGTACCGCCCAACCGACCCCTCCGGTCACCGGTCCGGCCAGCGAATGACCGTCGGAATGCCGATCCGACGGCTCTGGCCGGAGCCGTCGACGCAGCCGCTCGACGACGCCGCGCTGACCGCCCTCTACGGCCGTCCCGACGCCGAGCCCCGACTCCGGGTCAACTTCGTCACCAGCCTGGACGGCGCGGTCAGCGTGGACGGCTACTCCGCCGGGCTCTCCGGAGAGCCGGACAAGCGGGTGTTCGGCCTGCTCCGGATGGTCTGCGACGCGCTCGTGGTGGCCGCCGGCACGCTTCGCCACGAGGCATACCGGGCGGTCCGCCTCAACGAGCGCCGCCGCGCCTGGCGTCGCGCCCACGGGCTGACCGACTACCCCACGCCGGTGGTCGTCTCCGGTTCGCTGGACCTGGATCCGACGCAGGCCGTCTTCGCCGACGCGCCGACGCGACCGATCGTGCTCACCCACGCCGACGCGGAGCCGCCGCCCGGCCTGACCGACGTCGCCGACCTGCTGCGCTGCGGCACCGGGCGTGTCGACCTGGCCGCCGGTCTCGCCGAGCTGCACCGACGCGGGCTCACCCAACTGCTCTGCGAGGGCGGCCCGCACCTGCTCGGCGCGCTCACCGCCGCCGACCTGGTCGACGAGCTGTGCCTGACCGTCTCGCCGCTGCTGGCCGGGCCGGGACCGGGCCGGATCACCGCGGGCCACAGCGTGTCGCCACGGCACCTGCCACTGCGACACGTGCTCGCCGCCGACGACGGCGTCCTCCTGCTCCGCCACGCCCGCCGGTAACCCGCCGTCGCCCGGGCACACACCCACCGTCGTGAGCGTGCCGCCGGATGGTGTCGTCCGACGCGTCGCGTGGCGACCTGTCGTACTCCTCGGGCAGGATGCAGGGCATGCTTCCCCACGGTGCCGCCCGACCGACCCGAGTCGCCCGATGACCGACGCCGACCTCGACAGCCCTGGCGAGGCGGTCGGGCGGGTGCTGGGCACCGCCGACGCCACCCCGTTGCAGTTCTGGACGGCCGTGGCGCCCGGCAGTTACCTCCAGCTCGACGACGTCGTGGTCACCCGACGCGAGCTGCCGGATCGGGAGCCGGTCACGATCGCCGGTGTGGTCACCCAGGTCCGTGCCCGGCACGAGGGCGCCCAGTTCGACTCCGACGTGTTCGCCATCGCCGACGGCACGCTGCCCGCGCAGGTGCAGGAGGCGGCCGAGGTCACCACGACGCGGGTCGATCCGGAGCTCTACGTGCCGCCGACACCGGGTGCGGTGGTGCACCGGGCCGAGGGCGACGCGCGGGCGCGGGCGCTGCACTTCGACCGGATGGAGCGGCGCATCCCGATGGGGATGGGCCGGGACGGGGTGCCGGTCTATCTCAACGCCGACTTCCTCGACGGCAGCCGGGGCGCGCACGTCTCCATCTCCGGCATCTCCGGGGTGGCCACCAAGACCAGCTTCGCGACCTTCCTGCTCTACTCGGTGTTCCGCTCCGGCGTGCTGGGCGGCGACGCGGTCAACGCCAAGGCGCTGATCTTCAACGTCAAGGGGGAGGACCTGCTCTTCCTGGACCACCCCAACACCCGTCTCGACGAGCCCACCCGCGCGGCGTACGCGAAGCTCGGTCTGAGCGCCGGCGCCTTTCCCGACGTGCGGGTCTACGCCCCGCCGCGGGTCGGTGACTCGGCCGGCACACCTGATGTGAGCAGCCGACTCACCGGGGTGGACGCGTTCTACTGGACGTTGAGCGAGTTCTGCGCCGACCGGCTCCTGCCGTACGTGTTCGCCGACGCCGACGACGAGCGCCAGCAGTACACGATGGTGGTCCACTCGGTGACCGCGCACCTGGCCCGTTACGCCCAGCCCGCCGACGGCGGGGTGAGCATCGACGGGGTCCGGCTCGGCTCCTACGGCGACCTGGTCGACCACATCGTCGACCAGCTCAACGACGACGAGACCCGCTCCGACTGGGCGGGCAGCGCGGTGGGCCTGGGCACCGTCAACGCGTTCGCCAGGCGGTTGATCGGCAGTAAGAAGGACCTCGCCCGGCTGATCCGTGGCGACCTGGCCACCCGTCGCCCGCACTCGATCAACACCAGCGAGTCGGCGCAGGTCACCGTGGTCGACCTGCACAACCTTCCGGACCGCGCCCAGCGGTTCGTGGTCGGTGTGACGCTGAAGAGCGAGTTCGAGCGCAAGGAGAAGTCCGGCACCGCCAAGCCGCTGCTCTTCGTCGTCCTGGACGAGCTCAACAAGTACGCCCCCCGGGAGGGCTCCTCCCCGATCAAGGAGGTGCTTCTCGACATCGCCGAGCGGGGCCGCTCGCTCGGGGTGATCCTGATCGGCGCGCAGCAGACGGCGAGCGAGGTGGAGCGGCGCATCGTCACCAACTCCGCGATCCGGGTGGTGGGCCGGCTCGACCCGGCCGAGGCGTCCCGCCCGGAGTACGGCTTCCTCCCGCCCGCGCAGCGGCAGCGGGCGCTGCTGGCCAAGCCGGGCACGATGTTCGTCAACCAGCCGGACATCCCGGTGCCGCTGTGCCTGGAGTTCCCGTTCCCGGCCTGGGCGACCCGGGTCTCCGAAGCGGGTCGGGCACCATCGGAGACGCTGCGCTCGATCACCCAGTCCGCCGACCCGTTCGCCGTGGTGGGCTCCGGTGGCGGCAGCACCGACGACGACATCCCGTTCTAGGCAGGGGCCGGCACACCCATGAAGATCCTGCACACCTCCGACTGGCACGTGGGAAAGGTGCTCAAGGGGCAGTCCCGGGCCGACGAGCACAAGGCCGTGCTGGCCGGGGTGATCGAGATCGCCCGTGCCGAGCAGCCGGATCTGGTGATCGTCGCCGGTGACCTCTACGACACCGCCGCGCCCAGCTCGGAGGCGACCCGCCTGGTCACCCGGGCGTTGACCGCGCTGCGTCGCACCGGCGCGGACGTGGTCGCGATCGGCGGCAACCACGACAACGGCCCCGCGCTGGACGCGCTGCGTCCGTGGGCCGATGCCGCCGGCATCACCCTGCGCGGCGGGGTGCGGGAAGATCCCGACGAGCACGTGATCGACGGCACCACCGCCGGCGGTGAGCGGTGGCGGCTGGCCGCGCTGCCGTTCCTGTCCCAGCGGTACGCGGTGCGCGCGCTGGAGATGTACGAGCTGACCGCCGCGGAGACCAACCAGACGTACGCCGACCACCTGGGCCGGGTGCTGGGGCGACTGACCGAGGGTTTCACCGAACCGGACCGGGTGCACCTGGTCACGGCGCACCTGACGGTGACCGGCGCGGCCACCGGTGGCGGCGAGCGCGACGCGCACACCGTGCTGGGCTACGCCGTTCCGGCCACGGTCTTCCCGGCCACCGCGCACTACGTGGCGCTGGGCCACCTGCACCGGGCGCAGCGCGTGGCGGGCCCCTGCCCGGTGCGCTACAGCGGCAGCCCGCTCGCTGTCGACTTCGGTGAGCAGGAGAATGTCCCCTCGGTGACGATCGTGGAGGTGACCGCCACGACCGCCGCCCGGGTGCGGGAGGTGCCGGTGACCGCGGCGAGCGCGCTGCGGACGGTGCGGGGCACCCTGGCCCAGCTCGCCGAGATCGAGGCACCGGACGCCTGGCTGCGGGTGTACGTGCGGGAGCAACCCCGCGCCGGCCTGCGCGAGGAGGTCCAGGAGCTGCTCCCCCGGGCGCTGGAGATCCGGATCGACCCGGAGCTGCTGGCCGCGCCGGGCAGCGGTGCCCGCATCGCGCAACGATCGGGTCGTTCGCCCCGGGAGTTGTTCGGCGACTACCTGGACAGCCGGGGCCACGCCGACGAGGGCGTCCGGGAGCTCTTCGACGAGCTTTTCGAGGAGGTCGAGCACTGATGCGTCCGATGCGGTTGGACATGGCCGGGTTCACGGTCTTCCGGGACGAGACCACAGTCGACTTCACCGACGCCGACTTCTTCGCGCTGATCGGTCCGACCGGTTCGGGCAAGTCCACGGTGCTGGACGCGATCTGCTTCGCCCTCTACGGCATGGTGCCCCGCTGGGGTGGTGCCCGGGGGTTGGCGAACGCGCTCGCACCGTCGGCGACCGAGGCCCGGGTGCGGTTGGTCTTCGAGTCCGGCGGGGCCCGCTACGTGGCGACCCGGGTGGTCCGCCGGGACGGCCGGGGCAACGTGAAGACCGCGAACGCCGGGTTGCAGTTGATGCCGGCCGGGTTCGACGTGACCAAACTGGACACCGGGTTGAGCCCGGACGACCTCGGCGAGGTGGTGGCCGGCACCCCCGCCGAAATGGAACAGGCGGTGCTGGAGGCGGTCGGGCTGCCGTACGAGCAGTTCACCAGCTGTGTGGTGCTGCCGCAGGGGCAGTTCGCCGACTTCCTGCACGCCAAGCCGGCGACCCGGCAGCAGATCCTGGTCAACCTGCTGGGTCTCGGTGTCTACGAGGACGTGCAGAAGCGGGCGACGGCGCGGGCCGCGCAGGCGGAGGCCCGACTGGAGGCGGTCGACCAGGTGCTCGCCGGGCTGACCGGCGTGGACGACGAGGCGTTGGCCGAGGTCGACGCCCGGGTCGAGCGGATGGCGGAGCTGGCCGGGGCGGTGGCCGCCGCGGTGCCGGAGCTGGCGGCGGCCCGGGTCACCGCGCGGGAGGCGGCGGCGGCGCTGACCGCCCTCGACGACGAGCTGACCGTCCTGACCGGGGTCCGCGCGCCGCGTGGGGTGGCCGAGGTGGCCCGCACGGTCACCGCGGCACGGGCCGAGGCGGAGGCGGCGGCGAGCGGGGTGTCGCTGGCCGAGGAGCGGGAGGACAAGCTGCGCGGCGAGCTGGCCGGTGCCGGCGACGAGAGCGCGGTGCGACTGTTGCTGCGGGCGTACGACGATCGGGATCGGTTGTCCGGCGAGGCGGACACGGTCCGCGCCGCGGTGCGGGCGGCGACCGACGAGCACACCGCGGCGGTGGCGGCGCTGGCCGACGCCCGCGCGGCGGCCGAGCGGGCCGACGCCGAGCTGGAGGCGGCCTTCCGGGCGCACGAGGAGGCGAAGGCCACCGACCTGGCGGTGAGCCTGCGGGTGCACCTGCATGCCGGCGCGGCGTGCCCGGTGTGTGAGCAGCCGGTGGCCGAGGTGCCGGCGGTGCCGGCCGATTCGGCGGTGGCGGCCGCGACGGCGGCGGGCAAGGCGGCGCGGGCAGCGACGAAGGCCGCGCAGGCGACAGTGCAGGAACGGGACACGGCGGCGCGGGAGCTGGAGCGGCTGCTGGTGCAGGCGCGGGCCCGGCAGGAGCAGGTGGAGGCCCGGCTGGCCGAGTTGGACGGGCAGCTCACCGGGGCGGCCGAGCCGGCCGTGTTGCGCCGGGAGTTGGCCGAGCACGCCCGGTTGCGGCGCGCGCTGGAGGAGGCGGCGACGGCGGTTCGGGCCGGCCGTGAGGCCGCCCGGCAGGCGCGGGCCGGTGTGGACGCCGCCGAGGAGCGGCTGCGTTCGGCGTGGCGGGCCTTCGACACCGCCCGGGACGGGTTGGCGCGGTTCGGCCCGCCGGTGACCGACCGGGACGACGTGGCGGCCGCGTGGTCCGCGTTGACCGGCTGGGCGACCACCGAGGCGGACCGCCGCCGCGCCGAGCGGGCCGGTCGGGCCGCCGCCGTGGCGGAGGCCGAGTCGGTGGCCGACGGGGTGCAGCGGGCCATCGCGGCCATCTTCGCCGCCGCCGACGTGCCGGTCGGCGACGACCCGGTGCACGCGGCGACGGTGGCGGTGGAGCGGGCCGACGCCGACCGCCGGCGGCTGCACGAGCGCCGCGAGCAGGCCGGCACGTTGCGCGAGCAGCGGGCCGGGCACGAGCGGGAGGCGCAGGTGGCGCGCGCGCTCGCCGGGCACCTGCGGGCCAACAACTTCGAGCGGTGGTTGCTGGCCGAGGCGTTGGACCTGCTCGTCGACGGCGCGTCGGGGATCCTGCGGGAGCTGTCCTCCGGGCAGTACGAGCTGGTGCACGACAAGGGCGAGTTCGTCGTGGTCGACCACCACGACGCGGGTCTGCGCCGGGGCGTGCGGACCCTCTCCGGCGGTGAGACGTTCCAGGCGTCGCTGGCGTTGGCGTTGGCGCTCTCCGAGCAGTTGGCCGGGATGTCGACCACGGCGGCGAGCCTGGAGTCGATAGTCCTGGACGAGGGCTTCGGCACGCTCGACGCCGCGACACTGGACACGGTGGCGGCGACCCTGGAAAACCTGGCCGCCCGGGGCGATCGGATGGTCGGCGTGGTCACCCACGTGCCGGCGCTGGCCGAGCGCATCCCGGTCCGCTTCGAGGTGCGCAAGGATGCCCGGTCCGCCCGGGTGGAACGGACCGGCCGGTGAGCGACGCCGCGTTCTTCGTCGACTCGTGGGATCCGGCGTACGGGGCGTCGTTCGAGGCATCGGCCGCCGGGCCGGCCGCGCCGAGCAGCGCGCAGGTCGACGCGGACGCGGAGCTGCCCGCCGTGGACTGGCGGGCGATCGGGGTACGCGCGGGGGTGCGGGCGCCCGACGTGGTGTTGCTTGTCGACGGGGTGCGCCGCATCGACGCGAGCATCTGGACGGCGGAGACCGACGGCGGGTCCTTTCCGGGGTTGGCCGCCTCGTACGCGGCCGGGGTGGTGCGGTGTGACCTGGGCCGGGGCGCGGCGCAGTTGGCCGGCACCCGGGTCGGTCGGGGCCTGTTCACCGCGAGTCCGTCGGCGCAGGACGTGGTGGCCGGCGCGATCCGCTACCCGGTGCACCGGGTGGGTGGCACCGGTGAGTTGGCGAAGCTGCCGGCCGCCGTGCAGGGCCCGTTGACGGCGCTGGAGGTGGCGGTGTCCGACGCCGCCCGGGTCGACGGTGATCTGCTGGTGGTGGACGGCCCGTTGCGGAGTCGCCGGCAGTTGCCGCGCACGCTCGGGTTCATCAAGACCCAGCACAGCCAGTACCTGGATGCCCGGCTGACCGCGGTGGTGACCGGCATGGCGTCGGGTGAGCGTTCGCCGGTGTTCCGGCTGGGCACCGCCTGGGGTGGCTGGTCGTGGTATTTGCGGCTGCCGGTGGCGATCGGGGCACCGTGGGCGGGCATCGTCCGGGTGGAGTGCTCCGCCGACCTGCCCGTCGAGGCGGCGATCGAGCTGGCCGACCTGTCGCTTGTCACCCTGCCCCGCTTCGCCTCCAATCCGTACAAGGATCCGCGGGCCCCACAGAACCTGATCCCGATCGCCGGGCTGGAGCGCCGGCTCCGTGCGCTGCTCGGCGATTCCCGACTGTTGCACCGCGCGTTGACCGCCGCGGCCCGCGCGGCCCGTTGACAGCGGATACTGGATCCGATGGGACGTAGGCGGGCGGCTGACCGGGTGGTGGAGCAGGTCGACACCGGGCAGGCCGAGCTCGTCCCGGATCCGGACCGGGCCGGCTCGTGGACGCTGCTGCTGGATGGCGCGCCGCAGTCGCACGTCGACCTGACCGACCCCACGCACCTGGAATTCGAGTACGTGCGACGGTTGGCCGCGGCGGTGGACCTGGTCGCACCGGCCGGTGCGCCGCTGCGAGTGCTGCATCTGGGCGGTGGTGCCCTCACCCTGCCCCGCTACGTGTCCGCCACCCGGCCCGGCTCCACCCAGCGGGTGGCCGAGGTGGACGGCGCCCTGGTCGAGCTGGTCCGCAGGGTGTTGCCGTGGCCGTCCGACTCCCGGCTGCGGGTCCGCGTGGAGGATGCGCGGGCCGTGTTGACCGCCACCCGGGACGCCACCTACGACGTGGTGGTCGCCGACGTGTTCGCCGGTGCTCGTACCCCGGCTCACCTCACCTCCGTGGAGTACGCGGCCGAGGTGGCCCGGGTGCTGCGCCCCGCGGGGTGGTATTTGGCGAACCTTGCCGACGGCCGGCCGCTGCGGCACGCCCGGGGGCAGGTCGCCACGGTGCGGTCGGTGTTGCCGCGGGCCTGCCTGGTCGGCGACGCGGCGGTGTTGCGGGGTCGCCGGTACGGAAATCTGGTGCTCGTCGCCGGGCGGGCCACCCCGCCGGTGCCGGAGCTGACCAGGCGCGCCGCCGGCGACTGGTTCCCGGGTCGGGTGGTGGCCGGCGACGAGTTGGACCGTTTCGCCAGCGGCGCGCAGGTGGTCCGCGACGCCGACGCCACCGGTTCCGATCCGCCGCCGCCGGGCCTGTTCTCCGTCCGCCGCTGACCGCCCGCCGGCCCGTCACACGAACTTTTTCGCCGTTCGTTGATCCGTTCGGGGCGTTGCCGCGTACCACCGGGCGGCCCGCTTCTCGGGCCGGCGATGGTTACGGACACCCCGGAGGTCTGCATGCATGCGGTGGCGGCCGGTTGGCATGGCGATGCGATAAGCGCGGACTGGTTGTCGGCGCGGTCCTCGTCGCGGCCGACGTCGTCTGCCCGTGGGGTCGACGCGCACGCGACGTCTCGCCAGAATGGTCCGGTGACGCCGCGACCGGCGCCCGGGCGCCACCAGGCGACGTCAACCGAGGCCAGCCACTCCGACCAACTGATCCGGATGCTCTACGCCGAGCACGCCGGCCCGTTGTTGATGTTCGTCATGCGTCTCACCGGGGGGGACCGGCAGCGTGCGGAGGACATCGTCCAGGAGACACTGCTGCGGGCCTGGCGTAACGCGCACCGCCTGGGCACGCAGGGGCAGGGTTCGCTGCGGCCGTGGCTGGTCACGGTGGCCCGCCGGATCGCCATCGACGAGCACCGCAGTCAGGAGGCCCGGCCGCCGGAGACGTACGACCGTGATCTCACCGCGTTCGCCGAGGCGGACAGCACCGACCGGGTCCTGCGGACCATGACGGTGGCGGACGCGCTGCGGACGCTCAGTCAGTCGCACCGGGAGATCCTGATTTCGACGTACTTTCGGGGGCGGACGGTGCCGGAGGCCGCCGAGGAGTTGGGCCTGCCACTCGGCACCGCCAAGTCGAGGGTCTACTACGCGCTGCGCGCGCTGCGCACGGCTCTGCAGGAGCGGGGGGTGACAGAATGAGTCGGCCAGATCACATGGACGTCGCGGCGTACGCGCTCGGCGTGCTCGACGAGCAGGACACTGAGCGGTTCGAGGAGCATCTCGCCGCCTGCTGGGCGTGCGCGGCCGAGTTGGAGACGATGGTGCCGGTGGTCGGGCTGCTCTCCGACATCGACGGCGAGACGATGATGGCGCTGGAGCAGACGGCGACCGACCCGGCGCTGCTGAACCGGACGCTCGGCGCGGTCCGGGCCGACCGTCGGCGTGCCCGGTTTCGTCAGATGCTCGCGACGGCCGCCGCTGTGGTGGTCTTCGGCGGGCTGACCGGGTACGGCTTCGTCAGCGTCACCGACAGCAATTCGACCCCGGTCGCCGGTCCGACGGCGAGTGCGCCGATCGACCCGCAGACCAGCGGGCCGACGGCCCCGCCGAGCGGCCCGGGTGTGGGTGGCACCGAGGAGGAGGGTGACCAGGTCGACGCGACCGACCCGACCACCGGCGTGCAGACGACGGTGTTCCTGGTCAAACGGGACTACGGCACCCGGATCAATTTCAGCCTGCGGAAGCTGCCCGGCCCACGTGTCTGCCGGCTGGTGGTGATCCGCAAGAACGCCGACGCCGAGGTGATCTCGAGCTGGTCGGTGCCGGAGGGCGGTTACGGCACCACGACCCGACCGCAGGGTCTTGAGTTGAGTGCCTCCACGTCGGCCCTGGTGGGTGACATCAAACAACTCCAGGTGCAGTCGGTGGATGCCAATGGGGTGGCGAGCCCGCTGGTCACGGTGCCCCTGTAGGGTCACGCACGCGTCGGCGCCGGTCATTGTCACAATGGCCGGCGCCGATTCGTCGTCACCGCACACTTCCCCTGTGGGGGCGTACGGATCGATACTCCGATCGGTTCAATCAATTCAGGTGAAATTGACCACTGTTACTCCTTCAACCTTGACAGCAAAACTCCCGTACCTATGGGTGAACTGCCAAGAATGAGGAGGGCACGTGGCACAGATGAAGCGGACCGTCATCGTCGCGAGCGCGATGGTCGCACTAACGGCCTGCGCTCCCGCAGGTTACGACGGGGCGAACTCAAGCGCTGCCGAGCCGGTCGCCGTCGCCGCGGCCGAGCCCAGCGCGTCGGTGGAAGCCGAGGCTTCGGCGTCCGCGGAGGCGCCGGCCGCCGCCGACGCGCCGCCCGCGAACGTCGACCTGACCAAGAAATTGGTCGGCAAGACCGTCGCCCGGATGGGCAAGGTGGTCACCGACCAGGACGGCTGGATCCTTTACCGCTTCGACAAGGACACCGCCGACCCGCCGTCGTCGAACTGCGTCGACAAGTGCGCCGAGGTGTGGCCCCCGGCACTGACCGACGGCAACCCGCAGCTCACCGGCGTCTCCGACGACAAGGTCAGCAGCGTGACCCGGCAGGACGGCACCCGTCAGCTCACCGTTGGCGGCTGGCCGGTCTACCGCTACATCGGTGACAAGAAGCCCGGCCAGTGGAAGGGCCAGGCGGTGGGTGGCACCTGGTTCGTGGTCCAGCCGGACGGCAAGAAGAACCTCGAGTGCCTGCCCACCTCCACGCCGAAGCCGGTCGCGCCGCCCGCGGACAGCGGCGCCAACGACGCCGGGGGCTCGGGCTACTCGTACTGAATTCCACCACCAGGTCACGGTGGTCGGTCGTCGCCGGGGAGGGCGCGACCGACCACCGCCGTACGCGGGACGTCGGCATACCGGTGGTGCCGGCGTCCCGCCCGGCACGTGGCAGAGTGGGCGGGTGACCGCCACCAGACCCGCCGCGACCAGGGTGTTTCGTCCCCCGGTCGGCTACCGGCTGGCGGCCTCGGTCCGGGCGCTCACGTTCAGTCCGTACGACCCGTGTGCCCGCGTCGCCGCCGGCACCTTCTGGTGGGCCACCCGCACCCCGGACGGCCCGGCCACCCTCGCCCTGCGGCCGGTCGGCGGTGAGTTGCTGGCGGAGGGCTACGGGCCGGGCGCCGAGCACGTCCTGGACCGCGCCGACGCGATTGCCGGACTGCGGGACGATCTGACCGGCTTCGCCGAGCTGGCCGCGGCACATCCCCTCGTCGCCCGGCTGGCCCGGGAGCACGGTGGGCTGCGGATGCCGACGACCGGGCAGGTCTTCCCCCGGCTGCTGCGCGCGATCTTCGAGCAGAAGGTCACCGGCAAGGAGGCGTACCGGGCGTACTCGGCGACCGTGCGGCACTTCCGGGAGCCGGCGCCCGGTCCGCTGCCGTCGCTGCTGCTGCCGCCCGAGGCCGCCGCGGTGGCCGCCACCCCGTACTGGGTGTTCCACCCGTTCGGCGTGGAACAACGTCGGGCCGACACACTGCGCCGCGCCGCCGCGCTCGCCGACCGCCTGGAGCGCTGCGCCGACGCCGCCGACGCCACCCGCCGGCTGACCGCCATCCCGGGCATCGGGCCGTGGACGGCCGCCGAGGTGGTCCGGGTCGCGTACGGGGACCCGGACGCGGTGAGCGTCGGCGACTACCACGTCCCGAACACGGTGGCCTGGGCGCTCGCCGGCGAGCCGAGAGGCGACGACGCCCGGATGTTGGCCCTGCTGGAGCCGTTCCGGGGGCACCGGGGCCGGGTCTGCGTGCTGCTGGCGGCCGCCGGCCTCGGCGCGCCGAAGTACGGTCCGCGCGCCCCGATCCGCTCGTTCGCGCGGTACTGAGCGGCGAGTTCGTCTGCCGCTTACCCCTTCGCGCGGCGCCCGGGGGCGGTCAGCTCTGCTCGCACCGACGCTTGAGACCGTCGGCCTCCAGACCCACGTAGCGGCGAAGGAGGCCGCCGTACAGCCGACCGATCAGACCGGCCAGCAACCCGGACTGGACGATGGCCAACTCGACCCGGGTGCCCCCGTCGGGCAGCGGCAGCAGGCGGTGCTCGCCTCGGGTGCGCACCCCGGGGGTCTCGGAGACCCAGGTGAACTCCCGTCCCTCGGTCAGCTCGGTGACCCGCCACACCGCCGGCCGCAGCTTCGGCTGCGTCAGTGTCGCGGTCGCGCCGACGGCGAGTGGTCCCGGCTCCCCCCGCTCGACCCGGGACACCGACGCCGTCCACTCCGGCCAGCGCTCCACGTCGACAAGCACCGCCCAGACACGCTCGGCGTCGGCAGCGATCTCCGTCCTGGCTTCGAACCGCATCACGTCCCCTCCCCGGCGGCGCCGATGCGCACCGCCCGCCGGTGCGGACGAGACCGCCGGGTGGATCGTGACAGCCGCGCGCAACCCCGTCGGGATCAGGCTGCTTCGCGCAGGTCGGCCAGGCTCAACGGGGTACGCCGCCGCAGCAGTTCCTCCAACTCGGGCACCGAACCGACCTCGCCGAGCACGTTCCGGCCGCCGCCGAACCGCTGCGGGTAACGGCGGGTCAGCCGGTAGCGGTAGCGGCCCCGGATCAGCTCGACGCTGACCCGCCACCGCCCGCAGCAGTCACACACCCACTCGGACACCTCGTGAAAGTAGCTCTGAGCTGCGGTTATCCGATTCGCCCGAGCGGGACGAGCGGCGCGCGGACGGACACACCCCCGGGCACCCACGGTGATCTGCCTCACGGCTGTCGGTGCCGTCTGATTGACTGGTCGCCGTGGACCTGCCGATCAATCCTCCGGTCGAGCCGATGCTCGCCAAGAGTGTCGCCAAGCTCCCCACCGCCTCCGGGATGACCTACGAGCCCAAGTGGGACGGGTTCCGGTGCATCGTGTTCCGCGACGGTGCCGAGGTCGAGCTGGCCAGCCGGGGCGGCAAGTCGATGACCCGCTATTTCCCCGAGGTGGTCGACCAGGCCCGCCGGCAGTTGCCCGAGCGGTGCGCGGTCGACGGTGAGCTGATCGTCATCCGGCGCGACGGGCCGAGCGGCCAGCCCCGGTTGGATTTCGAGTTGCTGGCCCAGCGCATCCACCCGGCCGCGTCCCGGGTAAAGCTGCTGGCCGAGACCACACCTGCCGACTTCGTCGCGTTCGACCTGCTGGCCATCGACGACGAGTCGCTGCTCGACCAGCCCTACCCGCACCGCCGGGAGCGGCTGGTCCGGGCCCTGACCGGGGTGCGCCCCCCGGTGCACGTCACCCAGGTCACCACCGATCCCGACACCGCCCGCCGGTGGTTCGACGTCTTCGAGGGCGCCGGCCTGGACGGGTTGATCGTCAAGCCGGCCGACCTGCCGTACGAGCCGGGCAAGCGGCTGATGTTCAAGGTCAAGCACGCCCGCACCGCGGACGCGGTGGTGGCCGGCTTCCGCTGGCACAAGTCCGGTCCGGTGGTGGGCTCGCTGCTGCTCGGGCTCTACGACGACGCCGGGGTCCTGCACCACGTGGGGGTGAGCGCGTCGTTCACCATGGCCCGCCGCGCCGAGCTGCTCGACGAGCTGGCCCCCTACCGGGACATCGGCGGCGAGCACCCGTGGGTGCACGGCGACCACGAGCGCGGCCAACGCATCCCGGGTGGGGTGAGCCGGTGGACCGGCACGAAGAACCTGGAGTGGGAGCCGGTCCGTCCGGAGTTGGTGGTCGAGGTGGGCTACGACGCGATGGAGGGCGAACGGTTCCGGCACACCGCCCGGTTCGTCCGCTGGCGCCCGGACCGCGATCCGCGCTCCTGCCGCTACGACCAGCTCGACCGGCCGATCCGCTTCGACGTGGACCAGGTGCTGCGTGGCGACCCGGCAGCCACCGTGGACCGGGCCGCCAACGGCTCGGCGTAGCCTGGCCGTCGACTCGACCCCGGAGGAGCACGTGATCCGCACCGCCCGTCAGCCCCGGATGGCGACCAGTCGCCGGGTCCGTCTCACTCTGGCTATCGTCACCGTCGGGGTGCTGCTCACCGCCGGTTGCACGCTGCCGGCGTTCGCGCCCCGCACCGAGGTGACGGCCGACGGCACGGCCGCGCCGACCGGCAGCGCGCCCACCTGGCGGCCCTGCCCGGAGGTGCCCGAGGACCTGGTCGGGCGCGGCGCACCCAACATGCGCTACGAGTGCGCCCGGATCGCGGTGCCCCGCGACTGGGGCACCGGCGGCGGGGCGAGCACCGGCCCGGGCGCCGGTCAGACCTTCGAGATCGCCCTGCTGCGGGCCCGCTCCACGAAGCAGCGCGACCGGGTCGGCTCGCTCGTCGTCAATCCGGGCGGCCCCGGCGGATCGGGCGTCGACACCGCCGTCTACCTCTCCTTCGGCGCCCAGTTCGGGGGGCTTCCCACCGCGATCACCGAGCGCTTCGACATCGTCGGTTTCGACCCGCGCGGGGTCTCCCGGTCCAGCCCGGTCAAGTGCATCTCCGACGCCGACCTGGACGCCAGCTTCGGCTTCGACCCGGACCCGGCGAGCCAGTCGGAGTTCGACGGCTTCGTCGGCCTGAGCCAGCGGATCGGGCGCGGCTGCGGCGACCGCTACGGCGACCAGTTGCCGCTGTTCGGCACCGAGCAGGCCGCCCGTGACATGGACGCGGTACGCGCCGCCGTGGGCGACGACAAGCTCACCTACCTGGGTTACTCCTACGGCACCCTGCTCGGCGCCACGTATGCGCAGCTCTATCCACAGCGGGTGCGGGCGCTGGTGCTCGACGGCGCCGTGGACCCGCAGCAGCGGCTGGTGGAGGGTTCGGAGAGCCAGGCCCGCGGCTTCGAGCGCGCCTTCACCAACTTCACCCGCTGGTGCGCGGCGAACGCCGGCCGCTGCCCGATCGCCCCGGACGCGCGGGCCGCTGTCACATCGGCCATCGACAAGGCCAAGGCTTCTCCGGTACGCGGCGCCGGCGGGCGGGAGGCCACCGCCGGCTGGGTGTTCTACGCGGTCATCTCGTCGCTCTACACCGAATCCGGCTGGCAGGAGCTGGCCCAGGCGATCGACAAGCTGGCCGAGGGTGACCCGAAGGACGTGTTCCGGCTCGCCGACGCGTACGCCGGCCGGGGCAGCGACGGGCACTACTCGAACCTGTTCGACGCCAACCTGGCCATCAACTGCGCCGACGAGACGGAGAAGCCGAGCCGGGAGCAGATCCGGCAGTTGCAGGCGGAGTGGCGGGGCAAATATCCGCTGTTCGGGCCGGCGCTGGCGGTCGGCATGCTGAGCTGCGTCGAGTGGCCGGGTGGGCGTGACCCGTACCCGACCGGGAAGGCGAACGGCGCACCGCCGATCGTGGTGGTCGGCACCACCGGCGACCCGGCGACGCCCTACGAGCAGACGCCGCGACTCGCGTCGATGTTGGGTGTCGGGCGGGTGCTCACCTGGGAGGGCGAGGGGCACACCGCGTACCCGCAGACGTCCTGCATCACCGACGCGGTCGACGCCTACCTGCTCGACCTGACGGTGCCGGCGGAAGGGAAACGCTGCCCCGCCCGGTGACCGGTCGGGTTGGCGGCAGCGGAGACACCTCGATGCCCTGTCTGCTGGCCATTTCCTCCAGCAACGCCCGCATCCGGCGTACGTCGGCCTTGAGCTGTTCCTGCTCCTCATGCTCGAAGGCGTTGTCGTCGACGATGAGCCGACTCGCGAAGTGCGCGGTGATCAGCGGGATGACCAGCAGCACCATGGTCGAGATGAGCAGCGCGGCCAGCGTCCGGCCCGCCCAGGTCGTCGGTGAGATGTCGCCGTACCCGACGGTGGAGGCGGTGACCACCGCCCACCAGACGGCGTCGGCAGGGCTGCGCTGCTCGACCTCGCCGTAGATGACACCGGCCACCACGATCATCAGCAGGTACGACGTGATCAGCGTGCGGGGCGAGTTGGCGAACCACACCAACGCCCCGTATATCCAGCGGAACGGCAGTAACAGGAGCTCCATGCCGCCCTATGCTGCCCGTCGCCAGCAAGGAGCGCCGGCACGGGCATGAGTTGCTGGCCCCAACCACACCCTGCATCTGTCGGAGGAGACAGCAGAACCAGCGGTCCGCGCAGGCCGTGGGCGGACTCGCGGGCCCGGGGCCACCCGCCGCGGCCCTTCCTGTTGTGCCAGGCTCACCGGTATGACCGACGTGATCTTCCGGGAGGCGGTCCGGGCCGACCTGCCCGCCGTCATCGCCCTGCTCGCCGACGACGTCCTGGGCAAGGCCCGCGACTTCACCGAGGTGGACGAGGCGTACGAGAGGGCGTTCGCCGACATCACCGCCGATCCGCGCAACCAGTTGATCGTCGCCGAGCAGGCCGGCGACCTCGTCGGCTGCCTACAGATCACCTACATCCCGGGCCTCGGTCGGCACGGCAGTGAGCGGTCGCTCATCGAGTCGGTCCGGGTCCGCTCCGACCGGCGGGGCCAGGGGCTGGGGCGGGAGTTGATGGCCTGGGCCGTCGACCAGGCTCGCGAGCGTGGCTGCGCCCTGGTGCAGCTCACCACGGACAAGTCCCGTGCGGACGCGCACCGCTTCTACCTCGGCCTCGGCTTCGTCGCCAGCCACGAGGGCATGAAGCTCGCGCTCTGACCCGCCGTCACGCCCGCCCGGCGGGGCAGCGGGCCTCGCCCCGACCGGGTTACGGTCGTCGCCGTGAGCACGCCGACGATGCCCGGCGCGGCACCGTCGCGCCCGCCCCGGCGACTGACTGGCTCAGCGCTCCTGGCGGTCGGCGTCCTGCTGGTCGTCGTCGCGTTCTGGTTGCCCGCCTGGCGCAGCGTCTACCCGGGGCGGACCGATGTCACCCCGGGCACCGAGGTGATCGGCTGGGCGCTGCCGTTCGCGGTGGTGGCCGCCGCGTTCGCGGTGCTGTCACTGGCCGACGCCGGTCCGGCCCGCCGGGTGTGGCGGCAGGCCAGCCTGGGGATGCTCGTCTCCAATGTTCTCGCCTGCGGCAGCCTCACCGGCGTGTTCTGGTACTTCGAGGCCAATGACCCCTACGTCGAGGAGGAACTGCTCGGCACCGGGCCGGGCGTCGGCACCCTGCTGGCCCTGCTGGGCTGTCTGCTGATCCCGCTCGCCGGCACCCTCCCCGACGACCGCCGCGGTTGACCCCTCGCCGGGGCGGTTGGCCGTTGGACAACGAGCCCGGCCCGCATGACGTACAACTCGCGCTTGGCCGTGGCCAACCCCTTCGAGTCGAGCACGTACCCCGTGATCCAGATCCAGTGCGCCCCCGTCAGCCTGTGGGCACCGTCAGCCGTCGACCAGGCGACCGTCGCGCAGCATGAGTACCCGGTCGGCGAGGTCGATCAGGGCCGGGTCGTGTGTGGCCACCAGCGCCGTCATGCCGCGTGCGTGCACCACCGCGCGCAGCAGGTCCATGATGGACCGGCCGGTCTCCGAGTCGAGCTGACCGGTGGGCTCGTCGGCGATGAGCAGATCCGGCTCGTTGGCCAGGGCTCGGGCCACCGCCACGCGCTGCTGCTGGCCGCCGGAGAGTTCGTACGGACGCTGGGCCGCGTGCCCGCCCAGGCCGACCATCTCCAGCAGCACCGCGACCCGCTGCTCCCGCTCGGCGGCCGGCACCT
Organism: Micromonospora sp. NPDC048935; assembly: GCF_043197875.1. Classification (NCBI taxonomy): domain Bacteria; kingdom Bacillati; phylum Actinomycetota; class Actinomycetes; order Micromonosporales; family Micromonosporaceae; genus Micromonospora; species Micromonospora sp. NPDC048935. The sequence continues at coordinate 627,943 of NZ_JBICTZ010000001.1, read as the reverse complement.
GCGCCAGTCGCAACGGCACGCCCACGTTCTCGGCGGCGGAGAGGATCGGCACCAGCCCGAAGGTCTGGAACACGAACCCGACGGTGCCCCGGCGCAGTTGCAGCAGTTCCGCCTCGCCGGCCGTGGTCACCTCGTGCCCGGCCACCACCACCTGACCGCTGTCCGGCCGGTCCAGACCGCCGATCAGGTTCAGCAGGGTGGTCTTGCCGGCCCCGGACCGACCACGGATGGCGACCAGCTCGCCCTTGTTGGCGCTGAACGAGACGTCCCGCACCGCGTGCACGGCGTGCTCGCCCCGCCCGAAGGTGCGGCTCACGCCGCTGACCCGGACCACCTCGGCCGATTGCGCCGCCGGCCCACCGCCGAAATCGGCCGCACCTGTCACCACCGTGTCCCGACCACTCATGCCCGTGCCCCCCGCTCGTCCGTGGCCCGGTCACCGGGCCGTACCTGCACGTGATCCGGCTCCAGATCGAGCCGGACCCGCTCCTTCAGCGCGAGCGCGTCGACGAACGCGGCAGGGAGCTGCATCCGGCCGTTGCGGTCCAGCACCGCGTACTCCTCGCTGACCAGCTCGGTGTTGCCGTCCGCGTCGGTCCGGGCGGTTCGGCGTACCTCGGAGGCGGTCCGGCCGTCGCGGATCGCGACGGTCCGGCGGACCTGCGTGGCCACGGCGTGGTCGTGGGTCACCACCACGATGGTCACGCCCAGTTCGGCGTTGATGGTGCGCAGTGCCGCGAAGACCTCGGCGCCGGTCGCCTCGTCCAGTTCACCGGTCGGCTCGTCGGCGAAGAGCACCTCCGGATCGTTGGCGACCGCGACCGCCACCGCGACCCGCTGCTGCTCGCCACCGCTGAGCTGCCCCGGTCGGCGGTCCGCGCAGTAGCCCACGCCGATCATGTCGAGCAACTCCCGGGCTCGTTCCCGACGGGCCCTGCCACCGCGTTTGCCGGCCAGTTGCATCGGCAGTTCGACGTTCTCCAGCGCGGTGAGGTACGGCAGCAGGTTGCGCCCGGTCTGCTGCCAGACGAAACCGACAAGCTCCCGCCGGTAGCTCAGCCGCCGCTTGGCGGACAGCGAGAGCAGGTCGTAGTCGGCCACCCGGGCGATGCCGGCGGTGGGCGTGTCCAGGCCGGAGAGGATGTTGAGCAGTGTCGACTTGCCCGAGCCGGACGCGCCGACGATGGCCACCAGCTCCCCCCGGTCGATGACCAGGTCGAGACCCTGGAGGGCGACGACCTCGACACCCTCGGTCTTGAAGATGCGCACCAGGCCGTCGCAGACGATGTGGCCGCGCAGTCGGTCCTGCCCGCCGGCCCGCTCGGCGGCACGTTGCGCGGCCCGCTGGTGCAGGGCGGCCAGGTCGGGCACCAGTGAAGTCTGGGCGGTAGCGGTCATCTCAGCTCTCCTCTCCGAGCCGAAGCACCTCACCGAGGCGCAACCGGCGGTTGTTCAGGGCCTCGACGGCGACCGCGAAGCCGAGGGCGACCACCCCGAGCGCGAGCACCGCCGCCACCAGGCCGGGCTCGAACGCCACCCGGACCGGCATGCCACTGGTGAACGCGGACAGGCCGAGCACCGGGTTGAGCAGCAGGGGCAGCACCGCACCGACCAGCGCGCCGGTGAGCACCGACACCCCGACCAGCGGGGCCAGCTCGACAAGCAGCAGCCCGCGCCACTGCCGGCGGGACAGGCCGAGGGTACGCAGCCGGGACAGCACCTGGCCGCGGGCGCGCGCGCCGGCCAGCACGGTGAACGCGATGGCCAGCAGCCCGAGCACGGAGCCACCGGCGGCACCGGCGACGAACCCGAAGGCCAGTACGCCGTTCGCGCCGCCGGCACCGAGATCCCGGCGGACGTCGGCCCGGGTGTCGACGACGACCCCGAGGGGGCGTTCCTCGCCGGTGACGGCCCCCTGCTGCTGGTACCGCGACTGCCCCTCGTCACCGGCGCGGCGCAGCGACTCCGCGTCCAGCCGGTCGCCGGCAACCAGCAGGCTGGTCGCCACCGGGGTGGTGGCACGCGCCGGCAACGCCTGCCAGGGCAGGATGACGAACCGCTCGGTGGTCGCCGGCAGCAGGGGGAAGCTCTCCTCGCTGCCGGCCACCCGGAACTCGTACCGCTGGCCCTGCACCGAGATGAACGCGGAGCTGTCGATTCTGGCCTTGACGAGCTCGGCGGCGACCGCCGGCGACACGATCGCCGGCACCGGTCCCGCTTCGGGCCGGGCGTTGCGCAACCCGGCCGGAAGCGGCAGATCCACCTCGGACCCCCGGGCCACCGCGTCCAACCCGGGCCCGTCGACAAGCAGGACGGCTGTCGAATCGAGCCGCGGATCGGTCCCGAGTTCGTCGACCGCCAGCCGCTCGTCGGACGAGTACAGCACCCGCGTCGCGGCCCGCACCCCCGGCAGGCGGCCCAGCGCGTCGATCGTGTCGGGGGCGAAGCGCTCACCGCGGATCACCGCGTCTGCCGGCACGATCCGCTCGGCGGCCCGGTCCCGGCTCGCGTCGACGCCGGCGGCGACGACCGCGCAGAACGCCGCGGTGCCGATGGCGAGCACCACGACGACCAGGGGGGCCGCGACCGCCGACCGGCCGGCGCGCGCCGTGCCGAGGAAGGCGACGCTGCCCCTCCTGCGCGCGGCGAGCCGGCTGACCAGCAGCAACGGCCAGGGGTACGCCCGCAGCGCGAGCACGGCCGCAGCGATCGCGAGCAGCACCGGCACCGACACCAACAGGGGGTCCACCTCGCCGAGGGTGAGGCCGCGTCGACGCAGCAGCACCGCGGCGAGCGCGGCGAGCAGCAACACGGAGACCTCGACGGTGAGCCGGCTGGTCGACGGGCGCATCCGGACCAGGTCGCGGCGGGTCGCCCCACCGGTCGGCACGGCCAGCGTGGCCAGTGGCAGTGCCAGGGTGACCAGGACGGTCGCGGCGATCACGTACGGCGTGCTGGGGTCCGGTGCGCCCGGGAACAGGGTGCCCAGCCACCAGCCGAGCGCGGCGGCTACCGGCACCACCAGCAGCGACTCGACGAGGCTTCGGCGGGCGCCGGCCGTGGTCCCGCCGCCACGGGCCCGGATGAGCACGAACTCCGCCCGGCGGCGTCGGGTGGCGAGGATGGCGGCGAGCACGATCAGCCCGGCCAGCGTGGCCAGTACGCCGGCCGCGATCACCGCCAGCAGGGTCCGGGCGGCGTTGACCTGGGCGGCGAATGCGCGCAACGGGATGTCGATGCCCTGGGCCAGCGAGAGGTCGGCCGGTCGGTTCCGCTGCGTCTCCTGGAGACCGTCGATCAGCTGGTCCAGCTTCCGCGCGTCGATCCTGTCGGCACCCAGCCGGTACCGCCAGGTGGACCGGATCGGCCAACCCGCCGCCGCCCGCTTGTCGAGGGCCGACTGGGCGACGACTCCGGTGGCGACGAGCGGCTGGCCGTCCCCTTCCGGTTCGATGATCTGCTGTAGCGACGGCAGCCCGTCCCAGCTTCCGCCGGTACGGTCGACGGGGCGGAACAGCCCGACCACCGTCAGCGGGGCGGCGTCGTAGAACCTGTTCTGACCGTCGACCTTGCCGATGCGGAGTCGGCTACCGGTGCGCAGGTTGAGTTTGGCGGCCACGTCGACGTCGAGCGCGACCTCGATCGGCCGCTCGGGGAGGTAGGTCTCACTCGGCCACGTCCCCTCGACGAGGTCGCTGGCGTCCTGGATGTCGGGCATGCCCCGCAGGCCCAGGTCGACAAGCAGGTTGCGGGCCGCGAGGTCCGGCCCGAGTACGCGGGCCGGTTCCAGATCCACGTTGTACCACCGCTCGGTGACCGCCGACCGCACCTGCGGCGGCAGGTCCGCGGCCAGGGTCTCGAACCGCTCGCGGGCGTAGGCCATCGCCGGCTTCAGGGGCGGGGCGGTCACCACACCGCTCGTGTACGAGAGATCCCGGCGTGCCGGCAGCTCATTGTTCAGCTGCGCCCGAAGCCCCTGTTCGGCGAGCCGGTTGACCAGCCGGGGCACGCCGCTGATCAGCAGCGTGACCACCAGGGTCAGCACCGCCAGCAGGAGAAACTGCCCACCGTACGCCCGGACCCGCCGGACCGCCGCGCCGACGCTCATCGTTCTCCCCCGATTCGCAGCTGCACCGCCGCCACCCGCTGACGGATGCCGGCGGCGATGAACGCGCTGAAGGCGAGCGCCGCCAGCAGCAGACCGACAGCGGTCAGACCGATCGGCACCCAGGGCAGCGCGAACGTCGCCGGGGGGATCGGCCGACCAGCGGCCGGGGTGAGGACGACAAGCGGGGCCATGGTGGCTCCGACCGCGGCACCGAGCAGCAGACCGACCCCGACGCCGATGCCGGCGAGGAAGGTCTGTTCGGCCAGCAGCGCCCGGGCCAGCAGCCGAGGCGTGGCGCCGAGGGTGTGCAGCACCGCGAACTCACTGAGCCGCCGTCGGGCGGTGGCCCACACGTCCACCATCAGGCCGACGAGGGCGAGCAGCACCGCGCCGAGCGCGGCGGCGAGCATTCCGGTACGCGACCCCTGCCAGTACGGGTCGTCCGCCGCGGCGGTGATCACCGCCTGCCGGTTGAGGACGGTGACGCCGGGCAGCTCGGCGGCCGTTGCGGCGGCGGCCGTCGCGTCGGTGGCACCGATCCACCACTCCGGTGTCGGGCGGATCGTCCCGCCGCCGCCGAGCAGCGCGTCGACCGCGGCCGGCAGGTCGAGCAGTACGCCCTCGCCGGTGGTGGTCGGCACGGATTCCAGTTCACCGACCAGGTGGACCCGCAGCGTCACCCCGGAGAGCGCCAGTTCGACGGTGTCGCCGAGACGGAGGCTCAGCGCCTCGCGTACCCGGGGGGTCATCAGCACCGGCACGGCGGCGACGGGTGCGCCCGCCGTTCCCGGTACGACGACGAACCGGCTCGCCGGTCGATCCTGCCGACTCCCCTCGGTGAGCAGCCTGAGGGGGCGGTTGGCGACGAGCCCGGCACCGCTGGAATCCACAAGCGTGCGCGGCCCGCCGAGCCACGTCGCCGTCCAGTCACCGGTCAGGTCGGCCGGCCGGGCGGAGCCGCCGGCATCGACGAGCGTCAGCCCTTGCACCGCGAACCCGTACGAGGTGCCGCCCGCGAACCTGGTGTCGGCTTCGAAGCCGGCCAGCCGCAGCGGCGCTCCGCCCACGTCCGGAAGCGTGACAGTGAACCGGCTGGCCTGCCCGGTGCTCGGTGCGTCGACCGCCGGCAGCCGGAAGGCGAGCCCGTCGGGGGTGGTCAACAGCAACGACACCGAGACCCGGTGCGGCTCGGCGGGTTGCTCGACCGGCGTACGGACGGTGCCGGTGACCGCCCGGGTGCCCTCCGGCAGCTCGACTCCCCCGCTGGCACCGCGCGCCTGGATCATGCGCTGGTACTGCTCGGACACCGGATCGTCGCTGAGACGGTCGGCGAGTCGGACGACACCGGGGGCGCTGGCCGGGTCGATGCCGATCACGGTCACCGGCAGGTCCTCCCGGCCGACCCGGATGTCGTCGCGCCACGCCGGCAGCACCCGGTCCACGCTCGGCAGCGCGGCGAGTTCACCGGCCCGGGTGAGCGGGGCGGCGCCGGCTCGTTCGGTGACCCGCAGGTCGGCGCCGACGGTGTGGCCGGCCTGCTCGACCTGGGACCGCTCCCCCGTGCTGATCAGGGACCAGGCCAGGGTGCTGCCACCGACGGCCAGGGCGAGCAGCAGCACCGGGCCGGCGTGCGGACGCCGACCGGCCTGCCACATGCCGAACATGGTGGCCGTCCAGGGCCGCCGGTCGACGAACCGCTCGGCGAACCGGGTGACCGGTGGCAGCACCCGCAGCGCCAGCACGGCACCCGCCAGCACACCGAGTGTCGGGGCGGCGATCAGCAGCGGGTCGAGCCCGAGCCGGCCGCCCGAGCCGGCCAGCGGCGAGGCGTACCGGCGCAGTTGCACCCAGGCGAGCACGGCGAGCGCGACGAGCACCAGGTCGACGCTTGCCCGCTGGACGCTCGCCGCCCGGTTCGGGCGGGAGCGGGCGGCCATGTCGGCCACGTACGTGCCGGCGCCGCGCAGTGTCGGGGCGACCATGGCCACCAGGCAGCCGGCCGCCGTGGCCGCGGCGGCCGCCCAGACCAGGGTGGTACTGCCGCCGGCGGTGGACAGTTGCTCGGCACCGCCGGGTCGGACGAACCGCAGCGCCACGGTGGCGATCACCGGCGCGAGCAGGACGGCGGGGGCGACCACCAGGGTCGCCTCGCGGGCGGCCAGGCCGGCCAACTGTCGGCGGGCGGCACCGCGGGCACGCAGCAGCGCGGTCTGCGCGCGACGGTCCTCGTGCAGCAGCGCGGCGACCAGCACCAGCGCGTACCCGCCGAGCACCAGGATGAGCAGCAGCGGGGTGGCCAGCGCGGAACGGCCGACCAGGTCGGCGCGGGCGATCCGATCCAGCAGTCGCGGCATCCTGGTCACCGCCTGCCCGGAGGTGCCCAGTTGGGCGGCTTCGGGCACCGCCGCGGACGCCTCGGTGAGGGCTTTGCGCACGGCGGGCAGGTCGGCCACGTCGACGCCACCGAGATCCGGTTCGACGAGCCAGGATGCCGACACCGAGCCGGGGAAGGCCGCCGCGAAGTCGGCCGGGTCGAGTGCGAACGGCCCGTACGAGGTGCCGGAACCGGCACTGCCCGTCCCGACCCCGGGGGCCAGCAGCCAGTACGTGTCCGCCGGGTCGCGGGGCCGCCAGGTGCCGGCGAGCACCAGTTCGCCGCGCCGTTCGGTGGCCCGGTCGCGTACCGGGATGCGTTGCCCGACGCTGAGACCCAGCGCACCCGCGGCCCGCTCCGGGAGGCTCACCTGGATCGGGTTCGCTCCCGGGCTCGGCCACGCTCCGCTGGTCAGCTCCGCGTGCTCGGCGAGGTCGTCGAGGGTGGCCAGGTTGGCGAAGACGGGTTCGTCGCCGGTACGGGGTACGGATCCGAGCGGGCCGGTCAGCTCCCGCCCGGTGCCGTACCGGGCGACCGAGACGCTGACCGGAACGCCGGCCAGCCCGTCGGTGAACTCGGCGCGGACCGCCCCGTCGCGGGTGGCGAACTCGGCCGCGTCGCGTCCACCCGACCCACTGACCAGGAGGCCACGTTCCTCGGCCGGCGAGGCGGCCACCAGCGCCCGCTGCCCGGCGTCCACCGCCCGACGGTTGTAGTCGGACAGTCCGGTGACCAACGCGACGGCGACCAGGGCCGCGATCACCGCGGCGACCAGCAACCCCCGCGCCTCCCGGGCCCGCCTCCACACCAGCTTCATCCGACGCCTCCCCTGGCCCTGACGGGCCGACGACCATCAAGACAGGCGACCTACCGGGAAAGGTTCGCGCCCGTTACATGATCGTTACCAGGAGAGGGGCGGCGTACGCCCCGGCCGGCTGGCTGGCTAGCTGCCGCCGCGGAGGTTGCGGATGCCGAACGCCGCCGCGCCGATCACCAGCACGACCCCCAGGAGCTGGAGACCTGGCGAGTCGTCGGCCTCCCCGTGCACGATGCCGGCGATGCCGAGGGCGACCACGAGGATGACGCCGACGGTCAGGGCGTACCTCATGGGGTTTCCTCCTCGACCCACTCGAGCAGGTCGCCGGGTTGGCAGCCGAGGACCCGGCACATCGCCTCCAGCGTGCTGAAGCGGACGGCCTTGGCGCGGCCGTTCTTGAGCACCGCCACGTTGGCGGGCGTGAGCCCGACCCGCTCGGCGAACTCACCGACACTCATCTTGCGTTTGGCCAACTCCACGTCGATGCGCACGACGATGGGCATCAGATCACCGCCTCCATGTCGGTCCGCAGCGTGGTTGCCTGCCGCAGCAGCGCACGCATCACCACCATGAGGAGCCCGAGCACCGTGACGCCCATCGTCAGCAGGAACAGCAGGATCGGACCGCCAGGGTCGTCGGCGTTGAAGCCGACGTAGAGGAAGACACCCACGAGCACCACCCACGCGGCGCCGACGGCCCACACGATCAGGTCGACCCACTTTAGGGACGCCTCGGTGAAGATGCGGTCGTTCTTGACCAGGCTGAGCAGCTTCCAGGTCGACACGATGACCACCTGGACGCACAGCACCCAGAACACCGTGATGGCGGTCAACGGCCACCGGAGGTAGGCGTGTTCCGGCGACTCCTGTGCCATGTGCGCGAACTGCCCGGGCAGCGAGAACGTCTGAAACCCGATCAGGACCACGAACAGCACCCCGAGGAAAACTCTGAGAGCGGCTACCGCTCGATGCTCTGTCACCATGCATCGAGTTTCGCTCGTTACCTATCGAAAGTCAATCGCTCTCCGGGGAGCCGTCTTCCGTCCGGGCCGTCGTCGGCCCCGACACCGGCCTGGCCTTCTGCGGGTGGATCGTCTCGTGGCGGGCCAGCATGGCGACGAACTCGGCGATCTTGCGCTCGCGGGTCTGCGCCCTCTTGACGCCATTGACGCGGTGGGTGAGTGCGAACCGGTTGGTCCTGGTGAGCACGTCGAACATGGCCTGCGCGGCGGGGTCGGCCGCGATGGCGGCGAGGAGGTCGGCCGGCACCTCGACCTCCGACGACGGGGCGTAGGCGGCAGCCCACCGCCCGTCCGCCTTCGCGGCCTCGACAGCGGCCCGACCCGCGGGCTGCATCCGCCCCTGCTCCTCCAGTCGGGCCACGTGGGCGACGTTGCGTTGCGACCAGGAGCTGCGGGACCGGCGCGGCGTGTACCGGATCCAGGACGTCTCCTCATCCCGTTTCCGGGCCTGCCCGTCGATCCAGCCGAAGCACAGGGCCTCGTCGACGGCCTGCTGCCAGGTCAGCGTCGTGACCGTGCCGCCCTTCCTGGTCAGGGCCAACCAGACGCCGGGCGACGTGGCGTGGTTGGCCGACAACCACACGCGCAGGGCGTCGGCGTCCGCGACGATCAACTCATCCAGCTCTGGGCTCGCCATGACGGCAGGCTAACCGCCACGACCGACGCTGCCGCCACGCCGACACTGCCACCGCGCCGACACTGCCCCCGCGCCGACTCAGCGGCCACCGCGCCGGGTGCGGCCGTCCGCCGGTCGGGCCCTAGCATCGTCGCCATGGCAACGCGGCTCGTGCAGATCAACATGAAGGCTCGCAGCGACTCCGCCCTCGGCGGCTTCTGGGCGGAGGCACTCGGCTGGGGAGTCTCCAGCGAGGGACCCGGTGTGACAAACCTCGAACCCGAGGGCTTCGTCTATCCCGACCCCGTCGCCGTCTGCATCGACCTCGTCGTCTCCCCGGAACCCAAGACGGTGAAGAACCGCGTGCACGTCGACCTCGCCACCACCTCGGCGGCCCAGCAGGCGCAGCTGGTCACGCGCCTGCTGGACCTGGGTGCGACACCCGCCGACATCGGCCAGGGTGACGTGCCGTGGACGGTCCTCGCCGACCCGGAGGGCAACGAGTTCTGCGTGCTGGAACCCCGACCGCGCTACCGGGACACCGGCCCGATCGCCGCCGTGGTGGTCGACTGCGCGGACCCGCGAGCCATGGCCAGTTTCTGGAACAAGGCCATGGACTGGACCCTGCACGAGGTGACCGACGACAGCGCGGTGCTGCGCTCCGCCCAGGGCGTCGGCCCCTATCTGGAGTTCATCCGTACGCCCGACGTGAAGGCCGGCTGGAATCGCGTCCATCTCGACGTTCGCCCCTATCCGGGTGACGACCTGGCGGTCGAGGCGGCCAGACTGCGGACCCTCGGCGCCACCACCGTCGACCTGGGCCCGAACGAGGTCCCGTGGACGGTCTTCGCCGACCCCGAAGGCAACGAGTTCTGCGTCCTCACCCCAGGCTGACCCGAACCCGCTTCATCCGCGCGGCGGCGACCCCGATCATCCGCGCGGGCGCGACCACCGGCCCGCCCGAACGCCGCGACGCGCCCGGGGCGGCGGAACACCGCGAGCAGCCTCGCACCTCGCTCCCCGCTTCGGGTCATTGGGGATCGGCTACGTTCGCCGGTGGTAGTGGTTGCGGCGTGGGATCTGGTCGGGGTCGAGCCAGGCCGGCGGGACGAACTCCGGTTTGCCGTCGCCCCCCAGCCGGACCACCCACTCGGTCTGGTGCAGGTGCCGATGGTGGTGGCCGCAGAGCAGCACCGCGTTGTCGAGACTTGTCGGGCCGCCGTCGGCCCAGTGTCGAATGTGGTGGGCGGCGCACCACCGGGGCGGCCGGTCGCACCCGGGGAAGGCGCAGCCGCCGTCGCGCAGCACCAACGCCCGTCGCAGCGGGCCGGTGACGAGGCGTCGCTGCCGGCCCACGTCGAGGACCTGACCGGCACCGCCGAGCACGGCGGGCAGGATGGCGGCGTCGCAGGCGAGCCGACGCACGGCCTCCGGGGTGACGTGCGCGCCGGTGTCGAGGGTGCCGGCACCCAACTGCCGGGTCAGCCCGTCGAAGTCGGTGGTGACGACGAGCTGGGCCGGGTCGCCGCCGTGTTCGGGCAGCTCGCCGGTACGCAGCACCAGCCGGCACACCTCGGCGAGGGCGTCGTGCCGACGCTGGCCGGCGGTGCGGGTGTCGTCGGGCCCGCAGGGTGCGCTGAGCGGGTCGATGGCGGCGCGCACGAGCGCGGCGGTCTCCGCGTCGAGGGTGCCGCTGAGCCGTAGTCGCCCGCCGACCCGCTCGGAGACGGTGACATGCCGGTCGCGGGCGGCGCGAGCGGCCTCGGCCTCCAGGGCCGCCGCCGCGGCGGCGTCGGCGATCTCGGGTGCGACGTGGTCGAGGATCCGGCTGCCGAGCCTGCGCAGCAGGGTGGGGTCGAACTGCGCGGCCCAGTCGACAAGCACGCTCACGGCCTTGTCGGCGACCTCACCCCCGGCGCGGACCGACACGGTGGCGACCGCCTCGGCGATGACCCGGGCCTGCTCCACGGTGACCGCCCCGCCCGCCAACGCGTCACGCACGGCGGGCGGGGCCACGTCGAGCGAGGCGGCAAGGCCGACCAGCCGACGGGCAGCGGCGACGTCGAGGCGTAGGCGGTGACGCAACCAGACGCTCGTCGAGGACGCGCCCCGCGCGACAGCGGTGCCCCGACCGTCCAGCTCCCGAACGACCGCCAACTGCACCGCCGCCAGCCGCTGCTGAAGCCGGTGCGTGGCGTCGAGCGCCGCGATCAGGTCGTGCTCGGAGAGCGCCCACACGGAAGCATCGGCGCAGGTCGCCACCGCACTCTCCGCCCGTGCCAACTCATCGATCACCACCAAACCCTAGAACAGGTGTACGACAAGTTCGACCCCCCCAATATTCGTCTGGTCCCGGATCATCTAATGTCATACGATTACCCGATGACATCGCTCCCCGCCCCCGCCCCCTGGAGGGACACCCTTCCCGAGGCGACACCACCGGCCGGCATGGCGATCTACCAGCTCCCCACGGGCACCTACGAAACCCGAGCGGCATTTGCCGTTCGCGGAGGTTCGTTCCGCGACAAGCGGCAGTTCGCGGCCACCGCCATCCTCGTGACGCACCCGAACGGTGACTTCCTCGTCGACGCCGGCTTCGGGGCCGACGTCGCCGCGCATGTCGCCATGCAGCCGCGGTTCGCCCGCGCCCCGTTCCAGGCAACCCGGACGGTGAGCCAGCAGCTCGACGACAGCGGTTACGACCGCACCCGGCTCAGCGGGGTCTTCCTGACGCACTCGCACTGGGACCACGCGAGCGGCCTGGACTCGCTCGACCTCCCGGTCTGGATGAACCGGAACGAGCTTGAGTACGCCCGCGGCAACCGCGACGGCAGGGTCTTCCGCGCCGTCTCGCCCGGCCACGAGATCCACGAATACGTCTTCGACGGCCCCGCGTATCTCGGCTTTCCCGCGAGCTTCGACGTGCACGGCGACGGGTCTCTGGTGCTGGCGCTGGCCGCAGGCCACACGACGGGGTCCATTGTCGCGTTCGTGACCCTTCCATCGGGCCAGCGCTACGCGTTCATCGGTGACCTGACCTGGCAGCTCGATGGCATCCACCGCAGAGTCGAACGCCCCTGGCTGCTGCGTACCCTCGCCGACAGCGACGCCGCGCAGGTGCGACAGGGCATCCTGCGGTCGGCCGCCCTGACCGAGCTGATGCAGGTGGTCCCCGCGCACGACCGCCGCGCCTACGAGGGCATTCCGCTCCTCCCCGGAGCGATGCGATGACCGAGGGGCCGGCGCCGACGCTCGACTCCGAGATCACCTGGCTGCTGCATCGCGCCGCCCAACGAATGCACGTGGTGACCGGCGAACAGGCCGAGAGGCACGGCCTCCACCTGCGGGACTACATCGTGTTGAGCGCGCTGGACAAGACACCCGGGCTGACCCAGGTCGAGTTGGCCAGAGCGCTCGGCCTCGACAAGACCACGCTCATGACCCAACTGGATCGACTCGAACGGGCCGAGTTCGTCGTACGCCACTTCGATCCGCAGGACCGCCGCCGGCGCATCCCGGCGATCACGCCCGCCGGCGACGACGTACGGGCGCAGGTCGCCCGTGCCAGCGAGGAGGCGGAGAGCAACGCGATGACCGGCTTCAGCGCGGTCGAGATCGCCCTGTTCCGCCGGATGCTGTTCGCGATCATCGGCACCAGCACCGACCCGGGCTCCTGCCTCTGACGCTGCGGCCCAGCCGTCGGCGCTTTGGCCGCCGAGGCGGCTACCCGCCCTCGACCGTCCGCCTGACCCACGCCAGATAGTCGGCCGAGGCGTGAACGACCGCCGTAGCGGTGACCTGAGGGTTTTCCCACGGGTGGGCGTCGATGAGGTACGCCTCCAATCGCGGGTACCTGTCGGTCGTGGTGTACAGCAGCACCTGCCACTCCTCGCTCGTGCCCTGCTCGCCGAGGTGCCAATACACCGACGACACCGGCCCGGCTACCTGCGCGCCTGCCGCCAAGCGTGCCGCCGTTGCGCCTTCGGCCAGTTCCACTGCCGCTGCCCGGGTGGGGGCGGCGGTGGACACCTGCACGTAGTCACTCACCTCGCAAAGGCTAGCTGGGTGACGGGTACAGGGACCCGTACAACGAGGTGCCAGAAACCCCCGACCTGTCCTGTGCGGGAGAGTCGGGGGTTTCCCGTCGTTCCAGGCAGCCTCAGCGGGCTACTTGGCTGCCTTCATGTGCGAGACGAACGCGCCCCAGGTCACCGGAAGGAAGGCCAACGCGGGGCCCTCCTTATCCTTGCTGTCCCGAACAGCGACGACACCCGGGAGGTTGTCGGCAACCTCCACACAGTTTCCCTGTGCTCCGCTCCGGGTGCTCTTGCGCCAGGCCGCGCCGGTCAGATCAATCATGGTGCCTCTCCTTGATTCCCTGCATCAGCTTCCGGGATTCCTCAACGCTCAACGCCTGAGCGGTGAGGGCGTTCCAAACTTCCGCGTACGTCCTGACCTCTTCAACTCGATCCAGGTAGAGCGCACCCGAAAGACCCTCGTTGTAGACAGTCGTCGGCTCGGCGGACCTCGCCCCGTTCGTCGGAAAGTCGAGGATGACGAATCCGCCCGACACCACGACTTGAGTGATCGCGCCGTTCAGCGGCAGCACCCTGATGGACACATTGCGTGCATCACTAGCCCGCACAAGCTTGTCTATCTGCGCCGGCATACCGGGCACGTCTTTGTGTAGTAGAGCTTCCTCGAACAGCAGCCCGTGCACCGACAGGACGTGCCGGGCTGGGATCCTCAGCACGGGAACTCGATCCATTGGGAACAGACGGTTTTCGCTGCCGGCCCGGTCGCACAACCGAGGGCTGGACGACCTGAAGACACGACCGAGCGGGACAAGTCGTGATGCCGGAGGAGTGGCGGCCCGAGCCTCCATTCCCGGTGATCATGGCCGGCTATGTCGTCGACTTCCACCATCGAAACACTGCACCAAGTGCGACAACCCCGAGGGTTGCCCTCGGCTGAAAGAGACCGGGGAAACGCTGCGGACGTGGCGGGACAGGAAAGACCAATGACCCCCCGCGCCGGTGACGTACTCCGGATAACCCGGGCCTGTTCCGTTCAGTTCCTGCACCCGTTCCGGTTCCGGGTCATCCGTGTGCTCGACTGGCACACCTACGACCGTGATCGTCCAGCCTGCTGCCCGGCCACGACGGCCGCGCTAGCCAGCGCGCGTAGCCGCACCGAGCGTCGCCGGCTCAGGCGATCTCGTCGTCGGGCTTGCGCTTGGCGCGGCTGGGTTGCACCCGCTTGGGCTCGCCGGGCATCTTCGGGTGGTCCGGTGGGTACGGCAGGTCGCCCTGGCCGGCGGCGGCGTCGCGGTCGGCCCACTCCAACAGCGGGGTGATGTCCCACGGGGCGTCGTCGATGCCGGCGTGCGGGTCGCCGCGCTCGGCGAGCCGGGCCGGCACGGTGCGCAGGTCGAAATCGTCCGGGTCGACGTCGGGCAGCTCGTCCCAGGTGACCGGCGTGGAGACGGTGGCCCGCGCGTTGGCCCGCAGCGAGTACGCGCAGGCGATCGTCCGGTCCCGGGCCATCTGGTTGAAGTCGACGAAGACCCGACTGCCGCGCTCCTCCTTCCACCAGGCGGTGGTGACCAGGTCGGGGTTGCGGCGCTCCACCTCCCGGGCGAGCGCGATGGTGGCCCGGCGCACCTCGGTGAACGTCCAGCGGGGCTGGATGCGCAGGTAGACGTGCACGCCGCGACCGCCGGACGTTTTCGGCCAACCGGTCACGCCCAGCTCGTCGAGGAGCGCGCGGACCTGCGCGGCGGCCCGCGCCGCGTCGGCGAAGTCGGTGCCGGGCTGCGGGTCGAGGTCGATGCGTAGCTCGTCGGGTCGGTCGACGTCGGCGGCGCGCACCGGCCAGGGGTGCAGGACGATCGTGCCCATCTGCGCCGCCCAGGCCACGTGCGCCAGATCGGCCGGGCACAGCTCCGCCGCGCTGCGACCGCTGGGGAAGGTGATCTGGGCGGTCGTCACCCAGGGTGGCACCCCTCGGGTGGGCACCCGCTTCTGGAAGAACGCCTCACCCTCGACGCCCTCGGGGAAGCGTTGCAGCGTGGTGGGCCGCTCCCGCAGGGCCCGCATGATCCCGTCGCCCACCGCGAGGTAGTAGTGGAAGACGTCCGCCTTGGTGAAGCCCCGCTGGGGGAAGATCACCCGGTCGGGACTGCTCAGTCGTACGGTGTGCCCGGCCACCTCGACCTCGGTGACCGCTGCCTTGGTGCCCGCCATCTCGCGACCTTATGCCACACCCCCGACGTTCGACGTACCGTTGACGGGTGAGTCTTGACGACAACGAGCTGCCCCGCACCGAAGACGAGTGGCGGGTCCGGTTGACCCCCGAGGAGTTCCACGTCCTGCGGGAGGCCGGCACCGAACGCCCCTGGGTCGGCGAGTACGTGGACACGAAGACCCAGGGTGTCTACCACTGCCGCGCCTGCGGGCTTGAGCTCTTTTCCAGCGACACCAAGTTCGACTCGCACTGCGGGTGGCCGAGTTTCGACGATGCCATCCCGGGCCGGGTGAAGGAGATCGAGGACCGCAGCCTCGGCATGGCCCGCACCGAGATCCGCTGCGCCCGCTGCGACAGCCACCTCGGGCACGTGTTCCACGGGGAGGGTTTCACCCCGAAGGACACCCGGCACTGCGTCAACTCGATCTCGGTCCGCCTGGAACCCCGCTGACCTGAGCTTCGTACCCCCCCGAGCAGGTCGACCTCGGCGGTCCGGGACTGTTCGATCCGCCGGGCCAGGTCGCGGACCTGCGCGTTTCGGCCGACACCGACCTGGGCCCGGGCCAGGTCGGCGGCGGCCCGCTGGTGGTCGGCGAGCACGTCGCGCAGCACCCGGTCGACGTCCGCGGCGGGCGCGGTCCGCAGCCGGTCGAGCGCGGCGTCGTCGCCGTGACCCTCGTGCTGGTGTACGCCCGCGCCGGCCCCCGGGCCGGCGGTGGGCAGCCAGCCGCGCATCGCGGCCAGTTCGTCGGCCTCGGTCGCCTCGATGGCGGCGGCCAGGGTCCGCAGCGCCTCGTCGCGCACCCGGCCCCGGGCCAGCGCGACGATCTGTAGCGTGCGTTCGCTGTGCCCGACCATCATGCCCAGGAAGACCACGTCGATCCCGCTCATCGCGTCCGGCGCGACCGCGGACCCGGTGCCCCCGGCCGCGGCCGGTCCGGCCGGGGACGCGGGTGCCGGTTGCGGCACGACCGGCGGGCTCGACGGGTGCGACCCGCCGCAGCCGCCGGCGAGCAGCAGCGCGGCGACGAGGGACACCAGACGGGTACGACGGGGCATGCCGGGTGCTCCGTTCACGCGGGACGGCGACACGGGTGCGACAGGTGGCCGCACCCGTGGGGTCAGACCTGTTGCCAGAGCGCCGGTACGTTCGGCGGCTCCCAGCCGGGGATCGCCGTGTGCGCCTGCCGGCAGCGGTACGTCTGTCCGCCGTAGGTGACCTGGTCGCCGACCTGGTACGTTCGGCCCGTCGTCCAACTGCCGCCCGGGGCGGGCGTGCTGGTCGGCGCGGTGGTTGGCGTGGTGGTCGGGGTGGGCCGTGGGGTGGGTGTGGCGCTCGGCGTGGGGCTCGGGTTCGACCCGCCGCCGATCTGCACGTCGACGCAGGAGTAGAAGGCGTTCGCGGTGTCGGAGATGTTCCACACCGCGAGGATCTTCTGCCGCCCGGAGAAGCCGCCGAGATTCACCGTGTGTGAGACGGTCGCCCCCGGCTGCTGGCCGTTGCCGTTGACCACGCCGACCCGGGTGTTGCCGATCCAGTACTCCCAGTTGCTGGTGGCGTGGCGGGCGGTGTTCACCCAGGTGAAGGTCAGTGAACTGCCGACCGTGGTGGCCGGCCAGCCACGGCTGTCGTCGTTGAGGACGGCGAACTGGGCGATGTTGGCGTTGCAGGTGCGCAGGCCCTTGGGCCCCTCGACGCTCTGCGGCTCGTACTTGATCTGCCCGCAGTCGGGCACCCGGCCCTGCGCGCAGAGCGCCTGCCGGCTCGGCGGTGCGGAGACGTAGCCGTGCGCCTGCGCGGGAGCGGCGACGGTCAGGGTGGCGGCGACGGCACCGGCCGCCACCAGCGGGATGGTGATTCTTCGACGCATCGGGGCGGCTCCTTCTCCAGGGTCCGGTGGGGTGCCCCTCAACGTAATTTAAACATTGTTAACAGTAAAGACTCCGATCGATAAATCCATCGATGGTGGCGAGTTTTCTCCTCAGAGACGGAGCAGGCTGCCCCGGTCGTCGACCTGGTCGGCCGACTCGTCGTCCAACCAGACACCGCCGGCGGCGAGGTAGCGGAAGACGTACTCCCCCGGCGGGAGCTTCACGGTGACCGTCCGCATGCCGTCGCGGCGGATCACCAACTCGTGTCGGCCCGGCTCCCACCCGTTGAAGGAGCCGACGACGCTCACCGGGCCGGGCGGGGCGTCCCGGGGCAGGCAGAAGGTCACCCGGGTCTGGTTGCCGAAGAGCTTGTTGCGCTTGATCACTGTGACCCTCCGGGGGTTGCGGCGGTTCACCCGACACAACGGACAACACGCCGGAGCCGACACGCCGCCCGGGCCGCCAGAGAGCGGCATTTCGGTCCGCACACGTCCGGATTTCCGGCATTCTGGGGCGAAACGTCACAATGAGGGAGGTTGGTCATGGCCACCTGCGAGGTCTGCGGCAACGACTACTGGATGGCGTTCGAGGTGCACACCGTCAGCGGTGACGTGCACACCTTCGACTCCTTCGAGTGCGCGATCCACCGGATGGCCCCGATCTGCGAGCACTGCCAAGTCAAGATCGCTGGGCATGGCGTCGAGGTCAACGGCCGCTTCTTCTGCTGTGGGCACTGCGCCCGAGCGGTCGAGGGCGCCGAGGGTGCCGAGATCCGCGACGCCGTCGGCGCACGCCCCGCCTGACCGCCGCCGGCCGGAGGCCGCGCCCCACCCGGGCGCGATTCTGCGCTACGGTCGTCGCCATGCGGCCACCGCTGGGTGTTCTTCCCCCGCCGCGCTCCTGAACGGAGCGCCGCGCCTTCGCCGACCGGGTAATCGACCCGGCTCGGCCCCCTGCCGTACGCGCTCCGTCGACGTCGTCCCCGTCAACGGCTCACCCTTCGGAGCGCATCCGTGTCCCTCTCCCGTACCGTGCCGCCGGCCGCCCCGGCCACGACCGCCCGCCCGGCCCGCACCGGCCTGATCCAGATCACCGTCACCGGCGTGCTGTGGGGCACCACCGGCGTGGCGGTGCAACTCCTGCGTGACAGCACCGGGCTCAGCCCGGTGAGCATCGGTTTCCACCGACTCGCGATCGCCGTGCTCGTGCTGCTGGCGTGCACCGCCGGTCGGCTCGGCACGATCCTGTCCGCCCTGCGCGCGGCACCCGTACCGCTGCTGCTCACCGGCATCGGCCTCGGCCTCTACCAGGCGCTCTACTTCGCGGCCGTGGCCTGGGCCGGCGTCAGCGTCGCCACCGTCGTCAGCCTGGGCCTGGCCCCGGTGCTCGCCGCGACCTGGGAGTCGGTGCGCGCCCGACGGATCCCCGGCCCGCTGCGCCTCGGCACGCTCGTCACGGCCGTGGCCGGCCTCGCCCTGATCACCGGCGCCACGGCAGACCCCAGCGTGGCGGCGCCCGCCCCACTGCTCGGCCTGCTCGCCGCGGCCGGCTCCGGCCTGGGGTACGCGGTGACCACCCTGATCAGCCGGGAGGTGTCGCAGCGCACCGCGCCGATGACGTTGACCACCATCTCCACGGTGGTCGGTGCGTTGACCCTGGCGCCGTTCGCCCTGGTCGCCGGGGCCAGCGTGCCGGTACGCCTGGACACCGTGGCACTGCTGCTGCACCTCGGCGTGGTCACCACCGCGGTGGCGTACGCGTTGTTCTACGCCGGCCTGCGCACGACCCCGGGCAGCGTCGCCGCCGTGCTGACCCTGCTCGAACCGCTCACCGCCGCGGCACTGGCGGTGGCCCTGCTGCACGAGCCGGTCCCGCTGCCGGTCAGCGTCGGCGGTGTCCTGCTGCTCACCGCCGTGGCCGCCACCTACCTCGCACCCGACCGGGACGACACCAGGTAGACCGGCCCGACCTACCATCGGTGGATGCCCCAGCAGACCACCGAGATCCGGACGGCGTCCTTCGCCGACCTGAACGTCCGCACCTTCCACGACCTGCTCAAACTGCGCATCGACGTGTTCGTGGTCGAGCAGGACTGCCCGTACCCGGAACTCGACGGACGCGACGTGGAGCCGGGCACCCGGCATCTCTGGCTCACCGACGGCGGCGCGCCGCTGGCGTACCTGCGAATCCTGGCCGATCCGGACGGCGCCGCCCGGATCGGTCGGGTGGTGGTGGCCCCGGCGGCGCGCGGCGGCGGACACGCCGGCCGGCTGATGACCGCGGCACTGGAGGTGGTGGGCAACCGGCCCTGCGTGCTGGACGCCCAGTCGCACCTGGTCGCGTTCTACACCCGGCACGGCTTCGCGGTAAGCGGCCCGGAGTACGTCGAGGACGGCATCCCCCACACCCCGATGCGGCGCGAGGCCATTGACGGCTGACGATCAGCCTGGCATCGTTCGGGGTGAGCCAGCGAGTGGGCACGGGAGTGGGCAGCTCCCGTCGATCCGGGTGCCGTCGTCCGACCGACCTCATCCCCCCGGGGGCTCCATGTCCACTCTCACCCGATCTCGACGCGTGCTCTGGTTGTTCGCCATCGTGGCGACCAGCACGCTTCTGTTGACGACCGCGATAAACACCATGCAGTCCCAGCCCGCCTCCGCGCACGGGTCGGTCGTCGACCCGGCCTCGCGCAACTACAGCTGTTGGCAACGGTGGGGCGCCGAGTTCCAGAACCCCCGGATGGCCACCGAGGACCCGATGTGCTGGCAGGCCTGGCAGGCCGACCCGCAGGCCATGTGGAACTGGAACGGCCTGTTCCGTGAGGGTGTGGGCGGCAACCACCAGGCCGCCGTCCCCAACGGCCAGCTGTGCAGCGGCGGTCGCACCCAGAACGGTCGCTACAACGCGCTGGACACCATCGGCGCGTGGAAGACCACAGCGGTGTCGAACAACTTCCGGCTTCGCTTCTTCGACGGGGCCAGTCACGGCGCCGACTACATCCGGGTGTACGTGACCAAGCAGGGCTTCGACGCGCTCACCGAGCCGCTCGGCTGGGACGACCTGGAGTTGGCCGGTCAGATCGGCAACACCCCGGCCTCGCAGTGGAACCCGGACACCGGTGGCGTCTCCATCCAGATCCCGGTGAACGCGCCCGGGCGCACCGGACGGCACATCGTCTACACCGTCTGGCAGGCCAGCCACTTCGACCAGTCGTACTACCTGTGCAGCGACGTCACCTTCGGCGGAGGCACGAGCACCCCGCCGCCGACCACGCCGCCGCCGACGACCCCGCCGCCCACCACACCCCCACCGACCACGCCGCCGCCGAACACCAGCACGCCACCGCCGGCCGGGGCCTGCACGGCGACGTACCAGGTCACCAGCCAGTGGGCCGGCGGCTTCCAGGCCGAGGTGAAGGTCAGCGCGGGCGGCTCGCCCACCAAGGGCTGGTCGGTGAGCTGGAACTACAACAACGGCCAGCAGGTCACCTCGTCGTGGAACGCCACGGTCAGCACCAACGGCTCGCTGGTCACCGCACGCAACGTCAACCACAACGGCACACTCGCCGCCGGCGCGAGCACCACGTTCGGTTTCCTCGGCTCGTGGAACGGCAGCAACCCGGTTCCGCTGGTCTCCTGCACGTCGACCAGTTGACCTCCGTCCGGTGCCGCACCCGGGCGGGGGTGCGGCACCGGCCGGCGGGCGGCGGGGGTCAGACCAGGCAGTTGACGATCTCGGCGACCGAGCGGCGGCGGCCCGTGTAGAAGGGGACCTCCTCGCGGACGTGCCGGCGGGCGCCGGAGGCGCGCAGATCCCGCATCAGGTCCACGATCCGGTGCAGCTCGTCGGCCTCGAAGGCGAGCATCCACTCGTAGTCACCAAGCGCGAACGAGGCGACGGTGTTGGCGCGGACGTCCGGGTAGCCGCGGGCCATCTTGCCGTGCTCGGCCAGCATCTCCCTCCGCTCGGCGTCGGGCAGCAGATACCACTCGTAGGAGCGGACGAACGGGTACACGCAGATGTAGGGGCGGGCCTCCTCGCCGGCCAGGAACGCCGGGATGTGGCTCTTGTTGAACTCGGCCGGCCGGTGCAGCGCCATCTGCGACCAGACCGGGGTCAGCGCCCGGCCCAGCGTGGTGCGGCGGAACCGCAGGTACGCGTCCTGGAGCGCGTCGGGGGACGCGGAGTGCCACCAGATCATCACGTCCGCGTCGGCGCGCAGACCGGAGACGTCGTACACGCCCCGGACCACCACGTCCTTGCCGGCCAGCTCGTCGAAGAGGGCCACGACCTCGCCGGTGACGTTGTCCCGCAGGGACGGCAGCGGGGCGCTGGCCCGGAACACCGACCACATCGTGTAGCGGATGCTGTCGTTGAGCTCCCGCAGGCGGGCCGCGTTGGTCTGCTCGGTCATCTCGCCGATCCTCCCAGTGCTGTGATGATCTCGTCGGCCGCCGTCTCGCCGGAGCGGACGCAGACCGGGATACCGACGCCGTCGTAACCGGCGCCGGCGAGGGTGACTGTGGGGTGCGCGGCCCGCAACGCCGCCCGCGCGGCGGCGAGCCGGTCGGCGTGCCCCGGGGCGTACTGCGGCAGCGCACCGCCCCACCGCTGCACGTGCCCGTCGACCGGGGCGGGCAGCGGGGTGCCGAGCACCGCCGACAGCTCCCGGTGCACGGTGGCCGCCAGGTCCGCGTCGGGGCGTTGCAGGTGCGCCTCCTCGCCGTAGCGGCCCACCGAGGCGCGTACCAACGCCAACCCGTCCGGCCGGCGCAGGTGCCCCCACTTGGTGGTGAAGAAGGTCGCCGCCTTGATCAACAAACCCTCGGTGCTGGGCACCAGGAAGCCGGACAACTCAGGCAGGTGTGGTTGGGGCAGCGCCAGGGTCACGAGCGCGACGCTCGCGTAGTCCAGCGCACCGACGCCCGTCGCGACCGCCGGGGCCGGGTCGGCGAGCAGCCGGGCCGCCGGTCGCGCCGGCACCGCCAGCACCACGGCGTCCACGTCGACGAGCGCGGGATCGCGGGTCGGGCCAACGGTGAGCCGCCAGCCCGTGCCGGCCGGGGTCAGCTCGCGGACGGCGGCGTTTCGCCGGACCGTCGCACCGCTGGCCGTCGTCGCCGCCTCGACCAGGGTGGTGAGCCCACCGACCAGCGTGCCGAAGACCGGGGTGCCGGGAGCACGCGGCGCGGCGGCCTGCGCGGCCCGGACCGCGCCGGTCAGGGTGTGCTCCACCCGGGCCGCGCGGGCCAGCGCCGGCATCGTCGTGACCAGCGAGAGATCGTCGGCGCGGCCCGCGTACACGCCACCCAGCATCGGGTCGACGAGTCGCTCGACCACCTCGTCACCGAAGCGGGACCGGACCAACGCGCCCACCGAGACGTCCGCGTCCGGCCCGACAAGCGGCCGCCCGTCGTCGGGGTCGGCGTCCGCGACCGGCCGGGCGACAGACGTCACCCGGGCCAGATCCCCGGGTACGCCCACCAGCGTGCCGCCCGGGATGGGGCGCAGCCCAGCGTCGATCACCAGCGCGGCCTGCCCCACCGTCGGGTGCACGATCTTGTCGGCCAACCCGAGTCGCCGGATCAGGGCCACCGCCGCGGACTCACCCCCGGCCGGGTCGCGCAGCAGGAACGACTCGGCGCCGAACTCCACCGGCTGGCCGGCCAACTCCCCGGTACGCAGCTTGCCGCCCAGTGCGCCGGACTGCTCGTACACCGTGATCTCGGTGCCGGCCGGCGCGCGTTCGCGCAACCGGACCGCGGCGGCCAGCCCGGCGATCCCGCCGCCGACCACCGCCACCCGCCAGGGCTGCCGCATTGCCGCCTCAGCCCTGGTCGGCCCGGCGGCTGGACAGCTCGTGCACCAGCGCGACCACCCGGGTCAGCACCTCCGGGTCGGTCTCCGGCAGCACACCGTGGCCGAGGTTGAACACGTGCCCGGGGGCCGCGCGGCCCTGCTCCAGGATGCGGCGCACCTCGGCCTCCACCACCGGCCATGGCGCGAGCAACACTGTCGGGTCCAGGTTGCCCTGCACCGCCCGGTCCGGGCCGATCCGCTGGGTGGCCACGTCCAGCGGGGTACGCCAGTCGACGCCGACCACGTCCGCGCCGGCCTCGCCCATCGCGCCGAGCAGCTCGGCGGTGCCCACCCCGAAGTGGATCCGCGGCACCCCGGCGTGGACCAGCCCGCCCAGCACCGCCGTCGAGTGCGGCAGCACGTAACGGCGGTAGTCCGCCTCGGAGAGCGCGCCGGCCCACGAGTCGAACAGTTGCACGGCGGAGACCCCGGCCTCGATCTGCACCCGCAGGAAGGCAAGCGTCACCTCGGCCAGCCGGCCGCAGAGCGCGTGCCACAGCTCGGGGTTGCCGTACATCAGGGCCTTGGTCTTCGCGTGGGTGCGCGACGGCCCGCCCTCGACCAGGTAGCTGGCCAGGGTGAACGGCGCACCGGCGAAACCGATGAGTGGGGTGTCGCCCAGCTCGACGACCAACTGCCGGACGGCCTCGTCCACGTACGGGACGTCGTCGCGGGTGATCGGGCGGATCCGCTGGACGTCGGCGGCGGTGCGGATCGGCTCGGCGACCACCGGGCCGGTGCCCGGCA
Organism: Micromonospora sp. NPDC048935; assembly: GCF_043197875.1. Taxonomy (NCBI): domain Bacteria; kingdom Bacillati; phylum Actinomycetota; class Actinomycetes; order Micromonosporales; family Micromonosporaceae; genus Micromonospora; species Micromonospora sp. NPDC048935. The sequence goes on along the minus strand of NZ_JBICTZ010000001.1, from coordinate 604,283 downwards.
CGATGTCCAGGTCGACGCCGGCCGCGGCGACCGGCACCACGATGTCGCTGAACAGGATGGCCGCGTCCACTCCGTGCCGGCGCACCGGCTGGAGCGTGATCTCGGTGACCAGCTCCGGGCGGCGGCAGGACTCCAGCATCGGCACCGTCGCCCGGATCTCCCGGTATTCCGGCAGCGAGCGGCCGGCCTGGCGCATGAACCAGACCGGGGTGTGCGGGCCGGGCCGTCGTCGGCAGGCCCTGACGAAGGGCGAGTCGGCTGGTCCGCCGGGGCGGGGGTCTCCGTCTCGGGCGACAGAGCCCGTGGTGTCCGTGGTCATCGCCGCAATCGTGCCACGCCCACCACCCCCACCCCACCTGGGGTGAAAGGACGAGCGACTTCCCCGTGGGTCCCGGTGGGGCACGGGTGTCGGCGCGCCGTCGAAGCCGGGGACCGACTGCGGCATAGGCTGCCGACATGGCCCCCCCGATCGCGCTCCCGGAGACGTTCGCCCGCGCGGTCGCCGGGCTGCGATCGGCGACCCCCCGGCCGGAGATCGCGCTGGAGGAGGTCGGTGCCCCCCAGCGGTTGGCGCCGTACGCGTTCGCGCTCTCCGCGACGGTCCTGCGCGACGGCGACGAGGTGGCGACCGGCCGGTTGATCCTGCTGCACGACCCGGTCGGCCACGAGGCGTGGCAGGGCACCCTGCGGTTGGTCACCTACGTGACCGCCGAGTTGGAGGTCGACCTGGCCGCCGACCCGCTGCTGCCCGGCGTCGGCTGGACGTGGCTGACCGACGCGCTGGACGCCCAGGACGCCGGCCACCGGGCGATCGGTGGGACGGTGACGCAGACCATGTCGACCCGGTTCGGTGACCTGGCCGGCCCACCGACAGTGGGCGACATCGAGATCCGCGCCTCCTGGACGCCTGTCGACGACGAGCTGACCCCGCACCTGCTCGGCTGGTGCGCCCTGCTCGCCTCCACCGCCGGCCTCCCCCCACCCGGCGTCACCGCGCTCTCCGACCGCCGCCCCGCCGGCGCGGCCTGATGGCCGGCGCCCGCACGGACACTTCGCGGACACCTGACCGACACGCGCCGGACCGGCTGCACACGCCGGATCATCGCGCGCACTAGGGTTGGCAGGTGACCGACGAACCACCCCTGCGCCGTCGGCCCACCGAAGCACTCCCGGGAACCGCACCCCAGCAACCGCCGTCGGCCCAGCCGCAGCCGGCGGGCGACGGGGTCGACCCGACCGACGGTGGGCCCGTTCCGCTTACCGCACCGCGTGACGGCACCCCCGAGCCGGTGGCCACTCCGGCCGAGCTCGCCGAGGTCGTGGCCCGCTTCGCGGCGGGCAGCGGCCCCGTCGCCCTGGACGCCGAACGCGCCTCCGGCTACCGCTACAGCCAGCGCGCGTACCTGGTGCAACTGCGCCGGGCCGGTGCGGGCACGGCGCTGATCGACCCGCTGCCGCTGCCGGACCTCAGTGCGCTGGACGCGGCGATCGGGGATGCCGAGTGGGTGCTGCACGCGGCCAGCCAGGATCTGCCCTGCCTGGCCGAGGTGGGGTTGCGCCCGCGCCGGTTGTTCGACACGGAACTGGCCGCCCGGCTGGCGGGGTTCGAGCGGGTCGGGCTGGCCGCGCTGACCGAGCAGTTGCTCGGGTTCACCCTGGAGAAGCACCACTCGGCCGCCGACTGGTCGAGCCGACCGCTGCCCGAGTCGTGGCTGACCTACGCCGCTCTCGACGTGGAGATGCTCACCGACCTCCGCGACGCACTGGACGCCGAGCTGACCCGGCAGGGCAAGTCGGCCTGGGCCGCGGAGGAGTTCGCCGCGCTGGTCCGCACCGGCGCGCGCCCGCCGCGGGTCCGCGCGGAGCCCTGGCGGCGCACCTCCGGCATCCACCGGCTGCGCGGGGCGCGGGCCCAGGCCCGGGTCCGCTCGATGTGGTACGCCCGGGACCAGATCGCGGCCCGGCGGGACGCCGCGCCCGGTCGGGTGCTGCCCGACTCGGCGATCATCGCCGCGGCCGAGTTGGACCCGAAGGACGAGAAGACCCTGCTGACCCTGCCCGGTTTCGGCGGTCGGTCGGTCCGGCGGTTGGCCCGCACCTGGCTCGCCGCGCTCGACGACGCCCGACAGTTGCCGGACGACTCGCTGCCGGTCTCCCCGACCGTGGAGGGCCCGCCACCTCCGCACCGTTGGGCCGAACGGGATCCGGTGGCGGCTGGCCGGCTGGCCCGGTGCCGGGAGGTGGTGATCCGCATCTCCGGTGAGCACAACCTGCCGCCGGAAAACCTGATCACCCCGGATTCGATCCGCCGACTGGCCTGGACCCCGCCGGAGGAGCTCACCGAGGACGCGGTCGCGGAAACCCTGCGCGGCCTCAACGCCCGCGAATGGCAGATCGGCCTCCTGACCCCCGACCTAACCGAAGCCCTCAACCCCACCCCCTGACCCCGCTTTGGTTGATCATGAGGTTGACGGGCTTTGTGGAGATCCACAGTCCGGCCAACCTCATGATCACAAGAGCAGGGACGGGCGGGGTGTGGGGTGGGCCACAGGCGGGGGTCGACGCGGGATGGTTACTGGCGAGTAGCATTCGGGGGAACGTGCCCGTGTCGGCGACCCTTGTCCGGTCCGACGTGCCGCTTTGCACGAAGGCCGCATCACGGTCGAATAGGAGGCTCAAGTGCCCCGTGAAGTTCGGGATGTCGTCTTTGTCGACGGTGTCCGTACCCCGTTCGGCAAGGCGGGTGGCATGTACGCCAACACCCGCGCCGACGACCTGGTGATCCGCTGCATCCGTGAGCTGCTGCGGCGCAACCCGCAGCTTCCTCCGGAGCGGGTCGAGGAGGTCGCCGTCGCGGCCACCACCCAGATCGGCGACCAGGGCCTGACCATCGGCCGCACCGCCGCCCTGCTGGCCGGTCTGCCCAAGACCGTTCCCGGCTTCGCCATCGACCGGATGTGCGCCGGTGCGATGACCGCGGTCACCACCGTGGCCAGCGGCATCGCCATGGGCGCGTACGACGTCGCCATCGCCGGTGGCGTCGAGCACATGGGACACCACCCGATGGGTGAGGGTGTCGACCCCAACCCGCGCATCATCGCGGAGAAGCTTGTCGACCCGTCGGCGCTGGTCATGGGTGCCACCGCGGAGAACCTGCACGACCGGGTCCCGCACATCACCAAGGCGCGTACCGACGCGTTCGCGCTCGCCTCGCAGCAGAAGACCGCGAAGGCGTACGCCAACGGCAAGCTCCAGGACGACCTGGTGCCGATGTCCATCCGGGACGCGGAGGGCGGTTGGGGTCTGGCCACCGTGGACGAGGCCCCACGGGACACCTCGCTGGAGAAGCTCGCCACCCTGAAGACCCCGTTCCGCCCGCACGGCAAGGTCACCGCAGGCAACGCGGCCGGCCTCAACGACGGTGCCACCGCGAGCCTGCTCGCCGACGAGGCCACCGCCCGCGAGCTGGGCCTGCCGATCGCCATGCGGCTGGTGTCGTTCGGCTTCGTCGGCGTGGAGCCGGAGGTGATGGGCATCGGCCCGATCCCGTCCACGGAGAAGGCGCTGCGCCTCGCCGGGCTCAGCATCGACGACATCGGCCTGTTCGAGCTGAACGAGGCGTTCGCCGTGCAGGTGCTCGCCTTCCTCGACCACTTCGGCATCGCCGACGACGACCCCCGGGTCAACCCGTGGGGCGGCGCGATCGCCATCGGCCACCCCCTCGCGTCGTCGGGTGTGCGGCTGATGACCCAGCTCGCCCGGCAGTTCGCCGAGCACCCCGAGGTCCGCTACGGCGTCACCGCGATGTGCATCGGCATCGGTATGGGCGGCACGGTCATCTGGGAGAACCCGCACTGGACGGAGGGCGACAAGTGAAGGCACCGAACGAGGTCGTCACCAAGGCGCTGCTGCGCTCGGTGAACGTGCCCGGGCTGGACCGGCCCGCCGCCCTGATCACCCTGGACAACGGCTTCGACCACACCAAGCCGAACACCTTCGGCCCGGGCGGACTGGCCAGCCTGGACGAGGCGATCACCGCCGCGCTCGCCGCCGACCCGGCGTTCATCGCGGTCACCGGCAAGCCGTACGTCTTCTGCGTGGGCGCGGACATCCTGGGCCTGCCACAGCTCGCCGACCGCGCGCAGGCGCTGGAGATCGGCCGCCTCGGCCACCGGGTCTTCGCCCGGCTGAAGGACAGCACGGTCCCCACCTTCGCGTTCGTCAACGGCGCGGCGATGGGCGGCGGCCTGGAGTTGGCGCTGCACTGCCACTACCGGACGCTCTCCGGTGGTGCGGCGGCCCTCGCGCTGCCCGAGGTCTCCCTCGGCCTGGTGCCCGGCTGGGGCGGCACCCAACTGCTACCGAACCTGATCGGCATCCCCGCCGCGACCCAGGTGATCATCCAGAACCCGCTGATGCAGAACAAGATGCTCAAGCCGAAGCAGGCCGCCGAGCTGGGCATCGCGGACATCCTGCTGGAGCCTGCCGACTTCCTGGAGCGTTCCCTGGAGTGGGCGGCCGACGTGGTGCGCGGTCGGGTGACGGTCACCCGACCCGAGGTCGACAAGGACATGTGGGCGGGCGTGCTCTACTTCGCCCGGGAGACGCTGAACCAGCGGTTGCACGGCGCGGTCCCGGCCGCGTACAAGGCACTGGATCTGCTGGAGACGGCCAAGGACGGCGACTTCGCCGCCGGCACCGCCGCCGAGGACGAGGCCCTCGCGGACCTGGTCTTCTCCGAGGAACTGCGCAGCGGCCTGTACGCCTTCGACCTGGTGCAGCGGCGGGCCAAGCGGCCGGCCGGCGCACCGGACAAGGGCCTGGCCCGCACGATCACCAAGGTCGGCATCGTCGGCGCCGGCCTGATGGCCAGCCAGTTGGCGCTGCTGTTCGCCCGCCGCCTCCAGGTGCCGGTCGTCATGAGCGACCTGGACCAGTCCCGGGTGGACAAGGGCGTCGGCTACGTGCACACCCAGATCGAGAAGGCCGTCACCAAGGGCCGGATGGACAAGGGCACCGCCGCCAAGCTGTACGGCCTGGTCAGCGGCACTGTCGACAAGAGCGCCTTCGCCGACGCCGACTTCGTCATCGAGGCGGTATTCGAGGACCTGGGCGTCAAGAAGCAGGTCTGGGCCGAACTGGAGAAGATCGTCTCCCCGGAGGCGGTGCTCGCCACCAACACCAGCTCGCTGTCGATCACCGAGATGGCCGCCGAGTTGGAGCACCCGGAGCGGGTCGTCGGCTTCCACTTCTTCAACCCGGTGGCGGTGCTGCCGCTGCTGGAGATCGTCCGGGGCGAGCGCACCGACGATGCCACCCTGGCCACCGCGTTCGCGGTCGGCAAGCAGCTCAAGAAGTCGAGCGTGCTGGTCAAGGACGCCCCGGCGTTCGTGGTGAACCGGCTGCTCACCCGTTTCCTGGGCACCGTCTTCGCCGCCGTGGACGCCGGCACCCCGCTCGACGTGGCGAACAGCGCGCTGGACCCGCTGGGCCTGCCGATGCGCCCGCTCGCCCTGCTCCAGCTGGTCGGGCCAGCCGTCGCGTACCACGTGGGTGGCACCCTGCACGCGGCGTACCCGGACCGGTTCGGCGTGAGCGACAACCTCAGGCGGATCGCCGACTCGGGTCGGCCGATCGTGGTCGACGACCAGGTCAACGACGAGGTGGCCAGGCTGCTCGTCGTCGGTGACCAGCCGCTGACCGCCGAGCAGGTACGCCAGAACGCGCTCGACGCGCTCGCGCAGGAGATCCGGCTGATGCTGGACGAGGGCGTGGTCGCCGAGGCGCAGGACATCGACCTGTGCATGATCCTGGGCGCCGGATGGCCGTTCCACCTGGGTGGCGTGACGCCGTACCTGGATCGGACCGGCACCTCCGAGCGGGTCACCGGTCAGCGGTTCCTGCCGCGCGGGGCGGCGAGCCTGCCCGCCTGAGCGGATCACCGTCGCGGTGGTCGGACCGTCCCTCGTGGACGGCCGGCCACCGCGTCCGTTTGTGATCAGCCGGCCAGCGGAGGGGAGCCACGCGGGGACGGCACCGGTGGCCGGGGCGGGTTAGGATCACGCGCTTTGCACCCCTGACTTGGAGCTAACTGATGTCTCAGCCGCCGGCCACCCCGTACGGCCCGCCGCACGATTCCCCCAACCCGCCGCAGCAGCCCGGCCAGCCGCAGCAGCCGGACCAGCCGCAGCAGCCCGGTGGTTGGCCGCCGCCGCCGCAGCAGGGGTTCCCGCCCGCGCAGCCGGGTCAGCCGTACGGCGCTCCCGGCCAGTTCGCCGGTCCGCCGCCGGCGAAGAAGTCGAACGTCGGCAAGATCGTGCTGATCGTGCTGGCCTCGCTGCTGGTGCTCTGCCTGGGCGGCGCGGCGATCGCCTGGTTCACCCTCAAGGACGACGTGGGCGACGCCGTCGAGGCCGCCAACACCCGGGTGGTTGCGCCGGCCACCCTCGCCGGCCGGCCGAAGAACACCACCCCGGAGTTGCAGGCGGCCGCCGAGGCGATGGTCACTGAGCTGAAGTCGACCGCGCAGAACGAGACCAGTGCCGTCGGTGGCTTCTACGGCGACCCGGCCAAGCAGGATCTCGTCATGATGGTCGCCGCCTCGGGGATCTGGGCCGACCCGGACAAGGAACTGGACGACGCGGAGACCGGCATGAAGGGCGACCTGAGCCTGACCGGCATGGCGGCGGTCGAGGCGGGTCCGCTCGGTGGCAAGGCGCGCTGCGGCGCGGGCACGACAAATGGCGTGCCGCTCGGCGTCTGCATCTGGGCCGACCGGGGCAGCGTGGGCGCGGTGGTCATGTACTTCAAGTCCGCCGACGAGGCGAAGGCCGAGTTCGTCACGATCCGCGGTCAGATCGAACAGCGTTCCTGACCGGTACGTGACCGAGGCCCCGGCCACCTTCGGGTGGTCGGGGCCTCGTGCCGTGTATCGGTGCTCAGGCCGGGTCGCCCGCCGCGGCCCGCGCCGACGTCGCCGCCCGCTCGGGCGCGCTGCGCAGGACGCAGAACTCGTTGCCCTCCGGGTCGGCCAGCACCACCCAGCCGCTGCCGTCCGCTCGGGTCCGGTCGTCGACAAGCGTCGCGCCGATACCGAGCAGCCGCGTGACCTCCTCGTCCCGGGTCCGGTCGGCGGGTTGCAGGTCGAGGTGCAGCCGGTTCTTCACCGTCCTGCCCTCGGGCACGGCGAGGAACAGCACCTCCGGGCCGCCCGGGGGCAGGAGCATCGCCTCCGGGTCACCCGGGAAGTCGTCAGGCTGCCGGGGGCAGTCGAACACCTGCGACCAGAAACCGGCCAGGGCGTACGTGTCGGAACAGTCGATGCTGATGTTGTGGATCGTCGAACTCACGGATGTTCCCTCCGAAATGGGATGGGACGCTCCGCCTCGGGGAGTCAGCCTTCGCAGACCCGGGGCGCGGAGTCGTGGTTGGTGGACATCGACGCACCCCCTTCCCTCTCGAGCTGACCACGCGATCTTGCCATCGGCCGAGCGGGCACGCAACCCGGTTCAGCCGACGGTCGACACCGAGCCGTTGACCGCCGGGGCGTCGGCCGAGGGCAGCGTGACAGTGACCTCCAGGCCACCGCCGGGCTGCGCGATCACCCGTACCGTGCCGCCGTGCGCCGTGCAGACCGCGCGGACGATGGACAGGCCGAGGCCGGAGCCGCGGGCGCCGGTGCGTTCCCGGCCGCCACGCCGGAACGGCTCGAACAGCCCCGGCACGTCGGCCTGGTCCACCTCGAACCCCGTGTTGCCGACCACCAGCCAGGACCGGTGACCGTCGGTGCCGGTACGCACCCAGAGCCGGCCGTGCAGGTGGTTGTAGCGAACCGCGTTCTCGATCAGGTTGCCGGCCAGCCGGTCCAGCAGCCCCGGGTCGCCCACGACCGGCGCGGACTCCAGTGACGTCTGCACCCGCAGGCCGATCCGCTCCACCTCGCGGCGCATCGCCGACAACGCGTTCGCGGTGCCCGCCGAGAGGTCACACTCGGTGCGCCGGCCCAGCTGCCGCCCGGCCTGCGCCTCGCTGCGGGCCAACACCAGCAGCGCGTCCACCAGGCCGTTGGCCCGCTCGGACGCGTCCCGGACCACTGTCGCCATCCGGCGGTACTCCGCGGCATCCGCGTCGTCGTCGCTGAGCGTCACCTCGATCTCGGTACGCATCACGGCCAGCGGGGTCCGCAGCTCGTGCGAGGCGTTCGCCACGAAACGCTTCTGCGCCTCGAACGCGGAGGCGATCCGGTCCAGCATGGCGTCGAACGTCTTGGCCAGCTCGGCCACCTCGTCGTCGGCGCCCGAGTAGCCGATCCGCTGGTCCAGGGTGGCCTCGCCGAGGCGCTGCGCGGTCGCGGTGACCTGGTGCAGTGGGCGCAGCGCCCGACCCGCCACCGCGTACGCGCCGGCCACCCCGACCACACTGATCGCCAGGAGCGCGACCAGGCCCTTGGCCAGCAACTCCCCGGACGCGGCGTCGACGAGTCGCCGCTGCCACTCGGCCGCGTCCATCCGCCCGCCGTCGGAGAGCAGCACCGTAGTGCCGGGCAGCAGCTCGTCGGTGGGGCGCAGCGCGTCGCGGACCAGCAGCCAGGCCAGCAGCACCAGGACCGCGCCCGCGCCGACCAGCAGCACGCCGTTGAGCAGCGTCAGCCGCAACCGCAGGGTGGGCCGCACCCGGCGGCTCATGCGCCCACCTCGGCCGTGCGGTAGCCCGCGCCCACCACGGTCTCGATCAGCGGCGGGTCACCGAGCTTCCTGCGCAGCGTCATCACGGTGACCCGGACGATGGTGGTGAACGGGTCGGTGTTCGCGTCCCAGACCCGTTCCAGCAGCTCCTCACTGGAAACCACCGCGCCGCGCGCCTTGAGCAGCTCGCTGAGCACCCCGAACTCCTTGTTGGTCAGGTCGACCGGCACCCCGGCGCGGGTGGCCACCCGGCGGGCCGGGTCGAGCACCAGGTCGGCCAGTTCGAGCACCGGCGGCGCGGCCGGGGTGGCCCGCCGGCCCAGCGCCTGCACCCGGGCGACCAACTCGTCGAACGCGAACGGTTTGGACAGGTAGTCGTCCGCGCCGATCTGCAACCCCTCCACCCGGTCGGCCACGGTGCCGCTCGCGGTGAGCATCAGCACCCGGGTCAGTGCGCCGGAGGCGGCCAGGTCCGCGCAGATCTGGTCACCGTGCACGCCGGGCAGGTCGCGGTCGAGCACCACCACGTCGTACCGGGTGACGAACGCCGCCTCGTGGCCGGCGTCGCCGTCGTACGCCACGTCGACAGCCATCCCCCGCTTGCGCAACCCGCGCGCGATCGCGTCGGCGAGGTTGCGCTCGTCCTCCACCACCAGTACCCGCATTCCGGCCTCCTCGCTGCTGACCACCGACAACCTAGTGCCAGCCGACAACCATCGTCCCTCGCCGCCCGCCCGGGCGAACCGGTGGTCAGTCGCGCAACCGCCAGATCCGGTACGAGCCGCCGATGCCGGCGCACAGCACGTTGCCCGAGATCGCCTCGCACTCCCCGGTGGCCTCCGGCAGCACGTCCACGATGCGCGTCCGGCCGGCGCGGACGTCCACCTCCCCGACCAGCACCCCGCCGTCCGGATTCCGGCGGACGCCGAACAGCCGGCCACGGGTGTCGAGCTGGTACAGCTTCCACCGGCCCAGGTCGGCCAGCTCCCGGCCGGTCAGCGGGTCGATGACGAAGAACTGCGCCGCCGGATCGCTGCTGATCACGCTGGACAGCAGCCGGCCACCGGACGGCCAGGCCCACGACCAGCGGTCACTGCGCCAGCGCACCTCGCCGGTCGCGGGGTCGACCGCCCACAGCCCGGCGGAGCGGGTACGCAGACACAGGACGCTGCCGCAGTCCTGGACGATGTCGACCTCACCTGCCGTGATGCTCCACCGCCGGTCCAGCCGGTCCAGCCCGTAGGCGGTGATCGTCTTCGGTTCCCCACCGACGGTCAGCACCAGGCCGTCCACCGCCTGCACGTACGTGAACGGCCTGCCGCCGGGCGGGCGCAGGTCGGCGCGGGCCAGCACCGCGCCGGTCCGCGTGTCGCGTACCTCGACCGGCCCCTTCACGTCGGTGAACACCAGCCGCTCCGCCCTCTCGTCGGCGATCTGCGCGTCGACCCCGACGGTGGGTGCGGTCACCTGCCAGCGCACCGTGCCACAGCAGGGATCGACCGACCGCACGCGGACCGGCTCCACCTCGCCGTTGGACCGCAGCAGCAGGTTGCCGTCGGCCAGCTCGACGGGGCTGTCCGGCTGCTGCCAGCGGTACGCCCCGGTGGCCCGGTCCAGCGCCACGGTGAGGCTGACCCGAGGGTCCGCGCCGATCTCGTAGCCGGTGACCAGCAGCATTCCGCCCTTCGGCAGAATTCCCCAGGAGCGGGCCTGCCCGGGCAGCGGCACGTCCCAGACCGGCTCGCCGTCGGACAGCCGGAAGGCGGCGAGCCGCCACTGCGGCGCCTGGACGGTGACCGGGTTGATCACCAGGACCAGGTCGCCGTCGACGAGCATGTCGGCGCCGGCCTGGGCGGGAACCGTCACCACTGTCCTCCCCGGCGGTGGCGGGGCGGCGGCGACGACTGTGGCCAGCAGGAACAGCAGGACCAGCACGCAGCGCAGCGGCCGGCCGTGGGCGCGGGGTGGGCGGGGCAACGACGCGGCGTCCGGCTCCGGGCCGTGCCGCAGCTCGCCAAGGTCGATCATCGAGCCGGTCACCGCGGCATCCGGAACAGCCGGTACGAGCCGTCCACCGACTGGCAGAGCAGGAGGCCGACGACCGCCTGGCAGTTTCCGGCGACGTCCGCGAGCACGTCCAGCACGCGCGCCTCCCCGACGCGGACGTCCAAGTCCGCGACGACCATCCCGCCGTCCGGGTGCGGACGCATACCGACAAGCGGGCCCTCGAGGTCGAACTGGGCCAGCTCCCACCGGCCCAGGTCGGCCAGCTTCCGGCCGGTCAGCGGATCGAGCACGACGAACTGCTGGGCCGTGGCGCGCGCGTTGCTCGTCGGGATGGCCACCACCCGTCCGTCGTAGGGGAAGACCCACGCCCAGCCGTCGCTGCGCCAGCGCACCTGGCCGGTCGCGGGATCGACGCCCCACAGCCCGCCCCCGTGTCGCTGCGGACACAGGACGGGACCACAGTCGTCGACGAAGTCGATCCGCTCGGTGGTGGCGGTGCTCCAGCGCTGGTCCAGCCGGTCCAGCCCGTAGGCGGTGACCGTGGGCGGCACCGGGCGGGTGACCAGCAGGAGGTCGTTCACCACCTGTACGGTCTCGAACGACCCGCCGTCGGGTGGGCGCAGGTCGGCCCGGGCCAGCTCCGTGCCGGTGATCGCGTCGTGCACTTCGGTGAACCCGTTCCTGCGGTGCAGGATCACCCGGTCCACTCCGCTTGCGTGGTGCCGGAGGCTGACGTAATCGGCGGCGTCGGGCAGCTGCCAGCGCGCGGTGCCGCAACAGGCATCGACCGCGCGCAGGCTGACCGGCTCCTTGTCGGCGCCGGACTGCAGCAACACGTTGCCGTCGGCCAGCGGGTCGGGGCGGCCCGGCTGCTGCCAGCGATACGCCCCGGTCTTCCGGTCGAACGCCAGGGTCAGGATGCTCCCCTCAGGCGGCAGCGCCTCGTGGACAGTGACCAGCAGGGTCCCGCCCGCCACCATGATCCCCCAGTTGCGGCCCCGCACCGGCACCGCGCTCTGCCAGAGCAACCTGCCGTCGGGCAACCGGAAGGCGCTCATCCGCCGCCGCGTCGGCTGCTCCGGGTCGGGGTCGAGCACCACGAACAGGTCGGCGGTGAGCAGCGTCTCGGCGGCGAGCTGCGCGGGCAGCGTCACCGCGGCCGGGCGGCGCGGCGGCACGGCGGCGGAGACGAGCGTGGCCAGCACGAGCAGCAGGACCAGCGCGCAGCGCACCGGCCGACCGGTCGCGCGGGGCGGACGGGGCAGCGGGTCCGGGTCCGGGTCCGGGTCCGGACCGTGCCGCAGCTCACCGAGGTCGATCACCGGGCCGGTCACTGTCGCAACCGCCACAGCGCGGTCGAGCCGTCGAGACGCTGGCAGAGCAGGACCGGTAGCGACGCCTGGCAATCGCCCGCGATGTCCGGCAGCACGTCGAGGATCCGCGCCCGGCCGGCCGCCAGGTCCAGTTCGGCGACGACCAGTCGGCCGTCGTCGCCGTGCCGCAGCCCGACCAGCGGATCGTTCAGCCGGAGCACCGGCAGCAGGTCCCAGTCGCCCAGCTCGGTGCGCGTCCGCCCGGTCGCCGCGTCGCGCACCGCGTACCGCCGGCCGGAGCCGGCCATCAGCAGCCGGTCGCCGCGCACGTCGGCAAGCAGCTCCCGGCCCGGGTCCGACCAGCGCACCGCGCCGGTGGCCGGATCGAGGACCTGGAGGCTCCCGTCCTGCCCCGACACGCAGAGCAGGTCGGCACAACCGACCACGAAGGACACCGGGGACACCTGGGCCGTCCACCGGTGCTCCAGCCCGGCCAGCCCGTAGGCCACCACCATCGGGACATCCCCGGGTGTGAGGAGCAGCAGCAGGTCGTCGACGACCTGGACCCGCTGGAACGCCGTTGGGTCGCCGGGCAGCGTGTCCACGCTGCGCAGCAGGCGACCGCTGTCGGCGTCGTGCACCTGGACCTCGCCGGTGGGCTGCGCCAGCACGAACCTGTCGACCCGACCGTCGATCACGTGGTAGCCGGGGCCGGAGGGCGACAGCAGGGGCACCGACCAGAGCACCCGGCCGGTATCGGGCTCGATCCGGCTCATCCTGTCCTTCCCGTTCTGGCGGACGTCCGTCAGCAGCAGCCCGCCGTCGGCGATCGGCACGGGGGCACCCCCGTGCCGCCACAGCTACTGGCCCGTCTCGGCGTCGAAGGCGGTGGTCTCGATCACCCCTTCCTCGGCATCGACACTCGTGGCGAGCACCAGCCCCCGCTTGTCCGCCCGCGACGCCGGCACCACGGTCAGCGTCCGTCGCGGCTGCGGTGTCGCGCCGGCCAGCAGCACCAGGGTGAGCAGCAGCACGGCGGTGCCGCGCACCGGGCGGCTGGCGGCGGGTGGCCGGCGGACCGGCGGTCGACTCGTCCCCGATCTCACCCAGCTCGATGATCGACAATGACCGCCCCTCCGTGCTCGCGCCGTGCTGGCCGTCGGGTGACGTCCGGCAAACCGACCGTGAGCGCACCGGGCCGGCAAAAGCGACGGACCCGCGCCTGTACGATGGCGCGTCGTGGCTGTGCCGGTGGTAGACCCTTCGCTGAATCCCGTAACCGATGCCGACCCGGCCGAGGTCGAGCCGACACGGCGGCCCCGACGCCGCCCGGCCCGCTCCGACCTGTTGGCTCTCGGAGCCTATGTGCTGCTGGGCATCTTCGTCTGCCTCAACTACTGGGGTGACGTCACCGGCCGGGTCTCCTCGCACCTGCCCACCGACCACAGTTGGTTCGAGTGGTTGTTCGCCCACGGCGCGTACTCGCTGCGGCACCTGGAGAACCCGCTCTTCACCGCCCGGCAGAACGCCCCGGACGGGGTGAACATGATGGCCAACACCTCGCTGCTCGGGGTGACCCTGCCGCTGGCCCCGCTGACCATGCTGCTCGGCCCCCAGGTGATGTACGCGCTCTACCTGGGCGCGGCGCTGGCGGCCACCGCCGGCACCGGCTACTGGATGCTCTCCCGCCACCTGGTGCGTTCCCGGGCGGCGGCCTTCGTCGGCGGCGCGTTCCTCGGCTTCGCGCCGGGAATCATCCACCACGCCAACGGTCAGCCCAACTTCGTGTCCAACTTCCTGTTGCCGCTGATCGTGGTGCGGGTGCTGCGCCTCGCCGAGCCGGGCAGGTGGCGGCGCAACGGGTTGGTGCTCGGCGCGCTGGTGACGTACCAGATCTTCATCAACGAGGAGATGCTGCTGCTCACGGCGCTGGCCTGCCTGGTCGTCGTGCTGGCGTACGCCGTGCAGCGGCCGCGCGCCGCCCGGGCCGCCGCCGGCACGTCCGCGGCCGGGCTGGGGGTCGCCGGCGGGCTGGCCCTGGTGCTCGCGGCGTACCCGATCTGGTTCCAGTTCAACGGCCCGCAGTCCTACCGGGGGTTGCAGGGTGGCGTCTTCCACAACTGGGGCGAGGACCTGATGGCCTTCGTCACCTTCGCCCGGGACACCTGGGCCGGTGACCCGGCGGTGGAGCAGACGATCGGGCTGACCGAGCAGAACACCTGGTTCGGCTGGCCGCTGGTGCTGCTGTCGCTGGTGTCCCTGGTGCTGCTCGTGCGCCGGTCGCTCGTCACGCGGATCGTCGCGGTGCTGATCGTGGTGTTCACCGTGGCCGCGATCGGGCCGATGGTGCGCTTCGACGGTGTGGAGACCACCGTGCGTGGCCCGTGGTCGTACGTGCCGGACGACCTGCCGCTCGTCGAGATGATGATGCCGACCCGCCTGACGCTCGTGGTCGCCGCCGCGGTGGGCGTACTGCTGGCGTTGACCTGGGACGCCGCGCACCGCCAGGGGCGCGCGGTGGCCGACCCGGTGCGGGTGCCGGCCCAGCGCGTCGACGAGCCGACCCCGGCCACGTCCGGCGACCCGGCCGCACCCGCGCCGGTCGCGGCGCGCCGTCGGTGGCTGCGCCCGGTGGGGTACGCGGCGGTCACCCTCGCCGTGCTGCCACTGCTGCCGCGACCGCTGCCCGCCCAGCAGATCGACCCGCCGCCGCACTTCATCACGGCGGGCGGCTGGCGGCCGTACGTGCCGGCGGGCCGGACCCTGGTGCCGGTGCCGATCCCGAGCAACGTGCACGGCCTGCCGACGCTGCGCTGGAGTGCGCTGACCGGGCAGGAGTTCCCCGTCCCGGGCGGCTACTTCATCGGGCCGAACGAGCTGGGCGAGGGTGTCTTCGGCGCGCCGAACCGGCCCACCAGCACCCTCGTCTACTCCACCATGGACAAGAACGCGGTACCGGTGCTCACCGAGGAGAACCGCCGCCAGGCCGTCGAGGATCTGCGGTTCTGGCGGGCGTCGGTGGTGGTGCTCGGGGCGCACCCCCGCGAGGCGGTGCTGCGTGAGCTGGTCACCGGCCTGATCGGGCCGCCGCAGCGGGTCGACGACGTCTGGGTGTGGGACGTCCGCGCCCTGGTGGGCTGACTAACCGACGCGGTCCCGGACGTCCCACACCCACCCACCGTCGACCGGTCGACCCGGGCCGAGCAGATCGTCGACGGTCCGGCGGACCGGGTCACCATGGTCCAGCCGGCCGAGCACGACAAGCGCGGCACGCCAGTGCCGCAGGTCCTCGACGGCCTGGTCGCGGTCGGCGTCGCCGAGCACCGGCACGGTGCCGGACTCGGCCACCCGACGTAACAGCACCGACGTGGGCCGGTCCGGTGCACCCCAGCGGGCCGCCGGGTCGTCCGGGCCGCTCGGACCGATGAAGTAACCACCGGGCGCGGGGAACGCCAGACCGGTACGCGCCGACCAGAGCATCACCGCGCTGCGTCCGGCACCGGTGACCGGGGGCACCCCGACCACGGTCCGGCCGGGCGGCACCAGCGGACGCCAGCCGCCGTCGGCGACGAACGCCGGCACCGGCGCGACCGGCACCACCCGGATCGGCGTCGGGACCAGAGGCAGCAACGCGGCGGCGACCGCGCCGGCCCACAGCAACCGCACCGGCAGGCCCGACGCCGCCGCCGGCCCGCGCGCGCCGCGGACCCGGTCCAGGGAGAGCGCCACCAACACACCCAGCACCGGTACGCAGATCAGCGCGAACCGGGCCGGCACGGCGAGGTCCAACAGCGGCAGCCCGGCGACCAGCCGGTACGGCCCCGGGATGCCGGTCGCCGTGCCGTCCACCCGCACCTCGGTGCCGAGCGACAGCAGGGCGAAGAGCAGGCCACAGCCGCCCAGTGCCCGGACCAGTGGCCGGCGCCACTGCCAGATCACGATCACCACGGCGAGCACCAACAACCCCGGGCCGAAGAACGAGTTCTCCTCGGTCGGGTTCGGCGACAGCAACCCCGGCAACCAGTCGTCGCCGAGGACGGTCTGCCGGGCCGACGCGGTGAACGACGCGGCGTCCAACTGGAAGCCGTGCGTGTCGAACGCCATTCCCGAGTAGTGCTGCGGGCCGTGGAACTGGAACCACAGCGGGTACGCCAACAGCACCGCCGCCACCCCGGCCGCCACCGCGAGCCGGCCGAAGAGGGCCGGTGCGAGCCGTCGGGCGGCCTCGGTGTCGGCGAGCGCGTAGCCCAGCGCGAACACACCGGCCGCGAGCGCCAGGAAGACCAGCACCTCCTCACCGACGAAGACCTGCCAGACGAGCAGCAGCCCGAGGCCCACACCGGGCCGCCACACACCGTGGCGCGCCTTGTCGGAGAGGGGCCGGAACACCAGGGCGAGGATGGCGGGCACCAGGAACTGTGCGGCGATGTGCAGGTGGGCGCTCGCCTGGGCGATCATGCCCGGGGCGAAGCCGCAGACCAGCCCGCCGACCGCGGCCGCGGCCCGGCTGGTGACCAGCCGGCGGCGCAGGAGCGCGTACCAGGCGGCGGCGGTGCCGGCCAGGCAGCAGACGACCGCCACGCAGAACGCCACCTGCGACCCGAAGAGCAGGGTGACCGGGGTCAGCGGTACTCCCAGGCCGAGCACCGAGGTGTTCGCCATCAGGTTGACCCCGTCCGGCGCGTTCAACCCGGCGCTGTGGAGCGGGTTCTCCGCCGCGACGACGGCATGCGCCGCGTGGGCCAACATCCACTCGAAGAGGATCTGGTCACCCGCCTGGTGGAACAGCCGCCACGGATGACCCCACTGGGCGCTTGTCAGCACCACCGCCAGGCCCAGATAGCCGGCCACCACCAGCACGTCGCGCAGCCGTGCCGACCGGGACGTGCTGGCCGCCGGGGGCGACGTGGTCTCCGACGTCGTCCCGGTGGTCATCACACCGAACGGTCGGTGAGCGTCCGGACGTCCCAGACCCAGACGTCCAACTCCTGGCGGCCCGGGCCGACCAGCTCCTCGACCGTCCGCCGCAACGGCTCGGCGTTCTGTTGCCGCACCGGCAGCACCAGGATCGCCGCCCGCCAGTGCCGCAGCTCGTCGGTGAAGCGGCGACGCTGCCGATCGTCCAGCTTCGGCGTACGACCGGTGGTCGCCACCTCCTCCAGCATCTGGCCCACGCCGCTGGGCCGGCCGCCGAACCGGCCCGCGTCACCGGTGTTGCCGTTTCGCGGTGCGAGGAAGTAGCCGCCGGGGATCTTGAAGTCGAGGTTGGTGGCCGCCGCCCAGCGCATGCCGTGCGTGTTGCCCATGCTGGGCACCGGGATCGGCACCAGTGTCTGGTCCGGTCCGACGTACGCCCGCCACCGGTCCGCGGTGATGAAGTCCGGCACCGGCGGCCGAGACACCATCCGCAGCGGCATCGGGGCGATCGGCAGCAGCGCGAACGCCAGACCGGCGGCGGTGAGCGTCCGCACGGTACGCCTGTCGACCGGACGCAACGCCCAGGCCCGCTCGACGGCGAGCGCGAGCAGCAGACCGATCACCACACTGGTGATCAGACCGAACCGGGTCGGCACCACCGCGTCCAGCAGCGGCAGGTGGACCAGCCACTGCCACGGCCCGGTGACCACGTCCCGGTCCCACCAGGAGACCCGCTCGCCGAGCGACAGCACGGCGAAGAGCAGGCCCGTCGCCGCGAGCGCCCGAACGATCAACTCCCGGCGCAGCCAGACCACGATGCCGATGGCGATCATGGACAGGCTCCAGCCGAAGAAGGCGTTCTCCTCGGAGTAGTTCGGTGCCAGATTGATGTTGGCGCGCTGGTTGCCGCCGAGGGTGGGCGACCCCGGGGCGAAGAAGGCGGCGATGTCGTTGCCGTAGTCCTTCACCGCGTCGCTGAGACCGTGGTAGGCCATCGGCCCGGCGAACTGCACGTACAGGGGGTACGCCAGCAGCGCCCCGGCAAGCAGCGCGCAGGTCACCACACCGGCGCCCAGGGGCCGCCACGCCGCCCGCCAGCGGGCCGGCTCCTGCACGAGCACCGCCAGCAGGAAGACGCCGCACGCCAGCGCCGTGAAGAGCAGGATCTCCTCGTTGATGAACGCCTGCACGGCGACCAGCAGGGCGAGCAGCGCGCCGTCGCGGACCGGCTTCCGGGAACGGGTCAGCACCAGCACCCGCCAGACGATGAACGGCAGCAGGAACTGGCTGATGATGTTCGGATGCCAACTGGCGTGCGAGAGCATCGCGGGCGAGAACCCGCAGAACCAGCCGCCGACCGCCGCCGCGAGCGGGACCCGCACCACGTGGCGGGAGAGCATCAGGTACCAACCCATGGCGGTGCCGGCGAGGCCGAGCGTCACCAGCACCACGAAGGAGACCGCCGGCCCGAACAGCAGCGTCACCGGGACCATCGGAATGCCCAACGCCAGCACCGCCGTGTTGGCCATCAGGTTGACGCCGTCGGGATAGTTGAACTGCTCGGTATAGAACGGATACTCGCCGTGCAGCACCACGCGTACCGAGTGGGCGAGGAAGAACTGCACCTGGGCCGGATCACCGGTGTAGAGCGAAGCCACCCGGCCGGACGGGTCCAGCCAGATCCGGCTGGTCACCCACACCGCGGCGAGCAGGAACAGGCCGCCCACCGCCAGGTGCTGCCGCCGCCGGGTCCACCGACGCCACCAGGCCCGCGCCGGTACGGCTGCCGCGTCCTCGGCCGGAGCGGGAGCGGCGGCCTCCGCCGGAGCGGGAGCGGCGGCCTCGGCCGGAGCGGGAGCGGGAGCGGCGGGAGCCGGCACGGCGCTCTCGGCGGGAGCCGGCGCAGCGCTTGCGGCGGGAGCCGGCGCAGCGGCCTCGGCGGGGGTGGCGAGCGTGGGGCCGGTGGCGCGCTGGGCCTGGGTCGACGCGGTGGAGGTGCTGGTCAGCGCGGCGGGGCCAACGAAGAGACCGACCGGAGTGCGATAGCTCACCATCTCGTCGGAGCCGGCTGCCGACTCCGGGCGCGGCGCGGGCAGGGCGCGGGACTCGGCAGGCGTCACAGTAGGCGGAGTCTACCGGAGCTAGGAAAACCCACTACAGCCCCGGTGATGTCCACTGTGGCCGCTCCGGCGACGGCCACCGGAGGTCCCGCATCGGACATCTCGTACTATGGCGCTTTCCGACAGCGACGGCGAGGCGATCGGGGGCGGGCCAGGTGACTCCAGGCCGTCGGTACGGCAGGGCGGTTCCCGTCCTGCTGAGCGCACTGCTGGCCACCACGGCGTGCGGTCCGATAGCCGATCGGAAGCCAGCGACCCTGCGGGTCGGGTACGACAGCCTGGACGGCACGCTGGCCGTGTGGCCGCCGCGCGGCGACCTCTCCCGGGACACCACGGCGACGGCGGCGGTCACCGACGCCGTCCGCGACTGGCGGTCACCGGCCGATGACCGTGCGCACCTGCCCTCGTCCGGCATTCTCTTCTCCGGCCGGGTCGACGGCGCCCCGGTGGCGATCGTGGCCGCCGATGTGCCCGGCGAGAGCGCCTCCTGGCTGTTGCAACTCACCCGCGACGGCGACCGGTACGCGGTGACCCGCGCCACCGAATACACCGACCCGGGCTACCTCGTCTACTCCGACGTACTGCCGATCCAGACCACCGGTGGCCGGCGCTACCTGGTCTCCGCCCGGGTGCAGACCCTGGTCGGGCCACAGGATCGGACACTGCCCGTCGCGGACGGCCTCAGCGCGCCGGTCGACGTACCGTCCTGCACGGCCGTCGGAGTGACCGCGACCCTCCGAGCCACCGAGTCGTTGCCCCGCGGGCGGGCCGCCGACCGGCTACTGGACCTGGGCACCGGCACCGTCGACCCGCGCTATCCCCTGATCCGCGACGAGTCCGGCACGGGACGACGGGCACTGACCGGCCTGGACACCTGCGTGCTGGCCGGTGACCGGGGCCCGTTCGGCAGCATTCCCCGGCGGATCGGCGACCGGGACGCGCCGCGCTCGGTGCCGACGTCCTGGCCGATGGCGAAGCTCACGGTGCGCTCGCTCGGCGAGGTCGCCCTCGGCGGAGGTGCGGCGGCGGAGCTACAGCAGCTCAGCTGGGACACCGACGCCGGCGCGATGACCGCGGTGGTCTACCGACCGGCCGACGGCGGCACGCCAGTTGTCTCGCCAGCCGACCGAGCGACCCCGTTGCAGGCGTACCAACTGCCCGTACCCGGCCAACCGCTGGTGGTGCTCAGTTGGCGGCCCACCCGGGACAGCTCCCTGTCCGTTCCACCGGGCACCCCGCTGCTGGTCGAGCGCCCCGGCCTGGCGGTGATCCCCAGCCCGACCCGCTCCCAGACCTACAGCCTGGCCAACTCCGACAAAACCCACTACCGCTCAGTAAAACCCCGCTAACCCGCCCCGCGCCCCGCGCCCCGCGCCCCGCGCCCCGCGCCCCGCGCCCCGCGCCCCGCGCCCGCCGATCTTGCACTTTCTGCCGCGACAAATACCCGCAAAGTCGCTCATTACGGCAACCGAAAGTGCAAGATCAGCTCGGTACAGGGCCGCGCAGGGCTGGGCAGCACGGCACAGCGCGAGGCAGCGGGCGGCTCCCGGAGGGGCCGCCCGCTGCGGGTGTCGCGGGGTGGTTAGTTTTGCGCGGCCGCGTCGCTGGGGGTGAGGCGGTCCGGGGTGGCGTCCAGGCCGGAGATCCAGCCGGTCACGTTGCGGGCCACGTCCTGGGCGGTCAGGCCCAGGTCGGCGAGGATCTGCGCGCGGGTGCCGTGCGGGTGCCAGTCGGCCGGTACGCCGAGGTCCTTGAGCGGCACCCGGACGTCGGCGTCCCGCATCGCCTGGCCGAGCGCGTCGCCCACCCCGCCGACCCGGACGCCGTCCTCGACACTGACCACGAGCCGGTGGCGGGCGGCCAGGTCGACCAGCTCCGCCGGAACCGGGCGCACCCAGCGGGGGTCGACGACGGTGACCCCGTAGCCCTGCTCGGCGACCCGGGCGGCGACCTCCATGCCCAACTGGCCGAAGGAGCCGACGGCGACGAGCAGCACGTCGGTGCGTGCCGACTCGGCAAGCACGTCGACCGGGCCCACCCGGCGTAGGGCCGGCAGGTCCGCGGCGACCGCGCCGGTCGGGAAGCGCACCACGGTCGGGCCGTCGTCGACGGCGACCGCCTCGCGCAACTCCTCGCGCAGGGTGGCGGCGTCGCGAGGAGCGGCGATGCGCAGCCCGGGCACCACGCCGAAGACGGACATGTCCCAGATGCCGTAGTGGCTGGGGCCGTCCGGGCCGGTGATGCCCGCCCGGTCCAGCACGAAGGTCACCGGCAGCCTGTGCATCGCCACGTCCAGCAGGACCTGGTCGAAGGCGCGGTTGAGGAAGGTGGCGTAGACGGCGACCACCGGGTGCAGGCCGCCGAGCGCCAGCCCGGCCGCCGAGGTGGCGGCGTGCTGCTCGGCGATGCCCACGTCGTACACCCGCTCGGGGTATTTGCGGGCCAGCTTGGCGATGCCGGTCGGCTCGGCCATCGCGGCGGTGATGCCCACGACGTCCGGGCGCTCGTCGGCGACGGCCAGCAGCTCGTCGGCGAAGACGTGGGTCCACTTCACCGCCGGGGCGGCAAGCAGGGCGCCGGTCTCCACGTCGAAGGCGCCGCCAGGGCCGTGCAGGCAGTCCGCCTCGTCCTCCTCGGCGGGGCGGTAACCGTACCCCTTGCGGGTGACCGCGTGCACGATCACCGGACCGCCGAAGTTCTTCGCCGCGCGCAGCGCCGACTCGACGGCCGCCACGTCGTGCCCGTCGACCGGGCCCACGTACTTGATGCCGAGGTCCTCGAACATGGCCTGCGGGGCGACCGCGTCCTTGATGCCCTTCTTGACCGCGTGCAGCACCTCGTACATCGGTCGGCCGACGAGCGGGGTGGAGCCGAGGGCGTCCTTGACCGTGTCGAGGACCTTCTCGTAGCCGGGGTTGAGCCGCAGCGAGGAGAGGTGGTCGGCCAGGCCGCCGATGGTGGGCGAGTACGACCGGCCGTTGTCGTTGACCACGATGACCAGCGAGTTGCCAGCGGTGGCGATGTTGTTCAGCGCCTCCCAGCACATGCCGCCGGTGAGCGCGCCGTCGCCGACCACTGCCACGACGCTGCGCTGCTCACCCCGCAGGGCGTACGCCTTGGCGAGGCCGTCGGCGTAGGACAACGCGGTCGAGGCGTGCGAGTTCTCGATGAGGTCGTGCTCGCTCTCCGCCTGGCTGGGATAGCCGGAGAGGCCACCGCGCTGGCGCAGCTTGTCGAAGCCGGCCTGGCGCCCGGTGAGGATCTTGTGCACGTACGCCTGGTGACCGGTGTCGAACAGGAGCCGGTCGCGAGGGGAGTCGAAGACGCGATGCATGGCCAGCGTCAGCTCGACCACACCGAGGTTGGGCCCGACGTGCCCACCGGTGCGGGAGACCTTGGCGATCAGGAAGTCCCGGATCTCGGCGGCGAGGACGTCCAGTTCCTCACCGGACATCCGCTTGACGTCCTGCGGACCGCGGACCGTGCCCAGCAGCCGGCCGTGGTTGGCCGTGTCCTCTTCAACGCTCATGACCGGAGAGTCTATCGGCCGCCCGACACTCCGCAGCCCGGGCCGCGAGCCCCGGGCCGCGCGGGTCGGCTGAGCGCCTGGTCAGAACCGGCCCGGCAGCCGCCGCGGTGGGCTGCCGGGGTACGCGGACCTCCGGTCAACGCCCGACCGGGGGCAGCAGCAGCCCGACCTGCTCGACGTGCTGCGTCATGGGGAACAGGTCGAAGCCCCGCAGCGCCGCCAGCCGCCAACCCAGCTCGGTGAAGGTGCGCACGTCCCGGGCGAAGGCCGCCGGGTCACATGCCACGTACGCGACCGCTCGCGGGCCGGCGGCGACGATGTCCCGCACGACCTGGGCGCCCGCGCCGGAGCGCGGCGGGTCGAGCACCACCACGTCAACCGGGCCGGTGATCCGTCGGCGGGTCAGCGCGGTCTCCACCCGGGCGGCGACCACCTCGATCTGGGGCAGGTCGGCCAGGTTGGCCCGGGCCGCGTCCACCCCGTCCCGGCTCGACTCGACGAGGGTGATCCGGGCGTCGCCGACCCGGCCGGCGAGGGCCGCGGCGAACAGCCCGGCACCGCCGTAGAGGTCCCAGGCGATCTCCCCCGGCTGCGGGTCCAGCAGCTCCAGCACCGCCGTGGCGAGGGTGTCCGCCGCGGCGGGGTGCACCTGCCAGAACGCGGACGCGGGCAGCGTCCAGTCGCGTCCGGCGGCCACCTCGCGCACCTCGGCCGGGCCGCGGACCGGGGTGGGCACCCCGTCACGGACCTCGGTGGCTGTCACGTCCCCGCCGGTGCTGGCGACGGTCTCCACCGCCTCGGCGGCCGGCCAGCGCTCGGTGAGCACCGGCAAGTGTTGGATGGCCGGGTGGGCGATCCGGCAGCGGTCGATCGGCACCACCTCGTGCGAACGGTGCTTGAGCAGGCCGGCCCGGTCGGCGGCGTCCACGGCGTAGCGGACCCGGGACCGCCAGCCCAGCAGACCGCCGGGCAGCGCCTCGACCCGGACGCCGAGCCGGTCCAGCTCGACGTCGGTCAACCCGCCCAGGCGGACGAGCTGTTCGCGGATCACGGCGGTCTTCCAGGCCAGTTGCGCGGCCGGGGCGACGTGCTGGAGGTCGCAGCCCCCGCAGGCGCCCGGCTTCGCGTACGGGCAGGGTGGCTCGACCCGGTCCGGGGAGGCGTCCAGCACGGTCACCGCGTCGGCCCGGACGAACCCCCGGTGCACCTCGGTGACCTCGGCGATGACCCGTTCGCCGGGCAGCGCGTGCCGGACGAAGACGACCTGCCCGTCCACCCGTGCCACGCAGTGCCCGCCGGGGGCGACCGCGTCGACGGTCAGCTCGACCTGTTCCGCCTCGGCCAGACCCCGCTCAGGCACGGACGACGAGGGCGACAGCACAGACGACGAGGGCAGAGACGACGAGGGCGACGCAGACAGCGCGGGGGTCGCGGGCTGGTGCCCGCCGCGCTCAGTCACGGCTGTTCCCGACCGGGCCGCCGTCGCTCGGGCGGCTCTCCGGGGCCGGCGTGGAGGCGACCGGCGGCAGCGTGCCCCGCGGCCCACGTGCCGGGGTCCGGGACAGCGTCGCGTCCAGCCGGTCCAGGTTCTTGCTCGCCGTCGACGCGAGCTGCCACGGCACGCTGACCACCATCACCCCCGGTTCGAAGAGCAGCCGGCCCTTGAGGCGCAGGGCGCTCTGGTTGTGCAGCAGGTTCTCCCACCAGCGACCCACCACGTACTCCGGAATGAAGACGGTGACCACGTCCCGGGGTGACTTACGGCGGGTGGAGGCGACGAAGTCCAGGATCGGCCGGGTGATCTCCCGGTACGGCGAGTCGATCACTGTGAGCGGGATGGCCATCTCCCGCCGCTCCCAGTCGGCCTGGAGGTCCCGGGTGTCCTGGTCGTCCACGTTGACGGTCACGGCGGTCAGTGTGTCCGGTCGGGTGGCGCGGGCGTAGGCGATGGCCCGCAGCGTCGGCTGGTGCAGTTTGCTGACCAGCACGATCGCGTGGTTGCGGGCGGGCAGCACGGCCCGGCCCTCGTCCGGCGGGGTCAGCTCGGCCGCCACCCGGTCGTAGTGCCGGCGGATGGCCAGCATCAGCAGGTAGATCACCGCCATGGCGGCGATCGCGATCCAGGCGCCGAGCAGGAACTTGGTGATCAGCACGATCACCAGCACCGTGCCGGTCAGGCCCATGCCGAACGTGTTGATGGCCCGGGACCGGTACATCCGGCGTCGCGCCTCCGCGTCCCGCTCGGTGCGCAGCCGCCGGTTCCAGTGCCGGATCATGCCGGCCTGGGAGACCGTGAACGAGACGAAGACCCCGACGATGTAGAGCTGGATGAGCCGGGTCACCTCGGCCTGGAAGCCGACGATCAGCACGATCGCGAACAGGGCCAGGAAGGTGATGCCGTTGGAGAAGGCCAGCCGGTCGCCCCGGGTGTGGAACTGGCGGGGCAGGTAGCGGTCCTGGGCGAGGATCGAGCCGAGCACCGGGAAACCGTTGAACGCGGTGTTCGCGGCCAGGAAGAGGATGAGGGCGGTCATGCCGGCCACCACGTAGAGCAGGATCGAGCCGGAGCCGAAGACCGTCTCGCCGAGCTGGGTGGTCACCGTCTTCTGCACGTAGCCGTCCGGGCCGGCGACGATCTGGAGCGCCGGGTCCTCGACGAACTGCAGGTGGGTCAGCCGGGCCAGCCAGATGATCCCGACCAGCAGGCTCACCGCGATCGCGCCGAGCAGCAGCAGCGTGGTGGCGGCGTTGCGGCTCTTCGGGGCCTTGAACGCCGGCACGCCGTTGGAGATCGCCTCGACACCGGTGAGTGCGGCGGCGCCCGAGCTGAACGTCCGCAGCAGCAGGAAGACCAACGCGAAACCGGTCACACTGTGCTCTGCCTGGATGACCAGGTCGGCGCTGGGCGCCCGGAGGTCGTCGCCCAGCACGAAGACCCGGAACAACCCGGTGAGCAGCATCCCGCCCATGACGATGACGAAGCCGTAGGTGGGGATGGCGAACGCGGTGCCGGACTCCCGCAGGCCGCGCAGGTTGACAGCGGTCAGCAGGACCACCGCGATCACCGCGATCAGGACCTTGTGGGTGGCCACGAACGGCACCACCGAGCCGAGGTTGGCCACCCCGGACGAGACCGACACCGCCACCGTGAGCACATAGTCGACGAGCAGCGCGCTGGCCACCCCGACCCCGAACTTCGGACCCAGGTTGACCGTGGCCACCTCGTAGTCGCCGCCACCGGAGGGGTAGGCGTACACGTTCTGCCGGTAACTGGCCACCACGGTGAGCATCACCACGACCACGGCGAGGGCGATCCACGGGGAGAAGAAGTATGCCGAGGTGCCGGCGATGGAGAGGGTCAGCAGGATCTCGTCGGGCGCGTACGCGACGCTGGACAGGGCGTCGGAGGCGAAGACGGGCAGCGCGATGCGCTTCGGCAGGAGGGTGTGCTGAAGTCGGTCGGACCGGAACGGTCGACCGAGGAGAAGCCGCTTCAGCAGCGAGGTGGGACTGGCCACGAACGCCAAGAGTACGACCAGCACCGTGGGAGCACGGGGGTGGGCGAACGTGGCTGCCCGGCACGACGGGGTACGGTCGGTCCCCGCTCCCCACCGGGACGTGGCAGGCTCGCACTCGACAGGCCACGACAGCCGGAGTGGTACGCACCTTGGGAGGGACAGCGTGCACGTCGTGATCATGGGTTGTGGCCGGGTCGGGTCGACCCTCGCCCACAGCCTGGAATCCCGGGGGCACTCGGTGGCGGTGATCGACCAGGACGCCGACGCCTTCCGCCGGCTCGGCCCCGACTTCGCCGGGATCACGGTGACCGGGGCCGGCTTCGACGGCGAGGTGCTGCGCCAGGCCGGCATCGAGCGCGCGGATGCCTTCGCGGCGGTCTCCAGCGGCGACAACTCCAACATCATCTCGGCCCGGTTGGCCCGCGAGACGTTCGGCGTGTCCCGTGTCGCCGCCCGCATCTACGACCAGCGCCGCGCGCAGGTCTACGAGCGCCTCGGCATCCCCACCGTGGCGACCGTGCGCTGGACGGCCGACCGGATGCTGCGGCATCTGGTGCCGGAGGGCAACGTGGAGATCTTCCGCGACCCCACGAGCACCGTGTCGATCGTCGAGGTGCCGGTGCACAAGGACTGGATCGGTCGACCGTTACGAGCGCTGGAGGACGCGTCCGGGGCGCGGGTGGCCTACCTGATCCGCTTCGGCATCGGCACGCTGGCCACCAGCTCTACCGTCGTGCAGGAGGGTGACCAGGTGTTCATGCTGGTCAGCGATGACATCGTGGCGACTGTCACGTCGGTGGCGGCGGCGCCGCCGGAAGGGGGGCACTGAGCCATGCGGGTCGCCATCGCGGGCGCGGGCAACGTGGGCCGCTCGATCGCCCAGGAGTTGATCGACAACGGCCACCAGGTGATGCTCATCGAGCGTCAGCCCAAGATGCTGCGCCCGGACCGGGTGCCGGCCGCCGAGTGGGTGCTGGCCGACGCGTGCGAGCTGACCAGCCTGGAGGAGGCCAACGTCGCCGGCTGCGACGTGGTGGTCGCGGCGACCGGTGACGACAAGACCAACCTGGTGCTGTCGCTGCTGGCCAAGACCGAGTTCGCGGTGCCCCGCGTGGTCGCCCGGGTCAACCGCGCCGAGAACGAGTGGCTGTTCACCGAGCAGTGGGGCGTGGACGTCGCGGTGAGCAAGCCGCGGGTGATGGCCGCGCTGGTCGAGGAGGCGGTCACCGTCGGCGACCTGGTCCGGCTGATGACCTTCCGGCAGGGCGAGGCGAACCTGGTCGAGATCACCCTGCCACCGACCGCGCCCTACGTCGGGCAGCCGATCCACGCCGTGCCGCTGCCCCGCGACTCCGCGCTGGTGGCGATCCTGCGCGGCAAGCGGGTCCTGGTGCCCAGCCCGGACGACCCGATCGAGGCCGGCGACGAGTTGGTCTTCGTCTGCACCGCCGAGGTGGAGGACCAGGTCCGTGCGGTGATCCTCGGGCCGGACAGCGTCGAACGGACCCGCGGCTCGCGCTGAGCGGGCGCGAGTGGGGGCGGCCCGGGTTCGCCGGGCCCCCGCCGCTCAGGCGCCGGGCAGCGGGGTCGGTTGCGGCTCCCGGGTGACCCGGCGCACCGTCCAGACCGTGATCAGCAGCAGCAGCGCGTACGGCGGGTAGCCCAGCGCCAGCCGGGCCACGCCCAGCGCGGTGTCCTGGTGGGCCAGGTAGAGCCCGGCCTGCACGCCCACCTTGGCCAGCCACACCACACCCCAGAGCACGGTCAGCTGGGTGAAGGTCCGCACCAGCTTCGGGTCGTCCCGCCATTCCGAGCGGCCCTTGGCGACCAGCACCGACCAGATCCAGCCCACCAGTGGCTGCCGGATGGCCGCGGAGACCAGCAGGGCGATGCCGTACCCGATGCCGTAGAGGATGCCGGGGAGGTAGAAGTCGCGCTCGTCGCCGGTGCGCCAGGCGATGGCGGCGCCGATCCCGACACCGAACAGGCCGTTGACGGCGTGCCGGATCGGCCGGCGCTGGGCCAGCCGCAACCCGGCGATCAGCAGCGCGACGGCGACCGAGGCGATCACCGCCGGACGCAGCTCGCCGATGACGTTGGCGAGCACGAAGACGACGACCGGAATGCTGGACTCGACAAGCCCCCGCCAGCCGCCGAGCTGGTCGGCCATCTGCTCGGCGATCGTCGGCAGTGGCTCCTCCTCGGGAGGGCCGGTCTCCGGCTGTGCCGCCCGGTCCTGTCCCGTCGTCATCGCCGGCCTTCCGTCCGCATCGCCGTCACTTCGGCGAGTCCAGCTCGTAATAGGGGTTGTAGATGACCTTGCGGTCGTCGCGCACCGCCACCCGGCCACGAGCGGTCAGGTGCCGGCCCGGCTCGATCCCGGCGATGTGCCGTCGACCCAACCAGACCAGGGTGACCACGTCGGTGCCGTCGTAGAGGTCGGCCTCCAGGGTGGGCAGGTTGGTGCGCGGCGTGTAGACCACCGTGCGCAGCCGGCCAGCGACCGAGACCAGTTGGCCCCGGGAGCACTGCTGGGCCGGGATCCCGCCGCACTGGGCGCTCTCCCGACGCAGCTCCTGCGCGTCGATCTCGGCTTCGCTGGCGGTGAACCGTTGCAGGATGCGCCGCAGCGACACCCGGCCCTCGTCGGTCGTCATGACCTCCGCGTCACCCTCTCCACGCTCGCCGACCCCGGCCGGCCCCGGCGACGCCGGAACCGTGCCGCCAGCGTACGCCGACGGGGCTGGTTCCGGCGGGCCGGTGTGCGCGGGTCAGACCTGGCGCGCCTCGGCGGCGGCGTCCCCCGCCTCGGCGTCGGTCTGGTCGGAGATCTCCCGGGGCAGCCGCAGCGGCAGCGGCTCGCGGACCGGCTTCGCCTCCTGGCCACGGTCGACCACCAGGCCGTCCAGGCACTCCACGAGCGGCCCGGCGACGGACGGGTCGGTCGCCACCGGCCCCTGGAACACACCACGGACCATCCAGCGCGGCCCGTCGATGCCGACGAACCGCAGGTTCGTCACGCCGTCCGGGGTACGCACCTGGGCGTGCAGCTCCGGGCCGTACTCGCCGTCGACCTCCTGCGCGCTCGCGCCGTCGCGGAGCAGCGACTGGCGGATCTCCTCGCGCACCTCGTCCCAGATCCCCTCGGACCGGGGCGCGGCGAAGACACCCAGCTGGAGCGCGTTGTCGCCGTGCACCAACACGACCTGCTGGACCACGCCCTGGGGGTCGGCCTGCACCCGCACCTCGACCTCGGTGATCGCCGGGATGTGCAGACTGCCCAGATCGAGGCGCTGCACGTCGTCGTGGCTCTCCGAGATGTCGTACGGGCCGCGCATCAACGCCGGCGCCGCATCACCCTGGTCCGGGACCTCGACGGCCCGCTCGTCACGGGTGTGCCGTTCGGCATCGGCCCGCTTTCGGGAGAAGATCACTGCGCCTGCCCTCCGCTGTTCACACTCACCCTGCCACCTCTTCCGTCTGCCCGCGGCCCGGCTCGTCTGGCCGCTGCTGGACCCGGTCCTGGCCCGCCGGCGACGGCACCAGCCCGGCGTGACCACCGGTGGACCCGTGCCCGCCGGTCCCGCGCCGGGACGCGGGCAGCTCGGCCACCGGTTCGAACCGCGCCCGCGCGACCTGTTGGACCACGAGCTGCGCGATCCGGTCGCCGCGGGAGATCTTCGCCGGCACATCACGATCATGGTTGATCAGGTTGACCAGGATCTCACCCCGGTAGCCGGCGTCGACCGTACCGGGCGCGTTGAGCACCGTCACGCCGAGCCTGGCCGCCAGGCCGGACCGGGGGTGGACCAGACCCACATACCCCTCCGGCAGCGCGATGGCCACGCCGGTGGGCACCAGGGCGCGGCCTCCGGGCGGCAGCTCCACGTCCGCGGCCGCCACCAGGTCGGCCCCGGCGTCGCCGGGATGGGCGTAGGTGGGCAGCGGCAGCTCGGAGTCGAGCAGCCGCACGGGCACGGGTACGACGTCGGTCACGGGTCCCCTCTTCCGTCCGGTTCGCGGGGTGACCCTGCCATCCTGCCGGTTCGCCGAGCCGCCGTGCGCCGTACCCTCGCAGGAGTGAGCATGTCGCCCTCCCCGTCCGCCGATCAGCCGCCGGTCGCCGCCCGCACGGCGTACGCCGAACGGTTGGATCTGCCCTGGTGGCTGTGGTTGGCCGGGCTGGTGGCCGCCGCGCTGCTGGCCGTCGAGATCTGGATGGGTGCCGACGGCGTCCGGGCCTGGCTGCCGTTCGCCGTGCTGCTGCCGCTCGCCGCCGCCGGGATGTGGTGGCTGGGCCGGATCCGGGTCGCGGTGGTCGACTCCGAGCTGCGGGTGGACGACGCCCGCCTGCCGGTGCGCTTCGTGGCCGACGTGATCCCGCTGGACGTCGCCGGTCGCCGTGAGGTGCTGGGCGTCGGCGCGGACCCGCTCGCGTTCGTCGTGCAGCGCCCGTGGATCGGCGGCGCCGCGCAGGTGGTGCTCGACGATCCGGCCGACCCGACCCCGTTCTGGGTGGTGAGCACGCGGCACCCGGTCGAGCTGGCCGAGGCGGTGCTGACCGCGCGGGACGCCCTGACGCTCTCCCGTCCCCCGGCGGGCGAGCAGGGCTGAACCGACGCCCCGGCCCCGCTCAGGTGCCGGTTGGCGGGCCGGGCAGGGCCGACGGTGGCGCGGGTCGGGCGATGCCCCGCCGACGCAGGTCCACCTGAAGTTGCTCGGCCATCTGCTGGGTGGCCCGCCGGTTGAGGAAGCTGGCCACCGCCGCGCCGGTCAGGAACGGCCCGAGCGTGGTGAGGTTGCGGCCGAAGCGCCGCAGCAGCATGTCCCGCAGTTCCTTGCGGGCGGCGGTGCCGAGCACCGCGCCCACTCCCACGCCGGGCACCATCGGGTTGACACCGCGCTGGGTGGCCCAGGAGTGCACCAGGGCGACGGCCCGCTGGCTGCCGCCGTCGGGCAGCGCCACACCGTGGATCTCGTGCAACTCACCGACCAGCTTCAGCTCCACCGCGACCACGGCCACCGTCTCGGCGGCGAGCAGCACCGGAGCGGAGAGCAGGGTCGGTGCCACCGTCCACTCGACGGCGGCGACTCCCCCACCGGCCGCGCCGATCGCGGCGGTGGTCCGAGACGCGTTGCGGATGAGCCGGTCGGCCAGGGCGGCGTCGTCCAGGCCGGGGAAGTGCTGGCGCAGGGTGTCCAGGTCGCGCACCGGCACGTGCGGGGCGACGTCCGCGACCGCGTCGACCATCCACCGCATGGCGGCGCGGGGCTTGAACAGGTCGGAGACGCCCCGGGCACGGGCCTGCCCGACCATCCGGGCCAGCAGTTGACGGCGTCGGGCCGGCTCGATGTCGTCCGCGGTCAACGCCGCCACGGTGGCGCCGAGGTCCCCCGCGCCACCACCGGTGGCACCGGGTTTGTCGGTGCCACCGTCGGTGGCACCGGGGTTGTCCGTGCCGCCGTCGGTGGTGCCGCCTCGATCGCTCATCGGACCTCCCGGTGCTGTGGCTACCCGCTACGAGTCAAGCAGGTACCCACCACGGCCGCATGCCTACACCGGCAGCGGCGGCCCCGTTCAGGAGGCCGCCGCTGGTGTCGTGGTTGTCAGACGCACTCGCGGCAGATCAGCTCGCCGTTACGCTCGACCGCCAGCTGGCTACGGTGGTGGACCAGGAAGCAGCGGGCGCACCGGAACTCGTCCTGCTGCATCGGAAGCACCTTGACCGTGAGCTCCTCGTCGGCCAGATCGGCACCGGGCAGCTCGAAGCTCTCGGCCACCTCGGCCTCGTCGACGTCCACCGCGCCCGACTGTGAGTCGACGCGCCGTGCCTTGAGCTCTTCCAGGCTGTCCTCGCCGAGGTCGACCTCGTCGCGACGCGGGGCGTCGTAGTCGGTGGCCATCGGTTTCACTCTCCCATATCGATGTTGTCGCTTCCGGTTGTAACGCCGGACGACGCTGTTTCGGTTCCGCTGGCCGGCCGCCACTTGTGTCGGGCACCCGACCCGGGGACCGAACGGGTCGAGCTCGCTGGGGCGACTCCCCTGCGAGCGCGGAACCTTACCCCCCCTTGGGCGAGGCATGTATACCGCCCTTGCGGCTGAGATGTACGCCCCTGCACCCGAAGTTGTTCCCAATGTGATTCAGGCGACACGAAGATAGGGGTAGTAGTACCCGGTTCGCGGTCGGCGCGCCGGCATGTCGGGCTGTTTCCACGCGACGGCCGGACAACCGTTAACCTCAGCGGCGTATTCGACGGCCGACGGCCAGTCCGATCGTCGCCGGCTGCCGCCACCCACCTGAAGTCCCGGGAGTGCCCAGATGAGTTTTGCGCGAGTGCGAGCACTCGTCATCGTCGGCCTGCTGGGGGTGCTGGCCCTGGGGTTCGTGATCACCGCGATCGTGCGGGACAGCCAGGGCAACGCAGGCACGGCCCAGGGCTGCCCGGACGGCTGGCCGCTCGCCGACCTGAACCTGCGCGAGCGCAAGGACGTCAAGATCAACGTGCTCAACGCCACGGACCAGCCCGGCCTCGCCCACACCGTCGCCGACGAGTTGAGCAACCGGCAGTTCCAGGTCCAGAAGACCGCGACCGAGAAGAAGCAGATCAACGGCATCGCGGTGCTGCGGTACGGCCCGAAGGGCGTCGGCTCCGCGCACCTGCTGCAGGCGTACTTCCTCAACAACGCCACGCAGGGCTACGACCCTGCGCGCACCGACGACGTCGTCGACGTGGTGCTCGGCAACAACTTCCAGCAGCTCGCCACTACGACCGAGGTCAACCAGTCGCTCGGCGACTCCGGCCCACCCAAGGCACCCAAGGGCTCCTGCCCGTCCCCGCCCGCCAAGTAACGGCGTGACCGGGCGGTCGACCGATCAGGGCCCGCCGGCGGCGTCCAACTCGGCGAGCCGGTCGTGCAGCGGCGTGAAGAGCGCCGGCGGGGCCGCGACCACCAGGTCCGGCCCCGGCGGCCGTCCGGCCAGGCCGGCGACCCGCACACCCGCCTCGGCGGCCACCAGCCCACCCGCCGCCAGGTCCCAGGCCGCGAGGCCCTTCTCGAAGTACGCGTCGAGCCGGCCCTCCGCCACCAGGCAGAGGTCCAGCGCGGCGGCACCCAGCCGGCGGATGTCCCGTACGTGTGCGATCAGCCCCGCCACGACCTGGGCCTGGTGCGCACGACGACTGGCGTCGTAGCCGAACCCGGTGCCGACCAGCGCCTGCCCCAGGTCCGTCTCGCCGGAGCAGCGCAGCCGGACACCGTCACGCCAGGCACCACCCCCGGCCGTGGCCGTCCACTCCTCGCCGGTGTTCACGTTGCGCACCACGCCGGCGACCACCACCCCGTCCACCTCGGCGGCCAGCGACACCGCGCTGTACGGCAACCCGTACAGGTAGTTGACGGTGCCGTCGATCGGGTCGATGATCCACCGCACCCCGCCCGGCGCGACCGGCCCGGTGTCCCCCGTCCCGTACTCCTCGCCGAGCACCGCGTCGTTTGGTCTCGACCGCTTCAGCGCGTCGAGCACCTGCCGTTCGACAGCCCGGTCCGCCGCGGTGACCACGTCGGTGACCGTGCTCTTGGTCGCGGCCACGGAGACACCCTCGACGCGCATCCGGTACGCGGTGGCCGCCGCGTCCCGTGCCACGTCGAGCGCGATCGCCAAAAGTTCCCGAGGTGACGGCGTCGAACCGGGCATCCCAACGTCCCCTTCCCGCACGACCGGGGTGTTCCGGGCCACGCGCGGGTATCATCCTTACAAAGTCCAGATCAGCGCCGAATCAGCGGTCCCACCGTCATTACGCAGTGCGGCGCAGGATGATCGCCGCAGACGGCGTTACAATTCACCCCTGCCCACGTGCCACGGACCGCCGACCACCGGCCGGCCCGGGACGCGAGGGTCCCTCAACCACATCGCCCGGCCGGTTGCCCCACGCTGTGCCGGACGACCCGGCCGTGCCCGCTCTTCGCCTCCGGAAGGTCATTCGTGACAGAACCCCGCCAGACCGGCGCCGACGTTCGCTCGCTCACCGACACCCTGATCGCCCACGCGCAGAGCGCCGGCGGTCAACTGACGTCGGCCCAGCTCGCGCGCACCGTCGAGTCCGCCGAGGTGACTCCGGCCCAGGCCAAGAAGATTCTGCGGGCGCTCTCCGAGGCGGGAGTGACCGTAGTGGTGGACGGCTCGGCGAGCACCCGCCGCCGCGTCGCCGCGGCCCGGTCGACCACGCCGGCGTCCCGGGCCACCACCGCCAAGACCACCAAGAAGGCCGCCGCGCCGGCCCCGAAGCAGGCACCGGCCGCCGACGACGCGCCGTCGACGCCGGCCCCGCGCAAGGTGGCCGCCCGCAAGGCCACCGGCACGCCCGCCGAGGGTGCCGCGGCGGCTCCGGCGAAGGCGACCAGGTCGACCCGAGCCACCAAGGCGACGGTGGCCGCGGCTGCCGGCGCCAAGCCGACCAAGGCCGCCGGCAAGGCCAAGGGCGAGGGCGCCGACGGCGACATCGACCCGGAGGAGCTGGCCGCCGCGATCGAGGACGTGGTGGTCGAGGAGCCGGCCGAGCTGGCCCAGGCCGCCGAGACCGACGCCGCCGCGTCGGCGACCGACAACGACTTCGAGTGGGACGACGAGGAGTCCGAGGCCCTCAAGCAGGCCCGGCGGGACGCCGAGCTGACCGCCTCGGCCGACTCGGTCCGCGCGTACCTGAAGCAGATCGGCAAGGTTCCGCTGCTCAACGCCGAGCAGGAGGTGGAGCTGGCCAAGCGGATCGAGGCCGGGCTCTACGCCGCCGAGCGGCTGCGCGCCGCCGACGAGGGCGAGGAGAAGCTCGTCCGGGACATGGTCCGTGACCTGGGCTGGATCTCCCGCGACGGCGAGCGGGCCAAGAACCACCTCCTGGAGGCCAACCTCCGTCTGGTGGTGTCGCTGGCCAAGAGGTACACGGGACGCGGCATGGCCTTCCTCGACCTGATCCAGGAGGGCAACCTCGGTCTGATCCGCGCGGTGGAGAAGTTCGACTACACCAAGGGCTACAAGTTCTCCACGTACGCCACCTGGTGGATCCGGCAGGCGATCACCCGGGCGATGGCCGACCAGGCCCGCACCATCCGCATCCCGGTGCACATGGTCGAGGTCATCAACAAGCTCGGCCGCATACAGCGCGAGCTGCTCCAGGATCTGGGCCGGGAGCCCACCCCGGAGGAGCTGGCCAAGGAGATGGATATCACACCCGAGAAGGTGCTGGAGATCCAGCAGTACGCTCGGGAGCCCATCTCTCTGGACCAGACCATCGGTGACGAGGGCGACAGCCAGCTCGGTGACTTCATCGAGGATTCCGAGGCCGTGGTCGCGGTCGACGCGGTCTCGTTCTCGCTCCTACAGGACCAGCTCCAGCAGGTGCTGCAGACGCTCTCCGAGCGTGAGGCGGGTGTGGTACGCCTGCGCTTCGGCCTGACCGACGGTCAGCCACGGACGCTGGACGAGATCGGCCAGGTCTACGGGGTGACCCGGGAGCGGATCCGGCAGATCGAGTCCAAGACGATGTCCAAGCTGCGCCACCCGTCCCGGTCGCAGGTCCTCCGGGATTACCTGGACTGAGCGGGTTTCGTCAACCGAACGTGTCGTTTTGACCACCTGGTGTGCAACACAAGATGGTGATCGTCCGGATGCACGAATGTGATCGTTGACGTGGCACCCTTGGTGCACGGCACACTGTCCCTGCCATGTGTGACCTCGGTCCCCCGCGGGCACACAGGGAAGGCAGTGCCTAGTAAGGGTGTTGCACCATAGGTGAGCAACGACCGAAGAGATTGTTCATCGGTGACGACCAGAGGAGGAAGGCGATGACCCCGACCCTCACGCCGCCGCCCGAGACGGTGGCACCCCCAGCCGCCGATGAACGGTGCGACCGCTGCAATGCTGCCGGGAAGCTCCGGATCACTCTGGCGGGTGGGAGCGAGCTGGTGTTCTGTGGGCACCACGCGAACAAGTACGCGGAGGATCTCGTGAAGATCACCGAGCGGTTCGCAACGGAGCCCGATTTCAGCTGGCGTGGCGCCGATCTGATGGCGAACTAAATCCGCTAACCGACATAGCCGGCCGGAGGTACCCCGAGGGTGCCTCCGGTCGGCTTTTCCGTCCGAGCGCCCCGCGCCCCGCGCCCCGCGCCCCGCGCCCCGCGCCCCGCGCCCCGCGCCCCGCGCCCCGCGCCCCGCGCCCCGCGCCCCGCGCCCCGCGCCAAGATCGTCACAACATCCCTGATGTTGCTGCCTCCGACACGCGCGAGACAGCAACATCCCTGATCCTGCGCGGATCTTGACGACGACCACTCGCCCCAGAGACGCCGAGAGCGAGGTCCAAGCGCCACCGCCGGGCAAGGTCATGCTCGAACCAGGATGCAGGGGCCTCACCGACGCACCGACACCACCACATCCTGGATCTAGCGTGATCTTGAGATCCGGACGCCCGTGGAGGGGCATGTGCGGCCGTTTCGGGCAGGCAAGCCTCGGCACCACCCCGGCCGCCATGATCCACTCGGTTTCACGGAAGTCGCGCTTTCCACCTGGCTCGAACACCGCGTTTTCAAGAAAGCCGAGTGGATCACGCCGCCAAGCCGCAGCCCGCTGGCGGGGCGGGGCAGCCTGCTGGCGGGGCGCGATGGGGCTCGGTGCGGGGCGCAATGCGGCGGGGCGGGCGCAGTGCGGCGGGGCGGGCGCAGTGCGGCGGGCGGACAGCCTGCTGGCGGGGTGGGGCGGGGCAGCCCGCTGGTGCGGCGGGGCGGGGCTAGAGGGTCTGGATGGTGGCGATGCGTTCCTCTAGCTGTTCGATGGTGGCCTGGGCGCTCGGCGGGCCACCGCAGAGTCGGCGCAACTCGGCATGGATCTTGCCGTGCGGCTGGCCGGTGCGGTGGTGTCGGGCGGCCACCAGAGCGTTCAGTTGGCGTCTGAGCGCCACGCGGCGCTGAGCCGCGCTCATGGGTGCGGGTGGCGCTGCGGTGGGCGCAGCGGCCGGCTGAGCGGCCGCGTCGGCCGTACGGCGGCGTTGGGCGGCGAGTTGTGCGGCCTGTCGTTTGGTGAGCAACAGGGACACCTGGTCGGCGGTGAGCAGACCGGGCAGGCCGAGGTATTCCTCTTCCTCGGGGGTGCCGGCCTGGGCCGCGGTGCCGAACGACGCCCCGTCGAAGATCACCTGGTCCAGTTCGGCGGTGGCGGAGAGCGCGGCGAACCGCTTCTCCAACTCGCCGCTGGCCTGGTCGTCGCGCTGCGCGCGTTCCAGCAGGTCGTCGTCGAACCCGTCGGCTTCCTTGGGTTTGCCGAGCACGTGGTCCCGCTCGGTCTCCATCTCGCTGGCCAACCCGAGCAGGTGCGGCACGCTGGGCAGGAAGACCGAGGCGGTCTCCCCGGGTCGACGGGCCCGCACGAAACGGCCGATCGCCTGGGCGAAGTAGAGCGGCGTGCTGGCACTTGTGGCGTAGACCCCGACCGCGAGTCGCGGGATGTCCACCCCCTCGGACACCATCCGCACCGCGACCAGCCACCGCTGGTCGGACGCCGCGAACGTCGCGATCCGGGCGGACGCGCCCTGGTCGTCGGAGAGCACCACGGCGGCCTTCTCGCCGGTGACCTGTTCGATGAGCTTGGCGTACGAGCGGGCGGTCTGCTGGTCGGTGGCGATGATCAGACCGCCGGCGTCGGCCATGCCCGCGTTGCGCAGCACGGTGAGTCGGGCGTCGGCGGCGCGCAGCACCTGCGGCATCCAGTCGCCGGCCGGGTCCAGGGCGGTACGCCAGGCCTGGGCCACCAGATCCTGCGTCATCGGCTCGCCGAGGCGGGCGGCCAACTCCTCCCCCGCGTTGGTCCGCCACCGGGTCTCCCCGGAGTACGCCAGGAAGAGCACCGGCCGGACCACGCCGTCGCGCAGCGCGTCGGCGTAGCCGTACACCGAGTCGGCGCGGGAGCGCAACAGCCCGTCTCCGCCCCGCTCGTAGCTGACGAACGGGATCGGGTTGTCGTCGGAGCGGAACGGCGTCCCGGTGAGCATCAGCCGGCGTACGGCGGGCTCGAAGGCGGCCTTCACCCCGTCGCCCCAGGTCCGGGAGTCACCGGCGTGGTGGATCTCGTCGAGGATGACCAGGGTGCGGCGGGTCATGGTGCGCCGCCGGTGCACGTGCGGGGCCATCCCCACCTGCGCGTAGGTGATGACCGCGCCGTGGAAGTCGGCCGCGGAGTGCAGGTCGGCGTTGCGGAACGCGGCGTCGAGCTGGATGCCCACCCGGGCCGCCGCGTCGGACCACTGGCTCTTCAGGTGCTCGGTCGGGGCGACCACGGTGACCGCCTCGATGGTGCCGTCGGCGAGCAGCTCCGCGGCGATGCGCAGGGCGAAGGTGGTCTTGCCGGCGCCCGGGGTGGCGACCGCGGTGAAGTCGTCGGTACGTCGACGCAGGTATTCCACCAGGGCCTTGCGCTGCCAGGCGCGTAGTGCCGGGAACGTCTCGAGCACCGGCGTCCGGGCTGCCACGCGAAGCTCCTCTCCGACCGCACGATGGCGGACCCCGGGCATGGGCCACGAGTCCCGCCGCCCATGAAAACGCCTCCGCGCAGTAGCTGCCGCGAAGGCCGACTCAGCATAACCAGCGCGGGCCCCACGGCCCAGGCGACGCCACGCCTGTCACATCCGCCACCCCGATCGGTGCCTCACCAGTTCCGGTCGGTACGCGGATCCGCTGCACCGCTTCGCGGTGGTCGCAGCGTCGCCACCGGTGCGGACCAACGTCGGCGCAGGGCGATCAGGCGCAGCCCGAAGACTCCGACGGCGGCGGCGGTGAGCGGCGCGGGGCCGGTCTGCCCGGTGACGTGCAGCAGCGCCACGGTGACCGCGCCGGCGAGGGCGGCCAGCGCGTAGATCTCCCGGCGCAGCACGACCGGGATCTCGGCGGTGAGCAGGTCGCGGGCGAGCCCGCCGCCGATCGCGGTGAGCATGCCGATGAGGCAGGCACCGGCGGCCGGCACCCGGGCGTCGAGTGCCTTGAGCGTGCCGGTCACCGTGAACAGTGCCAGGCCCGCCGCGTCCAGCACCAGGACCGTGGTACGCAGCCGGGCCAGTTGCGGGTGCAGCCAGAACACGGCCAGCGCGGTGATCGCGGCGGTGGCCGCGTACCGCCAGTCGGCGAAGGCCAACGGCGGCACCTCGTCGATGACCAGGTCCCGGAAGATCCCACCGCCGAGAGCGGCCACGAACCCGACGAACGCGACACCGAACAGGTCCAGCCGTTTGGCCACCGCCGCCGAGGCCCCGGAGGCGGCGAACACCGCGACGCCGGTCAGGTCGGCGAGGAGCAGGGCGGTGGAGGTGGTCACCGCCGCAGGCTACGTCGCCGGCCGGAGCACCGGCCGAGGTTCACTCGCGGTACGAGTCGTAGATCTCCTTGCACTTGGGGCAGACCGGCGAACCCGGCTTGGCCGCCTTGGTGACCGGGAACGTCTCGCCGCAGAGCGCGACGACGAAGGTGCCCATGACGGCACTCTCGGCGATCTTCTCCTTGCGGACGTAGTGGAACATCTCGGGACCGGTGTCGGCATCCTTCAGCTCTGGACGCTCGAGAACCTCTGTGCTCACGTCTGCACCTCCAACGGTCAAGTTTGGCAGGTCATCACGGCCGGGTCCACCTGAGGCCGGCCGGAGCCCGACCCCGTACGGTGCCCGGGTGACTGACTTTCACCTCAGCTACGGCACCGAGGTCGCCGCAGCCCTGCGCGACGGCCGACCCGTCGTCGCACTGGAGAGCACCATCGTCTCGCACGGCCTTCCCCGCCCGGAGAACCTGCGGGTGGCCAGGGAGATCGAGGGGGCGGTCCGGGACGCCGGGGCAGTTCCCGCGACGATCGGCATGATCGGCGGCGAGCTGGTGGTCGGCCTGGACGACACGCAGCTGACCCGGCTCGCCACCGTCGACGGAGTGACCAAGCTCTCCGTCCGCGACCTCGCGGTGGCGGCGGCGACCGGCGTGGACGGTGCCACCACCGTGGCCGCCACCAGCGCGGTGGCCGCCGCGGCCGGGATCGGGGTGTTCGCCACCGGCGGGTTGGGTGGGGTGCACCGGGAGGCCGCGCACACCTTCGACGAGTCGGCCGACCTGGTCACCCTGGCCCAGACCCCGATCGCGGTGGTCTGCGCCGGCGTCAAGTCGATCCTCGACGTGGGCGCGACGCTGGAGCGCCTGGAGACCCTCGGGGTCGCCGTCCTCGGTTACCGCACCCGCCGGTTCCCCGGCTTCTACCTGACCGACGCCGGCTTCGACCTGGACTGGTCGGTGGACTCGCCGGAGCAGGTCGCCGCCGTGCTCGCCGCCCGGGACGGGCACGCGCTGCACACCGGCGGGCTGCTCGTCGCCAATCCGCTGCCGGTCGACGAGCAACTCGACCCGGAGCTGCACGACCGGACGCTCGCCGACGGTCTGGCCCTGCTGGAGCGCGACGGGATCACCGGTAAGGCCGTCACCCCGTACCTGCTGGCGTACTTCCACTCGGCCACCGAGGGCGCGAGCCTCGCCGTCAACGTCCGGATCATCCTGCGCAACGCCGACCTGGCCGCGCGGATCGCGGTCGCCGCGGCGGCCCGCGACACCGCCGCCACGGTATGACCCGACCGGCGCGGGTGGTCGTCGTCGGGGACGTGATCACCGACGTGGTCGCCGTGCTGTCCGGGCCGCTCGCGGTGGGCTCGGACGCGGCGGCCGAGATCAGTATCGGCGGCGGCGGTCAGGCGGCCAACACCGCGGCCTGGGTCGCCGCGCAGCGGGTGGACGTCACGCTCGTCGGCGCCGCCGGTGCCGACGACGCGGGGCGGGACCGGGTCGCCGAGTTGGAGCGAGCGGGTGTCGACTGCGCGGTCGAGCGGGTCGAGGACGCGCCGACCGGCACGGTCATCGTGTTGGCCACCGACGGCGAGCGCACCATGGTCAGCCAGCGGGGCGCGAACCTGCGGCTGAGCGCCGCGCACGTCGAGCGGGCCCTCGCGGCGGTGCCCGACGCGGGGCATCTGCACCTGTCCGCGTACACCCTGTTGGACACCGAGTCGCGCGGTGCCGGGCTGCGGGCGTTGGCCGCCGCCCGCGAGCGCGGGCTCACCACGAGCGTCGACGCGGCCTCCGCGGCGCCGCTGCGGCGCGTCGGTGCGGCGGCGTTCCTGAGTTGGGTACGCGATGTCGACCTGCTGCTGGTCAACGCGGACGAGGCCACGGTGCTTGCCGGCGGGCTGGACCCGGCGGCGCAGGGGCGGGCGTTGTCGGCGACGGCGCGGCGGGTCGTGGTCAAGCGCGGCGCGGCCGGCGCGGTCTGGGTCGACCGCGGCGCGGCGGTCTGGGTGGCTCCGGCCCGGCGGGTGGCGGTGGCGGATG
Source organism: Micromonospora sp. NPDC048935 (assembly GCF_043197875.1). Classification (NCBI taxonomy): domain Bacteria; kingdom Bacillati; phylum Actinomycetota; class Actinomycetes; order Micromonosporales; family Micromonosporaceae; genus Micromonospora; species Micromonospora sp. NPDC048935. The sequence goes on along the minus strand of NZ_JBICTZ010000001.1, from coordinate 562,800 downwards.
TCACGGGGGCGGGCGACGCCTTCGCGGCCGGTCTGCTGACCGCCTGGCTCGCCGGTGCCACCCCGACCGTGGCGCTGAACCGCGCCACCGACCTGGGGGCGCTTGCCGTCTCCACCATCGGCGCGCGGCCACAGCCGTGAGCGGCGGCGCCTGGTCACAGCCGTGACCGGTCGAGCCCTGACCTGCTCTCGGGGTCAGGGCTCGACGTCGATGACCTTGTGTGTGCGCTCTTCGGCGGTGAGGCTCATCGGCGGGGTGTCGTCCTGTTGGCGGGGGTGGAACCGGTTGGCCAGCCGGTGCTCTTCCTTCGGCGGCCGGTCGTTGGCCAGCAGCACGGCCAGCCAGGGGATGAGCACCATGCCGAGGCCGCAGAGCGGCAGCCAGAGCCAGAGCAGTGGGGCGTTCGCACCGACCAGGATCGCGCCGACGATGATGCACAACACCCGGATGCCCATCATCAGGACATAGCGGCGCTGGCGACTGTTGAGCTGATCGTCCTGGCTGCGCGAGGCGTCGGTGATCAGAATCGGCTGGTACGCCTGACGCTTCACCATGGACCTCCTCGAGGGGGTTACGCCTCATCCTGTCACCGCAGGGCCTTGATCAGCGAAATTCGACTCAGCACGATGCGTGTTACGTCCGTGGTACGCTCCGGGCGTGGGCAGCAGGTTCAGCTTCACCGACGAGGCGTTGGCCAACCTGAGGGTCTACGACGTCACGCCCGGGGAAGTCTGGGAGGCGCTGCACAGCGCCCGCCGGGTCATCCGCCACCTGGGCGACGACGTCATGGTCGTCTACGCCGCCGCCCGTCGGGGTCGCCGACTGGCGGTGCTGCTCGCCGAGGCCGATGGCACCGACAACGACTGGGACATCCTCTCCGCCCGCGAGTTGAGCGACGTCGAGTCCAAACGCTACGACGAGGCCGTGCGGAGAGACCGCCGATGAGGAGGCCGTGACGATGCACCGTGACGACGCGACCAAGCAGTTCCACAGCGGCGACGACCGGATCGCCGAGTTGATCGACGAGAGCCCGGCGGTGGATCTGCCCACCCCCGACACCGACGTGCCGATGGTGAGCCGGTCGGTCCGGCTGCCGCTGGAGACCTACGAGCGGGTGCGGGCGGCCGCCGACGCCCGGGGCATCGGGGTCACCACGCTGATGCGCCAGTGGATCGAGGCCGGCCTGGCCGACCTGGACGACTCCGCGACCGTCTCGCTCGCCGACGTCCGGCGCGCGCTGGCCTCGCTGGCACACCCGACCGCCGCCTGAGCGTCAGCCCCGCGCCGCCTTGGCCGCCGCCTTCATCTGCTGCTTGAACTCCCGCACCCGGCGCAGCGAATCGGCGTCGGTGACGTCGGCCACCGACCGGTACGCGCCCGGGTCGCCGTAGTCTCCGGCTGCCTTCCGCCAGTCCTGCGGGGTCACCCCGAAGCGCTTACCGAGCAGGGCCACGAAGATCTGCGCCTTCTGCCTGCCGAAACCGGGCAGCGCGGCGACCCGGCGCAGCAGCTCCGGCCCGTCGGCGACGGCTGACCACAGCAGCGCCGCGTCACCGTCGTAGCGGTCCACCAACACCTGACAGACCTCCTGCACCCGGGCCGCCATCGCCTTCGGGAACCGGTGCAGCGCGGGCGGCTGGGCGAAGAGCGCGACCAGGGCCTCCGGGTCGTACCCGGCCAGCTCCGCCGCGTCCAGGTCGTGGCCGAGCCGCTGCACCAGCACGTACGGCGAGGAGAACGCCTTCTCCATCGGGATCTGTTGGTCCAGGACCATGCCGAGGAGCAGGGCCAGTGGGCTGCGCTCCAGCAGCCGGTTGGCCTCCGGATCGATCGGCAGCACGAGCGTCATGCGGACATCCTGCCTGGTGCACCGACGTGGGCGGACACCGACGCTCCGTTCGGTGCGGACAGGTGGCGCCGGTCTGCCACGCTCGACGTCATGCTTCGGACCGCCCCGCCCGGATCCCCGTACCACCGGCTCGGCCACACCGACCGGCACCGCGTGTGGAAACCCATCGTCGGCACCCTCGCGCTGCTCGCCTCGGCGGCGGTGGTCACCGGCCTCCTCTTCGGCGTCGCCGCCGTCGTGGGCGAGCTCACCAACCGCCCGTACGACGCCGACGGGTTTCCCACCTTCGGCCCGATTCCGGACGCCGCGCTGCTGCTCGCCTCGCTGGCGCTGCTGCTCCCACTGGTGCTCGGCACCGCGTGGCTCGTGCAGAGCCGGCCCGCCGGCACGCTCTCCTCGGTGCTCGGCCGGCTGCGGTGGGGCTGGCTCGGCCGTTGCCTGCTGATCGCCACGCCGCTGATCATCGTCATGCTGTTCGGCGCCGACCTCCTGCTCGGGCTGACCGACGAGGGCTCGGTCCTCGACCCGGTGACCACCTGGGTCGGTTGGCCGGAGTTCGCCGCCGGTCTGCTGATGGTCCTCCTGCTGGTGCCGTTCCAGGCGGCCGCGGAGGAGTACGCCTTCCGGGGCTGGCTGTTGCAGGCCGTCGGCGCGTACCTGCGCACACCCTGGCCCGCGATCACCCTCCAGGCGGTGCTCTTCGCCGCCGCGCACGGCTGGGGCACGGTCTGGGGCTTCCTGGACCTGGCGTTCATGGGAGCGCTCATGGGTTGGCTGGCGATCCGCACCGGCGGGATCGAGGCCGCGATCGCGCTGCACGTGGTGAACAACCTGACCGGCTTCACCCTGGCGGCGGCGTTCGGCGAGCTCGCCGCCGACGAGACGATGGCCGACTCCCCCTGGCAGCTCGTCCTGGTCGACGTGGTGGTCCTGTCGGCGTACGCCCTGGTCGTCGACCGGTTGGCCGCGCGTCGAGGGCTGGCGACAGTCGTACCGCCGGCCCCGGTCGTGGCCGTGCCCGGCGAGCCCCCGCTCCCGACCGGCGAGCCCCCGCTCCCGACCGGGGCGGCCTCTCTCCCGGGCGGGGCGGTCCCTCTCCCGGGCGGGGCGGTCCCTCTCCCGGGCGGCACCGAGCCGAGGCTCCCGGCTGCCGGGGTCGAATCTCGCGGGTGGTGACGGCCCGTTCCACGGCGGCAGGCAGGATGTCGGAGTGGACGAACACGACATGCTGCTCTCCCCCGCCGGTGTCGACGCGCTGCGGGCCGCGCTGACCCGGACCGGGTTCACCAGCCGTGGCGTCGCCGAGCGGCTGGGCGCCCAGGCGACCGCCGCGGTCGCCCGCAACGACTTCCGGGCGGCGCTGCGCGCCACCGAGGACGGCGACCCGCTGGGCACCCTGATCCGGGTGTTCATCTGCGACCAGACCGAGTCGGAGGCGGCGGTGGCCGCCGCGCTGGCGCCGCTGGGCCTGGAGGAGGCCCTGGCCGGCGGGCTGGTCGAGCGGTACGGCGGTGGCCTGCGCGCCGGCATCGACCTGGAACCGTACGGCGACGACTGGTGGGTGCTCGCCGACGTGTCGGCAAGTGCCCGGCCGGGCCGACCGTTGCACGCCGAGCACGTCCTCGGCGTCGGCGGGGCCACCCAGACCCTGATCGGCGCGACCATGCGCCGGCCCGTCGACAGCGCACTTGACCTGGGCACCGGCTCCGGCGTCCAGGCCCTGCACCTGGCCACCCACGCCCGGTCGGTGACCGCCACCGACCTGTCCGAGCGGGCGCTGCGCTTCGCCGCGACCACCGCCGCCCTCAACGGTCAGGACTGGGAACTGCTCCGCGGTGACCTGGTCGCCCCGGTGGCCGGTCGGCGGTTCGACCTGGTGGTGAGCAACCCGCCGTTCGTGGTCGGCCCGGGCACCACCACGCACGTCTACCGCGACTCCGGCCGGGTCGGTGACGCGATCGGCGCCGAGTTGGCCGCCGCCGCCCCCGGGCTGCTCACCGAGGGCGGCACCATGCAGTACCTGGCGAACTGGGTGCACGTCGCCGGCGAGGAGTGGGACGAGCGGGTGGCCGGCTGGTTCGCCGGCACCGGCCTGGACGCCTGGGTGATCCAGCGCGAGGTGGCCGACCCGATGGCGTACGTCGACCTGTGGCTCACCGACGTCGGCGAGACCGCCGACCCGCAGCGGATGGCCGCCTGGCTGGACTGGTTCGACGCGCACAAGGTGGAGGGGATCGGCTTCGGCATCGTGTCGGTGCGCCGGGGTGGCCACACCGACCCGGTGGTCCGGGTGGAGGACCTGCGTCAGCGGGTGCAACCTCCGTTGGGCGACCACATCGCCGCCTGGTTCGACCGCCAGGACTTCCTTCGGGTACGCGACACCGAGGCGCTGCTCGCCGAGCGCTACCGGGCCGCCGAGGGCCTGCAACTGCGGCAGGAGGCCACCATGGGTGACGAGGGCTGGGCGGTGGACCGGCAGGTCCTCGCGATGCCGCACGGCCTGCGCTGGACCGAGGAGATCGACCCACTGGTGTTGGCGCTCGTCGGTGGTGCCGACGGCCGGCTGCCGCTGCGCGACCAGCTCGCCCTGCTCGCCGCGGCGCACGACGTCGAGCCGGACGAGATGGCCGAGGCCGCCGGCCCGATCGTGGCGCACCTGGTGGAACGCGGCTTCATCGAGGCGGTGACCGCATGACGCGAGCCGATTCCGCGACGGCTGCCGGTTACGCACCAGCTGCCAGCCACGCGGCGGACACCGGCTCCGCGGCGGGTTGCTGATGCGTGCGGTGGTGCAGACCGTCGGGCGGGCCAGCGTGACAGTCGACGGCGAGGTGGTCGGGGCAATCGAGAACGGCCTGCTGGTGCTGCTCGGGGTGACCCACACCGACACGGCGCAGACCGCTCAGACGATGGCCCGCAAGGTGCACGAGCTGCGCATCCTGGACGACGACCGGTCCGCCGCCGACACCGGCGCGCCGATCCTGGTGGTCAGCCAGTTCACCCTCTACGGCGACGCGCGCAAGGGCCGCCGCCCGAGCTGGACCGCCGCCGCCCCCGCAGAGGTCGCCGAACCACTCGTCACCGCGGTGGTCGACGCCCTGCGCCAACGAGGCGCCAAGGTCGAGACGGGCCGCTTCCGCACCCACATGCTCGTGGACAGCACCAACACAGGCCCCCGAACAATCCTCCTAGACCTCTAACCCACCCCACCCCACCCCACTCCCCCCACCCACCCACCCCGGTTGATCATGAGGTTGACGGGCCTTTTGAAGATCGAATCGCCCGTCAACCTCATGATCAACGGATGGCCTGGGGTGGGGGTGGGGTGGGGTGGGGATGGGGGGGTGGGGGTGGGGGTGGGTTAGGAGAAGAGGCCTCGGCGGGTTAGGGACTGGCGGAGCCAGTTGTCCAGTTCAGCGGTCCAGTCGGTGCGGTCGGCGGTGGCGTGGTCGACGGTGAACCGGCCGAAGGCGTCCCGGCCCTCGGTGAAGACGCCACCGCGCTTGTCGACCTCCAGCACCACCTGCATCTGCTGGGCGTCGGCGATGAAGGTGACCTCCAACTGGTTGATCGAGCGGGCGTACTGCGGGGCCGGGCTGAACTCGATCTCCTGATAGAACGGCAACGTCTGTCGTACGCCATAGATGTGACCACGCTCCACATCGGCGCGTGCGAAGCGGAAACCCAGTCGCAGCAGCGCGTCGAGCAGTCGCTCCTGCGCGGGCAGCGGGTGCACCGACACAGCGTCCAGGTCGCCCTTGTCGACAGCGCGGGCGACCTCCAGCTCGGTACGCAGACCCATCGTCATGCCGTGCAGGCGCTGCCCGTACAGGTCGGTGATCGGTGTCTCCCACGGCACGTCGAAGCGGAACGGGATGTCGTGGCGCTGCCCCGGCTCCAGCCGGAACGCGCCGGTGATCTGCTGGCGGCGGAACTCCTGGGTGGTCTCGTGGTCGCTGTCGCCGCTCTCGACCTCGACCCGGGTGACCAGGCCGAGGGTCACGTGCTCGATGTCGACCTGGTGGTCACCGCCGAGCACCTGGATGCGGCCCTCCAACTGGCCGCCCGGGCGGCAGTTCGGGTTGGCCAGCACCGTCTCGACCGACGGGCCGCCGACCCCCATCGCCTTCATGAGCCGCTTGAAGACCACACCGTCCTCCATCTTTCGTCGTCGCCGACCCGAGGAGGCCGACCGTCCGCAAGGTAGCCGTGCCGGACAACCCCAGAGCGGGACGACACTCCGCGCCAAGGATCCGGCCAATTCCTGTCGGGTGCCCGATCGCCTCACTCCCGTTTTACGCCCTGCCCGCCAAGCTGTGTCTCACACCGGCACCACTGGGCCGGAGACACGGCACAGACGTGGAAACGGGGAGACAGAGATGGTCCTGCAGATGACGGAACACCGGGCGCGCCTGGCCACCACGACCGACACCGACGGGACCTCCGAGGTCCTCGCCGACCTGGACGCCACCGACGAGCGTGGCATCTCGACCGACCTGGTCCGGGCGTATCTCAACGGGATCGGCCGGACGAAGCTGCTGACCGCCGCGCAGGAGGTCGACCTGGCCCGCCGGATCGAGGCCGGCCTGTTCGCGGACGAGAAGCTGGCCACCTGCACCCCGGTCTCCGAGGAGCTGCGGGCCGACCTGGAACTCGTCGTCGCGGAGGGCCGGGCGGCCAAGGACCATCTGTTGGAGGCGAACCTGCGGCTGGTGGTCAGCATCGCCAAGCGCTACACCGGGCGCGGCATGGCGTTCCTCGACCTCATCCAGGAGGGCAACCTCGGTCTGATCCGGGCGGTGGAGAAGTTCGACTACGCCAAGGGTTACAAGTTCTCCACGTACGCGACCTGGTGGATCCGGCAGGCGATCACCCGGGCGATGGCCGACCAGGCCCGCACCATCCGCATCCCGGTGCACATGGTCGAGCAGGTCAACCGGATGGTGCGGGCCCGTCGGGAGTTGGCGGTGACGCTGGGCCGCGAGCCGACGGTCGCCGAGGTCGCCCGCGCCCTGGAGATCCCCGAGATCCAGGTCATCGAGCTGATCTCGTACGACCGGGAGCCGGTCAGCCTGGACCAGGCCGTCGGCGACGACGGCGAGAGCGCGCTCGGCGACTTCGTGGCCTCGGTGGACCCGCGCACGGAGCCGGGCGACGCCGCCGCCCAGGGCGAGCTGCGCAACGAGGTGAGCATCGTGCTGGCCACCCTGTCCCAGCGGGAGCAGGCGGTCATCCGGCTCCGGTTCGGTCTGGACGACGGCCGGCAGCGCACGCTGGACGAGGTCGGACGCGAGTTCGGCCTGTCCCGGGAGCGGATCCGGCAGATCGAGAAGGTGACGCTGCTGAAGCTGCGCGCCCCGGAACGCGCGCAGCGCCTGGAGGCGTACGCCTGCTGACGCACCCGGTTCCCAGGGAAGGCCCCGGCGGTTCGCCGGGGCCTTCCCTGCTGGCGAGATGGTTGACTGGAACACCCGACGAGAGGGCAGCCGTGAACTGGACGCTGGAAGTGGTGATCGTGCCGGTCTCCGACGTGGACCGGGCGAAGACGTTCTACGCCGAGCAGCTCGGCTTCGCAGTGGACCACGACACGGTGATCAGTGCCGACGCGCGGATCGTGCAGCTCACCCCACCCGGCTCCGGTTGCTCGATCGTGATCGGCAGGGGCGTCGTGCCGGAGATGCCGCCGGGCTCGCTGCGGGGCCTGCAACTGGTGGTGCCCGACCTGAAGCGGGCCCACGCCGAGCTTGTCGAGCGGGGTGTGCAGGTCAGCGAGATCCAGGTGGTGGGACAGAACCCGCGACCGGTGCCGGACCCACTGGACAACGTCGGTTTCGTCTTCTTCGCCGACCCGGACGGCAACACCTGGGGCGTCCAGCAGATCTCCAGCCGCGCCTGAGCGGGCGCGGTCACAGCCGCCGGGGGCCGGTGTCCGGGCGGGCGGCCACCCCGCCCACCTGGACCTGGGCGTGCAGGACCGCGATGCCGTCCGGGCGGGCGAGCACCGGGTTGAGGGTCAGCGAGCGCACGCGGGGCTGTTCGTCGGCGAGCCGACCCACCCGCAGCAGCAGGTCGGCCAGGGCCTCCCGGTCGACCGGCGCGGCACCCCGGTGCCCGCGCAGCAGCGGCGCGGCCCGGGGCTCGTCGACCAGCTCGGCGGCGTCGGTGTCGGTAAGTGGCACCGCCCGCCAGGCCCGGTCGCCGAGCAGCTCGGTGGCGACCCCGCCGAGACCGAAGCCGACGACCGGCCCGAACGCCGGATCTTCCACCAGCTCCACCACACACGCCACTCCGGGCGCGACCATCGGCTGGACCAGCGCGTCCGCGCCGAAGGCCGCCGCCACCTCGGTGTACGCCCGACGGAGGGTCGGCTCGTCGGGCAGGTCGAGCCGGACCGCGCCGAGGTCGAGCCGGTGCCGCAGCCCCGGGGCGGCCGCCTTGAGCGCCACCGGATAGCCCAGCAGTGCCGCCGCGTCGACCGCCGCGTCGGCCGAGTCGACGGGCACCGACGCCACCACGTCGATCCCGTACGCGGCCAGCAGCGCCCCCGCGTCGGTGGCGTCGCCGCGGAACGCGGCAGGCGCGGCGGCCCGGTCGATGCCCGGCATCTCGGGCGTCACCCCGGGCGGGCGGCGGAGCCACTGCGCGTACCGGTGCACGCGGACGAGGGCCCGGACCGCCTCCTCCACCCCGGCGTACGCGGGCACCCCCGGCGGCAGCCGCCCGACCAGGAACGTCGCCACTGTCGGTTTGCCCAGCGCGAGGGCCGCCGGAAGTGCGGCCGTCACGTCGGCGTCCACCTCGGTCAGTTGGCCGGGCAGCGGCGGGGCGAAGACCACCACCAGGGCATCCACCCGCTCGTCGCCGGCCGTCTGTTCGAGAGCGGCGGCGAACTCGGCCGCACCGGCGCCCGGCCCGACGTCGCGGGGATAGCCCTCGGCGACGGTGAGGCCCTGCCCCACGCAGGCGGTGGCGGCCAGGCCGGTCAGGGCCGACGAGTTGCCCACCACACCGACCCGGCCACCGGCCGGCAACGGCTGGTTGGCCAGCAGCACACCCACGTCGAGCAGCTCCGGCACGGTGTCCACCCGGATCACCCCGGACTGGGCGAAGAGCGCCGCCACCGCCACCTCGTCCGGACCGGCGCTGTCACCCACCCCGGCCGGGCGGGCCGGCGAGGCGAGCGCGACGACCGGTTTGGCACGGCCGATCCGCCGGGCCAGCCGGGCGAACTTGCGCGGGTTACCGAACGTCTCCAGGTACAACATGATCACGTCGGTGCCCGGGTCGTCCTGCCAATACTGAAGGAGGTCGTTGCCGGAGACGTCGGCCCGGTTGCCGGCCGAGACGAAACTGGACAGCCCGAGGCCACGCCGGTCCGCCTCGGCGAGCAGCGCCACCCCGAACGCACCGGACTGGCTGAAGATGCCCACCCGGCCGGCCGGCGGCAGGGCCGGGGCGAGGGTGGCGTTGAGGCGTACCGTCGGGTCGGTGTTGGCCACGCCCAGGCAGTTCGGGCCGACGACCCGCATGCCGGCGGCGTGCGCCGCGCGGACCAGCGCCCGCTGCGTGGCCGCTCCCTCGGCGCCGGCCTCGGCGAAGCCGGCCGAGATGACCACCAGACCGTGCACCCCGGCGGCCGCGGCGTCGGCGACCACCGCGATCGCCGCCTGCGGGGGGACCGCCACCACCGCCAGGTCCAGTGGCGTCCCGGCGTCGACCGCCGACGGGTACGCGGGCAGGCCCGCCACCGTCGACGCGCTCGGATGCACCGGCACCACCGCGCCGGTGAAACCGCCGTCGCGCAGGTGCCCGAGCACGGCCGCGCCGACACCCTGGCCGGTGGCGCTGGCACCGTAGACGACGATGCCGCGTGGGGCGAGCAGCCGGGCGATCGAACGGGCCTCGGTGCGGTGCTCCCGGCCGCGCTGCACCTCCAGCGTGGCCTCGGTGGGCGCGATCGGGAAGCTCAGGTGCACCACGCCGTCGGCGTACTCGCGCTGGACCTGGTAACCGAAGTCGGCGAAGACCCGCAGCATCGTCCCGTTGGCCGGGAGCACCTCGGCGACGAAGCTCATGATGTCGTTGCGGCGGGCGGTGTCGGCCAGGTGCTCCATCAGCACCGAACCGATGCCCCGGCCCTGGTAGGCGTCCTCCACCACGAAGGCCACCTCGGCGTCCGGCGCCTGCGGGCCGAGCCGCTCGTAGCGGCCCACCGCCACGATCCGGTCGGCGGCCAGCACCACGAACGCCTCCCGGTCGTGGTGGTCGACGGTGACGAAACGGATCAGGTCGCGTTCCGGGATGCGGGGGTACGGGGAGAAGTACCGAAGGTAGCGGGTGCGCTCGGAGAACCTGCTGTGCATCGCCACGATGCCCGGCGCGTCGCTCGGCTCGATCTGTCGCAACTGGACGGTGCTGCCGTCGCTGAGCAGCACGTCCACCGGCTGGTCCACTGTCGTCACCGGCGCGGCCCTCCCCCGCCCGGCTCAGTCCCGCGGATCGTGCGGGTCGAGCCCGAGCAGCGGAAAGACCGCCTTGCGGGTCGCCGCGATCGCCCGGTCCACGGCGGTGGGCTCGCCGGTCGGCTGCCACGGCTCGTACGACGGGTCCGCGTCGTCGGTCATCCGCAGCGGCACCTCCCGGCCCAGACGGCGGGAGACGACCAGGTCCCGCCAGCCCGGCGGGGTGAGCGTGGCCGGGTCGATCGGGTCACCGGTGGCCACGGCCAGCAGGTGGGTCCAGGCCCGGGGCACCACCTCGACAAGCGCGTACCCGCCGCCGCCGGTGGCCACCCACCGGCCGTCGCACAACTCGTCGGCGAGTGCCCGCATGGCCAGGTAGGTGGCCCGCTGCCCGTCCACCGTCAGGTTCAAATCGGCGAGTGGATCCAGCCGGTGCCCGTCGGCGCCGCACTGGGTGACGAGCACCTGCGGCCGGAACGCGCGCAGCACCGACGGCACGATCGCGTGGAACGCCCGCTGCCAACCGGTGTCGTCGACACCCGGCGGCAGCGGCATGTTGACCACGCTGCCCTGCGCGCCCGGCCCACCCGTCTCGTCCGGAAAGCCGGTGTACGGAAAGAGGGCGAGCGGAGTCTCGTGCAGGCTGACCGTGAGCACCCGGGGGTCGTCCCAGAAGACCTCCTGGACGCCGTCGCCGTGGTGCACGTCGACGTCCACGTACGCGATCCGTTCCGCGCCCAGGTCGAGCAGGCGGGCGATGGCGACCGCGGGGTCGTTGTAGACGCAGAAACCAGCGGCGCGGGCGGGCATCGCGTGGTGCAGGCCACCGGCCACGTTCACCGCCCGCCGGGCGTCGCCACGCCAGACCGCCTCGGCGGCGGCCACCGTCGCACCGGTGATCAGCGCGCTGGCCTCGTGCATCCCGTCGAAGATCGGGTTGTCGGACGTGCCCAGCCCGTACCCGGCGAAGAGCGGATCGCGGGGCGCGGCCCGCACCGCGGCCAGGTAGGCCGGGTGGTGCACCCGGGTGAGCAGGGCGTCGTCGGCGGGCTCCGGCTTGACCATCCGCACCCCGGGCCGATCCAGGACGCCCAGCTCGCGGGCCAGCGCGACGGTCAGCTCCACCCGGACCGGGTCGAGCGGATGGTCACCCATGTCGTAGGCGAGCAGCGACTCGTCCCACACCACCACCGTGTCGTCGGACATGCGCCCATCGTCGCACGAGGACCGTCGCCGACCCACCGCACGCGCTGGTCAGCGCCCAGATGTCGGCCCGGAGGCGATCGGACGCGTCGGGTCGGCCACCCAGTTGCTCCACGAACCGACGTAGAGCGCGGCGTCCGTGCGGCCGGCCAGGTGCAGCGCGAGCACCGCCTGCGCGGCGGTCACCCCGGAGCCGCAGTACGCCCCGACGGCCCGCGCGTCGGTCACCCCGGCGGCGGCGAACCGCTCACCCAGCGCGTCGGCGGCCAGGAAGCGCCCGTCCGGGCCGACGTACTCGCCAGCGGGCAGGTTCGCCGCTCCCGGCACGTGTCCGGCGACCGGGTCGATCGGTTCGACCTCGCCCCGGTAGCGGGGTGCCGCCCGCACGTCGAGCAACACCGCGTCGTCCGCGGCGGCCAGCTCGGCGGCCTGCCCCGCGTCGAGCACCGGAAGATCACCGGGACGTACCTCGACGTCACCGGGAGTCGGGGTGGGCGCGTCGGTGCAGACGGGCCGGTCGGCGGCGACCCAGGCCGGGTAGCCACCGTGCAGCAGGCGCACCGGACGGTGCCCCGCCCACCGCAGCGTCCACCAGGCCCGCGCCGCGGCCAGGCCGTCGCCGCCGTCGTACACCACCACGGGGTGACCGGCGCGGACGCCGGCGGCACGCAGCGCGGCCTGCAGGGCCTCCGGGTCGGGAAGGGGGTGTCGACCGCCGGCTCCCGGCGGCCCGCAGAGGGCGGTGTCCAGGTCGACGAAGACCGCGCCGGGTAGGTGGCCGGCGAGGTAGTCGTCACGACCGGGCGGGCCGACGAGCCGCCAGCGGACGTCGAGCAGGGTGGGCGGATCGGCGTGGTCGAGCTCGGCGGCGAGCCGGTCGACCTCGACCAACGGCTCCTGGGTACCGGACATGGCGACCATCCAACACCATTCGTGCCAATGGCTCACGGCTCGGCGGCGGTCGCTGGTCCTTCTCCGAGGTAGCATCGTGCACCGGAGGGCCGCTGACGTTATGAAGTCTCACGACCTGGTCGACACGACCGAAATGTACCTGCGCACCATCCTTGAGTTGGAAGAGGAAGGGGTGCCACCGCTGCGTGCCCGGATCGCCGAACGGCTGCAGCAGAGCGGCCCGACCGTGAGCCAGACCGTCGCCCGGATGGAGCGCGACGGCCTGCTCACCGTCGAGGGCGACCGGCACCTGACACTCACCGCCCTGGGTCGCGGCAGTGCCGTGTCGGTGATGCGCAAGCACCGCCTCGCCGAGCTGCTGCTGGTCAACGTCATCGGGATGCCCTACGAGGAGGCCCACGAGGAGGCCTGCCGCTGGGAGCACGTGATGAGCGACGCGGTGGAGAAGCGGGTGTACGACCTGCTCAACCGGCCGACACGCTCCCCGTACGGCAACCCGATCCCGGGTCTTCAGGAGCTGGGCTCGCCGGCCGAGGAGGCCACCGAGGCGCCCGAGGGTGAGCGCAACCTGGCCTTCCCCGGCCTCTCCGGGCCGGTCGTGGTCCGCCGGATCTGCGAGAGCGTGCAGAAGGACGCCAACGTGCTGCGCCAACTGCACGCCGCAGGTGTCGACCCGGGCGCCACGGTGACCGTGGCGCAGGAACGCGACGGGGTGTCGATCGACCGGTCGGGCGACCGGGTGCGACTGCCCCGCGAGGTCGCCTCCCGGGTCTTCGTCGCCGCCAACTGACCAACCGGCCGCCCGGGCGCGTCACAGCGCCCGGGTGTCCACCTTCTTGGCCAGTGCGGCCAGGTCAGCGGTCAGTTTCTCCGCCGCCGCGCGCTCGCTGCCCCGCGCACCGGTCCAGCTCAACGTGGCCAGTCGCCCGTCGGCGGCCAGCCAGCCCACCTCGGCCACCGGCCCGTGCCCGCTCGCCGCGGCGGTGCTCCGGCGGTACGCCTGCTGCCCCAGCCCGGTGATCTTCGCCGCCTTTTCCGGCACCACGTCCGCCGCGAAGCTGGCCTTGTCGATCGTGGTCTCGGACACACTCAGCGTCAGCTCCGGCAGCGCCGCATCCCCGGCCCGGAGCACACACGTGTGCGTGTCGCCCTGTTCGCTGGCCGCCGCCACGTCGAAGCGCGTCCTCACCACCTGCTCGACCACCGCGAAGTCCAGCAGCCGGCAGGCGCCGCCCGAGGAGGCCGCCGCCACCTCCACCGCGATCGGCACCGGCGGCGGCACCGCCACCGGCTCGGCCTCGGCGGCGCAGCCGCTCACCAGCAGCCCCGCCAGCCCTCCGACCACGATCCGCCCGCGCACGCTCCACCCTCTCGCCGACCGACGGCGGAAGGCGCCCGCCGGATGTCCGTCGGACACCGTACGGGGTGTGGGTGTCGGGGCGAAAGCCCCCGTTGACGCCTATTCCGACGGTGGATCGTCCACGTACGGGCAGTGCCGGCAGCCGCGCCCGCAGCAGGTGCCGCGCCGAGCCAGGAAACCGGCGCTGAGCACGAACAACCCGCTCGCCGGGTCGAGGTAGCCGGCGTCGTCGGCGGCCAGCGCGGCGGTGTGCGCGGCGAGGATCCCGGCCCGGTCGGGGTGCGTCGGCGACAGTCGGGACGGGTGCGGCTCGGTGAGCGGCCGATCGGCCAGGGGTCGTCGCTCTCCGGTCACCCGCAGCAGTCTAGGGACAACCGGCGGCGGCTCAACCACGCTGGGCCAGCGCGGCGGTCACCTCGTCCCGGCCGGCGCCCATGGCGAGCAGCAGGCGCACTCGCCGCGGCGACGGATGCTCAACCGCGGCGGGTTTCGTCGTAGGGTCCGACGATGCTCGGGAACGATCGCTGAGACGAGCGCCGAGGAGACGCGATGCGGAAGATCGTTGTGCAGATGAGTGTGTCGTTGGACGGGTTCTTCGAGGGCCCGGGTGGCGACATCGGCTGGCACCAGGTCGACGAGGAGCTGCACAAGCACTTCAACGACGTGATCGCCCCGATGGGCGGGTTCCTCAGCGGCCGGGTCAGCCACGAGCTGATGGCCGCCTACTGGCCGACCGCCGACCAGGACCCGACCGCCAGCGCCCCGGAGCGCGAGTTCGCCCGCATCTGGCGGGACATGCCGAAGATCGTCTACTCCCGCACCCTGGAGCAGGCCGACTGGAACGCCACGGTGGTCCGCGAGGTGGACCCGGAGGAGGTACGACGGCTCAAGGCCGAGCCCGGCGGTGACCTGGCGCTCGGCGGGGCCGACCTGGCCGCCACCTTCGCCCGGCACGACCTCATCGACGAGTACCGCAGCTACGTCAACCCGGTGCTGCTCGGTCGGGGCCGCCGCCTCTTCCCCGACAGCGACGTCCCGACCGGCCTGCGGCTGGTGGAAAGCCGTGTCTTCGGCAACGGTGTGGTCCTGCTCCGCCACGAGCGGGCTCGCTGACGTCTGTCGCTTGAGTCTCCACCGGGGGGAGACGGCAGGGTGGGGGCATGAGCGGTGATGTGCGGTACCCGATCGGCGAGCTGGCCCGCCGCACCGGCCTGAGCGTCAAGAGCATCAGGTACTACGCCGACGCCGGCATCGTGCCGCCGACCGACCGGAGCCCGGCCGGCTACCGCCTCTTCGACGACGAGGCGGTGGCCCGGCTCGACCTGATCCGGACGTTGCGCGACCTGGGCGTCGAGCTGGCCACCATCCGTCGGGTGGTGGACCGCGAGGTGCCCCTGCCCGAGGTGGCAGCGGCGCACGCCGAGGCGTTGGCGGTGCAGATCCGGGTGCTGCGGCTGCGTCAGGCGGTGCTCACCGTGGCGGCGCGGCGCGGATCGGAGCCGGCCGAGGTGGACGACCTGCACCGGCTGGCCCGGCTCACCGCGCGTGAGCGGCGGCACCTGGTCGGCGACTTCCTGGCGACTGTCTTCGAAAGCCCGGACGACAGGCACCCGTACCGGGGCGTCCTCGTCTCGATGACCCCGGAGCTGCCCGACGACCCGAGCACCGAGCAGGTGCAGGCGTGGCTGGAGCTGGCCGGGTTGTGCCGGGAGCCCACCTTCCGGGCCTCCATGCGGCGGATGGTCCGACAGCACGCCGCCGACCACAGGGTGCCCGGGCTGCCCCGCCCGGATGCCGTCGCGGTGGTCCGGGACGGGGTGGCGGACGCCCTCGCCGCCGGTCTCGATCCGACCGGCCCCGAGGCCGGGCCGGTGGTCACCGCGGTCACCGGCCGGTACGCGCGCCTGCACGACCTGCCCGACGACGCCGACCTGCGCCGTCGGCTGCTGGACCGGCTGACAGTGGCGAACGATCCCCGCCGGGACCGCTACCTCGACCTGCTGTCAGTGATCAACGGATGGTCGAGCGGCGGCGCGGTAGCGCCGGCGGTGGACTGGTTCAGCCGAGCGCTGCGTGCCCGGATGCCGGACCCGGCTCGCTGAGCTGTCGCTGCCGGCTGCCGGGGGTCAGGCGAAGAAGCTCATCGCCTGACCGTGCCCCCGGGTCCAGGCCAGCGGCCTACCGTCGAGCGCGAGGACGTTGTGCAGCGCGTCGCTCGGCGGGTCGGGCAACCCGTCGTATCCCAGCACCTCCGGTGCCTCGTTCGCGATCCAGTGCCCCGGCAGCTCGCCGACCAGGCCGACGAACGCGTCCCGGCGCGGCGGCGGCACCTGGTAGAGCACGGAGGTGTGGAAGACCACGAGCGTCGCGTCGGCCGGCGCGCGGGCGGCCAGCGCCGGCAGGTCGTCCACCAGATCGCCGCGGACCAGCAGCGGAGGGTCGGCGGCGGCGACCGCCGCCGCCGCGCGCAGCCGGGCCCGCCGGTGCGCGTGCTCCGGCCAGATCAGGGCGTCCAACCAGGACACGTCGCCGGGGTCGGTCACGTCGAGCGGGTTGAGGTCCAGGCCAGCCCGCCACACCACCCGGGGTACGCGGACCGGCGGCACCAACCCGTTGGCCGCGCACTCCAGGACCGGCTCACCCGAGCCCACCTGATGATCGCCGTAGCGGTACGCGTACCGGTCGGGGTAGAGGCAGAGCCCGGCCGACGCACCGACCTCCAACAGGGCGAGAGGCTGCGGCAGCGCGGCCAGCAGCGGCAGCAGGACCGCGCACCGGCCCGCCTCGTTCGTCTGGGTGGCCCGGGTGCGCAGCTCCGCCTCGACGGCGGGCCAGTGCGTCACCACGTGGTCGTGGAACGTGGCCGGGTCGTCGACCGGGCCGCCGAGCCAGCGCACGACGCCGAACAGCAGATTCGGCTGCCGCTTGGCCGGCGGGAGCCCGTCGAGCAGGGCGAGCAGGGCGTCGTCGCGGGCGACGGCCTGGGCCAGACGCTCGTACGTGGGCGACACCCCACGCGCCTCACGGCTGCCGAACTCGGCGTACGCCTCAGCGGTCGTCATGCCCCCATCGTCGCAGCCCATTCCTCGGAAGTTCAGCCCCCGTTCCCGTGTACCGACTCACCGCTCTCGTAGGGTGCTGCGGCGGCCGGCCCGTTGAGCAGCAGCTCAGCGGGGGTGCGGGCAGGGCAACGGGAGGAATGTGTCGTGCGGGGTAGTGGTGTCCGGGTACTGATCGTCGGTGGAGGTGTCGCCGGACTGGCGACGGTGGCCGCGCTGCGGGACTGGGGCGCGACGATCGACGTGGTCGAGCGGGCACCCGGGCCGACCGACTCCGGCACCGGCATCTACCTCACCGGCAACGCCACACGCGTGCTCGACGTACTCGGTCTGGCCGAGCCGGTCGCGGACCTCGCCGTGGAGATCACCCGGCAGCGCAGCGCCAACCAGCGCGGACGCCGCCTCTTCGACATCGACGTGGTCGCGTTGTGGCGGGGCGTCGGGCCGTGCGTGTCGCTGCCCCGGGCGCACCTGCACCGGGCCCTGCTCGCCGGTGTCGGCGACGCCCCGATCCGTTGGGGCCGCCAGCCGGTCGCGCTCGCCGCGGAGGGCGACCGGGTCGCCGTCGAGTTCGACGACGGCAGCACCGAACGCTACGACCTGGTACTCGGCGCGGACGGGGTGAACTCGACGGTCCGCCGGCTCGCCTTCGACGCTCCGGCGGCCCGCGACCTCGGCCAGTACGCGTACCGGTGGGTCGCTCCCCGCGTCGACGCCGAGCCGGTCTGGTCGGTGCAGTTGGGGCGCGGCCGGCAGTTCCTGACGATTCCGATAAGCGCCGAGCAGACGTACTGCTACTACAACGACGGCCCGGTGGCCGACCGGCCCGGCTGGCGCGACGAGTTGGCCGCGACGTACACCGAGCCGGCCGCCACCATGCTCACGGCCCTCGACCACGACGACAGCACCCTGCACGCCGGGCCGAACCAGGAGGTCGTGCTCGACTCCTGGGCCCGGGGCCGGGTGCTGCTGATCGGTGACGCCGCCCACGCCACCTCGCCGAACATGGCGCAGGGCGCGGCGATGGCCCTGGAGGACGCCGTCGTGCTCGCCGCGTCGTTGGCCGCCGCCGGGTCCGTCGCCGAAGCCCTGCGCGGGTACGAGGCGCGACGACGCCCGCGTACCGACTGGGTGCTCAGCCAGACCCACCGCCGGGACAGAGCCACCGGGCTCCCGCCCGCGCTGCGCGACGTGGTGCTGCGCCGCCTGGGCGAGCAGATGTTCCGCTCGAACTACGGGCCCCTCTTCGCCCAGCCCTGAGCAGGCAGGCCGTCGGCGCGGGCGTCGACCGCGAAGATCGACTCGCGTGCACTGATCTCGGGGTGTCCGGGCGACGTTGACACCCCGATGTCGGCGAACCCGAGTTGACCACGCGCCCACTCCTGCCGGCTGAATGAGCCCGTGGAGCGGGGTCAGGTGGGCGGCCGCCCTGGTGATGGGGCATCATCGAAGGACCGGCGACTGGCGGCACGGGGATGGTGGAACCATCGGGGAGCCTCTCGCGGGCGTCGACCGCCTGGGCGCCTGCGTCGAGGACCCGCCATGACCACGACCAGCCAATCCGCGGAACACCACACCCCGTCCGGCCCGGCCCGGCTCCTGCCGGGCGCACCCGTCGCCGAAGCCGTCCTGGCCGAGACCGCCGCCGCAGCCGCCCGCCTGCGCGACCGCGGGATCACCCCGAGCCTCGCCACCATCCTCGTCGGCGACGACGACGCCAGCGCCGGTTACATCGCCATCAAGCAGCGTCAGGCCGCCGAACTCGGGTTCGCCTCCCCGCACGTGCACCTGCCCGCCACCGTCACCCAGGCCGAGCTGCACCAGGCCATTGCCCAGTTCAACACCGATCCGGCCGTGCACGGCATCCTCGTGCAGTACCCCGTGCCGGGGCATCTGGACTACGACGCGGCGCTGCTGACCATCGACCCGGACAAGGACGTCGACGGCATGCACCCGCTGAACATGGGACGTCTCGCCGTCGGCCTGCCCGGCCCGCTGCCGTGCACCCCCGCCGGCATCGAAGCCCTCCTGGCGTACCACGAGATCCCCGTCGCCGGTCGGGAGGTCGTCATCCTCGGCCGGGGCGCCACCCTGGGCCGACCCCTGGCGATGCTGCTCGCCCAGAAACGCCCCACCGCCAACGCCGCCGTCACCGTCGTCCACACCGGCGTCCCCGACTGGGCCCGCTACACCCGCCGCGCCGACATCCTCGTCGCCGCTGCCGGCGTACCCGGAATCGTGCGGCCCGAGCACGTCAGGCCCGGCGCGGTCGTCATCGGCGCCGGCGTCCGCTACGAGGGGCGGCGCCTCCTGCCGGATGTCGACGAAGCGTGCGCCGAGGTCGCCGGTGCCATCACGCCCCGGGTCGGCGGGGTCGGTCCGACCACCGTCGCGATGCTGTTCCGCAACGCCGTCCGCGCCGCCGAACGCGCAAGCCAGTAACCCGGCTCCCCCGCGAGCCCGCGACCAACTGGAAACGGCACTGCCCCGACCTCCGATGAGGGAAGCCGGGGCAGTGCCGCGTTTCGCGTACCTCAGCTGCAGCCGCTGGTGGAGCCGCAGCCCTCGCAGACGTAGCAGCTACCGGCGGGGCGCATCTTCGTACCGCAGGTGAAGCAGAGCGGTGCGTCGGCGGCCTTGCCGATCACGGCCTCCAGCAGCTCGGTGCTGGAACCCACGCTCGGAGCCGGCTTGGCGGCGGCCACGTCGGCCATCTCCTGGGCCGGCTGGGCCACCGCCTCGGTCTTGGCCGGGGCCTCCACCGGCGCCGAGGACGCCATCGCGGTGAGCTCCACGCCGGTGACGGCCGCGGCCTCCGCGTCGGCCTCTGCCCGCAGCTGGGCGGCCCGCTCGGACGCGGTGAAGATGCCCAACTCGGCGCGGCGCTCGTAGGGCAGGAAGTCCAGTGCCAGGCGACGGAAGATGTAGTCCATCACCGAGGCTGCCATCCGCACGTCCGGGTCGTCGGTCATGCCGGCCGGCTCGAAGCGCATGTTGGTGAACTTGCTGACGAACGTCTCCAGCGGCACGCCGTACTGAAGGCCGATGCTGATGGCCACCGAGAAAGCGTCCATCACGCCGGCCAGGGTCGAGCCCTGCTTGGACATCTTCAGGAAGACCTCACCGAGGCCGTCGTCCGGGTACGACGACGCGGTCAGGTAGCCCTCGGCGCCACCGACGGAGAAGCTGACCGTCTCGGACGGGCGCTTCTTCGGCAGGCGCTTACGCACCGGCCGGTACTCGATGACCTTCTCCACCACCGGCGCGGCCGGTGCGGACTCGACGTCGGCCGGCTCGGTGGCCTTGTTGGACTTGGCCACCGAGAGCGGCTGGCCGACCTTGCAGTTGTCCCGGTAGATCGCCAGCGCCTTGAGGCCGAGCTTCCAGCCCTCGAAGTAGATCTTCTCGACGTCCTCGACGGTGGCCGCCTCCGGCATGTTGACCGTCTTGGAGATGGCACCGGAGACGAACGGCTGGATGGCCGCCATCATCCGCACGTGACCCATCGGGGCGATCGTCCGCTCACCCATGGCGCAGTCGAAGACCGGGTAGTGCTCCGGCTTGAGGCCGGGCGCGTCCACCACGTGGCCGTGGTCGGCGATGTGCTCGACGATCGCCTCGACCTGCTCCTCGGGGTAGCCGAGGCTGCGCAGGGCGCGCGGCACCGTCTGATTGACGATCTGCATCGAGCCGCCGCCGACCAGCTTCTTGAACTTGACCAGCGCCAGATCCGGCTCCACGCCGGTCGTGTCGCAGTCCATCATGAAGCCGATCGTGCCGGTCGGGGCGAGGACGCTGGCCTGCGCGTTGCGCCAGCCGAACTTGTCGCCGATCTTGTTGCCCTGGGTCCACTGCCTGGTCGCCTCACGGACGATAGCGGTGGCCACCGGGCTGGTCGGCTTGATCTCGTCGTTGGCGGCGGCGTGCTTGCGCATGACCCGCTTGTGCGGCTCGGCGTTGCGGGCGTAGCCGTCGTAGGGGCCGACGACGCCGGCCAGCTCGGCCGAACGGCGGTACGCGGTGCCGGTCATCAGCGACGTGATCGACGCGGCGACCGAGCGGCCCTGCTCCGAGTCGTACGGCAGGCCGGTGGCCATCAGCAGCGCGCCGAGGTTGGCGTAGCCGATGCCGAGCTGCCGGTAGGCGCGGGTGGTCTCACCGATCTTGTCGGTCGGGAAGTCCGCGAAGCAGATCGAGATGTCCATCGCGGTGATGACGAACTCGACGGACTTGACGAACTTTTCCACCTCGAAGCCACCGTCCGCACGGAGGAACTTCATCAGGTTGAGCGAGGCCAGGTTGCACGAGGAGTTGTCCAGGTGCAGGTATTCCGAGCACGGGTTCGACGCGGTGATCCGCCCGGTCTCCGGGCAGGTGTGCCAGTCGTTGATCGTGTCGTCGTACTGCAGGCCGGGGTCGGCGCACTCCCAGGCTGCCTGGGAGATGGTGCGGAACAGCTTCTTGGCGTCGACGGTGTCGATCACCGAGCCGTCCAGCCGGCCGCGCAGGTCGAAGCCGCCGCCGTTCTCCACCGCCGACATGAACTCGTCGGAGACCCGGACCGAGTTGTTGGCGTTCTGGTACTGCACGCTGACGATGTCGGAGCCGCCGAGGTCCATGTCGAACCCGGCGTCGCGCAGCGCGCGGATCTTGTGCTCCTCGCGCGCCTTGGTCGCCACGAACTCCTCGATGTCCGGGTGGTCGACGTCGAGGATGACCATCTTGGCCGCGCGGCGGGTCGCGCCGCCGGACTTGATGGTGCCGGCCGAGGCGTCCGCGCCCCGCATGAAGCTGACCGGGCCGGAGGCGGTGCCGCCGGAGGAGAGCAGCTCCTTCGACGAGCGGATGCGGGAGAGGTTGACGCCGGCCCCCGAGCCGCCCTGGAAGATCCGACCCTCTTCCTTGTACCAGTCGAGGATGGAGTCCATCGAGTCGTCGACGGCGAGGATGAAGCAGGCGCTCACCTGCTGCGGCGACGGCGTGCCGACGTTGAACCACACCGGCGAGTTGAAGCTGAACACCTGGTGCAGCAGCATCCAGGTCAGCTCGTGGGCGAAGACCTCGGCGTCGGCGGGGCCCGCGAAGTAGCCGTACTCCTCACCGGCGGTGCGGTAGGTGGTGACCACCCGGTCGATCAGCTGCTTGAGCGACCACTCCCGCTCCGGGGTCCCCACCGCGCCCCGGAAGTACTTCGTGGTGACGATGTTGGCCGCGTTGACGCTCCACGACTCCGGGAACTCGACCCCCCGCTGCTCGAAGTTGATCGAGCCGTCCCGCCAGTTCGTCATCACGACGTCGCGGCGCTCCCAGCTGACCTCGTCGTACGGGTGGACCCCCTCGGTCGTCCACACCCGCTCGATCTTCAGCCCCGCGCCTGCCTTGCTACGTGCACGGCTAGTTGTCACGCCGTCGCCCCCCTCGTCTGCGCGGTCACCCACCGCGCGTCCCAATCTCTGGAAAAACTGTGCAGATTCAGTTGGTCGGGCCGGCGGCCTCGACCGCGTCGGCCCGGCCCTGCCCCCGGGCGCGCGCCGCGCTCCGCAACGTCTCGATCTCGCGCTCGAAGTCGGCGAGCGAGTCGAAGGAGCGGTAGACGCTGGCGAACCGCAGGTAGGCGATCTCGTCCAGGTCGCGCAGCGGGCCCAGGATCGCCAGGCCCACGTCGTGGCTGGGGATCTCGGCGGCCCCCTTGGCCCGGACCGTCTCCTCCACCCGCTGCGCGAGCAGCGCGAGGGAGTCGTCGTCCACCGGCCGGCCCTGGCACGCCTTGCGCACCCCACCGATGATCTTCGTACGGCTGAACGGCTCGGTCACCCCGCTGCGCTTGACGACCGCGAGGACCGCCTCCTCGACCGTGGTGAACCGCTTGCCGCACTCCGGGCAGGACCGTCGCCGTCGGATGAGTTGGCCGTCGTCGGCCTCCCGCGAGTCGACCACCCGGGAGTCAGCGTGCCGGCAGTACGGACACCGCATCGCGGACCTCCTAATCGTGATCAACCATGTCGTACCGGACGCACCCGGGCACGACCCACCACGGCGGTGCCATGCGCTCATGGCGCCCGCCGTGATCAACGTTACGAGAGTGCGGTCGGTAGTCGGACCCAACCTGTGGGCAACTTACGCCCGTGTCACTACTACATCTAGGGGTCGACCGTATGTCGCCGGGGAAGCCGGGTCAAGTTGGCGGGCGTGTCCGGCGCGTCACGGACCATCCGGTCACCCACCCCCGCCGACCCGTCCGAAAACCCCAACGTCGAGACCCCCTCCGGGTTACCGACCAGCCGGCCGGAGTAGCCAGGAAAACGGTCGAGGATCGAACACCAGTACTACCCGACGTACCATTTATCAGAACATCCGTACGACGGGAGCGGTTTTTCGCCCCGACACGCCGGTGAGAGGTCGTACAGATGTTTGAAAATGACCGATCTCACCTATACGGTCATGAACAACGTGGCACCACCGCACGCACCACGAGCCGACGAGGCACCCAGCGCCGACCAGGGAGGACGGACGTGACCGAGGACCGGGCCAGCCGGCCGAAGAGCCCGCAGCAGATCACCGAGGCGGGCCCCCCGGCCACCCGACGCCGCAGCGCCGCGCGCAGCCGGACGGGTCAACCCGCCGTGCGCCCGGTCACCCCGGTCGTCAGTGCCTTCCCCGACCCGGCGACTGTCGACCTGACCGCCCGCCAGCGCCGCATCCTGGAGTTCATCCGAACCTGGGTGGATCGGCACGGCTACCCGCCGAGCGTGCGGGAGATCGGCGAGGCGGTCGGCCTGGTGTCACCGTCCAGCGTCGCCTACCAGCTCAAGGAGCTGGAGAAGAAGGGCTTCCTGCGCCGCGACCCCAATCGGCCGCGCGCGGTCGACGTCCGCGCCCCCAGCGAGGCCATCGACGACGAGCTGTCGAGGGCACAACGACCGACCCCGGCGTACGTGCCGATGCTCGGTCGGATCGCCGCCGGTGGGCCGATCCTCGCCGAGCAGGCCGTGGAGGACATCTTCCCGCTCCCCCGCGAGCTGGTGGGCGAGGGTGAGGTCTTCATGCTCCAGGTCAAGGGCGACTCGATGCTCGACGCGGCGATCTGCGACGGCGACTGGGTGGTCGTCCGGCAGCAGCCGACCGCCGACTCGGGCGAGATCGTGGCCGCGATGCTCGACGGCGAGGCGACGGTCAAGACCTACCGGCGGCGCGACGGGCACGTCTGGCTGATGCCACAGAACCCGGCCTTCGACCCGATCCCCGGTGACGACGCCACCATCATGGGTCGCGTCGTGGCGGTGCTGCGCCGCATCTGACCGCTCGGTGGGTGGGTGTCCGCGGGCGCTCACCCACGCCGGTTGGCAGGGGCGACTCGGTGCTCGTCAGTAACGGTCACCCCGAGGGCCACGACCGCCCCCGGGACGCTGCCCGTACGGGTCGACGGGCCCATCGTCGTCACGACGACGGCCAGGCCGCTGACCCCGGTAGTCGGGCTCCTGCCCACCACGCCGGGGCGGCTCCGCACGACCGGTGCCGGGTCCGCCGCCGTCACCGCCGTACACGCCACTGCCCGGACGACCGCCCCCGCCCTGCGGACGGCCACCGGCAGCCTGCGGACGACCGCCGCCACCCGCCGGAGGGCGACCGCCGCCGCCTGCCGGTGGACGGCCGCCGCCGCCCGCCGGAGGGCGACCGCCGCCGTACGCGCCGGCTCCGCCGCCGTCCGGCCGTGCCGCACCGTAGCCGCCGTCGGCCACCCCCGGTCGGCCACCGCCACCGCCATACACGGCACCCGCCGGAGCCGGGCCACCGCGAACCGGGCCACCGCGACCCGGACCACCGCCGTAGGCCGCACCAGCCGCCGGCGCGCCGCCACCGTAGACGCCGCCGCCCTTACGGTCACCGCCGGCAGAGGAACCACCGACGGCACGGCCCCCGCGCGGGCCGAACGGCTCGCCATCCGGCTCCGACGTCGCGTCGGCGGACGGCGGCCGGCGACGGGCCCGGACGATGCCGAGGATGCCGGCGGCGACCAGCAGCAGGCCGATCACCCCGACCGCGCCGACCAGACGGGTGATGTCGTCGAAGTCCAGCCCGGCGGTCCACGATGTGGAGGCCGCCTGCTTGACGTCCCCCGCACCCGCCGCCAGTGGCACCGTGGTCGAGGTGGACGGCGTGTAGCTGAGAATGTCGAGCGGCTCGTCGTCGCCGAACCGGAACGCATCCGAGACGGTCAGGAATGCCTTGCCGTCCGGGGTGTAGCTGATGGCCTCGCCGAACGGATCGGACAGCGCCGTCACCCGCGGCTTGCCGGTGGTCAGCGCGCCGACGATGTCACCGCCGCTCACGTCGTACTCGAACGCGTCGGCGTAGGTGCGCAGGACCACCCGGGAGCCGTCCGGTGAACGGGCCGCGCCGGTGATGGCGATCCGGCCGAACGTGTTGAGCGGGTTCTCCGTCTGCGTCTTCGGCAGCGTGATCTCGCCGGCCTTGCGCATCGGCACCGGCTCGGCGTCACCGTTGCGCAGCGCCGCCGTGGGCGCGTAGATCTCGGCCTTGCCACTGGTGACCTTCGTGATGATCAGCGGTTTGCCGTCGTCGCCGATGAGCAACGCCTCGGCGTCGTGCGGCTTGCCCTCCGGGTAGGAGACCCGGTGCAGCGTCGGCTGCCTCGCACCGGTGACCGGCATCGACCAGAGCGCGACGCGCGTGCGGCGCTCCTTCGCGTCGGCGTTGTCACCGGTGTCGGCGATCCACAGGGTGTTGCCGTCCTTGGAGAGCGCGAGATCCTCGGTGTCGACGGGGCCCTGCCCCGAATACCGGACCGGCTCCGAGACCTTGCACTTGGTGTCGAGGAAGAAGATCCGCTCGCGTGCCGCGTCCTCGGTGCTGTCGTTGATGACGACGTAGCCACTCTTGGTCGCGACCAGGCCGGACAGCTCCCGCAGCCGCTCGTCGACAATCGTGCACCGCTTCTGAGCGGCAGTTGCGGCGGGCTGCTCGGACGACCCGGGGGCGGGAGCCGCCGCGGCGACTCCGGCGAGCGCCACGGTTGCCCCGAGCAGGCCGAGGGCAACCGTGACCGAGGAAACAACGCGGCGCATTCGGCCAGTGTCGCATGCCACGCGTTTCCGGCGGATAACACCGTAGCCGCTCAGGAGCGGCTGCCGGCCGCCTGACCCTGTCGCTCGACGGCGAACGGTGCCAGCTCCGCCGCGAGCTCCGCCGGGACGCGGAGATGCAGCAGAGTGCCCTCCGGCAGGTGCGCCGTGCTGAGCACCTCGCCCGTGCGGTGCGCACGGGCGACCAGGTCACCCCGGTCGTACGGCAGCACGGCCCGAACCTCCACGGCTGGGCGCGGCAGGCGCTCCTCGATCGCGGCACGCAGCCCGTCGATGCCCCGCCCGGAGTGCGCGGAGACGAAGATCGCGTCCGGCCAGAGCCGCTTCAGCCGCAGCAGCGTGTCCTCGTCGGCGGCGTCGGTCTTGTTGACCACCAGCAACTCGGGAAGCCGTTCCGCGCTCACCTCGGCGAGCACCGCGTGCACCGCCCGGACCTGCTCCTCCGGATCCGGGTGGGTGCCGTCGACGACGTGCACCACCAGATCCGCCTCCGCGACCTCCTCGAGCGTCGAACGGAACGCCTCGACGATCTGGTGCGGCAGGTGCCGGACGAAACCGACGGTGTCGGAGAGGGTGTAGAGCCGGCCGTCCGAGGTGGTCGCCTTACGGGTGGTCGGGTCGAGTGTCGCGAACAGCGCGTTCTCCACCAGCACGCCCGCGCCGGTCAACCGGTTGAGCAGGCTGGACTTGCCGGCGTTGGTGTAGCCGGCGATGGCCACGGCGGGAACGGAGTTGCGGGTGCGTCGGGCGCGCTTGGTCACGCGTACCGTGCGCATGCTCTTGATCTCGCGACGAAGCCGGGAGATGCGGTGGCGGATCCGCCGCCGGTCGGTCTCCAGCTTGGTCTCACCGGGACCACGCACACCCACACCGCCGCCGGCGCCGCCGCCACGGCCGGAACCACCGGTCTGCCGGGAGAGCGTCTCACCCCAACCCCGCAGCCGAGGCAGCAGGTATTCGAGTTGGGCCAGCTCGACCTGGGCCTTACCTTCCTTGCTCTTGGCGTGCTGGGCGAAGATGTCGAGGATCAGCGCGGTGCGGTCGACGACCTTGACCTTGGTGCGCTGCTCCAGGTTGCGCAGCTGCGACGGGGACAACTCACCGTCGCAGATGACCGTGTCGGCGCCGCTGGAGAGCACCACCGCGCCGAGGTCGTCGACCTTGCCGCGGCCGATGTACGTGGCCGGGTCGGGTCGGCTGCGGCGCTGGATCAGCCCTTCGAGCACCTGCGAGCCGGCGGTCTCGGCCAGCGCGGCAAGCTCGGTCAGCGAATTTTCCGCGTCGGCCACCGTGCCCTCGGTCCAGACGCCCACCAGGACGACCCGCTCCAGCCGCAGCTGGCGGTATTCCACCTCGGTGACGTCGGTGAGCTCGGTTGACAGGCCCGGGACGCGTCGGAGGGACTGCCGCTCCGACAGATCCATCTCGCCGGTGGTGACGTCGTCGAGCTCGTCCTCGACGGGGACGAAGCTCTCCTGGTCTCGCAAGCGGGTCTCCTGTCCGTTTTGATAAGTGGAACGTAATCCTGACATGACGCAACGCCGAACGCACCTGCTATATGCCCATGGTCAGGGTCGCCAAAAGTGGGGGCGAATGCTGGTCGGCTGCGACAACCCGGTAGAAATGCGGGCGGCGGCCGACCGGCCGCACAGCCGTGACGGAGGGATCCCGTGGCCATCACCCGACTGCCGAGCGCCGGATTTTCGATCACCATCCGGATCGCCGTGACCGCGGACGCGTCCTCGATCGGCCGGCTCACCACCTCCGTCGGCGAGGCCGGCGCGATCGTCACGGCGTTGGACGTGGTGGACTCCGACCCGACGAACGTGATCGTCGACCTGACCTGCGACACCGCCGACGCCGGCCACGCCGACCAGGTGGTCGACGCGCTGACCGCGTTGGACGGCGTGGACGTGCGGAAGGTGTCGGACCGGACGTTCCTCCTGCACCTGGGCGGCAAGATCGAGGTGACGTCGAAGGTCGCGCTGCGCAACCGCGACGAGCTGTCCCGGGCGTACACCCCGGGGGTGGCCCGGGTCTGCATGGCGATCGCCGAGAACCCGGCGGACGCCCGGCGACTGACCATCAAGCGCAACACCGTCGCGGTGGTCAGCGACGGTTCGGCGGTGCTGGGCCTGGGCAACCTGGGCCCGGCCGCGTCGCTGCCGGTGATGGAGGGCAAGGCGGCGCTGTTCAAGCGCTTCGGTGGGGTGGATGCCTGGCCGGTGGTGCTGGACACCCAGGACACCGACGAGATCGTGCAGATCGTGAAGGCGATCGCGCCGGCGTACGGCGGGATCAACCTGGAGGACATCGCCGCACCGCGCTGCTTCGAGATCGAGGCCCGGCTGCGCGAGGCGCTGGACATCCCGGTGTTCCACGACGACCAGCACGGCACCGCGATCTGCGTGCTGGCCGCGCTGACCAACGCGCTGCGCGTGGTGGGCAAGCAGCTCGCGGACGTCCGGGTGGTCGTCTCCGGGGCCGGCGCGGCCGGCACCGCGATCATGAAGCTGCTGCTGCGCCAGGGCGTCGGCGACATCATCGCGTACGACCGGCAGGGCGCCCTGCACCGCGGGCTGACCGGGCTCAACTCGGCGTGGCAGTGGCTGGCGGACAACACCAACAGGGAGAACTACTCGGGCGACCTGCCGGGTGCGATCCGGGGTGCCGACGTGTTCATCGGCGTGAGCGCACCGAACCTGCTCACCGGTGACGACATCGCCCAGATGGCCAAGGACTCGATCGTCTTCGCGCTGGCCAACCCGGACCCGGAGGTCGACCCGCGGGAGGCGCGCAAGCACGCCGCGGTGGTCGCCACCGGCCGCTCGGACCAGCCGAACCAGATCAACAACGTGCTCGCCTTCCCCGGGGTGTTCCGCGGGATGCTCGACGCGCACGCCGAGGAGTTCACCGAGGAGATGGCGATCGCGGCCGCCCGGGCCATCGCCGACGTGGTCGGCGAAGACAAGATCAACCCGACGGTGATCGTGCCGAGCGTCTTCGACTCCCGGGTCGCCCCTGCCGTCGCCGCCGCCGTCCGCGCCGCCGCGCACAACCCCAGCCCGCTGCCCGCCGCCGACCCCGGCCCGTCGGATCTCCCCGAGATCGCGGCAAACGCCAGCGCCACCCCGTAACGCGCGAACCGCCCCACCGGCCACGCCGTTGATCAAGAGGTTTGCGTCAGGAACCACGCGAAACTTGACGTAAACCTCTTGATCAACACGGGTGGGGCGGGGGTCAGGGGCGGAGGGTGATCGGGTTCAGGTCGCCGGTGGCCACCAGGACGGCGGGGCCGGAGAGCCAGCAGGAGTCCGACGTGACCGTCACCGTGAGGCGGCCGCCTGGCACGTCCACGGCGACCACTCCGGTGTCCCGGCCGGCGTCGCGCAGGGCCACCGCGCCCACCGCGCAGGCACCCGTGCCGCAGGACAACGTCTCGGCGCTGCCACGCTCGTACACCCGCATCAGGCTGTGCGCGTCGGTGGCGTCGACCGGGTCGCCCGCCACGATGAACTCCACGTTCACCCCGCTCGGGAAGACCTGCGGGTCGAACCCGGGCGCGACGGTCAGGTCCAGCGCGGACAGCTCCACGCCGGCCGGCAGGACGCAGACCAGGTGCGGATTGCCAAGATCCACAGCGGTGCCCGCCAGGGTCAGTCCGCCCAGGGTGGCGGTCGACGTGTCGTACACCCGGGGTCGGCGCATCTCGACGGACACGGCGTCGCCCTCGACAAGCGCGCGCACGACGCCGGCCCGGGTGGCCACCGGCAACGCCGCGCCGGCGGGCGTCGCCAACCCGGTGTCGAGCAGGTAGCGCACGAAGACCCGGGCACCGTTGCCGCACATCTCGGCGAACGACCCGTCGGCGTTCCAGTAGTCCATGAACCACTCGGCCTCGCCGGCCAGCCCGGCCCCCTCCGGATGCTTGGCCGCCCGGACCACGCGCAGCACGCCGTCCGCGCCGATGCCGCGCCGCCGGTCGCAGAGCGCCGCGACCAGCTCCGGGGTCAGGTCGAGCTGACCGTCCGGGTCGGGAAGGAGGACGAAGTCGTTGCCGGTGCCGTGGCCCTTGGTGAACTCCACGCCCCCATTATCGCGTCTCGGCCGGCACCAGACGCAGGGCGGCCCCGATCAGGTCCGGTGCGGCCGAGTCCAACCAGTGGATCCGCGGGTCACGCCGGAACCAGGACCGCTGCCGGCGGACGAAACGCCTGGTGGCCCGGACCGTCTCGTCGTGCGCCTGCCCCTCGGTCAGCTCACCGGCGAGCATGCGCAGCACCTGCTGGTAGCCCAGCGCCCGGCTCGCCGTCCGACCCTCGGGCAGCCCTCGCCCGACCAACTCCCGGGTCTCCGGCACCAGGCCGTCGGCCCACATCCGGTCGACCCGCAGGGCGATCCGCTCGTCCAGCAGCGCGGTGTCCAGGTCGACGCCGAGCTGCACGGACGGGTAGTACGGCGTGGGCTGCGGCAGCGACGCGGTGAACGGCGCCCCGGTGAGCTCGATCACCTCCAGGGCCCGGACGATCCGCCGACCGTTGCCGGGCAGGATGCCCTCGGCGGCCACCGGGTCGGCGGCGCGCAGCCGCGCGTACAGCGGCGCCGGGCCGACCTCGGCCAACTCCCGTTCCAGTCGTTCGCGCAGCGCCGCGTCGGTGCCGGGAAACTCGAAGCGCTCCAGCACCGCCCGCACGTACAGCCCGGAGCCGCCGACCAGCAGCGGCACCCGCCCCCGGGACAGGATGTCGTCCACCGCCGCGCGGGCCAGCCGCTGGTACTCCGCGACACTCGCCGGCTCGGTGACGTCCCAGATGTCCAACAGGTGGTGCGGCACCCCGTCCCGTTCGGCGACTGTCAGCTTGGCGGTGCCGATGTCCATCCCCCGGTAGAGCTGCATCGAGTCGGCGTTGACCACCTCACCGTCGAGCGCGTGCGCCAACGCGATGCTCAGCGCCGACTTGCCCGCCGCGGTCGGGCCGACCACCGCGACGACCGTGCCCGCCGCGCCGCCCGCGTCGCCCGTCACGCCCGCTCCCAGGAGGCCACGAAGTAGGCGACGCCGTAGGGCGCCGCGTCGTGCAGCAGCTCACCGCGCCACCCACCGCCGCTCGCGCGGGCCGCGCCGGCGAGCACCTGCCAGGGGGCGCGACCGGCGGCCTTCAGCTCCGCCGACAGCACCGGGTCGAGGTCGAGCAGCGCGTCCAGGTCCGCGTCGGCCAGCGCCGCGGCAACCCCCTGGTCGTACGGGAGGGCGCGCGCGTCGTCGTACCCGGGAGCCTTCTCTCCCCGACAGGCCGACCCGTCCCCGAGCACCAGCAACGCCACCCGGTCACCCGCACCGCCGACGTCGTCCGCCAGCGCGGCCAGCTCGGCCGGGCCGGCGTCGGCGGCCACCTGCACGGCGACCACCGACGCTCGTGTGTCCTGCGCTCGTGTGTCGTGCCGGGCCAGCAACCACGCGCCGATGGTCAGGCTCAACGGCAGCACCGCACCCCGGTCGGGCTGACCGCGGACCAGCGGCACGTCCAGGTCGACACCCCACGGCTGGAGCGAGCCGGTGGCCGGGGTACGGATCAGGCCGGTGACCGGGCCGGTGCCGAGCAACACCACGGTGTCCGGATCGACGGCCAGCAGTCGCCGTACGGCGGCGTCGCAGGCCGCCCGCAGGTCGTCCAGCTCCGGGGCCGCGGAACCGGCCACCTCGGGCACGAGCAGGGGCGGATGGGGGCAGACGGCAGCGGCGACCAGTGGCACCCATTCACCGTAGCGGGAATCGTCGGAGCGTCTCCGCGCCGATCCGGTCATTCGGCCCCTAGGACACCGTATGGTCACGGTCGGCGATAGGCGCTCGACGCGGACCGGGTCGGACCTGTGACAATGCCGGAAGTAACTTGGCTGCGCCGTGGCGGCGACGGGGGATCGATCCCTCGACGCCGGGAGAACGAGGATGGGCACATGAGCGACTGGACTGCCTTCGGACGGGTGGATGCGGACGGCACCGTGTACGTCAAGACCACCGAGGGCGAGCGGGTTGTCGGATCCTGGCAGGCGGGAGCACCGGAGGAGGGCCTGGCACACTTCGCGCGCCGCTTCGCCGACCTGGTGACCGAGGTGGACCTGACCGAAGCTCGTCTCAAGTCGGGTGCGGCCGACGCCGGACATTCGCTGAGCACGATCCGGCGGATCCGTACCACGCTGCCCGAGGCCAACGTGGTCGGCGACATCGACGCCCTGGCCGCCCGCCTGGACAAGCTGACCACCCTCGCCGAGGAGAAGGCCGGTGAGGCGCGCGCCGCCCGGGACGCCGCTCGCGGCGAGGCCCTGGCGCGCAAGACCGCACTTGTCGAGGAGGCCGAGAAGCTCGCCGCCGAATCCACCGGATGGAAGACCGCCGGGGATCGCCTCAAGGAGATCCTCGACGAGTGGAAGACCATCCGTGGGGTCGACAAGAAGGCCGACGGTGAGCTGTGGAAGCGTTTCGCCGCCGCCCGGGACGGTTTCACCCGGCGTCGGGGCGCCCACTTCGCCTCCCTGGACTCACAGCGCAAGCAGGCGCAGACGGTCAAGGAGGAGCTGGTCGCCGAAGCGGAGAAGCTCCAGGAATCCACCGACTGGGCCGCGACCGCCAACCAGCTCAAGGACCTGATGACCCAGTGGAAGGCCGCGCCGCGCGCTTCCAAGGAGGCCGAGCAGAAACTCTGGGAACGGTTCCGGGGCGCGCAGGACGCCTTCTTCAGCCGGCGCAGTGAGGTCTTCTCCGCCCGGGACAACGAGCAGCGCGGCAACCTGGAGCGCAAGCAGGCCCTAC
The DNA here is from genome assembly GCF_043197875.1 of Micromonospora sp. NPDC048935. Classification (NCBI taxonomy): domain Bacteria; kingdom Bacillati; phylum Actinomycetota; class Actinomycetes; order Micromonosporales; family Micromonosporaceae; genus Micromonospora; species Micromonospora sp. NPDC048935. The sequence continues at coordinate 530,043 of NZ_JBICTZ010000001.1, read as the reverse complement.
TCGCCGAGGCCGAGGCGTTGGACATCGACGCCGACCCGAAGGGCGCCCAGGCCAAGCTGCGGGAGATCCAGGCACAGTGGCACGAGGCCGGCCGGGTGCCCCGCGAGGCAGCCGCCGGGCTGGAGCGCCGGCTGCGCGTCATCGACGACAAGGTCCGCGAGGTGATGGACTCCGCGTGGCGTCGCACCACCAAGGAGGACAACCCGCTGCTCGCCCAGATGCGGGCCCAGGTGGCCGAGGCCGAGGAGCGGCTGGCGCGGGCCCAGAGCGCCGGGGACACCCGCCGGATCAAGGACGCCGAGCAGGCCCTCGCCGCCAAGCGGCAGTTCCTCCAACTCGCCGAGCAGGCCGGCTGAGCTGACGACACGCGGAAGCCCTCGATCCCGCTCGGGACCGAGGGCTTCCGCGTGTCGGCGCCCTCGCATCACGCGCCCCTCTCCCGCCGCGCCCCTCCCCCGCCGCCGCGCCCCGCGCCCCGCTCATGATCGACGCAACTTCCCGGATGTTGCTGCCTCGAAGGCGCGAGAGGCAGCAACATCCCCGATGTTGCGCGGATCTTGACACGAATCTCGTGCTTGAGGGACAAGACCGGGGCTTGGAGGGCCGGCAGACGTCAAGGTCATGCTCGATCCAGGATGTAGTGGCATCCGAGCGCCTGGAGACCACTACATCCATGTCCCAGCTCGATCCTTGCCTGGGGGCGCAGCACGAACAACGCGAGCACCGAGACTGGCGCGGCGCGGGCGCACCGGCACGGCACGGCGGCACGGGCGAGGCGGAACGCGGGCGCGGCGGAACGGGCGGGGCGGCGCGCGGTGGTGTGCGGGCGGGGCGGCGTGGTGGCGCAGGTTGACGCATCGAGGCTGGCTGATCAGAATGAGCTACGGAGTCAGGTAGGGCCACCGGTACGAGGGCGACGAAGGCGGGACACCGCTTCGAGGGTCACCGGTGTGCTTCCGCGAGTGACCACGTCCGCGTGACATGGGCCGTCGCGCACTGTCCGCGTACCCGAAAAGGGCCGTGACGTGCGGACGGCCGCCCGCCGGCGTCGTCATCGGACGGCGCCGGACCTCCGAAGTGGAGCGTGCATGTTCCGTCCCAAAGCTATCGGCGGTGCGCTGACCGCGCTCGCCACTGTCGCGGCTGGTGTGTTCCTCGCCGCCGCCGTCAGCACCACCCCGGCCGTCGCCGCTGGCACCGGCACCGGGTATCTGCACACCAACGGCAACCAGATCGTGGACAGCACCGGTGCCACGGTCCGGTTGACCGGCATCAACTGGTTCGGCATGGAGACCGACAACAGGACCTTCCACGGGCTGTGGTCGAACAACCCGTGGCGGGGGCAGCTCGACACGATGGCCCGGCTGGGTTACAACACGTTGCGGGTGCCGTACTCGAACGACGCGCTGAAGCCGGGCGCGACGGCCACCGGGATCAACGACTTCGTCAACCCGGACCTGATCGGGCTCTCGCCGTTGCAGATCCTGGACAAGGTGATCGACTACGCCGGCAGCAAGGGCATGCGGATCATCCTGGACCGGCACCGGCCGACGTCGGCGGGGCAGTCGCCGCTCTGGTACACGCCGACGGTCTCCGAGGCGACGTGGATCAACGACTGGAAGATGCTCGCCCAGCGGTACGCGGGCAACCCGACGGTGATCGGCGCGGACCTGCACAACGAGCCGCACGCCGAGGGCACCAACCCGGCCGCCACCGGGGCGTGCTGGGGTTGCGGCGACACGACGCGGGACTGGCGGCTCGCCGCCGAGCGGGCCGGCAACGCCATCCTCGGCGTCCAGCCCAACTGGTTGATCTTCGTCGAGGGGGTGAGCTGCCCGAGTGGTGGCCTCTCCAACGTGTGGGACAACGATCCGAGCAACGACGAGGACTGCGGGTGGTGGGGCGGCAACCTGTCGAAGGCCGGCCAGTTCCCGGTGCGGCTGAACGTGGCCAACCGGCTGGTCTACTCGCCGCACGAGTACGCCACCTCGGTCTACCGGCAGACCTGGTTCGACGCCCCGGACTACCCGGCGAACATGCCGGCCATCTGGGACAAGTACTTCGGGTACCTCTACAAGCAGAACATCGCGCCGATCATGATGGGTGAGTTCGGCAGCACCCTGGCCGATCCGAAGGACAAGGTGTGGCTGGAGAGGTTGATGGCGTACACCGGCACCGGGGTCACCGGGATGTCCTTCACCTACTGGTCGTGGAACCCGAACTCGGGTGACACCGGCGGCATCGCGCTCGACGACTGGACGAACGTCAACACCACCAAGCAGGCGATTCTCCAGCCGTACCTGATCGCGCCGTCCGGCGGCGGACCGACCGGTGGACCGACCGGTGGGCCCACCGGCGGGCCGACCGGCGGGCCGACGACCCCGCCCCCGGGTGCCTGCACGGCCACCTACCGGCAGGTCAACTCCTGGCAGGGCGGTTTCCAGGGCGAGGTGACGGTGAAGAACACCGGTACGGCCGCGGTGAACCCGTGGTCGGTGACCTGGAGTTGGCCGTCCGGGGTGACGCTGGGCAGTGGCTGGAACGCCACGGTCACCCAGTCCGGCACGACGGTCACCGCAGCCGCTCCGAGTCACGCCCCGTCCCTGCCGGCGGGTGGGTCGGTCACCGTGGGCTTCACGGCCAACGGCACGGCCAGCGCCCCCGCGACGGTGAAGCTCAACGGTGCCAGCTGCTGAGTGTGTTCTCGGAGGTGCTGGCCGGCCTCCGACGCACGCCCCGGGACGGCCGATGCGGTGCGCACCGCATCGGCCGTCCCGGCCATTTACATCCAGGTGCTTCTATGTTTTCATCGGGAAAGCGCTTGCCTTTCTCCTGGTGGGTGCGAGCGCGGGAGCCGCTTTCCTTCACGTACGTGCACTGGCGGGCCCGAGGACCACAGGTCCCGGCCACCACTCGCCGCCCACGGGCATGGGCGTCGCGACGGTCCGTCCGCCTCATCGAAAGGAAGCAGCATGCGCACAGGACGGCGTCGAATGACGCTGATCGCCACCACCGCCGCAGCCACCGCCAGTCTCGTCACCGCCGGCCTGCTGACCTCCGTGTCCGCCCAGGCGGCCGCCGGTTGTCGGGTCGCCTACTCGGTCGCCAGCCAGTGGCCGGGCGGCTTCACCGGCAACGTCACGGTCACCAACCTCGGCGACCCGGTCTCCGGCTGGACGCTGCGCTGGTCGTACGGTGCCGGCCAGCAGGTCAGCCAGGCGTGGGGCGCCACCGTCTCGCAGAGCGGGGGCCAGGTCTCCGCCGCCAACGTCGACTACAACGCCAGCCTGGCGACCAACGGCAGCACCTCGTTCGGCTTCAACGCGAGCTGGAACTCCGGCAACCCGGACCCGACAAGCTTCACCCTGAACGACGTCGCGTGCACCGGCGGCACCACGCCGACCACCCCGGCCGGCCCGACGAACCCGGGCACCCCGACGACCCCGCCGATCCCCAGCGATCCGCCGCCAAGCGTCCCGCCACCGACCGGTCTCGTCGGCTGGGCCACCCAGAACGGCGGCACCACCGGCGGCGGCGGCGCACCGACCACCACCGTCAGCAACGCCTCGGCGCTCACCAGCGCGCTGAACGCGACGGGCGCCGCGGTGATCCGGGTGTCCGGCACGATCTCCTGCTCGGGCATGCTGCGGGTCCGGTCCAACAAGACCATCCTCGGCAACTCCGGCGCGACGATCGCCGGCTGCGGGCTCAACATCAGCGGTGACCGCAACGTGATCATCCGGAACCTGACCTTCCGGGACTGGAACGACGACGCGATAAACGTGCAGGAGTCGGCCACCAACGTCTGGATCGACCACAACACCTTCAGCAACGGCTACGACGGCGCGGTCGACATCAAGCGCGGGTCGGACTTCGTCACGGTGTCGTGGAACCGGGTCTTCAACCACGACAAGACCATGCTGCTCGGCCACAGCGACGACAACGGCGCGCAGGACACCGGGCACCTGCGGGTGAGCTACCACCACAACTGGTTCGACGGCAGCAAGCAGCGCAACCCCCGGGTGCGCTTCGGCAACCCGGTGCACGTGTACAACAACTACTACCGGGCCAACGGCGGCTACGGCGTGGCCTCCACCGAGAACGCCGGCGTGCTCGTCGAGGGCAACTACTTCGAGAACGTCAAGGACACGTACCACCTCGGCGAGGCCGACTCCGGGCCGGGCCGCCTGGTCGCCCGCAACAACCACTTCGTCAACTCGCCCGCCGGGCAGACCGGCGGCAGCGTGGCCAGCATCCCCTACTCGTACCAGCTCGACACCGCCAGCAACGTCAAGTCCATCGTGACGGCGGGCGCCGGTGCCGGCCGGATCACCGTCTGACCGAGGAAGGGCCCCTCGTCGAGGGGCCCTTCCGTGCGGTCAGTGGGTGGCGCAGCCAGCGGTGGGTGCGGGCACGACCGGCGGTGCGCCGATCGTCGGCAGACCGAGCAACACCCCGGGGGTACGCGGGGAGCGCCCCGCCTCGGCCGCGTCGCCGGCCCGGGTCCGTCGGTGTGCCACCGGCGCCCCGTCGGCGTTGAGGTGGTGCGGTGCGGCGTAGGTGATCGCGGTGTGCACGATGTCGCCCGGACGGATCTGGCCGGCCAGCGACTGCCCGCCGGGGGCCTCGGTCGCGAAGTGCACAAGCCGACCGTCGCGGGCCCGACCGGACATCCGGCCGGTCCGCTCGTCCTTGCGGCCCTCGCCGAGGGCGACCAGCACCTCGACGGTCTCCCCCACCAGGCGCTTGTTCTCCGCCCAGGTGATCTCCTCGACGCAGGCGACCAGCCGCTCGTAGCGCTCCTGCACGACCTGCTTGGGCAGTTGGTCGTCCATGGTCGCGGCGGGGGTGCCGGGGCGCTTCGAGTACTGGAAGGTGAAGGCCGAGGAGAACCGGGCCTCGCGGACCACGTCCAACGTGCGCTGGAAGTCGGCCTCGGTCTCGCCGGGAAAGCCGACGATGATGTCGGTGGTGATCGCCGCGTCCGGCATCGCCGCCCGGACCTTCTCGATGATCCCCAGGTACCGCTCGGAGCGGTAGGACCGGCGCATCGCCTTCAGCACGTCGTCGGAGCCGGACTGCAACGGCATGTGCAGCGAGTGGCACACGTTCGGCGTCTCGGCCATGGCGGCGATCACGTCGTCGGTGAAGTCCTTCGGGTGCGGGCTGGTGAACCGGACCCGCTCCAGCCCGTCGATGTCGCCGCAGGCCCGCAACAGCTTGCCGAAGGCGTACCGGTCGCCGAACTCCACGCCGTAGGAGTTGACGTTCTGCCCGAGCAGGGTCACCTCCAACACGCCCTCGTCGACCAGGGCGCGCACCTCGGAGAGGATGTCGCCGGGCCGGCGGTCCTTCTCCTTGCCGCGCAGCGCCGGCACGATGCAGAACGTGCAGGTGTTGTTGCAGCCCACCGAGATCGACACCCAACCGGCGTACGTGGACTCGCGGCGGGTGGGCAGCGTGGAGGGGAAGACGTCGAGGGACTCCAGGATCTCCACCTCGGCGGCGGCGTTGTGCCGGGCCCGCTCCAGCAGCACCGGCAGCGCGCCGATGTTGTGGGTGCCGAAGACCACATCCACCCAGGGGGCCTTGCGGACGATCTCACCCCGGTCCTTCTGGGCCAGGCAGCCACCGACCGCGATCTGCATGCCGGGGTGCTTGTCCTTTACCGGACGCAGGCGACCGAGGTTGCCGTAGAGCCGGTTGTCCGCGTTTTCCCGAACGGCGCAGGTGTTGAACACGACGATGTCCGGGGTGTCGTCGGTGGGCACCGCGCGTACGTAGCCGGCCTGTTCGAGCAGGCCGGAGATGCGCTCGGAATCGTGGACGTTCATCTGGCAGCCGTACGTCACGACGTTGTAGGTCCTAGCCACCCTCTTGGTGCCCCTTCCCCTCGGGCTACCAGGGTAGCGGCCCGTTTGGCGGCCCCCACCCACCGGCATTGACCCGGCGGCCCATGGCGGGCATCCACGGCGGGCAGTACGCTGCACAACAAGAATGTGTTCTGGGCGATTTCGGGGGCTTTGCACTCAGCGCCGACGATGCGCGACCGTTCACGGGGGAGCACATGACGACCCGCGGGAGGCCAACCGTGACGCGACAAGATGCGACACAGCGCACCGTCACCACTCCGGACGGGCGGCGTCTCGCGGTGGAGACCTCCGGCGCGCCCGACGGGCCCCCGGTCTTCCTCCTGCACGGCACCCCGGGCAGCCGCAGTGGCCCCCGGCCCCGGGGCATCGTCGTCTACCGCCTCGGCGTGCACCTCGTCTGCTACGACCGGCCCGGCTACGGCGACTCCGACCGGCAGGAGGGCCGGCGGGTGGCCGACGCGGCGGCCGACGTGGAGGCGATCGCCGACGCCCTCGGCATCGAACGGTTCGCGGTGGTGGGCCGCTCCGGAGGGGGGCCGCACGCCCTGGCCTGCGCGGCCCTGCTGCCGGACCGGGTCACCCGGGCCGCCGTACTGGTGGGGCTCGCCCCGGCCGGTGCGCCCGACCTGGACTGGTACGCGGGCATGGCCGCGACGAACGTGACGGACTACGGACAGGCCGACGAGGACCTGACCGAGCTGACGCTCAACCTTAAGGTCCGCGCCGAGGAGGCTCGACGGGACCCGATGACGCTGCTGGACTTCCTCCGCCCGCAGTTACCCGACGAGGACATCCGGGTCGTCGACGACGTCGCGATCCGTCGACTGCTCACCGACATGTACGCCGAGGCGGTGCGACACGGCCCCGAAGGCTGGATCGACGACGTGTTGGCGATCCGGCGGGGCTGGGGGTTCGACCTCGGCACCATTCGCGCGGAGGTCCGACTCTGGCACGGCGAGCAGGACCGCTTCTCGCCGGTGGAGCACTCCCACTGGCTCGCCTCGCGGATCCCGCGCGCCGAGGTCCAGGTGCAGCCCGGCGCCGCGCACTTCGGGGCGGTGGAGATCCTGCCGCAGACCCTGACCTGGCTGGCCACGCCAGCTCTCGCGACCAGCCCGCAGGTCTGAGCGGCCGGCCCGGCCCGGCAGGGCCGGCGGGCCGGACACCCGTCAGATCGTGTGCGGGTCGATCACCCGGACGACGAACCGCCGTTCGCGCAGAGTCTGCACGGTCGGATGCTCCAGGCCGATCACGTCGGCCAGCCGGTCCGCCACCGCGCCGACGTCCTCGGCGGGAGCGCCGTCGCCCGCGCGCCTCGACGCCAGCGCGAGGTCACCGAGGCAGCGCAGCGTGTCGGGGTGGTCCGCGCCGATCGCCGCGGCCAACCGGCCGGCGGCCTCCCGTAGCCGGTCCCGCGCCGACTCCAGGTCACCCTCCTCAGCGAGGCACACGGCCTGGTTGACCTCCGCCGCGAGGGTGTGCGGGTGGTCGGGGCCGAGCACCTTACGCAACTCGCCGACCGCCCGGGCCGCCGACGCGAGAGCGTCCGACCGGCGTCCGAGGGCGCGCTCCGCCGCCGAGATGTTGCTCAGCGTCGCCAGGGTGTGCGGGTGCTCCGGGCCGAGCCGGAGCTGCTCCTCGTACGCCTGGTGCACCGCGGTCATCTCGGTGTACGCGCGGGCCGCGTCGCCGACGGCCAACAGGTTCGCCGCACGGCTGGACCGACAGGCCACCGTGTCCGGATTGTCGGGCCCGAAGCGTTCGTCGAGCTCACGGAAGGCCGTCTCGAACATCGGCGCGGCCTCGCTGCCCCGACCGGAGCTGCGCAGGGACACCGCCAGGTTGACCTGGGCGGCGAGAGTCTGGCCGTCGTCCGGCCCGAGCACCTCGCAGTACGTCTCGTAGACCGTGCGCAGCAGGGTGGCCGAGCGCTCGTACTCGCCGGCCTCCCGCAGGTCGCTGCCCAGCCGCACGGCGGAGACGAGCGTGTAGGGATGGGTGGGACCGAGCACCAGCCGCCGCCGCTGGTGCACCTCGTCGTCCCACCGCCGGGCCGACCGGTAGTCGCCGACCAGGCGGTACGAGACGGCGAGGTTGTTGGCCGCGCTCAACGTCCGTGGGTGGTCCTCGCCGAACACCTGGAGCCAGGAGGCGTAGGTGGACCGGTCCCGTTCCAGCGCCTCCGCGTAGCGGCCGAGGGCCCGCAGGTCACCGCCGAGACTGCCGGCGGTCATCAGACTGTGCGGGTGCAGCGGGCCCAGCAGGCGGCGTTGCTCGGCGAGCACCACCTCGTCCAGGTCCCGGGCCTCGTCGAAACGACCCAGGCTGCGCAGGATGTTCGCCCGGTTGAACCGCAGGTGCAGCAACTGTCGGCCCAGCGCCGACGCCTCGACCTCGTCGTGCGTGTCGCCGAGCCGGGCACTCCAGGTGTCGTCCACCTCCTGGCTGAAGGTGTCGGCCTGGTCCAGACCACCGCGCTGCCACAGGTAACGGACCCGGTCGATCAGGAGCTGACACACCGACTCGTCCGGGCAGCTCAGTGCCTCGGAGACCTCCAGGTGCGGCCAGAGCATCCGCAGCCGGGCCCAGGTGGTCGGGTCGTCCACGTCGCCGCGTGGCCGAGACGCGGCCAGCACCAGGTGCACCTGGTGTCGGGCGGCGGTGATCTCGTCGTCGGTCATCCGGTCGCGGACCACCGCCTGCAACAACCGGTGCACCTGCACCCGACCGCCCTGCACGTCGAGCTTGAGCAGGGCCAGCCGGTTGATCTGCTGGACCAGGGCGCCACGCACCAGCCGTTCCGACACCGCCGGGTCGAACGGCACGAGGGCCGCCGCCATCTCGTCGCTGTAGATGAGTTCGAGGGCGATCTCCGGCGCCAGCACCGAGCAGAGCTGCAACAGGCGGTACGCGGCCGGCGCCTGTTCGAGAAGTCGGTTCAACGACAGGTCCCAGGTGGCCTCCACGGACAGCGCACTCGGGCCGTGCCGCTCGATCTGCCGCAGATAGTCGGAGACCGACGTGCCGGTGTCGGCGAGCCAGGCACCCGCCGCGGCCACCGCGATCGGCAGGTCGCCGAGCGCCTCGGCCACCCGGTCGGCCTCCTCGGCGCTGATCGTGGGCACCCGCTGGGCGAGGTGCGCGACGCTCTCCGTGCGGTTGAAGACGTCCACCTGGATCGGGTTCGCCCGATCACCCCAGGCACGGTTGCGGGAGGTCAGCAGGACGTGGCCGGGGCCCTGCGGCAGGAAGGGCTCGATCTGGTCGAGTTCCTCGGCATTGTCCAGCACGACGAGCCACCGCTCGTACGGCTCACCACGGCCCAGCACCTGCAACACCGACCGGACGGTGTCGGGCAGGGTGGGCCCGGCCAGGATGCCGAGGCGACCGGCGAGGTCGGCGAGAGCGGTGTCGACGAACTGCGGCGGGTCTGCCACGATCCACCAGACCACGTCGTACGCGGCCCTGAACCGGTGCACGTACTCCAACGCCACCTGGGTCTTGCCGACGCCGCCCATGCCCTGCAGGGCGACCGGCAGCACCACCGCGCTGCCCCCGCTCTGCAACTGCGCACGCAGCTGAGCCAGGTCGTCCTCCCGGCCGGTGAACCGGGCGTTCCGGTTGGGAGCGTTGAAGATCAGCGGCTCGGTGCCCGGATAACGGGTCGCCCCGCCCGCCGGACCGTCCGCCGACGACGGCACCGGCCGACCGACCAGCCGCAATACCCGTTCCACGGCTGTCGCGGCGCTCACGTTGACCAGGTTCGTGGAAGTCTGGGCCGGAAACTCGGCAAGCGGGCGCAGGTCGGCGACGTACACGGCGAGGGCCGTCGAGCCGGTGCTCGTGTCGCGGTCGGGCAGACCGCCCGACGGCGTCGCCACGTAGGCCGGTGAGACCACGGTCAGCGTGCGTGGTGCGGGCGTGCCGGCGGACCCGACGGCGGCCGTGGGCTCCACCACCCGCAGCCCGGCCGAGCTGAGCACCCGCTCCAGCCACTCGGCCCAGATGGCGTCCTCCGGGGCGCACCGGAGCACGATCTGGTCGTCGACCGCCTCGGTACGCCGCCGGAAGCGGGCCTTGCCCCGCTCCCGTACCGACTCGTCCATCACCGGCAGCGCGGTGACCGCCCCGTCGGTGAGGATCCCGGTCAACGTCTCGAACGCGGCAAGCAGCGACGTCGGCGAACCGGGCGGGTCGCCGAAGGTCGCCAGTGTCTCCTCGTACGCGTAGAACGGCCGGTAGGGAACCTCCACCGCGGCCCAGTAGCGCCGCCGTTCCGCCTCGGTCATGCCCGCCGGCAGGCCGGCGAAGCGGCGCATGGCCAGCAGGCGACCCGCCTCGGCCCGCTCCTTCTCGGCCTGGTCGACCCGCATCGGCACCGGCAGGACCCGGATGTCGCGCCGCCGGTACCGGTCCCGCACCGAGTGCGCCACCCGGGCCGCACCGTCGATGCCCTGGTCGCTGAGCGTGAAGCAGTCGACGAGGGTGTCCGGCAGGTGCAGGGTGCAGATGTCGGCGACGTCGCTCAACCCCGTCCGACTGTCGATCAGGGTGAAGTCGTACTGGCGCTTCATGTCCGCCCGCAGCGCCTCGAAGAACTGCGCCCCGCCCAGCCGGTTGTAGAAGTTGTCCCAGTCCAGACCGCTCACCGAGACGGCGTAGTCGCTGTTCTGCCGGCCCGCGGAGAGGAAGTCGAGGCCGCCGCCGTCCGGGAAGCTCCACCGCAACGAGAACGCGTGCCGCCCGACCCGGGCGTACTGCTCCATCCAACGATCCGGTCGGTCGTCGACCCGGGTGGTCTCCCACTCGTAGTCGCGGATCATGTCGATCACGCCGCTGGTGCCCTGGATCGCCTCGGCGTCCAGGAACGGATGGAAGAAGCGGTGCAGACCTGGTGACTCGAGATCCCAGTCGGCGACGAGCACCCGGCGGCCGCTGGCCGCGAGGATCCAGGCGACGTTGGCCAGCGCCATCGTCCGCCCCGTCCCACCCTTGAACGAGTAGAAGGTGACGACCTGGCCTTCGCGATCGATGTTCATCGGTCTTCTCCGTGGGGACGCGGTGGGGCCGGATCAGCGGGCGGGGACACGGGGTCGGGCGTGCCGGTGGGGCCGGCAACGGACAGGCCGTCGCGCAGGCTCGGCACCGGTTCCGGCGGTGGTTCGAAGGGGACGACCGGGCCGTACTTGAGGAACTGGCGGCGGGCCTCGGTGACCAGCGCCGGCATCAGGTCGACGAACTCGGGCATGCTGCACGCCCGCTTCACCTGGGGCAGGCCGGCGTCGTGCAGCAGGCGCGTCACCTCGGTCGCCCACCGGGTCGCGTCCTGGGTGTCGTCGTCGTCGGTGACCACCAGCGGCACGACCCACTCCCGCAGCCCGTGCAGCATCCCGGCGAGGATCGCCGACGCGTCGGGCGCTGCCGCGATCCACGGGTCGACGAGCAGCACCGCCGGTCGGTGATCGAGCAGACCAGCGGCCTGCGTGAAGTCCTCCGTGCGGGCGGACAGCCCGAGGCGCTCGGCGGTGCTGACCGCGTACTCGGCGGCGGGGAGTTCCTGGCGTCGCCCGTACGGCCGCCAGAGCCGGCCGCTTGTCGCGTAGCCGGCGGGGTCGCGGTCGGCCGGGAGGCGGTCCCGGGTCGGGGCCAGGACGGCGACGACGAAGTCCGGGTCGGACGGCCCCGGGCTGGCGACCTCGTCGAGGCCGGGCGCACGCGACGGGCCCAGCGGCCGCCGCTCGGCGGTGTGCACGATCCGACTGGCCAGGCGGCTCAGCAGCAGCTCGTACTGTGCCCGGTAGGAGGCCAGCATGCAGAAGGCGCGCAGGCCGTCCTCGGCGTACTCCGGGACGTCCCGGCCCAGGTCCAGTGCGCCGTCCAGCTCGGGATGGGCCTCCCACGGGGGAAACGGGATCCACAGCACCGGGGTGAGGTGGCCGGCGGTGAGCCGGGTCGACCCGGCGGCGGCCAGCCGGGCCCGGAAGGACTCCTGCTCACCCAACGCCCACGGGCGGCTGAAGTAGCCGGGAGAGTAGAGCGGGACGAAGACCTCGGCGTCACCGAGCGCCTCGGCGAGAGCGGCCTTCCAGTCGGCGCCCAACGGGATGTGCTGGTCGAAGAAGCCGATCCGCATCCCGGCCACCGGCCGCGCCTGGCGCCGCACCTCGTCGGCCAGGTCGGTGAAGAACTGCCCGACCCACACGTCGGCGTCGGCCCGCGCACCCGGGGCCGGCGCCGAGTGGGCATAGCTGAGGAAGAAGTACGTCCCCCGTGCCGCCGGTCGGCGGCGGTCCCCCGGCGGGCTCACCCCGGCTCCTCGGCGAACCTGTTGCACAGCTCGTCGGCACTCGCCGGCACCCAGGGCTCCACCAGGTAGGAGCGGTGGATCGCCACGATCCGCTGCGCGAGCCGCCAGACCACCGCCCGGTACGCGTTCTCCCACTGCATGGTCAGCAAGCCGTAGACCCCATCCCGCTGGTAGTGCACCGCGATGTCGGGATCCGGCATGGCGGTCGGGGAGAACCGTTGGATGTCGCGCAGCACCCGGGGCAGTGCGGTGCCGTTCGTCGGCGACCAGGTGACCGGCACGATCGCCGTCTCGTGGGCCGAGGCGGAGCTGTGCCGCCCGACGATCCGTCGGCGGGAGAACGCGTCCCACTCGCGGCCGCACCACTCGCTGCCGAGCAGCGCACTGGACACCAGCGGCACGAAGACCTGGCAGGTGCCGGCGGCCTCGAGAAGCTCCGGGCTCCAGCGTTCCCCGCCCGCGATGGAGCTATCCAGGAAGCCGGCGTCCAGCCCGGTCACCGGGCCGACCAGCTCGCTGACGTGCACGGACAGGTCCTCGAAGAACCGGGAGACGTACTCGGCGGGCTTGCCGGTGGCCCGGCCGACCGGCGCCCTGGAGTAGCTGACGAAGAAGAGCGGGGCGCGCGTCCTGGAGGGTGCGTCCGCTGTGCTCACCGCTGACCCTCCGCCCTCCCCACGCGGCCGGACCATCAGCGTAGACCCCGCGTCAACGTCGCACTGCCAGCCTGTTCGCCGCGAACCAGTCGACGGCGAAGTCCACTGTGGCACGTGCCGGCAGCAGGCGCGCGCTCGCCCGACCGACCCGCCCGTGCCGCACGAACGAAGTGTCGTCGAGCGCGGCCCCCACCGTGGGAAAGTCGCGGTCGTCCAGGTCGAGAGCGCGGAAGTCGAGGCGGACCCGACGCCCGTCGACAAGCCGGAAGCAGTGGTAGTCGCGCTCGGGCGCCGCCACCGGCAGCCGGTATTCCGCCAGGTGCAGGGCACTGCACGCCTCGTACCCCAGGCCGAGCAGCAGGACCTGCCCGTCGGCCGCGTACAGCCCACCGACAGGTGAGCGTTCGCCCAGGTGACAGGTGAGGTCGTGGCCGTCGGTGAGCTGCCGGGCACGAGGCCCGAGCGCGGCGAACGAGGTCTGCGGATGATCACTGCGCACGGCGCCGGGGGCACACCTGACGTACTCGGCGAGCGCACCCATCCGCTGCGAGGGGGTGCTGCGGCGGTCCCAGCCGGGCAGCGCCGCCTCGTACCGCTCGCGCTGCGCCCGATCCATCCCGGCGGTGGCCGCCAGGTGGGCCCGGGAGGTCGTCGAGTTGCCGTCGGTGTGGGTGGGCACCAGCAGCGTGCCGGCCGGGCCGAGGACGTCGCGCAGGGCGTTGGCGAGCGTCGCCGGCCCGTCCTCCAGCAGACCCACCCGACGCAGGCCGCAGTGCACCACGAGGCACGCCCCCGGGCGGACGCCCAGCGCCCGCAGGTCGTCGGCGAGGCGGGAACGGCCCAGGATGGGCAGATGCCGCTCATCGGGACCCGACACGGGTCTCCCCAAGGGCGTGCCGCAACTGGCCGACGAACCGCTCACCCGCCGCGGTGAGCGACCGACTGGCCAGCAGCGCGTCGACACCGTCCCGGGTCCAACCCAGGTAACGGTCGGCGTGCGCCGACGCGTCACCCCCGATGCTGGCCGCCCGGGACTGCCACACCTGGGTGACCGCCAGGTGGGCGTACACCCCCTGCAGCACCCCCTCCGGCGGCCGTGGGTCGGGACGCCAGGGCACTCGGATCCGGGTGCCCTGGCCGGGTTCGACGAGGTCGTACAGGTCGAGCGCGGCGCCGAGTTTCGCGTGCTGCCACTCGTGCACGAGCAGCACCGCCATCGTCTCCGGGTCGGGGTGCGGGGTGACCGCGACCGCGCCGAACGCGTGCCGGGCGGTCGCGCTGCGCAGTGGTCGCGCCGGGTCGGGTGTCAGCGGCACGACGGCGCGCAGACCGCCGTCGAGCGCCACCGCGTGCGCCGGCACGTCGCGCCGCACGACCCGCCAGGCCTCGGCCACGGTACGCCCCAACGCCCGCGCGGCCGGATCCGTCAGGCGGGGTGCCACCGGCTGGCCGTAGCAGTCCCGGTAGGGGTCGCCGTCCTCGATCAGCAACCAGCCACCGGGCACCGGCACGTCGCGCGTCGGTCGCCAGCCGGCGGACAACTCGACCGGGTCGAGGAGCACCGTCCGCTCGGCGGTCCCGCCGCGGACGCGAAAGCCTTCCTGCCGGACTGTCACCTCGGCGCTCTCCCCCAGGCCGGGAAGCACCAGGCCGCCGAGCGTGGGCAACGTGATCGCGTCGGCCCGCACCGGGACGTGCACCGACGCCGCGACGCCGGCCCGCAGCGCCGCCGCGACGGCGAGCGCCGGCAGCGGGTCGACCGCGGTGCGGGCCGACGAGTCGAGGCGGTGCACCAGCCAGGGTCGGACGAAGGGGTGTTCGAGGACCGCCCGGACCGCCTCCGGTGCCGTCTGGTCGAGATGGACGAGCAGCTCCCAGGCGACCGTGGAACCGGCCCGGTCCCGGCAGGCCACCAGCAACGCCCGGGTGATGGAGAGCTGGGTGGCGGCGAGCAGCGCCAGCGTCGCCGTCGACCCGTGGCCGGTCGCCAGGTCGTCCAGCAGGTCGTCGGCCGGCGCGGCGGCCGGGGGTTGGCGCGCCGGCCCCGGGTACGCGTCGACGCTGTCGACCAGGCGCAGCAGGTCGGCGCAGTACACCGACGGGTTGTCGAAGCCGGACCCGGTGCGCCAGCGGTGGGCGTACAGCCCGCCGCCACACCTGTCGACCACCGGACAGGCCCGGCAGGTCGCGCAGAGCCCGTCCACGCCGTCCTGCCGGACGGCGACCCCGGGATGCCGGGCCGCCTCGTCCACCGACTGGCCGAACACGTCGAACCCGGTGCCCGCCGCGCCGTGGTAGGCGGTCTTCAACGAGTCGACCTGCTCCCAACTGCCGTCCGCCTCGATCACCAACACGTCGGCCGGCGCGAGGCCGAACGCCTCGGTGCCGCCGCCACCGGGCCGCAACGCCTCGAACAGCCGGATCGACATCGGCCGCCCCTCGTCCACCCAGCGCCGGTGCACCCGGCCCAGCCAGTCCGCGTACGGGGTCGACCCGGGGCCGGGGCGCGGCGGGGGGTTGTCCCAGGTGGCGTGCGGCAGCAGCAGGTCCACTCGGGGAGGGCTCTCGGCCAGCAGCGCCTCGTACACCCGGTCGGGGTCGTTGCGGACGTCGACGGTGCAGAGGATGCCGGCGTAGCTGGCGCGGTGCTCCGGCCGCCGGAGCAGGGCCAGCGCCCGCCGGACGTGGTCGTGGCTGCTGCCACCGTGGGCGAAGACCCGGTGCCGGTCGTTGGCCGCGCGGTCGCCGTCGAACGACACTCCGACCCGCACGTCCTCGTCGACGAGGAGCCGGCACAGCTCGTCGTCGAGCAGCACGCCGTTGGTCTGCATGCGCAGGTCGAGTCGCGCCCACGGCGTGATGGCCGCCCGCAGCTCGGCCAGCACCTCGCGCAGCCCGGCAGCGCCCAGCAGCAGGGGCTCACCCCCGTGCAGCACCACGTGCACGACCGGCAACGCGTGCTCGCGGGCGTGCTCGGCGATGCGTCGCGCGGCGACCCGGACCGTGGCCGTCGACATCCGCACCGGCCGACCCCGCCAGGTCTGGTCGGCGTGCTGGTAGACGTAGCAGTGGTCACAGCTGAGATCGCACCGGCTGTGCACCTTCAGCACGAACTGGCTGATCGGCCGGCACGACCCGCCCGCTCCGGGTGGCCCACTCCGGCCGGCCATCATCTAGATGGACGAGTTGAAGGCGGCGACGGGCACGCTGCCGGACGGCACGGTCTCGTCCACGACGACGCGCCGGCGGACCGCCTCGACCAGATCGGCGTGCTCGGCGGCGATCCGCGCCAGCGGGGTGTGCAGGCTTCGGGTGAGGTTGTCGAGGTCGGGACGGGTGGTGCGGGTGGGGGCATGGTCCACAATGAGTCTCCGAGGGCCCGGGCGCCGGAAGCGCGAGCGGCGATAATTGCGCGAAAGGCTCTGGTCCGTGACCAGGATAGACAAATATCGACCCAGTGTCACCGTCGGTACAACCACCGGCACCCCGAGTGTTGATCCGGGGTGCCGGCAGAGGAGGAACCCCATGTGCCGGAGCATCAAGACGTTGCGTGAACCGTTCACCCCGCAGGTGACCGACGCGGACGTCGAGGCGGCGGCGTTGCAGTACGTCCGGAAGATCTCTGGCTTCCGGGCGCCCGCCGCACACAACGCCGCCGCGTTCGACGCCGCGGTGGCCGCCGTGACCGCGGCGACGCGCGACCTGCTCGACCAACTGGTGGTACGAGGTGCCGGATCGGGCACCACGGACCGGCAGGCCGCCGCCACCGGCTGATCACGGGCACGGACCGACCGGCCGCCGTCGCGCCCGCGTCGAGGGCTCGCGGGAGCGGACCGACTCGCCGGTGCCGCCCCTCGCCGGGCCCGCCCCCTGGCGGGTCAGGCCGCGGCGAGCGCCGGGACGACAGTGTCCGGTGCCCACTGCGACCGGTGGCACTGCGACCAGCCCCGGCAACCCGGGTCACCGAGCGTGCAGAGCCGGTGCCTGCTGAGCACCTCACCGTCGTCGGTGTCCCGCACGTCGAAGTGCACCGGACGGACCGTGCCGTCCGGTGCGACGAGCAGATGCCGACCCGCGTCGAGCGTGTCGTCACGCACCAGGCAGTTGCGGCCCAACAGTCGAGCGAGCGCCGCGATGCTGGCGTGCTCGGAGAGCTGCTCGGGCACCCCGTAGCAGTCCACGACAGTCGCGAACTCGCCCGGCGCCTGCCAGACGTCACACACCACCGCGTACGCCGGCAGCCGGGCCGGGTCGGCCACCGCCAACGGCATCACCACCCGGCCGAGCGCCTCGGCCAGCGCCGGGTAGACCTCCACGGGTCGAGCCCCGTCGATTCTCCAGTTCCACAGCTCGGTCATTCCGCCTCCTCGCTGCGTTCGTCCCACCGGCCTCCGGATCGGGCCTTACACACGATGGTGGGGGGCATTTGACCCCAGCCGGGGGCAAGTTACCGGTCTGTGACCATTCCGGGCAAAATTTCCCTGAGCCGCATTGCTCGGAGTAGCGGGAAGGTGACAGTTTATCGGCTATGGTGTGCCAACCGCACCACCGCCGCCGCGTGTCCGACGAGCGTCCCTCGCGTGTCCGGCGAGCGGTGACCGCAGCCTCTCCGGTGCCGACCTGGGGAAATTCAGCGCAGGACGACGAGGTGCTCGCCGCGCGGCAGCAACTCACCCACCACCGGCGCGCCGGGAATCTCGCCGGCGACCAGCAGGCCGCCGGAGGTCTGCGCGTCGGCCAGCAACAACCGCTCGTCCTCGCCCACGGCGCCGAAATCCGTCCACGGAGTCACCCACTCCAGGTTGCGCCGACTGCCGCCGCTGACGTACCCGTCGCGCAGCGCCTCCCGCGCACCGGACAGGTACGGCACGCGGGCCGTGTCGATGGCCACCGTGAGCCGACTGGCCCGGGCCAGCTTCGAGGCGTGCCCGAGCAACCCGAACCCGGTCACGTCGGTGCCACAGCGGATGCCGGCGGCGACCGCGGCGCGGGCGGCGCCGGAGTTGAGCGCGCTCATCGAGGCCACCGCCTCCGGAAAGCTCTCCCCGGTGGCCTTGTGTCGGGTGTTGAGCACACCCACCCCGAGCGGCTTCGTCAACGACAACGGCACGCCGGCCACTCCGGCGTCGAGGGTGATCAACTCCTCCGGGCGGACCGTGCCGGTGACCGCGAGACCGTACTTCGGGCCGTCGTCGTCCACGCTGTGCCCGCCGGCCAGGTGACAGCCGGCCTCCCGAGCGACGTCCTGACCGCCGCGCAGCACCTCACCGGCCAACTCCATCGGCAGCACGTCGCGCGGCCAACAGAGCAGATTGAGCGCGAGCAACGGGGTGCCGCCCATCGCGTACACGTCGGAGAGCGCGTTGGCCGCGGCGATCCGACCCCAGTCGTACGCGTCGTCGACGACCGGCGTGAAGAAGTCGGCGGTGCTGACCAGGCCGGTCCGCTGATCCAGGCGCACCACCGCCGCGTCGTCGCCGTGGTCCAACCCGACGAGCAACTCGGCGGTCCCGGTGGCCGGGCCGAGACCGGACACCATGATCTCCAACTCGCCCGGCGGGATCTTGCAGGCGCAGCCACCACCACGGGCGTACTTGGTCAGCCGTACCGGTTCGGTCATGCCCCCATGATCTCGACAGTGGGCCACGATCGCCACCGTTGTGGCTCGCGGAATGAACGGAATCGGACGTCCGACGACGATCGGGACCGGTGTTATCGCTCCGTGACCCGCTGAGTTGCGTTCCGCCACATCAGGCCGCCTACAGTGGCCGCACCAGGGGTCAACCGACCCCGATCCGGGAGACGACAGGGGACGGTGGACGACGTGACGACGGGCGAACCGCTCATCGTGCTGGACGCGGTCAACAAGTGGTTCGGGCCGCTGCACGTGCTGGACGACGTCTCGCTGTCGGTGGGTCGGGGTGAGGTGGTCGTGGTGATCGGCCCGTCCGGCTCCGGCAAGTCGACGCTGTGCCGCGCCATCAACCGACTGGAGCCGATCAACTCCGGCACCATCACCTTCGACGGCCAGCCGCTGCCGGCCGAGGGCAAGCCCCTCGCCAAGCTGCGCAGCGAGGTGGGGATGGTCTTCCAGTCCTTCAACCTCTTCGCGCACAAGACCATCCTGGAGAACGTCACCCTCGGCCCGATCAAGGTCCGCAAGGAGAAGCCGGCCGCCGCCCGCGAGCGCGGCCTGGCCCTGCTCGACCGCGTCGGCATCGGCAACCAGGCGGACAAGTTCCCGGCCCAGCTCTCCGGCGGGCAGCAGCAGCGCGTGGCGATCGCCCGCGCGCTGGCCATGCAGCCCAAGGCGATGCTCTTCGACGAGCCCACCAGCGCGCTCGACCCGGAGATGGTCGGCGAGGTGCTGGACGTGATGACCTCGCTGGCCCGCGACGGCATGACCATGGTCGTGGTCACCCACGAGATGGGCTTCGCCCGGCACGCCGCCAACCGGGTCATCTTCATGGCCGACGGCAAGCTCGTCGAGGACGCCTCCCCGGCGGAGTTCTTCGAGAACCCGCGCAGCGAGCGGGCCAAGGACTTCCTCTCCAAGATCCTCACGCACTAGGCGTCCGTAGTGGAGCGCGCCGCACCTCGGCGGGCTCCGTCGAAGAAGGAGAAGAGTATGCGTATCAAGCGCATTGCGGCAGTCGCCGCGGTCGCGGCCCTGGCCGTCACCATGACCGCCTGTGGCGGGGACGAAGGCGGCAGCACCGGCAGCTCGGGCGCCAAGGGCATCGTCGGCAAGGCGGAGAAGCAGAAGAAGCTCGTCATCGGCGTCAAGGCCGACCAGCCCGGCCTGGGTCTGCAGACCGGCAGCCAGTACGAGGGCTTCGACATCGAGATCGGCAAGATCATCGCCAAGGGTCTCGGCGTCGACGCGAACAACATCGAGTGGAAGACGACGGTCTCCAACAACCGGGAGCCCTTCATCCAGCAGGGCACCGTCGACCTGGTGGTGGCCACGTACACCATCAACGACGAGCGCAAGCAGAAGGTCAACTTCGCCGGCCCGTACTTCATCGCCGGCCAGGACCTGCTCGTCAAGGCCGACTCGACGATCACCGGCCCCGAGGGCCTGGAGGGCAAGAAGGTCTGCTCGGCCTCGGGCTCCACGCCCGCCAAGCGGATCCAGTCGGACTACCCGAAGGCCAAGCTCCAGCAGTTCGACGCGTACTCGAAGTGCCTGCCGCTGCTGGAGAACGGCCAGGTCGACGCCGTCACCACGGATGACATCATCCTCGCCGGTTACGCCGCGCAGTCGCAGTACGCCGGCAAGTTCAAGGTGGTCGGCAAGACCTTCTCCACCGAGCCCTACGGCATCGGCCTGAAGAAGGACGACAAGGACGGCTGCGAGAAGGTCAACGAGATCCTCAAGACCGCCGCCTCGGACGGCACCTACAAGGCCGCCTGGGACACCAGCCTGGGCAAGAGCGGCAAGGCCGCGCCCGAGCTGGACACCACCAAGCTGACCAACTGCGGCAGCGTCTGACCGGTCCCGGGGGCCGACATCCGAGCACGGGTGTCGGCCCTCGGCCCGTGACGACGCCGACGACCTGCCCCTGGGAGCCGACGCATGGACGTATTCGCTGATCCGACGAACTTCGACGCCTACCTGTCGGGCTTCGTCTGGATCCTCAAGCTGACCGGCGCGGCGGCGTTGTTCGCGCTGATACTCGGCCTGGTGCTCGCCGCCATGCGGGTCTCGCCGGTCCCCGTGCTGCGCGGATTCGGGACGGCCTGGGTCAACATCTTCCGCAACACGCCGCTGACCCTGGTGGTCTTCTTCTGCTACTTCGGGCTCTACTCCAGCCTCGGTCTGAGCTTCTCCGACGACCTGGACCTGAACAACTACTGGCTCGGAGTCGTCGGCCTGTCGGTGTACACGGCCTCCTTCGTCTGCGAGGCGCTGCGCTCCGGCGTCAACACGGTGCCCACCGGGCAGGCCGAGGCGGCCCGCGCGATCGGTCTCACCTTCGCGCAGACGCTGCGGATCGTGGTGCTGCCCCAGGCCACGCGCTCCGTGATCGCACCGCTGGGCAGCATCCTGATCGCGCTCTGCAAGAACGCCACGATCGTCGGCACGATCGGGTTGATGGAGTCCTCAAACGTGATGAAGCAGCTGATCAATGACAACGGCAACGCGGTCATCATGATCTTCCTGGTCTTCGCCGGCACCTTCGCCGCGTTCCTGATCCCCACCGGCTACGCCTTCGGCTGGCTGGCCAACCGACTGGCGGTGAAGCGCTGATGAGCACCGACTCCGTCCTCTACGACCACCCGGGGCCTCGGGCACGCATCCGCAACGCGGTACTGACAGTCGTCTTCGGGGTCGCCCTGGCCGGGCTGCTCTGGTGGGTCTACACGAAGTTCGACGAGGCCGGCCAGTGGGACGGGCAGCTCTGGAAGCCCTTCACCGAGGCCGCGACGTGGACCCAGTTCATCGGGCCCGGCCTGCTCGCCACGCTCTGGGCGGCCGCTGTCGGCATGGTGCTCTCGTTGGCGTTCGGCATCATCTTCGCGGTCGGCCGGCTCTCCGAGCGTCGCTGGATCAGCATTCCGTCCGGCGCGGTGGTCGAGTTCTTCCGCGCCGTACCCCTGCTCCTCATGATCTTCTTCATCTTCTACGGCGTGCCCTTCCTGATCAAGGGGCCGGTTACCGCCTTCTGGGCCGTCGTGATCGGGCTGACCCTGTACAACGGCTCGGTCCTCGCGGAGGCGTTCCGGGCCGGAATCCGCTCGCTGCCCGGTGGTCAGTCCGAGGCCGCGTACGCGATCGGCATGCGCAAGAGCCAGGTCATGCAGCTGATCCTCGTCCCGCAGGCCGCCCGGGCGATGCTGCCGGTCATCGTCAGCCAGTTGGTGGTGCTGCTCAAGGACACCGCGCTGGGCTACATCGTCGCCTACCCGGAGCTGCTCCAGCGCGGGGTCAACGACCTCGCCGCGAACAAGGGCAACATCGTCGCCGCGGCGATCGTGGTGGCCGCGATCTACATCGTGATCAACTCGCTGCTCACCGCGCTCGCCAACTGGCTGGACCGGCGCAGCCGTCAGCGCGGCTTCCGCGCCCAGCGACGCACCGCCACCGGCGCCACTCCGGTGGGCGGGCACACCGTCAGCGAACCGCAGGGCTGACCTGCGACGTGCCTCCTGCCGGGCCGCCCGGCGCGTTTCCTGATATCGGGGTGTCCCCTCCTTGGGGACACCCCGATATTGCTCGACTCGTGGTGGGCGGGCCGGTCAGCGGGCGATCTCGGTGACCCGGGACTCGCGGACCACCGTGACCCGGATCTGACCCGGGTAGGTCAGCTCCTCCTCGATCTGCTTGGCCACGTCACGGGCCAGCACGGCCGCGCCGATGTCGTCCACGTCGTCCGGCTTGACCATCACCCGGATCTCCCGGCCGGCCTGCATCGCGAAGACCTTGTCCACGCCGAGCTTGCCGGCCGCGATCTCCTCGATCCGTTCCAGACGCTTCACGTACGCCTCCAGGCTCTCCCGACGCGCGCCCGGCCGACCACCGGAACAGGCGTCGGAAGCCTGGGTGAGCACGGCCTCGATGGTCTGCGGGGGCACCTCGTTGTGGTGCGCCTCGATGGCGTGCACCACGTCCTCGTGCTCGCCGTACTTGCGGGCCAGGTCCGCGCCGATGATGGCGTGGCTGCCCTCCACCTCGTGGGTGAGCGCCTTGCCGATGTCGTGCAGGAACGCCGACCGTTTGATGGTGGGCACGTCCAGCCGCAACTCGGCGGCCATGATGCCGGCGATGTGCGCCGTCTCGACCAGGTGCTTGAGCACGTTCTGCCCGTACGAGGTGCGGTAGCGCAGGCGACCGAGCAGGGCCACCAACTCCGGGTGGATCTCGGTGATGCCCACCTCGACCAGGGCGTCCTCGGCGGCGCGGAGGCAGAGCTGCTCCACCTCCTGCCGGGCCAGGTCGTAGACCTCCTCGATCCGGTGCGGGTGGATCCGCCCGTCCAGGACCAGCTTCTCCAGGGTCAACCGACCCACCTCGCGGCGGACCGGGTCGAAGCAGGAGAGCAACACCGCCTCGGGCGTGTCATCGATGATCAGGTTGACGCCGGTCACCGACTCGAAGGCGCGGATGTTGCGCCCCTCCCGGCCGATGATCCGCCCCTTCATCTCGTCACCGGGCAGGTGCAGGACGCTGACCACACTCTCGGCGGTCTGCTCGCTGGCGACCCGCTGGATCGCGTCCACCACGATGTGTCGGGCCCGCTGCTCGGCGGTGTTGCGCGCATCGGACTCGATGTCGCGCACCAGCAGCGCCGCCTCCCGCTTGGCCTGCGTCTCGATCGCCTCGACCAGCTCCAGTCGTGCCGCGTCGGCGGTGAGCCCGGCGACCCGCTCCAACTCCCGGCGGCGCAGTTCCTCGGACTCGGCGAGCTCGGCCTCCCGCCGGGCCAACGCGGACTCCCGGGTCGCGAGGGCCGCACGTGCCTCGGTGAGCTGCCGCTCCCGCTCGGCGAACCGCTCCACCTCCTCGGTGTGCATCCGCTCCCGCTCGTCCATCCGCGCCGCCCGACGCTCCACCTCGGCGGCCTGCTCCCGGGTCGTGGCGGCGAGCACCGCGACCTCCCGCTCACCGCTGCGCCGGGCCGCCGTCCGCAACTGCTCGGCGTCCGCCTCGGCCTGCTTGTGGGCGCGCTCCAGAACGGTGTCCGCCTCGGCGCGGGCGTCGTCGAGCACCCGCCGGGCCTCGGCACGGGCCGCCTTCGCCTCGGCCTTCGCCGCCGCCGCCTCGGTACGCGCCGCCGCGGCGGCGGACTTCGCCACGTCGATCGTGCTGTTCGCCTCGTCGGCCGCGGTCCGCAGGGCGGCCAGAGACTGCTCCTGGCGGTCCTTCTCGGCGATGAAGGCGGGATCCTCCGGAGCCGGTGCCGCGCCCACCCGGCGCAGCGTCCGGATGCCGACCAGCACGGCTCCGATCACCACCACGGCGAGGACGAGGACGGCCGCGAGGAGCACGACGTCGAAGGCGTTCATGCCGGGACCCCGTCGGGTCTACCGATGAACCTGTGCCGCCGCCCCGCCATGGCCGCCTCCCCTAACGTCGAGACCGCAGCGACCGTGCCGGGGGCACACTCCTGCGGCTGTGGACGCCCGACCGGAGCGGCTGGCCGTGGGTAGCTCTCTCCGCCGGCGGTGCCCGCGGGCAACGTCGGCGACCGGGTGCAGTTGTCGCGGCGTTCCGGACCGGCCTGTCCGGAGTTGCCGCCAAAGGCCGCGGAGTCGGCCAAAGTGATGCTGTCTTGTTACGCGATCTATGTTGTGCGCTTAGCCTGCGATGGTCGGGCAATGTGAGCCTGTATGGCGAGGCTAGGTCGCCGGGGGTGCTCTGGTCAAGGACTCATGATCAAACCCCCCGAACGGAGAGAAGTTGCATCGTCACCCAAAGGTGATGTCGTGTCGGACACGACGGGACAAACGCGGCGAGGCACCCGCTCCCGATCCGGATGTCGTGCCTGTTCAGCGACGGCGGCACCCCTCGGCGAGCCGACTGTGTGACACCAACGACCCCACGTCCGCGCCCGCCCCTCGCCACGCCCACCCCGACCAAGATCACACTCGCCAGCCCGGATCGCACCTCTCCGCCAGGATCGCGCCTCTCCCGCCAGGATCGCGCCTCTCCCGCCAGGATCGCGCCTCTCCCGCCAGGATCGCGCCTCTCCCGCCAGGATCGCGTTCGATCATGGAAGTCAATGCAGTTGCGTTATGGCCGGGTCAACCCGCTGCTGACCAACGTGGCTTGTAGATCAAGACGCGTCGAGCAGGAGAGTCGCGCCGATCTTGCACTTTCTGTCGCTGATTTGAGCGGTAATGTCCCCTAATGTCGGGGCAGAAAGTGCAAGATCGCGATGCAGGCTTGGCGATCATGGCGTTCTACGGCGCTTGCCGTCCGGCACAACTCCATGATCGGCGAGGCAGCGCCCGTTGACGAACAGTCGTTCTGCCTAACGCAACGGCGTTGTCGTGGAAGTAGTGGCCTCACCGCCTGAGGACCCAACTACATCCTGGATCGAGCACGATCTTGGCAAGCGGCTCAGCAGACGCGCCCGCCCCGCACGACGCCGCCCGCCCAGCAGACGCCGCCCGCCCCGCACGACGCCGAACACCCGCACGACGTCGAACGCCCAGCCCAGCCCAGCGCGGAGCGCTCAGTGGGCGCCGGCCGCCAACGCGGCGGTGACCAGTGCGGCATTGTGCGGTGCCGGCGTGCCGTCGGGCAGCAGGAGTGTGTCCTCCAGACCGATCCGGCTGTGCAGACCGCGGCTGACCGCGTCGGCGAGCACCGCCCAGGTGGCCGGCCCTTCGGCGTGCAGGAGCACCGGTGGGATCCGCCGCGACGGCAGGGCCGCGAGGATCCGCGCCGCGTCGGCCAACGCGACCGGCACCTCCTCGGCCATGCACTCGACGAGGATCCGCCCGGCCGGCACCCGCCACCTCCGGTACGCCTCGACGGCGTCGAGCGTCCAGAGCCCCACCTCGACGAGCACACCCCGCTCGTGCAGGGCTGCGGCGACGGCTTCGGCACCGGCCTCGTGCGCGTTGACCGATGCGAAGTCGGGCAGCACCGACCAGGCCCGGACGGCGGCCACCCGGTCGGCCGGGTCCGGGGCGATCCAGGCGCCGGTGCTCACCCCCACCGGCAGCCCCGGCCGGGCTGCGCGGATCGCGGTGAGCGCGTCGGCGATCACCTCTGGGCGCAGCGACTCGGCACCCGACGCGTCACGGGGATGGACGTGCACGGCCGCGACGCCGAGCGCCGCGCAACGGGCCGCGTCGGCGGCCAACTCCGCAGGTGTGACAGGCACCGCCGGGTGGGCGTCACGGCCGCGCCCACCGTTCAGACACGCCTTCAGCATCGGACCACCCCGCCGCACCCGGCGCGATTCTCAGTCGATCGGACGGTTGTCGCGCTCCAACTCGCCCTCGGCGTCGGCGAGCGCGTCGGCGTCGATCTGCTCGGCGAACTCGGCCGCCTCGGCGCTCTGCGCGGCCAGCGCGTCCTTCACCGCCCGGATCGCCACGCCGGGCGGGTAGCCCTTGCGGGCCAGCATGCCCACCAGCCGGCGGAAGACCGCGTCGGGCTCGCCCCGGGCGGTGCGCAGCTTGCGTTCCACCAGGGTGCGGGCGGTGTCCGCCTCGGTCTCCTCGTCCAGCTCACCGAGTGCCTCGGTGGCCACCTCGCCGTCCACGCCCTTGCGGCGTAGCTCGTTGGCGAGCGCCCGGCGGGCCAGCCCTCGCCCGGAGTGCCGGCTGGACACCCAGGCGCGGGCGAACGCGGCGTCGTCGATGATGCCGACCTCGTCGTACCGGTCGAGCACCTCGGCCGACACCTGCTCGGAGATGCCCCGCTTGGCCAGCGCACCGGCCAGCTCGGCCCGGGTGCGGGGCCGGACCGCGAGCTGCCGCAGGCAGATCTCGCGGGCCACCTCCGACTCGTCACGAGGGGGAGACTCGACCGCGTCGGTTTCCGCGGAGCGCCCCCGGCGACCTTGACGGGGGCGGGGTGGATCAGGGGCGTCGCCCGTACGAGGTGGACTGGCATCCCAGCCCCGTCCCGTACGGGCGCGTCGTCCTGCCATGGGTCAGCGACCGGTCAGAAGTCGACAGGCGGCAGCTCCGGGCCACCGGCGGCGTCACCCGCACCGACCCCGACGCCGAGCTTCTCCAGGATCTTCTTCTCGATCTCGGCGGCCACGTCCGGGTTTTCCTTCAGGAACTCCCGGGCCTTCTCCTTGCCCTGGCCGAGCTGGTCGCCGTCGTACGTGTACCACGCTCCGGACTTGCGGATGATCGCCTGCTCCACGCCGACGTCGATCAGCGAGCCCTCACGCGAGATGCCCTTGCCGTACATGATGTCGAACTCGGCCTGCTTGAACGGCGCGGCGACCTTGTTCTTCACGACCTTGACCCGGGTGCGGTTGCCGACCACGTCGGTGCCGTCCTTGAGGCTCTCGATGCGTCGCACGTCGAGCCGGACCGAGGCGTAGAACTTCAGCGCCCGACCACCGGTCGTGGTCTCCGGGCTGCCGAACATGACGCCGATCTTTTCCCGCAGCTGGTTGATGAAGATCGCCGTGGTGCCGGTGTTGCTGAGCACACCGGTGATCTTCCGGAGCGCCTGGCTCATCAGCCGGGCCTGGAGACCCACGTGGCTGTCGCCCATCTCGCCCTCGATCTCGGCACGCGGCACGAGGGCCGCCACCGAGTCGATCACGATGATGTCCAGAGCACCGGAGCGGATCAGCATGTCCGCGATCTCCAGTGCCTGCTCGCCGGTGTCCGGCTGCGAGACCAGCATCGCGTCGGTGTCGACGCCGAGGGCCTTCGCGTACTCCGGGTCGAGCGCGTGCTCGGCGTCGATGAAGGCGGCGATGCCGCCGTTGCGCTGGGCGTTGGCCACCGCGTGCAGTGCCACCGTGGTCTTACCGCTGGACTCGGGACCGTAGATCTCGACCACCCGGCCACGCGGCAGACCGCCGATGCCGAGCGCCACGTCGAGCGCGATGGAGCCGGTCGGAATGATCGCGGTCTGGATGACCGGCCGGTCACCCAGGCGCATCACCGATCCCTTGCCGAATTGCTTGTCAATCTGAGCGAGAGCAAGGTCGAGTGCCTTCTCCCGGTCAGGCCCTGCTGCCATGGTTGCCACCCCTGCCTTCGCCGGCGTCTTTGCTGAGCTTCGCGTCACGCGGACACGCTAGGCGCTGGGTCCGACAGAAAACCAGCCGACGGGCCGCGAGCTGTGGACGAGCACCCCGCTGTGGACAATAGCCGAACAGGTGTACGACTCGACAAGCGACACGCGGAAGCGACGAAAAGGCTGCTCAGCGTAGTCGGGCGGGCACCCGGTCGGGGTACGCGGCGCACACCGCCCGCCACACCACGTGCGTCTGCTCCCCCGACGCCAGTGCCTGCTCGATGGTCCGTCCGCCGAGCTGCGACAGCACCTGGTCGCGGGCGATGCTGGCCGCGTAGCCGGGCCCGAACGCCTCGTCAAGGCGCGTCCAGAAGTCGGTCAGCCGCACAGT
Organism: Micromonospora sp. NPDC048935; assembly: GCF_043197875.1. NCBI lineage: Bacteria > Bacillati > Actinomycetota > Actinomycetes > Micromonosporales > Micromonosporaceae > Micromonospora > Micromonospora sp. NPDC048935. The sequence goes on along the minus strand of NZ_JBICTZ010000001.1, from coordinate 502,145 downwards.
GATCAGCCCTCCTCGTCCGGTGCCCTGGTCGGCACCGGGCGCAACGCTAGCGCCACCAGGGGCACCACCGCGACCGCCGCGAGCAGGGTGAGCACCGGATATCCGGCAAACTGCATGACAAACCCACTGGCCACGGCGGCGCCCGCCCCGGCCAGACCCATGATCAGGTCGGACAGCCCCTGCACGCTCGGCCGCACGTCGGCCGGCACCGACTCGGACAGCAACGTCGAGCCGGCCACCATCGTCCCCGACCAGCCCAGCCCGAGCAGGACCAGACCCACCGAGAGCCGTGGCGTGTGGTGCCCCGCGGTGCCGGCGACCGCGCAGGCGGCCAGCAGCAGCCCGACCCCGCCGAGGATCACCACCCGCCGGCCGAGCCGGTCGGTGAGCCAGCCGACCACCGGGGAGAACGCGTACATGCCGGCGATGTGCAGGCTCAACACGATGCCGACCAGCCGCAGCACGTCGGCGTCGGCGTGCGACTCGCCGAGCCGGACCGGGGTCATCGCCATCACCGCCACCATCACCAGGTGACCCACCGCCACGGCGGCGAGGCCGAGCCGGGCGGCGGGCTGTCCGCGTACCACCGACCAGGCCAGCCGCATCCCGGCGCGGCGCGGCGCGCGCACCCTGACCGGCACGGTGGCCGGCGGGGCGTCGCGGGTCGACGGCGTGGCGGCCGCCGCGAGGCGCCGCGCGGTGAGCAGCGGGTCGGGGCGCAGCAACCCGAGGAGTACGCCGCCAGCCAGCACGAAAGCGACAGCACTGAACGCGAACGGGCCGGCCAACGGGGGTAGCCCCCAGCCGGTGGTGAGCCGGTCGGCCAGCGCGGCGAAGTTCGGCGCGGCCACCGCACCGATGGTGGTCGCCCAGACGATCAGGGAGAGCTGCCGCCCCCGGCGGGCCGGCTCGGCGAGATCCACGCCCGTGTAGCGGGCCTGCAGGTTCGCGGCGGTGCCCCCGCCGAAGAGGAGCATGCCGAGGAAGAGCAGCGGCACCCAGCGGGTGGCCGCGGCCAGCACCACGAGTACGCCGCCGACGGCACCGACCGCGTACGCCAGCACCAGACCCGGCCGGCGGCCGTGCCGCGCCATGATGCGGGTGACCGGGACGGCGAGCAGCGCCGCACCGACCACGCCGGCGCTCTGTGCCACGCCGGCCACCGCCGTGCCGGCGATCCGCGCGGCGAGCAACGCGCCCACGGCGATGCCAATGGTCACGCCGATACCACCGATGATCTGGGTGGCGAAGAGCAACCGCAGGGTACGACGTTGGATCGACGTGACGTCGAGCCGGGCGGTACGCGGCGCGGTCAGGTCGGTGGCCATCTGCGCTCCTCACGAGGGGGGTGACCCATCCTCGCCCACCCACGACGGCAAGCGACAGCGGGCTCAACCGACAGCCGACCCGTTCCCGCCACCACGAACCCCCTGCCATGCGCCCCCGCACACCCCAGACCTCCGCCACCCGCGCCCCGCCCTCCCACGCGCCCGCCCCAAGATCCGCGCAACTTCGGTGATGTTGTTGCCTCGGGGCGTCGGGAGGCAGCAGTCTCCCCGAAGTTGCGCGGATTTTGGAGCGCGGGCGGGGGCGGGCGGGCGGGGGCGGGCGTCGTTCATTCGCGTGGTTTTGGTGTGGTGAGCAGGGGTGCCAGCCGGCGGACCCGGATCAGGGTGTGCGCGGCGACGGCCACGCTGACGGCGGCGATCACGCTGAGGATCACCGCGGAGCCCTCCCGGTCGGCGCCGAGGAGAGCGAGCAGGATCAGACCGACGCACATGACCAGGACGGCCGGCAGAGCCACCCAGGTCCCCCGCCGCTGCCCCGCCAGGTAGCCGGGCAGTTCGGCACGTACCCGGTCGTCCGCCGGCACGGTGCCCCCGCGCAGTGCCTGGCGCAGCGCGTACCCCTCCGGATCCCGCCGTGCTCCCGCCTCGCCCACCATCCGCTGGCTCAGGTAGATCGAGGGGACCGCCCAGACGACGCCCAGCGCGGCGTCCAGCACGGCCTCGACCAGCGACTTCTCCCGGTCGAACAGCCAACCCACCGGCAGCCCGATCAGCAGCGTCATCGGCATCCAGTAGACGGCCATGAGCTGCAGCCCGGACGCCCGCCCGAGGAATTTCCTCCGTCGCCCACTGGCCGTGGTGGGATCACCGGCACGAACCTTCGCGCTGTCGACATCCATCGACCCGTGCTACCCGCCGCCCACGGCAACCACGCCACCCCGGCGCACCGTCAATCGTGGACAGTTTCGGTCAGCCGGCCATCACCCGCTTGTGCAGCGCGGAGACCGCCGACCGGGCTGCCACGAACGCGCCGTGCTGCCAGGCCACCTCGTGGCTCAGCCAGTCCCCGGCGAAGTAGACCCGCCCCGCCGGCTGGAGCAGCAGGTTGTAACCGGGTGTGCCGTACCGGGGCGAGGTCCAGGCGCCCTCGATGAAGCGGGTCCGGTCCCAGGCGTGGGAGTACGAGGTGAGCAGTTCGGTGCGGTACTTGTCACCGTGGATCTTCACACCCTGGCTGATCGCGCGTTCGCTGCGCTGCTCCGGCGCGAGCCCGCTGTACGCCCTGGCGTTGGCCCCGGTGTTGTAGTAGCCGACGACCAGGCCGCGCCTGCCGTGGAAGCCGTGGGACGGGTACCAGATGTGCGACAGGTCCAGGTCGGTCTCGGTGATGCCGCCGTAGATCCGCTGGTCGGTCTCCCACCAGCGGCTGCGGTATTCCAGGCCGATCTTGCCGGCGGCGGTGACCGGGAAGTCGGCCAGGGCGGCGGTCACCTCGGTGCCGAGATTGTGCGGCACCCGGGCCATCAGGTGCGGCGGCAGCGCCGCCACGCAGTAGTCGGCGGTGATCCGGGACTGCCGACCACCCTGGCGGTAGGTGACCTCGACCCGGCTGCCCCGGTCGGTCACCCCGGTCACCTCGGCGTTGAGCCGGATCCGTCTCGTGCCCACGGCTTTGCCCAGTGCGCGCGGGATCTGGTCCATCCCGCCGACCGGCTGGAACATCAGCATGGCCTGGTCGTAGCCGAACTCGAACGAGAAGTACCGGCCCACGTTGCTGGCGAAGACGTCGGAGAGCGGCGGCGGCGCGCCGAGCAGGCTCCCCACGTCGTTTCCGGCACCGGGATAGCCGGAGAAGCCGCGACGGCTGGTGCCCGTGTACGCCCAGTCGCTGGTCCGCCCGCCGATCGCGCCGAAGCTCTGCAGGAACGACAGCAGCCGGTCGCGGTCCTCGGTGGTGAGCCGGCCGTCCAGCGCACCCTGGTCGGTAGCCTTGGCGAGCAGTTCGGCGACATAGCCGTACACGTCGGCCTTGGCGGTGCGGTACCGGATCGGCTCGGTCATCCCGGCGGACTCGTTGTAGATCCAGGCGTCGGCGTTCTGGTTGGTGAAGACCTCGATGGGTACGCCGAGCTCCCGGCAGTAGTCCATGGTGACCATCCACTGTGCGATCCGACCCGGCCCGGCGTTGAAGTAGACCCCGTCGGAGAAGCCGGCCCGTTGGGTGCGGCCGTCGAGGTCGGTCTCGACGTCGCCACCCCGGATGGTCAGGTTGCGCCCACCGACGCGGTGCCGCGCCTCCAGGACCGTGCAGTCATAGCCCGCCTTGCCCAGCTCGTACGCGGTGGTGAGCCCCGCGATGCCGCCGCCGAGAACGACCACGCTGGCGCCGGACCGCCCGGTCAGGGTGAAATCCGATTGCTGCGGCGCTCGGAACGCGGGGATCACGGATCCGGCCGCGCTGGGAGCGAGTCCCATGGCACCCATCGTGGCGAGCATCGCACCGGCACCGCCGCTGACTCCGACGGCGCGTAGGAACCCACGCCGGCTGACCATCGACTGCGTCTCGTCGCTCATAACGGCCTCCCCTACAAGATCGACTCGTGTGAGTCTGTAGAGGAGCTGTTACGCCGATCGCGCATTGACGTTTCTGGTGGGTATCGCCTCGGCAACCGCCCGTACTGGCGATTCTCGACAGAGATCTCCGCCCCGGGCACCGATCCGGCCGGGCCTCGGCGACCCCCGGGCCGGCGGGCGACCAGCCGAGGTGCGGCCGAGGCTGTCGGTTACCTACCCGGCGAGGGCACGGCTGGCGACGGCGAGGTCGGCGACCAGCCCTTCGTACGCCTTGTCCTGGTCGTCGGCGCGCAGCACCGCGGACGGGTGGATGGTGGCCAGCAGCCGGGCGGTCGGCGCGTCCGCGCGCTTCCCGGCGTTGTCCACCGGCACCCGCCGGAAATCCTCCGGGTGCTGTGCCGACTCGGGCCAGGGCAGCAGCTCGCCCCGCTGCCGGGTGACCCGGAAGGACGGGCCGAGCAGCGTCTTGGCGGCGGTGGCGCCGAGCACCACCACGATCTCCGGACGCAGCCGGGCGAACTCGGCGACCAACCACGGTCTACAGGCGGTGACGTGCGTCTGGTCCGGGGTCTGGTGGATCCGCCGCTTGCCGCGCAGGAGGAAATGAAAGTGCTTTACGGCATTTGTGAGGTAGAGGTGACCCGGGTCCAGCCCGGCGTCGTCGACCGCGCGGCGCAGCAGGCGTCCGGCCGGTCCGACGAAGGGCAGCCCCTTCTGGTCCTCCATGTCGCCGGGTTGCTCGCCGACCAGCACGACGCGGGCGCTCTCGTCGCCGCGGCCGAAGACCGTCTGCGAGGCGTCCCGGTACAGCTCGCAGCCCCGGCAGCCACCAGCGGCGGTGCGCAGGTCGTCGATGGTGTCGGCGTCGGGCGGGATGAACCGCTGGGCGCCCGGAGCGCTCCCGGTCTGCTCGGCCATGCCGACTGTTATATACCCGTTGGCGGCCCGGTGCCGGGTACGTCCTCGGCGCGGTGCCGAGACGCGGACGTCAGTACCCGTTACCGCCGCCGTCCCCACCGGAAGCGATCGCGATCAGCACGATAATGATGATGATGATCGCCACCGCGACCGCGATCCAGACTCCCTTACGTGCCCCACCTGAAGCCATGACCCCACCTCCGCCGCCCCGCATACCCACCTCCCAGCCCTCCACCCCCGCGATCTTGCACTTTCTGCCCGGACAAATGCCGCATTGATCGACACATCGGCGACAGAAAGTGCAAGATCGCGGGAGCTGGGAGCGGGGGCGGGGGCAGGGCGGGGCGGCTAGGTTTGGAAGCCCTGGGGTGGGGTGGGATTCTGGGCCTTGGCCAGGGCTGCCGCCAGGGGGGCCAGATCCTCGGTGGTCAGCGGGCTGACGCAGATGCGCACGGCGGGAGGGGCGGCGATCCGGTAGAGGGCGCCGGGAGCCACCGCCCAGCCGGCGTCGCGCAGCGCGGTGACCGCGCTCGTCTCGTCCGTCACGGGCAGCCAGACGTTGATGCCGCTGCGGCCGTGCGCGGTCAGACCGTGCGCGGCCAGTGCGGCCAGCAGCCCCGCACGCCGCTGCTCGTAGCTCAGGGCCGCCCGCCGCACCTGCTCGGTGACCGCCGGGTCCTGCCAGAGGGCAAGGACCAGCCGCTGCAACACGGTGGAGACCCAGCCGACGCCGACCCGGGTGCGGCCGGTCACCCGGGCCACCGTGGTCTCGTCGCCGACCAGCACCGCCAGCCGCAGGTCCGGGCCGAACGGCTTGCTCACCGAGCGCACGAAGGCCCAGCTCGACGTCGCGCCGGCCAGCGGGTGCAGGGGTACGCGGGCCAACTCCGCGGCGTGGTCGTCCTCGATCAACAGCAGGTCCCGGCGGCCGGCGAGCAGCGCTCGCAGCGCGTCTGCGCGGGCGGCGGAGACGGCGGCGCCGGTCGGATTCTGCGCCCGGCTGGTGACCACCAGCGCCCGCGCTCCGGCGGCCAGCGCGGCGGCCACCCCGGCCACCAGCGGCCCCTCGTCGTCAAGCGGTACGCCGATCGGGCGCAGCCCCAGCGCGGCGACCAGGTCGAGCAGGTTGGCCCAACCCGGGTCCTCCACCGCCACCGCGTCACCGGGGCGCAGGTGTGCGCCGAGCAGCCGTTCGATGCCATCCAACGCGCCGCCGGTGAGGGTGAGCTCCCCGGCCGGTACGCCGTCGGCGCCCAGCCGGACGCGGGCCTCCTCGGCAAGCTCCGGCAGCACCCCGGCGTCGGAGTAGCCGATCGACGGGCCGTCGTCGGCGGCGAGGGCCGCCAGGTGCGGGCCGAGCGGGGGGAGCAGCCGGGGGTCGGGTTCGCCCCGGGACAGGTCCCGGGCACCGGGCAGCGGCGGGGGGCGCAGCGCGGAGCGGCGGGCGGCCACCGGGGGGCGCGGACGCACTCGGGTGCCGTGCCGCCCGGCGGTGGCGAGCAGGCCGCGCTGGCGCAACTCCTGGTAGGCGCGGGCGACCGTGGCGGGGCTGACGCCCAACTCGGCGGCGAGCACCCGCACGGGCGGCAGGGCGGCACCCGGCGGCAGGGCGTCGGTACGGATGCCCGACTCGATGCTTGCCGAAATCTCGACGGCTGTCGTGCCGGTGAGCTGATAGTGTGCTGACACAAATAAGAGATTGTACTAGAACAAAGGGGCGAGCGCATGTATCCACCCACCGCCCGGACCACACCCCACCGTTCGCGCGACAAGATGAGCTACGACCGGGCCGCCGCCCACGCGGTGCTCGACGAGGCGTACCACTGCGCGTTCGGCTTCGCCGTCGACGGCCGGCCGCGGGTGCTGCCCACCCTGCACGTCCGCATCGGCGACACGCTCTACCTGCACGGCTCCACCGGCAGCCGTCCGCTGCTCGCGGCCCGGGATGATGGGCTGGAGGTCTGCGTGACGGTGACCCTGCTCGACGGCCTGGTCTACGCCCGCTCCCAGTTCCACCACAGCGCCAACTACCGCTCGGTCGTGGCGCTCGGCACCGCCCGGCTGGTCACCGACGAGCGGGAGAAGCTCGCCATGCTCACCGCGCTTGTGGAGAAGGTCGGCACGGGACGCAGCACGGCCACCCGCCCACCCAGCCGCCGCGAGCTGGCCGAGACCGCGGTGCTGGCGTTGCCCCTGCAAGAGGTGTCCGTCCGGAGCCGCAGCGGCGGGGTCCGCGAGGACGAGGCCGACCTGGACCTGCCGCACTGGGCGGGCGTGCTGCCGCTGCGGATGACCGCCGGGCAACCCGAGCCGGACGCCGGGGTCACCGCACCACTGCCGGCGTACCTGCGGACGGCCCGCACGCCCTGGCACGACCCGGTGCCACTGCACGGCGAGCACGTCCGGCTGGAGCCACTGGAGTTGGCGCACACCGACGAGTTGCACGCCGCCACCGCGGATCCGGAGGTGTGGCGGCACCTCAGCGTCGCGCCGCCCACCGTGCCCGCCGAGACCGCCGAGGTGATCCGCACCGCCCTGACCGCCCAGCACCATGGCGAGCGGGCGGCCTGGGTGCAGCGCTGCGCGGTAACCGGGGCGGTGGTCGGCAGCACGTCGTACTACGAGATCGACCCGCAGCGGCGGTCGGTGGCGATCGGGCACACCTTCCTCGGCCGGCCCTGGTGGCGTACCGGGATCAACACCGAGGCGAAGTTGCTGCTGCTCGGCCGGGCCTTCGACGACCTGGGCGCGGTCCGGGTCGCCTGGCACACCGACATCCGCAACGTCCGCTCCCAGGCCGCCATCGAGCGCCTCGGCGCGACCCGCGAGGGAGTGCTGCGGATGCACCGGCAACGCCCGGACGGCTCCTGGCGGGACACCGTGCAGTACGCGATGACCGTCGACGAGTGGCCGAACGCACAGGCCAGGCTGCGGGAAAAACTTCTGCGGACGGCACCGGTGGCGTGATGATGGCGGGCGTGCTGGGGATCACCGACATCTGGACGTACGTGCTGGGCACCGTGGCCATCATCCTGCTGCCCGGGCCGAACTCGCTCTTCGTACTCTCCACCGCGGCCAAGCGGGGCGTCGGGGTCGGCTACCGGGCCGCCGGTGGGGTGTTCGTCGGCGACGGGGTGCTGATGGTCCTCTCCGCCGCCGGAGTCGCGTCGCTGCTCAAGGCGTACCCTCCGCTGTTCTTGGTGATCAAGTACGCCGGGGCCGCGTACCTCGGTTATGTCGGGTTGACCATGCTGCTCGGTGCCGTGCGGCGCTGGCGCGACCGCAACGACCCGAGCACGCCGCGGCTCATCGACGCCGCGGAGCCGGCGGCGATGCGCAGCCCGTTCCGCAAAGCGCTGGTGATCAGCCTGCTGAACCCGAAGGCGATCCTGTTCTTCGTCTCGTTCTTCATCCAGTTCGTCGACCCCGGTTACGCCTGGCCGGCGTTGTCGTTCCTGTTGCTCGGGCTGATCGCCCAGGTGACGAGCGCGCTCTACCTCACCGCGTTGATCTTCGCGGGCACCTTCCTCGCCACCCAGTTCCGCCAACGCCGCCGACTGGCCGCCGGCGGCACCACCGCCGTGGCAGCCCTCTTCCTGGCCTTCAGCCTCAAGCTAGCCACCGCCAGCGCCGGCTGACCCAGGCCCGCGTCCCGCCCGCGTCACTCATGACGTCACAAGAGCGCAATCGACACCTGCCCGCCTGATCGCCCCCGCGATCTTGCACCTTCTGTCGCCGAAATAGGCGTTTTAGGCGTCTTTGCCGGGGCAGAAAGTGCAAGATCGCGGGGCGGGGCGGGCGGGGCGGGGGGTGGGGTGGGTTAGGTGCCGTCGCCGCCGGAGCCGCCTCCTCCGACGCCTGCGCTGCCGGCGGTGCCGCCGAGGCCGTAGCCGGACTGGACCGGCTCGTCGGGGTGGCGGCTGACGTGTGCGGACCCGGCGATCTGTGCGGACCAGTCGGCCTGGGCGGCAGCGGCGGCGTGCCGGTTGATCGCCTGGCGGATCCAGCCGTCGACGGTGGCGACCCAGTCCCGCCGGTCGGTGTCCGCGTGCCAGATCCGGAACCGGCTGATGCTCTGGTGGGTGATGCCGGCAAGCGCCAACCGGCGGTCCATCCAGAGGATCGCCTCCAGACCCGCCGAGTTGGTCACGAAGATCACCTCCAGCTCGGTGATCGGGCCGGCGTAGAGAGGTCCCACCCAGTAGCCCCAGCGCTGGTGCAGCGGCAGGGTGTGCTCGACCCCGGGCAACCCGCCCTCCTGCAACCCGGACTGGCGGATCAGGAAACCGAGCGTGTCCAGCGCCGCCAGCACGTGCTGCTGGGTGGGGAGCGGATGCACGAAGACCGGCACCATGGCCCCCTGGTCGAGATCGGGGTCGAGCGACACCTCGGTCCGCAGGCCCATCCGCAGGCTCAGCAGCGGCACCCCGCCGAAAATGGTCACCGGGGTCTCCCAGGGCAGTGGCAGCGCGAAGTCGACAGCCCGCCGTCGACCGGCCGGCACGACGAAGCGGCCGGCTATCGGCACCTGGTGGAACTGCACGAGACGCCGGGGAGCCGCCGGGTCGTCCGGTTCGACAGTGGTGACCAGGCCGAGCCGGATGTGCCGCACCAGTACGTCCTCCGGGCCGGCCGCGAGGGTCACCCGCCCGGGCAGGCGCAGGCCCGGGCGGGTGCTCGGGTTGGGCAGCGTGGTCTGCACGGAGAGCCCGGTCCGGCCGGACTCCGGGGACACCCCTGTCAGCCGCACCACGGGCCCCTTCCGGACGGGGACCCCGTCGGCCCCACCCGCCGCGCCTACCCGGTCAGGCTGACGTCACGCCCCCCGCCCCGAGCAGCGTCGCCGGGCGGACCCGGCCACCCGGCATCCGCGCGACCAGGTCCGAAAGACCCCGCCGCCCGGCCCACCCCGCCGGCACGACCAGGTCCGACAGACACCACCGGGTCCGACAGATCAGCGCAACCGCCGCCCACGCGGCACGGTGTCGGTCTCGTCGTCGAACTCCCCGATGACCTCCTCCAGGAGGTCCTCCAGGGCCACGAAACCGATCGGCCGGGCCGGGCCACCGCCGTTGCGTACCAGCGCGAGCTGCGACTGTCGGGCCCGCATCGCCCCGACCGCCTCGGTCACCGAGGACGTCGCGGGCAGCGTGAACGCGGGGGTCATCAGCTCCCCGGCGGTGGCGATCCGGCCGGTGGTGACCGCCCGCACCGCCTCCCGGACGTGCACCAGGCCGCACACGTCGCCCGCCTCGTCCAGCACCGCCAGTCGGGACCGGCCGCTGTCCCGACTGACCTGTTCGATCCGTTCGGCCGGGTCGTCCCGACGGACGGTGACCATGGTGGCGAACGGTTCCATCACCTGGGCCACGGATGTGCCCTGTAGATCCAGCATGCTGGTCAGCAACTGGTGCTGCTCGGCGCCGAGCAGCCCGTGCTCGCGGGACTGCTCCAGCAGCATCTTCAGCTCGTCCGGGCCGTGCACCTGGGCGAGCTGATCCTGCTGGTTCACCCCCACCAGCCGCAGGATCGCGTTGGCCAGGGCGTTGAGCGCGGAGAGCACCGGCCTGGACACCCGGGCGAAGGCGCGGAACGGCAGCGCGAGCAACGTCGCCGAACGCTCCGCGTCGGTGATCGCCCACGACTTCGGCGCCATCTCCCCCACCACCAGGTGCAGGAAGGTGACCACCCCGAGGGCGAAGACCAGGGCGATCAGGTGACTGGCCGCGTCCGGGAGACCCACCGCGTGCAGCAGCGGGCTGAGCAGGTGCTCGATCGCCGGCTCGGCCAGCGCGCCGAGACCCAGCGTGCACAGCGTGATGCCGAGCTGCGCGCCGGCCAGCATCAGCGACAACTCGCGGACGCCGTCCAGTGCGGCGCGTGCCGCCCGACCGCCGTTCGCCGCCGCCTGCTCCAGGCGGTACCGCTTGCTGGCCACCAGGGCGAACTCGGCGGCCACGAAGAACCCGTTCAGTGCCAGCAGGATCACCGAGCTGAACAGCGCGATCCCGGGGCTCATGCGGTCACCTCGGGTTTGGTCAGCTGCAACCGCACCGAGTCGGCCACGTGCCGGTCCACGGCCAGCACCTCGACCAGGGCCCGGGGTTCCGTCTCGTTGTCCTCGCCGTCGGCGCCCTCGGGCAGCAGGCTGATCTCCAGCCGGTCACCGACCTCCGGCACCCGGCCCAGCTCCCGCATCACCAACCCGGACAGGGTGTCGTACTCCGGGGCCTCGGGCAACGCGATGCCGGTGCTGTCGGCAACCTCGTCGATCCGCCAGCGGGCCGGTACCACCCAGGATCCGTCGTCCTGCCGGGCCGGCGCCCGGTCCGGCGGGTCGTCCTCGTCCCGGATCGGGCCGACCAGTTCCTCGGCGATGTCCTCCAGGGTGATCACCCCGGCGAAGCCGCCGTACTCGTCGACCACGCACGCCATCTGCCGGTGTCCGGACCGCAGCCGGTCCAGCACCGTGGGCAGGGCCAACGTCTCCGGTACGAGCAGCGGCGGCCCGGCCACCGCGCTCACCGGGGTGGTGGCCCGCTCCCCCGGGGGTACGCCGAGCACGTCGGCGATGCCGACGACGCCGAGCAGGTCGTCGACGCCCTCCGCACCGCGCACCGGGAAGCGGGAGTGGCCGGTGTCCAGCAGCTCGACCACCCGGCTGACCGGCTCGTGCGCCCGTACGGTGTGCACGTCGACCCGGGGCACCATGGCCTCACCGGCGGTCAGCTCGCGGAAGTCCAGACCTCGGTCGAGCAGCGTGGACATCTCGGCGTCGAGGGTGCCCTCCTCGCGGGACTCGGCGATGATCTGTTCCAGGTCCGCAGGGGTGGCGCCGCTGGGCAGCTCCTCGATCGGCTCGATGCCGATCCGGCGCAGCAGACGCACCGATGCCCGGTCGAAGAGCCGGATCACCGGCCCGGCGACGGCCAGGTAGAGCAGGGTGGATCGGCTCAGCGCCCGGGCCAGTTGCTCGGCTCGGGCGATGGCCAGGTTCTTCGGCGCCAGCTCGCCGAGCACCATCTGCACGACGGTGGCGATGACCAGGGCCAACGCCACCGACAGCGGCAGGCTGACCGCCTCGCTGACGCCGGCCACACCGAGCAGGTCGGCGAGGCCACCGCCCAGGTACGGCTCGGCGACGTAGCCGACCAGCAGGGCGGTGACGGTGATGCCGAGTTGGGCGCCGGAGAGCACGAAGGAGAGCCGGCTGGTGACGGTCAGGGCCCGGGCGGCGGCCTGGTCGCCGTCGTCGGCGAGCTGGCGCAGCTTGCCCCGGTCCACGGCGACGTAGCCGAACTCCTGGGCCACGAAGTAACCGGTGGCGGCGGTGAGCACGATGATCAGAAGAAGGCCGACGACGATCAGCACGGGTCGCTCAGGGCTCCCGGGGTCGTCGGGACGGGGAGATGCCGGGCACGACCCGGCTGGCTACTGCTGCCCTCCTGGGCAGAGGAGTCGATCATGCCGTCATTTTATCCGCCCCGGCTGGAGGCCCGCTGGGAGATGGTCGCGCCGCACGGCCGGGCCGGTGACCGGGTCCGGGCGGCCCGGCCAGGTCACCGGTCGGCCAGCTCATCGGCATCGAGCAGGCCCCGGTCGAGCCGTCCCGACCGGTACGCGGCCCGCCCGATCATCTGCGCCGCGACCGGCGCGGTCGCCAACTGGAAGACCGCCACCAGCGCGACCATGCCCAGATCCGCCGGAGACCGCAGGCGCAACGCGATGCCCAACAGCAGCAGGAGCACCCCGAGCACCTGCGGTTTGGTGGCCGCGTGCATCCGGGACAACGCGTCCGGGAACCGCAGCACGCCGATCCCGGCGGCCAGGCCGAGCAGTGCGCCGGCCACCAGGCAGGCGGCACCGAGCCAGTCCGCGATGGCCGCGATCACCGCTGCTCCCGAACGGCGAAGCGGACGAGTGACACCGAACCCACGAAGCCGAGCAGGGAGAGCACCACCAGCACGGGCAGCGTGGTGGCATGCCGGTTGACCGCCGCCTCGGCGCCCACCGCGCCGACCATGGTGGCGAGCAGCATGTCCGCGGCGATCACCCGGTCCACGAGCGACGGACCACGGTAGAGGCGGGCCAACGCGAGGAGCGCGGTCACCGACAGCAGGGTGGTAAGGACGGCGGCCAGGAACATGGTCACGGGCTGGTACCCCTCTCGGATTCGTCGGTCTCGACGCGGCGCAGTTCGGCGCCGGAGCCGACCGCCCGGATGATGCGCCGTTCGACGGTGCGGGTGCGGTCCCGGGCCACGTCGAGGTCCACCGGCCCGTGGGTGTCGAGCACGTGCAGGTAGAGCGTCCCGGAGTCCCGGTCCACCTCCAGGATCAGCGTGCCCGGCACCAGCGAGACCGCCTCGGCGGTGAGCGCCAGGTTCAGGTCGGTGGGCACCCGCAGCCGGACCGCGATGATGGCCCCCCGTGGCCGGTAGCCGGGCTGCACTGCGATCCGGGCGACGTGCAGGCTCGCGCTGACCAACTCCACGGCGAACCGCGCCGCGAACACCAGCAGCCCACGCAACCGCAACCGACCGCCGAAGCTGACCGCCGGCAGCGGGAAGAAGGCCAGCACCGCGCCACCCACCAGCACACCACCTGCCGCGTTCGCCCAGTTGATGTCGCCCCAGAGCAGGTTCCAGACCACCACCAACCAGCCGAGCGCCGCCGTCTGGTCCCGCCAGCGCCCGAGCCGGCCACGCCCCGACGCCGGCGGCCCGGGAGCGTCGCGGGCCGACTCGGAGGGGCCGGTCACGGCACGCCGCCCGGCAGCACGGCATCGACGTACGGGGTACGCAGGCGCAGGTCGGCAGCCGCATCGGCGGTGACGTCGAAGAGCGGACCGGCCAGCACGGTCAGCGCCAGCCCGAAGGCGACAAGAGCCACCGTGGCCCCGACCATCAGCTTCGGCAACCGGACGGCCGGCTCGCTGGTGGCCAGTCGGGGCGCGCGCCAGAAGGCGATGTTCCACACCCGCGACGCCACGTAGAGGGTGAGCAGGCTGGTCAGCGTGCCCGCCGCCACCAGCGCCCAGGGCAGCGGGCCACCGGCCGCCACGCCGGCCTGGAGCAGGCCGAGTTTGCCGAGGAAACCGGAGAACGGCGGCACCCCGGCGAGGTTCATGGCCGGGACGAAGAACAGGACACCGAGCAGCGGGGCCACCCGGGCCAGCCCGCCGATGCGGCGCAGGTCGGTGCTGCCCGCGCGCTCCTCGACAAGCCCGGCCACGAGGAACAACGTGGTCTGGATGGTGATGTGGTGCACCACGTAGAAGATCGCGCCGGAGAGCCCGGCGGCGGTGCTCAACGCCACCCCGAAGATCATGTAGCCGATGTGGCTGACCAGGGTGAACGAGAAGAGCCGCTTCAGATCGGACTGTGCCACCGCCCCGAGGATGCCGATCACCATGGTCAGCCCGGCGACGACCATGAGCAGCACGTCGGCGTGCCCACCGGGAAACAGCAACGTCTCGGTGCGGATGATCGCGTAGACGCCCACCTTGGTCAGCAGACCGGCGAAGACGGCGGTGACCGGGGCCGGTGCGGTGGGGTAGCTGTCCGGCAGCCAGGCCGACAGCGGGAAGACCGCCGCCTTGATCGCGAAGCCCAGGAGCAACATCAGCTCCAGGGCCAGTCGTACGCCGTCGGGCAGGTCGTCGAGGCGCCGGGCGAGTTGGGCCAGGTTGAGCGTGCCGGTGGCCGCGTACACCAGGCCCACCGCCGTCAGGAAGATCATCGAGGAGAGGATGCTGACCACCACGTACGTCGACCCGGTCCGGATCCGGGCCTCGGAACCACCCAGGGTGATCAGCACGAAACTGGCGGCCAACAGGATCTCGAAGCCGACGAAGAGGTTGAACAGGTCACCCGCCAGGAACGCGTTGGTGACGCCGGCGGTCAGCACCAGGTACGTCGGGTGGAAGATGACCACCGGTGAGCTCTCACCGGTCTCGCTGCGCCCCTGGCCGATCGAGTACAGCAGCACGCAGAGGGTTACCGCCGACGAGACCACGAGCATCAGCGCGGCGAGTTGGTCGGCGACGAGCACGATGCCGAACGGCGCCGGCCACGCACCGACCGCCACCACCACCGGCCCGTGCCGGTACGCCTGCACCAACAGCAGCACCGCCACGGTGAGGGTGCCGCTCAGGCAGAGCACGCTGACCACCCGCTGGAGCCGGGGCCGCGCGGCCAGCAGCAGGGTCAGCGCCGCACCGAGCAGCGGCACCACCACCGGCAGCGGCACCAGCGTGCTCATCACGCCTCCTCCCCGCGGCGGAGTCGACGGCGGGCAGGCTCGGGATCGACCTGCTCCGGGTCGTCGCCCGGCCCCTCCCCGCCGAGGTCGGCGGTGCCCACCTCGTTGCGCACGGCACGGCGGATGATCTGCCGGTCCTCCAGGTCGTCGGGCACCTCGTCGTCGCCGGTCAGATACCAACTGCGGTACGCCACCGCGAGCAGGAACGCGCTCAGCCCGAAGGTGATCACGATGGCGGTCAACACCATCGCCTGCGGCAGCGGATCACTCATCCGCTCGATCGGGCCGGTCCCGACGATCGGCGCCGCGCCGGGCCGCCCGCCCAGCAGGATCAGCAGGTTCACCCCGTTGCCGAGCAGGATCACCCCGAGCAGGATCCGGGTCAGGCTGCGCTCCAGCAGCAGGATCACCCCGCACCCGACGAGCACCGCGACGGCCAGCACCAGCACCAACGTCGGTCCCGCGCCGGTCGCCGTCACCGTCTCGCCCCTGGTCGCGACCGTGGGGCGCGCAACTCCGGCGTACTCCTCGCGCTCACGGAGCCGGCTGTTGTTCGCGACTGCGGGGCGCGCAACCCCGGCGCACTCCTCGCGCTCACGGCCGCTCACCCTTGTCGACGGCCAGGCCGCCCGTGGCCGTCCCGGTGGCCTCGATGTGCCGGTCCACCTCGGCGCCGAGGCTGCGCAGGATGTCCAGCACCAGCCCGATCACGACCAGGTACACGCCGATGTCGAAGAAGAGCGACGTGACCAGGTGGACGTCACCGACCAACGGCAGGGACCCGTCGACCTTGGCGCTCTCCAGCACCGATCCGCCGACCAGCAACCCCACCACACCGCTGCCCACCGCCACGGCCAACCCGGCGCCCAGGATCACTCCGGCGCCGATCGGGGCCGCCTCGGTCAACTCGTAGCGGCCACCGGCCAGATAGCGGACCACCAGGGCGAGACCCGCCACCAGACCGCCGGCGAAACCGCCCCCCGGCGCGTTGTGCCCGGAGAAGAGCAGGAACAGGGAGAACAGCACGACGGTGTGGAAGATCAGCCGGATGACCACCTCCAACACGATCGACCGGCGTTCCTCGTGGAGAGTGGGACCGCCCCGCAGCCACACCGGTCGACCGGGTCGGTTCACCCGCGCATCCGACTCGGGCCGGCGCGGTCGCGGCCCGGTGCGCGACCGCTCGAAGATCAGGCTGGCCACCCCGGTCGCGGCCACCACCAGGACCGCCAACTCGCCCATCGTGTCCCAGGCCCGGATGTCGACAAGTGTCACGTTGACCACGTTGCGGCCGTACCCGTGGGCCACCGCCAGATCCGGAAAGGCCGCGGCGACGTCCGGTGCCCGGCGGGCACCGGCGGCGGTGAGGGCCAGCCCGGCGGCCACCACGCCCACCGCCACCCCGATCGCCCGGCGCGTCCACCGGCTGCGGCGCAGCGGCCGGGCCGAGAACCGCTGCGGCAGGCGGCGCAGCACCAGCACGAAGACCGCGATCGTCGCGGTCTCCACCAGGAACTGGGTGAGCGCCAGGTCGGGCGCCCCGTACAGGACGAACAGCATCGCGGTGCCGTAGCCGGTCATCCCCACCAACAGCATCGCGGTCAGCCGACGGCGGGTGCCGACCGCCAACACCGCCGCCACCGCGATCACCAGCACGACCACCGGTTGCGGCAGGTTGTCCCAGAGCGGGAGCCGAGCCCGCCACGGGCCGGCGGAGAGCATCGCCGCGCCGGGCACCAGCACCAGGACGACCAGGATGACGCCCAGATACTGCGGCAGGGAGCCGCGCTGCGTCGCCCCGGTGACCTCGATGGCCAGCCGGTCGAACCGACCCACGATCCACTCGTACCCCTGGTTGCCGCCCACCGGCGCACGGAGCCGGGCCAGCACCGGGGTGAGCGGCCCGCGCACGGCGAAGAGCAGGCCGCCGCCGGCGAGCGCCAGCACGGACAGGCCGAGCGCCGGGGTCGGCCCCGACCAGAGCGCCAGGTGCGCGTCGACCCCACCGAGCAGATCGGCGTACGGGCGCAGCAGGTCGTCCAGCACACTCGCGGCCGGGCCGGCGAGCAGACCGAGCCCGGCCAGCACCGCCGGTGGCACCAGCAGCGACGCGGCGATCGGGCCCGGCCGGGTCGGTGCCACACCCGGGCGGTCGGCGAACGCTCCCCAGAGGAAACGTGCGCTGTACGCGACGGTGAGTACCGTCCCGGCGACCAGACCGGTGAGGAGCACCGGCTGGTCGGTGAACGCCCCGAACACCGCCTCCTTCGCGACGAAGCCGACGAGCGGCGGCACACCCGCCATCGACGCCGCGGCCAGCACCGCGACCACGAACAGCGGTGTCGACCAGTGCCGCAGCCCGGACAACCCGCCCAGGTCGCGGGTGCCGGCACCGTGATCGATGATGCCGACGACCAGGAACAACGCCGCCTTGAACAGCGCGTGCGCCAGCAGCATCGCGGTGCCGGCCAGGGCGGCGTCCGGTGTGCCGGAGCCGGTCACCGCGACCAGCAGGCCGAGCTGACTGACCGTCCCGTACGCCAGCAACAGCTTCAGGTCGGTCTGCCGCAGCGCGGCCCAGCCGCCGAGCAGCATGGTGGCCACGCCGGCGATCTGCACCACCGGCCGCCACGGCCCGACCGTGGCGAGCACCGGCGCGAGCAGCCCGACCAGGTACACGCCGGCCTTGACCATGGCGGCGGCGTGCAGGTACGCGCTGACCGGCGTCGGTGCCGCCATCGCGACCGGCAGCCAGGAGCTGAACGGCAGCACCGCCGACTTGGACAGCGCGCCGGCCAGGATCAACAGCACCGCGACCACGAGGTACGCGCCGCCGGCCGGTGGCTGGGCGGCGATCTCCGACCAGCGGTAGGTGCCGGCGTGCTCGCCCAGCATGATGAACCCGACGAGCATGGCCAGCCCGCCCAGCGTCGTGACGGTCAGCGCCTGCGCCGCCGCCCACCGACTGGCACGCCGCTCGGTGCTGTGCCCGATCAGCAGGTACGAGAAGATCGTGGTCAGTTCCCAGCCGACGTAGAGCAGCAGCAGATCGTCGGCGAAGACGAGAACGAGCATCGCGCCGGCGAAGGCGACCAGGATCCCGACGTACCGTGCCAGCCCGCTCGACCCGGTGCCGAAGTAGCGGGCGCTGTAGACCAGCACCAGCGCGCCGACACCCCCGATCAGCAGCGTCATCAGCCAGGACAGCGTGGTGAGCCGAAAAGCGAGGTCGAGACCCAACTGCCGGATCCACGGGTACGTCTCGACCACCGCCCCGCCGTCGGCCACGGCCGGGGTGTGGGCCAGCGCCCAGCAGAACGCGGCGGCCGGCACCAGCGCCAGCGGGTAACACGCGCGTCGGTCCCACCACCGGACGAGCAGGGGTGCGACGAGGGCCCCCACGAGGTGAAGGACGAGCAGTACCAGCACCTACGCTCCCGATCGAGGTGGCCCAGCGCCCGTGCAGCGGTGGCGCCCAGGGCCTGTGTGATGGGGGGCGGTCGAGCCGGACCCGCCGCGGACCGGCCAGTCCTCAGGAAACAGGCCCTAGCAGCGATCAGACGCCAGTTTGTCGCTCACCGCGCGGTTTTGCCGGAATTCACCCACAGAGACCGAACCGCAGACACGGCCAACCCGGCCGGCAACACCCTTGATCAAGAGCCTTGCGTCCCCGCGGCGCTTCTGACGCACACCTCTCGATCCGCGGGGGCGGGGGTCGGTCAGCGGTGTAGAGCGTTGTTGCGGGGGTGGGGGCTGTCGGGGGTGGGGCGGTCGTGGCACAGCTCGGCGAGCAGGTCGACACGGCCGAGTTGACGCGCGACCCGGTCGACCACCCGCTCCGCGACGGCCAGCGACCGCACCGAGAGCAACCGGCCCCGGCTCTCCCGGCGCAGCACGAAATAGTGGACGGCGACGCGCACCTGGCCACGATCGGCGGCGCTGGCCTGGGCGGTGCACAGGACCAGCTCCCGCAGGCAGTGGGCGAGGCGCTCGGCGAGCTCGAGCTCGGGGCCGTGCAGGCCGGCACGTAGCGCGGCAAGGTGACTGTCGACCTTGCGAATCAGCACGTCGGTGCCGGGTTCGATGGTGTGCTGCTCGCCGGCCATCAAATCCCCTCACCCCGGTTCGCGTTGGCAGTGAAGTTACTTTATGTTGCTCCTCAGAAGCAAGCAGTTAAGTGAGACTTAACGTACCAAGCGCACTTTCCATGCTTTTTACTCTTGTCCGGCACATTCCACTGTCGGCCGGTCGTCGTTGTCGTACGGGCGGGGCAGGATGGACCGGTGACCGGGGCAGACGCAGACACCGGCGCGGTGCTCGCCGGCTTCGGCCCGGCCACCCGCGCCTGGTTCGAGGCCGCCTTCGCCGCACCCACGGCCGCGCAGACCGGCGCCTGGCGGTCGGTCGCCGCCGGCCGCAGCGCTCTGGTGGTCGCACCCACCGGTTCCGGCAAGACGCTCGCGGCCTTCCTCTGGTCACTGGACCGGCTGGCCCGTGAGCCCGCGCCGGCCGAGGCACGCCAGCGGTGCCGCGTGCTCTACGTCAGCCCGCTCAAGGCCCTCGCCGTCGACGTGGAGCGCAACCTGCGCGCCCCGCTCGCCGGCATCCGGCAGGCGGCCACCCGGCTGGGTGTCGCACCCCCCGACATCACCGTCGGCATGCGCACCGGCGACACGCCGGCCGACGAGCGGCGCGCCTTCGCCCGCACCCCACCGGACATCCTCATCACCACGCCCGAGTCACTGTTCCTGCTGCTCACGTCCGCCGCCCGCGACTCGCTGCGCGGCATCCAGACGGTGATCGTCGACGAGGTGCACGCGGTGGCCGGCAGCAAACGCGGCGCCCACCTCGCCCTCTCCCTCGAACGCCTCGACGAGCTGCTGCCCGCGCCGGCCCAGCGCATCGGCCTCTCCGCCACCGTCCGGCCGATCGACGCCTGCGCGCAGTTCCTGGGCGGTGCCCGCCCGGTCGACGTGGTGCAGCCGGCCACTCCGAAGACCATCGAGGTCAGCGTGCAGGTCCCGGTGGAGGACATGACCCGCCTGGACGCGCAGGAGCAGCCACCGGAGGACGACCTGGGCGGCCCCGGTCCACGCCGCGCGTCGATCTGGCCGGCCGTGGAGGAGCGGGTCTTCACCCTCATCGGGCAGCACCGCTCGACGATCGTCTTCACCAACTCCCGCCGCAGCGCCGAGCGCCTCTGCGCCCGGCTCAACGAGCTGGCCGCCGAGGCGGTGGCCACCGACGCGACGGCCTCCCCAACGGCGGCCGCCGGAGCAGGGGCGTCCTCGTCGGACGAGGGCGTGATCGGCGTACCCGAGGGGGTGTCGGCGGGCGACGACCCGGCGGCCGACGGCGGCCCGGTGCCCGGCGCGCAGCGGTGGGGTGGTCCCGCCGGGCCGCTGCGCAACCGGCCGCCGGCCGAGGTGATGGCCCAGTCCGGCGCGGCCACCGGCGCCGCGCCGGTGATCGCCCGTGCCCACCACGGCAGCGTCTCCCGGGAGGAGCGCAAGCACATCGAGGAGGCGCTCAAGTCCGGCCAGCTCCCGGCCGTGGTGGCCACCTCCAGCCTGGAGCTGGGCATCGACATGGGCGCGGTCGACCTGGTGGTGCAGATCGAGGCGCCGCCGAGCGTGGCCGCCGGGCTGCAACGGGTCGGCCGGGCCGGGCACCAGGTGGGTGCGGTCTCCCGTGGGGTGGTCTTCCCCAAGCACCGTGGCGACCTGCTCTCCTGCGCGGTGGTCGCCGAGCGGATGACCGACGGCGCGATCGAGGAGTTGCACTACCCGCGCAACCCACTGGACGTGCTGGCCCAGCAGATCGTCGCGATGGTGGCGCTGGAGCCGTGGCCGCTCGGCGACCTGGCCGTGCTGGTCCGGCGGGCCGCGCCGTTCGCCGAGCTGCCCGACTCGGCGTTGCACGCCGTGCTGGACATGCTCTCCGGCCGTTACCCGTCCACCGCCTTCGCCGAGCTGCGTCCCCGACTGGTCTGGGACCGGGCCACCGACCTGCTCACCGGCCGTCCCGGCGCGCAGCGGCTGGCGGTGACGAGCGGTGGCACCATCCCGGACCGGGGGTTGTTCGGGGTCTTCCTGGCCGGTGCCGAGCGCGCCGCCCGGGTCGGTGAGCTGGACGAGGAGATGGTCTACGAGTCCCGGGTCGGTGACGTGTTCCTGCTCGGTTCGTCCTCCTGGCGGATCGAGGAGATCACCCCCGACCGGGTGCTGGTTTCGCCCGCCCCGGGGCAGGCCGCCCGGATGCCGTTCTGGAAGGGCGACCAGCTCGGCCGCCCGGTGGAGCTGGGCCGGGCCATCGGCGCGCGGGTGCGCACCCTGCTGCGCCAGACCGACGAGGCGGCCCTTGCCGCGCTGCGCGACGGTGGGCTGGACGCCTGGGCCGCCGGCAACCTGATGGCCTACCTGCGCGAGCAGCGCGAGGCCACCCGGTCGCTGCCGGACGACCGCACCATCGTGGTCGAGCGGTTCCGCGACGAGCTTGGCGACTGGCGACTCGCCGTGCACAGCGTCCTCGGTGCCCGGGTCAACGGGCCGTGGGCCCTGGCCGTGGGCCGCCGGCTGGCCGAACGCTACGGGGTGGACGCCCAGGTGATGCCCTCCGACGACGGCATCGTGGTGCGCCTGCCGGACACCGCCGACGAGCCGCCCGGCGCCGAAGTGGTGGTCTTCGAGCCCGACGAGATCACCCAGCTCGTCGAGGAGTCGGTCGGCACGTCCGCGCTGTTCGCCGCCCGCTTCCGCGAGTGCGCCGCCCGGTCGCTGCTGCTGCCCCGCCGCGACCCGCGCCGTCGCCAGCCGCTGTGGCAGCAACGGCAGCGCGCCGCGCAACTACTCGACGTCGCCCGCGAGTACGCGGACTTCCCGGTCACCCTGGAGGCCGCCCGGGAGTGCCTTCAGGACGTCTTCGACCAGCCGGCGCTGGCCGGCTTGATGCGTGACCTGGCCAGCCGCAAGGTGCGGCTGGTCGAGGTGGAGACCAACGCGCCGTCGCCGTTCGCGCGGTCGCTGCTCTTCGGCTACGTCGGCGCGTTCCTCTACGAGGGCGACGCCCCGCTCGCCGAGCGGCGCGCCGCCGCGCTCGCCCTGGATTCCACGCTGCTCGGCGAGCTGCTCGGCCGGGTCGACCTGCGCGAGTTGCTCGACCCGGCCGTGCTCGCCGAGACCGATCGGCAGCTGCGGTGGCTGACCGAGCAGCGCCGCCCGCGCGATGCGGAGGACGTCGTCGAGCTGCTGCGGGTGCTCGGTGACCTGAGCGACGCCGAGTTGACCGAGCGGGGTGTGCCGGAGGGCTGGCTGACCGAGTTGGAGGCCACCCGCCGGGTGCTGCGCGTCCGGATCGCCGGCGAGCAACGCTGGGTGGGCGTCGAGGACGCCGCCCGGCTGCGCGACGCCCTCGGCGTGGCACTGCCGGTGGGGGTGGCCGAGGCGTACCTCGCCCCGGTGGCCGATCCGCTCGGCGACCTGGTGGCCCGCTACGCCCGCACGCACGGGCCGTTCGCGGCGGCCAGTTGCGCGGCCCGCTTCGGGCTGGGCGTGTTCGTGGTCGAGCAGGCGCTGCGCCGGCTCGGTGCCACCGGGCGGGTGGTCTCCGGTGAGTTCACGCCGGATTCGGCCGGCGCCCAGTGGTGCGACGCCGAGGTGCTGCGGATGCTGCGCCGCCGCTCGCTGGCGGCGCTGCGCCGGGAGATCGAGCCGGTGCCACCCCGCGCGCTCGCCACGTTTCTGCCCCGCTGGCAGCAGGTCGGTTCGTCCGCCCGAGGGGTGGAGGCGCTCGCCGCGACCGTGGAGCAGTTGCAGGGCGCGGCGGTGCCGGCGTCCGCCCTGGAGCGGCTGGTGCTGCCCGGCCGGGTCGCCGACTACTCCCCCGCCCAGCTCGACGAGCTGTGCGCCAGCGGGGAGGTGCTCTGGGCCGGGTCGGGGGCGATCTCCGGCGGCGACGGCTGGGTCACCCTGGCGTACGCGGACGCCGCGCCGCTGCTGCTCCCGCCACCGGACGAGGCGTTGACCCGCACCCCGCTGCACGACGCGGTGCTCGACGCACTCGGTGACGGGCAGGCGCTGTTCTTCCGGCCGCTGGCCGACCGCGTCGGCGCGACCGACGACGCCGCCCTGACCGGGGTGATCTGGGACCTGGTCTGGGCGGGGCACCTCACCAACGACACCCTCGCCCCGTTGCGCGCGGTGCTCGGTGCCGGCGGCGCACACCGCTCGCGGCCGTCCGCGCCGCGCACCCGATACCGGCGCCCCGGTCGGGTGGCGCTGCCCACCCGGGGCGGCCCGCCGACCGTCGCCGGTCGCTGGTCGCGCCTGCCGGAGCGGGACGTCGACCCGACCCGCCGCGCCGCCGCGCTCGCCGACGTGCTGCTGGAGCGGCACGGGGTGGTCACCCGAGGCGCGGTGATGGCCGAGCAGGTGGTCGGCGGTTTCTCGGCGGTCTACCCGGTGCTGTCGGCGCTGGAGGAACGCGGTGCCGCCCGCCGGGGCTACTTCGTCGAGGGGTTGGGTGCGGCGCAGTTCGCGGTGCCCGGTGCGGTGGACCGGCTGCGCGCGCTGGCCGAGCCGATGGACGGCACCCGGGATCGGGGCGCGCCGGCCACCGTCCTCGCCGCCACCGATCCGGCCAACCCGTACGGCGCGGCGCTGCCCTGGCCGGAACGGGCCGTCGACTCCGGCGACGGGGTCGCCCCGGCGACCGGGCACCGGGCCGGCCGCAAGGCCGGCGCGCTGGTGGTGCAGGTCGGCGGTGACCTGGTGCTGTACGTGGAACGCGGCGGTCGGACGCTGCTGTCCTTCAGCGACGACACCGACACGCTCGCGGTGGCCGGCAAGGCCCTCGCCGACGCCGTGCACTCCGGCGCGTTGGGTGCGTTGTCGGTGGAACGGGCCGACGGGGAGGCGGTGCACTCGTCGCCGCTGCGCGACGCGCTGACCGCCGCCGGTTTCCGGGCCACCCCCCGCGGCCTGCGCCTGCGCGGCTGACCCGCCCTGCGCCGGCGCACCGTCGTCGCCCGGCTCCACGCCCGGCGCTTCGTCGCGCCGCCGCCGACACCGGTCCGCGAGCATCCCGAGCGACGGCTCGGTGCTCAGTGGAGGCCGTCGAGGACCTTCTCGTAGCGCGGGCGCTCGGCCGCCGGGGTCTTCGCCTCCAGGTAGTTGAGCACCACCGCGCCACGCCGGTACGACTGGCCACCCCAGGTCTCCGCGATGTCGCCCGCGCTTGTCTCGTCCGGGAAGACGTACACCGTGACGGTGTCGGTGGCGATCAGCTCGGAGCAACCCAGGCCGAGCCCGTCCGGCCCGCAGTCGACCGAGCGGTCCTTCGGGTGCGCCACCTTCAGGCCGGCGGCCCGGAACGCTTCGACTACCTGCTTCGCCCCGGGCGCCCCGGCCGGACGTTCGGGCAGCACCACCGGCGGCGCACTGGCCGGCCGGCGCTGCGTGGGCCCCTGCGGGGCGACGGAGGGTGGGGCCGGCGGGGATGTCGCACCGCCGTTGCTGGGCGGGGCCACCGAGGGCGTCGGCGCGCTCGGCGCGTCGGCGGCCGTCGGGGCCGGAGCGGGCGACGCGGACGAGGCGGTGGGGGCCGCACCCGACGGGTCGGCGTCGTCACCGCCGCAGCCGGCGGTGAGGGCCACGGCGGCCAGCAGGACCGCGACAGCGGGCAGGCTCCGAAAGGTCACCAGGGCAGTCTGCCCGGCACCGCCGGGCGGCGGGAGTGGCCGGTCGGTCAGCGCGCTGTCCCATATCCGCCATCCACCGGTGCGGGACGGCATCCCGCTGCACGACGAACTGGTCCTGGAACGGCGCACCGACGTCGAGGGTTAACCTGCGGGCATGCCCGGCACGCCCTGGATCTCGTTGACCACCGACTATGGCCTCACCGACGGCTTCGTGGCCGCCTGCCACGGGGTGATCGCCCGCCTCGCGCCGGCCGTCCGGGTCATCGACGTGACCCACCTGGTGCCACCGGCGGACGTACGGCGGGGCGCTGCCGTGCTGGCGCAGACGGTGCCGTACCTGCCCGTGGGTGTGCACGTGGCGGTTGTCGACCCGGGGGTGGGCACCGCCCGGCGGGGAGTCGCGCTGGCCACCCCGGGTGGGCTGCTGGTCGGCCCGGACAACGGGCTGTTGCCGGACGCCGCCGCCGCTCTGGGCGGGGTGACCGCCGCGGTGCTGCTGACCGAGCCGCGCTGGCTGGCCGATCGGGTGTCCGCCACGTTCCATGGGCGGGACGTCTTCGCGCCGGTGGCGGCCCGGCTGGCGCTCGGCGCGCCCCTGGCCGAGGCGGGGCCACCGGTCGACCCGGACGGCCTGGTCCGGCTGCCGGCACCGACGCTGACCTCGGACGACGACGGCTTCACCGCCGAGGTGTCGACGGTGGACCATTTCGGCAACGTCCAGTTGGCCGCGCCGGCGCACCTGCTCGACCCGCTGCCGGCGGCGCTGCGGGTGGTGCCGCCCGGTCCGGAGCCGACCTGGCCGGCCGTCCGGGGCCGGACCTTCGGCGACGCCCCGGCCGATGGCCTGGTGGTGTATGTCGACTCGGCCGGCCTGGTGGCGATCGCCGTGAATGGCGGGCGGGCGGTGGACCTCCTCCGGGTGGCCCCGGGTGACGTCCTACGGGTTTCCCGCTGATATTCGACTGTGGAATGCTGCCCCGGTGGGTGAACAAGTGGTTCCCGTGGGTTGTCCCTGCTGTGCGTCCCGGACCGGTGGGGGGACCTGCCCGGTCTGTTTCTGGACCGACGACGGCCAGACCGACGCCGACGCCGACACGGTCCGCGGTGGGCCCAACGGCGATCTGAGCCTCTCGCACGCCCGACTCAACTACGCCGTCTACGGTGCCAGCCACCCGCGCTACCAGGACATGGTGCGCCCGGCCCGCCCCGACGAGCGCCCCTGAGGAGGGCACCCGACGGGGCGAGCACGGGTCAGCAGACCGGCACGACACCGCCGTACACCGTCGAGATGTACGCGTGGCTGACGTACTGGCCGGTGGCCAGCCGGTCCCAGCGAGTGGTGGTGCCGTAGGGCCCGGCCACGGACTGGCCGGTGACGTAACACTGGATCGGCACGTTGGCGAACCGGGCGGCGAGGCCACGGCTCGGGTACGACGTGCTGGCCCCGGTGCGGATGGTGAGCGGCCCGTCACCGACCACGCCGCGCAGCCCGCCACCGGTCCACAGGTAGGCGACGTCCACCCACGCGTTGGTGGTCAACTGGAGACCGTCCCAGAAGGTGCCGTCGGCCAGGTCGATGGCGGCCGGGTTGAGCACCGTCCTCCCGAACTGGTCCCGCCCGCCGTTGAAGCCGGACTGGTAGGCGGCCTGCGCCTCGGGTCGGCCCTGCCCCAGGATCTTCCAGTTCTCGCGTACCGCCGCCGGGTTCCAGTAGTCGTCGCGGGTGTTCCACGGGCCGACGTCCCAGACCGGGGCGTACTCGCAGCGGGAGCCACTGGTGGTGCAGACCCGCACGGAGTAGTCGCCCGAGTTGAGCGGGGACAGGCTGCGCCGCGACGGTAGCGCCACGAAGTGGTCCCGGGGCTGCACGGTGCGGCCGTTGGCCGTCTGCTGGCCGACCAGGCCGATGCGGGTGGCGTACACCCGGTAGGTGAGGCCCGGCGTGGCCTCGGCGACGGCGGCGGCCGTGTCGGCGGTGAGCCGCACGGTGCGTACCGTCGCGGTGGCACCGCCGGTGGGCGCGGTGAGCACCACGCGACTCTGCACCCGGCTCACCGGACTGTCGAAGGCCGCGCCGGCCGTGGCGGATCGCCACTCGGTCCAGCCGCTGGACCGCCAACCACGGACCTGGGCCTCGACTGTGGCGCCCGTCGGCACGTCGGCAGTGACCTGGGCGCGGACCCGGTTGGCCGGCCGGCTGAGGGTCCGCGGAGCGCTCAGCAGCATCCCCTCCGCGACCGCGCTGTGCGGGCTGCGCGGGCTGCGTCCGGCGGACCGGGCCTCGCGCAGCCGCAGCCCGGCGGCGGTACGCCGGACGTTGACGTCGTCGCGGTCGACGACGGACAGGTCGGCGTTCCACCGCTCGCCGCCCGCTGCGGCGGTGAGGGTGGGCGGGCTTCCGGCGGCGGATGCGGCCGGGACGGGGTTGGTGGGTAGGAGTGTGGCGATGAGGGCGAGGGTGAGGGAGGCGACGAGGGAGAGGGATCGAGTACGACAATGCAGCCGTGACATAGGCATTCTCCTCAGAACTCCCTGAGCCTCGCATGTCCGGAGATCAGGAGGAACCTGTGTACAAATAGTGACACATGCGAATCCTGCTCGAATGAGGGAGAATGGCCGGGTGCCCGAAGGCGACACCGTCTGGAACACCGCGCGTGTGCTGCACCGCGCGCTCGCCGGCGCGCGGATCACCAGCAGTGACTTCCGGGTGCCGCGGTTGGCGACCACGGATCTCAGCGGCTGGGCCGTCCGCGAGTCGGCCAGCCGGGGCAAGCACCTGCTGCTGCGTCTGGCCACCCCGGACGACGCGCACTGGACCCTGCACTCGCACCTGCGGATGGACGGCGCCTGGCGGGCGTACGCCCCGGGGGAACGCTGGACCGGCCGGCCCGCGCACCTGATCCGGGTGGTGCTGCGCAGCCCCGGCGCGGTGGCGGTGGGCTACCACCTGCACGAGATGACCCTGGTGCCGACCGCCGAGGAGGACCAGTTGGTCGGGCACCTCGGCCCCGACCTGCTCGGGCCGGACTGGGACCCGGCCGAGGCGGTCCGCCGGCTCGCCGACCACCCGGAGCAGACCGTCGGCGAGGCGTTGCTCGACCAACGCAACCTGGCCGGGGTGGGCAACCTCTACAAGTGCGAGGTGTTGTTCCTGCGCGGTGTGTCGCCGTGGACGCCGGTCGGCGAGGTGCCCGACCTGCCCGGCCTGGTGAGCCTGGCGCAGCGGCTGCTCGCCGCCAACCGGGGCCGGTGGACGCAGAGCAGCACCGGTTCGCTGCACCGGGGCCAGACCAGCTACGTGTACGGGCGTCGCGCCCAGCCCTGCCGCCGCTGCGGCACGGCGATCCGCAAGGAGGAGTTGGGTGAACGGGTCACCTACTGGTGTCCGGTCTGTCAGCCCGAGCATCCGGATCCGGCCGAATCCGGCTGACCAGGGCACCCATCGGCCGAGGAAAGCCCAGATACGGACGATTGGGTAATTCCTATCTGGCCGGCGGAGTCGCATGCTGCGATTGAGTGCTCACCGATCGTCAGCAGAGCGCCGAGGCCGCCACGCCGGGGTGGCGACCCTCGCGCTCCGACCCGGGGAGAGTCATGGCGCTGTTCCGCAGACTCCGCTCCACCTTCTTCGAACGGGCCGCCCGCGCCACCGACGGCCAGGCCAACGGCCGGACGGTGTCCGTGCCGGCCGCGCGTACCGCTGCGGAGACCGCCCCGACGCCGAGCCTGGACCCGGCCGTGGTGCCCCGCTGCTTCGGCCCGGTGCCGAACTTCGCCCACAGCCCCCGCCCGACGCGCGACGCCAACGGGCGGGTGCTGCCCGGGACCGGGCTGCGCAAGTTCGTCGACCCACTGCCCGTCCCGGGCCAGCCGGCCGGCACCGACCTCGGCGGCCACCTGCCGGTGGCCGTGCCGGACACGATCAGCTATCCGGGTTGCGACTACTACGAGATCGGCGTGCAGGAGTACGCGCAGCGGCTGCACACCGACCTCCCCGCCACCCGGCTGCGCGGCTACCGGCAGCTCAACCTGGGCACCGACCCGGCGGGCCACAACACGGTGGCACCCCCGGAGCGGCCCTGGCACCTCGGCCCGATGATCCTCGCCCGTCGGGGCCGACCGGTGCGGGTGAAGTTCATCAACCAACTCCCGACCGGGCGGGCGGGTGAGTTGTTCCTCCCGGTCGACGAGACGATCGAGGGTGCTGGCCTCGGCCCACTGGACGGGCCCGCCCCGTTCCCGCAGAACCGCGCGGTGCTGCACCTGGCCGGGGCGCACGCCGGCTGGACCAGCGCCGGCAACCCGGGGCAGTGGATCACCCCGGCCGGGGAGATCACCCCGTACCCGAACGGTGTGGGCGTAGCCCACGTGCCGGACATGCCGCCGCCGGGTGCCGGTGCCACCACGCTCTACTTCCCGAACGAGCAGAGCGGCCGGCTGCTGTGGTGGCACGACAACACCCTCGGCCTGGCCCGGCTCACCGTCTACGGCGGACAACTCGCCCTCTACCTGCTCACCGACCCGGCCGAGGACCAACTCGTCGCCGACGGGGTGCTGCCGGGCGACCAACTGCCGCTGGTGATCGAGGACAAGACGTTCGTGCCGGACGACACCCAACTCGCCACCGAGGACCCGACCTGGGACCGGGACCGCTGGGGTGCCCGGGGAAGCCTCTGGCACCCGCACGTCTACCAACCGCGGCAGAACCCGCACCGGTCCGACGGACGCAACCCCACCGGCCGGTGGGACTACGGCCCCTGGTCACGCGACCCCGCACCGGGCGACACCGGAACCGACGGCTGGGTCGCCAACCCGCACCACGACCCGGTCGACGCGCCTGACGAGCCGCCGTCGCGCCCCGGCGTGCCGCACCCGTCCGCCGTCCCCGACGCGTACGGCGACACCCCACTCGTCAACGGCGTCGCGTACCCGTACCTGGAGGTGGCACCGCGCGCGTACCGGTTCCGGATCCTCAACGCCTGCCTGGACCGCAGCCTCAACCTCCAGCTCTACCGGGCCTGCTCCGACGCGGTGATGTGGGCGGCCGACGGCACCCTCGCCGACGCCGAGGCCGGGGAGGTCCCGATGGTGCCCGCCGTGCGGGCGGCGGACCGGCCGACGGGGTGGCCGACCGACGGGCGCGACGGCGGTGTTCCGGACCCGCGCGCCGCCGGCCCGGAGTTCATCCAGATCGGCAACGAGGCCGGGCTGCTGCCCGCCCCGGTGGTGCTGCCGAACCGGCCGGTCGGCTACCGCTACGACCGACTCGACCCGACAGTGCTCAACGTCGACGGGCACACCCTGCTGCTCGCCCCGGGTGAGCGGGCCGACGTGCTCGTCGACTTCTCCGCCGTGCCGCCGGGCAGCACGCTGATCCTGTACAACGACGCCCCGGCCCCGCTGCCCGGCTTCGACCCCCGCTACGACCAGCACACCGACGCCCCGGACCGGACGGCCGAGGGTGGGCCGCCGGGCACCGAACCGGGGTACGGCCCGAACACCCGCACCCTGCTCCAGTTCCGGGTCACCGGGACGCCCGCGCCGCCGTACGACCTCGGTCGGCTGCGCGACCGGCTGCCCCTGGCGTACGCGGCCAGCCAACGCCCGCCGATCGTGCCGCAGCCGGCGTACGATCCGGCGTTCGGCACCCGCACCGCGTCGACGACCACCGTGCCGGTGCACGCCACCTCGGTGACGATCACACCGACGGCCGGCGCGGGCCCGGTGACACTGCCGATCGCGGTCAAGGCCGCACAGCAGGTCTTCGAGCCCGCCCACGGCCGGCTGACCGGCCGGCTCGGCGTCGGGCACCCGCACGCCGGGCCGCTCGACCCGCCGACCCTGCCCCTCGGTCCGACCGACCCGGTCACCGAGGTGCTCTTCG
The DNA here is from genome assembly GCF_043197875.1 of Micromonospora sp. NPDC048935. Taxonomy (NCBI): domain Bacteria; kingdom Bacillati; phylum Actinomycetota; class Actinomycetes; order Micromonosporales; family Micromonosporaceae; genus Micromonospora; species Micromonospora sp. NPDC048935. Next base: position 471,521 of record NZ_JBICTZ010000001.1, on the reverse strand, counting down.
CCACCGACCCCGCCGTGCCGGTGGGCAGCGCGACCGACGGCACCCAGCTCTGGCGGATCAGCGGCAACGTGCGGCAGACCGAACCGCTGCATTTCGGGGGCTGCGACGTGCAGGTGGTCAACCGGGTCGGGTGGGACGGCACGCTGCGGCTCCCGCACGGCACCGAGTTGGGGTGGAAACAGATCGTCCGGGTCAACCCCCGCGAGGACGTGGTGGTGGCGCTGCGCCCGGTCGCCCCGACGCTGCCGTTCAAACTGGGCGACAGCGTCCGGCTGCTCGACCCGGGCCGCCCGGCCGGCGCCCGCACCGGGTCGACCCCGATCAGCCCGGCGGACGGGCGACCCGCCAGCGTGGTCAACCACCTGGTGAACCTCGGCTGGGAGTACCGCTGGCACAGCCAACTCGCCGGCCACCGCGACGGCGGGATGAGCCGACCACTGGTGCTGCGGGTGACGCCGAAGGCACCGACCGGGCTGACCGCCACGCCGGTGCCGGGCTCGGCCACCGCACTACCCGCGATCGGGCTGGCCTGGACCAGCAACGGCGGTCGACCACCGGCCACCAGTCACCTGCTGCAACGTGCCACCGACGCGACCTTCGACGGCGAGGTCACCACGATCACCGTCGCGGCGGCCGCCACCCGGTACACGGACGCGTCCGTGACCCCCGGCGTGACCTACCACTACCGGATCCGGGCGGAGAACACGGTCAGCTACTCGTCCTGGTCGAACGGCGTACCCGCCTCGGTGCACCTGGCCGCGCCGAGCGGACTGGTCGCCGCACTGCCGCCCGCCGCGCCGCTGCGCGTGGCCCTGCGCTGGACGAACCGCTCGTTCGCCACAGGCATCGACGTGCAGCGGGCCACCAACCCGACGTTCACCAGCGGCCCGGGCACCACGGCGATCGGCGCCGGCGACAACCACCTGGACGTCACGATCGCAGCGGACACCACCTACTACTACCGGGTACGCACCACCTATCTGGGTGCCGCCTCGGCCTGGTCGACTGTCGCCACGGTGACCTCCCCGCCCGCGCCGGGCACCCCGAACGAGGTGCGCGCCACCGCCAGCGCCCCGGGGCCGGACACCGCGACGGTGATCCTGGCCTGGGCGGCGAGCACCCCCGCCGGCCCGGGGTCCGGGTTCATCGTGCAGCGGGCGCTGGACCCGGCGTTCGACCGGGAGGTGGTTACCTTCACCGTGACCGGGCGCAGCTTCAGCAACACGGGCCTGGCCCGGGGCGTCACCTACCACTACCGGATCCGGTCGTTCAACGTCGTGGGCAGTTCGCCGTACACCGGCCCGATCCTGGTCACGACGCCGCCGTGACCGGCCGGTGGGTTTCAGCGGGTGGGTGCGCGCAGCGGGGTGCCGACGGTGCGCAACTCGGCCAGGGCCCCGGCCACCCCGTGCAACAGGTCGGTCGCCTCGGTGAGCCGGTCCGCGGCCGGGTGGGTGGGCTCCGGTCGGGCGTCCTCGGCCAGATAACCGGCGGCGGCCACCACCAGCCGCTCGTAGGCCGCGACCCCACCCTCCAACTGGGCGGTCAGCACGCCGTGCGCGTCGGCCAGCGGCGGGCGGGCGTCGGCCGGGGCCAACCGCAACGCCCGTTCGACGCTTGCCACCCGCGCGGCCAGGTCGCGCAGCGAACGGTCGGCGGCGGCGGCCTCCAGCACCGCCGGCTCGGCCAGCCCGGTGAGCCGGGGGGCCATGCCGGCCAGGGTGAGCGCCGCCCGGTCGAGTCGGGCCCACTGCTCGCCCGCGCTGGTGCCGCGCAGGGCGATCCGGGAACGGACCCGGCGCACCTCGGCGAGCACCCCCGGCCCGACCGGTAGCCGCTCGACGGCGGCGATCAGCCGGGCTCGGGACCGGGCTGCCGCCTCCGCGGGGTCGAGCGCGGGAGGTGCCGGCTGGGCGGCCAGGGCGCGCACGTCGATCCAGCGCCAGGCGGCGAGTGCCACCGCACTGCCCGCGGCGCCGGCCCAGGCCGCGTCGGGCAGACCAAGGCCGGCGTACGGGGTCAGCACCGCCGCCGCGCCGCCGAGCCCACCGGCCAGCACGCTCCACCGTCGGGCGGACCGGCGCAGCCGACCCAGTTTGCGGAAGTAGCGCGTCCGCTCGTCTGCCACCCTGACCTCCTCGGTCCGGTCGTTCAGCCGGCGGCGGTCGGGTCGCCGGTGCCCCGCTCGCGAGCCATGCTGGCGCGCAGCTCGTCCAGGCGGGCGGCGGCCGTCGGGTCGGTGGCCGGGCCGGCCTTCTCGGCCTGCGGCACGGCCGGTCGCTGCCCGGCGCCGCCGAGCTGCTCCCCCGCCATGCTGGACCGGATCTGCTCAAGCCGGGCCGAGCCGGCCGAGTCGATCGTCGCCTTCTGGATCTCCAACATCCGGCCCTCGACGGAGTTGCCCGCCAGCTCGGCGCGACCCATCGCGTTGGCGTAGCGCCGTTCGATGCGGTCGCGCACCTCGTCCAGCGACGGGGTGTTGGTGGGCGCGGTCAACGACGACATCGACTCCAACGAGCGGGCCACCGTCTCCTGCATCTTGGCCTGCTCCAGCTGGCTGAGCAGCTTGGTGCGCTCGGCGAGCTTCTGCTGGAGGATCATCGAGTTGTTCTCGACCGCGCGGCGGGCCTGGGCGGCGGCACCCAGCGCCTGGTCGTGCAGGGTCTTCAGGTCTTCGGTGGCCTGCTCGGCGGAGACCAACTGGGTGGCCAGGGTCTGCGCCGACTGCTCGAACCGCGCCGCCTCGGCCTCGTCACCCTTGGCCCGGGCCTGGTCGGACAGGACGAGGGCCTGCCGGGCGTTGCCCTGCAACCGCTCGACCTCGGTCATCTGCCGGGACAGCTTCATCTCCAGCTGACGCTGGTTGCCGATCACCGCGGCGGCCTGCTGGACCAGCGCCTGGTGCTGCCGCTGGGCATCCTCGATGGCCTGCTGGATCTGCACCTTGGGATCGGCATGCTCGTCGATCTTCGCACCGAAGAGTGCCATCAGGTAGTTCCAACCCTTGACGAACGGGCTCGCCATCTCCGCGGTATCCCCTCAGTAGCGTCGCTCCACCACGGCCGGCCGGGCCCGATGGGCCGATCGACCACCACCGCCGGTCTCCATCGTTCCAGCCGGACGCCACCGAGGCATCCGTACCAGGCGGTCGACAGGACCGGCAGCTCCTGTGGGCCACCCTACGCGGCCGGAGCCAGCCCACCCATGGTCAACCGGACGACGGTCTCAGGCGGCGCAGACCACGTCCCGGTCGCGCTCGGTCGGGCGGACGCGGGTGCTGCGCAGCGTGGCCTTGAGCGGCGAGTCCTGGCGGACCGAGACGGCGACCTTGCCGTCGGAGGTGACCTGACGGACACCTCGGCCGGTGCTCTTGGCCGCGGCCGTGGCCTCGGCCGGCTCGTCCTGCATCGAGACGAGGACCCCGGGCATCTGCTCGGCGAGCGCCACGGTGTCGCTCACCTCCCGCAGAAGCTCGGACAGCCGGGCACCGAGGGCGTCGCAGATCGCGGCGAGCAGCTCGCTGGACGGCTCCTTGTGCCCCCGCTCGATCTCGGAGAGGTAGCCGAGGCTGACGTTGGCGGCGGTGGAGACCTCACGCAGCGTGCGCTGCTGGCCCTGCCGGCGCGCCCGCAGTGCGTCACCGATCACCCGGCGTAGCAGGATCATCGCACCTCCCCCTGAGGGATACCTCGCGCCCGGCGCTGAGCGGCCGGCCGCGGCGGACCGCGCCGACCCCGAAACGTCGGAGCCTTCCCGCAACCGTACCCGTTACGAGCCCCGCCGACATCCCGCCCCGCCCGTCGGTTCGCCGAGACGGACTCACTTCGCGCGGTACCGACCGTCCCAGCTGCCCCGGATGCCCCGGATGTCCCCCGGCTGACTCGCCGGCTGCGCGGCCTGCGCGGTGTCGGCGGCGTGGATCCGCTCGGCGAGCAGCCGCAGCGCCTCGACCACCGCCGCGGCGCGGACGTGGTCCCGCCCGCCGCCCAGGTCGAGCTGTCGGACCTCGGTGTCGTTCGGGCCGGCGACCGCGACGTAGACCAGGCCGACGGGCTTGCCGTCCTGCGGTTCCGGGCCGGCGACACCGGTGGTGGCCACTCCCCAGTCGGCACCGCAGCGCTGGCGGCCACCCGCGGCGAGCGCCGACGCCACGTCCGGGTCCACCGGCCCCCGCTCGGACAGCAGGTCGGCGGGGACGCCGGCCAGGGTGCCCTTCAACTCGGTGGCGTAGACCACGAGGCCGCCCCGGTAGATCCCGCTGACCCCGGCGATGTCCACGATCGATGCGGCCAGCAGCCCACCGGTGAGTGATTCGACGGTGGCCAGGGTCTCGTGCCGCTGGGCCAACAGGTGCACCACGGCCGCGGCGGCGCTGCCCGCCTCCGCATCGTCCGCCGCATCGTCCGCCGGCCGCCCGAAACCCGCCTCCCGCTGCATCAACCAGTCCTTCCCCACGCACCGCTCCCCAACCCCGCCCACCCAATCGCGTCGATCATGAGGTTGGCGGCGCGACACGCCGTCCCGGATGACAACAACCTCATGATCAGCACAGTCGGACGGGGAATCAGCGGGGGCGGCGGAGGCGGAGGGCCTGGGCTATGTAGTCGAAGCCGGTGGCGACCGTGACCAGGACGGCGGCGGCCATGATCCACGGGCCGACGGCGGCGAGGGCGGCCGGCATCGGCCAGAGATACCAGGCGATGGCGAGGATCTGGAGCGCGGTCTTGACCTTGCCGCCTCGGCTGGCGGCGATCACGCCGTGCCGGATCACCCAGAACCGCAGCCCGGTGATGCCCAGCTCGCGGACGAGGATCAGCGCGGTCACCCACCAGGGCAGCCGGTCGTACCAGGACAGCAGCACCAGGGCGGCCCCGGTGAGTGCCTTGTCGGCGATCGGGTCGGCCACCTTGCCGACCGAGGTGACCAGCCCGAACCGGCGGGCGATCCAGCCGTCCACCAGGTCGGTCGCCGACGCCACCGCGAAGATCAGACAAGCTGCCATCCGCCACCCGGAGTGGGTCATCCCGGACATGATCACCGAGGCGGCGAAGACCGGCACCAGCGCCAACCGCAGGGCGGTCAGCGCGTTGGCCGCGTTGAGGACGGGCACCACGGCGACCACCCGGGCCGGAGTCGACTCCGTCGCCCCGGTCACCGCCGCACTCCGCTCGGGCCGTCGTGGCGTTCCCGGCACCGCACCACTGGGCTCCCCCGCTCCGCCTGGGCCCACCGTCACCGTGCCGCGCCGGGCGCCGCCGAGATCATCTCATCCGGCACCGCCAGCAGGTCGACCCCTTCGGTGCCGGTCACCGTCGCGCGGACCAGATCACCAGGTCGCAGCGCGGCGAGGTCGACCCCACCCTCGGCCGGGGCGACAAGGGTGGTGGAACCGTCCACCTCCGGCGCCTGGTGCGCCGCCCGACCCTCCACCACGCCGTCCGAGATCGAGTCGACGAGCACCTCGACGGTCGAGCCGAGCCGGTCCTCGGCCCGCTGCGAGCACAGCTCGTCGGCGAGCGCGCTGAGCCGGTCGTAGCGCCGCTTGATCGTCGCGGCGGAGACCTTGCCGGACAGGCCGGCGGCCTCGGTGCCGTCCTCGTCGCTGTAGTCGAACATCCCGATCGCGTCCAGCCGGGCCTCGGTCAGGAACCGGACCAGCTCGTCGACGTCGGCGCGGGTCTCGCCGGGGAAACCGACGATGAAGTTGCTCCGGGCGCCCGCGTCCGGTGCCAACGCGCGGGCACCGGCGAGCAGCTCAAGGAAACGGTCGGTGGAGCCGAAACGTCGCATCCGGCGCAGCACCGGCTCGCTGGAGTGCTGGAACGACAGGTCGAAGTACGGGGCCACGCCCGGGGTGGTGGCGATCGCCTCGACCAGCCCGGGTCGGGTCTCCGCCGGCTGGAGGTAGCTGGCCCGCACCCGGACGATGCCGGTCACCGCGGCGAGCTGCGGCAGCAGCTTCTCCAGGGCGCGGGGATCGCCGAGATCCTTGCCGTACGAGGTGGAGTTCTCACTGACCAGCACCAACTCCCGGACGCCGGACTTGGCAAGCCACTCCGCCTCGGCGAGCAACTCGTCCGGGGTACGCGAGACGAACGCCCCACGGAAGGCGGGGATGGCGCAGAACGCGCAGCGTCTGTCGCAACCGCTGGCCAGCTTCAGCGAGGCCACCGGGCCGGTGTCCAGTCGGCGGCGCAGCACCTGGCGCAGGTGTGCGGGGGTGTGCTCGTCGGTGTCGACCACCGTGCGGCTCACCGTGCCGTGCCCGGGCAGCGACACCGTGCTGTCGCGGCGCTGCACCGGGGTCAGCGGCAGCAGCTCACGCCGGTCCCGAGGGGTGTGCGCGGTGATCTGCTCACCGGCGACGACCGCGTCCAGCCGGGCGGCGATGTCCGGGTAGTCGTCGAAACTCAGCACCGCCTGCGCCTCGGGCAGACTGTCGGCCAACTCACGGCCGTACCGCTCGGCCATGCAGCCGGCCGCGACCACCTTGGCGCCGGTCCCGGCGGCGGCGAGCAGCGTCTGGATCGAATCCTGCTTGGCCTTCTCCACGAAGCCGCAGGTGTTGACGACCACCACGTCGGCGCCCTCGCCGTCGGTGGTCACCTGCCAGCCGTCGGCGTGCAGCCGCGCGGCCAACTCCTCCGAGTCGACCTCGTTGCGGGCGCAGCCCAGGGTGAGCAGGGCGACGCGACGGCCCTCGGCGTGGTCAGAAGGAGAAGGAGAGGTGGCAGACACCATCCGAGGGTACCGGGCCGGCCGGGGAAGCCCACGCACGCGGGGCAGCGGCGACGGCCGGGCACGCGCCGGGCACCGAATCGGTGTGCCCGGTTTTCCGACGGCGGTCAGCGCGCCACGGCGCCGACGCGGGTCAGCGCATCGAGCAGGAACACCTCGGTGCCGGCCAGGCCGGTGGAGCAGAACACCGAGATCTGGTCCGCGGTGGTCCGGCCGGGGACCGCGCCGGCCAGGATGCCACCCAGGTCCCGCAACCGCCCGGCGTACGGGGGTGTGGCCGCGAGCATGGGCGGCTGGTAGTCCGCCGCCTGGGCTGGCGAGTCGGTGACCAGCAGGTCGGCGGCGTCCAGCAGGTCGGTGCCGAACTCGCTGCGGTCCCGCTGCTTGAAGCCGACCGCGTTGAGGTGCGTGCCGGGGCTGAGATCGGCGGCGTGCAGCACCGGGGTCGGGCTGGTGGTCGCGAGCACCACGATGTCCCGCCCGGTGACTGCCGAACCCGGGTCGGCCACCGTGCGGGCCGGGACGCCCAGCTCGACGCGGATCCGGGCGGCGAGGGCGTCCCGCCGCGCCGCCGAGCGGCTGTGCACCACCACCTCACGCAGGGAGCGCACGGCGGCGGTCGCCCAGACCTGGGTCCACGCCTGCCGGCCGGAGCCGATCACGCCCAGGGTGGCCGCGTCCGCACGGGCCAGGGCGTCGACCGCCACGGCACCCAACCCTCCGGTACGACGGGAACCCAGTTCCTCGCCCACCGCCACCGCCCGGATCGCCCCGGTGCGCGCGTCGTGCAGCACCACCACCTGCTCGCTCTGCGGGTGGCCGAAGGTGTCGTAGGAGCGGAAGCCGTACCACTCGCCAACCAGGTGCCCCGCGGTGAGCACCAGCCGCCCACCGCCGAGCGGGGCAGTGGCCCGGGGCGGGGCCACGAGGCGTCCCTCGTACGCGGCCAGGAGGGCGGCACGCATGACGTCGACCGTGGTGCCGGCGTCCAGTGCGGCGGCGACCTCACGGTCGGCATAGATCAGCGTCATGCGATCATCCTGCAAGTTGGAGTCAAGTTCAGGTCAACACGGGGTGGCCGGAGTCACTGGGCCCTCGGCACCCGACCCGTCCACCCCGAGTGTCGACCGGTGCTAGCGTCGGCCTCGGTGGCCCGTGGCCACCCCGGACGAGTGGTGGGCGTACCCGGTAAGGCCAAGACGCCCCGCGACGTGCAGACCCCGACTCGTCCCGGCGCCGGCGGCCCGGGCACTCCCGCGTGAGGTGGACGATGGCCTGGCTGGTGCTGGTGCTCTCCGGACTGTTGGAGACGGCCTGGGCGGTGGCCCTGGACCGCAGTGCCGGCTTCAGCCGGCTGGGCCCGTCCGTGGTGTTCGCGGTGACGCTGACCCTGAGCATGGCCGGGCTGGCGTACGCGCTGCGGGACATCCCGGTCGGCACCGGTTACGCGGTCTGGGTCGGCATCGGCGCGGTCGGCACCGCGCTGGTCGGGATGTTGGCCCTCGGCGAGTCGACGAGCCTGCCCCGGATCCTGTGCCTGCTGCTGGTGGTCGCCGGCGTCGTCGGCCTGAAAATCTTCCACTGAGGAGTCACCTCGGCAGGCGTGGTCACGACCCACAGTGGGTAGTGATCGATTCGTCACGACAGGCTCTCACCCGGAGGACGACATGGCCGACCTGCCCAGCACCGCCCGCCCCCGCGCCAACGCCGCCCGCATCCTCACCATCGTGGGCTTCGTCTTCGCGGTTCTCGCCCTGCTCATCTCCCCGATCATCTTCGGCGTGCTCGGCATCGTCGCGGGCATCGTCGGCGCGGTGCTGGGTGACAAGCCCCTGGGCTGGTACGCCGCGGCGGCCAGCGTCGTCGGCGCGATCATCGGCACCATCATTGCCGCCGCGTTGCTCAACTGACCGCCTTCGACTCGCGGGCCCGCCGGATTCCGGCGGGCCCGTCGCGTTTCCCAGGTGGGGTCAGTCCACGTCGCCGCGCAGGCCGACCAGGACCTCCTCCAGCTCGTCCGGCTTGACCAGCACGTCGCGCGCCTTCGACCCCTCGGACGGCCCGACCACCCCACGGGTCTCCATCAGGTCCATCAGGCGGCCCGCCTTCGCGAAACCGACACGCAGCTTGCGCTGGAGCATCGACGTGGAGCCGAACTGCGAGGTGACCACCAACTCCACCGCCTGCACCAGTAGGTCGAGATCGTCGCCGATGTCCTCGTCGGTCTTCTTCTTGGTTTCCTGCGCGGGGGCCAGCACGTCCTTGCGGAACTCCGGCTCGCGCTGGTCCTTGCAGAACTTCACGACGTCGGCGATCTCCCGCTCGGTGACCCAGGCACTCTGGATGCGGACCGGCTTGGAGGCACCCATCGGCAGGAAGAGCCCGTCGCCGCGCCCGAGCAGCTTCTCCGCGCCCGGCTGGTCGAGGATGACCCGGGAGTCGGCGAGGGAGGAGGTGGCGAACGCCAGCCGGGACGGCACGTTCGCCTTGATCAGACCGGTCACCACGTCGACCGAGGGGCGTTGGGTGGCCAGGACCAGGTGGATGCCGGCCGCGCGGGCCAACTGGGTGATCCGGACGACCGAGTCCTCCACGTCGCGGGGCGCGACCATCATGAGATCGGCCAGCTCGTCCACGATCACCAGCAGGTACGGGTACGGGCGCATCTCCCGTTCACTGCCCGGCGGTGCCTTGATCTCGCCGTTGCGGACCTTGCGGTTGAAGTCGTCGATGTGCCGGACCCCGTTGGCCGCGAGGTCGTCGTAGCGCATGTCCATCTCGCGGACCACCCAGTCCAGCGAGTCGGCCGCCTTCTTCGCGTTCGTCACGATCGGGGTGACCAGGTGCGGGATGCCCTCGTAGCCGGTCATCTCGACCCGCTTCGGGTCGATCAGCAGCAGCCGCACCTCGTCCGGGGTGGCCCGCGTGAGGACGGAGACGAGAAGAGTATTCAGGCACGAACTCTTCCCGGCCCCGGTCGCCCCGGCGATCAGGATGTGCGGCATCTTCGCGAGGTTGGCCACCACGTAGCCGCCCTCGATGTCCTTGCCGAGCGCCACCACCATCGGATGGTGGTCGCTGGTCGCCGCGCGCGAGCGCAGCACGTCGCCGAGGGCGACGTTCTCCGGGTCGGTGTTCGGGATCTCCACGCCGACCGCGCTCTTGCCCGGGATGGGGCTGAGGATCCGTACGTCCGGCGACTTCACCGCGTACGCGATGTTGCGGGAGAGCTGGGTGATCCGCTCGACCTTGACGCCGTGCCCCAACTCGACCTCGTACCGGGTGACCGTCGGGCCACGGGTGAAGCCGGTGACCGCGGCGTCCACGTCGAACTGGTCGAACACGCCGGTCAGTGCGGCGATCACCTCGTCGTTGGCCTTGCTGCGGGTCTTCGCGGCGGCACCGGCGCTGAGCATGTTGGCCGGCGGCAGGGTGTAGTCCCCGGCCAGCCCGGTCAACGCGAGCTGCTCGGCCCGGGTCGGCGCGGGCGAGTGCTCCGGCGGCTCGACCGGCGGCCGGCGGCTCGCCGGCACCTTCGCCGGGGCCTTGCGCGGCAGCACCATGGTCTCCTGGAGGTCCGCGCCGTCCAGGTCCTCGAAGTCGTCCGGGTCGAGCGGCGGCGGCGTCCGCTTCGCCGGTCGCCTCCGCGCCGGCTTCGTGGCGGGAACGTCTTCTTCCTCGTCGGTGTCGGGTGCGGCGACAAGCCCACCGGCGAGCAGGCCCAACCGCTCCGGGATCTTGTTGATCGGTGTCGCGGTCACCACCAGCAGACCGAAGAGCAGCAGCAGGATCAGCAGCGGCACCGCCACCCAGGCGGTCACCGCGCGCTCCAGCAGCCCGCCGATGCCCGCGCCGACCAGGCCGCCCGCGAAGTCCCGCTGGAGCGGGTTGGCCGGGGCCTGACCGATGTGCAGCAGCGCGGCCGTCGAGACGAGCAGTGAACTCCAGCCGATCAGGCCGCGGCCCCGGTGCTCCGGATCGGCCGGCTGACGCATCAACCGCCACGCCCCGATCATCAACAGCACCGGTACGACCACCGAGATCGCGCCCAGGAACAGCCGGATCGTGTCGGCCAGTTGCGTGCCCACCGGGCCCGCCCCGGACAGCCAGAGCGCCACGGCGGTGAGCAGCGCGAAGCCGAACAGCAACAGCCCGGCGCCGTCGCGGCGGTGCTCCGGGTCGAGGTCGCGGGCGGAGGCGGCCTGCCGACCGGCGGCCCGCACCGCCCAGCCCATCCCGTGGGCCACGCCCATCCACAGTGCGCCCACCGCGCGGCCCACGTAGACAGCCGCGCCGGGCCGCGCCGGTGCGGTACGACGCCGGACCAGGGCCCGGGTCTTCTTCGCCGGTTGACGGGCACGACTGTTGGTGCCACCGCGCGGCGACGCGCCGCGCCGCCGGCTCGCCTGAGAGGTACGGCCCGCCATAGAGTCACGGTAACGGTGGGGCCGGGTAGATCCCCGCTTTTCCGGGTCGTGTCCGCGCGTCGTAACACGAGCCCCGCCGCCGGTCGTGATATCCGCCTCAGAAGGGATGCCCCATGGCGTCGCCGGAATTCGAGGGCGATCCGGACGATCCGCTGGCCGGGCACCCGGGCGCGTTGCGTCCACTGACCGGCGAACTGGTCGCCGCGGTGCTCGCCGCCCGCGGCCGGTCCGTCGGCCGGACCGCGGCCGGCGAGTTGGTGGGCCACTTCGACGACAACATGATCTGGTTCCTCCGCCTCGGCGGGGACGGCGAGCTGCTCCAGGTCCGCACGATGGTCACGCCCACCTTCGGCATCGAGCAGGTGCCCGCCCTGTACGCGTTCTGCAACTCGTGGAACCACGACCGGCTCTGGCCCAAGGCGTTCGTGCACGTCGACGACGACGGTCGAGCCCGCGTCTACGGCGAGGTGGTCACCGACCTGGAACGCGGGGTGACCCCGCACCAACTCGACCAACTGCTCGACTGTGGCATCTCCACCGGCTGCCAGCTCGCCGTGGCGGTCCGTCGGCTGCCCGGCGCGGTGCCGTCGTGACCGGCCGGGACGAGTTCACCGGCAGTCGCACCGACCGGGCGGGCGGAGCCGGCGATCCGGGCCCCACCCGACGGCCGCCCGTGCAGCGCGACCCGGCGCTGGTGAGCGCGCTCGCCGACGCACGGGACCTGCCCGACGGACCGGCCCGGCTGCTGGCCCTCGAACGGCTCGCCGAGCGGGCCGACGCGTCCGGGGACCTCCGGTCCGCCCTGGACGCCCGGTTCGCGCTGATCGAGGCGTACCTGTTGCACGGCGCGCGGTGGCGGCTGGTCGAGCCGGTACGCCGGTGTCGAGCCGCCGCCGACTACCGGCCCGAGTTGCTCACCGAGGACGAGGCTCCCCTGCTGCTGCGCCTACAGCGGTACGCCGTGGAGGCGCTGCTCGGCACCCCTCGGGTGGGGCTGGACCAGACCCGGTCCCTCCTGGACGACCTGGCCCACCGGGTCGGAGCGGACGGCCCCGACGCGGCGACAGTCGCGGAGCTGCGCTGCCGGATCGCCGACCACCTCGGCGACGAGCCCACCGCCCGCCACTGGTACCAGCGGTGGGCGGGCACGGTCGGCGGGCCGTCCGGTGGCTGCCCCGGTTGCGCCCCGGCCCGCCGCGCCGAGCTGCTCGCCGGCTGGGGGGAATGGCGGGCCGCGCTGACCGAGCTGCGGGAGCCCACCGCCGACGCGCCGGGTTGCACCGACCAGCCCGAGCGGGCGCTGGTGGCCGGTCTGCTCCCCGAACTGCGCGTCGGCGAGGCCGAACGGGCCGCGGTGGCGCACGTGCGGGCGTACCGGCGGCACCGACACGAACGCGCGGCCTTTCCCCACCTCGCCGCACACCTGCGGTTCTGCGCCCTCGGCGGGCACCTGGAACGCGGGCTGAGCATTCTGGCCGAGCAGCTACCCCGGTTGGACCGGCCGACCGACGATCTCGCCGCGATGGAGTTCGCCGCCGCGGGTGCGCTGGTCTGCGCGGTGGCCGTCGAGGCCGGGCTCGGCCTGCGCACGGTGCCCCGACCGGCGTACGGTGGTCGGCCGGCCACCGACCTGGACGTGGCCACCCTCGGCGCACTGCTGCTCGCGATGGTCAACGAGCTGGCCGGCAGCTTCGACGCCCGCAACGGCACCGGCCACCACTCCGGACGGATGGCGGCCTGGCTCGCCGAGCGCCCGCTGGCGGCTGCGGTGCCCCTGCCCTCCGACGACGAACCCGCCGACGGCGGTTCCGGCGATGTCGGATCCGTCGACGGCGACCCCGGCGACGACGGCTCCGGCGACGCTTTGCCCGGCGGCGTGGAGCGCGACTGGGAGACCGCCACCGACGACGGGCGAGAGCTGGTGACCCTCACCCTCGACCTGATCACGGCCGCCCTGGACCGCCGAGGGGACCGGTACGTCGTGGAGGAGGGCGACCGGGTGGTCGGCCGGTGGGACGGGGTGGTGATCCAGTTCCGCCGGGCCGGCGAACGCGGCGAGGTGCTGCACGCCCGGGCCATGGCCACCCGCCGGCTGCCGGCGACCCGCCGCGCCGAGGCGTACGCCTTCTGCAACGCCTGGAACCACGACCGGCTGCTGCCCAAGGCGTACGCGCACGATCTCGGCGGCGAGTTGGTGCTGGCCGGCGACGTGGCCACCGACCTGACCCACGGGGTGGCCCCGGCGCAGCTCACGGTGCTGGTGGACGCCGCCATCACCACCGGCGTCGCCTACGCCGAGGCGGTCACCGCGCTGCCGTGACACCCCGGGCGCGGCGACGCCGGCCCACTCCGAACGGAGTGGACCGGCGTCAGCGGGACAGGCTCAGACCTCGACGACGGTGGGCACGATCATCGGGCGACGACGGTACTTGTCGTTGACCCACCGCCCCACGGTCCGGCGGACGATCTGCTGGAGCTGGTGCGGGTCGGTGATGCCGTCCGCAGCGGCCCGGTTGAGCGCCTCGGTGACCAGCGGAACCACCGGGTTGAACGCCTCCGGGTCTTCGGAGAAGCCCTTCGCGGACAGCGTCGGGCCAGCGACCACCTTGCCGGTGACCGAGTCGACGACCACTGTGGTGGCGATGAAACCGCCGTCACCGAGGATCCGCCGCTCGGTGAGCAGCGACTCGCTGACGTCGCCCACGGCGAGGCCGTCGACGTAGACGTACCGGCTCTTCACGTGCCCCACCAGGCTGGCGCGGCCCTCGACGAGGTCGACCACGTCGCCGTCCTCGCAGATCACCACCCGGTCGGGGGCCACCCCCGACTCGATGCCGAGGCGGGCGTGCGCGCGCAGGTGCCGCCACTCGCCGTGCACCGGCATCAGGTTGCTGGGCCGGACCACGTTGAGCAGGTAGAGCAGCTCTCCGGCGGGGGCGTGCCCGGAGACGTGCACCTTGGCCACGTCCTTGTGCACGACCACCGCGCCGGCGCGGGCGAGCCGATTGATCACCCGGTAGACCGAGGTCTCGTTGCCGGGCACCAGCGACGAGGCCAGCACGACGGTGTCACCGGGGGCGATGGTGATGTGCCGGTGGTCGCCGCTGGCCATCCGGCCCAACGCGCTCATCGGCTCGCCCTGTGAACCGGTGGACATCAGCACGATCTGCTCCGGCGGAAGCGTGGTCGCCTCCTCGATCCCGATGACCAGGCCGGCCGGGATGTTGAGCAGGCCGAGGTCCCGCGCGATGCCCATGTTGCGGACCATGGACCGGCCGATCAGCGCGACCTTGCGGCCGTGCTCCGCGGCGGAGTCGAAGACCTGCTGTACGCGGTGCACGTGCGAGGCGAACGAGGCCACGATGATCCGGCCCTTCGCCTTCGCGAAGATCGAGTCGAGCACCGGCCCGATCTCCCGTTCCGGGGTGACGAAGCCGGGGATCTCCGCGTTCGTGGAGTCGGAAAGCAGCAGGTCGACACCCTCGGCGCCGAGACGGGCGAAGCCGGCCAGGTCGGTGATCCGGCCGTCCAGCGGGAGCTGGTCCATCTTGAAGTCGCCGGTGTGCAGCACCAGGCCCGCGGGGGTGCGGATGGCCACCGCGAGGGCGTCCGGGATCGAGTGGTTGACCGCGAAGAACTCACACTCGAACGGGCCGAGCCGCTCGCGGCCGCCCTCCCGCACGGTGAGCGTGTACGGCTGGATCCGCCGCTCGGCCAACTTCGCCTCGACCAGGGCGAGGGTGAACTGTGAGCCGACCAGCGGGATGTCGGGTTTGTGGGCGAGCAGGTACGGCACCGCGCCGATGTGGTCCTCGTGGCCGTGGGTCAGCACGATCGCCTGCACGTCGGCCAGCCGGTCCAGGATCGGGCCGAAGTCGGGCAGGATCAGATCCACGCCCGGTTGCTCGACGTCGGGAAAGAGCACCCCGCAGTCGACGATCAGCAACTTGCCGTCGTACTCGAAGACGGTCATGTTCCGACCGATGGCGCCGAGCCCGCCGAGCGGGATGATCCGCAGGCCACCTTCGGGCAGCGGCGGGGGTAGTTCCGCCTCGATGTGCGCCTCGGTCACTCGTCCACCTCATTCTGCGACGCCGTCACTCGGCGCCCATCGTGTCGTTCGATCATTCGGGCAGCTCCAGGCCCGCTGCCGCGAAGTCCGCGCGCAGCTGGGCGATCTCGTCGTTGGTGGCGTCCACCAGCGGGGGTCGCACCGGGCCGGCCGGCAGGCCCAGCGACGCCAGGCCCGCCTTCACCAGGATGGTGCCCTGGGTACGGAAGATGCCGGTGAACAGCGGCAGCAGCCGCCGGTGCAGGGCAAGCGCGGCCGGCATGTCCCCCGCGTCGTACGCCTCGATCATCTGTGCGGTCAGTGCCCCGGTGAAGTGCGTCGAGGTCCCGACCACGCCCACCGAGCCGACGGCCAGCGCCGGCAGGGTGAGGGCGTCCTCGCCGCAGTAGAAGGCGAGGGCGGTCCGGCTGGTCACCCAACTGGTGGCGGTCAGGTCACCCTTGGCGTCCTTGACCGCGACGATCCGGCCGTGCTCGGCGAGCCGGACCAGCGTCTCGGTTTCGATCGGCACACCGGAGCGGTGTGGGATGTCGTACAGCATCACCGGCAGGCCGGTGGCATCGGCCACGGCGGTGAAGTGCCGCAGCAGCCCGCTCTGCGGTGGCTTGTTGTAGTACGGCGTGACCACCAGCAGACCCTGCGCACCCGCCTTCTCGGCGGCCGACGACAGCTCGATGGTGTGCCGGGTGTCGTTGGTGCCCACCCCGGCGATGACCTTCGCGCGGTCTCCGACGGCCTCCACCACGGCCCGGATCAGGCGTTCCTTCTCCGCGTCGGTGGTGGTCGGCGACTCGCCGGTGGTGCCGTTGACCACCAGCGCGTCGTTGCCCTGCTCGTCGACCAGGTGGCTCGCCAGCCGGGCGGCGCCGTCGAGGTCGAGCGAGCCGTCGGGGGTGAACGGGCTCACCATGGCCGTGAGAACCCGGCCGAAGGGGCGGGACACCGGTCGGGCCGCGGCGTCGGGGTGGTCGTGCGTCATACCCTCCAACCTAGCGGACGACCAGCCGGGGCCCGCCGGGGAAGGGCTCAGGACGCCTCGTGCGGGCTGGCCGCCACCTCGGTGCCGTCCGGCAGCGTGGAGATCACGAAGTCGGCGAACACGTTCGGGGCGACACCCTGGAGCTGGCGCAGGCACTCCACGGCCAGCTCACGGATCTCCACGTCGGCGTGCTCGGTGGCCCGCATCGCGACGAAGTGCCGCCAGGCCCGGTAGTTGCCGGTGACCACGATCCGGGTCTCGGTGGCGTTGGGCAGCACCGCCCGGGCCGCCTGCCGGGCCTGCTTGCGGCGCAGCGTCGGGTTGGGCTCGTCGGAGAAGCGCTGCTCAAGGCCCTCCAGCAACTCCGTGTACGCCTGAACACTCGCCTCGGCAGCCGCCACGAACTTCTTGTGCAGCTCCGGGTCGTCGGCGATGACCGCCGGCTCGACCATGGCCGCGTCCCGTTCCGGGACGTAGCGCTGGGACAACTGGGAGTACGAGAAGTGCCGGTGCCGGATCAACTCGTGGGTGAAGGAGCGCGACACCCCGGTGAAGTAGAACGTGACCGAGCCGTGCTCCAGCACCGACAGGTGCCCGACCTCAAGGATGTGCGCCAGGTAGCCGGCGTTGGTGGCGGTCGCCGGGTTCGGCTTCTTCCACGACTGGTAGCAGGCCCGGCCGGCGAACTCGGCGAGCGCCTGGCCACCCTCCGCGTCGGTCGACCACGGCACGTCGTCCGGGGCCGTGAACTGGGTCCACGCGATCAACTTGACCTGGGGCTGCACCATCTCCGGCATTCCAGGGACTGTAGTGGCGCGGCCCCTCCGGCCCCAACTCAGGCGCGCCTCGTGCAATGTCGATCACTCCGGCAGGGACGCGGCTTCCAGCTCCCGGGCTCCCGGGTCTGATCGACTCGGCTTCCTGAAACTCGGGGTGTCCGGGTCGGGCCGATGGCCCGGTTTCCTGAACTGCGAGTCGATCATGGAATGGCGGCGGCGCGCTCAGACGTAGAGCGAGGTGAACGGTGCCCAGGGCAGGTTGCGCAGCACCGAGAAGGCCAGCCACACGCCCAGGAACCCGACGATGACCTTCGAACTGATCTGCAACTCCGGCAGGCGCCAACCGAACGCCTGGTTGCCCGCCCAGGCCACGAAGAGGTACGCGAGGAACGGCAACGCGAAGACGAACAGGAAGTGGTGCCGGGCAGCGGCCGGCAGGTCGGCGTGCAGCACGTACCAGAGCGCACGGGTGCCGCCACAGCCTGGGCAGTCCAGCCCGGTGGTCAGCTTGAGCAGACAGGTGGGCGCGGCGTCCGGGTCGGCGTCGGCCGGATCGCTGAGCAGCGCGTAGCCCATGCCGGCGGCGACGCAGCCGACCGCGGCGAGCGGCACCGCCCAGCGCGGTGAACGCTCGTAGAGGCGCAGCACGAACCGGGTGAGCCGGTCCGGCTCCGGCGCCGGGTAGCCACCGGGCGGGGTCATCGGCCAACCAGCCGAGCCGGCGCCGTGGGGGCCAAATCCAGCCGGACCCACGCTGTCGGGGCCCCCACCAGCCGGGCCCACACCAGCCGAACCCACGCCAACCGAGCCGGCGTCGTCCGGACCCACTCCGGCCGGACCCAATCCTGACGGGCCCACACCAACCGGGCCCACTCCGGCCGAGCCCACGCTGGCCGCATCGGCCGGCACGGTGTGCACCGCCCCGGGGGCGGGCTGCGGCTGGTCGAACGGACCGGGGACGCTCGTCACGCGCTCACGGTACACCGGGCATGCCGGCCAACGCGGCGCTGAGCGGACCGGACAGGTCGCCGGCCTGCGGCGGTGCCACCGCGTCCAGGCCGAGCCAGCCGGCGAGCCGGTGCAGCTCGGCGGCGAGCGCCGCGGCGGTCTCCCCCGGGTCGGCGCCGGGTTCGAGCCAGGCGGCCGGCACCAGCAGCACCCCGGACTTGCGGTCGGCCTTCAGGTCGACCCGGGCGGTGAACCGGTCGCCCTGGAGAAACGGCAACACGTAGTAGCCGTAGACCCGCTGTGGCGCGGGGACGTAGATCTCGATCCGGTAGGTGAAACCGAACAGCCGCTCGGTGCGGGCGCGTTCCCAGATCAGCGGGTCGAAGGGACTGACCAGAGTGTTGCCGCGAATCCACCGGGGCAGCCGGGCGGACGCGTGCAGCCACGCCGGCTGACGCCAGCCCGCCACGGTGACCGGCACCAACTCGCCGGCCTCGGCCAGCTCCGCGACGGCCTGCCGGGCACCGGCCAGCGGCAGCCGGAAGTAGTCGCGCAGCTCCGGCTCGGCGGCCACCCCGAGCGACCGCGCGGCAAGGGCCACAAGCGTGCGGTACGCCTCGGCGTCGGTCGGCGTGGGCGCGGCCAGCACGGCCGCGGGCAGCACCCGCTCGGGCAGGTCGTAGCGGCGGGCGAAGGAGGTGCTGCGTTGCGCGGCGGCGACCTCGCCGGCCCAGAAGAGGAACTCCAACGCCTGTTTGACCGCCGACCAGTTCCACCCCCAGTTGCCGGTCTCCCGGGGCGCGTCGTGCTCGATCTCGGCTGCGGTCAGCGGACCTCGGGCGGCCACCTCGGCACGCACCCACGCGACCAGCTCCGGCTGCTCCTGGGCGATCCGCCGCATGCCGCCCCAGGACTCGCTCTGCGCCCGGGCCATCCGCCAGCGCAGCAGCGGATGCAGCTCGACCGGAACCAGCGACGCCTCGTGACCCCAGTATTCGAACAACTCCCGCGGGCGCCGGTAGGCGGCCTGGTCGAGCAGTGTGGTCGGGTAGGGCCCGAGCCGGCTGTAGAGCGGCAGGTAGTGCGCGCGTTGCAGCACGTTGACCGAGTCCATCTGGATCAGGTTGACCCGGTCGAGCACCCGACGCAGGTGCCGGCGGGTGGGCACGCCGGCGGGTGCCGGGTCGGCGAAGCCCTGGGCGGCGAGCGCCACCCGGCGGGCCTGGGCGAGCGAGAGTGATTCCGGTGCGGCCATCGTCGGCGACCTTAATTCATTGGTACGACGCCGGTGCGGGAAGTTGGACGGGAGGGCCACCTGGGCATAGAACGGTGCAATGCTGACCATCCGCCGGGAGGAGCCGGACGACGCCGAGGCGGTCGCCCGGGTGCACGTGCACGGCTGGCAGGCGGGCTACGCCGGCTTCATGCCCGACGAGGTGCTCCAGCGGCTGAACGTGGCGGCCTGGGCGCAGCGCCGCCGTGACGTGGGCACCGCCGATCCGGAGCACCCGTTCACCACCCTGCTCGGCGAGGTGGACGGGTTGGTCGTCGGCTTCACCACCTTCGGGCCGTACCGCCGCAACCAGGACCGGGACGACCTGGACCCGACGGTCGGCGAGGTGGTGGCGCTGTACGTGGAGCCGGCCCGCTGGGGTGACGGCACCGCCGTCGCCCTCCTGTCCGCCGCCCGGGCGGGGCTCGGCGAGCGGGGCTGGACCGGATACCGCGCCTGGGTGCTGGCGGACAACCGGCGAGCCCGCCGGTTCGGTGAGCGGGCCGGGCTGTCAGCGGACGGTGAGCGGTCGACCTACCATGTGCCGCTCGCCGGTGGGCAGCCCCCGGTCAGCCTTGTCGAGCTGCGTTACGCCGGACGCCTCGACACCTGACCCGTGCGGGGCCAGCCATCGACGGATCGGCAGGAAGGCCAGCAACGCCAGGCTGATCCACACGTAGGCGTTGCTGCCCAGGAAGCCGTCGACGCCGGTGAAGTCCTTCTCCCAGAACCAGACGGTCCGGCTGATCAGCAGCGCGTACCCGATGGTCGCGGCGATCAGCAGGACCCGCCGGCGGCGGCCGGCCGGCGCGGCCATCGCGTTGTCGACAAGCAGGATCAGCGCGGGCAGCAGCCACACCAGGTGGTGCACCCACGTGACCGGGCTGACCAGGCACATCACCGCGCCGGTCAGCGCCAGGCCGGTCGCCTCGTCACCGGCCGCGACGGCGGCCCGGGACCGCCACGCCCACAGCGCCAGCGTGCCGAGCACCAGCAGCAGCCACAGCAGGGTGCTCGGGTGCTGCGGGTCGAGCCGGGCGACCACCCCGCGCAGCGACTGGTTGGAGACGAAGGCCAGCTCTCCCACCCGCCCGGTGTTCCACAGCGCCTCGGTCCAGAACTCCCGGGACGCGTCCGGGAAGAGCGCGCCGGCCAGCAGCGACACCCCGGCGGCCGTGCCGGAGGCGGTGAGAGCCGCCCGCCATCGCCCGGTGACCAGCAGGTACACGATGAAGACACCGGGGGTCAGTTTGATCGCGGTGGCGAGCCCGATGCCCACCCCGGCCCACCGGTTCCCGGCCGGCAGCAGCCACAGCAGGTCCACCGCCACCAGGAAGAGCAGCAACGTGTTGACCTGGCCGAAGTTGACGGTCTCCCGCATCGGTTCGAACGCGGCGGCCAGACAGAGCGCCACCGCGAGCGCGAACCACCGGGTCCAGCCGGCCCGGCGGGCGATCGGGTCGACAAGCCACCAGATCAGCACGGCGGTGCTGACCACGCTGGCGAGCACGCTCACCGCGATCGCGGCCGGCCACGGCAGGTACGCCATCGGCAGCATGACAAGCGCGGCGAACGGCGGGTAGGTGAAGCCGTACTGGGTGCCCGGTTTGAGGTAGTCGTAGATCTCCCCGCCGTCGTGCACCCACCAGGTCAACGCGCCGTAGTAGACCTTCAGGTCGAAGAAGCCGTGGCGTACCGCCGCGACGGCGAGGAACGCGGTGACCGCCACGGCGAGCACCACCACCCCGGCGACCTGCACGGTCGTCCTCCTGGCACCCTGCGCCACCGTCGCCTCCCTCGCCCTGCGTAGGCTTCCGTCCCATGGCTCTCGGGTACGTCCGCCCGGCGCGTCCTGAGGACGCCGGCGAGATCGCACGCATCCAACTCGCGACCTGGCGGGTCGCGTACCGCCGGATCCTGCCTCGGCACGTGCTCGACAACCTGGACGAGGCGTTCCTCGCCCGGCGGTGGAACGCCGCGGTGCTGGAGCCGCCCTCCGACGCGCACCGGGTGCTGGTCGCCGTCGAACAGGCCGAGCAATCGTATCTGGTGGGGTTCGCCGCCTCCGGTCCGGCCGACGCGGAGGCGCTGGCCCCGGGCGAGCCGGCCGAGGCGCTCGGCCCGGATGTGGCCGCGGTGACGGATCTGCTGGTGGAGCCGCGCTGGGGTCGACGTGGGCACGGCAGCCGGCTGCTCGCCGCCGCCGTCGACCTGTGGCGGGAGGACGGCCTGAGCCGGGCGGTGGCCTGGGCGTTCGAGGGTGACGAGGCGACCCGCAAGTTCCTCACCAGCACGGGCTGGGAGCTCGACGGCGCGGCCCGCGCGCTGGACGTCGACGACATGCTCGTGCCCCAGGTGCGCCTGCACGTGGGCGTCCCGGCGGAAAAGGTCCCCACCGGGGACTGAACCCACCCCGCCCGTCGATCATGGAGTTGTGGTGGGCGAAAGCTCCACGTGGGCCCCTTTTGTGAGGCACCACAACTCCATGATCGACGCTGGCCACGGCAGGGAGTGCAAGATCGCGGGGGTCAGCGGGTTTGTTCGGCGATCACCTCGTCGTCGTCGAGGGCGCCGGTGGGGTGGAAGCCCAGCGCGGTGTACAGGGCGGCGGCCTGGGTGTTGTCCGGGTGGTACGAGAGGCGCACCGGGGGGTTGCCGTCCTGGGCCGCCAGCCAGGGGGCCAGTGTCTGCACCGTAGCCCGGCCGACACCCTTGCCCTGTTCGGCGGCGTCGATCAGCATCCCGCCGATCCAGTGCGAGCCGTCGTCGTCCACGCCCCACATGACATGGCCGACGATGGTCTCGTCGGCGTACACCGCGAGCGAGGTCCACACCTCGGAACGCATGCTGAGCAGCAGGTAGCGGGCCCCCAGCGCGGCCACGAAGCGACGCTGGTCGTCGCGCGGGGCGACGTCGGCCACCGCCCGCCAGTTGTCGTCGTCCACCGGCCGGAGCGTGACCCGCCTCCCGAGCCGGTCCAGGTGTCCCCCGTCGATCATGCGGCGGATGCTATCCGGCCCGCGCTGTGCGGCGTTGTGGGCCTGGTCGGCGGACGGAAGCGGAGCAACGGGTCGGTCAGTCGAGCAGGGCGTCCAGGGCGACGGTGAGGCCGGGGCGGTTGCCCACCGCGCGGACGGCCAGCAGCACGCCCGGCATGAACGACACCCGGTCGTACGAGTCGTGCCGGATGGTCAGCGTCTCGCCGGTGGTGCCGAACAGCACCTCCTGGTGGGCGACGAGGCCGGTGGCGCGCACCGCGTGCACGCGTACCCCCTCGATGTCGGCACCGCGCGCACCCGGCACCTCGTCCTTGGTGGCGTCCGGCACCGGGCCGAGGCCGGCGTCGGCGCGGGCCTGGGCGATCTGCCGGGCGGTGTGGGTGGCGGTGCCGCTCGGGGCGTCCAACTTACGCGGGTGGTGCTGCTCGATGATCTCGACGGACTCGAAGTATCGGGCGGCCCGTGCGGCGAACTGCATCATCAGCACCGCGCCGATGCCGAAGTTCGGGGCGATGACGACGCCCACCCCGGGCTTGTCGGCCAGCCAGCCGCGCACCTGCTCCAGCCGCCGTTCGGTGAAGCCGGTCGTGCCGACCACCGCGTTGATGCCCTGCTCGACGCACCACCGGAGGTTGTCCATGACGACGTCCGGGGTGGTGAAGTCGACGACCACGTCGGCACCGGAGGCGGCGGAGAGGTCGTCGCCCTGGTCGATCGCCGCGACCAGGTCGAGGTCGTCGGCGGCGTCGACAGCCTTGCAGACCTCGACGCCCATCCGGCCCCGGGCACCGAACACGCCGACCCGGTTCTTCTCCTGCTCGTCAGTCACGGGGCACAACCTATCCCAATCGGGACGCGCCCCTCTGGCCGGATCCGGTGCGCTCCACCGGCCGGGAAGCCCTCGACGCGCCGGGCGGCAGACCTCAGACCGTGAAGTCGCCCGCGCCGAACGGGCCGACCACGGCCAGCGACATCGGGCGGCTGAGCAGCTCGGCGGCGAGGACGTTCACGTCCTGCACGGTGACGTCGTCGACCCGGCGGAGCAGCTCGTCGACAGGCATCAGGTCGCCGTAGAGCAGCTCGCCCTTGGCCAGTCGGCTCATCCGCGAGCCGGTGTCCTCCAGGCCGAGAACGAACGAGCCCTTGCTCATCCCCTTGCCCCGGGCCACCTCGGCCTCGGTCAACCCGTCGGCGGCCACCCGGGCCAGTTCGGCGCGGGTCAGGGCCAGCACCTCGTCCACCTTGCCCGGCGCACAACCGGCGTAGACGGCGAACAGGCCGGTGTCGGCGTACTGGCTGGCGTAGGAGTAGACCGAGTACGCGAGGCCGCGCTGCTCGCGGATCTCCTGGAAGAGGCGGCTGGACATGCCACCGCCGAGCACGTTGTTGAGCACCCCGAGGGCGAAGCGCCGCTCGTCGAGGCGGTCGATGCCGGGGCAGCCGAGGATGATGTGCGCCTGCTCGGTCTCCTTCGGCTCCACCAGGGTGGTCGCCGGTTTGGTGCGTACCGCCGGGGTGGCCGCGCGGTGCGGCGCCGGCGTGGCCGGGTCGCTGTCCAGCGGGGTGCCCCGCACCGCCTGGCGGACCATCTTGACCACCGCGGCGTGGTCGAGGTTGCCGGCGGCGGCGATGACGATCTGCGGCGCGGTGTAGCGGCCCCGGTAGAAGCTCTGGATCTGCTTGCGGGTCATCGGTGTGACGGTCTCGGCGGTGCCGGAGATCAGCCGACCCAGCGGGTGGTCGCCGTAGACGGCCTGGACGAAGAGGTCGTGCACCTCGTCACCGGGCTCGTCGTCGTGCATGGCGATCTCTTCGAGGATCACGCCGCGCTCGGTCTCGACGTCGGCGGGCTCCAGCAGCGAGTCGGCGACCAGGTCGCACATCACGTCGACCGCGAGCGGCAGGTCCTCGTCCAGCACCCGGGCGTAGTAGCAGGTGTATTCCTTCGTGGTGAACGCGTTCGTCTCACCACCGACCGCCTCGATCTGCGAGGAGATCTCCAGTGCGGTGCGCTTGTGGGTGCCCTTGAAGAGCAGGTGTTCGAGGAAGTGCGCGGCACCGGCCTGCGGGCCGCTCTCGTCACGCGAGCCGACCGCCACCCAGACACCGAACGAGACACTGCGCATCGTCGGGATCGCCTCGGTGAGGACGCGCAGGCCGCTGGGCAGCACGGTACGTCGTACCGTGCCGCCCAGCGGGTCGTCGCTGAGCGTCCGGGTCACCGCGCGGGCGGTGCCGCCGGAGCGGCCCGCCCCGGTGTCCCGAGACGGGGCCACCCCCCGTCGATCCGGTGGAAACGGCGCACTGAAGGCCCGACTCACGTGTTGCTCCCGGTTCGACGAGGGGTGGGTGATGCGTTGTACGACTGTCAGCTGTGCCGGGTCCGGCGGCGCGGACGCTCGCCGCCCTCGCCACCCTCGCCGCCGCCGCCGTTGCCGCCCTCGCCGCCACGCTCCGGGCCACGGCCACCACGGTCGCCGCCCCGGTCGCCGCCACGCTCACGGTCGCCGCGGTCACGCGGAGCACGGTCGCCCCGGTCCCGACCAGCCGGCCGGTCGCCGCCGGCGGCCTCACCGGCGGCCGGAGCCTCGGTGCCCTCCGGGCGGACCTTGTCGAGGTAGATCTTGCCGCGGGCGTCGATGTCCGCGATCTCGACCTCGACCCGGTCACCGACGTTGAGGAAGTCCTCGACGCGCTCGACCCGCTTGCCGTCGCCCACCTTGGAGATGTGCAGCAGACCGTCGCGGCCCGGCAGCAGCGAGATGAACGCACCGAACGCGGCGGTCTTGACCACCGTGCCGAGGAACCGCTCGCCCTGCTTCGGCAGGGTCGGGTTGGCGATGCCGTTGATCCGGTCGACGGCCGCCTGGGCCGACGGGCCGTTGGTGGCGCCGACGTAGATCGTGCCGTCGTCCTCGATGGAGATCTCGGCGCCGGTCTCGTCCTGGATCGCGTTGATGGTCTGCCCCTTCGGGCCGATCACCATGCCGATCTTGTCCACCGGGATCTTGACGGTGGTGACCCGCGGCGCGTAGTCCGACATCTCGGCCGGAGCCTCGATCGCGGCCTTCATGACACCGAGGATGACCTGCCGGGCCTCGTTCGCCTGCTGCAACGCGGCGGCCAGCACGTCCGACGGGATGCCGTTGAGCTTGGTGTCGAGCTGGAGCGCGGTGACGAACTCCGGCGTGCCGGCGACCTTGAAGTCCATGTCACCGAACGCGTCCTCGGCACCGAGGATGTCGGTAAGCGTCACGTACTGGGTCTTGCCGTCCACCTCGTCGGAGATGAGCCCCATCGCAATGCCGGCGACCGGCGCCTTCAGCGGGACACCCGCGGAGAGCAGGCCCAGCGTCGACGCGCAGACCGAACCCATCGAGGTGGAGCCGTTGGAGCCGAGGGCCTCCGAGACCTGCCGGATGGCGTACGGGAACTCCTCGCGCGACGGCAGCACCGGGATCAGCGCACGCTCGGCGAGAGCGCCGTGGCCGATCTCGCGACGCTTCGGCGAGCCGACCCGGCCGGTCTCACCGGTCGAGTACGGCGGGAAGTTGTAGTTGTGCATGTAGCGCTTGCGGTTCTCCGGGGACAGCGTGTCCACCATCTGCTCCATCCGGAGCATGTTGAGAGTGGTGACGCCCAGGATCTGGGTCTCGCCCCGCTCGAACAGCGCCGAACCGTGCACCCGGGGCAGCACTCCGACCTCGGCGGTCAGCGCCCGGATGTCGCGCGGGCCACGCCCGTCCATGCGGACCTGCTCGCGCAGCACGCGGTTGCGCACCTCGGACTTGGTGAGCGAGCGGAAGGCTGCGGACAGCTCCTTCTCGCGCCCCTCGAACCGGGCGCCCAGCTCCTCGGCGACGCGGGCCTTGACCCGGTCCAGGGCCTCCTCGCGGTCGGCCTTGCCGGCGATGGTGATCGCCTCGGCGACCTCGCCGCGGGCCAGGTCGGCGACGGCGTCGTACACGTCGTCGGAGTAGTCCAGGAAGACGGGGAACTCGGTGACCGGCTTGGCGGCGACCTCGGCCAGCTCGGCCTGCGCGCGGCACAGCTCGCGGATCGCCGGCTTGGCGGCCTCCAGGCCGCTGGCCACGACCTCCTCGGTCGGGGCGGTGGCGCCGGCCGAGATCAGGGCGACGGCGTTCGGGGTGGCCTCCGCCTCGACCATCATGATCGCGACGTCACCGTCCTCCAGGGTGCGGCCGGCCACGACCATGTCGAAGGTGGCCCGGGCCAGCTCCTCCAGGGTCGGGAAGGCGACCCACTGGCCGTCGATGTGGGCGACACGGGTCGCACCGATCGGGCCGGAGAACGGAAGGCCGGACAGCTTGGTCGACATCGAGGCGGCGTTGATCGCCACGACGTCGTACGGGTGCTGCGGGTCGAGCGCGAGGATGGTCTCGACGACCTGGACCTCGTTGCGCAGGCCCTTCACGAAGGACGGGCGCAGCGGCCGGTCGATCAGCCGGCAGGTGAGGATCGCGTCCTCGCTGGGCCGACCCTCACGGCGGAAGAACGAGCCGGGGATGCGGCCCGCGGCGTACATCCGCTCCTCGACGTCGACGGTCAGCGGGAAGAAGTCGAACTGCTCCTTCGGGTGCTTACCGGCGGTGGTGGCGGAGAGAACGACCGTCTCGCCCAGCTGGGCGATGACGGAACCGGCGGCCTGGCGAGCCAGCCGGCCGGTGGAGAAGGTGATCTCGCGGGTGCCGAAGGACCCGTTGTCGATCACGGCGGTGCGGGATTCGGTGCCGAGTTTGGTCTCGGTCATGTGCTGTCGTGCTCCTTCGCGTCGTGGGCCCACGACATCGGGGAGCTGCTCAGCCGGCCGGTCTTCGATCGAAGCGCCCGGGTGGCCGGCGTGATGCCGGGTTCCCGGGGGCCACTACCGGAGACCGGTACGCTGACCGGCTCCCTCTCGGGTGGTCGCGCGGCCCGTGTTTCTTTCAGGTGGGACGCCGTACGGGGGAGCGGCCGAGCGGCCACTCCCCCGTCACGTCACCGGCGCAGGCCGAGCCGCTCGATGAGCGACCGGTAGCGGGCAATGTCCTTCTTCTGCACGTAGTTGAGCAGCCGACGGCGGCGGCCGACCAGCAGCAGCAGCCCACGGCGGCTGTGGTGGTCGTGCTTGTGCACCTTCAGGTGCTCGGTCAGCTCGGCGATCCGCTTGGTGAGGACCGCGACCTGGACCTCCGGCGAACCGGTGTCGCCCTCGGCGGTCGCGTACTCCGCGCGGATGCTGGCCTTGGCTTCCTGGTCGAGCGCCATGTTCTCCCTGTTTCGATGGGTTGATCAAGTAGGTGTCCGTCGTCCCGATGGACCGGGAACGGACCGGTACCTCGCACCCGCGGCGTCGAGCAGGCACGCGAGGCCCCACGCCGGTCACCCGACGTTTTGCGCAAGACTACCAGCACTCGCCGGTAACACCCGGCGAAGGGCCTCGGCGGGGCCCTGTCACCCCACGCCGATCAGGCCAGCGCGCGCCGGGTGCGCTCGACGTCCTGGTTCATCTGGGCGATCAACGGCTCGATCGAGTCGTACCGGATCTGACCGCGCAGGTGTGCCACGAAGTCCAGGGCCAACCGCTCGCCGTACAGGTCGCCGGAGAAGTCCAGCGCGTACGCCTCCACCCGCCGCTCCCGCCCGGAGAAGGTCGGGTTGGTGCCCACCGACACCGCCGCCAGCAGCGGCTCGTGCTGCCCGCGACGGATCAGCCGGGCCGCGTACACCCCGTCGGCCGGGACCGCCGCGTACCGGTGGCAGAGCAGGTTGGCGGTGGGGAAACCCAGCTCGCGCCCCCGCTGGTCGCCGCGGACCACGACGCCCTCCACCCGGTGCGGGCGGCCGAGCGCGGCGGCGGCCGCGCCGACGTCGCCCGCGTCGACGCAGAAGCGGATGTACGTGGAGGAGAAGACGGTGCCGTCCTCGGTGACCAGCGGGCTGCCCTCCACCGCGAAGCCGAAGGTCTGACCGAGCCGCTCCAACAGCGCCACGTCGCCGGCCGCCCGGTGCCCGAACCGGAAGTTGCCGCCGACCACCACCAGCGCGCTGTGCAGGTGCTCGACCAGGACGTCGTGCACGAACTGTTCGGCCGGCAGCCGGGAGAACTCCGGAGTGAACGGCACCACACAGAGCACGTCCACGCCGAGTTGCTCGATCAGCTCGGCCTTGCGGGCCTGTTCGGTGAGCACCGCCGGATGCGAACCGGGGCGGACCACCTCCGCCGGGTGCGGGTCGAAGGTGACCACCACCGACTGCACGCCCAGCTCCCGGGCTCGGGCCACGGTGTGCCCGATGGTCGCCTGGTGCCCCTTGTGCACGCCGTCGAAGACGCCGATGGTGACGACCGAGCGTCCCCACCCACCGGGCGCCGCGTCGTACCCCCGCCACCGCTGCATGCCGTTCCTCTCTGGTGTCCCGACACCGCCGGCCGGGGCCGGCGGGCCTGCCTTCCGACCCGTCAGGCCGGGGCGAGCACGATCTCCGCGCGGGCCCGCCCGTCCCGCTCGCTGACGATAGCGATCAGACCGCCCGCCGGTCCGAAGACGGCGTACGGCCCGGCGATGCCGGCCGGGTCCAGTGGCCCGCCGTGGCCGAGCACCTTCGCCTCGTCGGGCGTGGCCTCCCGGCGCGGGAAGAATCGGGCGGCTGCCGCGTCCAGGGGCAGGTTCACCACGTCCGGGGCGCGCTGCTCCAGCTCGTCGAGGGTGGCCGCCTCGGCCAGGGTGAAGCCACCCACCGCGGTCCGCCGCAGGGCCGTCAGGTGGCCACCGACGCCGAGCGCCCGGCCCGCGTCCCGGGCGATGGCCCGGATGTACGTGCCGGAGGAGCAGGTCACGTCCACGTCGACGTCCACGACGTCGGGCTCGGTGCGGCGGATCGCCAGCACCTCCAGGCGGGAGATGGTGACCCGCCGTGCGGGCAGCTCGACGCTCTCCCCGTCGCGAACCCGCTTGTACGCCCGCTGCCCGTCGATCTTGATGGCGCTGACCGCGCTCGGCACCTGGTCGACCTCGCCGCTGAGCGCGGCCAGCGCCGACCGGATCGCGTCGTCGGTGACCTGCCCGACCGGGGTGGTGGCGGTGACGTCGCCCTCGGCGTCGTCGGTGACGGTGGTCTGGCCGAGCCGGATGGTGCCCGTGTAGCTCTTGCCCGCGCCGATCACGTAGGTCAGCAGCCGGGTGGCCCGGCCCACACCGATCACCAACACACCGGTGGCCATCGGGTCGAGGGTGCCACCGTGCCCGACCCGCCGAGTCTTCGCCAGGCGGCGGATCCGCGCCACCACGTCGTGCGACGTCATGCCGCCGGGCTTGTCGACCACGATCAGACCATCGGTGCTCACGACGCCCAAGCCTGCCAGACCGCCGGTCGGCGACCGTCGTCGCGGGTGGCTCTCTCGGCGGGCACCACCCACCCCTGACTCGGACATCGAGGGGATACCACGACGTCTCGACGGATGCGAAGATCACTCGCCCGCTCCCGTCGAGCCAGGACGACAGATGACCAGCGAAGAGCCCGCCAGCCCGCCCAACACCCCGGCCCGCCACCCGGATACCGCCGAGCCTGAACCACTCAGAGTGGCGGACTGGCTGCGCGAGCCGGTGACCGAGCGCGCGCTGACCAGGGCGGAACGGCTGCGGCTGGGGTGGGAACAGCACGCCGGGAAGGTGCTCGGCGGGACCGCCGCCCTGGTCGGGTTGACGCTTGTCGCGGTGCTGGCCTGGCAGGGCTTCCACCTGGCACGAGCCGCGAACTCCCGGCCGGTCGACGCGAGCGGCAACGTCCTCGGCCCGTTCGCCGGCACCCCGGCGGAGACGTTCGCCGTGGGCGAGGCGGGAATCACCCTCCCGACAGCCCGGGCCGCCGCGCCGTTCACCGCCCAGCAGGTGGCGGACGCGCTGGCGAAGGTCAAGCAGGCGTTGATCCACGGTCGGCTCGAGCCGTCCATGCTCGCCGGCGACCCGGCGAAGTTCATCGCTCTGCTGTCACCGGACGGCCGGCACCAGATGGACAAGGACTTCGCGGCCGGGGAAACCCTGGCCTACGCCACCCGCATCGATCCCGCGGCCGACCCGCGATTCGACCCGGCGGCGGGCATCCGCGTCAGTGGCACCGTGGAGTACCGGTTGGCCAACGACGACGGTATCCGGACGCTGCAGATCACCACCCGGTTCCTGTGGGTGTACGCCTTCGCCCTGCCCCGGCCGCAGGCACATCCGCCCGGCACCGGGCTCGTCACCCTCCGGGACGAAGTGCTCTGGCAGGTGCCGCACCCGGACGACGTCCTGGCCACCTCGACCGGCCTGTGGTTGGCAGACACCGACGTCAACGTGCTCAACGCCACCTGCGCCGCGATCCTGCGGGGAATGATCGACCTGGAGATCGGGTTCCCCCCGCCCGCACGAGCGGGATCCACCAGGGACATCTACGACCCGCGGTGGAGCCCCGACGACGCAGAAACCTGCTAACCCGCCCGGCCTCCCGCGATCTTGCAGTTTCTGCCCCGACATAGGGGCGCCATTCACCTCACATCGGCGACAGAAAGTGCAAGATCGGCGCGGACGGTGGGGTCAGCGGGTCAGCGGATCGCGCCGGTCACCGCCCAGCCACCGCTGCGCAGACGCAGCAGCAGGGCGACCAGCCGGATCACCACGAACAGGGTGAGCCCGGCCCAGATGCCGCCCAGCCCGAGGTCGAGGGCGTACGTCAGCCAGATCGCCGGCAGGAAACCGCCGAGCGCCGCCACGATCGTGAGGTTGCGCAGGTAACGCACGTCCCCCGCGCCGATCAGCACGCCGTCGAGGGCGAACACCACCCCGGCCAGCGGCAGCATGAGGACGAACCACGGCCAGGCCGTCAGGGCCTGTGCGCGTACCCCGGCATCGGAGCTGAACCACGACGGAACGACGCCGGCGCCGGCGGCGACGAGCAGCGCGAAGGCGACGCCGCAGATGCCGCCGAGCATCCCGATCCGACGGGCGAGCGCCCGGGCGCCCACGTCGTCGCCGGCACCGAGCGCGGCGCCGACCAGCGACTGGGCGGCGATCGCGAGGGCGTCGAGCACCAACGCGGTGAAGAACCAGAGTTGCAGGGCGATCTGGTGGGCACCGACGGCGGCGGCACCGAACCGGGCGGCGACGGCGGTCGCGGAGAGGAAGCTGGCCTGGAACGCCAGCCCACGGATCAGCAGGTCCCGGCTGAGCACCAACTGCTGGCGGATCACCCGGGGCCGGGGCCGCAGCGACACCCGCTCGGCGACCAGTGCCGCGGCGAAGAGCGTCCCGCAGAGCGTCTGGGCGACGACGTTCGCCACCGCCGAACCGACCAGGCCCAGCCCGCCGGGATAGACAAGCAGCGGGCAGAGCAGCGCGGAGAGCAGGTTGGGGCCGAGCACGAAGAACAGCGGGCGGCGGGTGTCCTGCACGCCGCGCAGCCAGCCGTTGCCGGCGGCGGCGAGCAGCAGGCCGGGGGCGCCGAGGGCCGCGATCCGCAGCCAGTGGGCGGCGGCGTCGGCCACGTCGCCGGCACCACCGGCGAGGGTACGCGCGAGCGCGCCCCCGCCGACCTGCATGCCGATCGCGATCAGCAGACCGACACCGAACGCCAACCAGGACGACTGGACGCCCTCGGCCACCGCGGCGGCCCGGTCACCCGCACCGAAGCGGCGGGCGGCGCGCCCGGTGGTGCCGTACGCGACGACGGTGCCGACCCAGGCGGTGAGCGTCATCACCGTGCCGCCGACGGCGAGCGCGGCGAGCGGCACCCGGCCGAGGTGGCCGACCACCGCCGTGTCGACAAGCACGTAGAGCGGCTCGGCGGCGAGCACCACGAGGGCCGGCAGGGCCAGCGCGGCGATCCGCTGCGGCGAGGCGGGTCGGTGAGCGGTGGTGGTGTGGTTCATCGCCGCCGATCCTGGCATGGCCGCGGTAAGGATCACAAGGCTGCTGGTGACTTACGGGTCCACCTCTCGACCAGCTCGGCGGACGTCACCGGGGGATCGAGGCCCTGACGCGCTCCCTGTCGCCGCCATCCCGGTTTGCGGCGCTCACTACCCTGTCCGAGGCTCCCACGCGGGGGCACCACGACAGCGATAGGTCTTATGACAGTGAGCGACAGTTACCCTCCGCCCGACCCGAACGTCACCCCCTGGAGCGGCCCCCCGGCCCCACAGCAGGGTGGCTACCCGCCGTACGGACAGCCACCAACCCAGCCGTACTACGGCGCACCACTGCCGCCGGCACCGAACACGTCGAACAAGGGCCTGATCATCGGGCTGGTCGCCGGCGCGGTGGTCGTCATACTCGCCATCTGCGGCGCCGGAATCGGCATCCTGGTCGCCTACGATGACGACGAGCCCGCACGGGGCACGTCCACCACCCCCACGCTGGGCACCGGCAGCACGCCGGGCACGGGGGTCGCCCCCACGCCCGGGCAGGCAGATCCATCGAAAAACAACAACAACTCGATGACCGCCCGTTACTCCAGCGACCTGTCGAACGTCTGCGAAGGCAGCCCGATCCTGAACGCGGCGCCCTACAGCGGCCCGGCGGGCGCCAAGGCGTACACGTTCTCGAACAACCCCGACCGGCCGACGTCCTGGTCGTCGACGTACGTCCCCTCGGACAAGTCCTACTACGCCAAGGGCGCGGACTACCAGAAGGTGTCGGTGGTCGGCTGCCTGAAGTTCGACGAGGGCAGCCAGGGCGTCCCGAAGAAGTGTCAGTACAAGGACAAGACGGAGAAGCAGATCAGCATCGACTACGTCTCGTCGCGC
Source organism: Micromonospora sp. NPDC048935 (assembly GCF_043197875.1). Classification (NCBI taxonomy): domain Bacteria; kingdom Bacillati; phylum Actinomycetota; class Actinomycetes; order Micromonosporales; family Micromonosporaceae; genus Micromonospora; species Micromonospora sp. NPDC048935. Next base: position 438,529 of record NZ_JBICTZ010000001.1, on the reverse strand, counting down.
TACACCCTGACCTTCTACGCGGCCAGGACCGCCGAGAAGATCGGCGACGGCGGCACCGTGACCGCCCCGACGAACCGGTGCCCGAGTTTCATCTCGTACGACAGGACCACCATGAGGGCGTACGCGGCGCCGGACTCCGGCACCATCGAGGCGGCCCTGGACAAGTTTCTGTCCTGAACGACTCGACTCCCACTGGTGGCCAGACGGGGACGCCGTCGGCGCATCGGCGGCGTCACCACCGGTCGAGATGGGTCACTGACGGGTGTCCATCGACGTCTGCAGCGCGCGGCGGGCCTGCTCGCGGGCGTCGTCGGTGGTCTCGGGCTTGGGCTTGTTCGGCATCGTGGTGGTCCTTCCAGGGCGTGGGCCACCGACCTGCGGCAGCCCCTCACGGGCGGTCGTGCTGAGCGCCCCACGGCGGTCCGGGATTACCGGAGCAGCCGGCTGGGCAGCGTGAGCCCGGGTCGATCCGACCCTGAAGGGAGGCGGCACGAGGTGTGGCACCACCACCCATGACCTGCGCCGCTACGCGGCACCGGCCTTCTCCCAAGTTATCGTTCAGGTTCACATGCTGCGCTCGTTTCCCGCCATTTGGACAGGCCGCGACCCGGCTCAGCGGGCCAGGAAGTGCCAGCCCAGCCACCACCAGAACCCGAACAGACCGATTCGGCCCACCGGCACCGGGCCCACCTCGTACCGCATCACGTACGCGCAGACCTCGCCCAGCGTGGGAATGCGGGAACCCTCCCGCCGGGCCATCCACTCGACCACCGCGAAGAGCACCAACGCGGTGAGGAAACCCCCGATCGCGAGCGCCCGCATCATCGCCGCACCAGCCCCCAGAAGGCGGCCAGCCAGGCGAACCACGCCGCCGACCGGGTCAGCTGGTCCTCCAAAAGAGGGTCGGCCAGCCGGGAGAAGGTGGGAAAGTCGTCACCTGCCGCCAGCACGAAGGTCACACCCTCGAAGACGCCGAACACCACCACCGGCACCGCCCACCAGACCGCGCCCGAGCCCAGCCGGCGCGGCGCCGGTCGACGAGGCACCCGATTGCTCAGACCGAGCCAGATCAGCACGCCACCGGTGCCCAGGGTGAACAGATTGGCCTCGGTGGAGAAGGACGCGAACCGGCCCCCGACGAGCGACAGGCAGACGAGGACGGGAACGGAGACGGCGGGCCGGTCCCAGGCACGGGGGGCCTCCACGGTGAGATCGTGCGGCTGCTCCATCCCGCAATTCTTCCCGGTCTCACGGAGCGCGGGAAGACCGACACCCCCCGGAGCTGACCCTGATCTTCCAGACCAACGGATCGATGACTGCCGAAGGCCGGCGTCAGCCGACCAACGCCGCGCCCAGTTGGGCACGGATCGACTCGACCACCTGCTCGACACTGCCCCGACCGGTGAACCCCGCCGCGAACGTGTGGCCACCACCGCCCAGCGTGACCGCGACCCGGCTGACGTCCACCGCGCCCTTGCTGCGCATCGACACCGCCCACTCGCCGGCCGTGACCTGCTTGACCACACAGCTCACATCCGCCTCGGCGGTGCACCGCACCGAGTCGATGAGCGCCTCCAGCACGTACGGACGCTGGTCGTGCCGGGCCAGGTCGTCAAGGGTGGCGAAGGTCCAGACGAAGCCTCGGCCGCCAGCGGCCTCCGGCTCCAGCCGGGCCCGGCCGAGCACCTCACCGAATAGCCGCACCGCCCCGAACGGGCGGGTGTCGAAGACCTGCCGGGAGATGTCCCCGGGCGAGATGCCGGTCGCCAGCAACCGGGCGGCCATCTGGTGCACCGCCGGGGTGGTCGCCGCGAAACGGAACGACCCGGTATCCGTGGTCAGTGCCACGTAGAGGCACTCCGCGATGGGCGGATCCACCACGACGCCGAGCCGGGCCAGCAGTTGCTCCGCCACCACCGACGTCGCCGCGGCACCCGGGTCCACCAGGTTGACAGTGCCGAAGCCGGAGTTCGAGGCGTGGTGATCGAGCACCAGCGCCGCACCCGCCGACGACAACCGCCCGGCCAACTCACCGAGGCGCGACTCACTCGCCGCGTCGAAGCAGATCACCAGGTCCGGTGCCGGGTCGACGGCGTCCGCCGGGACCAACAGGTCCAGCCCGGGCAGCCCCCGGAACGGCTCGGGCACCTCCGGTGGCCCGGGGAACGTCGCCTGCACCTCGCGGACGCCGAACTGCCGCAGACCCAGACCGAAGCCGAGCATGCTGCCCAGCGCGTCGCCGTCCGGGTTGACGTGGCAGATCAGCAGCACCCGGGCGTTCGACGGGAGAGCCCGCACCAGCGCCTCGGCGGCGGCCCAGTCCGTCTCGGCGGGGCCGACCCCGGCCGCCCCGGCGAGCGGGACGCTGGCGGTGCTGGTCACCGCGCTTCCCCACCCCGTGGGGCCCCCGTGACGTCGGTGGCCGGGTCGGCCTCGTCCGCCTCGTCACCCTCATCCGTCTCGTCGTCGACCCGGTACGGCTGGGCCTCGCCCGCGTACTTCGCCTGGGCGGCGAGCCGCTGCACCTCGGCGTCGGCGTTGCGCGCGGCGGCGAGCAGGTCGTCGATGTGCTTGACCTGGTCCTGCACGTCGTCGAGGACGAACGTCAGGGTCGGCGAGTGCCGCAGCCCGAGGGCCTTGCCGACGGTGCTGCGCAGCAGCCCCTTGGCGCTCTCCAGCGCCGCCGCGGTGTCAGCCTGGGCCACCGCGTCACCGAGCACCGTGTAGAACACCGTCGCGTCCCGCAGGTCCGCGGTGATCCGGGCATCGGTGATGGTGATCATCCCCAGCCGCGGGTCCTTGATCTGGCTCCGCACCACCGACGCGACCAGCTCACGCACCCGTTCCGCGTGCCGGCGTACCTTGGCCGGATCAGACATCTCGCCACCTCCACGGCGTCCTGCTCCCGGTCGACCAGCGACCCGGGGCCGCCGGCCGACCGGCCAACATCTCGAACACTACCTTCGCGGCCGCACCGGTCGCCCGGCACAGCCGGCTCCCGGGTCAGTCGTCGTCCACGCCGTACAGCCGGCGCCGCACCGACAGCAGCTCGACCTCGGGGCGACCGGCCACCAGGCGCTCACAGGAGTCGAGCACCTCACGGACGTGCGCCGTCTCGGCGGCCACCACGGCCACCGCGAGTTGCGCCCGACCGTGCAGGTCGAGCGCACCCACCTCGGCGGCCGACACCTCGAAGCGGCGCAGCGCCGCCACGATCGGCCGTACATATGATCTCTTGGCTTTGAGCGACCTGGAGTCGCCCGGCAGCAGCAGGTCGAAGACCGCGGTTCCGGTGAACATCGCCACGGACGATACCGCCAACCCACCCCGCATGATCAAGGGGTTTACGCCGTACGGCGTAAACCCCTTGATCAGCGTGTCACTGCCGGATCAGGCGCGAACCTTCTCCCGCATCTCGAAGGTCTCGATGACGTCGCCGACCTGGACGTTGTTGTAACCACCCAGGGTCAGACCACACTCGAAGCCCTCGCGGACCTCGGTGGCGTCGTCCTTGAACCGCTTGAGCGAGGTGATCGTGAGGTTGTCCGCCACGACCGTCCCGTCCCGAAGCAGTCGAGCCTTCGCGTTGCGCCGGATGACGCCCGACCGGACGATGCAACCGGAGATGTTGCCGATCTTGGACGAGCGGAACACGTCGCGGATCTCCGCGCTGCCCAGCTCGGCCTCCTCGTACTCCGGCTTGAGCAGGCCCTTGAGCGCTGCCTCGATCTCCTCGATGGCCTGGTAGATGACGGTGTAATACCGGATCTCCACGCCCTCGCGGTCGGCCATCTCACGGACCTTGTTGGAGGCCCGCACGTTGAAGCCGATGATCGTGACCGGCTCGGACGAGGCACTCGCGAGCATGACGTTGCTCTCGGTGATCGCGCCGACGCCCCGGTCGAGGACCTTGAGCTGGACCTCCTCGGGGATGTCGAGGTTGAACAGCGCGTCCTCCAGGGCCTCCACCGAACCGGAGACATCGCCCTTGAGGATGAGGTTGAGCGACGTCTTCTCGCCCTCCTTGAGCTGCTCCATGAGCGTCTCGAGGGTGGCCCGACCACGGGAGTTGGCGAATGCCGCCGCCCGCCGCCGCGCCTGGCGCTGCTCGGCGATCTGCCGCACCGTGCGGTCGTCCGCCGCGGCGAGGAACGTGTCACCCGCACCGGGCGGTGCGGTCAGACCCAGAACCATGACCGGACGCGCCGGCCCAGCCTCGGAGAGCTGGTTGCCGTTCTCGTCGAGCATGGCCCGGACCCGGCCGTGGGCCCCACCGGCGACGATCGAGTCGCCCGCCCGCAGGGTGCCCTTCTGCACGAGCACCGTCGCCACCGCACCGCGGCCCTTGTCCAGGTGCGCCTCGATGGCCACACCCTGCGCCGGCCCGTCGATCGGAGCGGTCAGCTCCAGCGACGCGTCGGCGGTCAGCAGGACGGCCTCGAGCAGCTCCTCGATGCCGATGCCGGGCTTCGCGGCCACGTTGACGAACATGGTGTCGCCGCCGTACTCCTCGGCGACCAGGCCGTACTCGGTCAGCTGCTGGCGGACCTTGTCCGGGTTGGCCTCCGGCTTGTCGACCTTGTTGACCGCGACCACGATCGGCACGTCGGCCGCCTTGGCGTGGTTCAACGCCTCGATGGTCTGCGGCATCACGCCGTCGTCGGCCGCGACCACCAGGATCACGATGTCCGTCACCTGGGCACCACGAGCACGCATGGCGGTGAACGCCTCGTGACCCGGGGTGTCGATGAAGGTCACCGCGCGGTCCACACCATCGTGCGGAACGTGCACCTGGTACGCACCGATGTGCTGGGTGATGCCACCCGCCTCACCGGCGACGACGTTCGCCTTGCGGATCGCGTCGAGCAGCTTGGTCTTACCGTGGTCGACGTGACCCATGACGGTCACCACCGGCGCACGGCTGACCAGACGCTCCTCGGCCACCTCCGCGTCGAGGTCGATGTTGAACTGCGCGAGCAGCTCGCGGTCCTCGTCCTCCGGGCTGACGATCTGGATGTCGAAGCCCAGGTGCTCACCCAGCAGTTGCAGGGTGTCGTCAGAGCAGGACTGGGTCGCGGTGACCATCTCGCCCAGGTTGAACATCTCCTGGACCAGCGAACCCGGGTTGGCGTTGATCTTGTCAGCGAAGTCGGACAGCGAGGCGCCACGGGAGAGCCGGACGACCTGACCCTGACCCCGGGGAGCACCCGAGCTCATGGTCGGAGCCGACAGGTTGTCGAACTCCTGTCTGCGCTGCTTCTTGGACTTGCGACCGCGCGTCGGCCGGCCACCCGGACGCCCGAAGGCACCCGCGGCGCCGCCGCCACGGCCACGACCACCCGCACCCGGACGACCGCCGCCACCGGAGGGAGCACCCGGACGGAAACCGCCACCGGGAGCACCGCCACCGCCGCCGGGACCGCCACGGTAGCCACCGCCACCGCCGGCACCCGCGCCGCCACCAGGGCCGCCGCGGTAACCGCCACCGCCACCGGCGCCACCGCCGGGACCGCCACGGAAGCCACCGCCGCCGCCACCGGGACGACCGGCACCGCCGCCACCGGGGCGACCAGCGCCACCGGGACCGGGGCGACCGGCAGCCGGACGCTGGCTCGGCATGGACGCCGGGCTGGGCCGCGGCGGCATGGAGTTGGGGCTCGGCCGCGGCGGCATGCCCGCCGGGCTGTTGGGCCGGGGACCACCCGCACCGGCGGCCGGGGGCCGCTGCTGCTGGCCACCCTGGATGCCGAACGGGTTGTTACCGGCACCGCGCGCCGGCGGACGACCACCGGGACGGGCACCCGGACCGGGAGCCGGCGTGCTCGGACGAGCGGCCGGCGAACCGGGACGGGGTGGCATCGCGGCGGGACCCGGCCGAGGACCGGGACGGTTGCCGCCGTCGGCCGGAGGCTCCCGGCGAACGGGGTTGTCCCGCTGCTGCTGGCGGGCGGCCTGCGCGGCCTTGACCGCGGCCTCCTGCTCAGCCTTCAGCGCGGCGGCGCGCGCCTCGGCGGCCGCCACTTCGATGTCGTGGGCACTCGCCGGCTTGGCGACCGGAGCCGCGGGCTGCGGTGCGGCGGGCACCGGGCCCTTCGGCTTCGGGCCGGGTGCCGGCGCGGCCGGCCGCCGAGGCGGCATCGGCTTGGCCGAGACCCGGGGCGCGCCCGGGGTCGGGGACAGCGTCGGGGTCGGGTTGGAAGCCGGCGTCGGCGCGGGCGCCGACGGGGCGGCCGGTGCCGGGGCACCGGCGGACGCGACGAATGCGTTACGCAGCCGTCGGGCGACGGGCGCCTCGACGGTGCTGGACGCGGACTTCACGAACTCGCCCATTTCCTTCAGCTTGGCGAGAACGGTCTTACTCTCGACCCCGAGCTCTTTTGCAAGCTCGTGAACGCGGGCCTTGCCTGCCACTGCACTCCTCACTCCGAGGTCGTGCGGGCAGCACCCGCAGCGACCTCACTCGTGCACTTGAAGCCTGGTCATTTCAGGGACTTCATCGTGTGCTCATGTCGGTCGTCCTACCCTGCTAGCGACCCTCGCCCGGTCGGGCTGACCGGACGTAGTGGTTGGCGCATCGACGTGTTCCGCCAGCACACCGTGGTCAAGGACCTCGGTGCTGCGCAGCGCACGCCCGAAGGCGCGGCGGCGCACCGCCAGCGCGAAGCAGGCCGGATCCGGGTGCATGTTCGCTCCCCGACCCGGCAGCCTGCGGCGCGGATCAGGCCGGAGACTGAGACCAGCCTCGTCCCTGACCGCGACGATCCGCAGCAATTCGCTGGCCGGCGCACGTTGCCGACAACCCACACAGGTGCGTTCCGGCGTTGTGCGTCGTACCACTGGAAGAAGTCTACCCCTAGCTGCCCGAGATCGCGCCGCCCGGCTCCCGCACGTGATCAGTTGCCGCACGAGCGGCCGGGGCGGTCTGCTCCGCGTCGGACCGAATGTCGATCCGCCAACCGGTCAATCTGGCCGCGAGTCGGGCATTCTGCCCCTCCCGGCCGATCGCGAGCGAGAGCTGGAAGTCGGGAACCGTCACCCGGGCGGCCCGATTGGCCAGGTCGACCACCTCGACCCGCAGTGCCTTGGCCGGCGACAACGCGTTGCCGACGAAGGTGGCCGGGTCGTCCGACCAGTCGATAATGTCGATCTTCTCACCGTGCAACTCGCTCATCACGGCCCGCACCCGCTGACCCATCGGGCCGATGCAGGCGCCCTTGGCGTTCACCCCGGGGGTGGTGGAGCGTACGGCGATCTTCGTGCGGTGACCTGCCTCACGGGCGATCGCGCCGATCTCCACGGTGCCGTCGGCGATCTCCGGCACCTCCAACGCGAACAGCTTCTTGACAAGCGCCGGGTGCGAACGGGACAGGGTGATCTGCGGCCCGCGCATGCCCTTGGCCACGTGCACCACGACGCAGCGGACCCGCTCGCCGTGCGCGTACCGCTCGCCGGGCACCTGCTCGGACTGCGGCAGCACGCCCTCCAGCTTGCCGAGGTCGACGCTGACGATGCCCTTCTCGGTACGCGTCTCGTGCGCCTGCACCACGCCGGTGACCAGGTCACCCTCGCGGCCCACGTACTCGCCGAAGTGCACCTCGTCGGTGGCCTCCCGCAGACGCTGGAGGATCACCTGCTTGGCGGTCATGGCGGCGATCCGGCCGAAGTCGTGCGGGGTGTCGTCCCACTCCCGCACCAGACTGCCGTCGGAGTCCATCTCCTGCGCGTACACCAGGGCCGCGCCCGATCTGCGGTCGATCTCCACCCGGGCGTGCGGTTCGGCACCATCGGTGTGCCGGTAGGCGGTCAGCAACGCGGTCTCGATCGCCGCGAGGATCGTGTCGAACGGGATCTCCCGCTCGCGCTCGAGTGCGCGCAGCGCCGCGAGGTCGATGTTCACCTCTCCTCGTCCTCCACATCATCTTCGTCGTCGATGTCGTCTGAATCGTCGATCTCGTCTGAGTCGTCCGCGTCGTCGAACTCTTCGTCCGGCTCGCCGAGTTCGGCGAGCCGGGTGAACTCGACCTGCACGCGGCCGGGGCCAAGCTGGGCGTACGTCCAGGAGGCGCGAGCGCCGTCGGTCTCCAGCTGGATGCCCTCGTCGTCGGCCGCGACCACCCGGCCGGTGAGCTGACGGTCACCGGCGGGCTGCTCGCCACGCTGGCCGGGCAACGCGGCCGCGCCCCGAGCGGTGACCTTGACCAGCCGGCCCACGTTGCGCCGCCAGTGGCGGGGCAGGGTGAGTGGCCGGTCGACGCCCGGCGAGCTGACCTCCAGCTGGTATTCCCCGGCGACGATGTCGCCACCGGTCTCCTCGGCGGCGTCCAGGGCGGCCGAGACCGCGCGGGAGACGTCGGCCACGGCGTCCAGGTCGATCCCGCCGTCGGCGTCCACCATCACCCGCACCACGTGCCGGCGACCGGCCCGGGAAACCGACAGGTCCTCCAGGTCGTAGCCGGCGTCGTTGACCACTGGCTCGATCACGGCCCGCAACCGCGCACGCCGCGCGGCGAGATCACCGCCACGCGGACCCGCAGCCTCGCGGGGTCGCCCCGTCGACCTGGTGGCACGGCCACGCTGCGTCATCTCCGCACCCTCTCCCTGGTCGACGGTGATCGGTCGCCCGACATGCCGGCACCCCACCGGAGCGGACGCGCCGGTGGCTGCGCAGAGCGTAACGCGCCTGCCCGCCGGCGGACCGGGCGGCGCACCGACGGCGGTGGCCCCCGGACCGGCGGGCATGGTGTTGACTTGCCGGGTGGGGATCGGCAGAACGACACAGCGCGACCAAGCATCCGGACATTCCCGGCGAAAGCTCTTGCGCGCCGGGGCACTGCTGGCGCTCGGTGGCGCCGCGGTGCCGCTGACCGGCTGTGATCTTTTCGACCGTGAGGACGAGCCGGCGCCACCACCGGACCCGCTGCGGCCGATGGTGGACGAGTCACTCGCGCTGGCAGCCGCGTACCAGGCGAGCGCGAGCGCGCATCCCGACCTGGCCGGGCGGCTCGACCCGATCGCCGAGGCGCACACCGCGCACGCCACCGAGCTGGCCCGGGTGATCGGCGTCGCCCTGCCGAGCGGGGCCGCCACACCGACCACCGCCCCCGCCGCCGACCGGGCCCGCGCGCTCGCCGCCCTGCGCGGGTTGGAGAAGGCCGCCCAGCAGTCGGCCACCGCCGCCTGCGCCGCGGCGAGCGCGGAACGGGCCGCACTGCTCGGGTCGATCGCCGCCGCCCGAGCCACCCACCAGGAGGCACTGAAGTGAGGCAGCCGTCCGCCGGGGAGGCGCTCGCCTCCGCCCTGTCCGCCGAGTACGCGGCCATCTACGCCTACGGCCGGATCGGGGTCCGACTCACCGGGGCGGCGCGGGACGCCGCACACCAGGCCGAGGCCGCGCATCGGAGCCGGCGTGACGCGCTCGTGGTGCAACTGAGCGCGGCCGGCGGTGTCGTGCCGCCGGACCGCGCGGGGTACGCGCTGCCGTTCCCGGTCACCGACCGGGCCAGCGCCCTGCGGCTCGCCGCGGAGGTGGAGGAGCGCACGGCCGCGCACTGGCGGGCGGCTCTGGCGTCGACCACCGGGGCCGAGCGCAACCAGGCGCTGGCCGCCCTCGTCGAGTACGCGGTGCGGGCCACCCGGTGGCGCCGGACAGCCGGGCTGACCCCGCTGACTGTCCCGTTTCCCGGTCGGCCAGCCTGAACCGTTCGACTCCGGTTGCGGTACGCATACCAGGTATGCATACTCCGTTGCCATGTCCATCCGTCACGGGTTGCTCGCCCTGCTCGAACGCGGCCAGATGTATGGCTACCAGCTACGCGCCGCGTTCGAGGAGTCGACCGGCTCGACCTGGCCCCTGAACATCGGGCAGGTCTACACCACGCTGTCCCGGCTGGAACGGGACGGTCTGGTGCGCCCGTTGCCGGAGAGCGAGGCCGGGCAGCGCCCGTACGAGATCACCGACGCCGGCCGGGCCGATCTGGCGCGGTGGTTCGCCACGCCGGTCAGCCGCAACGACCGTCCCCGCGACGAGCTGGCGATCAAGTTGGCCCTGGCGTTGACCACCCCCGGGGTGGACGTCCGCTCGGTGGTGCAGGCCCAGCGCAGCGCGACGATGCGGGCTCTACAGGAGCTGACCCGGCTGAAGTACGGCAGCGACCGACCGGAGGACCTCCCCTGGCGCCTCGTACTGGACTCGATGGTCTTCCAGGCCGAGGCGGAGGTGCGCTGGCTGGACCACTGCGAGACCAGTCTGGTGCGGCACCAGCCCAGCGGCCCGGTGCCTCCCCCGCCGCGAGCGGCGGACGCCGACGCGCGGGACGGGGCGCGCTGGGTCGGCGAGGAGGCACGACGGTGACCGGGCCGGACGACGCGGTGCTGGAGCTCCGCGCCGTCCACCGCACCCACGGTGCCGGACCGGCGGCGGTGCACGCGTTGCGCGGGGTCAGCCTGGTCGTTCGGCCCGGCGAGTTGGTCGCCGTGATGGGCCCGTCCGGCTCCGGCAAGTCGACGTTGCTGGCCCTCGCCGGTGGCCTGGACCGCCCGACCCACGGGGAGGTCCGGGTGGAGGGGCAGCCGCTGGGGGCGCTGGATCGTCGCGGTCTGGCCCAACTGCGCCGCCGTCGGATCGGCTACATCTTCCAGCAGCTCAACCTCCTGGGCAGTCTGAGCGCGGTGGAGAACGTGGCGCTTCCGCTGGAGCTGGACGGCACCAGCGGACGGCAGGCTCGCGGCCTGGCCATGGCCGCGCTCACCGAGGTGGGCCTGCCCGCGTTGGGTGACCGCTTTCCGGACCAGCTCTCCGGTGGGCAGCAGCAGCGGGTGGCCATCGCCCGCGCGCTGGTGGGCGAACGGCGGCTGGTGCTCGCCGACGAGCCCACCGGGGCACTTGACTCGCAGACCGGTGAGGCGGTGCTGCACCTGCTGCGCCGCCGGATCGACGCGGGTGCCGCCGGGGTGCTCGTCACCCACGAGGCACGGCACGCCGGCTGGGCCGATCGGGTGGTGTTCCTGCGCGACGGCGTCCTGGTCGACACGACGGCACCCCTGGGCAGCGTCGAGCAGTTGTTGTCCGGCAGCGACCGGTGACGATCCGCCGTCCGACGCGGGCCCCCGTTCCGGTCGACAGCGTGCCACCGCCCGTGACGCCCCCCGCCCCGGTCGGCCGACGGCGGTTCGCCGAGCTGACCGGCTCCTGGCGGGCGGCGCTGCGGATCGCCCGGCGGGAGTCCCGCCGATCCCGCCGCCGGACCGCCCTGGTACTCGCGATGATCGCCCTGCCGGTGGCGGCGCTGGCCTTCCTCGCGGCGAGCTACGACATGGCCGAGCTGACCCCGGCCGAACGGGTCGACCGTCAGCTCGGCGTGGCCGACGGGGAACTGCGCTGGGTCGCCGACGCGCCGGTGCGACAGGACGAGCGCGGTGACACCTGGTACGTCCGGGACGGCGAGCAGCAGCAACCCACCGCCCGGGCCACCTCCGCCCAGGTGAGTGCGCTGCTGGGACCGGGCAGTCGGGTCACCGAGGTGCGCAGCCGCATCCCGCTGACCCTGCGGGGCCCGCGCCTCGACGAGGACGTGGAGGGGCGGGTGCTGGACCTCGGTGACCCGTTGGCCCGCGGGTTGGTGCGGTTCCGGGCGGGCCGGGCACCGCGGCAGCCCGGCGAGATCGCGGTGAGTCCGGCGGCGCTACGCCGCCTGGACCTGCGCCTCGGCCGCGCCGTGGCCCTGGCCGACGGGAGCCGGGCGTACACCGTGGTGGGGGTCGTCGAATTCCCCGACGACCTCGGGATGGTGGTGGCACTGCATCCGGGTGCGGTGCCACGGACCAGTTCCGGCTCGCTGACCAGTTGGCTGGCGGACGTGCCCGGCACCATCGACGCCGCGCTGGTGTCCCGACTCAACGAGCGTGGAGTGGTGGTCACCACCCGTCCACCGGCCGACCCGGCGGACGACCGGAAACGGACGTGGCTCGGCAGGGTCGACCTGAGCGGCACCGGCGACCTGAGCACCGGCGTGCTCATCGCCGGCCTCGGGCTGCTGGAGGTCGTACTGCTTGTCGGCCCGGCCTTCGCGGTCGGCATCCGTCGCCGACGGCGGGATCTGGCGCTCGTCGCGGTGGCCGGCGGGGACGCCGCCCAGCTTCGCCGGGTGGTGCTGGCCGACGGTGTGGTGCTGGGTGTGCTGGGCGCCGTCGCCGGCCTGCTGGTCGGCGTCGCCGCGGCGTTCGCCGGTCGTCCGCTTGTGGAGCAGTACGTCTTCCACGCCCGCTTCGGTGGGTACCGGTGCTGGCCGATCGCGCTGCTGCTGCTCGGTGGGGTCGCGGTGCTGGCCGGAGTGCTCGCCGCCCTGGCACCGGCCTGGACCGCCGCACGGCAGGACGTCAGCGCCGGGCTCGCCGGGCGGCGTACCCCACCGGTGTCCCGGACCCGGTGGTTGACCTTCGGTCTGTCGCTGGTGGGCGGCGGGGCGGGGTTGGCGGCGTTCGGGGCCGCCCGTACCTCCTCGACGGTGATCCTCGCCGGTCTCATCCTCGGCGAGTTGGGCCTGGTGTGCTGCACGCCCACGCTGATCGGCGCGCTCGCCCGGCTCGGCCGGGTGTTGCCGTTGGCACCGCGAATCGCGCTGCGCGACGCCAGCCGCAACCGGGCGGCCGCGGCGCCGGCCATCTGCGCCGTGATGGCCGCGGTGGCCGGCAGTGTGGCGCTCGGTGGGTTCCTGGCCAGCAGCGACGCCCGGGAGTCGCGCGCCTACCGGCCGGTGGTGCCGACCGGCAACGTGCTGGTCTACGCGAGCGAATCGACGCGGCCACCCACCCTGGCCCAGGTCACCGGCATCGCCCGGGAACACTTGGGTGCCGACACGATCGCCCCGATCAACTCGGTGAGTTGCGCGTCCCGGAGGGGTTACTGCGACGTCGCGCCGGCGCTCCCACCCGCGCAGGTATGCCCCTGGCAGCCCGGGGCCGATCTCTCCGCGGCCCAGCGTCGGCAGGCCCGGGCCGACCCGCGCTGTCGGACCAGCGCGATGGGCTACGACGGCGGCTACGTGCAGACCGGAGTGGATGACGGGACCGCACTGCCGCTACTCACCGGCGCGGACCCGGCGACGACCGCCGCCGCCACCGCCGTGCTGCGCGCCGGGGGCGTGGTGGTGACCGACCCGCGCTACCTGCACGACGGCCTGGTGACGGTTCGGGTGAACCAGGTGGATTCCGCGACGGACGGGTCGACCACCGCCGACCTGCCCGGGTACGCGCTGAGCGGGGTGATCAGCCAACCCCAGCTGCTGCTCTCCGCGTCCGCGGCCCGGCACCTCGGCCTGACCTGGTCGCCGGCCGGTTGGGTGATCGGCACCTCCACCCCGCCGGACCGGCACCAGGAGCAGCGGTTCACCAGCGCCCTGCGGCCCTTCGGCACCTTCCTGGTGTCCGTGGAGTACGGCGGTGGTCCCAACGACATCTCACCGCTGCTGCTGCTGCTCGCGGCGGCGGCCGGGGTGATCACGGTGGGGGCGGCGGGGATCGCCACCGCGCTCGCCGCCGCCGAGGGGCGTGCGGAGCTGACCACCCTCGCGGCCGTCGGCGCGGCGCCGGCGGTACGCCGAATGCTGGCGATCTGCCAGGCCGGAATCATCGCCGGTGTCGGTTCGGTGCTCGGCATCGTGGCCGGCCTCGGCACCGCCGCGATCGTGCTGGTCTCGGTCAACCGCGAGTACGCCAGCGACTGGCCGGCGGCCGATCCGTACCCCCTGCTGGTGCCCTGGCCCGCACTCGGGGTCCTGGTGCTGGTGCCGGTGGTGGCGATGCTCGGGGCGGGCCTGTTCACCCGCGCCCGGCTGCCGATCGAACGGCGGCTGGACTGACGCCGGTGCGGTGGCCGGCCGGCTGACGATCCGGGCGCGTAGGGGGGTGCCGCCGGCGCCGGGGCACCCGGCAGACTGATCGGCGTGTCAGCGTTGGGAAACATCACCCGTCGAGTCGGTCATCACCGCTGGTTCGGCGCGGCCGCACGCCTGCTGGTCCCCGCCGACCGGGTGGTCGGTCGACTCACCCGGGGGCGGGTGGTGGCGCTCGGCCTGATCCCGTCCCTGGTGATCACGACGACCGGCCGCCGCTCCGGCAAACCCCGCAGTAATCCCCTGCTCTACGTGCCCGACGGCGACACGTACGTGGTGATCGGCTCCAACTGGGGGCAGACCCAGCACCCGGGTTGGGCGATGAACCTGCTCGCCGAGCCCACCGCCGCCGTGGACGTCAAGGGCCGGCGGGTCGCGGTGCGCGCCGAGTTGGCGTCCGGCGCCGAACGGGACCGGCTGTGGCAACTGTTGGTCACGGAGTGGCCCGCGTACCGCACGTACGTGCGACGGGCCGGTGGCCGGGAGATCCACATCTTCCGGCTCGTGCCGACCGGCCCGCCGCCGGCTGGCCCGCCGCCGGCTGGCTAGGCCGCGCCACCTTCGGCGGGCCCACCAGCGGCCCGGACCGCGTCAGAGCCCGCCCGGGACGCCGATCAGCGAGCCGATCAGGTAGGTGGCGCCGGCGGCCGCGGCGCCCAGCAGCAGTTGCCGCAGCCCGCTGGTCCACCACGGGCGTTGGGTGAAGCGGGCCACCACCGCTCCGGCGGCGAACAGCCCGAGCCCGCCCACGCCGAGGGCCAGCCACAGCTCGGTGGCGCCGAACAGGTAGCTCAGGAGCGGCACCAGCGCGCCCACCGAGAAGAACAGGAACGACGAGATCGCCGCCGCCCACGGGCTGGGCTGGTCGTCGGGGTCGACGCCCAACTCCTCGCGGACGTGCACCCGCAGGGCCTCCTCCGGGTCGCGTCGCACCGCCTCGGCGACCTGGGTCGCCAGGTCCCGGGGAAGACCCCGGGCCACCCAGGCGTCGGCCAACTCCCGGGCCTCCGCCTCGGGGTGCCGTTCCAGCTCCCGCCGCTCCTTGGCCACCTCGGCGGCGACCTGCTCGTTCGCGGAGCGGACACTCGTGTATTCGCCGAGCCCCATCGAGATCGCACCGGCCACCAGGCCGGCGGAACCGGTGAGCACGATGTTGCGGGCCGACACGCCGCCACCGCCGACACCGGCGATCAGGGCGATGTTGGTGACCAGACCGTCCATCGCTCCGAAGACGGCCGGGCGCAGCCACCCGCCGGAGACGTCCGCGTGGTGCGCCTCGCGCAGCGCCGCTGGGGTGTCGGTCACGGCAGGGTCAGGATCTCGTGACCGTCCTCGGTCACCACGATGGTGTGCTCGAACTGGGCCGTCCACTTCCGGTCCTTCGTCACCACGGTCCACCCGTCGTCCCACATGTCGTACTGGTAGGTGCCGAGTGTGATCATCGGCTCGATGGTGAACGTCATGCCCGGCTCCATGATGTCCGTGGGGCGGGGGCTGTCGTAGTGCGGCACGTAGAGCCCGCTGTGGAAGGCCTCACCGATGCCGTGGCCGGTGAAGTCGCGGACCACGCCGTAGCCGAACCGCTTGGCGTACGACTCGATGACCCGGCCCACCACGTTGATCTGGCGGCCCGGGACGACCGCGCGGATGCCGCGCATCATCGCCTCGTGGGTCCGCTCGACGAGCAGCCGGGCCTCCTCGCTGACCTCGCCGACGCAGAAGGTCGCATCGGTGTCACCGTGCACCCCACCGATGTACGCGGTCACGTCGACGTTGATGATGTCGCCGTCGGCCAGGACCGTGGAGTCCGGGATGCCGTGGCAGATGACCTCGTTGAGGCTGGTGCAGCAGGACTTCGGGAAGCCCTTGTAGCCGAGTGTCGACGGGTACGCGCCGTGGTCGCAGAGGAACTCGTGCACCACCTTGTCGATCTCGTCGGTGGTCACGCCGGGCTTGCAGTGCTCGCCGGCGAGCTGGGTCGCCTGGGCGGCGAGCCGGCTGGCGATCCGCATCTTCTCGATGGTCTCCGGCGTCTGCACGTGCGAGCCGCGCCACTGGGCCGGGCGCTCCCTGCCCACGTACTCCGGTCGGGCGATCTGGGGTGGCACCGGACGCGTCGGGGAGAGCGCGCCTGGCGTCAGCGGCGGACGGACGGTCATGCCACAAGCCTATCGCCGGGGCGCTGGTGACTCGCGCCACGGGCGCTCCGGGGTGGTTGTTGCCCCGCGAGTACCGCTGTGCCATGGTGTCTGGGTGGATCAAGGGGGAGCACCGCCCGTCTTCTCCGCCAGCGCGGAGATCGACGGTGGTCATCTCCAGGTGGTGGTGGCCGGTGAGGTCGACATGGCCACCGCCGACACCATGCTCCAGACCGCGCTGCGCGAGCCCGCCGAGCGGATCACCCTCGACCTGAGCGCTGTCACCTTCTTCGACTCGGCCGCCATCCACGCCCTGGTCCGGCTGGCCCAGCAGTTTTCGGGCGTGCTCACCGTCCTGCCGTCGCGGCAGGTCCGCCGGGTGCTGGAGATCTCCGGCCTGGGCGAGCAGAGCTGGCTCCGGCCGGCCTGAGCCGCCCGGCCGCCGCCGGGCGCGCGGTCAGCTCCGCAGCTCCCGGCGCAGCGTCACCTCGGTGCCCTCATCGGTACGCCGCACCGACAGCTCACCCAGCGCCCTGATCAACGCCAGGCCACGCCCCCGGAACCCGGAACCCGTCGACTCACGCCACTGCCCGCTGTCGCGCACGGTGGCCGTCACCGTCCGGTCCTCGATGGCCACCACCACGCTGATCATCGCCTCGGCGGGGTGGACCGGATGCTCGATGGCGTTGGCCGCGGCCTCGGAGACCGCCACGGTCAGGTCGAACACGTCCGTCTCGTCGACCGCGTGCGCGACGAGGAAGTCCTCCAGTCGCTTGCGCAGCACGCTCAGCCGGGTCGGGTCCGCCGGCAGCCGCAACGCGAAACGGTTCAGCTCGGCCGCCTCAAGGGCGAGCACCGCCACGTCGTCGCGGCGCGGATGCCCGTCGACCCGCTCGACGACCGCGTCGATCAGGTCGGCCACGTGCTCGCTGGGCTTCGCCGCGTCGACGCGCAGCTGGGCCAGTGCGGCGTCGATGCCGAGCTGACGGTCCTCGATCAGCCCGTCGGTGTAGAGCAGCAGTCGGCTGCCGGCCGGCAACTCGCCCTCGACCGCCTCGTACGTCGCCCCGGGGATGGCGCCGACCGGTGGACCGAGCGCATGGTCGTGCAGGAACGACACGACGCCTCCTCTGATCAACAGCGGGGAGGGGTGACCGGCGCTCGCGTACCCCAGCCGGCCGGTGCGCGGGTTGAACAGCAGACAGACCACGGTCGCGAACGAGCGGCCATCGGTGGAACAGACCAGCTGGTTGAGCCGGGTCAGCGACTCGCCCGGGTCGTAGCCCTCCAGCAGGTACGCCCGCAGCGCGTTGCGCAGTTGCCCCATCGCCGCCGCGGCCTGGACGCCCTTGCCGACCACGTCGCCGATGACCAGCACCAGGTCGTCGTCCTCGACGATTATGGCGTCGTACCAGTCGCCGCCGACCTCGACGTCGGCGGTGCCGGGCAGGTACCGGCTGGCCAACACCGCTCCCGGTAGCTGCGGCAGCGTCCGGGGCAGCAGGCTGTGCTGCAACGTGGTCGCGATGCGGTGTTCGGCTTCGTAGAGCTGGGCGTTCTCCAGGCGCACCCCGACCAGCCGGGCCAGTTGGGTCAACGCGGCCTCGTCGGCCTGCGCGTCGTCGCCGGCCGGACGCCAGACCCGAAGCTCACCAAGCGGTTCGCCGGCGGTGCCGGTCAGGTCGGCCACGAAGGACGGGTCGGCGGCGGTGGCGCCGCCGGAGTCCGCCTCGGACCGGGCCCCGGTCGCGGTGACCACCACCCGCGCGGCCTCGGCGAGGCTCAACGCGTGCCGGGCGGCGACCTGGAGCACCTCGGCGGTGGACCGGGCGGTGTTCACCGCCACCGCCGCGTCGGCCAGTGCCCGGAGCCGACGGATGATCTGGCCGCGGAGCTGGCCCAGCTCGACGTTGGCCCGGACCCGGGCGATCAGCTCCTGGCCGGAGAACGGCTTGGTGAGGTAGTCGTCGGCGCCGGCGGAGAGGCCGGCGACGGCCTCCGCGGAGCCGGCCCGCGCGGAGAGCAGCACGATCGGCACATGACGGGTACGCGGGTCCGCACGCAGCGCGCCGACCAGACCGAACCCGTCCAGTCGGGGCATCATCACGTCGCTGAGCACCAGGTCGAACCCGCCCTCGCGGGCCAGCGGCAGAGCGGCCAGCCCGTCGCTCGCGGTCACCACCTCCCAGGTCGGGGAGAGCAGCCGGGTGACGTGCTCGCGCAGGTCCACATTGTCGTCGACGACCAGGATCCGGCCGGCCGGTGCGCCGTTCGTCGGTCGGCCGACGATCGCGGGCATCGGCTCGACGCCGGTCCAGAGCGCGGTCTCCGCCACGTAGAGCCGGGCCTGCTCGGGCTCGCCCGGGGGCAACAGGTCGAAGGCCGCGACCCGGTCCGCCGGCAGGTGTGCCGACCCGAACGGAACGGTCACCGTGAAGGTGCTGCCCTCGTCGACCTGGCTGACCAGCCCGGTCTCCCCGCCGTGCATCTCGACCAGCTCCCGGACCAGCGCCAGGCCGATCCCGGTGCCCTCGTGGGTGCGGGCGCGAACGCCGGGCACGCGGTGGAACCGCTCGAAGACGTGCGGCAGCTCGCCCGGCAGGATGCCGACGCCGGTGTCCGTCACCTCCAGCCGGGCCATGCCGTCCACCGCCCGGACCCGCACCCGGATCTCGCCGTCGAAGGTGAACTTGACGGCGTTCGACACCAGGTTGAGGACGATCTTCTCCCACATGTCCCGGTCGACGAAGACCGGCGCCGGCAACGGTGGACAGTCCACCACCAGCCGCAGCCCGGCCCGGTCGGTCGCCGAGCGGAAGGTGCTGGCCAGCCGGGCGGTGTAGCTGGCGAGGTCGGTGGGCTGGTAGCGGGCGGCGAGGCGACCGGATTCCAGCCGGGAGAAGTCCAGCACGGTGTTGACCAGTTTGAGCAGGCGCAACGCGTTGCGGTGCATCATGGTGAGCCGGTCGGTGTCGGCCGCGGGCAGTGCCGGGTCGGCCAGCATGTCCTCCAGCGGGCCCAGCACCAGGGTCAGCGGGGTGCGGAACTCGTGGCTGACGTTGGCGAAGAAGTTTGTCTTCGCCAGGTCCAGTGCGGCCAGCTCGGCGGCGCGGGCCCGCTCCTGCTCGTACGTCCGCTGGGTGCCGGCGGCACGGGAGATCTGGGCGGCGATCAGCTCCAGGAAGTCGCGGTAGTCGGCGCCGAGGGGGAGCTGGCGGGCCACGCCGACGACAAGCGCGCCGACGGTCTGGTTGGTCGCGGTGAGGGGCAGCACGAGGGCCTGGTCGGCGGCGTCGGCCGGCGGTGGGTCGAGCAGGTCGGCCACGTCGACGGTCGCGGGCGCGGTGTCGGCGGTGACCCGGGCCAGCAGCGCGGCGGTGTCGCCGACCGTGGCCGGGGCGATGCCGGTGGACCCGACCAGGGCGAGGCGACCGCTGCCGTCGGCCAGGTAGATCAGGGCGAAGGGCACGTCCGCCCGGTGCCGGCCCAGCACCTCGGCGACGGACCGGCCGAGTTCGGCCGCACTGCCCGTGTCGTTCAACTCGGCGCCCAGCTCGGCGAGTGCCCGCAGCCGGCGCTCGCCGAGCACGCGACCGGTGGTCTCGTTGACGATGCAGTAGACGCCGCTGACCGAGCCGTCGTCCCCCCGGATCGGGTCGTACGAGACGTTGAAGTAGGTCTGCTCGATGAAGCCGTGCCGGTCCAGCAGGAAGGGGTGGTCGTCGCCGCGGTAGGAGCGCTCGGTCCTCCGCACGCCGTCGAGTAGCGGGCCGAGCACGGCCCAGGTCTCCGCCCAGTGGTGCCGGGCCGGTTGGCCGAGGACCTCCGGATGCTTGCCGCCGATGGTCGGTCGATACGCGTCGTTGTAGAAGGCGAGCTGCTCGTCGCCCCAGAACATGACGATCTGCGCACTGGAGGCGAGCATCATGCCGACCGCGTTGCAGAGCGCCAGCGGCCAGCGGGCGGGCTCGCCCAGCGGGCCGGTGGACCAGTCGAAGCCGCCGATCAGCTCGCCCATCTCGCCGCCGGCCGCGAACGCCGCCGCCAGCATCGGAGGAGCCTCCGGACCGGGCACGACGAAGCGCCCGACGTCCGCACCCCCCTGGGCCGAGCTCATAAAGCCTCCCGCTCCGGCCGGCACCCCGCGACCGTTGATCTTTACCCGCCGTGCCTCGACTTGTACCCCGGCGGAGCAGCAACGTAACGCAAGACGACGGTCGGACGCTGTTTACCTACGCGCGAGCCGTCGGGCACCGGACAGTGCGGGCCCGCCCCGCGACGAGCGGTGGCCGCCGGCGTGCCCGACCAGTCAGAAGACCGGCAGCCCGTCGATGCTCGTGGCGTTCTTGGTGGCCCGATAGACCGCCAGGTCATCCGCGGTACGGCGGGAGTGTGAGGTGAGTAACAGGTCGCGCTCGGCGCGGAAGTCCATCAGTGGCACCGCGTAGCCGCAGGAGTCGCTGACCCGTTCCACGTCGACGGTGATCACGGCCCGGACGGCGTGCACGTCCGGTGGTGCGGGAAACTCGGCCAGCCGGTCGGCGAAGGCGTCCTCGGTGACCGCGACGCTGTGGCCCCGGCCCTGCAACCGGACGATCTTCGGCGGCCCGTCGAAGGCACAGAACATCAGCGTGATCCGGCCGTTGTCGCGCAGGTGGGCGATGGTCTCCGCCCCGCTGCCGTGATAGTCGAGGTAGGCCACCCGGTGCGGGCCGAGGATCACGAACGTGCCCCGCATGCCCTTCGGTGAGACGTTGACATGCCCCTCGACGTCGGACGCCGCGGTGGCCACGAAGAAGACCGGCTGGCCCGCGATGAAGTCACGTAGTCGACCGTCGATCTCCGGATAGACCTTGCCCATGCGCCGATCCTCCCACCGGCCCCACCGACCGACCGGAGCGACCTACGTCACACCGCTCGCCCGGACCAGCGCGCTGATCGGGCGGGGATCCGGCTCGTTCTCCGGATGCCACTGCACGCCGAGCACGAACGGCAGCGCCGGGTCCTCGACCGCCTCGACCACGCCATCCTCCGCCCACCCGGTGACCGCGAGTCGACCCGGGTCGGCGACCGACTGGTGGTGGTACGAATTGACCCGGTCTACCCCGGCCAGCACCCGCGCGGCCAGGCTCCCCGGGGCGAACCGCACCGCGTGCGTCCCGTAGACGCCGGGTGCCGGACGGTGCCCCTCATGGCCCACCACGTCGGGCAGGTGCTGGTGCAGGGTGCCGCCGTAGGCGACGGCCAGCAACTGCATCCCCCGGCACACCCCCAGCACCGGCAGTTCGGCGGCGAGCGCGGCGGCCAACAGCACCAGCTCACCGGCGTCCCGGTCCGGCCGATCCTCGGTACGCGGGTCGGGCCGCTGGCCGTACCGCCCCGGACCCACGTCGGCACCACCGGCCAGCAGCAGCCCGTCCAGGACGGCCAGCACGTCGCCGTCCACGTCGTCCGGCGGCAGGACCACCGCACGGCCACCCGCGGCCGTCACCGCCCGCGCGTACGCCTCGGGGACCAGCACGGCCCGCACGCTCCGCCAGGCCGCCCAGTCGACGGGTTCGACATACGAGCTGATCCCGATCAGCGGCCTCCTCACAGGGGTGTGACGTACGCGCCGGTGATGCCGCCGTCGACCACGAACTGCGCGGCGGTCATGAACGAGGCGTCGTCGCTGGCCAGGAACGCCACCGCGGCGGCGATCTCCTCGGGTTGCCCGAAGCGCCCCATCGGCACGTGCACGAGCCGGCGGGCGGCCCGCTCCGGGTCGGCGGCGAACAGCTCCAGCAACAACGGCGTGGCCACCGGGCCGGGGCAGAGCGCGTTGACCCGGATGCCCTCGCGGGCGAACTGCACACCCAACTCCCGGGTCATCGCCAGCACGCCGCCCTTGCTCGCGGTGTACGCGATCTGCGACGTCGCGGCACCCATCAGCGCCACGAACGACGCCGTGTTGATGATCGAACCCTTGCCCTGGCGGCGCATGTGCGGGATGGCGTACTTGCAGCAGAGGTAGACGCTCGTGGTGTTGACCCGCAGCACCCGTTCCCACGCGTCCAGGCCGGTGTCCAGGATGGAGTCGTCGTCGGGCGGGGAGATGCCGGCGTTGTTGAACGCGATGTCCACCCGGCCGTGCCGGTCGGCCACCCCGTCGAACAGGTCGCGTACCGCCGACTCGTCGGCCACGTCGGTGGCCACGAACTCGCCACCGCACTCCTGCGCGGCCCTCGTGCCGGCGTCCGCGTCGATGTCCACGCAGACCACCCGGGCGCCCTCGGCGGCGAACCGCCGCACGGTGGCCAACCCGATGCCGCTGCCCGCTCCGGTGACCACGGCCACCCGGTCCTGCAACCGACCCTGCACTGGCGTCACTCCTCTGTCGCGATGAACACGTTCTTGACGTCGGTGAAGGAATGCAGCGCGTCCGGGCCCAGCTCGCGGCCGAGCCCGGAGCGCTTCATCCCGCCGAACGGGGTCCAGTAGCGCACCGAGGAGTGCGAGTTGACGCTGAGGTTGCCCGAGTCGACGGCCCGGGCCATCCGCAGGGCGCGGCCCACGTCCCGGGTCCAGATCGAGCCGGAGAGCCCGTACTCGGTGTCGTTGGCGAGCCGGACGGCGTCGGCCTCGTCGTCGAACGGCAGCACCGAGACCACCGGACCGAAGATCTCCTCCCGCCAGTGCCGGTCGGCCGGCGAGTCGGCCAGCAGCACGGTGGGCGCGTGCCAGAAGCCGGGCCCGTCGGGGCAGGAGCCGGTGAACGCGACCCGCGCACCGGGCAGGTAGCCGGCGACCCGGTCCCGCTGGGCCGCCGAGATCAGTGGACCCATCTCCGCGGTGTCCCGGGACGGGTCTTCCACCCGTACGGCGCGTACCGCTGGTTCGAGCAGTTCCAGGAACCTGTCGTACACCGTGCGCTGGACCAGGATCCGCGACCGTGCGCAGCAGTCCTGGCCGGCGTTGTCGAAGACCGCGCCCGGCGCGGTCGCGGCGGCGCGTTCCAGGTCGGCGTCGGCGAACACGATGTTCGCGCTCTTGCCGCCCAGCTCCAGGGTGAGTCGCTTCACCTGGGCGGCGCAGCCGGCCATGATCCGGGTGCCGACCTCGGTGGAGCCGGTGAAGCAGATCTTGCGGACCGCCGGGTGGCTGACGAACCGCTCCCCCACCACCGAGCCCTGGCCCGGGACGACGGTGAAGACGCCGTCGGGCAGGCCCGCCTCGCGGGCCAGCTCGGCCAGGCGCAGCGCGGTGAGCGGGGTCAACTCGGCGGGCTTGAGCACCACCGTGTTGCCGGCGGCGAGGGCCGGGACGAAACCCCAGGCGGCGATCGGCATCGGGAAGTTCCACGGCACGATCACGCCGACCACACCGAGTGGCTCGTGGAAGGTGACGTCCAACCCGCCCGGCACCGGGATCTGCCGCCCGGTCAGCCGCTCGGGCGCACCGGCGTAGTAGTCCAGGACGTCACGGACGTTGCCGGCCTCCCACCGGGCGTTGCCGATGGTGTGCCCCGAGTTGCGCACCTCCAGCAGAGCCAACTCCTCCAGGTGCGCGTCCACCACGGCGGCGAACCGCCGCAGCAACCGAGCCCGGTCCCCCGCCGCAACGAGACGCCAGCCCGCAAAAGCCTTCGCGGCCCGGGAGATCGCCCCGTCCACGTCGTCCACCGACGCGGAGGAAACCTCCCGGAACCCAACCCCGGTAGCCGGATCCACCACGACGCTCACGCCCCCACCACCCTTCCTCCGCGCGATCTTGCACTTACTGCCCCGACATCAGCGACGATTCACCACAGACCGGCGACACAAAGTGCAAGATCGCGGCGAGTGCCCGGAGGTTAGGGGGTTAGAGGCGTTCGAAGCCACGGGTTAGCTCCCAGTCTGTTACCGCTGCTTCGAAGGCTTGCAGCTCTACTCTTGCCTGGTTGGCGTAGTGGGCTACCACCTCGGGGCCGAACGCCTCCCGGGCTGCCGTGGAGCCCTCCCAGAGGGTCAGGGCGTCGCGCAGGGTGCTCGGGACGCGCTCGGCCTGCGGGTCGTCGTACGCGTTGCCGGTGCACTCCTCGCCCAGCTCCAGCTCCTCGTCGATGCCGTGCAGGGCGCCGGCGACCAGCCCGGCAATCGCCAGGTACGGGTTGACGTCGGCCCCGGGCACCCGGTTCTCCACCCGCATGCCCTGCCCGTGCCCGACCACCCGCAGCGCGCAGGTGCGGTTGTCGACACCCCAGCGCAGCGCGGTCGGGGCGAACGAGCCGGGCTGGTAGCGCTTGTAGGAGTTGATGTTCGGGGCGAACAGCAGACTGAACTCCCGCATGGTGGCGAGCAGCCCGGCGAGCACCCGCTGCCCGGTCTCCGACAGGTGCGCCGGCCCGTCACCGAGCATCGCCGAGCGGCCGTCGCTGTCGCGCAGCGAGAAGTGGATGTGGCAGGAGTTGCCCTCCCGCTCGTTCGGCTTGGCCATGAAGGTGATCGACATGCCCTCCTGGGCGGCGATCTCCTTGGCCCCGTTCTTGTAGATCACGTGGTGGTCGGCGCAGGCGACCGCCTCGTCGTAGCGGAAGGCGATCTCGTGCTGGCCGAGGTTGCACTCGCCCTTGGCGCTCTCCGGCGTGAGCCCCGCGCCGGCCATCTCGGTGCGGATCCGACGCAGCAGCGGCTCCACCCGGGCGGTGCCGAGCAGCGAGTAGTCCACGTTGTACTGGTTGGCCGGCGTGAGATCGCGGTAGCCGCGCCGCCAGGCATCCTCGTACGAGTCGCGGAACAGCACGAACTCCAGCTCGGTGCCGGCGTACGCGGTCAGCCCGTGCTCGGCCAGCCGGTCCAGTTGCCGGCGCAGGATCTGCCGGGGCGAGGCGACGACGTCACCGGAGCCGTCCAGCCAGGCCAGGTCGGCGATCAGCAGGGCGGAGCCGGGCTGCCACGGCACCCGACGCAGCGTGGCGAAGTCGGGCACCATCGCGAAGTCGCCGTAACCGCGTTCCCAACTCGACATCGCGTACCCGTCGACGGTGTTCATGTCGACGTCCACGGCGAGCAGGTAGTTGCAGCCCTCGCTGCCGTTGGCCACCACCTGGTCCAGGAAGAACGGCGCGTGGAACCGTTTGCCCTGCAACCGACCCTGCATGTCGACCAGGGCGAGCACCACCGTGTCGATCTCGCCCTCGGCGACGGCGACCCGCAGTTGTTCCAGCGTGAGCGGAGCTTTCGTCATTCGCGGGCCTCCATCACCAAGGTCTACTGGCAATCCGGATCACCGTCAATGCCCCGTGTGGCCACCTCGGCAAACGCGAGCGGCGGGCGGCCCACGTCCCGACCGGACCCTGCGGGGGCGCGATCACCGCCTCGCGGTGGGACGGCGAAAGGATCTTGGTGGTACTAGCCTGCACGCCATGGCCCTGAATCCCGACCAGTTCCACGACCACGCGCTGACCGTCGCCGACGGCGACCGCCGGCTTCCCCTGGCACGCATGACGGGATGGGACATCAGCCCGTTCGAACAGGAGGGACTGCGCGTCACGCCGCTGCGCCCGCCGGTGCTGCCCGAGCCGCCCCGGCACGGCGAAGATCCGGCGGACTGCCAGCCGTGCCGGGAACGAGACGAGGGGATCTGGGTCAACGACCACTGGCGGCTGGCCCGGGTCCCGGGAGTGGGCGTACCGCTGGTGTTGATGCTCTACCCGCGCGACCACCACGACCTGGAGGATCTGCCCGACGAGCTGGCGGCGGAACTGGGACTGCTGACCACGCGCATCGCGCGACACGTGCAGGCCCTCCCGAACATCTCCCGCACCCACGTCTACCGCTTCGGCGACGGGGCCGCCCACCTGCACGTCTGGTTCTTCGCCCGGCCGGAGGGCCAGGCCCAGCTCTTCGGCTCCTGGCTGGTCGCCTGGGACGACCTCCTGCCGGAATATCCCGCCGACGTCGCCGAGGCCGACGCCGCACTTGTCGCCGATGCGCTGGTCGCCTCGCACGGTGGCCACCGGTCGGCGGCGGGCTGACCGCCGCCCCCGGCACGTGCGGGATCGTCCGGCGCCCCGTCGGCACATCCGGAGAGCGATGGCTCGGGCCTCCTCGCGGGTCAGCGGGAGGAGGCCCGAGGAACCGCCTACTCGGTGCCCTGGTCGACGGTACGCACGGGGCCGGCGAACCACTTCCGGGCCGAGGCGTACCACCAGACGGCGACCACCAGCAGCACCCCGCCCACGGCAAGCGGCGCGTAGTTCACCGCCGACCAGGTGAAGTCGTCGCTGCCGGGCACGCCGGCCGGCACGATCGGCAGCACGAAGTACACGGCGATGACCGCGATCTCGATGACCGCGATCCAACCGAGCAGCTTGTACTTCCGTCCCAGCGTCCACGGGCCGGGGGTGAACCGGTCGCCCATCCGTAGCCGCAGCGCGATCGGGATGAGGAACGACAGGTAGAGCCCGAGCACCGCGACGGAGACCACCGCGTAGAAGGCGATCGGGATGCCGGCCGAGCTCTCGTAGAGCGCCGGCAGGGTCAGCACCAGGCCGGCGATCGTCGCACCGATGATCGCGTTGACCGGGGTGCCGTTGCGGTCGACCTTCGACCAGAGCCGCCAGCCGGGCACCGCCCGGTCGCGGCTGAACGCGTACGCCATCCGGCTCATCGAGGTCACGCAACTCATCCCGCAGAAGAACTGCCCGATCGTGGAGATGATGATGACGATCTTGAAGAAGACCGGGGTCAACGCGGACTCGAAGATGGCACCGGAGAAGCCGCCCGCGGCGTTGACCGCCTCGACGTCGGTGGCCGCGAACAGGAACGCCAGCAGCAGGATCCAGCCGCCCACCGCCGAGTAGAAGATCGACTGCCAGAGCCCTCGGGCGGCGGCCTGCGAGGCGCCCCGGGTCTCCTCGGAGACGTGCGCGCAGGCGTCGAAGCCGGTGATCGTGTACTGGGTCAGCAGGAAACCCAGCGGCAGCACGTAGAACCAGAACGTCAGCCCGCCGGTGTCCCCGTCACCGAAGCCCGAGTTGTTGAACCGCTCGGTGAACACGAACTGGAAGCTCTGGTGATCGTCCGGAACGAACACCAGGATGGCCACCACGACGGCCGCGCCGGCCACGTGCCACCAGACCGAGACGTTCTGGAGTACGTCGATGATCCGGTGCCCGAAGATGTTGATGAGCCCGTGCAGCGCCAAAATGATCACGAAGAGGACGAACGCCTGCCGCAGTGTCCCGGCCCAGCCGTCGAAGAGCGCCGACAGGGTGAGGTTGAGGAAGGTCGCGCAGCCGTAGTCGACCGACGCGGTGACCGCGACCAGGCCGATGAGGTTCAACCAGCCGGTGAACCAGCCGTGCACCGGGCGGCCCATGGTCGCCGCCCACCAGTAGATCCCGCCCGCCGTCGGGTACGCCGACACCAACTCGGCCATGCAGAAGCCGATGATCAGGATGAACAGTGAGATCAGCGGCCAGCCCCAGGAGATGGCGACCGGCCCGCCGTTGTTCCACGCCTGACCGAAGGTGGTGAAGCAGCCGGCCAGGATCGAGATGATCGAGAACGAGATGGCGAAGTTGGAGAAGCCACTCCACTTGCGGCGCAACTCCTGTTTGTAGCCGAGTTCGGCGAGCCGTCGGGCGTCGTCGTCCATCGGTTGCTCGGCGGTCGGCATCGGGGTCGTTGCCACTGCACACCTCCCTGAGGTGGTTCCGCGTGCGAGTGGGCAAAGTGTCGACCCAGCCGATCAAGACGGTCAATACGTCCCGGGTGGGAATCTCACCGCCGACGGGCTAATTGCGTTGCCGTCCGGCCATCCCGACCCGCATCCTTAACCCCGTGACCAGGCCCGATCCACGGGCCACTCCCCGGGCACTCGGACCGCCCGGACCACGGCGCGGGGCACGCCTCTCTCTCACGCACGGCCATCCCGCCGTACCCAAAAGTGCCCCGCGCCCCCACGCTCCCCCACCCCCGCGCCCCGCGATCTTGCAGTTTCTGTCGCCGATCTCAACGGTTATGCCCCAAATATCGGGGCAGAAAGTGCAAGATCGCGGAACAAGGGCGGGCGGGGGCGGGGGCGTCGGGCAGGTGGTCAGGTGAGGAGGAGGCCGGTTACCCACAGGGCTGCTACCAGGAGGCCGGCCAGGAACTCCACGAGCATCGACAGGCCGGCGGCCTTCAGGGCCTGCACGGTGGACGGCCACGCCAGCTGGTTGCTGCCCAGCCGCAACCGCTCCGCCGCCCACACGCCGGCCACGAAGCCGAGCAGCAGCCCGACGACCGGCACCACGAAGAACCCGATGATGCCGAGCACCCCGCCGGCGAGCAGCGTGGACGTCGGCACACCCGTGCGCTTCAGGTTGCGGCCCGGCCACGCGTACTTGATCACGGTGCCGCCCGCCGCGACGACAGTGGCGGCGGCGAACACCGCCCACCCGCCCGTCCCGGCACCGCCGAAGATCGCCCAGACCAGTACGCCGCCCCAGCACAGCGGCAACGCCGGCAGACCGGGCACCACCACGCCGGCCAACCCGGCCAGGATCGCCAGCCCGGCCACCACGGTCACCGCCGTCTGCGAATCCGTCAGGTCCACGCTGCCACCTTCCCTCGCCGCCATCCGACCGAACCGGGCCGACCGGACCGCAGGTGCCCCCCGCGCACGCCGTCCGGCGGGCGGTCCGTGGTGGTGCGTCCGCGCCGACCGCCGGCCACCCCATTTCCGCTCACGCCGCCCCGCCCCGCAGCCGGGCGGTGATCCCGTCGGCCGGGGCGGGGGCGCCGAAGTATCGGCCCTGCCCGGTGTCGCAGCGCAACGCCCGCAGCCGTTCGGCCTGCACCCCGGTCTCCACCGCCTCGGCGGTGACCCACAGCTCCAGGGCGTGCGCCAACCGGACCAACGCGTCGACGATGCGTTCGTCGCGGTGGTCGGCGGCGACGTCGGTCCCGTCGGCGCGGATGCCCTCGACGAACGGGCCGGCGAGCTTCAGGCAGTGGATCGGCAGCCGCCGCAGGTACGCCAGGTTGGAGTAACCGGTGCCGAAGTCGTCCACGGCCAGCCGGACGCCGAGCGCGGCGAGCCGATAGAGACTGCGCAGCGGCTCACCGGCGCTGCCCATCACGGCGCTCTCGGTCAGCTCCAGTTGGAGCAGCTCGGCGGGCAGCCCACTGGTGTGCAGCACGTCGGCCACCGTGTCCACGATCGCCGGGTCGTCGGCCTGCCGCGCGGCCAGGTTGACGCTGACCACCAGCCGGGCGTCGGGGAACTCCCGCCGCCACCGCTCGGCGTCCTGGCAGGCCTGCCGCAGCACCCACTCGCCGAGCCGGACGATCAGGCCGGTCTCCTCGGCCAGGCCGATGAACCGGTCCGGCCCGATCAGGCCCAACTCCGGGTGCTCCCACCTGACCAGCGCCTCCACCGCGAGCATCGTGCCCTCCAGCAGCGACACGATCGGCTGGTAGTGCAGCACGAACTCACCCCGGTCCAGGGCGGCCGGCAGCCCGGCGACAAGTGCCGACCGGGCGATGTCCCGGGCGCTGCGCTCCGGGTCGTACACCGCCCAGCGGCCCCGGCCCGCTCCCTTGGCCCAGTAGAGCGTGGTGTCCGCCGCCTTCATCAGCTCCGACGCGGTGGTCTCCGCCGCCGGGCACTGCACGATGCCCACACTCGCCGAGACGGCCAACTGGTGGTCTCCGACGTGCACCGGGGCCGCGACGGCGGCCAACGCGGACTCCGCGACGGCCACCGCGTCGTCGATGTCGTCCCCTCCGTCGACGAGGATCACGAACTCGTCGCCACCCATCCGGGCGACCAGGTGGCCCCGGTCGGCCACGCACGCGGCAAGCCTGTGGCCGATCGTCACCAGCAGTTGGTCGCCGAGGTCGTGACCGAGACTGTCGTTGATCGCCTTGAAGCCGTCCAGGTCGAGGAAGCACACCCCGATCCGCCGCCCGGCACCCGCGGCGTCGAGGACCCGGCCCAGCGTCTCGAAGAACAGCGTCCGGTTGGGCAGTCCGGTCAGCGGGTCGTGCAGCGCCTGGAAGCGCAGCCGCTGCTGGAGTTCGTACCGCTCGGTGATGTCCTCGATCATCGCGACGGTGAACCGGGGTCGGCCGTCGCCGTGCCGGATCAACGAGACGGCCAGGTCCGTCCAGACCACGCTGCCGTCCTTGCGGTGGTAGCGCTTCTCCACCCGGGCGGCGTCGTGTTTACCCTCGATCAGCTCCTGGTAGAGCTCCCACATCCCGGCGGCGTCGTCGGCGTGGAACAGCGCCGCCACGTTGATCTCGCGCAACTCCTCGATCGAGTAGCCGAGCATGTCGGCGAACGCCTGGTTGACATCGATGATCTGGCCGTCCACGCCGGCGATGCCGATCCCGATCGCGGCGCCGGTGAAGACCGCCCGGAACCGGGCCTCGCTGTCGCGCAGCGCCTGCTCGACCTGGTCACGCGCCTGCCAGGCCGACTGGGCGATCCGCTCCTGCTGGCTGAAGGTGCGGTCGCGCAGCGCGCGGGCGAACCCGGCGGCCAGCCGGCCCTGTAGCGCCGCGATCCGCTCCGCCAGGTCC
The DNA here is from genome assembly GCF_043197875.1 of Micromonospora sp. NPDC048935. NCBI lineage: Bacteria > Bacillati > Actinomycetota > Actinomycetes > Micromonosporales > Micromonosporaceae > Micromonospora > Micromonospora sp. NPDC048935. The sequence goes on along the minus strand of NZ_JBICTZ010000001.1, from coordinate 407,968 downwards.
GCCGGCCGGTCGGCAGCGCCGAGTACGCGCGGCGCAAAGTCCGAACCGAGTGCGCGGAGCGTCCACTCCAGGGCTCGCGGCTCGGTGAGGTGCGCCTCGACCAGCGCCCGCCCGACCCCCTCGGCAGGGCCGGAGCTGAACGGCTCTGCCCACACCGCCTGTGCCAGCCGGATCGTGTGCGTCAGCAGCAGCCGCTCGGTCTCGGCCGCGCTGAACGGCACGAACCCGAGGCGACGGACCGCGCGGGCCCAGTCTGCGGCGAACCCCTGGACGTCGGCCCGGCCGGCGTCGACCCCGAGGGGGTCCGGGACGGCGGCCATGTCGATCAGCCGGCGGGCTGGTCGTACCGGGCGACGCCGCCGAAGGCGCCGAACCGCTCCGGGTGTTCGTCCACGTCGGACGGTGAGTCGGGACGCCAGAGTGGCATGTGCACCACGCCCGGGTCGAGGACCGTCCAGTCGCCGAAGAAGCCGGTGACCTGGGCACGGGAGCGCAGGGTGATCTCGGTGGCCGTCCGGGCGGAGAGCCGCTGGGCGTCCAGCATCTCCTGCGGCTGGTCCTCGAAGGTGGAGTGCGAGACGACCAGGTAGCTGCCCGGCGCGGCGGCGGCCCGCAGGGTGGCCAGGATCTCCTCCGGACGGTCGCCGTCCGGGATGAAGTGCACCACCCCGGCCAGCAGGATGCCGACCGGCCGGTTGAAGTCGATCAGCCCGAGCTGCCGGGTCTCGGCGAGGATCCGCTCCGGCTCGCGCAGGTCGGCGTGGATGACGCCGGTCAGCTCGTTGCCCGCGAGCAGTTCCCGGCTGTGCGCGACGGCCACCGGGTCGATGTCGACGTACACCACGCGAGCCTTCGGGTTCACCCCCTGGGCCACCTCGTGCACATTGCCCACGGTGGGAATTCCGGAGCCGATGTCGAGGAACTGGTCGATGCCGGCGTCGAGCAACACCCGGACGGCCCGACGCAGGAACTCCCGGCCGGAGCGCATGGTGGCGGCGAGATTCGGGGTCATGCTCGCGATCTGCTCGGCCAGCCGCCTGTCGATCTCGAAGTTGTGTGCCCCACCCAGGAAATAGTCGTACACCCGGGCCGCGCTCGGCCTGGTCAGATCGATCTCGGTCGGCAGTCCGTCCGGCATCAGCGTGCTCCCCAGTTCATCGCCGCGGCGCGGGACGGCACCGGCGTCGACGGGCGTGCGCGAGCACCGGCCGACCCGCGGGTCGTGTGGTGTGCACCACTCTAGGCGGCTGACTCCAGCAACAGCGAGATGCCTTGACCGACGCCGATGCACATGGTGGCCAACGCCCGCCGTCCGCCGCGTCGGCGCAGCTCCAGGGCGGCGGTCAGCGCCAGCCGCGCGCCGCTGGCACCGAGCGGGTGCCCCAGTGCGATGGCCCCGCCGTTCGGGTTGACGTGGTCGGCGTCCACGGGCAACCCCAGCTCGCGCAACACCGCCACGGACTGCGCGGCGAACGCCTCGTTCAGCTCCACCACGTCCACCGCGCCCAGCTCGACGCCCACCCGGCCGAGCAGCTTGCGGGTCGCCGGCACCGGACCGATCCCCATGACCCGGGGCGGGACGCCGGCCACCGCCGCACCGCCGATCCGGGCCAGCGGGGTGAGGCCGTACCGGGCGACCGCCGCCTCGCTGGCGACAAGCAGCGCCACCGCGCCGTCGTTGACGCCCGAGGAGTTGCCGGCGGTCACCGTGCCGCCGTCGCGGAACGGCGTGGGCAGCGCCGCCAGCTTCGCAAGCGTCGTCTCCCGGGGGTGCTCGTCGACCTCGACCAGCCGGGTCTCGCGTCGACCGGCCGGCACGGACACCGCCACGATCTCCTCGGCGAACCGGCCGTCGGCCTGCGCCCTGGCCGCACGCTGCTGCGAGCGGTACGCGAAGGCGTCCTGCTCGGCCCGGCTGACGCCGTACTCGGCGGCCACGTTCTCCGCGGTCTCCGGCATCGAGTCGACCCCCCACCCGTCGCGCATCAACGGGTTGACCAGCCGCCAGCCCAGGGTGGTGTCGTACACCTCGGCCGAGCGGGAGTACGCCGACGTCGCCTTCGGCATGACGAACGGCGCCCGGCTCATGCTCTCCACCCCGCCGGCGACCATCAGCTCCGCGTCCCCGGCCGCGATGGCTCGGGCGGCGGTGGCCAGGGCGTCCAGACCGGAGCCGCAGAGCCGGTTGACGGTGCTGCCCGGCACCTCCTCGGGCAGGCCGGCGAGCAGCGCCGCCATCCGGGCCACGTTGCGGTTGTCCTCGCCTGCCTGGTTGGCGCAGCCGAGCACCACGTCGTCCACCCGAGCCCAGTCCACCGACGGGTGGCGGGCGACCAACTCGCGGATCACGTGCGCGGCCAGGTCGTCGGGGCGGACGCCGGCCAGCGCGCCAGCGTACCGACCGATCGGGGTGCGGACACCGGCCACCAGGTATGCCACGGTCATCGCGAGTCCTTAGGGGTGCAGACGGCGGGGGTGGGGGCACGCCCACCGGGTCGCGGGGGCTGCCGGCCGCCAGGATATCCGCGCCGGCAGCGGATAGGTTGACGGCATGGCCCGGGCCCAGTTCAGCGCAGAGACCAGCGGCGGCGGCGCGTTCGTCCGCCAGCCGAACCGGTTCACCGGTCGGGTCACCGCCGACTCGACCTCCCCGCCCGGTGGCGGGCCGGACGAGCAGGACCGTTGGCCGCTGGAGGCCGGCCGGTACCGGCTGATCTGGTGCCGGGCGTGCCCCTGGGCACATCGGGCGAGGATCGTGCGCGGCCTGCTCGGGCTGGACGACGCGATCTCGCTGGGCACCGTCGACCCGATCCGGGACGAGCGGGGCTGGGCGTTCGCCCTCGACCCGGACGGCTTCGACCCGGTCCTCGGCGTCGGTTTCCTCTCCGAGGCGTACCTCGCCACCGACCCGGACTACACCGGCCGGGTGACCGTGCCGGCGCTCGTCGACACCCTGACCGGCCGGGTCGTCACCAACGACTACCCGCAGCTCACCCTCGACCTCTCCACCGAGTGGCGGTCGTTGCACGCGCCCGACGCGCCGGATCTGTACCCGGTCGCGCTGCGCCCCGAGATGGACGCGCTGATGGCCGAGATCCACGCCGACGTCAACAACGGCGTCTACCGGTGCGGGTTCGCCACCTCCCAGGAGGCGTACGACGAGGCGTTCCGGGCGCTCTTCGCCCGGTTGGACGCGCTCTCCGAGCGGCTGACCGGGCAGCGCTACCTGCTGGGCGACGCGATCACCGAGGCCGACGTGCGGCTGTTCACCACGCTTGTCCGCTTCGACGTCGCCTACCACGGCCACTTCAAGTGCAACCGCGACAAGCTGACCGAGATGCCGGTGCTGTGGGCGTACGCCCGGGACCTGTTCCAGACCCCGGGTTTCGGCGAGACCGTCGACTTCGACCACATCAAGCGGCACTACTACGGCACACACCGGGAGATCAACCCCAGCGGCATCGTGCCGCTGGGGCCGGACGAGTCGGGCTGGCGCACGCCACACGGGCGTGGCTGAGCCGGGTCGCTCCGGCACCACGACCGCGCCGAGGGCCGGCTCGGACGTCGCCCGCCGGGTCGCCGGCTCCGCCGCGGCGGGTTGCGCGCTGGCCGGCGCGGTGGCGGTGACGTTCGCCGTGGTCGCCGGTCCCGGTCCGGGGCTCACCGGGTACGTCAGTGAGGCGGGCATCGCCGGCAGTGGACACGCCGCGACGTACCGGATCGGGATCCTGGCCCTTGCCGGCGCGTTGCTGCTGCTCGGCGCGGCGCTGCCCCCGGGGGTGTGGGCGGCGGCCCCGGCGCTGCTGGCCACCGGGGCCGTGTTCGCCGCCCTGTCCGGGGCGGTGACCTGCTCCGCCGGCTGCCCGCTGCCGCCGTTCGAGCGCGCCACCACGGCGGATCTGGTGCACGGCGGTGCGAGCATCGCGGCGACCGCGTCGGTGGTCTTCGCCATGCTCACGCTCGCCGTGTCCGTGCCGGTCGGGCCGGTGGTGCGCCGGCTGGCCGGCGTGACCGCCGCGCTGGCCCTGCCGCTGTGCGCGACCGTCGGGCTGGCCATGCTCGTCGTCGGGCGGGGTGCGGTGGTGGGTGTACTGGAGCGGCTGGTCCTGGCGCTGGTGGTCGCCTGGGGCCTCGCCACCGCCACCGCCCTGGCCCTGGACCGCCGGCAGGCAAGCTCCCTGTAAGGGTCCTCACGTCGACCGCTCCTTGCGATACCGCACCAGCGGGGTATCGTCGGGTCGCGATGAGTAATGTCTGGGGGCTCACTGTCCGCCTGTATGTCGATCTCCGACTACAGGCCAGTGGCATCTGTCCGGGTTAGCCGCGTTCCCACGCCCGCCCTGATCAGACCGGACAATTGGATAGATTCCTCATGCCCTTCAGCCTGCGCAAAATTCCCTTCTCCGTGCAGATCCTGCTCGGCCTCGTGCTCGGCGTCGCGCTCGGCTTCGTTGCCCGTAGCAACGACCTGAGCTGGCTGGCCAGCACCCTGCACACCGTCGGCAGCCTCTTCGTCCAACTGCTCAAGCTCGCCGTACCGCCGCTTGTCTTCACCGCCATCGTGGTCAGCGTGGTCAGCCTGCGCGGCGTGGCCAACGCCGCCCGGCTCGCGCTGAAGACCCTGATGTGGTTCGGCATCACCGCACTGATCGCGGTGAGCATCGGCATCGGCCTCGGCCTGCTCACCAACCCGGGCAAGGGCGTGACCCTCGACCTGGGCGGAGCGGCACCGCCGAAGAAGACCGGCTCCTGGACCGACTTCCTCACCGGCATCGTGCCCACCAACCCGGTCGGCGCGTTCGTCGAGGGCAACGTCCTCCAGATCGTCTTCCTCGCCGTGGTCATCGGCGCCGCGGCCCTGCTGGTCGGCGAGGCCGCCGAACCGTTCGTCGCGCTGAACCGCTCCCTGCTGGAGATCGTCCAGAAGGCGCTCTGGTGGGTCATCCGACTCGCCCCGATCGGCACCCTCGGCCTGATCGGCAACGCCGTCGCCTCGTACGGCTGGGACCTGCTGGGCCCCCTCGCGAAGTTCACCACCGCCGTCTACGTCGGCTGCGCCATCGTGCTGTTCGTGGTCTATCCGCTGGTGCTGATCCTCGCCGGCCGCCTCAACCCGCTGCGCTTCTTCGCCGGCGCGTGGCCCGCGATCGAGCTGGCCTTCGTGTCCCGCTCCTCGGTCGGCACCATGCCGGTGACCCAGCGTTCCGTCGAGCGCCTCGGTGTCCCCCGCGAGTACGCCTCGTTCGCGGTGCCCTTCGGTGCCACCACGAAGATGGACGGTTGCGCCGCCATCTACCCGGCCCTCGCCGCGATCTTCGTGGCCCAGGTCTTCGGCGTGCACCTCGGCATCGGTGACTACCTGCTCATCGCGTTCGTCTCGGTGGTCGGCTCGGCGGCCACCGCCGGCCTGACCGGCGCGATCGTGATGCTCACCCTGACCCTCAGCACGCTGGGTCTGCCGCTGGCGGGTGCCGGCCTGCTGCTGGCCATCGACCCGATCCTGGACATGATCCGCACCGCCACCAACGTGGCCGGGCAGGCCCTGGTGCCGACAGTGGTCGCCGCCCGCGAGGGCACCCTGGACCGGGCCGCGTACGAGTCCGCCGGTCGACGCGACCTGATCGACCCGGAGCCGGTCGCGGAGACCCGCCCCGAGCTGACCCCCGTTCCCGCCTGACCACAGCACACCGACGGCGACCGGCCCCTCCCCGGGGGCCGGTCGCCGTCTTCGAGAGGATGACCCCCATGAGCTCCCTGTTCTCTCCCCTGGCCCTGCGCGCCGTCACAGTGCCCAACCGGATCGCCCTGGCACCCATGTGTCAGTACTCTGCCGGCCCGGATGGTCTGCCCACGGACTGGCATCTGGTCCACCTCGGCAGCCGCGCGGTCGGTGGCGCCGGGCTGGTGCTGACCGAGGCGACCGCCGTACTCCCCGAGGGGCGGATCAGCCCGCAGGACACCGGGTTGTGGTCCGGCGCGCACGTCGACGCGTGGCGGCCGGTGACCGCGTTCGTCGCCGCACACGGCGCGGTGCCGGCCGTGCAGCTCGCGCACGCCGGGTTCAAGGCCTCCACCTACCGCCCCTGGGCGCCGGAACGCGGCGGCGTGCCGGACACCGAGGGTGGCTGGACGCCCGTCGCCCCCGGTGCGGAGCCGTTCACCGCCGGCTACCGGACGCCCACCGCCCTCGACGAGGCCGGCATTGCCGGCGTGGTCGAGGCGTTCGCCGCCGGAGCGGACCGCGCGCTGGCCGCCGGCTTCGCCGCCGTGGAGATCCACGCCGCGCACGGCTACCTGCTCAACGAGTTCCTCTCCCCGCTGACCAACCACCGCACCGACGACTACGGCGGCGACCGGTCCGCCCGGATGCGACTCACCCTGGAGGTGGCCCGCGCGGTACGCGCCGCGGTCGGCGAGGACGTGCCGGTGCTCACCCGGATCTCCGCCACCGACTGGGTCGAGGGTGGCTGGACGATCGAGGACAGCGTCGTGCTCGCCAGCGAGCTGGCCGGAGTCGGTGTGGACCTGGTCGACGCCTCCTCCGGCGGGGTGAGCGTGGACCAGCGCATCACGCTCGGCCCCGGCTACCAGGTGCCGCTGGCCGCCCAGATCCGCCGCGAGGCCGGCGTGCCGACCGGCGCGGTGGGCCTGATCGTGGAGCCCGAGCACGCCGAGCAGATCGTGGCCGGCGGCGAGGCCGACCTGGTGCTGCTCGGCCGGGAGTTGCTGCGTGACCCGTACTGGCCGCGCCGGGCCGCCGCCAAGCTCGGCGTCGTCTACAGCGGGCCGGCGCAGTACGCCCGCGCCTGAGCCCCCGCCGCCTCGGACGGCTGCCGTTCCCAGCAGCCGTCCGAGGCGGCCGCCCGCGCCGCCGCCGTCCGAGGCGCCCGCCGTCCCACGCGGCCGCCCGCGCTGCCCCCGCCCGCGCCGCCGCCGTCCGAGGCGGCCGCCCGCGCCGCCGCCGTCCGGGGCGTCAGCCCGCCAGGTGTGACCAGTCGCCCTCCAGGTCCTCCCAGCTGCCCTGGGCGGCCACCGTGCCACCGAGCAGCACCACCACGTGGTCGGCGCGGACCAGCGCGGCACGCTTCGCGGTGGAGCCGACCACCGTCACCCCGTGTTCGCGCAACGCCTGCCACAACGCCAGCTCCGTGGTGACGTCGAGCGCCGACGACACGTCGTCGGCGACCAACAGTTCGGTACGCGGTGCCAGCGCCCGGGCCAGCGCCAACCGCTGCAACTGCCCGCCGGAGAGCCGGGTGCCCTTGTGCCCGATGAGCAGCCCCAGCCCACCGCCGGCGGCGGCCAGGTCGTGGTCGAGCTGGGCGGTGCTGACCGCGCCGGCCGCGTCCACCTGGTGGCCCAGCGCGATGTTGTCGGCCACCGTGCCGGACAGCACCCGGGGCAACTGGCCGACGTAGCCGACCTGGTTGGGGCGCAGGAACAGCTCCGGCTCGGTGACCGGGTCGCCGTTCCAGGTCAGCTCGCCGGTGTGGTGCACGATCCCGGCCAGCGCCCGCAGCAACGAGGACTTACCCGATCCCACCGGCCCGACGACGAGCACCAACTGCCCCCGCTGCACGGTCAGGTCCACGTCGCGGACGGCCACCGTACCGTCGGAGTGCACCACCCCGAAGCCACGCAGCTCCAGCCGGCGCAGCGGATGCCGCGGCGCGGGCGTCGGCGCCGGCGCCGTCCCGGCGGCCAGGTCGACCGCCGGCACCCCCGCGGAGTACGCGCTCACCCCGGTCATCGCCGTGGTGCGCCGGGTCCACACCCGCGCCGAGGGCAATTGCGAGATCAGCGACGCCGTCGTCCAGGCGAACCAGCGTGCCGCCCCCAGCGTGGAGACGGCCACCAGCACCGCACCCGCGGACAGCGAGCCGCCCAGGTAGAGCGCCCACGCGCCGATCGGCAACAGCCCGCTTGCCATCGACGGCGTGGAACGCGCCCACACCTGCACCGAAATCTCCCGCCGCTGCCGGTCGCTGCGAAGCACGTCCAGGCCCGCCAGGTGGCGCAGCACCGCCGTGGTCGCGCCGGCGAGCTTCACCGTCCGCGCCGCGGAGAGCGCCGAGACAAGCGCCGTGGCGAAGGCCGCCCGCGCCGTCACCGTCGCCTGGGCCGCACGTTCGAGCTTCGGCCCGAACAGCGTCGCGGCCAGCCCGGAGACGACCATCGTGCCGAGGAAGAACAGCCCGGGTACGACGCTGCCGGTGACCGCCGTCATGGCGACCACCAGGACAAGCGCGACGCACTGGTCCAGCACGTTGTCGGCGAGCTGGACCACCCGCTCGGTGTCGCCGCCCTGCGCCACCACCTCGGCCGGGGTGTGCGAGCTGACCCGGCGCGGCCCGGTCTGGCCGTGCACCAGGCGCAGGCCGATCCGCAGCATCTGCCGCACCCACCACTGCGGGAACCAGACGTGGGTGTAATACGGCAGCGGCAGGGTGACCAGCAGCCCGGCCACGATGCCGGCCGCCGGCAGGTACGGATTGCCGGTCCCGTCGACCAGGTCGGCCCAGAGCCAGGGCAGCACCGGGCCGTCCAGCCCCAGCAGGCTGAGCCCGAGGAACAACCCGATCGCGGCCAGCCCGTACCGGGGATCGTTGATGCAGAGTCGGACGATCTCCCGTAGCGTCCGGGCCGGCGGCACGGGCGGCAGCGGCGGCGGCTCGGTCCGCGTCAGCCCGACCGGCGTGCTCGGCGCTTCGCCCGGCCACGCGCCAGCCAGGTCGGAGTCGACGGCTGTCGTCGGCGGACCGCCCGGCCACGCGCCAGCCAGGTCGGAGTCGACGGCTGTCGTCGGCGGACCGCCCGGCCAGGCGCCGGCCAGGTCGGGGGCGTCCAGCAGGTCGGTGCCGCCGGTGCGGCCGTTCGGTGCCACCGCGGCGTAGGCGGCGGCGTGACTGGTCGCCAGCAGTTCGGCGAAGCGCGTCGACGTCTCCAGCGGGCCGGCCTCGACCACCGCGCCGTCGGCCAGCACCACCACCTCGTCACAGCGACGCACCGAGGAGAGGCGGTGTGCGATGACGATGCCGATCCGGTCGCGCAGCAGTCGTTCGGTGGCCCGCTGCACCCGCGCCTCGGTGACGGGATCCAGACGCGCGGTGGCCTCGTCGAGGATCACCACGTGCGGGTCCCGGACCAGGATCCGGGCGAACGCCACCAACTGCTCCTGGCCGGCGGAGAGCACGTGCCCGCCCTCGCCCAGCCGGGTCGCCAGCCCGTCCGGCAGTTCGGCGATCCAGGCGGCCAGGCCCAGCTCGTCGAGTGCCCGGGCCGCGGCGTCGAGCAGCTCCGGGTCGTAGAGCGCCACGTTCTCCGCGAGCGTGCCGGCCACGATCTCCGTACGCTGCGGCACCAGCGCCACCCAGCGGCGCAACTGCTCGACATCGAGGTCGCACAGGTCGGTGCCACCGAGGAAGACCGTGCCCGGCGGCACGTCGACCGCCCTGGTCAGCACCTTCGCCAGCGTCGACTTGCCCGAACCGGTCCGCCCGATCAACGCGTACGACCGGCCGCGCGCGAAGGTGAGGCTGAGCCCCCGGAGCGCGGCGGCCCGGTCGTTCTCCGAACCGCTCACCTCGTACCCGAAGGTCAGGTCCCGGATGCGCAGGTCACCCTCGGTCGGGCTGGCGCCGCCGACGGGCTCCTGCCGAGCCTTGTGCAGCAACTGCACCCGGGCCCACGCGCCGAGAGCCTCCTGGATCTCCGGCACCATCCGGCTGACGTGCTCGGCGGTGGCCCCGAAGGCCAGGGCCAGCAGCCAGATGGCGGTGAGCCGGGCGGCGTCGATCCGCGCGGTGGCCAACGCCCAGGCCCCGCCGAGCACCACCACGCCGATGCCACCCCGGATCGTCGCGGTGGCGGCCGCGGCCACCCGGGCGGACAACACCCAGACCAGGCCGCCCCGGGACAGCACGGTGGCGGCCCGCCGGGCGTACAGCCGCAACACGTACGGTCGGGCCAGGCTCGTCCGGACGTCGTCCTGGCCGTGCACCGCCTCCTCCATCACCGCGGCCAGGTCGGACCACGCCTCCTCCTCGGCCATCCGGGCCGGAGCGATCCGCGCCGTCGGCCCTCGCAGACCGGCCGCGAGCACCACCGTGAGCAGCAGCATCGCGACCCCGGCCGGCCACCACACGAACACCGCGACGACCATCGACAGCAGGCCGACGCAGAGACCCTGGGCGAGCCGGGTGCCCTGGTTACGGATCGCCGACGCCACCTGGTAGACATCCCCGTCGATCCGGTCCAGCAACTCACCCACCGGGGTGGTCTCCAGGGTGGGCAGGTCCTGCCCGAGAGCCACCCGGCAGAGCCGGCGGCGCACGTGGGCGGACCAGTCGGCGGTCACCCCGGCCATCAGCAGGCTCACCGCCAGGTCGCTGAGAACCGCGGCGACCAGCGCCGCGGCCAGCACGGCGAAGAAGCCGGCCGAGCGGTGCACCAACACGGCGCCGGCCAGCGCCGACGCGCCCGCCTGACCAGCGGCACCGAGAACGATCAGGACCGCCACGATCGTCATCCGACGGGTCGAGGTGCCCCACAGGTCACGGAGCAGGCGCATCGAAAGTCCTCCGAAGGTGGGGTGGCGGAGACTTCAGCCTGCCGGCGTCAACGCCCTGATTCAACCGAATTTCCGGCCCTGAGCAGGGCATCAGCCACCAAGAACTTCATGATCGACTCGCTTTCCGGTGAAGTCGCGGTGTCGCCGGCTCCCGGACACCGCGCCTTCATGAAAGCCGAGTCGATCATGCGGCGACGCGCGACGCGCGACCCGCAACGCCCGACCCGCGACCCGCGACGTGCGACGCGCGCCCGGCAGGCTCGGCTCGGCGGTCAGAAGAGGACTGTGGCCAGGGTGCCGATCGGCTGGAAGCCGCAGCGCTCGTAGACCCGGCGGGCCGGCAGGTTGAAGTCGTTGACGTACAGGCTGACCGTGGGGGCGACCCGCAACAGCGCGTCGCGGACCACGGCGGCCATGGCGCCCGTGGCGATCCCCCGGCCCCGCCACTCCGGTGCCACCCAGACGCCCTGGACCTGCGCCGTCCGCTTGGTGACGACTGCCAACTCGGCCTTGAACACGACCTTGCCGTCGACGAATCGGGCGTACGCCCGGCCGGCCCGGACCAGGTCGTTGACCCGCCGTCGGTAGCTGCGCCCGGCGTCCTCGGCCAGCGGGGAGACGCCGACCTCCTCGGTGTACATGGCCACCGCGGCCGGGAAGAGCAGATCGACCTCGCCGGAGCGGACCTGGCGCACCTCCGGGTCGGCCGGTACGGGTGGCAGGGTGTCGGTGGCCAGCAGCGGCTGGTTGGGGCGGACGTCTCGCGCTGGCCCCCAGGTGTCGGAGAGCCGGTCCCACAGCCCGAGCACGGCATCGGCCCGGCCGACGATGGAGGAGCAGAGCCGCTCCTCGCCGGCGAGCAGGTCGGCGAAGGCGGCCACCGCGGCGTCGGTCGCCAGCACCGGCGTGAGGTTGCCGCCGAGCCAGCACAGCGATTCCAGGTTGCGCCGCGCACCGTACCCCAGGATCCGGCCCTCGGCCCTCCACCAGGACAGGCCGCGCGCGGCGATCCGCTCAGCGACCTGCGCGCCCGCGAACGGGTCATGGTCGAGTAGTCGCTCGACCGCGCGGCGCTCCGATTCCCCCAGTTGGCGTACCGGCACCGTCAGCACGACTACCAGCCTGCCAGATCGACCCCCGCCCCCGCCGGCCGAGTGACAAGGCCGGCGAGCAGGACCGCCGCACCCGGGGCAAACGAAGACTTGTCGCCGACGCATTGCCGATATATCGTTGATGCATCAGCGACAGTACGAGATGAAGGAGAACCCGATGAGGTTCCATCGAGAGCACCACCCGCTGCACGAGGCCCGGATGCGGGGGTTCGGTTTCCCGCCGGTCCCGCCCGGCCCGCACGGGCACGGACACGGCGGCCCCTGGGGCGGCCGGGGCCGTGGCCGGGGCCGCGGACGACGCCCCAACGTCCGGGCCGCCGTGTTGGCCCTGCTCACCGAGCGTCCGATGCACGGCTACGAGATGATCCAGGAGATCGACTCCCGCACCGGTGGTGCGTGGCGGCCGAGCCCGGGGTCGATCTACCCCACCCTTCAGCTTCTGGAGGACGAGGGTGTGATCGTCGCCAGCACCGAGGAGTCCGGCGGCGGGCGGAAGCGGTTCACGGTCACCGAGGCCGGTCAGGCCGAGGCCACCGAGGCCGCGCAGGCCCCGGCGTGGGCGGACGTCGCCCAGGGCACCGTGACCAGTTGGCACGACATCCGCGACTCCGGCGCGCAGGCAATGAACGCCCTGCGTCAGGTGATGATGAACGGCACCGACGACCAGCGTGAGCGGGCCGCCCAGGTGCTCGACGAGACGCGCCGCAAGCTGTACGCGATCCTCGCCGAATCCGAGTGACGCCAGGCCGCGCCACAGCGCCACAGCGCGAAAAGATCAGGAACGCACAGCGGCCGTTCCCCACCCGGGGAACGGCCGCTGTTGCAGATGGAAGATCAGTGCACGGTGACCGTCGGGCCGGTGATCAGCCCGCGCAGCTCCTCGGGAAGCTCGGCGCCCATCTCGTCGGCGATCCGCAGCGCCTCCTCGATCAGCGTCTCCACGATCTGCGCCTCGGGCACCGTCTTGACGACCTTGCCCTTGACGAAGATCTGGCCCTTGCCGTTGCCGGAGGCGACGCCGAGGTCGGCCTCACGGGCCTCGCCCGGACCGTTGACGACGCAGCCCATCACGGCGACCCGCAGCGGCACCGGCAGCCCTTCCAGACCGGCGGTGACCTCCTCGGCGAGCTTGTAGACGTCCACCTGGGCGCGTCCGCAGGACGGGCAGGAGACGATCTCCAGGCCGCGCTCGCGCAGGCCCAGCGACTCCAGGATCTGGTTGCCGACCTTGATCTCCTCGACCGGCGGGGCGGACAGTGACACCCGGATGGTGTCGCCGATCCCCTCGGCGAGCAGGGCACCGAAGGCGACGGCCGACTTGATGGTGCCCTGGAACGCCGGGCCGGCCTCGGTGACGCCGAGGTGCAGCGGGTAGTCGCACTGCTCGGCGAGCTGCCGGTACGCGCGGATCATCACGACCGGGTCGTTGTGCTTGACCGAGATCTTGATGTCGCGGAAGCCGTGCTCCTCGAACAGCGAGCACTCCCACAGCGCCGACTCGACGAGCGCTTCGGCGGTGGCCTTGCCGTACTTGCTGAGCAGCCGCTTGTCGAGCGAGCCGGCGTTGACGCCGATCCGGATCGGCACCCCCGCGTCCCCGGCGGCACGGGCGATCTCCTTGACCTTGTCGTCGAACTGGCGGATGTTGCCCGGGTTGACCCGGACCGCGGCGCAGCCGGCGTCGATCGCCGCGAAGACGTACTTGGGCTGGAAGTGGATGTCGGCGATCACCGGGATCTGCGACTTCTTGGCGATCGCGGGCAACGCCTCGACGTCGTCCTGCGACGGCACCGCGACCCGGACGATCTGGCAGCCGGACGCGGTCAGCTCGGCGATCTGCTGGAGCGTGGCGTTGATGTCGGAGGTGAGGGTCGTGGTCATCGACTGCACGGACACCGGCGCACCACCGCCGACCGGCACCGAACCGACCATGATCTGGCGGCTGGCCCGACGCGGGGCGAGCGGCGGGGGCGGCACGGCGGGCATACCGAGACTGATAGCTGTCACTTCAGGCACTCACCTTGAGAAGAGCGTGATGGGGTTGACGACGTCCGCGGCGATGGTCAGCAGCGTGAACGCGCCACCGATCAGGATCACCGCGTACGTGAAGGGCATCAGTTTGAGGTAGTCCACCCGGCCGGGGTCGGTCCGGCCGATCCGCGCGTAGACCCAGGAGCGGGCCCGTTCGAACCAGGCGATGGCGATGTGGCCGCCGTCCACCGGGAGCAGCGGCAGCAGGTTGAACACGCCGATGAAGAAGTTCAGTGACACGAAGAGCATGAAGAAGACCAGCCAGGCGTTGTTCTCCACCGCTTCGCCGCCGAGCCGGCTGGCGCCGACCACGCTGATCGGGGTGTCGACGTCGCGTTCGCCGCCGGTGAGGGCGGTCCACAGGGCGGGGACCTTCTGCGGGAGGCGTTGCAGCGCCTGCACGGTGCCGACGGCCAGGTCACCGGTGAAGTCGGCGGTCGCGCCGAAGGCGCCGCCCGGCCCGTACGTCACCCGGGTGGGGGTGCTGGGGACGAGCCCGACGCCGAGGGCGGCCACCGGCGCGGCGGCGCCGTCCGGGTCGTCCAGCGGCGGACGCTGGGTCTGCGCGAGCACCGTGCTGGTGCTGCCCGGCTGCCCGTCGCGGACGTACTGGATCTGCGCGGTCTCGCCCGGCTTGAGCGCGCGCAGGGTGGTGAGCAGGTCGCCGTAGCTGGCGATCGGGGTGCCGTTGACCGAGGTGATCCGGTCACCGTCGCGCAGTTGCGCCTGGGCGGCCGGGCTGGCCGCGTCGGCGGGGGTGCACGCCCGCAGCGAGTTTTCCGGCACCACGCACTCACTGAGCCGGATGACGGCGGGCTCCTGGCGGGCCTGCGCGTCGGTGGTCGGGAAGTCCGGGTTGGGCAGGCCGGCGGAGACGGCGAGGATCCAGATCGTGATCAGGGCGAGCGCGAAGTGGGTGATCGACCCGGCGGCCATCACGATCGTCCGCTTCCAGACCGGGTAGCGCCACATCACCCGCGACTCGTCGCCCGGCTCGATGTCGTCGTCCTGCGGCGTCATTCCGACGATCTTGCAGAAGCCGCCGAGCGGGATGCCCTTGAGGCCGTACTCGGTCTCCCCCCGCCGGAACGACCAGATGGTGGGGCCGAAGCCGACGAAGAACTTGGTGACCTTCATCCCGAACATCTTGGCGGTCAACATGTGACCCGCCTCGTGCAGACTCACCGAGATGAGGATGGCCAGGGCGAAGAGGACCACCCCGAGCAGGTACGACATCAAGCTCCTTCCACCGAACCCGCGATGATCTCCTGCGCGTGCGCGCGTGCCCACGACTCGGCCGCGAGCACGTCCTCGACGGTACCTGGTTCGTCGAAGTCCGGGGCCTCCTCCAACACGCGTTCGAGGGTGTCGACGATGCCGAGGAACGGCAGCCGGCCCGCAACGAACGCCGCCACGCACTCCTCGTTCGCCGCGTTGTAGATCGCCGGGCGGCTGCGCCCGGCCTGCCCGGCGGCCTTCGCGAGGGCGACGGCCGGGAACGCCTCGTCGTCGAGCGGAGCGAACTCCCAGGTGTGCGCCGCCGTCCAGTCGACCGCGGTGGCGGCCTCCGGCACCCGGTCCGGCCAGCCCATGCCCAGCGCGATGGGCAGCCGCATGTCCGGTGGGCTGGCCTGGGCGATCGTCGACCCGTCCACGAACTCGACCATCGAGTGGATCACCGACTGCGGGTGCACCATCACGGTGATGTCGGCATACGGCACGTCGAACAGCTCGTGCGCCTCGATCACCTCAAGCGCCTTGTTGACCATGGTCGCCGAGTTGATCGTGACGACCGGCCCCATGTTCCACGTCGGGTGGGCGAGCGCCTGCTCCGGTGTGACCTGCGTCAACTCGTCGCGCCGCCGCCCCCGGAACGGGCCTCCGCTGGCGGTCACGATCAGCCGGCGCACCTCACCGCGCGTCCCGCTGCGCAGGCACTGGGCCAGCGCCGAGTGCTCCGAGTCGACAGGCACGATCTGCCCCGGCCGCGTCACCGCGGCCCTGACCAGCGGGCCGCCGGCAACGAGGGACTCCTTGTTGGCCAACGCGAGGGTACGACCACCGCGCAGCGCGGCCAGCGTAGGAGCGAGGCCCAGCGAGCCGACCACCCCGTTGAGCACGATGTCGCACGGCCACTGGGCCAGCTCGGTCATGGCGTCCGGCCCGGCCACGATCTTGGGAAGCTTGAAGTCGCCGGTGGCCCAGCCGCGCCGGCTCGCCTCCGCGTAGAACGCGAGTTGCAGGTCCTGCGCGGCCGATGCCTTCGCCACCCCGACCGCCTCGACGCCCAGTTCCAGGGCCTGCGCGGCGAGCAGCTCGACGTTGCCGCCACCGGCACCCACCGCGACCACCCGGAACCGGTCCGGGTTGCGCCGGACGATGTCGATGGCCTGCGTACCGATCGAACCGGTGGACCCGAGCAGGACGAGGTCGCGGGGGGAAGTCACCCGGCCATTCTCCCCCACCGTCACTGAACGCCCGCTGGGAGCCTCAACCCTCCCCGCCAGCACCTCGCGCCGCGTGGCGGCCCGGCGGCCCGGCGGCCCGGCGGCCCGGCGGCCCGGCGGCCCGGCGGCGATGATCGACTCGGCTTTCAGGAAGTCGGGCTATCCCAGGCACTCGGACACCCCGGTTTTCTGAAAGCCGTGTCGATCAAGCGAGGTCGTCAGCCGAGTCGCCGGTCGCTGCGGCCGGCAATGCCTCCTCGTCGAGCAGTTCGGCCGGGTCGATGGCGAACTCGAACGGCTCCACCACGGCGAAGGTGCTTCCGGCCGCAGCGGCGGCCAACGGGCGGTATTCACCGTCGACCAGCTCGAACAGGGCGATGGTCGGCACCCGGTTGCGCAGGTCCACCCGGAGGAAGAACGGCACTCCGACGGCCGCGTACTCCCGGGGCCGGTCGATCACGTCCTTGCGTCGGTTACCCGGGGAAACGATCTCCCCAAGCAGCACCGCCTCGGCGACGGGGACAGTCGTGCGGCCACCGCCCGAGTTACGCAGCACAGCGATGTCCGGGATGAAAAGATCATCCCCGGAGATCACGTTGATCGCCGGGTAGACCCAGAATCCGGCCTTCCGGGCAGCACGGTGCAGCACGTACGGCAACTCCCGCTCGACCGACTGATGGTCGATTCCCGCGTGTGCTGTCACGATCACGCTTCCGCTCAGGACCTCAACCTTGGGGCCGTTGGTCTCCGGCAACAGGTCGAGGGCGAGCTGCGCGGTCTACGGCTCGTCGTGCCACCGCAGCACGTCGAACGACGGCTCGGTGTGCTGCGGCTCCGGCGCGAACGCCGCCTGGGCCATCCGGGCTCACCCCCTCAGCGGACCATTCCTGCTCAGCTCAGCCTAGACCCGCAGCCCCGCGAACCCTGGTCGCACAGCGTGTCCGTCGTTGGGCGGAAGGCTGATGGGTTTCGTCCCTCAACTGCCCCTCAGCCGAGAGCCAAGCCTGGACCTCACGGCGAATTGCCGGATCTGTCACACGATCGATGATCCGCAGCAGTGCGGAGGAATCTCTTTCCGCTCCGCTCAAGGCCCTAGCTGCGTGGTCGGGCTCGTTACCACCAGGCCCGCAGGAAGCTCCGAGGGGGCGAAAAGTTCTTCATCGGCGGTGAGATGCCACTCTCGCCCGGCTGTAGCCGCCACTGCCTCATCTCGCCACGCCGAAGGGCTCTTCAACGCCCGATCGGCCAAGCCAGCAGGCGTCAGCACGACCGACAGATCCGGCCCCGGGCTAGATCGAGACGAGAGAGCACCCCGCCGTGAATCTAAGCAGCCAACACGCACCGTCGGGCGACGGCTTGATCTTGCCGACCTTCGTGAATCAGCCCATCAAGTATTGCTGGATCCCGAATCTGACAAGATCTGGAAAGCTGTCAACGCGAATGTCTTTTGCGAAACCAACGCCTAAAAATCCGCCCAAAGACCTTCCGATTTCGTCACCCGCGACATCAGACAGCTCGTCATCTCGAGCCGCATAGACCAAGGCTTCGAGAGCTCGAGGATCCTTCCAATTCGCTAGATCAACGATAGCCTCGCAGCGCATATCCAAGTCCTCTGATTCATCGAGAAGCAGTCCGGCGAGACGCTCGGACCGCCAATCCCACACCAGAGTATTGGTATCGGCCAGACCTTTCAGGAAAGCCTCAGGAGGGTGGTATCCGTGTTCTTCAACGTAATGCAAAATCATCATCGGCGCCGAATACACATCACCAGCCTGAGTGTAGTAATGGTACTCTCCGTTCCCCTCGAATACGGGACCTTCGCGACAGAACTCGCATTCATGGGTGCCCAAGGTGAGGCTCGACAAGCGCCATGAAGCGCTTATCAGGAGTTCTGACTCGTATCTGGTCACTTTAGATGCGCCAACGCCCTGAACCCCATACTTGCAGCCCAGCCATCCGACAGAACGCATAGGAAGTGGAAATGTCCGGTACTCGTAAGGCGAGAGATCAAGGTATTCCATACCACCACTTTCAGCAACAGCCTTGGAGTGGCGGGCGTACGCCGCCACTCCAAAACCTCCGACTCGTCGAGATCGAATCATATCCTCACTAGCGGGGGTTCCGCCCTCCCCGACAGGCCGCCCAGTGACAGGTACCCATGTCCGGCTTAAGCAGGTCGCTGAGTAGCGTTCTCTCCTCCACTACATCGGACCCGTTGCGGAAGGTGAAACCGGGACCGAGAGGCGCCAAGGTGTAGTTAGGAATGGTAGAGCCTGGGCCAGCAACTTCGACCGGAGTCATCCGAGGGCCACCCGGCCCCGAGATACGCATTCCCTGCTGTCTGGTAATCGTGAAGCCGTGCTCTCCATAGAAGGCAACCGAGGTTCCTTCAGGGACGACAACCATACCATCCTCAGGTCGCCAGGATCCGTGGCCATGGAAAACAGTCTCACCGTCACCTCGGAAAGGCGCATCTGTACGATTGGCGCCGCCAGAATTACCCGTTCCTGAATCTGACAGTGTGTCGGCTTTGTCAGCGCTGCCCCCGCTGGAGCCGCCGTTGCCGCGTGAAGAACCACCCGAAGAGCCACCAGGCTTGGAAGTTGCCCTAGCACCTCCCGATCCCTTGCCGGCGCCGATCGACGCGGCCGAGGAACCCCTCGGGTTGCTCTTGGCCTGGGCCTGTTTCTGGACCGGGTTACCGGTCTTCTTCGTGGCGTTCGTCGCCTTGTTACTGGTCGTGTTGACCTTGTCGGTGACCTTCTTCTTCGCCGCCTGGGCTGCCATCTTCGCCCGTTCGATGGCCAGCTTCTTGGCGTTGAGCGCCGCCGTCTCCGCCGCTTTGGCGGCGGCAAGGACACCTTCGGCGGCTCTCTTCGCCGAACGCCAAGCCTGGATGGCGTTGATCGTTCGGTCGATGGCCCTGGCCACCTTCTTCAACTTGAAAATCTTGCCAGCTGGAAACGACCCGAGGATCAAACTCCCACACGCCCACAGGTCACCGCCGAAGCAGTTCATGGCGTCGTTGATGCCGATGAACTCCTTGAGGATGGACCAGGCCGAGTCGAGCACCACCGACATCAACGACCGGCCCATGTTCGCCTGCGCCTGCGAGACCATCGCCGCCGACAGACCCGCGCCGGCCAACGCCGCCGCCGTCTCCGACGCGGTCAGCGCCACCGACAGACCGGACGGGTCGGACAGCGTCGCCGGGTTGTTGTGGGCGTACGCGTACCCGTTGGACTGGGCCGGGTCGGTCAGGTCCAGGACCGGGTCCGCGGACAGGAACCGGCCCACGGTCGGGTCGTACAGACGCGCGCCGAGCGGGGTGTAACCGGACGCGTCATCGCGGAGGGCACCGAGGAAGCCGGTGTTGTTCAGCAGGTTGACGTTCAGGGGAGCGGCACCGCGCTCGTTGCCGAACGGATCCTGCTTGCGGACCCGCACCGGCATCGCCGAGTCGTACATGCCGATCTCGGCGTACGTGCTGCCCTGGTGATCACCGGCGAGGGCCAGCAGGTAGGAGTTGGAAACGGCGTTGTTCGCGTAGCGCACCACAGCGCCACCCGGGGTGGCGTACGAGCGGTTGACGGACACCTGCGCCCCGCCCCGTTGCACGGTGAGCTGCGCCTCGCCCAGGTTGAGGGTGGCCTGTCGCTGCTGGACCGTCAGCAGCCGGGTGCCACCCGGCCCGTAGATGTGCCGGGTCTCGTCCTGCGCCTCCCACTGCTGCGCGGGCACGCTGGCGCACGCGGCCAGCACGATCGGCGTGCCCTCGGCGGTCGCCGCGTCCTTGACGGCCACGCAGAGGCCGGAGGCGATGTGCTTGAGCTGGCCGGTCGACTGACGCTCCAACTGCTGGCTCGCCCCGGCGTCGCAGCTCTGCACGGCGAAGGCCGAGCCCACGGTGTTGGCCGCCGGCTGGATGCACCACTTGTCGTACACGGACAGCGTGCCCAGGTTGGCGTTGCTCTGGTTCGGAGTGGGGGTGAAAGTCCACTTCTGGGCGGGGGAATCGTTGCACGGGTAGAGCTGGAGGGGCTGGTTCGGGACGACGAGGCCACCGGTGAGGTCGAGGCAACTGTCGGCCAGACTGGCGTACACGCTCTTGCCCTTGCCACCCGCGCCGGCGATGCGCTCGACCTGGCCGTCGTAGGTCCAGGACAGCGTCTGCTCGTCACCGTTGTCGATCGAGGCGACGGACTTCGTCTCGCCGGTCAACTCGTACAGCCGCTCGGCGGCGGCGGTGACGGCAGCACCGGCCGGGGTGACGTAGTTCTTGGTCACCTTGGTCAGGGTGCGCGGCTGGCTGCCGTCGGCCTTGCCATAGGTGTACCTGGTGGTGGCGTCCTTGGCGGTGGCGCCGGTCAGGTCCTTCTCCACCAGCTTGGTGCGGTTACCGAGCAGGTCGTACTCGTACTCCTGCCAGTAGCCGGACTTGTCCGAGCCGGCAGCCACGTTGAGAGAGCCGTCCCCGTTGACCGGGCCCGGGGAACACTGCGCCTGGTCCTTGGCGGTCCAGGCCGTCTTCAGCCGGCCGACCGAGTACTGGAAGCACTGCCGCTCCTCGATGCCGGTGGCCTGCTCGCGGATCGCGGTGACGTTGCCGGCGTCGTCGTAGGCGTAGGAGCGGTTCGAGACGAGGTTCCCACCGACGATGGTCTTGTCGCCGGTCTGCTCGCGGTAGACCTGCTGGCTGTTGAGGGCACCGCTGGCGTCGTCGTACGACGCCAAGGCCCACACCCGGTACGGCTGGGCGCCGAGTGTCGATCGCAGCACCTGCCCGTACGGCGAGTAGGCGGTCTCCGCGCCGTACCAGTCCTTGCCGGACACCGAGAGCGGCAGCCCGTCCTTGGTGTAGCGCATGACGAGCTTCTCGGACGGCAGGCTGCCGAGGGCGGGCAGGGTGGCCGACTCGGGCAGACCGGTGTCGGTGTAGGTGTAGTCGTACCGGTAGGAGTTGCGCAGACCCCAGGTGTCCGCGACCGACTGCGGCAGCGTGAGGGTGGTGGACGTCGGTTGGTAGTCCTCCGTGTACCCGCCGATCGACTGCGTGTAGGGCAGGCCGTCGGTGTAGCGGGTGGCGGTCGCCGGCAGGCCCTTGCCGCCGGGGACGGTGTCGTAGGAGTACTCCGCCACCAGAGCGCCGTTGCTGTCACCGAGCCGCTGCTGCGTCGGCCGGGAAAGCTCGTCGTAGCCGTTCCACACGGTGACGCCGCGGGCGTTTGTGCTGGTGAGCTGCCGGTCCCGGTGGTCGTACGCGATCCGGGTGGTGCCGGCGTCGGGGTCGGTGGCGGTCTTCTGCCGACCCCGCTGGTCGTAGGTCCAGGTCCACGGACGGGTCGGGTCGGCGGAGTGGGTGGCCTGCGCCAGTTGGCCGCGCGCGTCGTACGTGTAGCGCATCGACGTGAACGTGGTGCGGTTGGCGTCGGTAAACGTGTCCAGCCGGGTGGTCCGGCCCAGGGCGTCGGTGTACATCCGGTAGGAGGTCGCACCCGACGGGTTGATCACCGTCGAGTAGTCGGCGCCGTACGCGTAGTTCGTGGAACGCGCCGGATGGTCGACACCCCGCAGGACCGGCATCTCCCGGGTGACCCGGCCCAGGCCGTCGTAGGTGTAGCGGGTGGCGTTCGGCACCGCCGTGTCCGCCAACGGTGTGAACAGCGTGCCGACCGGGCTGCCGTCGGCGAAGTAGGCGTTGTTTGTCTGCCACACCTCGCCGGAGCTGCCGTACAACGTGTCGGTGATCAGCCGACCCGCGCCTGTCGCCTGTTCCTGGCTCTGCCGCTCACGTCCGAGACCGTCGTAGAGGGTGACCGCGGTCTGGACCTTGCCTTCGTGGCCACGGCTGAAGGTGGTGATGTAGGGCGGTTTGCCGGGCCGGGTCGCGTACTCGGCCTTAAAGTCCGGGACGAGGGCGGCGGACGGGGTACGGCCGGGCGCCCATGCCTCGACGAGCCGACCCATCGGGTCGTACCGGGCCTCGCTGACCCGGTTGTTGAGGTCGGTGGTCTTCACAGTGGTGGCGCGGCCCGGCTCGATCTCCTGGATCTGCTTGTGCCCGAGGGAGTTCTGCTCGGTCACCGTGAATGCCTGCCCCGTCGAGGGGGTGTAGGCCATCGTGGAGGTCTTGCCGTCGGGGTCGGTTTTCGAGACGACCCGGCCGATCGCGTCGAAGCCGGTGGCGCCGTCGGGCTGGAAACCTGACCCGTCGGCCTTGAGTGACCAGGTCTGGGTGGCGAGGCCACGGGCGTTGGCGCCGAGCGCGGTGCCGTACGCCTGGCCGTCGTAGGCCACCCGACTGGCGGCGCTCAGCGTCGTCAGGTCGTTGGGGGTGGCGGCGGCGCAGGTCGTCGGGCTGCTCCGGGTCTGCATGGTGAGACCGATGATGTTCTTGTCGGTCCGGTGCAGGTACTCCAGGAACGTGCAGGACTCGTCGCCGCTCTTGTCGAGGTCGCCGAGCGACTCCACCTCTGTCGGCAGGCCGGTTCCGTCGTCGTATTTCGTGTTCGTCTCGATCGTGCGCAGGGTGCGGTTGTCGTCGCCGCTGCCCGAGGACCTCGTGTGCGATTGCTGGCGCGTTTCGGTGACCCGCCACGCCTCCAGCGGGCTCAGACCGTCGTCCCGGGTACGGCTGGCGAGCAGTTGCGCATTGGGGTAGGTGACGCTGCGGGTGAGCCAGTCCTTCTCGTCGTCGCCGGCGTCGGCGTATGTCAGCTCCTCGGCAACCCGTCCGGCGAAGGGCTCCCGGTCCTTGGCGATCTCGGCTTCGGTGATGTCCTTCACCGACACCGTGTCGCCAGTGCCCTGGAAGTAGCGGGTGACGACCTTGGTCCGCTTGCTGCCGAGGCTGGGTTCGTCCGCGCCGGTGAGGACAGTGGTCAGCGCGAAGCCAGCGAACTGGGAGTAGGTCCGGGTGGACTTCTTGGTGAACTCCTGCTCGGCGAGGCGCCACGCGGCGTTCTGGTATTCGTACCGGGTGACTGTGGTGTAGGCGCCGTCGACGTTCGGCAGCTCCTCGACGCTGTCCACGACGTACTTGTGGAACCAGTCGATGTCCTCGACCGACGGATCGGGGTGCCAGTAGCTCGGATAGCAGAGCCGGTTGTTGGCTTTCAGCGCGGCGGTGTCGGTCTTGCCGGGTAGGCCTTCGCCCTTGTCGCAGCCGCCGACCGGTGCCTTGTACCTGATGACGGTCTCGCCGCCGTACTCGTTGATGACCCGCGAGATGCGCAACCGGGAGAAGCCGGGTCGGTGGTCCCGCTTGACGCGGTTCGGCATGTCCTCGGCGTTGGCCTCGAAGCGCACCGGGTTGAGGGTGACCTTCGCGTCGTCCGTGCCGTTGCGGCCGTACCCGGTACGGGAGATCGACTCCAGCCACAGCGCGGTGTTCGGGCCGGTACGCAGGATGGGGAAGGACTGCTTGAGCTTGTACTCGTCCACCACCTGGTGGGCGGTGTTGCCGGAGTGCCGCTGGGCGGACGTGCTGATGGTCTCGAGACGTTTGCGGCTGAAGAACGACGGCCCGGCGTTCCAGCACTTCTCCCTGTCGGCGCACCGGAGGGCGGCAGGGGTGTCGTACCAGAGGCGGTAGTTGCTCGGGTTCTTGTGGGCGAAGTTGGCGTCGCTACAGGTGAGCGAGCCGGAGTCGAAGCAGCGCTCGGCGACCGCGAAGTGGACGCGGGCGGGCGCCTCGGCCGAGAAGATGGTGTCCTTGCGCTGACCGTAGTCGATCTGGGTGAGGTAGCCGGCCCGGTCGTACTCGACGGGTGCCGTGAAGTTGAAGTTGCGGGCGTAGTAGTTCTTCTCCTTGGCCCACCACAGGCTCATGGCGTTGCCGTGGACGTCCTCGACGTAGTCCAACGACCAGCGCCATGCCTGGGTGCAGGCGGAGCCGGCCCAGTCGCCCGCCTTGTAGCAGGTTTCCGCCGGAGCGCCATCGGTCGCGTGGTTGCCGTAGACGGGCACGGTGAGCACGGAGTTGGTCTCCGGCTTGCCCGCGGTCCAGCCTGGCAGGCGGTTGAGGCCGAAGTGGTAGCGGGTGCCGTCGCGGGTGGTGACGACCCAGTACTCACCGCTCGCGTCGCCGTTCGCCAGGCCCGTGTTCTTCTTCAACTCGACAGTGGAGCCGTCACCGTTCGCGGTGGTCCACTTGCTGCCGTCCCAGACCAGCTCGGTGGTCGCGCCGGCGAGCGACAGGGTGGCGTTCTCGGAGCCCCAGCACAGGTCGGCGGTGCGGTGGTCCTTGTTGTTGGAGCCGGCCTTCTTGGAGTCCTCGCGGCAGGTGGCGTAGCTGCGGGTGATCGCCCCGGCGCTGTAGTCCCAGCCGTCGCCGATCCACGAGGCCTGGTTGTTTGTGGCGGAGGTACGGCCGTCCACCGACTGCGAGGAGTAGGAGAGGGCGACCTTCGGCATCAGACCGCCGGCGGTCTCCGGCACCTGCACCTGGTAGGAGTAGGTGAACGCGCCGGAGGAGGCGCCGGCGGCCCAGGAGCCCGAGGAGAGCAGCGGGGTGGCGGTGTAGTCGCCGGCCGCCGAGCCTCCGGTGTCCAGCACGCCGACCACGTTGGGCTCGGCCGCTGCCGCGGACCTGCCCTGTGCGGAGCCGGTCGCGCCGTTCAACAGCGGGCCGACCGGGACTCTGGTGGTCAGTCGGCGGCTCGACTCGTCCTGTGCGGCAGTGGTCCTGGCGCCCGACTTCTTGGCGGGGACCAGCCGCACGTCGCGCGAGAGCGTCTGCGCCCCGGCGTCCAGGGGGGCGGTCCCGTCCGCGGCGCAGTCACCGGTGTCGGGGGCGTCGTACACACAACCGGGCAGCAGCACGGCGCCGAAGCGGTCCGCGGCCTGGGGCCCGTACAGGTCGACGAAGTCCGTCGTGTTCACGCTGAGCGCGACCTCGGCCGCCGGATCCGCGGTCGCGGGCGGCGTGATCTTCATGATCAGGCCGGAGACGCCCGCGTCCTGGGAGGCCTCGGGGGCGGCCAGGTCGACGGTCCAGGAGCCGGCGAGGGCGGCCGGGTCGGCCCCCGCCGGCACGCCCAGCTCGATCGGCAGGTCGTCGACCTGCACGCTGACGCCGGCGGCGACCCCGGTCAGGTCCACGTCGCCGCTGCCCTGCTGCCACGGCTCGACACCCTGCGGCAGGTACGGCGTGACCGGCACCTCGTCGGCGGTGGTCAGATTCTTCTCGCTGGCGGCGTCCTCGCCCACCCGCTCGGCCGCCGGAATGTCCGGCAGCTCGAACGTGTTCTCCTCGCGCGCCATGCCGGGGCCTGGCACCGCCCAGGCTTCGGCGGGCACCATCGTCGCCACAAGCGTCGTGCACAGGGCCAGCACCATCGCTCGGCGGGCCCGGCGGTGGCCAGGTCCCGTCGGGGTTCCGGGGCGTGAGCGCCGGACCAGCAAACCGAAACCTCGCACGCGTCGACTCCCACCAGCGAAGACGAAAAGGGGTGGCGCGGAGAACCGCGGAAACCGGCGCCACGTCCGGCGCATGGTTGAGCACTGTGCGGCAGGCATAGCGCGAAATCAAAATTACGAAGAGTGACAACGGGCGACTCGGAATGACCTACGTCACGCCACATTTGACCAGAATATGGGCCTTCGGCGAGAAGCTGGACCCCCTCCGCGCACCTCCACATTCCACAGCAATTCGTGCCAGCAAAACCAGACACAAGATCAAATTCTTGACGAACCTGAGCAGATACTTAACGCTAGATAACGGATCAATAACAGCCGCAGGGTATCCGCAGTTGGGCCGCGGCGTGCGATCGTGTGCCCGCGTTCTGCCCCATGGCTCCGCCTACCGGGACGTTCGCGCATCGCCTCCCATCCACCTGGCCCCTACGGGAGTGGATTCGCCGTGACCGCGCCTCGCCTGCTCAGCCCCTTCGTGCGTACGCGCACCAGGCTCACCCTCACCGTGGGCCTCACGCTGGCCGCCCTCGTCGCCGCTCCCCTGCCCAGGTGGCTCGGCTCCGACGAAGCGCCGAAGGAGGCCACCATCGCGGCACGCGTCGCGCCCCGCAATGAGGTGGCCGCCGCCGCCGAGGCCCACCGCACCCGCACAGAGGTGCTTGTCGACACGGCCACCACCGCCACCGCGCGCACCTGGGCTCTGCCGACCGGCCAACTGCGCAGCGAATTCCATGTCCTGCCCCAGCGCTCGCAGGACGCGGGCGGCCGGTGGAGGGACATCGACAACGCCCTGACCCGCACCGGGCAAACCCCCGGCGGGCTCGACATCCGACCGGTGAACGTGCCCGCACCTGTGCGTTTCTCGAACGGCGGCACGACCACCGGCGACAGTGTGTTGGCCGAGGTGGACGTGGCCGGTCACACCATCGCGTACACCTGGCCCGGTCGCCTGCCGGAGCCGGTGCTCGACGGCGCGCGCGCTCTCTATCCGGAGGTACGCCCCGGCGTCGACCTCCTGGTCGTCGCCCGGGACCAGGGCGGCTTCGCCCAACTGCTGATCGTCAAGGACCGCACGGCAGCGCAGAGCCTCGGCGCAGTGAGCTACGGCCTGCGCTCGAGCACGCTCGTCTTTCACCACGACAAGAACACCGGCGGGGTACGGGTGCTCGACCGCGCCGGTGGCGCGGAGATCACCTCGATCCCGACCCCGTTCGCCTGGGACTCCGCCGGTCGCGACCCGGAGGCCGAGCCGGGCACCGTCACCCGCACCGCCGTGGCCAGCCCGGCCGACGTTCTGAAGCTCTCCGGCCTCAGCGGCAGCGAGCCCGGCGCTCACCACGCGCCGATGTCCACCCGCCTCGACCGGGACCGCACCGGCGATGTCCGACTGCACCTCGACGCCGCCACCGGCGGGCTCCTCGATCGCCCGGACACGCTCTTTCCCGTCTTCATCGACCCGACGCTGAACAGCGGCGAGACCGCCTGGGCAACTGTCTACGCCCAGAACCCGAACACCAACACCTGGAACGGCACCAACTTCAACAGCGGCACGACTGTCACGCGGGTGGGCTACGAGAAGGACTCGCCGTTCCGGGCCCGTTCCTTCTGGCGGATGGGCTTCAGCAGCAGTCTCCGGGGGGCGACGGTCAGCTCGGCCAGCTTCAAGATCTTCAACAACTACTCCTACAGTTGCACCGCACGCGAGTTGCAACTGTGGCTCACCGGCGCCATCTCCTCGGGCACCACCTGGAACAAGCAGCCGGGCTGGATTGGCGAGCAGAGCCGGCAGACCTTCGCCCGCGGCTACAACGGCAACTGCGCACAGGACTACGTCAGTTTCAACGTTCTGAACGCCGCACAGTTGGGCGCCAACAGCGGCTCGCCGAACCTCACCCTCGGCATGCGCGCCACGAACGAGTCCGACACGGACACCTGGCGCAAGTTCAGCGTCAATACCGCCCTACTGTCGGTCACCTACAACCGACCGCCGAACGAGCCGACCGACGGCACCACCTCCCCCGGCGGCGCGTGCTCGACAGCGGGTGTCACGATCGCCAAGACCAATATCGTCCTCGCGGCCAACGCCAGCGATGCCGACGGCAATCTCCGGGGCCTGCGCTTCCGCTGGTGGAAGAGCGGCGAGACGATCCCGGCCGGCACCCTGGTGACCAACCTGAGCGGCGGTCGGGCCAGCCTGACCATCCCGACGACCAGCCTGGTGGACGGCGGCCTCTACTTCTGGGACGTCAACGCGCAGGACGAGTCCAACGCGACATCCTCGTACTTCCCGCCCGGAAACGATCCCTGCCGATTCATCATCGACGCCTCGGCGCCGCCCGCGCCGGACGTCAGCAGTCCGGTGTTCCGCCAGGCCACCCCCGACGGCGCGACGTGGGCCACCGTGAAGTTCGGCCAGACGGGCCCGGTCACCTTCACCGCCGCCGGAGCGGCCAGGTTCAGTTATACGTACGAGGGTGTCGGCGCCCCGCTGTACGTGAATGCCGTCAACGGCACCGCCACCGTGCCGGACCTGATGCCACGGCACGCCGGCCCGATCACGTTGCAGGTGTACGCCTACGACGCCGTCGGCAACCAGAGTGAACGCACCGACTACCAGTCCTACGTGCCGCCGCGGGACACTGCGGACGCTCCGGGCGACACGGGTGGCGACGGGATCGTCGACCTGCTCATGGTCGACTCCGGCGGTGGGCTGCGCAACTATGCCGGTGACGTGGGCGGCGAGTTGTACGGCTCCCAGCCCGCCGCGTACGACGACAAGGGCGCGCTCAACCCTGCGGGCCACTGGTTCGACCCAGCCTCCGGTCGGGCCGCCCTGATCACGAAGTACGCGGACGCCTACCCCGGCGATGGCTCGACCGACCTGTTCGCCGTGAACCCGGACGGCACCTTCTGGCTCTATCCGGGCGACGGCTACGGCAGCTTCAACGTGGACAGGCGGCTGCGGGTGATCCTGCCGGGCAACGCGCCGGCCCCCTCGACCTGGACGCAGATCAAGGCGGTAGGCGACATCACCGGAGACTCGCTGCCGGACCTGATCCTGCGGGCCGGAACGTCCTGGTGGGTGCTGAGCGGTTACACCGGGGCGAGCTTCCAGGAGGCGACCCTGATGGAGGACAGCACCTGGACACGCCAGGAGATCGTCAACGTGGCGGACGTCGACCTGGACGGCACGCCCGACCTGATCTGGCGCAACCTGGACAGCGGCATCATGTTCCTGCGGCACGGCAAGCCGGGCAGCGCCCCGGGCAGCGTGGCGCTGGGTTCACTGAAGACGCCTGGCGGATCGCGCAGCGGTGACGTCTTCTACGGCTCCGGATGGACGGCCAGCAATATCACCGCGCTCATCGCCGTACCCGACCTGAACGGGGACCGGGTGCCCGACTTCTGGGCGCGGTACGCCTCAGGCGGCGGGATCTGGGTCTACTACGCCACCACCACGGGCACCGGCTCGGCGATGATCGTGATGGGTGACGACGTGAGCAGTGTCAAGGCCCTCGGCTGAGACCGGCCGATGACGGGCCCGGGCAGTCACCTGCTCGGGCCCGTCGTCCTGCGCAAGGGGCGGTGGCACCGAGGACTGGCGGGCCGGTCGTCAGGCTTGCGCGGTGCTGCGCTTGGCCGCCTGGACGAAGGTGGTCCAGGCCGACGGGGTGAAGGTCAGCGTCGGCCCCTGCCGGTCCTTGCTGTCGCGTACGCCGACCGTCTCGGCGAACCCGGCCACCTCGACGCAGTTGCCCTCGCCGCCGGACCGGGTCGACGTGCGCCAGACTCCGTCACGCACCATCGGTCATCTCCTTCGCTATGGCCGCGATCAGTTCGCGGGACTCGTCGGCGCTGAGCGCCCGCTCGCCGAGGGAGCGCCAGGCGTCTTCGTAGATTTCGATCTCGTGGGTCTTGTCAAGGTAGACCGCGCCGCACGGCCCGTCCATGTAGATCGTGGTCGGCTCCGGCTCGCGCACGTCGGCTGGGAAGTCGAGCATGGTGAAGGTGCCGGCCTGCGCCCAGCGGACCAGCCCCGCGTCGAGCGGCAACACCCGGATGTCGATGTTGTGCTGCTGCGATGCCACCAGCAGCGACTCCAGTTGCCGGGCCATCGCCGCCCGATCGCGCAGCGGCCGGCGCAGCACCGCCTCGTTCAGGATGACGTCGAGGCGCGGAGCGCGAGGTATCGCCCGTGCCAGCAGGCGTTGGCGGCGAAGCCGCACGTCGACCTTCGCCTGCCGCTGCTGCTCGCTCATCTGCGGGTGGTCGGTGGCGATCACCTCGGTCATGTACTCGACCGTCTGCAACAGCCCCGGGACGAGGTTCGCCTCGTAGTGGCGGATGCGGGTGGCGGCGGCTTCCAGGCCGACGTACAGCTTGAACCAGTCCTTGATCGCTTCGCCGTAGCTGTGCCACCAGCCGTGCGCCTTGGTCTCGCGGGCCAGTGCCCGCATCGTCTCGATCGTCTCCGGGGACGCGCCGTAGACGCGGCACATCGCCGCCACGTCGTTCGGGTGCATGGAGACCTGACCGGTCTCGTACCGCCAGATCCGGGGTGCCGACCATTCCAATTCCTTGGCCGCGGCGGTAACCGTCACGTAGGCATTTTCGCGAAGCTCTCTCAAATATCTGCCGAGCTGCCTGCGTGGGACTGTGCTGCCGGGGTCGTCCACGTCATCTCCCTGACTGTCGTCGCGTAAGACACCTCATCCCTTGGTCCGCATTCTGCTCCGAAAGATTGCGATAGGCCACCACCGGAATGACCATCGTGGATGACAACGAAAAAACGAGCCAAGCCGAAGGAGGGTCATGGACCCGGTTGACGACAGCACCGAAGACCTGCCGCTACCGCCCTACGTGACGAAGGAGGACGTCGTGTTCGCGCTGAGGGCCGTCACCGTGCACGCCGCCGACCTGACACCCGACGGCGAGCGCTGCCGCAAGGACGAGGCTGCGCATCCGTGCCGGCTGCACCGCTGGGGCCGTCGCGTCCTGGAACGGCGTGGCCTGACCGACGCACAGGTGCAGACGCTGATCGCGGGGGGAACGGTGGCGTTGGGATGAGCCGCTGTGGCCCGACCACGCCTGACAACCGGCGACCGCGATGACCGCCCCGCGCTGGATCATTCACCTGCCGACCACGCTGACCAGCCTGGGCGACGCCAGCGCCCTGGCCGTGGCGCTGCGGGACTCGCTCGGCCACCTCGGCGTTCTCGACTTCGGCGAGATCACGCTGAGCGAGGAGGACGCGCAGTTTCTGCGTACCCGAGTGTTCTGTGACGCCGCGCTCGACGGTGCTGGCCGCTGCCGGCGGCGCGACGCCCACGACGGACCCTGCGCCGCGGTGCCCAGCACGGAAGTCGGGGTGCCCGCGACATCCGGACACCCCGACTTCACTCACACCGTGTCGATCAGGGAGCGATGACGAACTGGGAGCCCGGCTGGATGACGATGTTGCCGTCGGCCGAGTTGGTAATCGTCACGTTCGTCAGGTTGGCGTTGCCGCGCGCCCCGCTCATCGCGAGGATGCCGGCACCGTTGTTGGATTTGTCGATTCGCACGGTGGTGATGGCGACGTTCGGCATGTTGCCACCACCGTTCTTGAACTGGATGCCGTCGTACGTCGAATCGATGATGTCGGTGTCGCGGATGGTGACCCCGACGATGTCCCGGGTGGCCGGGAAGAGCGTGATGGCACCGAACTCCTGGTCCTCGTTCCAGAACGCGCCACCGGTGCGGTAGAGGCCGTTGTTGGCGATCAGCGTCGTGCCGGAGAACGGCAGCGGGTCGTGGTCGGTCGCCAGCATGATGCCCGGGTAGTTCGCGGTGTCGTAGATCAGGTTGTTCTCGATCGAGTTGTCGTAACCGCCGTAGATGGCGATGCCGTTGGCCCGCCAGGGCAGCTGGACGGTGTTGTTGACGAAGTGGTTGTCGTGGGCGATGTCGACGCTGCGGTCCTTGACGTACGGGTTGGCCCAGACGGCGAGCGTGTCGTCACCGGTGGTGCGGAACGACGAGTTGAACACCCGCGAGTTGCGGGTGCCGTTGCTGAAGTTGATGCCGTCGGCGTACGTGTTGCGGATCCGCATGCCGGTGAACTCCAGCCCGTCGGCCGGCCCCCACAGGTCGGGGATGTTGTCGTAGTCCCGGCCCACCCAGACACCCACGTTGGCGTGCTCGATCCACACGTTGCTGATCTTCGTCCCGGTGCCGAAGCGACCGTTCAGACCGACGCCACCCTCGGCGTTGCCGTCACCGCCACGGATCCGGCCCGAGCCGAAGATGGCGATGTCGGAGATCTGGGTGTTCTTGTCGATGTCGAAGCCGAAGTTGCCCTCGTGCGGGTGGTTGATGCCACCCACCACGTTCTGCGGCTCGGTGAGCGTGTAGAGCTGCGAGTGCCACATGCCGGCACCGCGGATGGTGACGTTGCTGATGCCGACCTGGTTGTGCGTACCCCGGTTGAGCGGGTCGTCGGTCAGGATCTTCTGCTCCTGCCGCCACTGCCCGGCAGGGATCCAGACGCAGCCGATGACCCCGTTCTGGTCGTCGGTCACCGCCCGCTGGATGGCGGCGGTGTCGTCGAGCCCGTCGTTGGGGACCGCACCGTACGCGGTGATCGAGGTACAGCCGGCCGGTTGGCTCGCCGCCGGGGCCACCTGCTCCAGGTCGATCATGTCGATCACGTAGAAGGAGGCGGTGTCACCCGAGTCGCGCTGCAACTTGAACCGGGTGCCGGCCGGGTACGACTGGGCCAGCAGCGCGTTCGACTCGTCGAAGAGCCGCCGGGCGTCGGCCTGCGGGGTGTTGGTCAGCGCCTCCGGCCCGTCGGTGTTGCCGTAGAGCCAACTGTGCTTCGACGACAGGGTCAGCTTGCGGGAGAAGACGTCGTTGACGTAGAGGCTGATGGTCGCCTCGATGCCGCCGCCACCGGGGGCGTCCGGGATCGAGTTGCGCACCACGATGGAGTTGGCCTGGTTGGCCGAGGTGAACTCGACGAACTGGCCGGTGCTGGTGAGCCGCACCGACTTGCGACCGGAGGACTCGCTGGCGAAGTTGGTGTGCCCGAAGGTGCGCAGCGGGTCCGCCTCCAGCAGCGTGCCCTGGTAACGGCCGGCCTCCGCCTCGTACGAGACGTACGGGACCGCCGCGCCACGGCCGACCACTATCGACTGGCTGAACGCGTTGTTCGTCTCGTTGGTCTCGGCGACCACGTTCGTGGCGTCGGCGGTGGCGGTGATGGTGGCCCCGCCGCTGGTGGCGGTCCAACTGCCGGAGACGGCCACGGTGACCGTCGCGCCGGCCGCGATCGAGGCGGTGCTGGTGTTGAGCGTGGTGCCGCCCGC
Source organism: Micromonospora sp. NPDC048935 (assembly GCF_043197875.1). Classification (NCBI taxonomy): domain Bacteria; kingdom Bacillati; phylum Actinomycetota; class Actinomycetes; order Micromonosporales; family Micromonosporaceae; genus Micromonospora; species Micromonospora sp. NPDC048935. The sequence continues at coordinate 375,042 of NZ_JBICTZ010000001.1, read as the reverse complement.
CACCAGCCGGGTGACGGTTGTCGCGCCGGTCGCGGAGGTGCCCCGGTTGCGGACCGCCACGGTGAAGGTGACGGACGCCCCGACGGCCGGGTTCGGCGGATTCGAGGCGATGCCGAGCACCTGGAGATCAGGCCCCGGGGCCTGCGCGACCACCAACGGCGACGCTGCCGTGAGGCTGTTGTTGCCGTTGTTCTGCTCGACGATCGTGTTCGCCGGGTCGACCACCGCCGTGACCGCGTAGCTGCCCATCGGCCGGGTCCCCGCGTTGAACGACACGGTGGTCGACGCGCCCGCGCCGAGCGCGCCCACCGTGGCGCTGCCGACGACCGCGCCGGCCAGGCTGAAGTTCACAGTGGTGGCACCGGCGGCGGACGAGCCCACGTTCTGCACGACGGCGGAGAGGGTGATCGCGCTGACCTCGCTGGGCGACGTCGGCGACCAGGTCACCGAGCTGACCACCAGGTCCGGGTTGGGTGCCGGCGTGCCGCACACCTCAAGCTCGGCAACCTGGCCGGACGGGGCACCGGTGTTGCCGGTGAACCGCAACTGCACGTCCGCCGTGGTCGCGCTGACCGGGATGCTCACCAGGTTGGTGCCCTGCACGAACTGGTAGGCCGCCGCCGACACCAGACTGGTGTACGCCGACGACGCCTGGTCGCGGCCGAGGACCTGGATGGTCTGGGTACGGGTGCCCCAGGACGAATCCGGATTGAGCCGCACGGTGACGCCGGAGATCGAGTGGTTGGCACCGAGCGCCACGGTCAGGTTCTGCGGGTAGCTTGCCGCGCCCTCCCAGTAGGTGCCGAGCTGCCCGTCGTTCGCCTTGTCCGGGGTGAAGCTGAACGTCGAGCCGCTCGCCGTCATGGCCTTGCCCTGCGCCACGTTGGTGCAGGCCGGCGGGTTGCTGCCGGTCCGGGTGACGGTGTTGCTGGTGCCGGACAGGTTGCCGGCGCCATCACGGGCGCGGACGTGGTACGACACTGTCGCCGTCGCCGGCTGGGTGTCCTGATAGGTGAGGACGGTGCCCAGCGTCGCGATCAGGTTGCCGCCCCGGTAGACGTTGTAGCCGGCCAGCCCGCTGCCGCCGGAGTCGGTGGACGCGCCCCAGGTGAGCGTGATCGTGCTGCCCGACGTGCTCTGCGACAGCGTCCCCGGGGTGCTCGGCGCGGTGGTGTCACCGGTGGTGCCGCCGCTGCCGTACACCTCCAGCTCGGAGAGCTGCCCGGCCGGCCAGCCACTGTTGGCGGTGATGGTGATCCGGACGTAGCGGGTGGAGGTCTGGCTGACGTTGATCGTGACCGTGTTGCCGCTCGCCGGGTTGAAGGTGTACGTCTGCGACCCGGCAAGTGTGGTGAACGACGAACCGTTGGTGCTGCCCTGCACGCTCAGCGTCTGTGTCCGGGTGCCCCAACCGGAGGTCGGCAGCTTCAACACGACCTGGTTGACGCTCTGCGACGAACCGAGATCGACCTGGACCCACTGCGGGAACGCGTTGTTGGCGCTCTCCCAGTAGCTGCCGGCGTTGCCGTCGACGACCTTCGACGAGTCGTAGACGTCGGCGTGGCCGCTCTCCTGGGTGGGGCGGCCCTGCGCGAGGTTGGTGGCCGCCGCGGCGAAGCCGCTGCCCGGTGCGGCCGCCGCGGCGAAGCCGCTGCCCGGTGCGGCCGCCGCGGCGAAGCCGCTGCCCGGTGCGGCCGCCGCGGCGAAGCCGCTGCCCGGTGTGGCTGCCGGGTCGGCGGGGCGGGCGGCGTTCGAGGAACCGGCGCGACCGGCGCTCGCCGGGCTCGCGAGGGCTGTCGCCCCGGCGGTGGCGATCAGCGCGGCGGCGGCCGTGGCCGCCACCGTCCTGAACAGATTCGTTCGTCTCATCACTGTCCTTGTCGTCGGGGGACGGTTGCCGCGGTGGTTGGACCACGGGGGTGGAGGTGCGGCGGTGCGGCGCCGGTCGATGCGCGGGCCGGTGTCGAGAGAGACGGGGTGGCACGGGCGGCGTGGGGGCGCCGCCTGTGCTGCAAAACCGGGCCCCCACTGGAGGCCCGTTGAATCTTCCGAGAGCATGCCCAGAAAGACGCATGCCTTTGTCTAAATCTTGCGTTACTTTGGCCAAAGGTTACTGACGTGCTACGGGACCGTCAACACTTCGACCACCGTGACTATTGACGGGCTTGCCTACCCCGACGGCCGCTCCGCTGGCTGACCTGCACAATGTCGGGGAAGGTGCCGCCTCCCGACGACCAGAGGCACACCTTCCCCGATGTTGCGCGGATCTTGCGTCAGGTCGTACGAGAACGGTCAGGCATCGGGAGCCCGCAGGACGAAGGTCTCCAGCAACTCCCCGCCGTACCAGTCGGTGCGCTGCCCCACGTGGGTCATGCCGAGTCGCCGGGCGACAGCCATCGACGGCTCGTTGCCCGGCGACACGACCGCGTAGATCTGCGGGGTGCCGGTGGCGAACTCCCGTGCGATGAGCGCACGGGCCGCCTCGGTGGCATAGCCGTGACCCCACGAATCCGGGTGCAGGTGCCAGCCCGTCTCGATGTCCCCGGTGAGCTGCGTCTCCGGCGTTCCCGGCAGCGGCTTGAGCAACACCGTGCCCACCACCACCGCGGTCTCGCGTACCTCGATCGCCCAGGTGCCGTACCGGCCGGCGTCGTCGGCGTGCCGGTCGCGCCAGATCCGCAACCGCTCGACGGCCTGGGCCGGGTCGGTCATCGGCAGACCCGGCGAGGCGCCCAGCCAGCGGGTGATCTCCGGGCGCCGGTAGATGTCGTAGATCCGGGACAGATCGGCCGGATCGTCGGTCCAATCGCGCAGGATGAGGCGTTCGGTGGTGAGAACAGTCATGACCGGCGATCTTAGGGAGTGACGGCCCCGACGACAGGGAAGGAGGACCCGATGGGCAACGGATGGCAGCGCACGAAACGGATCACCAGTGCCGCGTTCCGTCCGGTGCGTGGCCGGGACCTGTCGCTGCACGCCGCCGCGATCACCTTCTACGGCGCGATCGCCGTGGTGCCGGTCGCCCTGCTGGCGATCTGGCTCACCGCACTGGTGGCCGGGGCCGACCGGGTACGCCGACTCACCTCGTACGCCGTGGAGGCGCTGCCCACCGCGATCGGCGCACCCCGGGCGGTGCATGCGCTTGTCGAGGCCGGGGTGGGGTTGACCCCGTTGCTGGCGCTGGCCTCCCTGCTGCCTGCCTCGCTGTACGGCGAGGGCCTGCGTCGGGCGTTCGTCTCGGTTGCCGCACCCCGCTCCGACGAGCACCTGATCGGCTGGCGGGGCCGGCTCCTGCTGCTGCCCCTGCTCGCGCCGGCCCCCGCCCTGCTGCTGTCGATCCTGCTGGCGCTGCCGCTGACCACCCGCCTCGTACGCCAGGGTGGTTGGCTCGGTGTGCTCGGTGTGGTGCTGTCGTTCCTGGCGGTCTGGCTGGTGCTCACGCCGGTGCTGGTGTGGGTGTTCCGGGTCGTCGGGCCGGCCTCACCGGACTGGCTCTCCACCCTCGGCATCGGGTCGTTCACGGCGGCGAACCTGTCCGGCTTCCTGCACGGCTTCGTGCTCTTCGCCTCGCTCCCACTGGACCTGGGCGTGCCCTTCGGCGGGTTCGACGAGATCGGCGCCGGCGTGGCCGTGCTCCTGTGGCTCTACCTGTTCCACGTGATCGTCCTGGCCGGCTACTCCGCCACCCTGGCCCTCTCCCGCTGGCGCACCACCCGCCCCACCCCCACCCCAGAGCCTGGTTGATCATGAGGTTATCGCCACTCTCGTCGGCGTGTCGTGGCGATAACCTCATGATCACCGGGGGGTGGAGCCGGGGTGGAGGCGGGGTGGAGGCGGGGTGGAGCAGGGCTGGAGCAGGGGTGGGGGCTTTTAGGGGGTGTTCAGGGCTTCGGTGGGTGTTAGGCGGGCGGCTCGGATGGACGGGTAGACGCCGGCCACCACGCCTACCAGGAGGGCGCCGGTGATTCCGCCCAGCACCGCGGTCGGCGGGATCGTGGGCGGCCAGCCCTGGTAGCTGGCGTACCCGACCGTCGCCAGCACCCCGAGGGCGGCACCGGCGGCACCGCCGAGCACGCTGAGCAGCACCGACTCGGTGAGGAACTGCACCCGGATCTGGCCACGGTTCGCGCCGAGTGCCCGGCGCAGGCCGATCTCCCGACGGCGTTCCAGCACCGAGATGACCATGGTGTTGGCCACGCCGATCCCGCCGACCAGCAGGGCGACAGCCGCCAACCCGAGGAACAGCGCGGAGAAGCTGTTCTCCGTGGCCCGTTTCGCGGCGAGCGCGTCGGAGGGGCGGCTGACCTGGACCAGTCCGGGCAACTGCGGGTTGAGGGTGGCCGGCAGCACGGCCCGGACGTCCTCCAGCGCGTCCTCCCTGGCCCGCAGGTAGACGACCGTGGGGTGACCGTCGAAGCCGAGCATGGCCTTGGCGGCGTCCCACCCGACAAGCACCGAACGGTCGAGATCCGGAGAGAGCGGCAACGGGTCCAGGATGCCGATCACGGTGAACCAGCGTTCGCCGATGAACACCTGGGGTGGTTGCCGGGGGTCCACTGTGGCGAAGCCGAGCCGGCTCGCCGCGACGTAGCCGAGGACGGCGGTCGGGAGCCGGGCCGTGCCGGCGTCGAGGGCCCGACCGCTGCGAATCCGGCCGTTGACAGTCCCCATCAGGTCCGGCCGGGACGCGAGCACGCTGAGCCCGGAGGTGTCGTACCTGTCCAGCAGCTCGTTGCGGCGCACGGCGGTGTGGGTGTTCGCGACCGCGCTCGCCGTCTCGACCGGCCCGATCCGCGACACCATGGCGGCGGCGTCCTCGGGCAGGAGGACCGGCGGATCCTGATCCGGTACGGGCTCGGCCCGCAGCAGGTTGGTGCCGAGGGCGTCGAGCTGGTCCATCAGGTCGCGCTGGCTGGACGCGGGGATGCCCACCACGACGACGAGCGTGGCGATGCCGATGGAGATGCCCAGGGCGGAGAGGACCGCCCGCATCCGGCGGGTGGTCACCCCGAGCAGACCGAGCCGGAGTACGTCGGTCGGGGCGAGCCGGGTCTTGTTCACGTCCCGCTCCCGGTGACGGTGTCGGCGACGATCCGACCGTCGCGGATCTCCACCTGTCGAGGCGTACGCGCGGCGAGATCGCGGTCGTGGGTGATCACGGCGATGGTGGTGCCCTCCGCGTTGAGATTCGTGAGCAGGGTCAGCACCGCCTCCCCGTTGACCGTGTCGAGGGCACCGGTCGGCTCGTCGGCCAGCACCAGCGCCGGCTCGTTGACGAGTGCCCGGGCGATAGCCACCCGCTGCCGCTCCCCACCGGAGAGTTGCTGCGGCAGGTGCTCGACCCGGTGCGCCAGGCCGACCCGGGCCAGCGCCTCGATCGCGGTGCGGCGGCGACGACGGCGGGGCACCCCGGCGTAGAGCAGGCCGGTGGCGACGTTCTCGGCGGCGTCCAACCCGTCGGTGAGATGGAACTGCTGGAAGACGAAACCGAGCCAGCGACCCCGCAGCGCGGAGAGCCGACGGTCGGACAGGGCGGTCACCTCCTGCCCGGCCACGCGTACGCGACCCTGCGTCGGCAGGTCGAGGGTGCCCATGATGTTGAGCAGCGTGGACTTGCCGGACCCGGACGGCCCGACGATGGCGAGCATCTCGCCAGCGCGCACGGTCAGGGAGACGTCGTCAAGCGCGGTCACCCCGCCGGGGTACGTCCTACTGACTCCCTCCACGGTCAGCACCGGCTCGGCGCTCACGATGCCGTCACCACGTCGAGGCCCTCGGTCACACCGGTACCGCTGATCTCGACCAGACCCCTGGCGAACATCCCGGTCTCCACGGCCACCAGTCCACCGTCGGGCAGTTGCAGCGCGTGCCCGCCCTCGCGGAGCGCCACCAGCGCGCCGACCGGCACCGCGAGCACCCCCCTGTGGACGGCGGTGGTGAACCGGACCTGCACCGCGGCGGCGTCCAGCTTGGCCACGTCCGCCGCCCGGGTCGGCGCGACGAGGACGTCCACCGTCGGCGGGGTGCCCTGCCCGGTGCCGCCGTCCGACCCACCGCCGCGCACCGTCTGCGAGATCGAGGCGACCTTGGCCGGGATCTCGGAGCTGTCCGGCAGGGCGACGACCACGGCGGCGCCGACCGTGATGGCGCCGACCTCGGTGGCCCCGACCGGTACGGTGACCAGCTTGACCTTCTCGGTGACGGCCAGCAGCTCACCGGCGACCGGGTCACCGGGCAGCGCCCGCACCGCGCTGACCCGGGCCGGCCCGGTCAGCACGGCGACCTGCCCGACCGCGATCGTGCCGGTGGGCTCCAGGCCGAGGGCCTGCTGCCACTTCTTGATCGCGGCGACGAGGCTCGCGGTGAGCAGGGCGTGCCCCGTGCCGATCCTCGTGCCGTCGGTGCCCCGGGACGGCTGGGAGCCGATCTGGTAACCCAACGCCTTCAGGTTGTCCGACACGATCCGTACGTCGCTGCCCACCAGTCCGGGCTTGTCGAGGGTGCGAAAGAGCGGGGTCCCACCGAACAGCACCGGCACCGGTCGGTCGTTGACCCAGTAGAGCGGCTTGCCCCGGGCCACCGTGTCGCCCACCTTCGGCAGCCGGGTGACGACGCCCTCCCCGGCGCCCTTCACCACCCGCTCCGGGCCGAAGCCGAGCGTCCCGTTCAGCGAGCGGGTGTCCGACAGGTCGGCCCGGGTCACTGTCGTCGTGGTCACCGACGGCGGCGCGCTCGCGACGTCATCGTCGGCGTGCCGCCGCAGCGCCAGCACCCCGACGCCGGCGCCGACGGCGATCACCAGGGTCACCGTCGCCACCACGATCGCGGTACGCCGGGTGGTGCGCCGACCGGGATCGTCGCTCGGGTTACTTCTTGGCACCGAAGATCTCCATCGTGCAGTCCCGCTCGGCCTTGTCCATCGCGGGACCTTCAAGACCGCCGGTCGGGTCGGCGACCCCGTCGTCGTAGGTCCAGCCGGAGCCGTCCGGCAGTGAGTGGATCTTCAGGCCGCGCCCGCGCAGGCACTGGACGTAGTCGTTCCACTGGCTCACGTAGTTCGGGTTCTTCTCCGGGTCCAACTCCGGCGGCTGGAGCGGCAGCTTGTTGGCACACGCCACGTACGCCGCCTTCGGCTCCCCGCTCTGGTCGAGGGACAGGCCCGTGCCGTCCCCCACCGGGCCGGGTTGTGACCGGCCGTCGTTCAGCTTCACGCCGTTGTCGTGCAGGCAGATGTTGTACGTCCCCCAGAGCCGGTTCTCCTCCTCGTCGGTCATGTCCAGGCGGAGCTGCGGCCGGCCGTTGGCGGCACCACCGGCGGGGGTGGCGCTCGCCGGGGCGGACGGGGTGACGAGCGACGCGACATCGCCGCTGGCGGTGCCCTTGTCCGCGCTTGGCGCACCGCCGCCGCAGCCGGTGAGGGCGACGGCGAGCGCGGCGACCGCGGCGAGCCCGACCGCGATCCGATGGGTTGGGTTGGTCATGGCAGGCAGCTTCACGCCCCGGTGTCAGAGACCTGTCAGGAACCGGTCGTCATCCGGTAGCCCCAGCTCAGCGGCACCGCCGGACCCGGCCGGGGCCACGTACAGTCGCTGCCGTGTGTGCGTACGTGCTGGTAGCCGAGGACGACCGGAAGCAGGCCGAGTTGGCGCGCCGGTATCTGGAACGCGAGGGACACGAGGTGCTCGTGGTGGCCGACGGGCGGGCCGCGCTGGAGCAGATCCGGCAACGACCGCCGGCCCTGCTGGTCCTCGACGTGATGATGCCGAAGGTCGACGGCCTGGACGTCTGTCGCATCCTGCGCCGGGAGTCCGACCTGCCGGTGCTCATGCTGACCGCCCGGTCGACCGAGGACGACCTGCTGCTCGGCCTCGACCTGGGCGCCGACGACTACATGACGAAGCCGTACAGCCCACGTGAGCTGGTCGCCCGGGCCCGCAGCCTGTTACGCCGGGGCCAACGGACACAGCGGCAGGCGGACCCGGTGCTGCGGGTCGGCGCCGTGCACGTCGACCCGGTGCGCCACGAGGTACGCAGCGACGGACGCCTCGTCGACTGCACACCTGGCGAGTTCCAACTGCTCCAGGCGATGGCCGCCCAGCCGGCCCGGGCGTTCACCCGCGACCAACTCCTGGGTTACCTGCACGGGTTCGACAGGTACATCACCAGCCGGACCGTCGACATGCACGTCATGAACCTCCGCCGGAAGATCGAGCCGAACCCGCGTAAGCCGGCCCGGCTGGTGACCGTGTACGGCGTCGGATACAAGTTGGTCGAAGAGTCACCCCATGTCGCGTGAGGTGCCGCTGCGCCGCAGTCTGCTGCTCCGGCTGCTGGCGCTGGCCGTCCTCATCGCCGTCGGCTCCATCGCGGCGACCGCGTGGCTGGCCGTGCGCACCACCACCGGAGCGATCCGGCAGGAGCAGGGCCAGGCGCTCGCCGACGACACGCGCATCTACGACACCCTGCTCGCGTACGCGGCGACCCACCCGACCTGGGACGGCGTCGACGCGGCCGTGCGACCGCTCGCGCAGGACGTCGGCCGGCGGATCGCGTTGACCACCGACACCGGTGCGCCGATCGCGGACTCGGCACCCGGCGCGGGCCCGTTGCCGACGACGTCATCCGCGACAGTCGACGCGCTCGCCGTCGACACCGCCCTGATGCCCGGGGCCACCCCGCCGAGCGGCGGTGACGGCGGCACCAGCCGCATCGACCCGCGCACCACCGGGCCGTACCTGCTCCCGCCCGAGGAGCGCGCCGCCCTGCGCGACAAGGCGGCCCAGGTGGTCCAGTGCCTGCGGATGCGGGCGCAGGTCGACGCCACAGTCGTGGACGGCCCCACCGGCCGCCCACGAATCGACACACCCGGCACCGACCTCGACAGCGCCCTCTGCACCCAGTCAAGAGACGATCTCGCACACCGTACCGCCACCGAGGGCAAGGCGCTCGCCCAGCTCAACGCCCTGGTGAACACCTGCCTGGCGCGGCGACGCCTGCCCGCCGTGCAGGTGGACCTGAACTGGACCTGGACGAGGCAGTCGGCGGCCAGCGCACCCGACTCCCGCAGCGCCGCCGGCATCGACCAGGAGCACAACCGGGCGATCAACGCCTGCGTCGGCACCAGTCGACGCGAGCAACTCCTCCCGTACGTCGCCCCGGCCGCGACCCTCTTCGTCACCGACCCGGGCGGTCGCCCCTCCACCACCTTCGACCTGTCCCCCGCCAACCAGACCCGCATCGTCGCGGTCGCCGGCCTCGTCCTGCTGGTGACGGTCGGCTTCACCGTCCTCGCCGGCATCCGGCTGACCCGCCCGCTGCACGCCCTGACCGGGGCGGCCCAGCGGATGCGCGACGGCGACGGCTCCGCCCGGGTCCGGGTGACCGGCCGCGACGAGATCGCCCGGCTCGCCGAGGTCTTCAACGACATGGCCGAACGGCGGGAACGGCTGGAGCAGCTACGCCGCGCCATGGTCAGCGACATCGCCCACGAGATGCGTACGCCGGTGAGCAACATCCGCGGCTGGCTCGAAGCCGTCGAGGACGGCGTCGCCGCCCCCGACCGCAGGCTGCTCTCCTCACTGCTGGAGGAGGCGACCCTGCTCCAGCACGTGATCAGCGACCTTCAGGACCTGGCCGAGGCCGACGCGGGCGCGCTGCGGCTGCACCGCGAACAGGTCTACCTCACCGACCTGCTCGCCCAGGTCGCGGCAGCGCACCGGGCCCAGGCCGACCGGGTCGGCGTCACCATCACGGTACGCACCGAGGCCGACCCGCAGGTGGACGCCGACCCGGTGCGGCTGCGCCAGGCCGTCGGCAACCTGGTCGCCAACGCGGTGCGGCACACCCCGTCGGGCGGGCGCGTGACGATCAGCGCCAGCGCGACCGATGCCGGGGTCATCGTCTCCGTGGCCGACACCGGCAGCGGGATCAGCGCCGAGGACCTGCCCCGGATCTTCGACCGCTTCTGGCGGGCCGAGAAGTCCCGGAGTCGGCAGACCGGCGGCAGCGGCCTGGGCCTCGCCATCGTGCGCAAGCTCACCGAGGCCCACGGCGGCACGGTCAGCGCCACCAGCACCCCCACCCAAGGCTCCACCTTCACCCTCCACCTACCCCACCCCCACCCTTCAACCCCAACCCACTCCCCGCCTCCACCCCCGCCCCCGGCCCCGCCTCGGTGATCAGAAGGTTTGCGTCACCGGACGGCCGTGCAATGACGCAAACCTCTTGATCACCGGGGCGAAGGGTGGGGTGGGGTGGGAGGGGTGGGTGGGGGTGGTGGGGCGGCTAGGCTGTTCTGGCATGAGGGGTGAGATTCCGGCCCGCGTCGACGTCGTGATCGTCGGTGCCGGGCACAACGGTCTGGTCTCCGCAGTCCTGCTGGCCCGCGCCGGCCTGGACGTCCTGGTGCTGGAGGCCGCCGACGTGATCGGCGGCGCGGCCCGCACCGAGACCCCGTTCCCGAAGGTGCCGGGGCTGCGGCACTCCACCGGCTCGTACCTGCTCGGGTTGATGCCGCCGGAGTTGCTCGCCACGCTCGACGTCCGGATCCCGGTGCTGCGCCGCGACCCGCACTACTTCCTGCCCACGCCGGGCGGCCTCGGCTCGCCGTACCTGCTCTTCGGCAGCGACACCGCCGCCAGCCGGGCCCAACTCGCCGAGTTCTTCTCCCCCGCCGACGTGGCCGCCGACGACGCCATGCAGGCCGAGCTGGCCGCGCTGCGGGAAGACCTCGCCCCGGCCTGGTTGGCCGAGCCGCTGAGCGTGCAGGAGACCGCCGAACGGCACGTCCGCCCGGCGCTGCGGCAGGTCTTCGTCGACCTCGTCCAGGGCTCGGTCGCGGACTACCTGGCCCGGTTCGAGTTCCGCTCCGAACTGCTGGTCAGCATGTACGCGGTCACCGACGGGCTGTCCGGGCTCAACGCCGGCCCGGACGACCCCGGCACCGGCCACAACTTCCTGGTGCACAACATGTGCCGGCTGCCCGGCTCCGGCGGCACCTGGATGATCGCCGAGGGCGGGATGGGCACCGTCTCGCGGACGTTCGCCGACGCCGCGCGGGCCGCCGGGGCGACAGTCCGGACGGGTACGCCGGTCAGCGCGGTCACCCTGGACGGCGGCGCGGCCAGCGGCGTGGTGCTGGCCGACGGACGACAGGTCGCCGCGCGGGTGGTCCTCGGCGCGTGTGACCCGTACCGGCTGATGGACCTGTTGCCCGACGGCGCGCTCCCGGCGCGACTCGGCGAACGGATGGTGGCGGTCCGCCGTCCCGGCACCACCCTGAAACTCAACCTGGCGCTCGCCGGGCTGCCGCGGTTCTCCTGCCTGCCGCCCGGTACGCCGAGCCCGTTCGGCTCGACCATCCACCTGCTGCCCGGGTCCGCGTCGCTCGTCGGCGGGGACGCCACCTCGCCGATGACCGCCCTGCGCGCCATGTGGGCGGACGTGCGGGCCGGGCGGTTGCCGGCCGAGCCGACCATCGAGTGGTACCTGCACACCACTGTCGACCCGTCGCTCTCCGACGCCGCCGGGCACCACTCGTCGGCGCTCTTCGTCCAGTCGGTCCCCTACGAGCTGGCCGGCACCACCTGGGACGCGGCACTGCCCGGCTACGTCGACCGGCTCGTCGAGATCGTCGAGCGGTACGCCCCCGGCACCGCCGACCTGATCGCCGACGCGGTGCCGCTGCCCCCACCGGGCATCGAGAAGCACTTCGGCATCACCGGCGGCCACATCCACCACGTGGACAACACCGTCTCGTTCACCGACCGGATGCCGTACGCCACAGGCATCGACGGGGTGTACGCGGGCAGCGCCGGCTGCCACCCGGCCGGCAGCGTGATCGGCGCAGCCGGCCACAACGCCGCCCGAAAGATCCTCACGGATCTGACGAGCTGACCCCGACCCGGTCGATCAAGGAGTTGTGGTGCCCGTTGTGGCGCCTGAAGTGGCCTTCGTCCCCCACCACAACTCCATGATCGACGAGAGGGGGCGTGGGGGCGGGGCGGGTCAGATCACGGCTTCGCCGGCTGGGGCCGGGGTTTCCGCGTCTACTCGGTGGGCTCTCACCTTGTGGCCGACGCTGGTCAGGCAACGGCCAGAGGGCAGGTCGAAGCGCCAACCGTGTAGCTGGCAGGTGAGCTGGTCGCCCTCGACGATGCCGAAGCGGGTCAGGTCCGCCTTCAGGTGCGGGCAGCGCCGCTGCACCACCCAGTCGCCAAGCGTGATGTCCTCGGCGTCGGTGCTGCGCTCGTGCTCGTCGTACCAGCCCTCGGCGTACTGGAGCCGCTCCTCGGAGAGGCACTTGAAGAACGCGTAGACGAACTCGTTGTACTGCCCGATCCGGGCCGCCGAGAACCGGCAGGACAGGAAGAGCGAGTTGACCCAGTCGACCTCGTCGATGAAGAGCAGGTGCTCGATCAGCGAGCGCTCGGTCCGGAACCGGTAGCGCACCTTCTCGTCCGCGTACGGCCGGACCTCCTTGCCCGGGAAGTCCACCACGATCGACTCGACGCTTTCACCGTCGTACCCCACCAGGTCGAAGCGGACCGGACCGCCCACACCCTTGGCCAGGTAGATCGACTCGTCGAGCAGCGGCTCGATGCGACGCTTCATCTCCCCGAGGACGTCCACCTCGGGGTGCCGCCAGGACGCCTTCTCCGCCTCGATGATCGGGCGCTTACGCTCCCGCATCTCCTCCAGGTGGGCGACCTTGTTCGCGAAGAACTCGTCCACCGGCACCGGGTGCGTGGTGGTCGCGCCCTCGGTGGTGACCTCGGTGACGCTGCCCGGCAGCAGGACGATGCCGTTGGTGCCGCCGACCTTCGCGTACTCGGACAGGAAGACGGACTGGTCGGGGAAGATGTTGCCCTCGTCGCCGTGGATGTCGTTGAACTGCCACAGGGCGTCGTCGAGGAAGCACGGCGGGCCGGCGATCGGGAAGACGTGCGACGCCTTCAGGTCGTCGATGTAGCGCCACGTCCGGTCGAACTGCCGGTCGCGCTTCTGCTTGCCGAACGCGGTCTTCGCCGCCTGCGGCAACTCGTAGACCATCGGATACCAGATCGCGCCGGAGAACTGGAGCAGGTGCGCGTGCACGTGCCCCAACTCGGCGAACACGCTCAGGTCGGTGGGACGGGCGTCGTTCTGGTTGAGCAGCCGCACCCCGTCGTACTCGACCCAGAGCGACGAGTCACCGATCGGCCCGTCGGTCGGGCTGGTCAACGCCTGAATCATGATCTTCAGGCCGCCGGGCAGCTCCACCACCTGCTCGTTGGGAGTCTTCAGGAACTTCGTGAAGCCCAGCGCCCGGAACTCGTCCTCCATCTCCGAGGTCGGGAACTCGGGGAGCAGGACCGTGGCGTCCTTCGAGACGAAGTCCCGCAGGTGCTTCGCGTCGAAGTGGTCCCGGTGCAGGTGGGACACGTACAGGTAGTCGACCTGGCCCAGCGTCTCCCAGTCGAGCAGGGAATTGTCCGGGAACGGGAACCACGAGGCGAAGTAGGCCGGATTGACCCACGGGTCGCACAGGATGCTGCCCGCGGCCGTGTCGATCCGCATGCTGGCGTGCCCGGTTCCGGTCACTCGCACCGCACAGTCCCCCTCAAACAGACAATCAGGTGTACGCCAAACGCTACCGGAGCGGGTCTGACCGTTGCCCCGCGACGCCGGTAGTGCCGTTCCACCCACCCCCACCGGGGTTGGGCGACCTGCTCGACCGCCGGTCAGGAGGCGGTCGGAGACGTCCAACTCCGCCGTGGCGGCGCGGCCGGACAGCACGCCTCGTGGGCCGCCTTCGGCAGTTCGCGATCCTCCTCGCGCGTCATGCCGTCCCCTCAACTGGCCGGACCCTGCGCCGGGGCCGGCACGAGGCGTGCCAGACTAACCAAAGATCCGATCGCGAGGGAAGGACCGACAGTGGCAGGAAGCGAGCCGGTAACGTCGCCAGACCAGCACAAGCCCGGGCACCGGAAGCTCGGGCGCATTGGCGCGGTGGTGTCCGCGCTGGCGCTGCTGGCGATGATCTGCGGCAACCACGAGGGCAAGGTCGAGGACATCTGGCTGGTCGGCCTGGCCGCGCTGCTGCTGATCATCGTGATCGGCGACGTCGTGCTGCGGCGCAACGGTCTGCGTTCCTGACCCGACCCACCGCCGGACGACCGGCCACCATACGCCGAGGGCCCGCCCCCACCCGGGGACGGGCCCTCGTCCGTACGCGTCGGACGTCAGCGCCCGAACAGGATGTCCTGCACGTCCTTGAGCGCGGCGTCGACCTCAGCCTCGAAGTAGCCACCGGGCACCAGGCCGAACCGGAGCGTGTCCAGGTCCTTCGGGTCGACAGGCATCGGGTTGCGGCGCTGCATGCCGCCGAGCAGGGTGTCGAAGAACCGGTCCACCTGGTCGGGGTCGTACCCGCTGCCGAACCGGCGCACCTGGAAACTACGGCGGATCTGGTCGACCCGGTAGAGGTCGCTGCCGGGCGGGCCGGCCATCGGCGGGCCACCCATCGGAGGGCCACCCATCGGCGGGCCGGCAACGGCGGGCGGACCGGCCATCGGCGGGCCACCGATGCCCTGCTGCTGCATCGGAGGCGGACCGGCGGGGCCCCGGCGCAGGTCGCGCAGGTCCCGCTCCGGCATCCGGATCTCGGCGGTCATGTCGGTGCGGCCGTGCCGCCCCGCCTCGAAGCCGTCGAAGCGCGGCTCCTCCGGCGGATAGCCGCCGGGCGAGCGCTGGTCGTCGGGGCCGTAACCGCCCGGCCCACGCTGGTCGTCCGAGCCATAACCGCCCGGCCCACGCTGGTCGTCCGAGCCATAACCGCCCGGCCCACGCTGGTCGTCCGGGCCATAACCGCTGGGGCCGGCCGGCAGGCCGCGCGGCGGCACACCATGGCCACCCATCTGGCCGGGACCCATCGGGCCGCCGGGCCCCATCGAGCCGGGGCCCATCGGGCCGCCGGGGCCCATCGGGCCGGGACCGGCCGGGCCGCGCGGTGCCTCGTAACCGCCGCGGGAGGCGTCGTATCCACCGGTGAAGGCACCGGTCGGCTCGTCGTAGCGGCCGTAGCGGTCGGCGGGCGGACCGGCCTGCGCGGGCATCGGTCGCGGCGGCATCGGCTGCGGCGGCATCGGCTGCGGGAGCATGCCCCGGTCATCGCGCAGCGGCGGACCCATGCGGTCCGGTGGGCCCATCCGGTCACCCATCCGCGGGTCGCCACCGCGCCCGGCGCTGGTGCGCTCCTCAAGCTCGGCCAACTGCCGCTCGACCCGGTCCAGGTGAAGGTCGACCTGCCACTCGTCGTAGCCGTTGAAACGGACCCGGAAGACGACGTCGTGGACCTCCTGGGAAGCCACCGGCGCGCCGACCTGTCGGCCGTCGAGCGTCGCCTCGACCCGGTCGAGGAAGGCATCCACCTCGTCGACCTTGTATCCCCGGCGGAGCGCCTTGCGCCGGAAACGCTGACCCTGACTCGCCACTATGTCTCCTGGTCTCGTTCGCCACGCCCGGTCACGCCGGTGCCTCTCCGGCGCGGTCGGTGAAGGTGTCGTTGTCCTCGGCGGCGGCGAGCTGGCCACACGCACCGTCGATCTCGCGACCTCGGGTGTCCCGTACGGTGGTGGACACCCCGGCGTCGCGCAACCGCCGGACGAACTCCCGCTCGACCGGCTTCGGGCTCGCGTCCCAGCGACTGCCCGGCGTCGGATTGAGCGGGATGAGGTTCACGTGGGCCAACTTGCCGGCCAGCAGCCGCCCGAGCAGGTCGGCTCGCCACGGCTGGTCGTTCACGTCCTTGATCATCGCGTACTCGATCGACACGCGACGGCCCGTCCGGGCGGCGTAGTCCCACGCTGCGTCCAGCACCTCAGCTACCTTCCAGCGCTGGTTTACCGGCACGAGTTCGTCGCGCAGATCATCATCGGGGGCGTGCAACGACAGCGCAAGGGTCACAGAGAGGTCTTCGCTGGCCAGTCGGTGGATGGCCGGAACCAGACCGACCGTGGAGACGGTGATGTGCCGCTGGGACAGACCGAGCCCCTCCGGAGCTGGGCTGACCAGGCGACGGATGGCCGCGACAACCCGGGAGTAGTTGGCCAGTGGCTCACCCATGCCCATGAACACGACGTGGGACAACCGCGGCGGTGAGCCGGAGACGGCACCGGAGGCCGCCACGCCGGCCAGATAGACCGCCTGGTCGACGATCTCGGCGGTGGACAGATTGCGCGTCAGCCCGGCCTGGCCGGTCGCGCAGAACGGACAGGCCATGCCACAGCCCGCCTGGCTGGAGATGCAGACCGTCACCCGGTCCGGATAGCCCATCAGCACGCTCTCCACAAGCGCACCGTCGTGCAGCTTCCAGAGCGCCTTGCGGGTCGCGCCGTCGTCGCAGGCCAACTCGCGTACCGGGTTGAGCAGCGTGGGCAGCAGCCGCTCGGCCAACCGTTGCCGGGTCGCCGCGGGCAGGTCGGTCATGGCCTGCGGGTCGCGGACCAGCCGCCCGAAGTAGTGGTTCGAGACCTGCTTGGCACGGAAGGCCGGCTCACCCAACTCGGTGACAAGCGCCTGGCGGCCGGCCAGGTCCAGGTCGGCGAGGTGTCGTGGCGGCATGGAGGCCCGGCGCGCGGCGGGGGCATCCGAGAGGGCGGGGATCAACGGCAGGCTCGTCATGGCTGGTCCAGTGTGTCACGCCCTCGGCGGCAACTGCCGGTCCGGAGGTGCCGAACGGGCCGCGGCCGTCGGGGTCGGATGACCAGGACGCCGTGATTCATACCTCAGCTCACCATCGGCACGAAGATCGCCAGCAACAGGTAGGCGGTCGGCACCGCGAACAGGATCGAGTCCAGTCGGTCCATCAGACCGCCGTGACCGGGCAACAGGTTACTCATGTCCTTGACACCGAGATCCCGCTTGATCATCGACTCGGCCAGGTCGCCGAGGACCGCCGCGCAGGAGACGGCCACCCCGAACAGGGCACCCCACCAGGGGGCCACCTCGAACATCAGCCACAGCAGCAGCGCGCTGCCCAGGGCCGCGGCGGTGACCGAGCCGGCGAAACCCTCCCAGGACTTCTTCGGGCTGATCGACGGCGCCATCGGGTGTCGACCGAAGGAGACGCCTGCCGCGTACCCGCCGGTGTCGGAGAGGACCACCGCGATCAGGGTGGCCAGGATCCGCATCCAACCGTCGTCGGGGGCCGCCGCGAGCAGCGCCGCGAAACCCGCGAGGAACGGCACGTAGACGGCGATCAGGGTGGCCGCGGTGACATCCCGCTGGAAGCCGGCCGGACCGTCACCCAGCCGCCAGATCATGGTGCCCAGCACGGTGACCAGCAGCCCCAGACTGAGCGCGTCCGGGCCGGCGAACCAGGCCAGACCCACGGTCAGCACACCACCGGCGAGCAACGGCACCAGCGGCGGGTGCGCGCCGCTGCGCCGGACCGCCCGAGCCATCTCCCAGCTCCCGACGGCGACGGCGGCGGCGATCACCGGCAGGAACGCCAACGGGTAGAAGATCAGCGGCACCACGATCAGCGCGCCGAGGCCGAGCCCGACCCCGATCGCCGCCGGAAGGTTGCGGCCGGCCCGTCCATTGCCCAACTGCTGGGTGGCCGGTCGGTCGGCGCTGGCCCGACGCCGACCCTTCGTCCGTCGACCGGACGGCGGCTCCGGCTCGGTCGTCGGCTCCGGATCCGGTGCCACTTCGGCCCCGATGGGCGCGAGCTGTGCGGTCGGGTAGCCGGCGTCGTCGTAGCCGACCGGACCATCGAACGGCTGCGGCCCGTCGTGCCAGCCGGGCCCGTCGTGCCGGCCAGGTCCGTCGAGTCGGCCAGGCTCGTCGAGCCGGCCAGGCTCGTCGAGCCGGCCAGGTCCGTCGAGCCGGCCAGGCTCGTCGAGCCGGCCAGGCTCGTCGAGCCGGCCAGGTCCGTCGAGCCGGCCAGGTCCGTCGAGCCGGCCAGGTCCGTCGAGTCGGCCAGGTCCGTCGAGTCGGCCAGGCTCGTCGAGTCGGCCGGGCCCGTCGAGCCGGCCGGGCCCGTCGTGCCGCTCCGGCCCAGCGCGGCGGGTCGGGGCACTGTCCGGACCGGCGGGCGCACGATCGTCGTACCGGCCGGCGCGGCCCCGGTCGTCGTACCTGTCGGGTGGGGTCCGGTCCTCGAACCGGTCGGGCTGGTTCCGGTCGTCCTCGTACCGGTCGCGGTCGTCGAAACGATCGTGCCGGTCGCGGTCGTCGAAACGGTCCCGGTCGTCCGGGCGGACCGCGCGGCCACGCTCGTCGTACGGGTGCGTCGGGTGCGGGTCGGCGTACAGCTCAGAGCCGACGACCGGACGGCGGGGCCGCTGGCCGGCCTCCAGGTCCTGGTCCGGCCAGGGCAGCGCCACGGGGCGCTCCGGACGGTCCCAGCCGCGGGGCTCGCTGCCGTAGGGGTCGGGGTGGGACATCACGCACCGCGACGCGGCACGAGAACCACCACATGACGCAAGACCACAAGCATCCCCTACACGCGCGATGTTCCTCCGATTGACCGCCCCGACGGTCGGTCGATTCCCGGTGTTCACCGCCCGGTGGCCGGGAATCCTGCCGAGCCTACTGCACCCGCCGGACCGGCACGGCGGACGAGGCACGGCGACGGGCGTCGCCCCTGGCCGGCAGGCCGTCGCGGCCCGAAAAACAGACCCATCCGGTACGCGGATCCGCAGCCATCGATCCGACTCGTTCGCTGCACGATCAGGTACTGAGTGGGGCACACCCGACGTGGTCCGCTGGGGCCGCGCCGGTCTCCGCCGACGCGACCACGGGGAAAGGGCACGCACATGTACAAGATCAGTCTGGCGGTGCTGGCGGCCGCGGCCATCGTCCTCGGAGCAGCGGCACCGGCCGCCGCGGCCACCGCACCGACCAGGATCACCATCGATCGTCACGCCAGCGAGCTCTTCCCGTTCGAGCCGCCTGTCGGTGAGCCGGGGGTGACGTACCCGGCGACCACCGTCACCGCGACGGCCCGGCACTGCCCGGCCGGCATCGTCCTCATGTCAGCCTCGCTGGTGCAGGACGGCCTGCCGACCCTCTGGGCCACCGGGGGCCACGGCGCCGGCGAGATCCTCTGCGACGGCGGCACGGTCCAGCTCGGGATGTCCTTCGCCCGGATCACCCCGGCAGTCCACCCCGGTCGCGCCACCGCCCACTTCTCGCTGCGCGACGCGACCACCAACGAGGAGTTCGCCGAGAGCACCAGGACCGTCTGGATTCCCTGCTGAGATACGACACGAGGCCCGTCCCCGACTCCGGGAACGGGCCTCGAAGCATGTTCAGACCTCGAGCAGCTCGGTTTCCTTGTGCTTCACCAGGTCGTCGATGTTTGCCACGTAACGCTGGGTCAGGTCGTCGAGTTCCTTCTCGGCGCGGCGGCCGTCGTCCTCGCCGGCCTCGCCGTCCTTGACGATCCGGTCCAGCTCCTCCTTGCCACGGCGGCGGACGTTGCGGATGGCCACCTTGGCCTCCTCGCCCTTGTGCCGGGCCACCTTGATCATGTCGCGGCGGCGCTCCTCGGTCATCTGCGGGAGCAGGATGCGCAGCTGGTTGCCCTCGTTGTTCGGGTTCACCCCGAGGTCCGAGTCGCGGATCGCCTTCTCCATCGCATTGATCTGCGAGTTGTCGTACGGCTTGATGATGGCCATCCGCGGCTCGGGAACCGCGATCGACGCCATCTGGGTCAGCGGCGTGGGCGTGCCGTAGTAGTCGATGATGACCTTGGAGAACATGGCGGCGTTGGCGCGACCGGTACGGATGGCGCCGAACTCCTCCTTGGCGTGCTCAACCGCACGCTCCATCTTTTCCTCGGCCTCGAGGAGGGTGTCGTCGATCACCGGTCTCCTCGCCTCCTTCTGTGCTCGTGGTGGGCTCTGCTGAAAGTCGTCAGACCGCTGTCGTCGTCGCCGGTCGGCGGGACTCAGGCGGTGATCAGGGTGCCGATCTTGTCGCCACCCACCGCGCGGATGATGGTGTCCTCACCCTGCGCGCCAAAGACCAGCATCGGCAGGCCGTTCTCCATGCAGAGGCTGAACGCCGCCGCGTCCGCCACCCGCAGGTTGCGACGCAGCGCCTCGGAGAAGGTGATCGAGTCGAGCTTGCTGGCGGTGGGGTCGATCCGCGGATCGGCGGTGTAGACGCCGTCCACGCCGTTCTTGCTCATCAGCACCACGTCGGCCCGGATCTCCAGAGCCCGCTGGGCAGCCACCGTGTCGGTGGAGAAGTACGGCATGCCCGCGCCCGCACCGAAGATGACCACACGGCCCTTCTCCAGGTGCCGGATCGCCCGCAGTGGGATGTACGGTTCGGCGACCTGGGCCATGGTGATCGCGCTCTGCACCCGGGTCTCGATGCCTTCCTTCTCCAGGAAGTCCTGCAACGCGAGGCAGTTCATCACGGTGCCGAGCATGCCCATGTAGTCGGCGCGGGCCCGGTCCATGCCACGCTTCTGCAGCTCAGCGCCGCGGAAGAAGTTGCCGCCGCCGACCACCACGGAAACCTGCACGCCGCGGCGGACCACGGTGGCGATCTGCCGGGCGATGGCCTGGACAACGTCCGGGTCGACGCCGATCGCGCCGCCGCCGAACACCTCACCGGAGAGCTTCAGCACCACCCGGCGGGCGCGCCCCGGCGGTGGTGCCGTCGGATCGTCCATCGCCAGCGTCCGGTCACTCACAACCTGCGTCATCCGCCTCGCCCTTCCCCACGCGCACGCCCCGTGCGGCGCGTACCGCGAACCTGCCGCTGCCGACCCTATGTGACGAGGAGGCCGCGGTGCCTGTCACGTACACCGGCGGCCTCCTCGTTGACGTCTTCTGCCCTCGGGCGCGCGCGGCGCCCGGTGACGGCTCAGGCCTGGCCGACCTCGAACCGCACGAAGCGGGTGACCTCGATGCCGGCCTCGGCCAGCAGCTGCTTCACCGACTTCTTGTTGTCGGCGACGGACGCCTGCTCGATCAGGACGTAGTCCTTGAAGAAGGAGTTCACCCGACCCTCGATGATCTTCGGCAGGGCCGCCTCGGGCTTGTTCTCCTCGCGGGCGGTCTGCTCGGCGATGCGCCGCTCGGACTCGACGACCTCGGCCGGAACCTCGTCCCGGGTGAGGTACTTCGGTCGCATCGCGGCGATCTGCATGGCCACACCACGGGCGTCGGCGTCGCCCGCCTCGTCGGTCTTGCCGGTGTACGACACCAGCACACCAACGGCCGGCGGCAGGTCCTGGGCCTTGCGGTGCAGGTAGACGGCGGTGGTGCCCTCGACCTTGGCGAACCGGTTGAGCACCAGCTTCTCGCCGATCTTGGCGGACTGCTCCTGGATCAGGTCCGCGACGACCTTGCCGTCGAGCTCGGTGGCGAGCAGCTCCTCAGCGGTGTTCACGCCGGCGCGCTCGCCGTGCTCGACCAACTGCTGAGCCAGCGCGATGAACGACTCGGTCTTGGCGACGAAGTCGGTCTCGCAGTTAAGCTCAAGCAGCGCCTTGCCGGAGTGGGCAACCAGGCCGTTGGCGGCCGTACGGCCGGCCCGCTTGCCGACGTCCTTGGCGCCCTTGACGCGCAGGATCTCGATGGCCTTGTCGAAGTCGCCCTCGGCCTCGGTCAGCGCCTTCTTGCTGTCCATCATGCCGGCGCCGGTGAGGTCGCGGAGCTTCTTGACGTCCGCGGCGGTGATTTGGGACATGGCTCTCTCTTCGGTGTTGAGACGGCGTGTGGATGGTCAGAGGTGCCGGTTACCCGGATCCGGGCGGATCGTGCCCGGCGTACCGTCGCTGCCCGCCGTTCGCGAAAACGGACGGCGGGGCAGCGACGGTGCGATCACTCCGCGGTGGCGGCCGCCGGCTGCTCGGTGGTGGCCTGCGCCGGCTGCTCCGGGGTGGCGGGCTGCTCGGCGGCGGCAGCGGGCTGCTCCGCCGGGGCGGCCGACTCGTCGGCCTTCTTCGGCTCCAGCAGCTCGCGCTCCCACTCGGTCAGCGGCTCGTCGGTCGCGACACCCTCGGGCTTCTCGTCGTTGCCCCGGCGACGGCCGGAACGCGCGATCAGACCATCCGCCACGGCAGCGGCGACGACCTTGGTCAGCAGCTCGGCCGAGCGGATCGCGTCGTCGTTACCCGGGATCGGGAAGTCGACCTCGTCCGGGTCACAGTTGGTGTCGAGCACCGCGATCACCGGGATGCCCAGCTTGCGGGCCTCGTCGACGGCGATGTGCTCCTTCTTGGTGTCGACGATCCAGACCGCGGCGGGAAGCTTCTGCATGTCCCGCAGACCACCCAGGGTGCGGGTCAGCTTGATCTTCTCGCGGGAGAGCTGCAGGGTCTCCTTCTTGGTGTAACCGGCGGCGGTGCCGCTCAGGTCACCCAGGCCCTCCAGCTCCTTCATCCGCTGGAGCCGCTTGTACACCGTCTGGAAGTTGGTCAGCATGCCACCGAGCCAGCGGTGGTTGACGTACGGCTGGCCGACCCGGGTCGCCTGCTCGGCAATCGCTTCCTGGGCCTGCTTCTTGGTGCCGACGAACAGGATGCTGCCACCCTCGGCGACGGTCCCACGCACGAACTCGTACGCCTTCTCGATGTACTCGAGGGTCTGGCGCAGGTCGATGATGTAGATGCCGTTGCGCTCGGTCATGATGAAGCGCTTCATCTTCGGGTTCCAGCGCCGGGTCTGGTGCCCGAAGTGGACACCGCTCTCCAGCAGCTGGCGCATGGTCACGACGGCCATGGTTGGGGTACTCCTCAAGATCCCTGGTTGTCACGCCCGGCCGGTGGCCGGGCGTCCTGGCGCCTGGTCGCCGACCCATGGTGGACCCGATCAAGATCGGGACCAGGGAGGCCGTCGCTCCACGACGATTCGTGAAGAGGGCGCGCGAGGTCGACCGCACAAGGCGGTCGCCAGTTGGCCAGTGTACGCCCCTCACCCGCCCACCCGCCCCCGGGTGCGCCGGAGTGCGCAGGCCTGCCGGGTGGACACGGCGGTCCACCAGACGCGGCGTCCGACAGCGCGGCGTCCGACAGCGCGCCTCACGGCGGCGCGGCGTCCGACGACCCGGCGTCACGGCGGCGCGGCGTCACGGCGGCGCGGCGTCACGGCGGCGCGGCGTCACGGCGGCGCGGCGTCACGGCGTCACGGCGGCGCGGCGTCACGGCAGCGCGGCGCGGCCTCTGGCGCGGGCGACGCGCGACGCTGATCGGCGCGGCACCCCGCGATGATCGACTCGGTTTCCTGAAATCCGGTGCGTCAAACCGGCCCGGACACCGCGACTTCGTGAAAACCGAGTCGATCACGGCCCGGACACCGCGACTTCATGAAAACCGAGTCGATCACGACGCGGGGCACGGGACATCGCGCCCCGGTGTGGCGGCCGGACACCGGGCGCAGGGCGTCACACCGGGCGCGGCGCATCAGGCTTCGCACATCGGACGCAGGGCGGGCACGCCAGGCGCGGGACACACCAGGCGCGGGACACGCCGGAAGGCATGGCCGTGACGGGTGCTGGCGGAGACGGGTGGTCGGCTGTGCCAGGTCAGCCGGCCGCGAGCGCGGCGGCGAGGAAGAGCACCAGGCCGACGGTCAGGTACGCCGTGGGTGGACGCAGCCAGCCCCGACCACCATCGGCGAGCGCCAGACCTCCGGTTCGGAGCCCGTACAGCCCGGTCGCGAAGATCGGCAGTCCGGCAACCAGGGCGATACCCACCACCACGTTGCCGGCGTCCACCGGGTCGCCGGTCACGCCTGCCAGCAGCACCCGCAGCGCAGGAATCTCGAAGATCAACACCAGCAGGGCGAAGAGTACGGCCAACACCGGCCGTCGGGTCCGGTAGACGCCGTCAGTCACCGGGGCGTACGCCGGCTGCTCCGCAGCGGGCAGGTCGGGGCGTGGGCCGATCCCCGGCATCGGGCCGGTCGGCATCTCCAGCGGGTGCGGCGTGTCGCCGGCCCGGGTCGGCTCGATGATCGGGTACCCGCCGAGGGGAGCGGGACGAGCCGGCTCGGCGGGTACACCGCCCGGCGGGACGACCGTGGACGTGGTGTCGCGGGCGGCCTCCGGCGCGGGGGTGGTCAGCGGGGCAGCGGCCGACTCCCGGGCGGCCCGACGACCGGGCAACTCACCGGAGATCTCCGAGGGGTCCCGATCCGCCCTCCGGGAGCGGGTCGCCCGGTAGCCATCGTTCTCCGGTCGCGGGTCCACCAACGGGTCGACCGCGCCAAACCGCCCCGAGTCCGGCTCGGTCGTACCGAATCGCACGGGCGGAACACCCACCGCCCCGAAGCGCCCCGAGTCCGGCTCCGACGTGCCGAAACGACCCGAGTCGGCCTCCGGCGTACCACCGAAACGACCCGCATCCACCGCGCTCACACGACCCGAGTCCGACTCCGGCGTACCACCGAAACGACCCGCGTCGACCGCGCCGAAGCGGCCGGAGTCCGGTTCCCGGCGTCGGCCGACGCCGGTGTCCTCGACGGAGCGGCCCTCGTCGGTGCCACGCTGCTCGGGGACCTCACCGTCCCGGTACCGCGATTCGCCCGTGCCGCGCCACTCCGACTCGCCGTAATCGCGACCCCGCTCGTCGGGGTACCAGCGCGACTCCTGATCTTCCGGAAAGCTCCGTCGTCCGTCCACGTCAGGCACCGTATGCGACGGGCTTCGCCCGCGCCATTTCACCCCGGCTCGGTCAGCTCCGGCCGCCCGCCCGGGATGCCCGTAGCACAGCACGGGCATGATCGTCTGGTTGTCCACAGGACACCCGTTGTCCACAGATGGGCCGTCGTCGGGCTGGCCGCGCTGGCACCCGGGCGGGCACCGTGCCGGAATGACGAAGCGGAACCAGGCGGTCGGCGCGTACGGCGAGCGGTGTGCCGCCCGGCACCTCACCGAGGCGGGTCTGCGCCCGATCGCCCGAAACTGGCGCTGCCCGGCCGGCGAGATCGACATCATCGCGTGGGACGGGCCGGTGCTCGCCTTCTGCGAGGTGAAGACCCGCCGGGGCGACGACTTCGGCACCCCGGCCGAGGCGATCGTGCCGGCAAAGGCCCGCCGGCTGCGTGGGCTCGCCGCGCGCTGGCTGACCGAGACTGGCACGACCGCCGACGAGGTGCGTTTCGACGTGCTGTCGGTGCGGCTGCCCGATGCCGGCCCGGCCCAGGTGGATCACCTCAAGGGTGCGTTCTGACATGCGCACGCAAGGATCGGTGACGCGGCCGTGAGCTACGCGAAGGTGCTCTGCGTCGGGCTGGTCGGCGTCACCGGCCATCTGGTCGAGGTGGAGGCCGACCTGGCCGCCGGCCTACCGGCAGTGTTGATCTCCGGTCTGCCGGACACCGCCCTGCACGAGGCCCGCGACCGTGTCCGCGCCGCCGTGGTCAACTCCGGGCAGCGCTGGCCCAACCGGCGGATCACCCTCAATCTGCTGCCCGCCACGCTGCCGAAATTCGGCTCGGCGTTCGATTTGGCCATCGCCGCGGCTCTCCTGGGTGGCGCGGGTGAGCTGCCGCTGCTCCCCCTGGAGGGGGTGGTGGTCCTCGGCGAGTTGGGGCTGGACGGCACGGTCCGGCCGGTGCGCGGCGTACTCCCGATGGTCGCCGCCGCGGCCCAGGCCGGCGTCGGGCGGGTCATCGTCCCGGTCGGCAACGCCGCCGAGGCCGCGGTCATCCCGGGGGTACGCGTGCGAGCGGTGGACACCCTGCACCGGCTGGTCGCCTTCGTTCGGGACGGTACCCCGCTGATCGAGCCGCCGGAGGCTACCCCGACACCGGTCGTCGACGGGCCGGACCTCTCCGAGGTCGCCGGGCAACAGTTGGGCCGGCGCGCGTTGGAGGTCGCCGCGGCCGGCGGGCATCACGTGGCGCTGCTCGGGCCACCGGGCGCCGGCAAGACGATGCTCGCCGAACGACTGCCGTCGATCCTGCCCGAGCTGGACGACGAGGCGGCGCTCGAGGTCACCGCCCTGCACTCGGTCGCCGGGCTGCTGCCGCCGGGCGGTCGGTTGCTGCGTCGTCCGCCGTTCCAGGCGCCGCACCACACCGCGACCGTGCCGTCGTTGGTCGGTGGCGGCTCGGGGTTGGCCCGACCCGGCGCGGTGTCGCTGGCGCATCGTGGCGTGCTCTTCCTCGACGAGGCCCCCGAGTTCAGCAAGGGCGCGCTGGAGGCGCTACGCCAACCGTTGGAACACGGCCGCATCCAACTGACCCGCAGCGGGGGCGGCACGGTCTACCCGGCCCGAACCCAGTTGGTGCTCGCCGCCAACCCTTGCCCCTGTGCGAAGGCAGAGGCTGACATGGGGGGTTTCTGGGAATAGACTGCTGCACATGCCGCCGCATGCACTGACCGTGGACGTAGCCGACCTTTACGCCCGGAAAAGCTCTTCCGACCAAGGCCGCAGTGTCGCCCGTCAAAAACGACGATGGCTGGCCGACTGCCTCGACCTTGGTGTGCAACCCGGCCGCGTATTCGTCGATCCGAACTTCTCAGCCAGCCGGTACGCGCGCAAAGACCGACCCGACTACGCGGTGCTGCTAGATCATATTCGCTCACGGCGCTGCAAAATGATCTCCCTTTGGGAGGTAACCCGGGCCGACCGGCAGATGGGCCCGTGGGTAGCTTTTCTAGATCTTTGCCGGGACCTCGGGGTGCTCATTCGGATCTTCGGCGACGACGAGCCGGCCACCTACGACCCCCGCCGGTGGCGTGACCGCGAGTTCCTGTTGAAAGAAGGCGTGGCAGCCGAGGGTGAGATCGAGAAGCTGCGCATGCGCGTACGGGAGGGCACCGATGATGCCGCCCATCAAGGCCGCCCACCAGGCCCCCTGCTTTACGGGTACAGCAGGATCTATGGTGCCCCCACCAGCAACAGTGTCACGGCCTCCGGCCACAAACGCCGAAGCGTGGAGCAGGTGATCAACGAGGATGAGGCGCGGATCGTCCGCCGCCTGGCCGCCGACACCCTTGCTGGCATCCCACTGCAACGGCAAGCCAACCTGCTCAACGACGCCGGTGTGCCCACACCGTCCGGTGTGGGCACATGGACGGGCGGCCACATCAACAGGATGCTCCGGAACCCCGGCTACGAGGGGCACCGCATGTATCTGGGGAAGGTGGCAACGGCAGGCGCCTGGCCGGCAATCCTCGATTCGGAGACGGCAAGCCAGTTGCGGGCGATGTTGGAGCAGCCAGGGCGACTCAACCACGCCGACGCGTCTCTTGCCTACCAGTTGAGCGGTGGCGCCCTGTGTGGGCCGTGCCGTCGAGTGTTGCGGGCAAAGAAGGCGAATGGGCGTCACCGCTACCAGTGTTTGCACCGTGGCTGCATGCGCGTGTCGGCACCGCTGCGGGAGATGGATGAGGTGGTAGACGCGTTCGTGAAGGCTCGTCTGCGTCTTCCGGATGCGGCTGCCGCGTTCGCGCCGGTGGTTGGCGGTCCGGGGTTGGACGCGGCACGGACGGAGTTGGCGGCGTTGAAGCAGCGCCTGGCGGAGCTTGAGGAGGCTGCGTCGCAGCCTGGCGGGGAGTCGTTGGAGTTTTTGATGGCGGCAGCCCGGAAGTTGCGTCCTCAGATCGAGGCAGCGGAGGCAACTGTTCGACAGTTGCAGACTCCTGCTTCGCTGCGCGGCTACGATCCCCACGACTTGGCGGAGCGGTGGCCGGACTATCCGGTGGGTGAACGTCGCCTGGTCATCATGGCGTTGGCGGAGGTCGTTTTGAGTCCGTGCGGTAAGGGTGGCCGGTGGTCGTATCAGCGCCTAGCCGAATCGCGGTGGCGGGGTGACACAAAGACGTGGGGCCAGATTTGGCGGCAGCAGGGCGTGGTGCTTTAGCCGATGCCGCGGGCATCCCGGCGGGGGGCGTCACTGCTGCCGCTTCCCCGTTGGCGTCGGCCTCGTAGTCGGGCGCGGAGCATTTCGGCGTAGGCGTCGCGTTCTTCGTCGGGTAGGTCGGGGTCTTCGAGGAGTTCGAGGAGTTCCCGGGTGCGGGCGGACAGGATCCGTGCAGGCTCGGGGGGTAGTTCGAGTTCGTCTCGGCTGAGGATACCGAGGATTGCGGCGAGTTCCCGCCGGTCAAGGTCGAGCACCCGGAAGATCGCGATGAGGTGTTCGCGGTCAGGCCGGGGTTGTTGTGCGCCTTCGTACCGTTTGATGGTGCGTGCGCCGACGCCGGTTTCGTCGGCGAGTTTTTCCTGTTGCCAGCCGCGTGCGGCTCGTCCGGCTTTGATGAGGCTGGCGAGGCGTTGAAGTTCGCTGTCGCTGATGGGCACGGCGTCACGATAAGTGCCCGACAGGTTCCCCGGGGGTGCCACGGATGGCATGTGCCGTGGATGGCCCGTGGTGTGTGTCGTCATGTTGTGCTCCCCAGCGCCGGTCGACCACACGTCAGGCGCTCAGAATACATCGATAAAGACAATTAAGGTTTTCGCGTGTCGCGCCTTGCGTGCCACGCATGGCACTGCTTGAATAAGTGCCATGCGAGGCCCATCAACACTCACCGTACGGGCCAGCCACGACCCTTCCGCCCGGTACCAACTTCGGCGCGACGCCGTCGAAGAGGCCAAGGGACGCAACGGCTGGCCGACCGACGAAGCGGCATGGACGGCCCTCGGACTCGCCCGCCGCACCTACTACCGCCTTTTCGGCGAGGCCACCAGCATCTGCGCCTGCCGCGCCCAGAGCATCGCTGACCGGCTGGGCTGCTCTGTCGACGACGCGTTCATCGTGAAGATGCGCCGTGGGTGACGTGCCCGCCTGGCTGGTCCAGGCCACCGCCGAAGCTGCACCCGAACTGGTCGCCGAGCAGGTCGACCGTCTGCGACTGGTGCTCGCCGCCTCACCCCGGCTCTCTAAGACGGACCATGCTTCGGCAACGGCCCAGCCGGTCCAGGCGGATGAGGTGCGTGCCGCATGAGCCCTGACGTGATCATTCACGAGGCTGGCACCGCCAAGCGGCTGCTCACGATGCCCGCCGACCACTACACGGTTGAGGTCGGCGACTGGATGCCCTACATCGTTGAGGGTGCGCCGCAGGTTCTCGAACTGCTCAACCTGCGAGCCAGGGCCAAGGCTGAGGCGGCACGCCGATGACTCAGCTCGACGTCTTCACCAACGGATCCGCGTTCGACACCATCCGGCACACGGACGGCGACGGCACCGAGTGGTGGTCCGCCCGCGAACTCATGCCCCTGCTCGGCTACGACCAGTGGCGCCGCTTCGAGGACGCCATCGAGCGTGCCGAGGTCGCTGCCGGCAACGTCGGAGGCAATGCCGCTCAGGCTTTTTGCCGGCTCCGGCAAGAAGGCACCGGCGGTGCTCCCCGCGCCGACTACCGGCTGTCCCGCTACGGGGCGTACCTGACGGCGATGAACGGTGACCCGAGGAAGGCGGAGATCGCCGCCGCACAAACCTACTTCGCGGTGAAAACCCGTGAAGCCGAGATCAGCTCTCGCCGGGAGTTGTCGCGCCGTGAGTTGGCGCAGATGGTGATTGAGGAAGCGGACCGGGCGGACCGGGCTGAGGCTGTCGCCGCCGAACGTTCCCGCGAACTGGCGACGGTGGCTCCGAAGGCGCAGGCGTGGGACACCCTCGCCTCGGCTGCCGGTGATTTCTCTGTCGGTGATGCGGCGAAAATCCTCAGCCGCGATCCGCTGATCAAACTCGGTCAGGGCCGACTGTTCACCGTGCTCGCCGACCTGGGCTGGCTGTACCGGCAGCGCGGCGACCATCGCTGGCGTGTCTACCAGCAGCACATCGAGGCAGGCCGGCTTTCTGAGCTGCCGTCGAGTCACTACCACCCCAGGACTGGCGAGCTGGTGTTGGACCCGCCTCAGGTGCGGGTGACCGCGAAGGGCATCGCCGAGCTTCACCGCCACTTGGGCGGGACGGGTGCGCCTCAGATCGACCCCTGAACGAGCTGAACGCCCCGCGGCCGGAATCCGGGGGCGTTCGCTGCTCCGCCAACTGAACCGCTTCCTGGACGAGAGGACTCGGCCCTATGGCTATTAGCACGATAGACGAAGTCACCCGAACGGCCACCACCGCTACCCGCTTGCTGCCATCCCCGTCTGATTCGCAGGGCTGGTCGGCGGACACGTTCGCTGCTATCGCCCGGGTGACCCCCGATGAGCGGGCGCACGCCCTCGCCCACCCGGTGCCGCAGCACGGTTGCCCGTTCGGCGGGTGCGCCGGGGTGCAGGTCCCCTACCGCGAGCGGTCCGCAGAGCTGACCTGGCGTGAGGACGCCCGGGTGTCGCCGGTCCGGCACGAGGTGGCGGCGTGAAGGCGCGAACCGCTCGGCGCACCGCCCAGCACCGACCTGCCACCCGTCGTCGCCGGTTCGCCCACGACGACCTGGTTGCCGTCGACCTGTTCTCCGGTTTCGGCGGCCTGACCCGCGGCATCGAGATGGCCGGATTTACCACGATCATGGCCGCGAACCACAACGACTACAAGGTGCAGGTTCACGAGGCCAACCACCCTGATGCCGAACACTGGATCGCCGACTTGGTGGACCCAGAGTCGTCCGACTACCACTCTGCTCGTGACCTTCCGGCCGCCGACATTCTCGTGGCCGGCGTTAGCTGCGTGAACCACTCGCAGGCCAACACGCAGAAGGCGTACGCGCAGCGGATGAGCCTGTTCGACCTCGACGACCCGGAGTTCGAGGAGCGGGTGACACGCTCCGAGCGGGACCGGGCGACGGCCAACTGCGTGCTGCATTACGCCGCCGAGCACCACCCGCGCATGATCCTCGTGGAGTGCACCACGGAGCTGACGTCGTGGGGGCCTGCCATTCCCGGACGGTCGAAGGTCGGCGACGGGTCAACGTACCGGTGGTGGCTCAAGCAGTTCGACAACCTGGGCTACCGGCACAAGGTGATGTACCTGAACTCGATGTTCTTCGGGGTATCGCAGTCGCGGAACCGGATCTACATCGGTTTCTGGGACAAGAGCATCCCTGCGCCGGACCTGGAGCACCGGCCGGCGTCGTGGTGCGGCCGTTGCTCCGAGATCGTGCCGGCGGTGTGGACGTGGAAGACCGGCATCCCACTATCCGGGTCGGTGAACTACGGCAAGCAGTACAACTACAGGTGTCCTCGCTGCCGCGACGAGGTCATTCCGCCGATGAGCCCGTCGCTCAACGCGCTTGACCTCACCAACCTCGGCACCCGCATCGGCGACAAGCCGCACAAGCTGCACCGGGACGGCTCGACGGGCCCTCTCGCTCTGGCGACTCTCGCCCGCTCGGAGCGGTGCCGGCAGCGTTTCGCCGACTTCCCGGCGATTCTCATGCCCGCAAAGGCGGTGCGTGGTGTGGAGCGGCATCCGTGGCAACCGATGGCGACGCAGACCAGCCAGCAGGAAACGGCGCTCCTCTCGACCGGCACTGCCCCGGCTGGGGCCGGAGGTGGGGTCGGCCTGCTCGCTCCGCCCGTCGCGGTCACGGGCCAGGTGTTTGCCGCGCACCGACACAACGGCGACGGCCAGCACCTGTCCCGACCGATGGACACGGTCACGACCACTCATGAGAAGGCGATGCTGTTCGCCGCGGTCAACAACTTTCAGGGCGCACCTCGGGGTGTGGATGAGGCTCTGCCGACTCAGGGCGGCTCGGAAACTCTCAGCCTCCTGTCGGCTGGCGTGGTCCCGTTCCGCAAGAACACTTTGCCGACGGTGCATGCGGAGGCGATACCGACGGTGACCTCCGATCAGATCCCCGGGCTACTGACCGCGGTTGGTGTGATTCAAAAGAACGAGGGCACCGACCGCCGCGTCTTCCCCGTCAGTGAGCCGCTTCGCACTGTTGTTGCATCCTCGGCCAACCAGGGCTTGCTGTTCTCGGGTTGGGCTGAGCGGAACGACACGAGCCCTCGGGCGAACGCTGAGTGGCGTGCTGCGCTCGCTGAGCTGACGTTGGACGACTGCTATTTCCGAATGCTCGGCCCGCACGAGGTTGGTCGCGGGTGCGGGTTCGACGTGGACTTCCCCGACCACCAAGGCACTTTCGTGGTGTGGGGTTCCGCCCGGGATCAGGTGGACGGATTCGGTAATGCTGTTTCGCCGCAGGTCGGTGAGTGGATTGGCCGGCGTCTGCGGGCGGCGCTGCACTCGGAGGTGGCGGCGTGACCCGGGGCCGGGAGTTCGCGGACGCAATCCCGTCGATGCGGGAGTCGGAGGTTCGTGCGTCGCGTGAGGAGTGGCGGGCGATGGAGTCCCGACGCCACTGGCGGTGGATCTTCATTGCCGCCGCCGTGGCCACCGCTGTGCTGCTGTCGGCGCTGCTGTTCATGTCGGGCGGGGTGATGGTGTGAGCGCCCCGACGATGCGCCTGCTCAGCCTGGGCGCAGGAGTTCAGTCCACCGTTCTGGCGCTCATGACCGCCGACGGCACTCTTCCCAAGGTCGACGGCGCGATCTTCGCCGACACTGGCTGGGAGCCCCGCAAGGTGTACGACCAAGTCGACCGACTGGCGAAGGTGCTCGACGCGGCCGGTATCCCGCTGCACCGGGTCAGCAACGGCAACCTCCGCCACGATTTCCTCGACCCCGAGCACCGCTACGCCTCCATCCCCTACTTCGTCCGCAACCCCGACGGCTCCGACGGCATGGGCCGCCGACAGTGCACCAGCGAGTACAAGCTCGCTCCGATCGGCCGGAAGGTCCGCGAACTGCTCGGCGCCGAAGCCCCCGACTTCCGCCGAGTGCCGAAGGGCCGGGTGGCAGAGCAGTGGATCGGGTTCTCCACCGACGAGATCCACCGAGTGTCGGACAAGGAGGGGGTGCTCTACTCCCGCAAGCGATACCCGCTGCTTGACCTCGGCATGAGCCGCAAGGACTGCCATCGCTGGCTCGCTGCCCGTGGCTGGGGCGACACCGCGAAGAGTGCGTGCATCGGTTGCCCGTTCCACGGCAACGCCCAGTGGCGGGAACTCCGCGACAACCACCCCGACGAGTGGGCCGACGCCGTCGCGTTCGACGAGGCGATCCGCAAGGGCGGCGCCCGCGGCCTGCCGCTCAACGGGGAGGCGTTCCTTCACCGATCCCGGCTGCCGCTGTCCATCGCACCGATCAACCGGGTCACCCGCAAGGAGTGGGCTGACCGGTCGCCGGACATCTTCGACGCCCTTGCCGATGCCGAGCTGGAAGAGAACGGCGACCCGGACGGGTGCTCCCCCTACGGCTGCCGGTCGGGGGTGGCGGCGTGAGCGGTGTTCTGGTGTTGATGCCGTCCGATGGTCGCACCCCGCGGGTGGTGCCGTTCGGCCCGGCTGATCTGCCGGCGGCGCAGCGGTTGCGGGACCGGTACGCCGCTGAGGAGTCGGTTCGGGACGGGCGCCGCACGGTTGAGGTCGTGTTGGCGGATGGTGATGCCGCATGATGCGCGCCCGCCATGAGGGTCAGCCGTGTACGTGCGTGCACTGCGGTGAGCCGTTGGTCCGGTTGCAGGCTGACGGTGGCCGCGAGGTGTCCCGGTGGGTGCACACCCCGAACCGGTTGCCCTGTGTGGACCCGCTGACCCGTGAGGAGCGGTCGACGGTCGCGGAGCGGCGGCAACCTGTGGTGGCCCGCAGTGGTGATGTGCGGCCGGGCCGGTTGCGGGCTCGGCGGGGTGTGCGGTGAGCACCCGGTTCGCCTGGCATTCGGCCGGCAGCGTGTTCGCGGCTGCTGTGGCGTTGGCTGTCGCCGGCCTGTGGTTGCCGGCCGCTGCCCTGATGTTCCCCCTCGGTGTGCTGGCCGGCAGATGGCATCTGCTGCACCGGGTGGCCCTGCTGTCGACGGCGCTGCTGCTGGTGGCCGCCGAGTTGGAGCGGTCCCGCGGTGAGGTGTTCCGGCTGGGCGAGGAACTGACTTTCCACTATGACCACCAGTTTGCCGCCCGGTACGCGGGTGTTGACCGTCCGCGCCCCGACTGGGCTGCCGTCGACCGCAAACCTGACACCGCCGCACGCGGTGTTCCGGCACCCACGCGCGCCACCACCCCCCATCCCTGACCGTCCCTTACGAGGGGAGCCACCTCATGTTCCTGTCTTCTCTGCTGCGCGGCATGTTGCAGTTCGCAACCCGTCGCCACATCGCCCCCAACGAAGGGCCCGCCCTCCCCCCGGTGCCCGCCCCGGTCGAGCCTCACGGCACCGTCCGTGGGCTGCCGGTGATGGGTCGCGCCCGTGTCCCGTTCCGGAACATGCCGTGCGCCCGGGAGGTGGACGGTCCGACGATCCGCATGGTGTGGCCCGGCCAGCCGGGCGTGAACAAGGGCACCTCGTACGTGCGCCCCGAGGGTGTGATTGGGCGGCACCGCCCCCCGGACACGAACGTGATGCCGGCCCGGTTCACACGGCAGCAGGTCGCGTGATGGGCGACACCGCTGTGACCGTGTACGCGCTGACCGCGGGTGTCCTGGTGGTTGTGTTGGCGTTGCTGTTGGTTGATTCGCGCCCCCTGTTCCGCCTGCTGCACCGTCTGCGGGCAGCGTTGGCGGCGGCTTTCCGGTTGGAGCGGCCCTGGTATGAGGACGTTGACTACCCGGCGCGCACCGACTTGCAGGTGTGGGCGGACACGGTCGACGACCTAGCGGACCTTGCTGAGGTGGCGCCGCGGATTGTGGCCGCGTACCTGCCGGCGGGGGTGACCCGGTGAACGGGTGGGAGTTCGCCGGGTATGTGCTGTGGTTCGCCGCGGTGTTGGGGGCGATCGGGTTCTTTGCCCGCGAGTCGTGGCGTGCGGGGCGCAACCATCGGGCCGCGAATGAGCGGATCGGTGACGAGCATCAGCCGGTGTTGGTGCAGGCGCAGGCGTGGCAGCAGTCGACTGGGGCGGGTACCACGGCGTTTCCGGCGTCGCACCCGCCGAAGCCGTCGCGCCTGGGTGCGGGGTGGCTTTGGCTGGGGCAGGCGTGGTCAACGCTGGTGGTGCAGTTGCGGGGCGGGGACCGGTTCGCCGCCCCCGGCGGGAAGCACACCCCGACGCTGCGGTGGACGACAGGTGATGTGGCCCGGCATCTGGCCGCCCGTTCGCACCTGTCCGACGACGAGGTTCGGGACATCGTCCGGCAGGAGTTTGATGCTGGGCTAGCCGCCGAGCAGCCCACCGGTCTGGGGGCGATGCCGGACCGGCTGCCATGGGACGTGCTGGACCGGGCACAGGGTTCGGCCCCGGTTGAGCGTCCGTTCGACGAGCAGATTCGCGCACAGAACGAGGTGTTGCACTGGCTGGCCCGCGATGGCGCTAACGGTGAGCCGACGACGTTGCTGCCGACTGTGCCGCCGGGTGGTGCCCGGTGAGGTGGTGGCGGTGGGTGCGGGCGTTCCTGTCCAGCCAGGCGGTGTTGGCGTCGCGCGTGGTCGTGCTGGAAGACGCGGTCGAGCGGGCTGCCGCACACAAACGCCGCGATGACGCCTTCCGTGAGGTGACGGTCAAGGTGCTGCGCGATGACTTGGCCGCAGCCCGCCGTGAGGCTGAGTCGCTGGACGCCGGCAATCAAACGCTGATTGAGCAGATTCGGCGGGCGGAGGTGACCAGCAGCAGGCAGGCGCACCGTATTGCCGCCGCGTTCCGGTTCGCCGAGCAACTGCCGCCGGATCTGGCTACTGAGCTTCGGGGGCGGCTCGCCCTCACTTTCCCGTCTGTGCCTGAGGAGGCCGCCCGTGCCCACTGAGATTCATGTCGTTGTGTCGCCTGCCGGTGTGGCAGCAGCGTTTTTGGGTTTGATCCTGTTTGCGGCGGTGGTGTTCCTCGCCGGGGTGGCGGCTATGTGGCCGCAACGCTCGCAGGCTGAGGTGGATTCACCGGTGGCGGCGGATGCGACTGAGCCGCCAGCACGTCGGCCTGTTCGGCACACGGGCACGATCCACGCCCCGCAGTACCGCCGGTCGGAGTCGGATGAGGACACCGAGTTCATCGAGCTGCCCGGGGCGCGGTACTGATGGGCACCCTGTTCAACCCTGGCCCGGTCGGGTTCGTGCTCGGTGCCTTGCTGATCGTGGCCGGGGTGAAAGTGTGGCACCGGTTCGCCCGTCGCCGCTTCCACGCTGAGGTTGCTGCCGAGCTGGCGGTGGGTCGGGCGGTGGTGCCGCCGTTGTGGCATCCGTCGCAGGGCCCGCAGCGTCGTGTGGAGCCGGTGACGGAGTTGCTGCCCCGGTGTGTGGACGCGCTGGACGCGACGCAGATGATCCCCCGGCAGCGGGCGGTGCGCCGTGGGTGACCGCATCGTCAACCTCACCCCGCACGACATGCACGTCTATCCCGCCGATTGCCCGGACCGCATCGAACCCGGCAGCATTCAGCCGATCGCGGTCATCCCGCCCGCCCCTGCGGAAATGCGCGCCCCGCTTGACAAGACTCGCCTGCGGGCGTTTCCGCCGTTGACGTTCGGCGGCGCGGACATCCCGGTCAACGTGGTGCAGCATCACGGGTCGTCGAACCTGCCGGCACCCGAGCCCGGGGTGTGGTTTGTGGTGGCGTTGGTGGTGGCGTTGGCGCACCCGAACCGGCGGGATCTGCTGGTGCCAGATGAGGCTGTCCGCAACCTCGGCGGTTCCATGATCGGCTGCCGGTCGTTCGGCGTATCTCCGGGCGGTGGTCGCCGTGGCTGACCGGGAGCAGTGTGTGCCGCTGGTCGACGACGGCCGCATGAACGCCACCTACCGGATCGCCATCGGTGTCCTGCTGATCCATGCCGGCCTGTGGTTCGACGGCGAGGGGATGCCCGGAGCGGTCGCGCATGTGTGGGGTTTCCCGTACTTCGGGGTCGGGGTGAGTTTGCTAATCCTGGGCGCGATCCAGGTCGTGCAGCGGATCCGGGAACTGAGCCGGGGTCGGGGTGAGCGGCCGTGACGCGTGCCTTCTACCGGGGTTACGCATCCCGGCGTGTGACCCGCTTGCACATCATGCGGGAGGACGGCCGGTTTGCGGGCCGGTCGGGTGAGTGCGGCACGGGTGGTTGGGCTGGCCGCCGGTCGGAGCCGATCATCTTGGATCCGATGCCGTTGGTGCCGCCGGCCGGGTTGTCATGGTGCCCGGCGTGCGTTGGGCGGTTGGCGGAGCGGCGCGGACTGCTGGCCGGGTGGGCTGCCGAGATGGCGGGTGCGCGGTGAGCGCGTCAGGCGTCGTCGTCGCCGGGTTCGGGGCCGAGGTGGGCACGCAGGATCTCGGCCGCCTTGTCTGCGCCCCCGGCTCGCCGTACGAGGCGCCCCAGCTCGATGGGAACGACGGCGGCTACAGGCGTGGTCCGGTTCTTGAGGAATACGGTCCAGCGCAGCAGTCGGACATGCGAGATGACCTCGGTGAGGTTGGCGCGGGCTTCGGAGATCAGAAGCTCTTCCCGGATGTCCATGGCGGGCACTTTACTCCCGCGTTTTGCTGTACAAGTCGTCGTCATGTACATAAGATGGAGCATGAGGCAGGAAGCCTCGAACGTCAAACCAGCCTCCCGGCGGCACGGCACCCGCAGGCATCCCGCCCGCACCGACTGCCTCCGCCGGGACGGCGCACAAGCCAACCAGACGATCACCTCCAACCTTTGGAGTCGATGACGCATGCCCAACAACCACGCCAACTGCGGGAGCTT
The DNA here is from genome assembly GCF_043197875.1 of Micromonospora sp. NPDC048935. Classification (NCBI taxonomy): domain Bacteria; kingdom Bacillati; phylum Actinomycetota; class Actinomycetes; order Micromonosporales; family Micromonosporaceae; genus Micromonospora; species Micromonospora sp. NPDC048935. The sequence continues at coordinate 337,486 of NZ_JBICTZ010000001.1, read as the reverse complement.
TGCCTACAAGCAGGTGATCTGCGATCGCTGCGGAGCCGAGTACACCTGCACCCCCTCCAGCGACTTCTACTGCGCGGCCGAGGGTGACCACTGCTGCGAGTCGTGCCTTCTGCGCGGTGCTGGCGTGTCTGAGAGGACGATCGTCCGGCTGGTCGGTGAGCAGCCGTGACCGTCTTCGACCTGATCGACCAGATGACCCCGGAGCAGATGCGTTCCGCCCTCCACCGGGTGCTTGACCTCTGCAATGCCGCCGACCCGAACGGCGCACACATCCCCACCAACGGCACCCTGCTGCTCAGCCAGCATTCCGGTGGGTGGCAGAACATCCCGGAGAAGGAAACGGTCTGGGTCCGGTCCGACGGTGGGGACACCCCGGAAGACCCGGCGCTGAACGAGCCGTTGTTCTGGCCGGTTGGTAACCCGGCCGAGCCCAGCGGTCATCGGCGTTCCATGGGCGAGTTGCTGTGGCTGGACGATCCGGCGTGCGACCGAGGCAGTGTGTCGTTGGAGGCGTACCTACCGCTCGACGCGATCGTGGATGCCATCGCCCCGCCGTGCACCACCTGCAACGGCACGGGGCAGACGGTTGATCGCGGGTCGCTGGGCGTGTCCGAGTGCCAGGACTGCGGCGGTGGGCAGGTCAGCCCGCCGAAGGGCTCGACCCCCGACGACTGGCGGATGCCGACACCGATGCGCCTGATCGACGCCGCCGAAGACGCGCGGCAGATGTTCGGCGCGAAGGGTGCGGCTGACATCTTCCCGAATCTCCCTGAGCACGACTATCGGTTCGAGGCCAAGTTGCCGCGCGGCGCACGAGTGACCTTCTCCTACGACGCCACGGCCGAGCACATCGCCCACTACCTCACGCGTGAGGGTGTCGACCTGGGCGGTGAGCGCTGATGTCCGCCGAGTTCGCGGGTGACGCCTGCTGGCGGTGCGAGTCGACGCCAGCCGCCCGCACATGCTGCTCTTCGCACAAGCGGGAGTTGTGCCACGCCTGCTACCGGCGCAGCCACTTCGTTGAGGTGTGCGCTGCCGGGTGCTCCGAGTGCGCCGCCGAGAACCTGCCGGTAGTTCTGCCCCGCCGCGCGCAGGGCGGTGAAAGCCGATGACCGCCGAGGTGGAGTTGCTGCGTGAGGCCGTCACCCGGCTGCGGGCCGACGCGAAGCCCGGCAACCCGAACCCGTGGTCGAACCCGCTGTTCCTGTCCCACGTGGCCGACATGTTGGAGCGTGAGGCCGACGAACTCGAATCCGTCCCGTACCGGGTGGACACCGACTGGATCGAGCGCAACTACCGCGACCCGCTGGCAACCGCCCGCGCCTATCTGGGCCGGGAGGCGTGATGACCGAGATGGTGTCGCTGCCCGATGTCGGCACGTCCGACCCGCTGTGCACCTGCACGATCGACCCGGATGGTGCCCGCAACACGGACGGCTGCGTGCTGTGCGACCTGCCGCCGTGCGGGTTTCTGGTCGGCGAGGTGAACCAGTGACCGCCGCTGTGATCGCCACTCCGAGGCCGCAGCCGAAACCGGGTGACCCGTTCCCACCGCCGTGGCCGGGCGCACCCCGCCACACCCAGCAGGCCACCTGCCCGACGTGCGATGCCCCGGTGGGGTCGCTGCTGGCCGCGTGCTTTGCCACCAAGGCGTGCCTGACCAACGACCTGGACTACGACGCAGCCATCGACGCGAGGTGCGACGCGTGACGATCACCGCCGAGCCGCTAACCAAGCCTGGCCCGCCGACTGCGCTGACGAACCCGGAGACGGGGCAGCGCTGGTACATGCACCCCGCCACCGGGGAGCGGTTCATCTCCGTCACCACAGTTCTGGACTACATCCGCAAGTTCGGGATCACCGACTGGGCAACCGGCCTCACCGCGAGAGCAGCCTTCGACAATCTGCCGCTACTCAACCGAGCCTCCCGCGCCCAGTCGTGCAACTCCACGAAAACCGACAACGCGTGCGGGAACTGCCCCGACTGTGTGGCGTACTGGCTCGCCGACCGGCACAACGCCGAACGTGACGCCGCAGGCGAGCGCGGTTCGAAACTTCACGACGCCGCCGAGCAAACCGTATTGCACGGGCCGGGCGTCCACGTTGACGACGACGCGAAGCCGCTGGTGGATCAGTGGCACCGCTGGTTCGCCCGGTACAAGCCGGAGTTCCTGGCGACTGAGATGACGGTGATCTCCCGCAAGTGGGGGTTCGCCGGCACCCTCGACAAGATCGTGCGGTTCTCGGAGGCGTCTCGCCTGGACAAGCCCCTCGCCCACCTGACCGGGCTGCCGCTGCTGGGCGACTACAAGTCGAGCCGCAACGTCTTCCTCACCAACGGGTGGCAGGTCGTCGCGTACGCGAAAGCCGACGCGGTGTTGCTGCCCGACGGCACTGAGATGCCGATGCCTGAGGTGAAGGGCGGGCTGATCGTGCACATCCGCCCGGAGCGGGTGCAGATGCGCGAGGCGTACCTGACCGACAAGAACTTCCAGTACTTCGTGCACATGTGCCGAGTCGTCGAGGGCCTGGCCGCTCCCCTGAACACCGTTCTTTCCCGCCCCGTCACCATGAAGGAGGCGTAAGCCCATGCCCATTCTTGGCTTGCAGCAGCAGCAGACCGAAGTCGGCCGGATTCGCTTCGGCGTGAAGGTCGGGACCGGTCGTGGCCGCCCCACGAAGCTGGACCGGCTGCGGTTCACCTCCCCCCGCCAGGCGCTGATCGAGAAGATCGCCGCCACGTACGGCGGGAAGGTCGAGCCGTGGCAGCCACCGAAGGGCTCCGGTCAGTGGCAGGTGATCACCGACGCTGCTGAGGTGCCGGTGCTGATTCCGCCGCAGGATCCGGGCGAGTCGCAGTGGTACGAGATGTGGTCGGCGGGTGGTTGCCTGCGGCGTTGCGACGGGCAGCAGGAGAAGATCAGCAAGTCGTCGTGCTTGTGCGACCCGGTGGCCCGGGACTGCAAGATGCACACCCGCATCCGGGTGATGTTGGAAGACATCCCCGGGTTGGGTGCGTGGCGGGTCGACACGGGCTCGTACTACGCCGCCGTGGAGTTGCCGGGTATCGCGCAGTTGCTGGCGATGGCGCAGGGCGCGATCCCCGGCCGGCTGGTGCTGGATCAGCGGACCGTGACCCGGCAGGTGGACGGGAAGCCGCAGACGTTCAACTTCGCGGTGCCGACCCTGCACGTGGACGAGTTGACGCCAAAGCAGTTGATGTCGGGTCGGGTTCAGGAGTTGGTGGCGGCCCGCAACAACGCTGCGGTGGCCGGTGACATGCGGGTCGCTATCGCCGCCACGGTCGATTACGGGTCGCTGATCGACGCCGCCCGGAACGTGGACGCCTTGTACGACGTGGCGAAGCAGGTGAAGGCCGCGCACGGTGGGGAGATCCCGGCGGAGTTGCTGACCCAGTTGGAGACGAAGCGGGCCACGATCCAGGGTGCCCAGCCGGCGCAGCCGGCCACCCCGGCGGCGCAGCCCACCCCGACTGTTGTCGATGACCTCGACGGGCTGTGGGCGAGCATCCTCGCCGAGTCGCCGTGGAACTCGAAGGACGAGTTGGAGACCAACTTCATCAAGCTGGTGGGCCGGTCGTCGGCGGATGCGACTGCTGAGGACATGCGGAAGTTTCTGGTTGCGATGCAGCAGGCGAAGGCTGGGGCGGGGCACTGATGGAGCGCCGCACCCGGTTGTCGCGCATGTCGGCTCGCCGCCGTCAGGAGTTGGCGGAGCAGGGCAACCGGAACCCTTTCTCAACGATCACCAACGCCGCGCTTACGCCCAGCCAGCCCGCCGCCGGGAAGGTGAAGCCGCGGTCGACTGACACCGGCCCGAATCGGGGCACGGTTGCGACGGTGGTTGCCCGCGATTTCGGTCGCTGCGCCCGGTGCGGCGACCCGGTGAGTGGTGAGCGGGGTCGGGACTGGTCGGTGCAGCACAGGCGCGCTCGGGCGATGGGCGGCACGTCTCGGTCGGATGCGAACGAACCACAGAACCTGATCTTGCTGTGCGGGTCTGCCACAACTTCCTGCCACCTGCACGTCGAGTCGCACCGCGAGGAGGCCCGCGCGAACGGGTGGGCAATCCGCCTGTCGGACGACCCGGCCGAGGTGCCCGTGAACCACGCGGTGCACGGGTGGGTGCTGCTGAACGACGTAGGCACCTTCACGACTTACTCCCCCAACCACGACCACACCCACGCCTGAGGAGGCGACCATGACCTACCCCGTTTGGGATACCGCCGACACCGTCGACCCGTCGATGCTGCCTGTCTCCCCCGCCATCCAGGATCTGCTACGGGAGGGCGCCGCCGCCCGGATCGAGGTGGGCCAGTGGCGTGCCGCTTTTGGTGAGAACGCGCTGCGGAACGCACAGCAGATCCTGGCCGAGCGCGCCCGCAACGAGGCCATCCTGCGTGACACGGTCCGGGCGCTTGGCCTTGACCCCAACAACGTTCACTCGTATAAGGAGATCCCGGCCCGGGTCGCCGAGTTGCGTGACCTGTTGGCGCACCGCAACGAAGCCCTCAACCAGGCCATCGCCGCCGCACGGAAGGCCACCAGGCAGGGTGCGGGGGCGATGGCATGAGCGCCCCCACGCGTGACATCAGCGAGTTCGAGGCCGCCCGTCTCATCGCGAGCAGCGACCCGAACATGCTGCGCGGCCCGTGGGTTGCCTACCTCGCCGACTCCGACGGGTTCGTGTACGAGTCCGTCGCGGACGTGATCGCCGACCTCGGCGACGAGGAAGAGGTTCGCATCGGCGTCGTCCGCGGTTCGGCCGCACCGACAGAGCGGGACGGCGGTCTGCGACTGCCGGGCACCAACAAGGTCGGTGACCGGGCGTTCGAGGTGGAGGTGTACGTCGACGGGGAAGGTGACAACGCGGACTCCGCGGTGACCCGGTACGCGCAGGCGTTGGCGATGGCCGCCGGGTTAAACGCGGTGTCTGGGCATGAGCCGGCGCCGGGTTACCCGTGCCACAACGAGTCGTGCGGGTGCCGGACGGCGGTGAACGGCTGATGGGCCGCGAGATCAAGCGGGTGCCGCTGGACTTCGATGCGCCGATCGGTGAGGTGTGGACCGGCTACGTCATGCCCGACGACCTTCGCGGCGAGCAGTGCGGGACCTGCGACGGTGGCGGCTACTCGCAGGCCGCGAAGCACCTGCACAAGATGTGGTACGGAAACGCCCCGTTCCGACCGGAGGACAACGGGTCCACCCCCCTCACCCCGGAAACGCCCGCTGTGCGGGCGTTCGCCGAGCGAAACGTCACCCGCTCCCCCGACTACTACGGCCAGGGTGAGCACGTCATCCGCCGTGAGGCACGCCGGCTCGCCGACTACTGGAACAGCGCCTGGTCCCACCACGTCAACGAAGCCGACGTGGCCGCACTGGTGGAGGCCGGACGCCTGTACGACCTCACCCACACGTGGACCCGTGAGAACGGGTGGCAGCCCATCGACCCGCCGGTGATGCCAACCCCGGAGCAGGTCAACCAGTGGAACATCGCCTCGATGGGCCACGACGCGATCAACGCGTCAGTGGTGGTCCGGGCACGGTGCGAGCGGGACGGCGTTGACGTGCTGTGCAGCGCGTGCGGCGGGGAGGGCATCCGGTGGCGCAACGACCAGCACAAGGCGGCACACGAGGCGTGGGAACGCACCGAACCGCCGTCCGGCGACGGGTGGCAGTTGTGGGAGACGGTCAGCGAAGGCTCCCCCAAGTCGCCGGTGTTCGCGACCGCCGATGAGTTGGCGTCGTGGATGTCGGATCCGGAGCGCGGTCGGGATTGGGTGCCGGGTGATGTGGCGGCGAAGTTCATCGCCGACGGGTGGGCGCCGACGCTAGTTGGTTCCAGCGGCGACCTGATGTCGGGCGTCGAGTTCGTGGGCACTCGGGGTGGTGACGCCTGATGGCAATCTTCGATCAGCGGGAGTACACCACCCGCACCTACGAATGGGCTGTCCCCACCGGATGCCCAGCCGAAGAGTTCGAAAAGGCGTGGGCGGTGGCCCTGGTGACCTACCGGCGGGTGCACAACCTGCCCGAGGATGCCGCCCCGAACGACGGTGGATGGCTGCGCGTGTACGCCCAGGACGACGAGGTTGTGCTGCGGTTCGACGTTCGGGAGGCCGGCCGATGACCGCCGCCATCAAGGCCATCACCGTCCGCAAGCCGTGGAGCACCTGCATTGCCTCCACCAACGCGGGGGCGAAGCGGGTCGAGAACCGGGGTGCCGGGACCAACCACCGGGGCATCCTGCTCATCCACGAGGGCAAGACGGCAGACGTTGACGCGTTCGCCGACCGGCGGGTGGCCGAACTGCTCACCCCGCACCGCGACGCACCTGAGCAGCCCGGGGCGGGAGCAGTCATCGCCGTCGCTGCACTGACGGACGTTCACTACGCGGCGGGCGGCGACTGCTGCGCGCCGTGGGGTGAGATCTGGCACCACGGCCCGAATCGTGTCGGGCGGGCTGTGCACCTGGTTCTGGCTGACGTTCGCCCGCTGGACCGTCCGGTGCCGTGCCGGGGTGCGCTCGGCCTGTGGGCGCCGCCGGAGGACGTGGTCGCGCGGGTGCTGTGGCAGGTCCCTGCGGCGGTGACCCGGTGACCGTCTACGTCGACAACGCTCGAATTCCGGCGCGGATGGGCCGCATCACCGCCCGCTGGTCACACCTGACTGCCGACACGGTGGAGGAGCTGAACGAGTTCGCGGTCCGCCTTGGCCTGCTGCCGGAGTGGTTCCAGACGTGCAAGCGTCCCTGCCACTCACGCCTGCCATGCACCCATTGGCACTTTGACGTGGTGGACGCCAAGCGCGATGAGGCCATCCGGGCGGGCGCGAAGGCAATCGACATCCGGGAGATGGGTGCCATCACCAGCGCACGGCGTCAGGCGCTACTGGCGGGTGAGGGCCGGTGACCGTCATCCGCATCGAGGTCGTCGGCGTACCCAAGCCGAAGGGCAGCCTCAAGCACATCGGCCGGGGCCGGATGGCCGAGCAGGTCGCCGGGTCGAAGACGTGGCGGCAGTGCGTTGCCTGGGCTGGACGGCAACAACATCACGGGGACGCCCTTAACGAGCCGGCGGAGGTGTCATTCGACATCCGGGTGCCCGTGCCGAAGTCGGCCCCGAAGCGCCTGATTACCTGGCCTGCCACACGGTCGTCGGGTGACGTCGACAAGCACCTCCGGAACCTGTTGGACGCCTTGGTCGACGGCGGCGTGCTGGCCGACGACTCGCGGGTGGTGCGTGTGTCCGGCGGTAAGCGTCATTGCCTGCCCGGCGAGGTGCCGGGGGCGACGATTTGGGTTCGGCCCGCCGGTCCGGCTGGGTCGCGTGTGGTGGAGGCCGACTGTGCCTGACGCTGCCGTGTTCCCCGACCGCGCTGTCCTGCCGTACGACGCGAACGGCAACACGGCCACCCAGGTCGGTGACGTGATCTTCCTGAACTGCAACCCCAACCACACCCCGAAGGAGGCCAGCCATGGCTGATACCGCAATTGAGTGGGCCGACAAGACGTGGAACCCACTTCTCGGCTGTGAGCGCGTCTCGGCCGGCTGTGACGGCTGCTACGCCATCTCGACCGCCACGATCCGGGCGGGCAACCCGCACCCGAAGGTTGCCGCCGCGTTCGCTGGGCTCACCGAGCGGCGTGACGGCCGCCTCGACTGGACCGGCCGCATCAACCTGCTGCCCGAGCGGCTGACCCAGCCGCTGCACTGGCGGAAGCCGCAACGCATCTTCGTCAACTCGCAGAGCGACTTGTTCCACAGGGACGTACCGGACAGCTTCATCGCGCAGGTATTCGCCGTCATGGCGCTCGCGGAGCAGCACACATTTCAGCTCTTGACGAAGCGCCACGGCCGGATGCGCTCCCTGCTGAACTCACCCGCCTTCCGTGTTCTCGTTCTCGACCAGGCGTACCTTCTGGTCGTTGGCGAGGTGCCAAGCGCACAAGCCCCCCAGCATGTCGTCTCCGCCTACCATCGGCGGCGGCAGGCTGCTCTGCTTGGCCAAACCGACTCGGCCCTACCTGCTTGGCCGCTAACCAACGTGCACCTCGGCGTGTCGGTGGAAGACCAGAAGACCGCCGACCTGCGCATCCCGGCGCTACTCGCGACGCCTGCCGCAGTGCGGTGGCTGTCCTGCGAACCGCTGCTCGGGTCCGTTGACCTGACCAAGTTCCTGCACTGGCGGCCGATCGGCGAGAACCTGCGCCACTCGCCCCTCCCCCCGTCGTACGCCGACGCGTGTGGGCTCCCGGCCCTTCACTGGTGTGTCGTCGGGGGCGAGTCCGGCCCGAAATCCCGGCTGATGTCCCCAGAGTGGGCCCGCAACCTCCGGGATCAGTGCATCTCGGCGCAGGTGCCGTTCTTTTTCAAGCAGACCGGATCCGTGCTGGCAAAGGAACTCGGCATCCCGGGCAAGGGCGATGAGTGGAACGACCTTCCGACCGAGTTTCAGATCCGCGATATGCCGCAGGAGGTCGCTCATGTCTGACCCAACCGTTCTCGCCTACCTCGCTGGTGTTGTGGACAGTGACGGCTACGTCACCGCTGCGATCACCAAGCACAAGGGTCGTCAGTTCTATGGTGCAGCCATCGGCATCGCCGGGACTCGCCGCGAGCCGCACGACCTGGCCGCGAGCCTGTTTGGCGGCAACGTCCGCACCTACATTCCGCGGGGCAATCGGGAGCACCACCGGCCGCAGTTTCAGTGGCAGCGGTACGGCCGAAGCGCACTGCCAGTCATTGAGGCGATCCGGCCGTACCTGCGAGTTAAGGCCGAGCAGGCTGATCTGGCGATCGAGCTTGAGGAGATGGCTGACGAGGCGCGCGAGATGCGCGATCAGGACGACCCGTACCCGTGGTTCGGTCCCGACTTCGACCCCGCTGCTCAACTGGGGCGGCAGGCGGCGGAGATTCGCGCCCTCAACCTCCGAGGTGTCCGTGTGGCGGTGACCGCGTGAGCCCGCAGCGGATCCAGCGCCAGCGCACCGCCGGATGGCGGATGCCCGAGAACACCGTCTACGTCGGCCGTCCCACCCTGTTCGGCAACCCGTTCACCTACCGGGGCCAGTGGGGGCTCGTCCACTACGGGCCGAAGCACCACGAGCGGTTCGGCCGCGACTGGGACCACGAGGGCCGCATCAGCCGCGACGGCAACCGCCACGACATGTTCCTCCCCATCGACGGCTCACGTGACCTGGACCAGGTGGAGACGTACGTCCGGTGGGGCACTCGCGCCGAACTCGTCGAGCTGTACCGCCTCACCCTCACCGGCCCGACGTTCGGGATGCGCATGGCCTACCCGAGTCGTGGGGGCCACTTCCTCAAGGTCACGGTCGATGACATCCGCCGCGAACTGGCCGGCAAGAACCTCGCCTGCTGGTGCAAGCCCGGCGACGCCTGCCACGGCGACGTCCTGTTGGAGATCGCCAACGGGGGTGCGCTGTGACCCGCCACGCGTCGAAGGTCGCCAGCACCCGTGTTGAGGCCGAGCGCGGCGGCGACTGGCGGCACGCGTCGGCCTGCCGGGATGAAGATCCAGAGCTATTTCACCCGGTAGGCACGTCCGGGCCGGCGCTGTTGCAGGTCGAGCAGGCCCGAGCGGTGTGCCACCGATGCCCGGTCCGCGACCAGTGCCTGACCTGGGCGCTCGACCACATGGAGTTCGGGGTGGCCGGCGGCCTGTCGGAGGACGAGCGCCGCACCCTGAAGCGCCTCGGTGGCGTCAACGCCCTGTGGGGCACCGCATGACCGCCAGCACCATGGCCCGCCCCAGCATCGGGGCGGGCCCCGCACCCCGAAACCAGGACAACACCATGACCGACTACCGCACCTACGAACGCCTCATCAACGCCATCAACGCCGGGCGGATCCGCCGCAACCCGTTCACCTACGAGTACGTGGACGACAAAGGCAAGTTCTCCAACCTTGACCTGCTCATCTTCCACATGGAGGACTGCGGGTGGGTGCGCCTGCACATCGACGGGCGCATCGAGGTCACCCGTGACGGGGAGGCGTGGATGGGGCGCACCCGGCGAGGCAGCAAAGCACCAGAGGTCGCTTTCAGTGACCAGCCTGGGGCGGCGTGATGAGCACCGTTGTGGTCGCACGAGGTGCTAACGATGTGCTGCCCTGCCCGTCGGAGTCGGCCCGCCGCATGAAACTGACCGTTGAGCGTGACGCGTTCGCTGACGCTGTTACCGCCGCCGCCGACGCCACCCCCAACCGCCCCTCAGTGCCGATCCTCGCCGGCATTCTCCTCACCACCGTTGATGACGGGTTGACCGTATCCGGGTTCGACTACGAGGTGTCCAGCCGCTCATGGGTGCGCGGCACCGTCACCGACCCCGGCACTGTTGTTGTGGCAGCCCGGCTGCTCGCCGCCATCACCAAGGCGCTCCCGCACAAGCCCGTCGAACTGGCGTCGGCCGGCACCCATCTGGAACTGGTGTGCGGGTCCGCCCGGTTCACCCTCCCCACCATGCCCGTGGAGGACTATCCGCAGCTTCCCGGCCTGCCCGCCACCGTTGCCACCGCCGACGCTGCCGCCCTCGCCCAGGCCGTCGCGCAAGTCGGTGTCGCGGCCGGCCGCGACGCGGCCCTGCCCATGATGACCGGGGTCCGCCTCGAACTTCGGGGCAACACCCTGTCGCTGCTGGCAACCGACCGGTACCGCCTCGCCCACCGCGACATCACCATCAACCCGGCCGAATCCGGCCTGAACCTTGACGTGTTGGTGCCGGCGAAGCTCCTCACCGACACCGCGAAAACGTGGGGTGTGGGGTCGGTGGACATCAGCCACGACCCTGACGCGAACGGGCTTGTTGGGTTCGCCATCGGGCAGCGTAAGACCACGTCCCGACTGCTCGACGGGGTCAACTACCCGCCGGTGCGCAGCCTGTTCCCCACGTCGTACCCCAGCGCCGCCCGCGTGCCGGTCGCCTCACTGATCGAGACGGTAAAGCGGGTCGCCCTAGTCGCCGAACGGGCCACACCCGTCCTGCTCACGTTCACCGACGGCGGCGACGCGGTTGTGGTGGAAGCCGGCGGCGCTGAGGAGGCCCGCGCCTCGGAAGCCCTCGGCATCGGCTCCTACGCCGGGCAGCCCACGCTGACTGTCGGCTTCAACCCGCAGTATCTGATCGACGGGCTGCACAGTCTCGGTACGGCAACCGCCCACATCGGGTTCGTGGACGCGTTCAAGCCCGCGGTTATCTCCCCCGCCGACGACGACGGCGAGCCCACCCTCGACCACCGCTACCTGATCATGCCGATCCGGGTGAGCCGATGACCTCCGTCGCCGTCACCCCCATTCCGTCCCGCCGGCTCACCGTCCTGCCGTGCGCTGCGGACCCGGAGAAGTGGTACGACGGCAGCCGCAATAACGACGCCAAGGCGGGGTGCAAAGGCTGCCCGGCCCGCGGCAGCTGCCTCGCCCTCGCTCTCGAAACCGACGAGCCGTGGGGTGTGTGGGGCGGCTACACGGCAACGGAACGGCAGCGGTTGGCCTCCGGACGGACGCCCCTCGTCTGCCGGGGCTGCGGCCAGGACTGCGTTCCGGACCAGCCGCACCATGCCCGCTGCGACCGCTGCAACACCGGCCCCGACGGACGCAACGTGGACGACGATCGGGAGCAGATTGCCCGTCTCGCCGCCGACGGGTGGACCGATCGGCGGATCGCCAACCGGCTCGGATGGACCGTCAACAACATCAAGGGGTGCCGCAGCCGGCACAACATTCCCAGCGCCTACCCGAACGGCGGCGGCGGGCATTGGCTGGCCGCGACGACGGCGACAAATTTGAAGCCGTGCGGCACGTCTGCGGCGTTCCGTCGGCACAAGCGGCGCGGTGAGCCGATCGATGAGGCGTGCCGGCAGGCGAATGCCCGAAGCTCCGCAGATGAGCGGCAGGCGAAGGCTGCTCGGGCCCTGGCGGGCCGCACCAACCGTCCCTGACCGGAGGTGACCCCCGATGACCGCGAAGGTAATCCAGCTCGACAGCCGACGCCGCGCCCCAGCAGTTGACCGTCCAGCGCCGCTAACCAAACCGTGCGCTGTCGGGGTCAAAGCATGCGGGAAGACACCAGCCCGGTTGTACGCGCGTGGGTGGTGCTGCGACGAGCGCGCGCCGGGGGCAGCAGGAAAGCCCGACACCGTGACGGGGTCGGGTGAGGTGGCGTGAGAGGGCTAGTCGGTTTGCTCGGGCGGCGGGGACCAGTCGTCCCACGGGTCGCCCATCAGTTCGGCCGCCTTCTTGTACCAGGCGGGCGACACCAGCAGCCCGGCCGGCGTGCTGCGGCGAAGCACAACCGGGTGTTCACCGCGGGCCACGGCGTCCAGCAGGTCGCTGAACTTCTCTCGCGCCTGCTGGGCACCGACGATCGGACGCTTTGCCATAGCGGCAGTGTACGGCTCCCCGTAAGGACCGCCTTGCAGGTCGGGGTGGACCGCAGTCGTCATGACTCTCCCGTAAGTCTCGGTGGTAGCTCTACTGTAAGGTTCAGTGTAAGGTAATGATCAGGGCGACGCCACCACAGGCAGCCCGTCAAGCCAGCGACGTGCTCGAACTCTCGACCAGCACAGGAGATTCAGTGGCAGTCAGCCGCACACTGCGGTTCCAAATACTCCGGCGCGACAGCCACCGCTGCCAGAGCTGCGGGCGGAGCGCGCCCGAGGTGCAGTTGGAGGTTGACCACGTTCTTCCGGAAGCACTCGGCGGCCCCAGCACCCCCGAAAACCTGCGCGCCCTCTGCGCCGACTGCAACGGAGGCAAGTCGGCTACACCCCCTGACGCCGCCGTAGTCGCTCAGGTCAGCGCGGATGCCGTTCGGTGGGCCGAGGCGCAAAAGGCGGCAGCCCATCGAATGCTCGCCAACCTCGACGCTCAGGCCCGCAATCGAGCCGAGTTCGACGAGGCATGGCAGCGGTGGACGTACGGGGGTGATCGCACTTTCCCACGCGACGACGACTGGATGGACAGCGTCAGCCGGCTCGTGGCTGCTGGCTTGCCCATGCCCGTACTGCTCGACTGCGTCGACCAGGCGATGCGGAACAAGACAATCCCCGTGGACCGGATCTTCCGCTACATGTGCGGCATCGCGTGGCGGCGCGTGAAGGATCTGCACGAGGCTGCCGCAGCCATGCTCGACGATGCCCGCAGCGGCAGTTCGGAGCGTGACAGTGGAAGCCCGATGCTGGCGCGGGCTGTCCTTGAGTGGGCCGTGGGCGAGCAGGATGCGCTACGGCGCGAAGCCCTGGACGAGGCCACGGAAGACGGTGTCGACAACCCCAGCGAAGCAGAGCTGCTAGACCGGGCGGCCGTTATCTCAGCCCGCAACGCGTGGAGCGAAGTGACAGGGCACCGGAACGCAGCAACATCCCTTCTTGCCGCCCTGCCCGAGCCGTTCCGGCGGCTGCTGCTCGAACGGGCCGAACGGGACGTGGCCTTTGTCTCCGACGAGCCCTACTCGATCCAAGACGTTGAGGCATGGGCAGTCGTCATCGTCGGACGTGAAATCTCGGAGCGGTTCGCTGAGCACGACTGGTCGCAGGGCAAGGGAGGCGAGGTTTCCCAGTGACGACGCGGTGGGAGGTGGAGAAGGCCGTGAAGGCGTCGAGCATCGACATCACTGGCAAATGCATCCTCATGATGCTGCTGTCCGAGACGAACGCCAGCACCGCCGAAATCGCCCCCAAGCACGCCCCCACCTACACCGAACTCGAAGCCACAACCAGCGCCTCCCGATCGACTCTTGTCGAATGGATGCGCGCGCTGACTGCGGGTGGCTGGGTACGGAAATTGTCGTTCGAAGGCGAGTCACGGACCGGATATGCGCTTTCCGTGGGCGATCCAAATACGGCACGGGAACCCCGCGCGCGGGCATCCAAAGCGACGCCCAAGACTGCCGCCGACGCACACCAGGCAGAGGCGGATGACGATGGAGCGTGCCGCCTGGCGGCACAGAGCGGCGGGGGGAGCATGCCGCCAGGCGATACGGAGCATGCCGCCAGGCGATACGCCGACGTGCCGCCAGGCGATACGTCGACCGAAGGTGTCCTTATTAGGAACTCTCCTACGGAGAGTTCTACAACTAACCCAACTCTTACTCCTCCCCTCTTCGGGGAGGGTGCGACCACCGGGAAGGCCAGGCGAGCGTCGAAGCCGAAGAAGGCCGAGCCGTACCGCGAAGACGTCGAGAGGGTTTGCACCTACCTCGTCGAATGGATCGTGAAGAACGGATCCAAGCGCCCGACCATCTCGAACGACTGGCGCGCCGAAGCTCGACGAATGATTGACCTCGACAAGCGGAGCCTTGACGACATTCACCGGGTCACACGGTGGTCCCAGAAGCACCACTTCTGGAAAGGCAACATCATGTCGATCCCGAAGCTGCGCGAGAAGTTCGACCAACTGCGCCTGCGCATGGAAGCCGAAGAGGCCATCGAAGCGGAGCGCAATCAGCAGAGCGGGCGCATGGACGGCGGCATGAAGCCAGCCAACCCCCGCATCTTGCGGAACAGCCACGAGAACCAAGACCGCTACGACGTGAAGCTCTAACGGAAGGAGGGCCAGTGGACATCAGCAGCACCAACCTCGGCGGCCTCGCCCGCGAAGTGATGGAACGGCGCGGCATCGACCCGACCACCGTCCCCCCGCGGCCCGGATTTGACCTCGCCGACCATCTCATCGAGCAGGCGGAGGCGACCCTAAACCTGATCCTGCCGCCCCGGTTCCGCCACGCCGAACCCGACGACCGGCAGGTGCGGCAGTGGATCGGCACATACCTGCGCGACCCAACCACCTGCCCCGGTCTGCTGCTGCTCGGCCCCGTAGGCACCGGGAAGAGTCATCAGGCGTTCGGGGCGCTGCGGCGTGTGGTGTTGGAGTCGGCCAAGCGCTGCCGGCGGATGACGTACGCCGTGACTTCCCACCCGGAGTTCAACGCCGCGATGCGCCCCCAATCCGACGACCGGCACCTGCGGGCGCTCGCCGACTACCAAACCGTTGATCTGCTCGTCTTCGACGACCTGGCCGCCGGGAAGTCCACCGACTGGACGGAGGACACCCTGTACCGGCTGATGGACGCACGGTGGGCGAACCAACTGCCGACGATCACCACCACCAACCTGGACGCCGACGGTCTGCGCGCCGACGTTGACGAGCGGGTGGTGTCCCGCCTGTCCACCAGCGTGCAGATCGGGTTGAAGGGTTCGGACCGGCGGCGCGGCGGTGACCTGCCGTGACAGACACGTTGGACCGCGCCGACCCGGTGACCGTGTTCTACGACCACGGCGCCGAGCAGGTGGTGTTGGGGGCGATGCTTCGCGACCCGCTGGTCATCGGCGAGGTGGAGGCGATCGTGTCGGCGGGGTCGTTCCACAAGCCGTGCCACCCGCTGCTGTTCGAGGCCATCACTTATCTGCGGGAGAAGGGCCGCAAGACGGACCCGACGAGTGTGGCCGGGTATTTGGCGGACGAGAAGCTACTCACCCGGATGCCGGGCGGCGTCCTGTACCTGGACGAACTGCTTGAGGCGGTTCCGGTGGGTGCCCCGGTGGGTGAGGCGACGTACTACGCGCGGACGGTCGCCGACAAGGCACTGTTGCGGGACTTCGACGCCGGGTTGGAGAAGGCGCGCAACGACATCCGCTCCGGTGCCGCGAGCAACCCGGCGTCGCTGTTGGAACGCACCCGCGTGATGATCTCGGACCTGGGGATGCGCGCCGCTGGGGATGGTGGGCCGAAGCGGTGGCGGGACATCATCCGCCCCGGCCTGGACGCGATCGAACTCGCCGCCGAGGAAGGATCCGGGCCACCTGGCATCCCCACCGGCATCCCCGACCTGGACCGGCTGATCCACGGGTTGCAGAAGCAACGCCTGTACGTGGTGGCCGGCATACCCGGTGGCGGTAAGTCGACGTTGGGCGCGGGTGACTTCGTCCGGTCGGCCGCGTTTGAGCACGCCTGCGCGACGGGCGTGTGGTCGATGGAGATGACCGAGCAGGAGTTGTTCAACCGGCTGATCTGCGCCGCCGCTCGGGTGCCGTCGGACAAGGTCACCGACGGGACGTTGGACACCGACGACTGGACGGCCATCGCCCGGGTGTGCGGGCAAACCGAAGACGCGCCGCTGTGGATTGATGACACCAAGGGCCTGACCATGGCCGACATTCGGGTTCGCGCCCGACGGTTGAAGCAGCAGCACGGCCTGGAGCTCGTCGTCATCGACTACCTGGGGTTGATCGAGTCCGCGTCGAGCGCACCCCGAAACCAGCAAATCGACGAGATGGCCCGGTCGGCGAAGAACCTCGCCGGTGAATTGGACCTCGCGGTGGTGCTGTTGGCGCAGATGAACCGGGCGTACGCGCAGCGCGCAGACAAGCGGCCTGTCCTGACCGACTTGAAGGAGTCGGGCGGCATCGAAGCCCACGCCGACGTGGTGATTTTTGTGCACCGGGATGAGCAGTTCGACAAGACGAAACGCCTCGGGGAGGCCGATTTGATCGTGGAGAAAAACCGCGGTGGCGCTCGCGGCACCGTTGAGGTCGCCGCCCAACTGCACTTGAACCGTTTCGTGTCCATGGCCATGCCGTGATCGACGACGACGAGCGGTACGGCCGCGCCGGGAATCAGCCGCCGCCGCAGATGACCCGCGGTTGGGCTGGACGCGACATGGACGGCGCCGCCCGAGGTTCTGACGTCTGCACGTCCAAAGCTGCGCGTGGTCCTTGGCAACGCCGCTGAGCCCGACACGTCCGCGCGGCCCACCCGGCAGGCGCGTCCCCGGTTCGCGCTGATCGACGGAGCGTTGACGTGACCGCCCCGGTGTGGCCGACGGTGATGGTGACCGGCCACCGCCCCCAACACCTGCGCCCCGAATCCCTGCATGACTGGGTGCGCCGCGAGCTGGACCGCCTGGCGCTGAAGCTGCGTGACGTGCACGGCATGACGTGCGGGATTTCCGGTATGGCGTTGGGCGCCGACCTGTGGTGGGCGGACGCCGTGCACCGTGCCGGGGTGCCGTTCGTGGCGCACATTCCGTTCCCGCAGCAACCGGACCCGTGGCGGCGCCGCAACCCGCAGGCGGTCGCCGAATGGCATCGGCTGCGCGCCTTGGCCGCCGAGGTGGTGCCGTATGGGGACCTCGCTGGCTTGGCCGAGCACGCCCGTAAGCGGGTGGTGGTGCGGCTGCTGCACGAGCGCAACGACGGGATGTTGGCTGCGGCTGACGCGTGCCTTGCCGTGTGGTGCCCGTCGAAGCGTGACGGGGGCACGTTCTCGGCGGTGGAGAAAGCCCACCGGATGCGCCTGCCGATGATCCTCGTCAACCCGGAAGCCCGCACGGTGACCATGCCGTCCCCCGCCCGGCTCGACCACCTGCTGTACCCGAACCGCCCGCAGCCCCTACCGATCCTGGGTGGTGTCTGATGGCCGCCCACCCCACCAACCCGGACTTCACCGCCGCCGGTTTTGAACGTCACGTCATTCGGCCAGATGTGAACGGCAACCTTGCCGACCGGTGCGGATGGTGCACCCTGCTGCCGACCGTCACAGGGTTTGTGCGCGCGAGGCAGCCCGCCTGCCCGGTGCACGGAACCCTTGCGGCCAACCCGACTACGACGCCTGAGGAGGCAACCATGACCGACACGACTACCGAAACCCCCTTCAACGCTGCGCACCGTCTCGCCCCGCCCCCGGCGACCCGCGACGCCGCCACCCGTGACGCCTGGGTGCGGCACTACGCGGCTGACGCCCTCGCCGCCTACGCCACGTTCCGGGACGCGATCCGCACCGTAACGCCCACCACTGCCGGAGGTTCACGCCCCGACCTCGGCTATCTCACCCTCGCCGCAACCGCCGCGACGGCTGCGGCGGCGGCTCTCACAGATCGGACCGACTACGCACCCGAACTGATCTGGGACCTCACCCCCGAGCTGGGTGCGCTGAACGGCGAGTGGGAGGACTGGCTGGTTGACGTCCTTGTGCGGCGCGGGGTGAACCCGGGGCACATCGACCCGGCGTACAACCCGGCCGACTTCGCTGAGGCGGTGCAGCGATGACCGCCACCGCGACTGGCCAGAAGCCGCCGGTCGGCGCGCGGGTCCGCATCACCGAGACGTACGCCGACGGCACCCGCATCACCGCCGAGGGGCCAGTTACCCATCACGAGCCGGGCGTTGACCGTTTCGTGTACATCGGCGCTCTCCGTCACACGATGCTGTGGCAGGCCGGCCGCGCTCGGCGCGAGAGCCCAGCCGCCGACGTGCAGGTGACGCGCCTATGCGACGTGTGCGGGAAGGACTCCACCACCGCCGACGGGATCGTGGGCGCGTACGTGTGCGACGACTACAACTGCCTGCTCGCGGCGTATGACCGCGCCGTGGGCGCCGACGCCCCCGCCCCCGTGAAGGTCATCGACTGCACGGTGCTGCCGCAGTTGGCAGGGGACATCCTGCGGGCCACCGCCGACCAGGTGGCGCCGAAGAAGCCGGTGACACGGTGAGCTACACGACGACGCAGCCCCGGGTGTGGCTGGACACTGAGACGACCGGCTTGGACTTCTACCGCCGCCCGTGGGAGATCGCCCTCATCGTGCGCCGCCCCGGTCAACCAGACATCGAACACCAGTGGTTCATCCACCCCGCCGACCTTGACCTCAAAAACGCCGACCCCGATTCGTTGAAGTTCGGACGGTTCTACGAGCGGCATCCACACGGCCCGGCCCTCGCCGCCGGGGCGGACCCGTGGGACGTTCCCCGCCTGGACTGGGTGTACCGCATCCTGGATGTGCTGCCGCAGATCGCCGAACTGACGTCCGGGCGGGCCATTATCCACGGCTCGAACCCGTCGTTCGACACGGACATGCTGGCCCGGTCGCTGGGCGAGCTTGGTATGACCCCGCCATGGCACTACCACAGCGAGGATGTGCCGGGCGTGGCCCGTGGGTGGCTGCTTGGCCGTGGACTGCCAGCGCCTCGCAAGTCCGACGACATTTCCCGGGCGTGCGGCATTGACCCGCAGGCGTACGACCGGCATTCGGCGTTGGGGGATTGCCGCTGGTTGCGGGACCTCAGTGATCTGATCGAGCCGCGCACCGACCTCGGTGAGGTGACGCCGTGACCGGGCAGGTGTTCTCGAATGTGGAGCCCGCCGGTGTTGACTACGCCATCCGGGTGACCTACCGCGACGGCACCACCAGAATCCGTCACGAAGATGATCCACTGCTGGCCCACAGTGTTGCTGAGCAGATGGCGGCGACCGCCCGCCGGCACCCGGCGGTCGCCTCCGCTGAGGTGGTGTACCGGCAGGTGTGGCACGGGCCGTGGACAACCGCACCCGAGCCGACCGATGAGGCTGACCGTGGCTGACACCCCATGCTTCTTCTGCCGTCAGGGCGAAGCTGATCACGTGGACGGGCGGTGCGCCACGTACCGGCCGAACAACCCTGAGCTGGCAGCGTCCCTGACGACACTCCTAGCCGCGCCATCAGCCGAGCCCG
This sequence comes from Micromonospora sp. NPDC048935, assembly GCF_043197875.1. NCBI lineage: Bacteria > Bacillati > Actinomycetota > Actinomycetes > Micromonosporales > Micromonosporaceae > Micromonospora > Micromonospora sp. NPDC048935. Next base: position 317,966 of record NZ_JBICTZ010000001.1, on the reverse strand, counting down.
ACCGATCGGCCGTGCTGGACAACATCGACGAGATGCGGGCGCGGGCAGCCACCGCCGCGTTCAACGCGGAAGCCCTCAACGCCCGATGGGCTGCGGTGGTCAACGACGAGATCGGCGGGTGGGCGGTCAGCATCAACGGTGCCGGCCCGCTCAATGGGGGCAGGATGGCCGTCGATTTGGTAATGACCCGGGAGATCGCCGAGCACATCGCCGCGGTGCACAACCAGTGGTTGGCGCGGCAGAACATGGGCGTGCCGGTGGCCACCGGGTTCATCACCACCGTGGACGTCTCAGCCCCGCCGATGTGGCGCACCCTGTGGCGTTGCCTGCGGCGTCGAAAGCCCGGCGGGGTGGGCCGGTGAGCAACCGCGACGGCTCGGACCGCCTGCGACTGTTCAAGGCGTTGAGGCGCGCCCGGTGGCGGGTGGAGTTCGCAAGGTCCGGCCACGTCAAAATCTGGAACCCGAGCGGCCTGCTGGTCACCACCACCCCGTCGAGCGCATCGGACACGAACAGCCTGAACGCGTTGCGCCGGGACCTGCGGAAGGCCGGATTCCAACACAACGAGCGCGGTCAGAAGCCGAAGCCCGCCAAGATCCCGAACCAGAGGACCCGATGACTCTGCCGCTGCTGCCCGGCCGAGCCCCGCCATTGCGACTCCTGCGGCCGACGCGTGCCGAAAGGCCCGCTCGTTCAAGGGCTCGGCTCGGGCTGCGCACGTGAGCACGGCATCACCCCGCCGTCCATCGCGCGGCCCCGCGGTGATGGGCAAGCCGGACCAACCCTGCTCGACCTGCTTGCCCGCACCGCGCAGGCAGGCAGGCTGGCGGTGCCGGTGATCAGGCAAGATGAATCCGGGGACACAACACCGGGGGGCACAATGACCACACCAACCAACACCACCACTGAACCAGCGCCGCGCATTGCCCTCGACCACCGGTACCAGCCGCGCCTCTGCGCCGCCCCAGACTGCCCTGTTCCACCGCACGTCCGCTGGCGGGTGACCCGTGGTGGGCACCTGTTCGGCATGTACCGGCGCACCGGCGACACCCTCGACTTGTGTGACAGCCATGAGCGGGAAGCCGCGGACGTGTGCGGGGCGGACTGGGATGACGCACCGTTGCTGCCGACCCAACGGCGTGGTGGCGCGGCAGTTGATACACCCAGTGTCACCGACAACCCCACGATGATCTCCAACACGGGGTTTGTGACTACACAGAGTCAGAGGCGGCCGTGACCGCGCATCTGGTGCCGTGGCTGGACCAGCAGTTGGAGAACCAACGCCACACCGGGCGAACCCTGCACGCCCTCGCCACCACCGAGCCACCTGAGGTTGGGCAACTGCTGGCCCAGGTCGGCGACTACCTGATCGCCGACGCTGACACGAAGCGGCGCATCATCGTTGAGCACCGCACCGAGGCCGGTGTGTGCGACCACTGCTTCACGGTGCCCGCCATCAACAACCCTTGGGATGGGCAAGAAATCGACCTGTGCGACACCTGCACCACCATCCGGCTGCTCGCGGTGCCGTTCGCAGGTGAACCTGGGTACCAGGAAGGGTGGCGGCCATGAACGACCTGACGGTTTGGCTGGACCAGCAGCTTGAGAACCGGCGGCACACAGCCGAAGCGCTCAAGACCCTCGCAGCCGCGCTGCCCGTCGAAACGGCGGCCCTCCTGACAGAGGCGGCGAACCTGCTGCTGGCCGACGTGGACTCCAAGCGGCACATGCTCGACACCGTGCATCCGGAGGTCGTCAAGCTGGAAGACACGATCTGGTCCGAATTCTCTACCTACCCAGAGCCAGACGTCCCAGAGCTGCTGCTGAAAACCGTGGGCCTGTCATACGCCGGCCTGCCCGGGTATCGACCCGAGTGGGGGCCACAATGACCAACCCCGCTAGCGGACTCAACCTCAGCGACCCCAACGACCGAGCGCGGCTACTCGAATGGCTCCGTGCCAACAACCTCGACCCCGACCAGATGCCCGAACAGGAACCCATCCACCTGAACGGCAGCCGCATCACAGTCAGCTACGTCGTCCGAGACGAGTCCGGAACCATCATGACCGACGGATACCGGCCCATCACCCAAACCCGAACGGTGCCGCTCCTGCAACCCTGGACGGACTGAAACGGCAGCGGCGGCCGGACCGCAATTCCGACCGCCGCCAACACCAACACCCCACATCAGTCAGGGTCACCGCCAGCGTAACTGCGCCGATCGGAGACCAGCCACATGCACGACACCACCGACACCAGCGGACGGCACTGCGTCTCCGACACCCGCTGCCGCGCCTACAACCACACGGCGAAACCGCCGGCCGCCGCACCCGTCACCACCAACCCCCTGTGCGACGACTGCCTAACCGCAGCCGAACGGGACGTCCGCAACCTCGTCTACGACTACGTGGACCTTGAACAGTTGCAAGGCCCGTCACTGTCGCAGGCGCTCAACATGCAGCCCAGCGGGAAAGCCGCCCCACCCATGCCGTTGAACGGCCAAGCTGAGGCGCTACAGGCGGAAATCGTGCACGCCGCCACGACGTGGGAAGACGTCATCCGCGACATCAGCCACCTCAGCCCCCGCAACACCCAACCCCGGCGGCCCGGCCGGCAACTCGACGACGCCGTACGCGTCCTGCTCCCCCGCCTCCGACAGTTGGCCGTGCTCGGCGGCACCGACGTGTACCCCACCGGTTGTGAAGACCCACCCACCACCATGGCCGGGTGGGAAGCCATCCACCACCTGCAACACCTCCACCAGCGTGCCCGCGGCATGCTCGGCCGCACCCACCGCACCACCCATTTGCCCGGCACCTGCTCCGGCTGCGGACTCAACGAGTTGCACCGCGACGACCCCCGCCACGCCGACGACCCCTGCGACGTGTACTGCGCCAACTGCCACACCACCTGGCCCCACGGCGACTACCAGCAGTACGTCACCCAACTGGTGTGGCCAAACCGCGACCGGGTGGCAGCATGAACCCCGATCTCGACGTTCAAGGCCGTCGCGGCGAATGGCCCATCCCCGGCGACAACGCCACCGACCGCGCCCGCAAAATCGCCCACATGTACCGGGCCAGACTTCGCGCCCTCGACCCGGACGCCTGCGACCAAGCCGACCAGGTGGCCAACAACTTCGGCGAAACGTGGGTCACCCCCACCACGGTCACTGTCGACGACACCGACGCCATCACCACCGCCGAAGCCGCCGCTTTGGTCAACGTCAGCGAAGACGTCATCCGCCAATGGGCGTGCACCCCCCACCCCGACAAGCCCGGCCAACCACTGCTGCCCCGCTTCGGGTGGCGAAGCAAAGCCCGCACCTACCTCGCCAAAAACGTCCGCGACGCCGCAACAACTGTGATCCAGGCGAAACACCGGAAGGGTCAGTTGACAAGATCCTCGTGATCCGTCACAGTCACGCGTAGGAGACGTGTCTTCGAAGCCCGCCAAACCGGAAACGGTTCTGGCGGGCTTTCGGCATTCCTGGGGCAGTTGGTAACCCGCTGACCCCACACAGGCGGCCCCGAGGCGCGTCATCCCCAGCACGCGCCTCGGGGCACCAGCCGTTCACCACCCAAGAAACCGGGACGGCGGTGATCGACCCATGAAGCCGGCCCCCAGCGAAAAGCCGAAATGCGCAGGTCGCCGCACCAACGGGGAACGCTGCACCAAGTGGCCGATGAAGGGTCAGAAGGTGTGCCGCAACCACGGTGGCGCCTCCCCCCAGGCGAAGGCTGCCGCCGAGGTGCGCATTCAGGTCGCGGAGGCTGCAAAGGCTGTCGCCACGTTCGGGCTGCCCCGCGAGGTTGACCCCCGGGATGCGCTGCTAGAAGAAGTGCACCGGACGGCAGGCGCGGTCGAGTGGTTGCACCAGCAGGTTCAGGCGCTTCAAGCCGAGCAGGTCGTCTGGGGTGTCACCTCTGAGATCACCAAGGACGCGGGCGAGTTTCCGGGCGTCGACACCACCCGGGCCGCTGAGGTGAATGTCTGGGTGAAGTTGTGGCAGTCGGAGCGTGACCGGCTCGTCAAGGTGTGCAAGGAAGCCATCGGCGCCGGCCTGGAAGAACGCCGCGTGAAGTTGGCGGAGCAGCAGGGTGCGATGCTCGCCGGGGTCATCAAAGCGATTTTGGGCGACCTGGACTTGTCGCCGGAGCAGCAGGCGCGGGTGGCCACGGTGGTGCCGATGCGCCTGCGAGCAGTGTCCGTTGGGGTGGCGGCGTAGGGGGTCGGCGTGACAGCCTCCGTGTTCGCGCCCCCCGTCGACCCGTTCGAAGCCGCAGCCCGCATGTTCGAGCCCGCCCCGCTGTCGCCGTACCTGAACGACCCGGTGGGTTGGTGTCAGAACCGCCTGGGTGAGTTTCTGTGGTCGAAGCAGCGGGAGATCGCCGAGTCGGTGCGGGACAACCGTCGGACTGCGGTGAAGTCGTGCCACAACGCCGGCAAGTCGTGGATCGCCTCTCGCGTCGCAGCGTGGTGGTTGGACACACACCCGCCAGGCGAGGCGTTCGTGGTGTCGACGGCGCCCACGTACAAGCAGGTTCACGCGATTCTGTGGGAAGAGATCCGGGCGGCGGCAAAGAAGGCCGCCGGCCGCGGTGACCCGCTGCCGGGCAGGGTGTTGCAGTCGGATGAGTGGAAACTTGACGATGGCACCCTCATCGGGTTCGGCCGGAAGCCGGCGGACACGGACGAGCATGGGTTCCAGGGCATTCACCGCCGGTACGTGCTGGTGATCCTCGATGAGGCGTGCGGTATACCCGCCCAGTTATGGACCGCCGTGGAGGCGATCACCACGAACGCCGACTGCCGCATCTTGGCGATCGGGAACCCGGACGACCCGGCGACGGAGTTCAACCAGGTGTGTAAGCCCGGCTCCGGGTGGAAGGTCATTCGGATCTCCGGGTTGGAGACGCCAAACATGACGGCGGAGCGGATCGCCGAACAGCCCGGCCTAGCTGACCTATTTGAGCGGCTGGGGCTGGGTCCCTCTACCGAGCTGGTGCCCGACGGGCTGCGCCCGTTGATGCTGGACCCCGAGTGGGTGGCAGACAAGATTCGCCGCTGGGGTGTCGAATCACCGCGGTTCACGTCGAAGGTGCTCGGGGAGTTCCCCGACATCGGCGAGGACGTGTTGATACCACCCACGTGGATTCTTGCCGCACAGGAGCGCACCTGCGGCCCCGGGCCGTGGTCAATCCTTGGTGTGGACGTGGCCCGGTACGGTTCCGACCGCACCATCCTGTTGTTACGGCAGGGCCCGGTGGCGAGGGTGATCGGCGACTACGCGAAGCAGTCCACCACCGAAACCACTGGCCGGGTTGTGCAGGCGGTTCGTGACCGGTCCGTGGACGAGGTTCGCGTGGACGGTGTGGGTGTGGGTGGCGGTGTCGTCGACCAGTTGGTTGAGCACGGCCATGACGTGGTCGACATGCAGGCCGGCGGCGGTGCCGTTGACCGCGAGCACTTCGTCAATGCCCGCGCTGAGTGGTATTGGAGCCTCCGTCAGAGGTTCGAGGACGGGGACGTGGACCTTGACCCGGATGACGACGAGCTGGCGGCGCAGCTCGGGTCGATGAAGTACAAGTTCACGTCGCGGGGTCAGATTCAGATTGAGTCGAAGGACGACATGCGCAAGCGGGGCATGCCGTCACCGGACAAGGCGGACGCGTTGATGTTGACATCGCCGCCGACCCCTGCCAGCGAAGCGGACGTGTACGAGGATGCCGACGACGCTGACTTCGAAATTTCGCCCGTCTGACCTGGCAGGGGGTGACCTGTCGTGCAGGAAACCGCCGAGGTTGCCCCGTCCGCTGAGGTTGATTTGCACGAGCAGGTGGAGCACCTGCTGACTCGCCTCAACCAGGAAGTCAACAACAACGAACTGCTGCAAGAGTCGGTTGCCGACTTGCAGCGGGCGTTGTACGAGCCGGGTTGGATTCGTCTGACCGCCCAGGGCGAGCACGAGTTCTCCCCTGAGGCGATGACGCAGATGCGGGCGATTTGCCGCCTGTTCGCGATCAAACAGCCGCTGATCAAGCGGGGTTTGAACCTGCGGTCGGCGTACGTGTGGGGCCAGGGTGTGGAGATCACTGCCCGCGCTAACGGCCGTGAGGGCGGCGAGCAGGATGTTCAGGCGGTGGTGCACGCGTTTTTGACGGACCCGTCGAATGAGCGTTGCGCCACCGGTGCCGCCGCCCGGGACCAGTTGGAGAAGTTCGGGCTTGGGTGTGACGGGGAAGTGTTTTTCGCCTTGTTCACTAGGCCCACCACGGGCCATGTGCAGGTGCGGACCCTGCCCGCCGATGAGATTGCGGAAATCATCTGCGATCCGGAGGACGCCGCCACCCCCTGGTACTACCTGCGCCGGTGGACGCACATCGACCGCGATGGTCAGGGCAACCCGCTGCGATCAACCCGCGAGCAGTTGTACCCGGACGTCGACTACCGGCCGGAGGTGCGACCCGGCACCTACGCCGGCAAGAACGTCGACTGGTACTCGCCGGTGCTGCACGTGCCCGTCAACCAGCCGTTGGGGTGGCAGCGGGGCATCCCGGACGCGTACGCCGCCGTGGACTGGGCAAGAGCATACAAAGAGTTCTTGGAAGACTGGGCCCGCTTGATGCGGTCCCTGTCCCGGTACGCGTGGAAAGCCAGCGCACCCGGTGGCCGCAACGCCGCAGTGCGAACCCGCCTCGCTGGCCCGCCACCGCGGGATCCGGGCACCGGTGAACCGTTGCACGCCGGCGCAACCGCGGTGCTGCCCCCGGACGTGCAGTTGGAGGCGGTTTCCAAGTCCGGCGCGACCCTCGACTCCGATTCGGGTCGCCCCCTCGCTGCGATGGTCGCCTCGGCGCTCGACATCCCGGTTACATGGTTGCTGGGTGACCCCGGTGTGACCGGTGCCCGCGCCACAGCGGAAACACTGGACAGGCCCACCGAGGGCACCATGAACCAGCGCCGCGACCTGTGGGCTGCGGTGCTGCACCGCATGCTCCGGTATGTGATCACCGAGTCGGTGCGGGCAACACGGGGACGGTTGCAGGGCACCATCGCCGCCGACCCGTGGACCGGTCGAGAAATCGTGTCTTTGGCTGGGAACACGGACCCCACCATCGACATCACGTGGCCGCGGTTGGACAAGGTTGACCCGGCCACCATTGTGAAATCGGTGGTGGAGGCCAACGGCACGGGCACCATCCCACCCGAGGTAATCGCCCGGCTGCTGCTCACCGCGCTGGGTGTGCGCAACGTCGACCAACTGGTGGAAGCCATGGTCGGCCCTGACGGCGAATTTCACTGGCCCGCACCCCTCGGCTCACCTGCGGCGGACCGGCAGCGTGCTGGCGGCGACCCCGCCGACACGGGTCCGGGTCGGATGGCACCAGACGACGAACCCGACGACGAACCGGACCCGGGTGACGGACCGGCGACAGAAGCCGTCGAACAGCTCACGCTGCCGATACCCACCCCACAGCGGCAGCCCAAACGACGGACGCGGGGGTGACAGGCATGTGGGGCTACCTACAACGCCGCCTTGGAATCGCCGAGGTGCGCACAGCACTGCACAGGCAGGAGATCAAGATGGGTAAGTTCAGCGACGAGATGGGTGACCTTCAGACCCGGCTCACCGGGCTCGCCGACGCGCAGGCCGCTTCGGCAACGAACCTGCGGGACGCCATCGCGCGTCTGGAGCAGCGAGTCATCGACCTTCAGGACGGTGAGCTGTCCTCGGAGCAGCAGGAGATCGTGGACGGCATCAAGTCGGACGTGGAGTCGCTGCGTACCGCCGTCGAGTCGGCGGATGACGGCTACGAGGCTCCGGTGGTGGAGCCCGCCCCGGTGGAGGGTGTGGAGGGTGAGCCGGAGCCGGGTTCCGTCGCGGACCGGCAGCGCGGCGGCCTCTGAGCCTCGCACTAGCCGTGTCGGGGTGGCCGGTTACGGTCCGGCCGCCCCGGCACCAACGCCGAGCAACCTGCGTCCCGGATGGCAGACTCTCTGCATGGCCAGCCACTTCAGCCAGGCAGCCAAGGGGCAGGTCTGGGCAGACACTGACACAAGAGGCAACGGCCGGCACCTCAAGGTGTTGCAGGTGGTGCCCGCCAAGGGCGAGAAGGCCGCCTACGTCATTGCCGTCCACTGCGACAGGGCTGGCCGGGTCGTAGGCCGCCCTATTCGAACGAAGATCCAGCTTGCCGAGCTTCTGCGCGCGGGGTCACCGTTTCGGCTGGTCGATCAGTAGCAGCCCGCTTCCACAGTGTTCCCTTGACTCAGCGTCCGGGGGTGGGTGGTGGCTGTCACCTCTCGCACCCTCCGACTCATCCGCGCCATGCGTGCCACCGTGGGCGGGCTTGCTGACAACGCCGTTCGTGACCTGACAGCCCAATGGGTTGCGGCGTGGGACCGGCTCGCCCCCACCTGGCAGACCGCCGTCGACCTACTAGTGGCGTGGGCTGTGGCGCAAGGCCGCTGGCCAACCCCCGTCGAACTGGCCCGCATGGGACCGGTGCAACAGGTGCTCGCCGACACCGATGACGCCCTCAACGAATTGGGCGATGCCACCACCAGCACGGTGGCCACTGCCGCTGCCCAAGCCATTGTCGCCACGGCCGGCGCCGAACCTGACGTGATCGCCTCCCAACTGCCGGCCGCCTACCAAGACGACACCCGCGAACGTGTCACTGAGCGGATTCTCCCGTCGGCGTTGGACGCGATCAAGACCCGCGTCATCCAAGCGATCACCGCGCAAACCCGGCCACTGTCAGCGGACGCGTCGGCGGCTATACGTCGTGAACTGGTGCGTGGGGTTGAGCTTGGCAACAACCCCACGGAGATTGCCCGCCGTGCTGTCGCCGCGGTGAACGGGGCGTTCGAGGGTGGGTTGCAGCGGGCTGTTGTGGTAGCCCGCACGGAGGTGTTGGACGCCTACCGCACCGCCGCCCGGTACGCCGACAACGCCAACGCTGACCTGCTTGACGGGTGGGTGTGGCTGGCCACCGTCGAAGGGCGGGGCGCGGTCAACACATGCCCGTCCTGCTGGTCAATGCACGGCACCGTTCACGACCTTGACGAGGCGGGCCCTCTCGACCACCAGCAGGGCCGGTGCGCACGAGCACCCCACGTGAAGCCGTGGCGGGCGCTCGGTATTGACCTGGACGAACCCGACGACAGCATTCCCGACCGGCAAGCATCATTCGACGCGCTCACCGACGAGCAGCAAACCGCTGTCCTCGGTGCCGCCCGGCTGGCCCTGCTGCGTGCCGGGCGCATCGGCTGGGCTGACTTGGCGGTGAGCCGTGACAACCCGGCCTGGCGCACCTCCATCGTGCCCCGACCCTTGCGGGACCTCAACCGCATCGCCGACCAGCGGCGCTAACCACCTGGGAGGCGATCCCCCATGTCCGACCGCACCATGACCGTGCGGGTTACCGGACCATCCGGCTACTCGAAGGACGCGTTCATCACCGAACTCACCGCCCGCGCGGCTGTTGCCGAATCGGCACCCGCAGTCGAAGCCCTGACCGAGGCCAAGCCGGTCGAGCGGGTCACCGTTCGTGAAGCCGACACCTCCGGCGCCACCATTACCCAGCCCGGACGCCTCGCCATTCGGCTGATTCGCAGTGGCTGGAGTTTGAACGGAAACCTGTATCCCGCCGAGGTGCTGCGCCGTGACGGCCCGGCTGCCTGGCCCGCCGGCACGCTTTGCTACGTTGACCACGCCACCGATGAGGAAGACGCCGCCCGCCCTTCCGGCAGCATTCGCAACCTCGCCGCCGTCACCACGTCCGCCGCCCGCTGGGACGAGGCGGAGCAGGCGCTGATCGCAGAGGCCCGCCTGTTCGCCCCATGGCGGGAGACGATCACCGACATGGCCGACACGATCGGCATGTCCATTCGCGCGTGGGTGACCGGCGAGCACGGCGAACAGGACGGCCGTGAAGGCTTCATCGTCCAGTCGATCCCCGAAGGCCGCTCCGTTGACTTCGTCACCAAACCAGCGGCCGGGGGTGGCATCGTGTCCGTCCTCGAATCCGTCGGCAACACCGTTCCCGCCACTGAGGCCCGCAACGTCGGCCAATGGTTGGAATCGCGGCTGCACCTGCGGCTCACCGAGATCGGCGACGAACTGTACGGCGACGGCCGGCTCACCCGTGAGGAACGCACCGCACTGTCGGCTGCGATCCGGGACGCGTTGCAGGCGTGGGTTGCCCGCGTCGAGCAAGACGCCCCGCAACTGTTCCAGCGGGACCTGTGGGAGGAGCCGCCGCAGCCCGAGACGGCGCCGGCTGCTGAGGCCAACCCCAACCCGGGTGCGCCCGGCACCGTGCCGTCCCCCACCCCCGAGGCCGTTCCGGCGGCCCCCCACACCGTGACGGACGGCGCCCCGCCGACCGCACCCAACCCACCCATTGATAAGGAGCCCGCTATGTCGGGAACCACGACCGGCACCGCGCCGGTTGAGGCGGGGACGGCACCGGTCGTCGACACCGCCCCCGTGACTGCTCCGGCCGCCGAGTCCGCGCCGAACGCGCAGACGACTGCGGCTTTGGAGGCGGTCACCGCTCAGCTCGCCCAGATGCAGGCCGCCCTGACCGCTGTGCAGGCCGCGAACACGGCCCGCGAGTCGGAGAACCGGTCGCTGCGTAACCGTGAGCGCGCCAACGAGGCGGTCACTGTCGCGTTGCGTGCCCCGGAGCACGCCGACGTGGTCGCGCAGATTACCCCCCGGGTCACCTCGCGGGTCCTCGGCCAGGTGCCGACGACCGCTGAGGGTGTGGTGGATGAGACGGCGCTGACCGCAACGATCACCACGGTCATCGCCGATGAGGCGACCTACGTGCGGGGTGCTCGCGCTGAGGCGTTGGAGGCCGCCGGTGTGGGCCAGCCGTACGGGCTGGGCACCGCCCGGCAGGAGTCGCCGCAGGACGACGGCTTCGAGAAGGAGATGAACGACTTCTTCACCACCCTGGGTCTAACCGAGGCTCAGGCGTCGATCGCGTCGAAGGGCCGTGGCTGATCATGGCGAAGAACACCGTGTACATGTGGACCGAGAGCGCGCCGCTGGTCTGCACGGCGCCAGCCACCCCCCAGTCGGGTGACCCGGTCATCTGCGGGCAGATCCCCGGTGTGGCCCTCACCAACGAGGACTCCAACGGTGTGACCACCTGCGCCCTCGACGGCACGTTCGACCTATCCGTGAAGGGCGAGACGACCACGGACGCGGCCATCGCGGCGGGCGACATCGTCTACTACGACACCGCCGCCACCCCCCACAAGATCAACAAGGACAACACAAACGGCGTCCGCTTCGGCTACGCCATGGCCGCCGTCGCATCCGGCGCCACCGCCACCATCCCTGTCCGCGTCGGCTACTAGGAGACCCGCCGAACATGACGACTTCCATGCTCGACGCTGGTCTTGGCACGCTGGGCCAGCTCGAAACCTTCCAGGCCGGCACCGAGGGTGCCGCCACCAACAACATCTTCGGCGGCGACGGCACCCTGCTCACCGGCAACCGCCGGCAGCGCCGCCAGGAATCCGCCCAGTACAAGCGGAACCTGCTGCACCTCACCCGCCTGTACCGGGGCACCATCGAAGGTGACCGCCGGGCCACCGTCGCCTTCCAGGAGGCCATGTCCCGGGCGGACTTCACCAACCTGTTCGGTGACATCATCGACCGGCAGCTCCTCGCCGCGTACCAGACCCGCCCGGTGCAGTGGCCGTCGTACGCCAAGCGGGGCCGGGTTCGGGACTTCCGTACCGTGAAGCGCTTCACGCTGGACGGCGGTGAGGGTGTCCTGAACCAGGTGAAGGAACTCGCCCCGTACAAGGTGCGGTCCGTCACCGACGCCGCCTACGAGTACGCGGTGGCGAAGTACGGCGACCAGATCGCCGTTTCGTGGGAGACCATGGTCAACGACGACCTGGACGCCCTCACCGAACTGCCGACCCGACTCGGCAACGCCGCCCGCCGCACCGAGGAGAAGTTCGCCGCGCAGTTGTTCTCCGGCTCCGGCGGCCCCAACAGCACCTTCTTCTCCAACGCGAACCGCAACCAGGTCAACGCCACGGTCACCGGTGCGGGCACCCCCACCAACCCGGCGCTGACCGTTCAGGGCCTTCAGTACGCCATGCAGACCCTCGGCCAGCAGAAGGACTCCGACGGTGGCCCCATCTACGTCGAAGGTGTCACCCTCGTGGTGCCTCCGGCGTTGGAGGTCGCGGCGAACAACATCGTCAACGCCACCGAGATCCTTGCCGCGACCGGCGGCGGCCCGGGCACCGGCAACGATCAGCTTCGGGTCGCGAACTGGATGCGCAACCGGGTGTCCGTCGTGGTGAACCCGTGGCTGCCGATCGTGAACACCACCAACGGCAACACCGCCTGGTACGTGTTCGCGAACCCGACCGTTGGGCGCCCCGCCATGGAGTTGGGCTTCCTCATCGGCCACGAAACCCCGGAGCTGTGGGTGAAGTCGCCGAACGCGATGCGCGTCGGCGGCGGGCCGGTTGCCCCGGAGGAGGGCGACTTCGAGCACGACGCCATTCAGTACCGGGTTCGCATGGTTCTGGGCGGAACGCTTATGGACCCGAAGTCGGCTGTGGTGTCGAACGGTACGGGCGCCTGATCATGGGCCGTGTCCGACCGAATCTGGGCACACCGTTCGGCACGGACGGCCCATGGTTGTCCGCACTGGTCGACGCCGTTTCGGATCTGTACGACCTGCTTGACGCCCGGCTTCCCGCCCCCGCTTCGGCGGACGGTGGGGAGCCGGCGCCGGGCGGGCCTGTCCGGATCAGCGAACCCGCACCGGAGCGTTGGCCTCAGCATGAGGTCACACCGGTGTCTGAGCCGGCCGCCGACGAACCACCTGCGGCGGACGAGGACGACACCGACGATGACCCGGTTGAGGTGAGCGAACCAGCACCGGGCGCCCGGCCGTCGCTGCCCCCGCCACCGCCGCGTCACGGCAAGGGTTCCGGCCTTGATGCGTGGCAGGCGTTCGCGAACCTCGCCAAGGTCGCCTACGCCCCCGATGCGGGCCGCAACGACATCATTGCCGCCTGTGTGGCCGCGAAGGTCATCGACGCCGACGGCTGACCCTGCGTCTGACCTGGGGGCGGTGTGATCACGACTGACCCCACCACCAATGTGGGCATGGTGCGGCTACTTATTACCGACGTGAGCGATGCTGACCCGCTGTTCACCGACGATGAGATCCTGGCGTTCCTCGCCTTGGAGGGTGGGGTGAAGCGGGCCGCTGCGGCGGCGCTGGAAACAATCTCCCGCTCCGAACTGCTGGTATCGAAGAAGATCACCACGCAGGACCTCAGCACCGACGGCCCTGCGGTGGCCGCCGAACTGCGGGCGCAGGCGAAAGCGTTGCGGGATCAGGCACGGCAGGACGTTGACGATGTGGTGGGCGGGGCGGAGGCGTGGGCCATCTCGGTCGTCGACTTCGACCCGCATGCCGCGTACCGGGTCTGGTGGTGACCGGATGCCGCTGCCGAACACCCACCTGATCCATCCCCGGTTCGAGCAACACCACCGCCCGGTCGCCGACAAACAGGCCACCGCCGAGTGCCGGGTGGAACGCCCGGCGCAGCAGGCGGTGTGGGACGATGCAGCGGGTAAGAACACGTACCCGCCGCCTGAACTGCTGTATGAGGGGCCGTGCCGCTACCAGTACCTGTCGGCGGCCGGGCAACCGGTGGTCGCGGACACCACCACCCCATTGGCTGATGTGCGCATCACCCTGCCCGTCGGCGCGGTCGTGTACCAAACCAACGACCTGGTGACGCTCACCGCGACCGCCACGAACCCTGACCTGTTGGAGCCGCCCCGAACCTTGACGGTGGTCGCCGTGTCGGGGTCGTCAATCTCGTGGCAGCGGGACCTCGTCTGCCAGTTGAGGCAGCCCACCACCCGATAGAGGGGGTGCGCTGGTGGACGACTTTGACCGGCTTGCCGACGACATGGACGGCGCCGGGGTGGAACTGGGCCGGAATGTGCACGGGCTGGTGCGGTCGTCCACGTTGCGAACAGAGCAGATCGGTAAGGCCCGCGCCCCAGTGCTCACTGGCCTGCTGCGGTCGTCGATCACCTCGGACTTCAACGGCGGCCCAGGCTCCGACGTGATCTCTGGAGAGACCGGGCCTAACGTCTCGTATGACCATTGGGTGCATAACGGTACAAGCCGTCAGGCCCCGCAGCCGTTCATGGATCAGGCCGCCGACGTGGTGGAACCCATGTTCTACGCCGCCGCCGAAGCCTTGGGTGGGCAGGTTCTGGATGGCTGACACCGACGTCGGGTGGGCGCACGCCCAAGGTTTGGCGGACCTCCTCGAACCCCTTCCCTACCGCGTGTTCATCGGCCAGGTCGACGAGGTTGATGGGCCGCTTGAGTACCCGCACCTGATCCTGTGGCCGCCACCCGCAATGCGCCCCACGATCACCCTCAACGGGTACGGCGGTGAGACAGCCACCACCACCCAGATCACGGCGGTGGGCCGTGACCCGCGTGAGGCGATTACCGCCCTCGATCGGGCATCCGCGCTGCTGCACCGCCGTCGGCCCACCATTCCCGGCCGCAACTGCTCGGTCATCACCCAGCAGCCGGAAGCCGCCGGGCCACCACAGCCACAGCGGGATGAGCAGGCCCGCACCCCCGACGGTCATCCGCCGTACTTCACGTTCGCCCTATTCACCTTGAACTCATCCCGGAGCCCTGATGGCTGAGATTCCCGTACGCACCGCCTCCTTCGAAGGCGTCAACCTGGCGCTCCTCCCCGCTGCGGCGAATGACACCGCGAAGTGCGGCGGGTATTCGCTGCTCGTCAACAACGGCTCCGGTTCGCCCATCACCTGCACCATCGCTGTGCCCGGCAACACGTCATACGGGGTGGCCGCACCGGACAAGGTGTTCAGCATTCCGGCCGGGCAGTTGTGGGAGATTCCGCTGCTGGATGTGTACCGGGACCCGTCGGACCGGTTGGCGCACATCACGTGGTCCTCAACGACCACGGTCACTCGCATTGTCGTGAAGCGGTAAGGGGACGTCATGCCGAAGTGGATCAGGGTGCGTGACACCCAAACCGGGCACCTTTTCGACCTGGATGCCCGTGCGTTGGAGCACCGGCGCGGTGTGGAGCCGGTGAACGACCCCGACCGGTGGCCGGATCTGGAAGGCACCCGCGCGGTGCCCCGCCCGGCGAAGCCGTTCGTCGGTAAAGACGGGCGGTCAGCCACCCCCGCCCGCTCGGTGGTGACCGAACCCGCTTCGGGCGGTGAGGAGTTCATCCCCCGCGGTGATGGGCAGCGGCAGTCCTCGGACGCCGCGGCTCCGGGCGACCCGAACACCCCGACTGACGGCGGGCGTACCCGCCGCAGCAAGGCCAACACCTCGACAGACGCGCCGGCTGACACAGCGAGCGAAGGAAGGTAACCCACAGTGACGATGCCCAATTCGGTGCCCGCCGATGGTAACCAGGCCGTCTGGTGGGTGCCTGCACTCGCCGACCCCGAAAACCCCACCGTCGCCGAACTCACCGCCCCGTCAGTGATCGACGCGTCGTGCTACCTGACCGCCGAGGGGTGGACCCCGGAAACGGATGAGCAGACCGTCACCGATGAGCGGCTGTGTTCCACGTCCACGTACGAGCAGCCAGGCCGCCTTCAGCACAGCCTGAACGTGTCGTACGTCCACAACCCAGACTCGCCTGCCGACAACGAGTTGTACTTGGCGTTGACTCGGCTGACCACCGGCTATTGGGTGGCCCGCATCGGCGTCCCCTACGACCAGGCGGTCACGGCCGGCGACATCGTGGATGTGTACCCGGCGAAGATGGGTTGGCGGCGTAAGCAGCCTGGCACCGCGAACAGCGTGTTGACGGTGACGCAGAAGCCCTTCATCACCGGCCCGGTCGTGCAGGACGCCGTGGTCGTCGCCTAGCCCTCGCACTCCCCTGATCTGGCGGTGTGGGCTTCCTCAGCCCTTAGCCCACACCGCCTTCAACCGTGTCCAAGGGCTGATACGAAAGGGCTGACTATGTCGAAAGTTGTGATTGCACCCGGTGACGCCCATGGTGAGTACCACCTGACCGTTGACGGCGTAGACATCTCCGCCGCTGTGAAGGCAGATGCCCTGCGGCTCACGTGGGAGCGCGACCGGCCTGTGCTGGAACTGGTGCTTCTGCCCGAGTCCGCGCGGATCGAACTGCCCGACGCGGTGGTGCGGGTTGTGGAGGCGCTGTCATGACGGATGCCACCGCTGCCGAACCTGGCCGGCTGAGCACGAAGGACCGCCTCAAGTCGGCGGCGCTGCCGGAGCGCACCGTTGACATCTGCTTGCGTGGTGACCTGCAAGCCGAGTGGGAAGACCTCCACCGCCAGTTGGCTGACGCTGAGGCTGCGGCGGCGAAGGACAAGCGGCTCGCCGGGGACCACCGTGCCCGCGAGATCGGTGCGCAGATCACCGCCGTGCAGGACCAGATGCGCGCCGACACCATCGTGTTCCGGATGCGCGCCTTGCACCGCAAGGCGTGGGACGCCCTGCTCAAGCAGCACCCGCCGCGCAAAGACAACGAGGAAGACGCGAAGCTCGGCTACAACGTTGAGGCGTTCATGGAAGCCCTCATTCGGTCGTGCACGTACAGTCCCGACGACCTCGACGACGACACGTGGCGGGAACTGCTGGGCGACAACGACGATGAGCGGGCACGGCTGGAGAAGGCCGGCGAGCCGGTGGAAGACGGCAAACTCACGGAGTGGCAGTTCGCCCAACTTCAGAACACCGCCCTCCACCTGTGTATCCGCAAGGTTGACGTCCCAAACTCGTTCGCCGTCTCACAGCTGATCCGAGCCTCCTAGCGAGGGTTGATGCTGCGAGGCGGCTTGGGCTGAGCCTGCGCGAGTTCGACGGCTGGACGCCTGACCGGGTCACCGAGTATGAGCACGACGGCGACGGCAGGGTGGTGCGCTCCACCGAGTGGGTGGAGTCGGCGTGGGATGAGGAACAACGCGGTTGGATGCTGGCCCTCGCCGAATACGAGAACGACCTGTGCCCGCACTGCGGTGGCCCGGCGTCGGTGTGCCAGTCGAAAGATGCCGACCGGAACAACCCGCGCGCCCAGTGGATTTACTGGCCGGTCACCCCCGCCGAGTGCGCGGTGACCACCGCCATGCGGTTGCACAAGGCGGACCCCGACGACAAGCGGGCGCTCATTCCCCGCGTGGTGCGGGTACGACGCGGCTCTCCCAAACCCCGCAACGCCCTCTGACCTGGTTGGGGGTGTCCGGTGGCACGTCGTATCTCCGTGCAGTTCGTTGCCGAGCTTGCCCAGTTCAAGCGGGGGCTGCGCGGCGGGGCTGACGAGGTCCGCAACGTGAAGCGGGAAGCGGTCGCCGCGCAACGTGAGGTTGCCGCCCTCGGTGATGTGGGTGAGAAGGCCGGACGTCAGCTTGGCGACGGCATCGTCCGTGGCGCGGACGGGAAACTGCGGGACTCACGCGGCAAGTTCGTGAAGGCCGGGCAGGACTCCGGTAAGGGGTTCGGGGACGGCTTCGAGCAGGGCACCCGGCGGGGTTTCTCCAAGGTCGCCGGGATCCTTGGCGGTGGCCTCCTGACGGCCGGTGGGGCGGCCCCGTGGCAGGGGTTGGCGGCCATTCCGGCTGTCGCTGGTGTCGCTTCGGCGTCGCTGCAAACCATCCCGCCATTGCTGGCGGCGATCGGCGGCGGGCTGGGTGCCATCCCGTCGCTCGCGGCAGGGTCGGCGGCGTCGATCGGCACCGTCAAGCTGGCCACCGCCGGCCTCGGTGATGCAATCAAGGAGACGTTCGCCGACGAACGCGACCCGTACCTTCAGTTGTCCCGCAACGGGCAGCAGTTCGTCACCGTCCTCGGTTCGCAACGCCACGCGCTCGCTGACCTGCGCCACCTTGCCCAGGACACGGTGTTCGCTGGCCTTGACCGGGAAGTCAACGACCTGGCCCAGGTGGCGTTGCCGTTCGCCCGCACACAGGTGGTTCGGTTCGGGCAAACGTGGAACACCACGTTCCGGCAGGTTGCCGCCCTCGGCCGTGACCCTGGCTTCCTCAACGGGCTGGACGCGGCGTTCGACACCGCTGACGGGTTCTTCGACAAGGTCAACCAGCGCATCCCCGCCACTGGACGTTCGCTGGGGTTGCTGTTCACCTCGTCGGTGCCGGCGGTCAACGCGTGGGGTGACGGGCTCCTCGCCTACGGGGACCAGTTCAACGAGTGGATTGACCGCACCGCCCGCTCCGGCCAGTTGGACCGGTTCTTCCAGGATGCGGCGAAGCAAGCCGATGCCCTGCTCGACATCGGGCAGGAAATCTTCACCCTCATCGCGCGAATCGGCGGCATGCAGTCCGGGTCAACGCTGCTGCGGGACATGGCCGACGCCCTAGCCCGATTCAACAACGAGGCGCACAACATGCAGTCGGTGGAAGGGATCATCCGCACCGGCAACGCCGCCATCGAAGGCGTGGTTGACGTCCTGGTGGTGCTGGGCGAGACGCTGGGCGAAACCCTCGCCGACCCTGGCACCGCCGCCGCCGTCGGCATGTTCTTCGACGTGCTGCGGGTCGGTGCCGAGGTTGTGGGCGGGTTGGCGCAGGTGTTCGGCCTGCTTCCCGACCCCATTCAGGCGGTGCTCCTCGCGGGCGCCGGCCTGGTGCTGTTGGGTGGGCGGCTGCACAGTGCGTTCGGTAAAGCGGGGGCCGCAGTCGGTGGGCTGACTGATCGTCTCAACGCCGCAGGTCCGGCGGGTGAACGTGCCGCCCGCGGCGTTGACGCCTCGGCGAAGGCGGCTGGTCGGGCTGCGGTGGCGCTCGTCGCGTTGCAGGCCGCGCAGGTGGTGTTGCAGCAGTTCCGTGACGCCGCCCCCGATGTGGAGCGCCTGTCGAAGGCGTTGCAGGAGTACGCGGTAACCGGCAAGGTCACCGGTGAGGCCACCCGCGTTTTCGGTGCCGGTTTGGGTGACCTCGGCAAGGATGTTAACGCCGCCTCTGATTCGTGGTTTCCCAAGCTTGGCCGCTCCATCGAAGGGATCATCCCTGGGGCCCGGGAGCTGAACGAGGCCATTTTTGGTGGTTCGTGGACCGGTGGCGCCGAGAACGTGAAGGCGTTGGACGACGCGTTGGTGCGGCTGGTGGAAACGTCTGGGAAAACCGCCGGCATTGAGGCGTGGAACCGGGTGCTGTCCGAGTCAGGCATGAACGCCGACGAGCTGATCAAGCTGTTGCCCGGCTACGAGCAAGCCATGAAGAACGCCGACATGTCGGCCGGGTCGGCGACGGCGACGCAGCAGTTGCTGTCGGGCTCAATGCAGGACGCCATCACCACCATGGGGTCGTACACCCGCGCGTGGGAGGTGCTGAACGGGGCGCAACTGTCCTCCGATGAGGCGGCGTTGGCGGCGAAGGACGCCATCGACGAGGTGTCGGAGGCGTTCAAGACCAACAAGGATGTGGTGACCGGTAACAGTCGGGCGGCGTTGGAGAACCGCATCGCTGTGGGGCAGGCCGCGCAGGCAGCAGCGGAGGCCGCGCAGAAGAAGTATGACGAAACCCAGTCGATTGATGTCGCGAACGCCGCCTACGACTCGTACATTGCGGCGCTGCGGCGAACCTTGGATCAGACGAACCTGACTGATGCCGAAATCGACACCTTGTTGGCGACGTACGCGAAGATGCCGCCGGTCAAGCAGACGGCGGTGTCGGCCCCGGGGACTGGTGCGGCGACGCAGCAGGTTACCGACTTCAACTTCGCCGTCAGGAATGTGCCACCGTCGAAGACGGTGCCGTTTTGGGCGTCCACGGGTGAGGCCACGGCAGCGGTCAACGCACTCAAATCGAAGATCAATGAGTTGCAGAGTAAGCACATCTACATCAGCGGCACCGTCAGGTGGACGAGCACTGGTGACCTGAAAGTGCCGGGCGGAACCCTGCGCAAAGACCGGTGGGGTGGGGTGCACGAGGGCGGCTACGCGAAAGCCGCCACCGGCCTGCTGCGCGAAGCGGAGGTGTTCACCCCACGCAACCCGGGCCGGTACATGATCGCCGAACCGCAAACTGGCGGCGAGGCGTTTATCCCGAAGGTCGGCGACCGGGAACGTTCCATCTCGATCGGCCGGCGGGCCATGGAGTGGTACGGCATGGCCGTCGTACCCAAGGCGTGGCTGTCCGCGAACCGGTGGGGCATCCAGGCCGCCTCGCAGGGGAACGCAGTGGCGGCGGCCCCGGCTGGCGGGGGGCCTGTGACCGTCAACCTCAGCGCCTACAGCAACCAATTCTCGCTGTCGCAGGTGATGCAGGACTTGGCGATGCGGGGGGCGCGCTGATGCCCCTCGCAGACGGTCAGGTCAGTGTCGGCGGGTTCCTGCTCGGCGAGGGCACCGTCTATTCGCTGCAAACTTTCAACCCGTGGACCCGGACGACCCGAGCCGACCAGTCGGGCGAACGGGCGTGGGGTGACGGGTCGTGGTCGGGTGCCGAGTGGGCTGAGCAAGCAGTAGTCCCCATCGTGGTTCTCACCCAGGCCGAAACCGTTGACGGGTGGCAGGCCGCCCACCAGGCACTGCTGGCGGCGTTCGCTCCACGCAGTGATGACGTGGAAATGCGCTGGCGGTTCGGTAGCACCGAATACATGATGCGCGGCCGGCCGCGCATGGTGGAGCCGGAGATCGGGCTGATCGGCCTGGGCATGGCCATGACCCGCGCAGCCTTTGTTGGCCTCGACTCCACCGTTTACTCCGGCGTCGAGCATTCGGTGACGTTGGGGCTGCCGTCAACATCTGGTGGGCTGACAGTCCCGATCACCGTGCCGTTCACGATCGGCGCAGTGGTCACCTCGGGCCGGCAGACGATCACCAACGCCGGCAAGAAACCGACAGGGCTGCTGCTGCGGGTCGACGGCCCGGTGGTGGAGCCTCGGGTGTCGCTGCTGACGTCGGCTGGCACGGGGATCGTGCGGGTGTGGGTGACCCTCACCGCCGGCCAGTGGCTGGACATCGACACCGCCGCCCGCACCGTCTACATCAACGGCACCGTGTCGCGGCGTGGTCTGACGTCGGTGGAGGGCATCGGCTGGCCGGTGCTGCCAGGCGGCGAGTCCGCTGAGCTGGCTTTCGACGCGTCCTCGTACGACTCATCCGCGCTGCTGACCGCCCGCTGGCGCGACGCGTACTAGGGAGACAACATGGCTGACCCGCTGTGGATCGATGCGTCGTCGGGCGCGCCCGCGTATTCAGCGGCAGAGCTGCGGCAGAACATGGCGCTGGCGCTGATGTACGACGGTCGGGCGTTGGGTGCCCGAACCGGTGTGCGCGCCGGCGGCACGGGGCTCACGGTGTCTCTGGCCGGCTCGACGATCACCGCGCAACCGGGCGTGGCGTGCGTCGACCCGGGGCTGACCACCCCGCAGGGGCCGTACTGGGTGTCGATCCCCGCCGCCGAGACGCATACGCTCACCGCCGCCGACGCCTCCAACCCCCGCAAGGACATCATCGTCCTGCGGGTGTACGACCACGTTGAGGACTCGTCGGGGCTGCGCCTGGCCCGCACCGAGTACCTGGTGGGGACCCCGAATCCGTCGCCGGTTCGCCCGACGGTGCTGCCGGGGATGCTCCGCCTGGCCACGATCGACGTGCCCAAGGTCGGATCCGGTTCGGCGGTGGTCACCAACGACGCCGCGTACACGGTGGCGGCCGGCGCCATCCTGCCGGTGCGTGCGGCGACGGACATCGCGGCCGGCGTGGCTGGCCGGTACCGGCACCGCCTTGACACGGGGATCCTGGAGCAGGACACCGGCACGGTGTGGCGGCGGGCGGACTGGTGGTCGGCGTGGGGTCGGATCAGCGGACGTCGGTGGGACGCCGGCCCGACCGTGGTCCTGGCGACTATCAGCGCCGGCGCGGGTGAGCAGTTCAGCAACATGGCCACCGCCTCGACGGCCCTGGTCGCGGGCCGCAGTTACGAGATCCACGCCGCCCCGCGGTTGAAAGCGACCGGTGTGGCAGGCGACGTCAACCTGCGCCTGTCGCACGACGGCGGCGGGTACGTCGGCTACAAGGCCACGACGTTGCCGAACACGAGCGGTACGTACGAGGTGGACCTGTGGGGGGTGTACAACTGCGTCGCCACCGAATCAAGGGCGTTCGGTTTGAACATCGTGGCATCGGCGTCCACAGGTGTGATCGCGTACGCCGGAGCGGCCACCGGCCCGGTGCTGATTGAGATCACGGACGTCGGCCCAACCGCGCTGACGGTGGTGCCGTGACCGTCGTGACCTGGCTCGGGTGCGACCTGGTGACCGGCCAGATCGTGGAAGAGTTGCCCGGGCTGCAACCGTCGGGATCGATTGGTTCCCTGCTCGGCGCATACACGAGCGCCAGCTTCGCGTTGCCGATACCGCTGGCCGGGCACGGTGCGCCGCCGCGTGGCTGGGAGGCTGCTACCGAGCCGGGCCGGTCCATGATCGTGGCTGTCCTCGGCGGGGTGCCGATCTGGGCGGGAGTCCTGCTCCCCCGCGAGGGAGGCACCGAGGCGACCGCCCCCCTGAGCTGCATGTCGCTGGAGGGGTACCTGGATCGGCGCTTCGTCGGCGACCACGTGTGGGCACAGCAGGACGAGGCGTCGGTGATCGCTGCTGGCCTGATCAGTGACGCAAACGTGGAGGGTATCAACCTGCTCGTTGACGCGCCCCCGACCGGGACGCTGCGGGATCGGACGTACGTCGACCAGGACGACGCCACGGTGTACTCCCGATTGCGGGAGCTGTCCGGCGTGATCGACGGCCCGGAGTGGACCATCGTGCTGGGCTGGTCCGACAGCACGCAGACGGCGATCACCAAGACGGTGAGGGTCCGCAAACGGATCGGCGTGGCCTCGACGACGCCGAACGCCGTGTTCTCCACCGTCGGCACCTCGAACGCCCGATACCGGTACCGCGAGGACTACGGCGCGGGGCGCGGTGCCAACCACATCGTGGCCACCTCAACCAGCTCGGGCGACGGCGAGACCCGGCCGCAGTCCGCACCCGCCCGCGATGAGGCGCTGCTCGCTGCCGGTTGGCCCCGCTACGAGCACCGCTTCACAGCGGGCAGCTCGATCACCGAGGTCGCCACACTCGACGCACACGCCCAGCAGGCTCTGGCGCTGATGGCCCGAGGTGCGCGCACCCTGACGATCAGCGCCCGCGCGGACGCGGACCCGCTGCTCGGCACCGACTGGTCGATCGGCGATGACATCCGCTACGAGCTGACCGGCCACCGGCACCCCGCCGGGCTCGTCGGAGTGGCCCGCGCGGTCGGCTGGGACCTCGACGTGAGGGCCGGCGTTGTCTCGCCGATCCTGCTGGCCGCCGGTGAGGGGGTGCGATGATCCCCTCCGATCAGGTCCCGGCCGGCGTGGACTGGGTGCCCCGCCGACTGGCCGACCTGGAGAGGCAGGTGCGGGAGCTGGCGGCGGGCCTGGCCAGTCACGGGCTCACTCGGCCGTGGGTGCCGGTGACGTGGGCGGGGGCAATATCCACCCAATGGCCGAGCACCACCAGCGCGTCGTTTGTGCCAGTGTTGGAGGCCGCTCTGCCGCGCCAGCAGCCCCGCATCACCGTCCGGATCCGGCACACCACCGATTTGGCCGGGACGACGGGCGACCTGCGGGTGATGTGCGGAGCCACCCAGCTGGGCTCGGTCGTGCCGGTGACGATCACGGCCACCACCACCGATGTGGGGCCGGTCGCCCTACCCGCCGGCACGGACGTGATAGCCCTGACCGTTGATGCCCGCCGCACGGCTGGCAGTGGATCTGTGAGAGCGATGGTGATTGCGTCGTGGACGCAGCAGTAGGCAGGCGCGGCCTGGTCGTGGCGGTCCTGATGGTGCTGGCCGCAGGCATGGTGACCGGCATCCCGTCGTCGGGGCCGGCGGACGCCGTGGCGGTAGTGGAGTGCCCGAGCCCCGCCCCGGAGCCGCAGGTCATCATGACGGTGGGCGACTCCATCACCGCGGGCATCATCATGGACCGGTCGACGACCGACTCGTACCGGGCCGAGTTGGGCAGGCTCTTGGATGCCACGTGCATCCCGCACCGGTTCGTGACGGCGGCGTTGGATGGGTCGGTGTGCGGGTACTGGTCGGACCGTCTGGCCGGGCTGATGGCCACCCACCACCCGGATGTCGTCCTGCTGGCCTGCGGAACCAACGATCGCATGGAAGGTTTCAGCTCGGCTCAGGTAGGCGCGTGGGAGGCGATGTACAGAACGCTGGTCAGCACGGTGCTGTCCGCCGACCCGGACGTGCTGATCTACCCAGCGTGGGTGCAGTATTCCGCCGGGCACGGTACTGCTGGGTGCCTGCCACCGCAGGGCCACTCGGGGGCCGAGCAGCCAACCGGTGAGGCGGCCGTCAACGACGCCATCTACCGCGTGGTCACCGCTCACCCCGAGTACCGCCACCGCATCCCCGCCGTCATCGACTACCAGGTGATCCCCGAGGGGTACCTGGATGCGTGCGGGGTGCACCCCACCCCGGGTGGTTACGACGTGATGGGCCGCATCGCCTACAACACCATCGCGCCGCGCTTGGTCACGCCACCAGCGGCTGTGCTGCCGTGTGGGCTGACCGGACGTCGGCCGGGTCACCCGGTGGGGGCGTGGACGCCGTGCCAGCAGATGCGCCTCCCGGGCTGAGGGAGGTTCGATGACCCGCGCCCCCGCCAACCTGCTGGCCGCCCGCAGCCTGCTCCTCACCCACCTCGACAACGCCCCCGGCCCGGATGACCTGGACCCGGACGAGGTCGGCATCGTCGGCTAGCTGCGGGCTGGCTTCTCGGGCATGGCCTCGCCGTCGAGGTAGCGGCGGATGAGGTCGGAGACGGTGGCGCTGCGGTTGCGCGGGCCCACGGCTTCGCCGAGCCGTTCCCACAGTTCAGGCGGGTTCGGTCGGATGACGTGGGCTGGGTTGGTGTGCCGGTCTTCGGATCTGTCTTTGGGCATGCGCTGAGTATCGGTGGTGGATATCCACCACGTCCAGTCCTCGGTACAGTGGTGGATATCCACCATCGGAAGG
Source organism: Micromonospora sp. NPDC048935 (assembly GCF_043197875.1). NCBI lineage: Bacteria > Bacillati > Actinomycetota > Actinomycetes > Micromonosporales > Micromonosporaceae > Micromonospora > Micromonospora sp. NPDC048935. The sequence continues at coordinate 292,871 of NZ_JBICTZ010000001.1, read as the reverse complement.
GGCCGAGATGCGCAGCTTGACCGAGGGTTGGGGCGACATTCATCCGCTTGAACGCCGCTCTCACTATTACCGCGACAACGCTTCACTTTGCAGCCGCGTCGGTTTTTACGACGGCCCGCTTGAATCAGTTGAACAGCCGACGCCTGGGATCCACTGCGCTGCCTGCCGCAAAGTACGCACCCAAGAGGTCGCGAAGGGCCAGCTCGTGACCGCGCCCGCACCTGCGACACAGCCGGACGAGACGAACCCCGAGCGCACCCACATGGACAACCCGCCCGCTTGTGGCGCGCCAAAAGGTTGGCGCTGGGGCTACCTCCCGTGCGGGTGCAGCAACGACGGGTACGGGGAGCACGTCCGATGACCGTCGCCACGGTGTCGCCACGAGTCGTGCAGCGCTTCTGGGTCAAGGTCGACACCTCTGGCGTCTGCTGGGAATGGATCGCCAGCGTCAACTCCGACGGCTACGGCACGTTCAACTCCGGCGCTGGAACCGTCGGAGCGCACCGGTTCGCCTGGCAACTGCTGGTCGGCCCGGTCCCGTACCAGCTTGAACTGGACCACCTGTGCGTGAACCGCCGGTGCGTCAACCCCGACCACCTGGAGCCGGTCAGCCGGCAGGAGAACCTGCGCCGGATGGGCCGGTCGCGCAGCCTCTACTGCCTGCGCGGTCACCGCCGGTCGGAGAACCGGTATTTCTCGGGCCGCCCCGGCTGCCGCACGTGCACCCGCGAGGACAACCGATCGCGCTACGTGCCTGCCGAGCCACGTGGTCCGGTCACGCACTGCAAGAACGGCCACGAGTACACGCCGGAGAACACGTACTTCCAGCTCAAGACTGGCGGGCGGAAGAGCCGGCAGTGCCGAAAGTGCAAGGTCAACAACCAGCGCCGCTACGAGGCACGACGGAACGGGGGCACCAATGACCAGAGCGCCCGCCAACCTGATGGCGGTACGCAAGCTGCTGCTTGATCACCTAGACGACGCTCCCGGATCCGACGATCTAGAGCCGGCAGAGGTCGGCATCGTCGGAAATGCAGCTCACCGAGGCGGCTACCACTGCGGCTCGGACCGGGTGGTCGAAGGCGACTACTCGGTGGTCGAGTCACCCCGGGACAGGGCCGGACTGACCCTGGACGCGGCGGCGTTGGACGTCGGCCAGTTCAACGTCACGTCGGGCGGGCGGATCCACACCTTGCCCAGTTTCTCGCTCTGGTGCGTGGGCCAGTGCGCGGCGGGCGCGGCCGACACCCGGGACATCCGGGAGATCATCTACAGCCCCGACGGCAGCACGGTGAAGCGGTGGGACCGCCTCGGCCGGCGCACCAGCGGCGACAGCTCACACCGCTGGCACACCCACTTCAGCTTCTTTCGCGACGCGATCAAGGCCGGCCGCGACCAGCGGCCCCTGTTCCGCCGCTACCTCAGCTCCATTGGACTCTTGGAGGACGACGACATGACCCCGGAAGAGCACAACTGGCTGGCCACCGTCCACAAGAACCTCACGGTGCTGGACGGCCGGAACCCGATCGGGCAGATCTACACCCGGATCGCGGACGGCCGGGACGACACCGGGGCGTCAGTGGCTGGCAACTACAACCTGAAGGCCATGGCGGCGCAGCTCAGCTCCATCCAGGCAGCGCTGACCGGGCTCGCCGGGAAGGACTTCACCGACGAGCCGGCGATCGTTGCCGGGGTGCTGGCCGGGCTGACCCCGGAGCGCATCGCTGAGGCGATCCCCAAGGCCCTCACCGAGCAGGTCGCCGACGCGCTCGCCAAGCGACTCCAGGGCTGAATCATCACGACGATCGACGGGGAGCAGCATGTCGACGTGGCTCCGCAACCTGGTGATGCTCGTCGGGCTGGGTACCTGGGTCGGTGTGGTCATCGCCTACCTCGCCCAGGGGAAGCTGCCCGACGCCGCGCTGCTCGGCGTACCCGCCTTCCTGGTCCTGGCCCTGGCCCCGCCCGCTCTGGGCCGGCGCGGTGCGCAGGACCCTTCCCCGCCCACCCCCGTTGAGGAGACAACCTCGTGAGCTATGGCCTGCAAGTCCTGCTGTCCTTGGCGGTGGCCGGCGGCCTCGGCTTGGCGCTGCGTCCCCTGCTCAACAAGATCGGCGGTGATGACCGGTGACCCCGGTGGTACGCGCCCTGAACTCGTCCGCGGCTGACATGGCCGTCAAGGTGGTGGCCGTGGTGGCGTTGCTGTTGTCGGTGTACATCGGTGTGCAGCAACGCCAGCTCACGCAGTGCCTAGCCGACTACAACGAGGCCAACAACCGCTCCCAGGCCGCCCGGTACGCGGCGGCAGAGCAGGACCGGCAGGCCCAAGACGTGCTGTTCCGGTCGATCGGTGAGCAGCCCCGGGCCGGGATCGACGCGCTGCGGACGTACAACGAGTCGCGGGAGAAGGCGAACGAGACGCGGCGGGCGAACCCGCTGCCGGCGCCGCCGTCGCAGCGCTGCGGCTGACCTACTCCCCGTGGACGTGGTCGGGATCCCAGACCACCTCCCGGCAGTCGCCCTCCAGGCACGGCCACGCCCGGGTGGGCCAGGTGCACACCCGGCACGCCCACGTCGCCGCACCCAGCCGCGTGTGCCCGTTCGGGCAGGCGTCCGGCCGCCATTCCTGCCATGCCCGTGAGCCGTCCGGCTGCCGGGCGTATCCACCACGCACCACGACCACACCCTAGGAGCCCCGATGTTCCAGACCTACGGCAAGGCCCTGGCCTCGACGTTCTTCGCTGGCCTGATTGTCGTCTACGTGTCGGTGTCCGGCGACAACTCGATCGACGGGACCGAGTGGGTGGCCGTCGCCATCGCCGTGACGGGTGCCGCCGGCACCTACCTCGTGCCGCTCGCCCCGCAGTACCGGTGGAGTAAGACCGCCGTGAACACGCTGCTCGCCGTGCTCCAGGTGGCCGCGACGCTGATCCTCGGCGGCCTGGACGGCAACGAGTGGATCCTGCTGGTTCTCACGGCGGGGCAGGCGCTCGGTGTGGCGGCGGCCCCGGCGGCGTCCGACAACGGCATCCGCTCCAAGGCGCCGGCCATCACGGGCTGACCCGCCCGCAACGCACTGCGCCCCACCTGGCCTTTCGGCTGGGCGGGGCGCTTTCGTGCGTCTGGGGGTCAGTTGGCGTCCATCACCTGGCGGTGGTACTCGGCGCGCTGGTCATCGCCGACGACCTTCATGGCCTGGATCTTGGCGCGGGTGGGGCTGATCTTCGGGTCCATCGCCATGATCTCCCGGGTCTTCGCCTCGATGCGGTCCATGTCGTCTCCCCTGCTCGCTGGCTTGTATCTATAGCCTAGTGGGTACCCACTAGAGATGCAAGGGGTACCCACTAGATTTATCGAGGGGGACCCACTAACCTCGAACCATGACGCTCCCCGACCCCATCGCCGCACTGCCCCAGGCGCTCACCCTCACCGACCCCGCCGACCGGGCCAAAGCGCTGTCCGCCGCCCTCGACGCCATCCCCGACCTGCAACGCTTCATCGCCGCCGAGCGCGCCGCTGCTGTCACCGAGCTGAAGCAGGGGCGCACCTGGGACCAGGTAGGCGAGGAGCTGGGGCTGCACCCGGCACGCGCCTCCCAGATCGCCCGAGGCGTCTCGGGTGGCACCAAGAAGCGGCCGACCCCTGACAGCTAGGAATGCGCTTTCCGGCACCGCCACAAAAGACAGGACCGGCCTCACCCCGCATCGGGTGAGGCCGGTCCTGTCGGGTGCGAGCAACGCTCAACCAGTGCCGTCCGCTATCGCCAACCGCTGCTCCGCCGTGGTGGCCGCAGCCAGGTCGCGCAGCATCATCCGCGCCCAATCCACCTGATCACACCCTGCGTCGGTGCAACGCTGGCACTGCTGACCCTGCTCGTGGCTGCCGATCACCTGCTGGGCGATCTGCGAGACGAACGCGGGGGTGGTGGGCTCATCCATGCGGCTCATCGGGCACCTGCCACATTCGCCCGGATCGCCGACGTGAGCACCTGATGCTCGAAGCAGGACCCGGTGCCACAGTCCGGGGGGTCGGCACGTTTACACACGTGACCGCGCACCCACACCCGGCCGCCGATTTCCCGCTGGTACACGGCAACAACGGTGACGATCTCACCGCGGTCGGCAGGGACGGTCGGCTCGGGGAACCACTCACCGGCCAGCAACACCAGGTCAGTGCCGGCGGGCACATTCAGGTCAGTGGTCACGGTCGCCGCCTGAGAATGCGTCAGCTTGGGTGTCTCGTGCCGTCCGACCGTTGTGCCAACGCCACACGTCCACATGAACCCCCATTGCGATCGGGGTGGGTGGCGGCCGGTCAGGCTGGGGGTCCAACCAGCCGCCACACCGAAAAGGTCGGCAACAACAGCCCCCGCCAAACCCGGCCACGGGCCGCTGCGCCATTCGGTCAGCCAACATGTACTGACATGTTGAGCGTGGCCGATGAGCTGGGCAAACGGGAGGTACCCCACGTACCGCTAGCCACCGTCAGCAACCAAACTGGTACACCGTGTGCGACCTCAGGGTGTGTAGCCGACCACCGACGCCAGATCCGCCAGATCCTCTGTCATCGCCCGCCGACGCCCATCAGAAATGACGTTCACGATTTCCCGCGCGTACCGCTGCTGCCGCAACCATGCCGGCGCAAGGTGCCGCAACTCCACCAGCACAGCGGTGGCGTCGCCATGCTCGCGGCGCTGCGCGTGCGCCCACGCCACATCTAGCCGGTGGCGCTGCCAACTCGACCCCACCGGCGTTGGCCCCGCCGGTACCAGCCGCGCCAAATCCAACACGCGCCCAGGGTCGCCAGCCACCGCGGCGTTCTCCACCCGGGCCATCTGCACGCGCCCCGAGTCGAACCCGCCCACCATCATCAGATGTCCGGGCTCCGGTGCGCGCTCGCCGATCCGTACGGCCGCGGCCTGCGCCGCGTCGACCAGGTCCGCTGCGACACCCGGCTGATTGTCGCGGGCGTATGCGGCGGCACCCGCCACCAGTAGCCACCCCCACGCCGCCAACTGCGTCGGGGTGGCCCGGGAAAACCGCGGCTCCACCTGATCGGCCGTAGCCGTGGCAAGTTCGGCGGCCTCGGCCAGCCGACCCTGCCGCATCAGCAGCCAACACATGCCCTGGACGACGGTGGCGGCGACGTCCTCATTGCCGCACTGGCGGGCGGCGTCAAGCGCCCCGGTTAGCGCGGTCTGCGCGAGGTCACCTGCGCGCAGTTGGATGAGCAGGTTCCCGGTCAGGTGTTGGGTGCGGGCCAGCAGCGCGTACGCGTCCGGCCGGTCCCGGTCGTTGGCGATGTCGACGGCGGCGCGAACGTCGGCGAGCAGCGGCGGCAACACTGACAGCGCCTCGGCGTAGTTGTTGCGCTGGTAGGTGCGGTCAACGGCGCGTAGGCGTCCGGTGAGGACGTCAAGGGTGGGCGGATCGCCGGCCGGCAGGGTCAGCAGCGTGCCGTTGAGTCCACGCACCGGGGCGACGACGCGGCGGATAGCGGCCAGCGACAGTGGCCGGTGGTCCGGTTCGGCGCGGGCGGCGGCCTCAGCGGCGTCACCCATGAGGGCCGTGGTGGGCACGTTGAGGGCGCGGGCGAGCGCATGGAGGGTGGCGAGGCTGGTCGAGCGGCGCACGTTCTGTTCCAGCTTCCGCACGATCTCGATGCTGAGGTCCGCGCGTTCGGCCAACTGCTCTTGGGTGAGCCGGTTGGCTTTGCGGTGACGCTTCAGTTTCTCGCCGATGGTCTGCTTGGCGGGTGTTTTGCCTGTCATTGGAGGCTCCCGGTAGAGGTCGGGGGCGGGCAGTCGGCCTCTACCCCGACGGCCCGCCGAAGTTAACGCTACCCGGCATCACGGCCGCAGCCTCGCTGCTCCGTCGGGGTTTCTCCACCTACGCGTCCGGCGAGATCCACACAATCGTGTGCGTTGGGTCGTCAGGGTCTTGAACCTGCCGCACCCGCGCCGGATCAACGAGCGTGCCGTCGGCAACCATGGCGTCAATGACCTGCATGGCCCGCGCTTCGGGGCCACCCGCGAGGTCGTCGGCGAGCTGGTCCATCTCGGTGGCAGTTTCCGGGGTGACACCGTCGGCGATCAGCGGCTCCGCCTCGGCGGGCAGGTAGCCGGCGTTCGCCCACCGGGCCGCTTCGGCGGCAGGCACTTCAGCCTCCATCCACTCGCGGGCAGCACGTGAGGTGCGGTGTTGGGTGGCGTGCGCGTAGTAGACGGCCGTGTAGTGGCGCAGCCGGGCCAGCTTGTCCATCAGATGTCACCCCCCCTGCGCCTGCCCAATCCACGCGTCCACCACGGGCCGGGTCACGCCGATCTCCCGCGCGATCTGCGACTTGGCCCCATAGCCCTGGGCGCCAACCCGCTGCCGGGCGTGGGCCGCGGCAGCCTCCCTCACCTGATCGGCGTACACCTTCGCGTTGTGCCGTTCCCGCCCCAGCGCTTGGGCCTGCGCCGACCAGTCGGAGATGAGTCCGATGACCCGCAGCCCGGTAACCCCGGACAGGATGGCAATCTGGCTGTGCAGCCATCCGCCGCGGGTGACGGCGTCGGTGACGGCGAGGGTCGCCACCTCGATACGCCGCGACACCTCGTCCGGATCGGTGCTGGGGCCGACGTCGAACCGGGCCTTAACGGCGTCGACTGCCCGGGTCAGTAGAGCTTGCTGCTGCGCGTTCGTAAGTTCCATCGTGTCGCGTCCTGTCAGTCGACGTCGGGGGTTGACTCGACCATCTCGGCGGCCCGGTGTGCGGCAACACGAGCGTCGATAGCCTCCCGCCACCGCGCCCGTTGCTGTCCGGGACAGTCGACGCACTCGTGGTCGTCGGTGTGGTCGGCGTCGAGTTCGCACATCCGGCCGTGCGGGAGGCAATCTTGGATGCAGGTTTGGGGCATGACGGGCTCTCTGTCAGATGCAGTTGGCGCAGACGGGGCGCGTGGAGCTGACCATTTCGGCCACAGCACCACAGGTGCAACGCTTGGCGAGGGAGCGGCAGGCTTCGTCGATGGCCGCGTCGGGGGTTGGGTGGTAGATGACGCCCGCTTCGTCGGACTCGGGGGCGTACCAGTTCCAGCGGATCCCGGTGTTGCCTTTGCGGGTGCCGAGGATGATCGTGGTGCCGTTGATGTCGATTTCGTCGCCGGCTTGGTAGGTTGTGGTGTCCATCGTCGCCCCCCTCGGTTGCCTGTATAGCAACTATACGAGTTGGGGGGTCAGATGTAAAGCACCTATGCAGGACTCAGTCCTGGCGTGTCCTGCCCTACCCGCGCAGCCGGTCGAGTGCCGCCGATTGCTGCGCCGCCTCCGCCAGACCGAGCCGCCCCCACAACACCCGCTTAAACGGGCCAAGGTGCCGGGTGAACACCCACGTCACACCAGCAGTCAACGGATGCGGTCGCGCACCAGCAGGCTAACGGCGGGAACCCTCAGCAACCTGCAACCACTCGTCCGCGTCCGCCCACGCCTCACCACAACCATCAGCCCACGCCCGCACACGCCACCCCCGCAACTGCCCGTAATCCGGCTCAACCCGGATCAGCAACCGGGCCATGCCCAGGTCGGCGGCCTCAGTAGGTGTTTCCGCGAACGGGTCGGTAAGGGTGTCGGCGATCATGGCCGTGCCGGATGAATCGAACGCTTCCCACCGCCAGGTACTCACCGGCGGGACCTGCGGCGGCGGCGGCGCTGCGGCTTCGACGCCCACTGCCATGCGGCAGCCGCAGACGCCATCACCACAGTGGTACCAATTGCCGCGTTGCGGGGCCCATCCCAGCCGTGCCACACATCCCAGCCAGCCCACCAAAACCCGGCGAACAGGACCAACCAAACACCAGTCAGCACAGCCGCACGGATCCGGCGACGCGTCCACCGAAACCGGGGCCGGCGTCGCACCGCCCGAGCCATATTCTGCGGCGGACCGTACGTGCGCTGCCGGGAAACGAACGAGCCCTTCGCCGGCTTCACCCAGCCCGGCTCACGCGCCTGCCGGTGCGCCACCGCATCCCACGGCTTGATCCGGTCCCGGTTTTCCCGATTGCAGTCAATGTTGTACTTCGGGCGTTGCGCCTCCTGGCCGGGCAGCAGAGACACCCCCCGGCGGATGTAGTGCTGCTCCCGCTCATCCAACTGCTGCTGCGTCCACCAGCCCTCTTCGATCGTCCACGAACCGCCGACGATCAAATCGGAGAACGGCTGCTCATCGCGGTGCTGCTGCTCCCGCTGCCACACCGTCTGCCGCGACTGGCCGATGTATCCGACCACCGGGGCGGCGCCCGGGATCGGAATGCCGCGGGCGTCCACGTCGAGGGTCATAATCCCGTACACGGCGCGTTTGCGGCGCTCACCCGCAGGCGGGCGCCGACGGGGCACGCGGGTTTGACGCTGCGCGGTCATCAGTTGGTCGCCCCGTCGAACAGGGTCGCCGCGACACCCGGAACCTCATACAAGCCGTTCTTGACCCGGCGGAGTTTGCCGTCAGCCATCAGGTCGGTGAGCGCCTTGTCGCGGGTGCCGTCCTTCATCGGCTCGACCATCGAGGCAAGCTCCGCGATCAACTGATCCCTCGTGACCACACCTCGATCGTTGGCGGCCTTCCGCGCCGCCTCCAACACCACGTCACGGGACACCCGGGCGGTTTTCTGCGCGGCCGGTGATGGCTGCTCTGGGGGACGCTGCGCCGCCGGGGTGGCCTGCGTGACCGCCGCCGCCTCCAACAGCTCGATGGCCTTCCCACCCGACAGCAGATCCGCGTCCGACCGGCCAGCCGCGAGTAGCCGCCGGGCGCGTTCCTTACGGTCACCCCACAGCACACCCGATTCCTGCTGCGCCTCCGGGCCGAACACCCCCGGCGTCAACGTCGACTGGCCCTCACCGTCGACCAGCCACACACCCATGTCGTCGCCGGTGTAGTCGGCGCGCCCGTACACGTCACGGCCGTTGACGCCCTGCACGAACATCAACCCGGCGGTGGTGTCCCCACCGGCGCAGGTGTTCGCACCCCACACCGACGGCAACTCTGTCGGGTCCACGGGGCAGTCACTGTCGACGGCGGAGCGGCCGGCAACATCGGTCATCGCCCGGAAGATCAGCGTCTGTCCGGCCTTCAACTGCTCCTTGATGTACGTGGAACCGCCCAGGTTGTACGCCGCCGGGATTTGCGTGATCAGCCGCATCTTGATGCCGCACTTGCGGCCCATCCCGACCAGCTTCTCCACCAGCTCCAGGATGATCGGGTCTTCGATGATCGACTGGACCTCGTCGAGGGTGATGACCAGCAGCGGCATGTCCAGGCTGGGACGCCACGTCTTGATGTTGTTCTCGGACAACTCGTCGTTGCGGCGCAGCATCTCCTTGAGCGCCGCGAGCAGCATCAACCGGATCTCGGAGGTGTCGCGGGCGAACCAGTCGACGGCGTCCTTCAACTGCCCGTAGGACTGCCCGCCCTGCGGGTCACCCACCCAGTCGATGACCTGACCCTCGGAGTGCAGGGACGCTAGCAGCAGTTGCGCGACAAGCTCGGACTTGCCGGAGCCGGTGCACCCGGAGATCAGGTCGTGGATCGCGCCCGTCTTCGTCCACCACTGGTACCAGATGTCGCGGCCGTCGTTGAAGCGGCCGACCCGGGACCGGCCGTTACGCCAGTCGCTGGCGACCTTCGGGCCGGGCCAAATCTTCGTCTCGGCGAGCGGGTTGTCCGGCTGCACCCGCAGCCACCCGATGGACAGGTCCGACTCGTCGGCGCTGAACGACACGTCGGCGTAGGTGCACCCGTAGGCGGCGGCGATGCGGCCGAGCAGGTTCGGTCGCGACTCGCGCATGTTGATGGACCCGGGGACCTTCGCGACGACCTTCGCCGTCCAATTCGGCAGCCGGGTGCGGGTGGCCGCGCCGACCTCACACGCGGGCAGTTGCTGGTAGTGGACCAGTTCGGTGCCAGCGAGGGGCCCGCCGGTGAGGCCGATGAGCATCGCCCAGGTGGTGATGGCGCGCAGGCGCAGCGGGTCGGGGGCATCCACCGGCTGTTCCGCCGCGGTCACGTCCACGGTCACCGGGGCGGGGGGCGGGGCCGGCGCACGTCGGGCGTCGGTGGCGGCCCACCACGAGCGCATGCTGAACGCCCAGCGGACCATGCCCGCGGCGGCGACGATGCGCCCCGCCCAGGTGTTGATATCGGTGGCGGCCAGCGCGGTCGCCCACAGGCCGGTCTCCCCGGCGGTGAGCGCGGCGCGCTGGGCCCGGCGGGTGATGGCCTGGATCCGCTTGCCGGTGCGCTGACCCTTCTCGATGCGGTTGCGGGCGATGGCGCGCTTGGTCAGCTTCCGCTTCGTCACGACGAAGACGACGCCGGCGGCCGCGGGTGCGGTGACGCCGACGTGCGAGGGCGGCAGGTCGGCGAGCGCGGCGATGAGGTCCGTCGCGGCGGCGGCGGCCGGCAGCCCCCACGCCGCGGCGGTACGCCCGTGCAGCCGCTTCGCCTCAACAAACAACTGCGCGGCCTTCGGCGCTGCCTGCGGCGGCTCCAGCTTGTCCCCGTGCCGCTGGCAGAACAACGCGGGATCCGTCGGCCGCAGCCAGGCGTGCTCCTCGCAGCGCTCCCGTCCGCCGCCGTTGAGGTTGCGCATCTTCGGGCACTGGTGGCGGACGTGGTCGGTGCGGTGATTGTCGTCGTCGACCGGCACCAGGTGCGGCATGCGCTTGCGCCGGTCGTCGGCGGCGTCGATGTACCACGCCTGCATGCGGGCCGCCCCCACCGGGACCGGCATGGGGGTCGGCTTCACCGTCGGGTTCGTCGTCGGGGTGGGCGCGCTGTTGGGCAGCGCCACCGGCCGGTGCGTTGTCACTGCCATGGCGTCCTCCTCGTCGTGGTGCGGGTCAGCTGTTGATGCGGTCGAAGGCGCGGGCGACGTTGCCCAGCAGCGGCTCCACCTCGTTGGTGCAGGCGCGGGCGTTCGCGGTCGCCGCGGCGGCGGCCTCAGCGGCGGCGGCCGTGTTGGCGACGACGTGGGACTTGCCGGACATCTGGACGGTGCCCAGGGTCTGCTCGCCGAGGGAGTAGATGCGGGCGCGCAGCCGGTTGAGCTGCGCCACGTAGTCCTCGGTGGCGCGGGCGAGGGCGGCCTGGATCGCGCGGGCCTCGGCGGCGCCGGAGATGACACCGGTGACGGCCTGCTGTGCTACGGCGTTGGACATGGTGGTTCCTCCTGCGGTGATCGCCGCAGTTGCGGCGGGTTGGGTGTTGCTGCGGGCGTGGGCGCCGACGGTGGCGTCCACCCGGATCGGGTCACGGTCGTTGGTGGCGCTGGTGCCGCCACCGGGGTTCGCGGTGGTCGGCTGCTCCCGAGGGCGGCCCGGGTTGGTGTAGTAGTCGTCGTCGTGGACGGTGCTGCTGTACACGCCGTCGAAGTCGTCGGGGATCGGGTCGGGATCTCCGACGTCAGTTCGGGTGTTAGCGCTTCCGCCGCGGGCAGCTGGTTGCAGGGTGCTCGGTGGGGTGGTGTCGCTCGAAGGGGAGGGCGCACCACCACCCGGGGTGCCAGGCCCCGGCTTGTCGCCACCCTTGTTGGTGGACACCGGCGGCACAATGTCGCCGGGTTCCCGGGTACGCCACTGCTCGGCGCGGCGGGTCACCTCGTCGTCCAGGCGCGACTGCATCCGCTCCCGGCGCGACAGCACCTCCCCGGCGGCTTCCTTGTCGAGTCGGTCGGCGCGCCTTTGGGTGGCTTTCGCGTCGGCGTCAAGCCAGTGCTCCCGCCACCGGTTGCCCACGTACTGGCGCATCGGTCCGCCGGCGGCCGGATCCACACCGGCGTTGATGAGTCGCTGTCTGCGGGCCGCAGCAGCCGGGGACACCTCACCTCGGCGGGCGGCCCGCCACTCCTCGGCCATCTCCCCAGCCCACTGAGGCGACCGCTGCAACATGCCGTAGATGGCGAGGACCGTCACGGCGATGGAGATCGGGTCCATGTCTTACTCCTTCCGCTCGCGGCCTGCGAAGACAGTCAGGTCGGCCAGGCTGATCAATGAGCTGTCGATGCACGTCCAGCAGAACCCCTCACCCGGGGCCGAACAGTGGTCGCATCCCGTTGTGACGTAGGCGTCGGCAGCCGGGGCGCCATACCCGACGCAGCCGTCCTCTGGCGCTTGGTCTGCGGTGGTGCCGCAGACCAAGCGATGGGCTGCCGCGGCGACGCTGCTGCGAAGGATGCTCACTGGTCACATCCCCATGAAGGCGCGCAGCCCCGTGAGGATGCCGTCGAGTGGGGTGAGGGCCGCGTCGTACAGGTTGCCCAGTGGCCCGCCGCAGATCCGCATCAGCGTCGGCGCGAGGCAGATGAGGATGAACGCCGGCCAGTCGGGGCGCCGGTCCGCGACGTCCACGATGATGAACATCAGCGCCGCCAGCGAGGCGATAGCCGCCCCACCGGCGCTGATGCCGACGGCGTTGCCGAACTCCGAGGACATGCCCACCCCGCCGAGCAGCGCGCCACCCCACGCAATCCACGAGAACGCCTTGGACACCTTCGCGTGCTTGAGTCGCTTCGAGATGAGGAACTGGGCGGTGATGGCGATGATGACGAGGCCGAAGCCGATACCCACGTTGAACATGGCAGGTCACCCCTTTCCGAGGGCGAAGGTGGCGGCGAACGCCGCGAGGATGAGGTAGAACCCCCACCGTCGGGTGGGTCGGGTGGCGAGCCACCGCAGCGGCCCGGTCAGGAAGGTGGGGGCGACGGCGATGAGGCCGAACATAAGCAGACGGTCGGTCCAGTTCGACACCTGCCAGGCGATGCGCAGCACGCCGACGTTGGCGGGGATCCGCTTCGAGTCGACGGCGGACCCTGCCCACAGGTCAGCCAGCGACGCCGGACGTGACGTCCACGCCCACCATGAGGTGCACGACGAGCGCAGCGCAGCCCACGCCTTGCTGAAACTCAACGTGACCGGTACCCTCGCGCCCGTGCGCGCGGGCGCGGGCGGGCTGTCCAGCTTCGGGATCCGCCCATTGTGGGGGGATCGAATTTCACGCTCGGTGACAGTCGTCGTCATCGGGTCGCCTCCTTCCTGGCCTCGGTCAGCTCATTGATCCGGTCGCGGACCATCACGGTCGCGGCCTGGATCTGGTCCGGTCCGGCGTGGAACGCCTCCGCCACCAGCCAGTGGCACAGCGCCCACAGCGTTTCCTTGGGGGTGCGGGCAGCGGCGACCCGCTTCTCATGCCACTGCTGCCGGTTGACCTCGGGTTTCCTAGACCGCCCGGCCATCACGCGTCCTCCGATGCGGGCATCACCCAGCGGAACAGCACCGGCCCGCGCGCCTTGCCGCCAGCATCGATGTCCCGAAATTCCAGATGGAATCGATGGATGTCGCTGCGGTGGGCGTTGGCGCGGCGCACCGCGCCCAGCAGATGTTGGTTGAGGGTGCGTTCGGTGTTTTCGCCGTCTTCGAGGTCAACGGCGGACAGGAACGCGGGCATGTCCCGCACCGGCCGCTGATCTTTGAAGACGTTGATCTCATAGATTTTCGATGCCATGGAGTCTCGAATTCCTCGCGTTTGCACTGGTCAGGGCGTTCCGGGCATGTCGCCGTTGTACGGGACGTCGGTCTCGGCGTACACCCACCGGCGGCCCTCCCGGTACTTCTCGGCGAGCAGCCACACCAGCACACCGACCAGCGCGCCCGCGATGACGGCCAGGGTGTGGGACACCGCCAGCAGCGTGTTTGTAGCCATTCCGCCGACCGCGGCGGCGGCGGTGAACGCGGCGGCCAGGCCCACCCACTCGGAGGCGATGTGCCGCCAGTCCTTGTGCGCGTGGATGTTGGCGTGGTCCAGCGTCTTCCCCGCTGACGGGGGAGCCTCGTCGCCAACGGTGTTGATCTCGGTGGTGCCAGTTGCCGCAACCGTGGTGGTGCGGGCGGGTAGGTGGTCAACGCTCATCGGGGTCCTCCTCCGGTTCGGTGATCAGGTTCGGCATGGTCTTCGGGTACTCCGGCCACAGCCCCCGCAGGTACGCGAGCGCGTTCCGGTGAATGTCGGCCGGAAGGTGCGTCAGGTCGTGAAGCAGTGCGGCTCCCTCGGTGACGGTGACGGGCGCGTCACCAGTGACGGCCGACGCGGAAGCGGCGACCAACGTGACGGGGGCAGTGACGGGCGTCGGGGTGACGGCCGGGTGACGCACCTGCTCGATGCGGGTAACGGGGTCAGTCACGGTCGTCACCCCCAGCGGCGCGCTCAGCGGTGACGCGTGCGAGGGCGCCACGGAGCACCGACTCGGCGTCATCAACGGCCAGCGCCCCATGCCACTCGATGGCCTTACCGCGGCCCAACCCACCGGACGCGCCGACGGCTTTCGCCATGGCGCTGCCTTTCGGCTCGACGCCCAGGGCCAGGCAGATCAGGAAGTATTCGCGCATCCCAGCCGTCTTGTTGTCGGTTTCGGCGAGCACGTGCCGGGCACGTTCCGCGGCGTAGTCCTCCACCTGCTGGGTGGTCCACGACGCGAACTCGGCGTCAATGACGTCGCGGCTGAGGGGGCGCACCCGACCGTTGGTGGCGGGGGTGTTGGTGACGATGACACCGCTGACGGCTGACTGTGTGACGGTGGGCGTCACGGCGGGGCGCGTCACGGTGGGCGCGTTGGTGGCGGTACCGGTGACGGCGGGCGACTGGGCGGGTGCCTGCGTCAGGGTGGCGGCGTCAGTAGCGTTGGTGGTGTCACCGTCAGCGGGGGTGACGTCGATGACACGGTCCCGCCATCCGGCGAGGTGCCCGACGGCGTCGGGGGCGGTGAAGTCCTCAATGCCGTACAGGGTGGCGACGTCCCGGCGGGCGGCCACCAGTTCGGCGACACCGGACCGCTTCATGATGGCGAGGCCGGCTCGGCGCAGCCTCCACCGGGCGATGCTGATCCGCCAGTGCAGGGCCTTGTCGGCGCGCAGGGTGTGCAGCTTGAACGCGGCGATCGTAAACGCGGACCGGTAGCGGGCTTTGTCGACTTCGCTGACGTCCCGCCCGGTGGGTTCGGCGATGCGGAGGGCGACGAGGATCCGTTCGGTGCTGATCCGCAGGTTGATCTTCTTGTCGCGGACGGTGCGGGCGAACGTGCGGAGGTCGGCTGCGATGGCCCGCTCCCACATCCAGGCGACGGCGAGGGGCAGGAAGCCGCGCATGCCCGCTTCGACGGGGTTGGTGGAGTCGGTGAAGCAGATGACACCGGCGACTGCGGCGAACACCCACACGGCGATTCCGTCGACATCGAGTTCGCGTCGCTCAGCGGTTGGCGTGGCGGCCGGGCTCTCGGTGGGCGTGCTCAGCTCGCTTTGCTGCTTGGCCCGACGCAGGCGGAACGCCCGCGAGTTCACGGCCGACGACAGCATCATGATTTCGAAGACACCGCAGAGGACGAGCCGCACGCCCCAGTTGTCGATGTTGAACGAGTGCTCGAACACGTTCCACATCGAGGTGAGGGTGAACGCGGAGCCGATGCTGGCAGCCAGGTAGACGAGCGCCTTGCGCACCCGACCTTCGCTGACTGCGGGGGTGCCCTTCTTGCGGCGGATGACCTTGGTAAGGAGCCGAAGGGCGATCAGGTTCGCAATGCCGATGGCGGCGATGGCGATGACCTGCTGGTGCTGGTCGGCGAATGTCAGCGCCTGATCCATCCACGACGGGTCCGCCGCCACGGGGGCTGCGGGCGCGGTCGGGCGGACCGGCTCTCCCGGGTCGGGGATGAACGTGACGGCGTTGACGATCACCGGCGGCACCTCCTCTGGCTGGGCTTTTGGCTGTTCGCGTTATCGGCTTTCCTGTGCCAGACTTGCGAACAGATTGAACTGCGCGAACAGATTGAACACTAGCACGATCGGAGCGGAAGAGCATCAATGGCCACGGCGGTGATCGCGAACACCTCGAACGGTGGGTACGCTCACCGCAAATTCCAGCGGCTGAGAGCAGTGGTGATGGGGGACGAACAGCGCGCCAAGCGCCCACAAGACGAGGTCGCCGACCTTGAACGCCGGGTACGTGCTGGCGAGTGGTTGAAGACCGGCACTGTTGCCACCCTGCTCGGCATGGGCCGAACGAAGGTCCACACGCTGGTGAAAGCCGGGGTGATCGGCCACCGGAAGATCCCCGGCGCACCCCAGAAGCCGCAGCGCGAGTGCAACCCAGCCGACGTGATCCGGCTGCTGGACGAGCGGCGCCGCGCCTTCCACGGCGACTCCGAAGACCCGACCTGACGCACTCCCCTCACCTCCTGATGACTGCCTGCCGTGCTGATGCCAGCGTGATCCGGGCGACACGTCGCAGGAACGCCACGAGCAGCCCATCCGCACACCAGCCCGCCCGCATGATCGGTGGATGGTCATACGCTGGTGTGTGGGTGACGCTGCGACAGCCACCGGGGAGCGGCAAGCATGAACACCACTGACGCACCGAACCGGATTCGCGCCCTGCGCGAGGAACGGTCGTGGACGCAGCGGGACGTCGCCGACCAGATCGGGCCGGCGGTCACTGAGGCGCATGTGGGTCGGTGGGAGCGGGGCGAGGTGCCCCCTTCCTTGCGGTATCGGCGCGAGCTGGCGCGGGTGTTCGGGGTGGCTGTGGCCGACCTGGGGATCACTGCGGGCCCGGCGCTGCTTCCCCGTCAACGGTCGAGCGCAGAGGACTTCATGCCAGACGTCGAGCAGGACCCGCGAGTGCGCGACTCGCAGGACCAGTGGAAGGCAACCCGCACGCTGCTGAACCAGAACCGGCACCGCCTGTCGCAGGTGGCCGCCGACTTGTACCCGGAGCACCGCCTGGGCGACACCGGACTGATTGCCGGCCCGGGTTGGATCCCGGATGCGCCCGTGGACTTGGCGGACATCACCGTGACGAAGGTTCCGGGCGCACCGGAGCCTGCGTTGGATGGGACGGAGCGGGAGGCAGCTCGGTCGCTACCGGACCTGACGTTGTCCCGCTCGTACGACCGGTACACGCGTGCCGTCAGGGACCTGGCGCCGCCGCGGTTGTTTGAGGATCGCCTGTCGTGGCGGATGCTCGGCGTCGACTGGTCGCCCAGCGCGGGGGCGATGTCGTTCGGGGAGACGACCTACTTCAGCGCCGTGGACGTGTTCGAACCGACCGCCCACGAGTTGGCGTACGTGGCGTTAGACGCGGACGGCCAACCGTCGGCACACCCGCACATGCGGGACCTGCCGTACCGGCGGCTGATCGGCAACCCGTTCGTGTGCGCCCGCCGCCCGGTGATGCCCGCCATCTCGACGTTGACGATCCGCCGTGACGGCGACTCCGCTGAGTTCTTGATGCACCGCAGGGATCCACGCGCCGTGGCGGCAGCCGGCGGCATGCTCCAAGTCATCCCCAGCGGCATCTTCCAACCGTCGTCGATCCTGCCCGCCGCCCGCGCCCTGGACTTCGACCTGTGGCGCAACATCCAACGCGAGTTCTCCGAGGAACTGCTGGGCATGCCGGAGTGCGACGGGCACGGCCGGCCGGTCGACTACGCGTCGGGGCCGTTCGCGCAGCTCGATGAGGCGCGGGCCGACGGGCGCCTGTCGGTGCACTGCCTGGGTGTTGCGTTGGACGCGCTGACCCTGGTCGGGGAGATCCTGACGGTGCTGGTGGTCGACGCCGACGTGTTCGACTCCCTCGCTGCTGACTTCGTGGACCGCAACGACGAGGGCCAGGTTGTCGCCGAGCGGTACGCGTTCACGCAGGACGGGGTGCGCGGGCTACTCGACTCGGGGAAGGTCGCCCCTGCCGGCGCGGGGTGTCTCGAACTGGCGTGGCGGTGGCGGGACGTGCTGCTGCCGTAGGCTGGTGGTGCAGCCCTGCAAAGCTGCGTTGAGCCCCGGACGGATGCCGAACCTCGGCAGGCGTCCGGGGCTTTCTGCTGCCCCCTTGCGCGATAATCAGCAGATGGACGCCATGGATGGCCCGCCCGAGCCGCGCCTGCCTCAGGCTGAGGAAGATGAGCTGAAACTTGTAGGCGAGGTCGCATGGCGGATTCACCGAGCCGTGAACCCGAGTCCGGTGGTCGGGCACGCCACAGAGCACTCGATCGAAGACCCGTTTACGGGAGAGGTCACCGTCACTATGCGGCTGGCCTAGGGCGGCCCCAGGCTGGACGCCTTGCGAAGTGCCGCTGGTGAGTGAAGCCCCGGACCGGTGACGGCCGGGGCTTCGTCGTGCGGGTCGGCTCCTCCTACCTCGGCGGGAACGCACCTCTCGCCCTGTTCGGCGATTTCACCCGCTGTCGCTTTCGGCCGTGCGGTTTCCCGGTAGTGAGAACGGAGCCACAACCAGGATACGGCCCCCGGATGCACGAACGGCCCCGCTTGTGACGGGGCCGTAAGGCGGTGCGGAGCGCACATCCCGGGAGCGCCCTGCACGCCGATCATACCGGCCGCCGGTCAGGGCATTGGCGTTGGTCAGCAAGATCCGGACACCCGGTAGGATTGGGGACGACAAATACAGAACGGGCCCGGCAGGTGTTGGTAGCACCTTCGCGCCGGGCCCTGATCGCCGCGTGGAGGCGACCCATGTCCAGCCTACGAGTCTACTCGTTGCGCACGTCTGTGCGACCCGGTGGTGTGCGATGACCGCCACCCCTCCCCCGGACCTACACGTCCGGCTCCCCGTTGAACTGCTCGACCTCGTTGCGGCAGGAAAGCTGACCGTCAACGCCGCCTACCTGTACGCGCTGCTGCTGACGCACATCAACTACCAGCGTGGCGACTCGCACGTGTGGCCTTCACGGTCCAACCTCGCCAAGCGGATGAACCTCAAGAACGCTCGTGCCGTCGACCGCTACATCGCGGAGCTGATCGACACTGGGTTGGTCGAGAAAGAGTGCCGCCGCAACGAGCAGAGGAA
The DNA here is from genome assembly GCF_043197875.1 of Micromonospora sp. NPDC048935. Taxonomy (NCBI): domain Bacteria; kingdom Bacillati; phylum Actinomycetota; class Actinomycetes; order Micromonosporales; family Micromonosporaceae; genus Micromonospora; species Micromonospora sp. NPDC048935. Next base: position 273,989 of record NZ_JBICTZ010000001.1, on the reverse strand, counting down.
CGTCAACGACACCAACCGGTACACGCTGCTGTGCGTCTCTTGGCCGAAGAAAGAGGCCGCTGAGGGTAGTGCTCCACAGCACACCACCCCTGGTGCTCCACAGCACACCACCGTAGTGAGCCAGAGCGCACACGAACTAGAACAACCACAACTACATCAAGGTGAACTAGATCGACCCTGCACAGAAGTGAATCGCTCCCCCTCCACTCGCTTCGCTCCTTCCGGGGCGGGTGACTTCGATTCACAACCTGCTGCCGTGGACGATCAGCCGACGATCCCGCAGCAGCGAGGCAACTGGTACCTCAATGACCGTGACGACTTCCGGGCCACCCTTGGCGAACGGATCATGTCGCAGGGCGTCAAGGACTGGAACCGGGGCACGTTCCCCACGAACGCCATCTACGACGCGCTGCGGCAGCGGTCAGAGAATCCGATCGACCGTCCGGGTAGCTACGTGGCGTCTCTGCTCGACAGGGAAGGCGGGGACGCGTTGGGCAACTGGCTGTTGCGCGAAGGGTTCAGCCTGCCGGAGCAGCCCGTCTGATGGCTCACGACGAAGCCGCCCGCCGCTGCTGATGCTCAGGGTGGGCGGCTTCGTGCTCAACTACTGGCCGCTGCTGGCCCGAACGATCTCGGCGGCGAGCCGTACCAGTGCAGCGCCGAGTCCAATCCCGGCGGCCATCCGGTCGGCTCCGATGTGGGAGTTGGGCTGCGTGCGGTTGCGTCGGCGTGGGGCGTGGTTGGTCAAGTCGGTCTCCTCTCAACGAGCAGCGACCCCGGCACAGTGCCGGGGTCGCTGGCTCTCTTCGTCGTTGGGCTTCGCCTATACATGCGGTGGCCATAACTGGGTGTCCAGTGAGCAAAAGCGACGAAGCCGACCGGCGCAGCGCTGACCCAGGTCGGTTTGTCCGTGTTAAAGGCGGTCAGTCCGGCCCGTTTCGCGAACTAGGTCAGAAGGTGCACGGCATTCCTCGCCTCAACCCGTGGTGTGCATACGACGCCACCCATACTCAGCGCCTACCGCGCTATCCGTCGGATAGCAAGAAGGTGATGGAAGCCGACACAGCAAAGCCGGCCACCCCGCACAACTAACGGCGGCCAGCCCTACCCATCATCCCGAGCAGAAACGCCAACCCGAACACCCACGCAATCCAGTTCAACGGATCCGTCCACACACAAAACCCGCATCCGAGCAGGCCCGCACCTATGAGCGCCCAGAACCGCAGGGCGGCGGTGTCTACACGCTTCATCGGCAGCCCCTCCCTCAGAACATGTCAGTTCTCCTGTCCGGTGATGAGATAACCCGCGTCGACCATCTCGGTCACGCTGATCGGTGGTGCCCAGTCATTGGCACCCCACCGCATCCGTTCGTACCGGCTGCGACACGACCTGCACGTCACGGCGGCACGAGCCCGGCCGGGTAGCCACCGCACGGCGGTGCGGTCGCAGAGGGTGGGCCTACCGTCCAGCCAGGCTGCGTGCACGCTGGTGGTGCCGGTGGACGCCAGCCCAAGCAGGGTGGGTAGGTCGGCGGTGGAGTCGGTCACGGCTGGTCCTGTCCGGTGATGACGGCGAGCAGTTCGTCGGCTTCGGCCTGCCATCGGTCGCGGTCGACCTCACCCCGGTCCCACGCCTTACTCATCTCGGCAGCCCAGTTCGAACCTACGGAGCGGAGGCACAGGTACCGGGCGAGGCGTTCACGCGCGTTTTTGGCGATGCCAGCGGCGTCGTCGTAGGCGAGCTGCACCGCCTTCCCACACAGCGCGGTCAACGCGCGCACCATCTCCCCCACCGGCATGCACAACTCCTGCCGGGGTGTGGGGAAGGCGCGCTCCACGATCTCGTCGACCGCACGGCCGAGCCTCGCGGGTGTGAGCGGCAACGTCAGGTCGGTTTGCTCAACCATGGGCAACCTTCCAGGCGATCGAGGTGACGACGGTCAACAGGGACATGGCGATGGTGACGTTCATCCGCCGGCTGGTGGCGGCCAGCCAGTCGGTGAGCGCGACGAGCCAGCTCAGCGGTGGGTACCGGTACGGCCAGGACAGGATGCGCAGCACGGCGAGGGTGCGCGCGTACGGCAGTCGACGGTCAGCCACGGTCGGCCGCCAGTTCGATCGACAGGACTTCGTCCAGGTGGACGGAGGTGCGATGCGGCTCGCCGTTACGCTGCCACTCCATCGTCACCCGCTCCCTGCCCATGTACAGGTAGGCGTCAACGAGCTGCACCTGCCGCTCAACGATGGGCCGTTTGAGTCCTCGCCGGGTGAGGTCGACAGGCCGCCGGGCGAGATGGGTGATAGCGGCGCGCATCCCATCCACGGTCCAGGTGTCGGGGTCGGGGGTCGGGTCGGCGTTGTTGAAGTCGGCGGCGCGAATCAGGTCAGCCACGGTCGGCCGCCCTGCTGGACGCGAGTGCGCCGATGGTCGCTGCGGCGGTGTCGTGGGCGTCGCGCACCGCGGCCGTCGCCTGGGCGGTGTCCCGGTCGCCGCGCAGCCACGCCGCCTGGGCGAGCTTGTCCGCGGTGTCGGCGCGGTCGAGAGCGTGCTGAACGGCGGCGCTGATCATGCGGTCGGTCATGTCACTTCTCCTTCGCGTTGAACAGGCACGACGCCGGGTCGACGCCCTCACAGTTCGAGCAGGAATGGCCGGCAGAGGTGAACCGAACGGCGGTGACGCTGCGGTCAAGCGTTCCAATCGGCCGTACAGCACCGCCCGCATCCACCGCGGCCACCACCAAACCGGAACCGACCAGGATGTCGGGGGTGACGAGTACCGCCCGCTCTGCGAGCAGGCCGGCACCAGCGAGCGCATCCACGTCACGCCCGTGGGCGAGGTGCACCCCGGTCTGGGTGGTGGGCATGTCCGGCCAGCCCCGCTGCCGCAGCTGGTAGACAACCCAGTTGTGGTTGTCGGCGGCGATCAGCCACCGCACGTGGGTGGTGTGGGCGGGCAGTTTGAGGGCGTCACGGATCGCCTGGGTGGGCGGGGCGACGCGAGGTTGCAGGGTGTACACGTTCACGCGGTCTGCTCCTTGACGTGGGTGCCGGTGGGCACGCGGGTGATGGACGCGCCTTCGGACAGCAGTCGGTCGATGGTGCCGTCGGACAGGTGCCCGCCGGTGGACGCTGTCCAGCACTCAACGTGGCCGGGCCGGCCCTTCACCCACACGGTGTGCCGTCCGGTCACCTCCGCCCCTGCGGGCAGATCCTTGGCGGTCTTCGTCTCGTGCGGCATGGTCACCACTCCTCCACCAACTCAGCACCGTCGTCCAGCAGGTGCGCCATCCGCTCGTCCCCGTATTCGCCCCCGTCTGCGGTGACCCACGGGAACGAGTCACGCCGGGAGTCGATGATCTTCTTGTAGGTGGTGCCGTCGGGTTCCTCGATGACGGTGCCGACGGGCATCAGCGAGGTCGCATACGGCTTTGACATGGTCAGCCCCTCTCCGAGCCGGTAACAGTGACGCAAACGGCCTGCCCGGCAAGCCAGTACGTCCACGACCCGTCGGTGTATGTGACAGTGACTTGCTCGCCCCGGTCGTCCAGGGTGGCGCTGGTGACAACACCGCCGCCCATCTCCGTCCAGGCACCCCGGTAGCCGTGCGGGTCGCACCAGTACAACTGGTAGTCGTCTGCGGTGCGCAAGCTGATGTGCTTGCCGACGAGGGCTTCCACGTCGACACGTTTCCACGCCATCAACTGCTCCGGGCTGTGCACAACATGCATGGCGGCGCTCCTCAGGGCTCGATGCCGCGCTCGGCGCAGATGCGGGCGGCGACGGTCAGGTAGGTGGCGTCCGACGGGTTGATGTTGTGCTGTTCGATGAGGGCAGCCCGGATCGCCCGCTGATTCCCGTTGTGCTCCATGCGGAGCAGGATCGCGGTGGCGAGCTGGTCCCGGTCGCACATCACGGCACCCTGGTCGAACGGGATACGAATGGTGTTGGCCACGGTGATCACCCCTTCGGGTCGGTGTTCAGGTCGATGGACCGGTTTTCGGCGGCCTGCCGCAGCACCACGAACACGTCGTCGTCGACCGAGCCGTCCCGGGCGGCCATGCGCAGAATGTCGTCGGCGGTGATCGGCTTCAACGGGTCACACACCCGGTCGTGCACCCAGCACGTCCAATCGAACATGCCGCCCTTCCACAGGTGCCACACACCGGTGATGGGGTCCTGCCACCAGTCCCGTCGTGACGGCGGTTCGGGGCGCATCCGGTCGGCGACCTTCCGGCCGTACCACCCGTTCTTGATCTGCCGGCGGGCGTCCGCCTCGGACGAGTCGCGGAACACGACCTGGGTGGGCAGGTGGGTGACCTGCCACGGCATGTACCCGCCGAGCCGCTGCAACGTCCACTCGCGGTCACGCAGGCGGATGACCCGTCCAGGCTTTGTGGTCGGCATGTCGCGCTCCTTGTGGCTGGTCAGCGGCGGTTGATGAACGCGAGTGCCTGCGCCGGGGTGACGTTCTCGCAGGACAGCGTGTGAGGCTGGCCCGGGTCAACGCAGCAGCACTCGGACGGGGTCGTGCCGGCGTGGATCGGGATTCCGTCGGCGTCAACGCCTGTCGGCGTGCTGGGGGTGTGCGTCTGGGCGTCCATTTTGGTTCTCCCTGCTGCTGGTCGGGTCGTGGGCGTAGACGACGGTTAGGCGCTGAAACCATCACGCAGAACGACAGCACCGCCGGACAGCAGCTCGTCGACCGAGGCATCGTCGTAGCGGCGGCCGTCGGTGCCTCTCCACACCACACCAATGCCGGACAGGACACGGAACAGGGCGATCGTGTTGTTGGCGACGATGCTGCCCTCAGGAAGGTCGGCTGGCTGCTTGGTGCTCATCGTGGTGGCTCCTTGCTGCTGGTCGGAGGACGGCTCACGAGTTAGCGGGCGAGGTATGCCGTGGCGACAGCGACAGCGCGGTCCGCGTCCGGATAGTCGGACGGACGTTGGGTGGGGTTGCGGTCAAGCAGGCTGGCGTAGCTGAGTGGCCCCCCACCAAGCAAGTCGGCAACGGCCTGCCAGCGCGGGTCAGGGTCGTTGCGCATCTGGTCAATGGCCTCGCGGATGATGTCGGCTCGGATCGCCATGTCGCTGCTCCCTGCTGCTGGTCGGGTTGCGGTGTGGTGCCCTCGGCTGTTGTCGCCGGTCCGGACCATGACGTCCGGGCTGCGCGGCCTCCTGCGGCCGACCGGCGGGGTGCTCAGCGGCGCTTGTTGCGGTCACGCAGGACACGGGCGCAGTTGAGGCAGTTGGTGTGGTTGGAGCCGAACAGGGCGTCGTAAACCGTGGCGTCGGCGTCGTTGTCGTCGTTCACGATCCGCATCGACGTGCCGCAGAAGGTGTCGAAGTCACCGGCAAGCACGAGGTGCGTCACCTTGTCGGGGGCGCAATCGGTGCAGTAGCCAGCCTTCTTGGTGCTGGGGGTGACACCCGGGGCGTCGAGCCAGGTGCGGCAGCCCTCGCAGATGGGGCGGGTGGCCTTGCGTGGCATCTCGACTCCTCCGTGTGCGGTGTTGGGGTGGCCCCGCTCCCCAGGGGAGCTTCGGAAGCCCGCAGTCTGACCGGCGCTTTTGAGGCTGTGACCTCTCAGCCGGTCGATCCCTCACGGGAGCGGGGCCACGCTCTGGTGTTGTGGTCAGCGGTGCAGGTCGGCGAGCATCGCGCGGACGCTCTCGTTGGTGACCGGGTTCGCGGCCCGCTCGGCGGCGAGTTCCGCGCGCCGCTGCTCGATGGCCTCGTCCGAGAACAGGGTGTAGGAGGTGACGCGACCGATCGGGTTGGCGGACTCAAACGCGAGGATCCCGGCGATCTGGCCGTCGGTCGGACCGCCGGGGCGCCGTCCGGCCACGTCGGCGAGGTGGGTGCTGCCGGGCTCGAAGGTGACGGTGTCGCCCGCGTCGAGGTAGGTGACGTAGCCGGCGTTGAGGTCGGCAAGGCAGCCGTGGGGGTCGCTGACGGTCAGCGCGAGCCGCGCCGGGCGGGCGGGGGTGGCGGCGTCGTCGATGTTGAGGATCAGCGCCGGCTTGCCGTCGACCGTCAGGGTGTCGGTGTTGCGGAGGCGGTCGGCGGTGTCGGTGATCGTGCGACGCATCTTGACTCCCTCGGTAAGTGGCTATCCATATAGTAGCGCCCCTGTGGATTAATGGCTAGCCACATGGCACACTTTCTTCATGACCGACCCCAGACCGCCCGGCGACCGACACCGAAACAAGGCCATGGGCATCCGCCCCGGCGACGAGCTGCAAGAACGCACCAAGAAGACACTCGACGCCAACGGGTGGACCATGACCGAGTTCGTGTCCGCGTGCATGGAGTTGGTCAACCAGAACCCCGCAGCCATGCTCAAGCGCCTTGCTGCGTTCAAGCCGACCACGGCTCGGGGCAGGCCACCCAAGAAGCCGGGTTAAGGCGTCCCCTCCGCAGCAACGCACGCCGGGCACCGCTCCCCCACCCAGCCGTGCTCGCCCGCCAACGCCACCACCGCCACCTCAGACTCGCCGTGCGCCGGCCCACCCGTCAACGGGTCCGTGAACACCCCACCGCACCCCGCGCACCGCAACTCCACACACAACTCCACCGCCTGCGACAGATACGGCGGCCCGTCCGGCACGGCACCACCGGCGATCTCCTGCGCCCACACCTTCGCGGCAAGCCACACGGCGTCGTCGACCGTCGCCCCACAGCCCAGCCAGTCACCCTCAGCGAGGACCAGCCAGCAGAGCTGCGGGGCGCGGTTGAACGGCATGACAGCCAGTCTCAGATGCCGGCGACGGGGACGTCAGTCCACGCGACGGTGAGCGCACTGCGGTCCCGCCACACCTCGTACGTGCCGTCGCCAACGGACAGCACAAACCAGCCCCGGCCCATGCCGGTGATGGCGACGGTGACGGCCTCGTTCTTGGCGAGTTGCCGGCGAATCCGGTCGGCCTGAGCGATGTGCACCCGGCCAGGGGCGGGCGGTGTGTGCCGGCGGTGAAGGCGGGCAGGGGCGGCGGTGAGCAGTGCTGGGGTCATCGGTTTGCGTCCTCACGGGTCAGGCAGTTCAGGGGGCAGGACTGGGTGGTGTTCAGGTCGGTCAAGCAGACCGGGCAGACGGTGGGCGCGGGCTCGTAGTCGACCTGCCGGGTGGTGCGGGGGCGACCGTCACCGGCCACCCCCGCACCCTGCTCGCCTGCGGTCACTGCCGGCCGCCGAAGCTGGTGCCGTGCAGCCGGTTGACCAACGCCAGGTACTCGGGCGTACCGAACGTCGGGCAGTCACACGGGGCGTGGGCACACAGGAGGCACCGAACCTGCGAGGCACCGAGGGCGTCAACCTGCTCTCGGGCGGTCACGACTTGCCACCCGGGGTGCGCACGAACCGGCTGGTCGGGGTGGACGTGGCCGAATGGTCGGTGACGTACTCGCCGTCCACCCACCGGGTGCTGCCACCACTGGTGTTGGTGCGACCTGGGAAACCGTCGAAGCGGCCCTTGTCGCCCACCTCGGCGCGCGGCGTGTTCGCGGTCACTGCGCACCCCGGCGGGCGGCGCCGTCACGGATGCGCTGCTGGTACTCCAACGCCCTCGGGTAGGTGGCCCGGGGGTCGGTGTACGGCAGTGCCTGGTTCGCCGCCGTGCGGGCAATCGCACGGTCGTTGGTGCTGGTGCTGGTGTTGTCGCTGCTGGTGCTCCTACCCTTGGCCATGGTGGCCTCCTTCGGGGGGTTGGCTGGCCCGGCGTGGGGGTGGTGCCCCTGCCGGGTGTGATCTCTGGTTGGGGATCAGGGCGGGGTGCGGTGGCTTCTCAGGGCAGCCGCACCCCGCCGTCAGCTACTGCTGGTGCTTGGCGCGCAACTCGCGGGCCTTGGCCAGCAACTCCTGCCGCATCTTTTCGGTGGTCGCCCACGCGGCGTCGGCTTGGGCCCGGTCGGCGTCACGCAGGTCTGCGGTGCGGGTGATGGCGCTGATCGCCGGGTTGCTGGGGGTGCTCTGGTTGCTCATGTGGGTGCTCCTCAGGTTGTGTTCTGGGGTTGTGGGCTTTTGATCGCCGCCAGCAGCGGTGAATGCCGCCTTCGGTTGACTACCGGAGCAGGAAGACGGCCGACGTGCAGACGACCCCAACCAGCACGGCAACCACTGGCGCGTACATGAGCCCGCGGACCGCGCTGCCAACGGACTGGTACTTCCGCTTGACCGTGCTCGAAAGCCAACGAATCTCCCGCCGCTGGTCGGCCTGGTCGGCGACGATCGCCGCATCCAGGTCGGCGGGGGTGTTCGCGCGGGCGTACGCCACGAAGCCGTGATTCCCGGTCAGGTTGGGGGCGACCGCGGCGAGCAGGAACCACAGCGACCACAGCACCACCGCGAGCCCCGCCCCCGCGCCGACACGAACCCCATTGGGGGTGTTGGCTTGCACGACGACCGCGCCGAGCAGACCGATGGCACCGAGGTTGATTGCGGACAGGCCGAGGGCTTTCGTGTCAACCCGGGCGAGTTGGGTGCGCAGGTCGTCGCGGACGCTGCTGTAGTTGGGGGTGGACACGGTGTCGGTCATTGGTGTCTCCCTGTGGTGGGTTAGATGTGCCCGCCGCCGGGCGGCCACGGGGTGGGCTTCGGCGGGGGTGGTGTGCCTGGAACAGGCATCAAAAGTCGTTGCAAGGCACGGCCTGCACGTTGATGACGATCGCTGCTTCGATGCCCGCGGCGGCGGCAATCTCCGCACCGGCGCGACCCGGGTCGGTCAGCGGATGGAACGCGAACCGCTGAATGCAGTTGGCGAGGCCGATGCGAATTCCGCCCGGCTCGGACCGCTCGTACTGGTAGGCGATGAAGAATTGGCGCATGTAGGACTCCCTGCTGTTGGGCTGCTGGTCTGCGGTGACCCCGCACCCGGGCTCGGACGTGATGGCCGAACCCGGGAGGCTCACGTGCAGGCTGGTGGGTTACGGCTTGACGGAGAACGTTTGGTGCCAGGCGCGGCGCGTGTCGCCGTCCTGCCTGACCGACCCGTCGCTGTAGTGGTGGCTGTCGACCATCGCGGCGGTGCGGGCGAGGTTGGCGTGCAGGTGCGCGCGCATCAACATCCGGTACCGCTGCTCGTCGGACGGGCGGTTGACCCCGTCCCAGGTGGGCTGCTCGGCCTGCTCGGCGAGGCGAAGCGCCTCCTTGACGTGCTGCGGTCCGGTCAGATTGGCGGCCATCAGAAGCTCAGCCCCATCTGTGAGGCGCGGATGGCGGCCTGCTCGATGTTGCGTCGGGCCGGGCGGCGGGCGGGCCGGAACGTGGTGACGGTGCCGGCGTCGTCGGCGATCTCGACGGGAACGGTGGTGCGGGTGGCGCGGGCGAGACGGCGGCTGGTCGCGTTGGCGAACATGGTGAATCTCCCTAGATCAGGATAAATCAGGCTTGGTTGGGTGTGCCGGCTCCGCCCCCTCGACGGGGCCGGCGGGGTGCTACCTGCTGGGGCTGGGCTGCGGCTTCGGTGCCGGCTTGTCCAGGTCGGCGCGGATCTTCTCAACCTCGCGCATGTTCTTGCTGTCGTTGATGCCGACCACCCGGGCCATGTCAGACCACGTTCCGGGTGACACTGCGGCGCGGCCGGTAGGGGCTGTTCACCGGGGCCACCGCCGGGTTTTCGGCCGCCCGCGAGATCAGTTCGTGCGCCGACCGGGACGGCGTATTCGCGGACAGGCGACTCGGACGCCGGTTGATGTTCACCGGGCCACCGCCTGTGTGCCCAGCTTGCCGTCACGCACCTCGAACACCCGCCCCGACGTGTACCGGCCCGGGTTCATGCGTGCGGCCACGAACTCACCCAACGTGGTCAACACCAGCGGCACGGTGCCCGGCTTGTCGTCCGGCAAAGGCCGCATCACCCACGCGCGGGTGATCGCATCCACGAGCAGCAGCCGGTACGCCTCGCCGTCCCCGGTGGGAACATCGGCGGGGATGCCGTACGTGTCGTGCTGGTCGGCGGTGACCAGTTCATCGGCAACGTCGGTGAGGACCCGCAGCATGTCGACGGTGTCCATGTCAGTACCGGCCCATCCGCTGCCCGGAGAACGCAGTGGCCTTGTCCATCAGCCGCGTCACCCGGTCCAAGCTCCCCGCCGACATGACACCCGTGCGGTTGATCCGGGTGTACGCCCGCGCCGGACCGGCCTTGACCTTGCCCTTCTCGTCGGGGGCGTCGGTGCGTTCCACCGTCACGTCGATCTCCACCTCGTCGGCGGCGATCGTCCCGAACAGGTGCCCGTGGGTGACCGATCCGTCGATGTGGGTGACGCAGCGGTCCCGCTGGCACCAGTCCGGGTGGATGATCTCCGGGGTGTTCTGGTTGTCGCTCATTGGGCACCGCCGGCACGGTTAAGGGCGGCAGCCCGGTCGGCGTTGATGCGGTTCTTCAGCACCTCGGCCTGCATGAGCGCCCGGGTGAACTCGGCTGTCGACGCGTACGAACCGGTAGCCCGGTTGACGTTGATGTAGGCCAGGTTCGGGCCCGCGACCGTCACCGTCTGCACGACCTGAACGCGCCACTCCGCGCCGTCCATGTAGTCACGGCCCGCCCACTCGCGGGAGTAGTGGTCGACCACTCCCGGGTCGGGGCACGAGTCCTGCACGCACCAGTCGGGGCACGGCTGCGACATGGGGTCGAAGGCGGCGGTTGCTGTGGTGGGGGCGGTCATCGGGCTGCCACCTCCGCCCGCTGCCGGTTGATGCCGGCCTGCATGGCGTCGCGCAGCTCCCGCATGTTCCGGGGGCGACCCAGGGTGGCGGCCAGCTCGTCCATGCGGGCGGTGTCGACCGGCTGCTCCAGGCGGTCCAGCACCAGGTTGATGTGCTCAACCCGGTTGCGGGACGGCGTGTCGTGGCGCTCCTGCACCTGGAGCAGTTCCTCACGGAGCGCCGCGTCCAGTGCCTCGCGGATGCCCTCGGGCTGAACGCCCTGCTCCCCGCCGTCCTTGATGATCCGGTGGACGAGGTTGGCGGTGTCGACGTCGGCGGTGGTGAAGCACAGCTCGTCGTAGCGGTGGCCGCCGGTGCGAGCGTGGACGTTGATGCTGAACGCGTTGTCGACCGTCAGGGACAGAGTGACCTGGTACGGGCCGTAGTAGCGGGTGTCGCCCTCGGCGGGCGCGCTGATGACAGGGGCGGCGTTGATAGCCTGCTGCATAGCGGTTCCCTTTCGGGGAGTCCGTGGGGCCCCTGCACCAGCGCTGTCTTCCCGGACCTGCTGGTGCAGGGGTTTTCCTTACCTTGCTGCGCTACCGCTACTTGACTCCCGCAAGGGGGCCTTTACAGCGGCACAAGAGTCACAGTAGCTACCACCACTCCCAAGCGCAAGGGGGGCTTGCGAAGTAGTACGCTGTCACCATGACCGACCCCCAGCCTCAACACCCGGAGGTGCGCGACCTCCTACAAATCACCGACCCCGCCGTGCGCGCCATGAGCGCCAACAAGCTCATCGGCGAGCACCAGTCCGTCGTCAACGAAGCCGCACAGGTCCGCCGAGGGGCCATCGAAGAAATGATGTCGACCGGCCTGTCGCAGACCGACATCGGCAAGCAACTCGGGATGACCCGCGCCCGCGTCGGGCAACTACTCAATGCCGGGCCTCGTCCCGAACGGGCATTCCTCGGCAGCGGCACCATCATCACCATCGCGGTCGGCGGCAAACCCGAAGCCGGCCGCACCGACGGAAAACAATCCACCCTCCTCTCGGGCGAAGCCACCGCCGCCTACGAACGGCTCGCCGAACTAGCGCGTTCACTCGGCCTCAAGACGGAACCCATCGAGGTAGTGGCCCCACCCGGGCACGTCAACCTGAACCGGCCCGGCCTCATCGTGCTGTGCGGGCCTCGACTCCTGCCCTTTGTCGGACAGGTACTTGAAGCAGATCCACGCTTCGGATTCGCCGAGGACGACAACGGCAACTACCTCATCGACCGGGCCAACGGCAAGGAGTACCGCTCTCCCTCCGACGCGGGCGGTCACTCCGACTACGCGTACATCGGTCGGCTACCCCGGCCCGACGGCAAGGGCAACTTCCTCTTCCTCGCCGGTATTCACGCCGCCGGCACCAACGGCGCGGCCAGCTACGTTGAAGCCAACATCGGTGACCTGTGGGAGCAGTGCAAGACTCGCCGCTTTTCGGTGCTCGTCGAAAGCCAATACAACCCGAAGACGAAGGCCATCACCGCAGTGACCCCGCTGACCGACCTTCACCGGCACGAAGGCGTGGGCTAATGCGCGTCGTCGTCGCCAGCGAACCCGGCACCCCCGATCGCCCCAACGAAGATTGGGTGTCAACCACGCCGCACGTCATCGCGGTACTCGACGGCGCCACAGCCCGCACCGACACCGGGTGTGTGCACGGGGTGGCCTGGTACGCGACGAAACTAGGTGCCGCAGTTGCCACCCGCGCCGACGACCAAGATGCGCCCCTGCCGGACGCGCTTGCCGCAGCCATCGCCGACGTGGCGGCACTTCACCCCGCCTGCGACCTGACCCACCCCGGCTCACCATCGGCCGCCGCTGGGATCGTTCGCATCAGTGACGACACCGTTGAGTACCTGGTGCTCGGCGACGTGTCGGTAATTGCCGACGTGGGCGGCCAGGTCGAGTCAGTCACTGACGACCGCGTCAGCCACACGGCAAGAGAGCAGCGCACCGAGGCGGACCGGCATCCGATCGGATCGCCCGAGAAGGCCGCTGCCCTGCTGTCGATGAAGCCACTCGAACTGGCGGCCCGAAACCGGGACGGGGGGTACTGGGTGGCCGAGGCCAACCCAGGCGCGGCCTGGCATGCCATCACCGGCGATTTCGCCCGCAAGGACGTAACCCGAATGGCTGTGGTTACCGACGGGGCAATGCGTGCCGCATCGTTCGGGCTCATGTCCACTACCGGGATGCTCGACACGCTGGACAGGTATGGGCCGGCCAGCCTCATCGACCACGTTCGTAACGCTGAACGATCCGACCCGAGCGGGGTCCGCTGGCCACGCAACAAACGATCTGACGACGCGACAGTGGTGTACGTCCGCTTCTCGTGACCCCGTCCCGCTAGACGGGGTTGTTGAGCGTTGAAACGGCCCTGAGGTGAACCCTGCGGTTGGCTTCGTCGATTTCGTAGGTGCACCACACCGCAGCGCCCGACCCGTGGTCAGACTCGGCGACTTTCCCGAACCACAAGTTCGGGAAGTCCCGGACCCGCTTCACCCCCCGGTGCGGGTCTTCCAGGCGAGACATCAGCCACTTCACCACCAGGATGCGCAGCTCGGCAGGCGGGTCCTCAACGGCAGCCCACAAGTCAAGGCAATCGTCGTAGCCGAACACCTGCCACTCGGGCTCAGGCGGCACGCTGCGCCCAGGCCGCCAAACTCTCCCTGGTTGCAGGCTCCCCCGGCCTAGGCTCAGGGCTCGCCGCCACCTCTGACAGCCACTTGCGGATCATGTCCGCGTCCACGACGGCTTCGTCCTCGTCCCGGGCCGGGTTGCTGAAGTAGTCGCCGATCCATTCGGTGCGGATTTTGGCGCTGGGCTCGCCGCGTCTGCGTCGTTCCTCGTCACCGCGGATCCACGGGGTTTCCTGGTGGGTGAGCTTCGATAGGTCCGCGCCGGACAGGTTCCCGTAGGTGCTGATCACGTAGCTGATGGTGCCCAGCGTCGCGTTGTCCAGCTCCGCAGTGGCGGGCGTGGTCGCGGGCGTGGTCGTGCCGTCGGCTTCGGCCTTCCACAGGGATCCGACGACCGGCCCCATGTCCCACGCTGAGATCGTCTCGGGGAACGCCGGCTCGCCGACGTGGGCGAGGTGGATGCCCTGGCAGTAGTAGAGAAGCTTGTGCAGCTTCATGGACCCAATGCCGGGAAGGCGATCCCGGAGGGCTGCGGCGATGTCCCTCGCTGGTACGGCCATGCGGGCGAGTCTACGACTTTGACCATGCGGCTACAGGTATCAACTCGGACAACTTCGCTGCGTAACAGCTATTTGGGCGATTCCGCTACCCGGTCGACACTCCCGGTGATGTTGGTGGCAGCAGACCTGCCGAGCGGGCGCGGGAGATGAGGTTCGACGCCCCTCCGTGCGAGATGCCGTAGTGCGCGGCGACAGCCTTGGTGGGCGGCAAGCCTTCGCTCTTGGCCCGCTGGTACACCTCGGCGGCTGTCTTCAGCCGCTCAACCGTTGAGGCGCGCAGTCCACCGATTGCCGGCTGTGTCGGCGCCAACCTGGCGCGATCTTCGGCAATCCAGTCGGCCACGGGAATCTTGCGCACCACCGACGCGGTCAGCATTCGACCGTCGGCGGCGAGGGTCAGCCCCGTGCACTCCGGGCGTCCGTCGATGACCTGCCAGGCGAGCGTGGCCAGCCACGGCCCGTCTTCGGGGTCGGGCCATTGGTGCTGGGTGGAGGGCGGCAACGTGGCTGGCTGGCTGGTCACCCCCATACGGTAGGGGATTTCGCTCCGTGTCCACGTCAACGGGTCGGCAAGTAGGCGTCACGCGTAAGGCAAGAGGATGGAAAGGTAGTAGGGATGTTGCGTGCCTGTTGTTCTTCGGGCAGAATGAACCCATGGACACCGATCACCTACTGCTACTCGCCACCGCCCGCCGACGGGCCAATGACGGCACCGGGCGAGCCATCCGCCTCACCGCCCGCCTGTCCCTCGCTGACGTCGGCAGCGCTATCGGCGTCGACAGATCCACCATCTGGCGCTGGGAAGAGGGGCGGACGAAGCCTCGCGGCGAACACGCCCTCAGGTGGGCCGCTCTGCTCAATGAGCTGGAGCGCGCACAGGCCGACGTGGTTACTGCGGCCTGAACCCGTGACCGACCCCCGACCGGCGACCGGGCGTTGGGTCCGGGACATCTACCGCGATGCCGTGTGGGAGTCCGAGGATCTGAGTGCGACGGAAAAGGCCGTAGCCGAGACGTATGCCCGTCACGCCCGAGACAAAAACGACGACAAGTCCGCGACTGCCGACCTCGCCTGGCTCACCTATCCCCGGCTCATGGCTAAGGCCGGCATCGGGCGTCGGGCCAACGTGAGCGCCGCCGTGGCTGCACTGGTGGAGGCTGGCTGGCTGACAGTAGTCCGGGAGACGAGTCGCCGGCCGACGCTGTACCGAATCACGATCCCCGCTGGTAGTTCCGATGGTGGAACTAGTGACCGTAGTTCCGATGGTGGAACCACGGTAGTTCCAAAGATCGCATCTGGTAGTTCCGCTTCTGGTGCTGGTAGTTCCGATGGTGGAACGCAACCATTAGGACCATCAGTAAAACCACCATCAACTTCTCTCTCTCCGGCTCGAACGTCCGTTCCTGCTCCGCGCGACTCACCTGACGAAGACCGAGAGAGAGACGGCTCGACTTCGTCAGAAGATCCAAACCTCGCACCCCAGCAGCGCATGGTCATCGAAGCCGGATGCCCGCCCCACCTCGCCGCCGATGTCGTCGAGTTCATCGAGGGCAAGAACCCCCACATCCGAGGGCTCGGTTGGTGGACCGACCTGCACAGCAAAGGTCACCTTGCTTTCCACGTTCAAGAAGCGCTCACCGAGTTGGCCCGGCCAATCGGCAACAGCGACAGTGACGACACGACCAGCCCTGACTGCGTCACCTGCCACGACAGCGGCAAGGTGGAAGTCCGCAACATGTACGAAGGCGACAGCGCGAAGGTCATCGACTGCCCCGACTGCACCAACAACGGGCGCGGCCGGTGCCGCATCCACCCCACCTACGCCTCACGCCGATGCGCGGCGTGTCGTGGAGACCGGCTCGCCCGGGGCAACGAGCAGCCCCGGAGCGGCCAGCGGGGTAACCCGAGGATCCTGCGGAACAGTCACGAGAACCAGGAGCGCTACGACGTGCCGATCGGCGCGTATCTCGGCAGCAGCCATCAGGCATACCGCAACCCCGAAGACGACAGTGTCTACAGCGATTGGAGCAACCGATGACCGACCCGAAACCTATCGAAACCCGGTACGCCGGTTGTCGCTTCCGCTCCCGCCTAGAGGCTCGTTGGGCCGTCTTCTTCGACCACCTCGACATCCGGTGGCAGTACGAGACTGAAGGCTACAACCTGTCCAATGGCGACCGCTACCTACCCGACTTCTACCTGCCGACCCTCGATCAATGGGTTGAGGTGAAGGGCAAGGCCGACAACCGCGACCGCGCCAGGATTGCCCTAGCTGCCGGCGAACTGCCAGCGAATCCGAGCGAGAACCTACTTAGCCCCGGAGTGCTGGTGCTGGGGGCGATCCCCGAGCCGGTTCAACACAGCACCTTGGTTCACATGAGAGTTGCCTCAATCCGGGGCCTGGCGATGTACCTACCTTCCGTATTTCTGCTGCGTAGCGACACGAAGTCGGTAGGGGTGATGCCTGTGGCTGGCCCGCAGGTTTTAGAGGTCCAGACGCTTCTGGAAGCGAGCGGTCCCGCTACGAGCAACATCAACCTCACGCATTACCACCGCCAAATCCCTTGTCCGCCCGAAGTTCTTTCGGCCTATATCGCAGCCCGCTCGGCCCGCTTTGAGCACGGCGAGCAGGGCTGAACGGGTTGAGTACCAAACCTTGACGAGATCCCCGAACTAGGAGGCAACCCGCATGACAGACCCTGACTTCATTCCCAACCCGACGCCCATCCCCTCCTACCCGACGCTCCCCCAATGGCCCGACGTGGTCGCCCACGTCCTACGCACCAACCGGCGTGTCGCCGCGATCCTGCACGAGGCGATCCCCCAGTCAGCGACGGACGGGAAGGCGATCATCGAGTTCAAGTCGCCCATCCATGTCACCATCGCGTCGCAGTCGACGGCCATCGCCGACGCCCTCACTCACGTACTCGGCGGATCATGGGAGGTGCGGTGCGTCCTCCTGAAGCCCCGCGACGACGGATCGAGCCTCCTGTTCGCCCCGGAGTCGACTGGGAACCGCAAGCCGAAGCAGCGCCGCACCCCCGGGCAGAAGTACCGCAAGGACGTCACCCCCGTCCGGCCCGGTGACGTGCTCGCCGTCGGCTTGGACAACGACCGCTGCCCCGTCGGCATGGTCGACGCGGCGAACAACTTCTACATCCGGTTGAACCTTTACTCGTGGGTGACGGGCGAGTTCAGTGCGGGCACGGCGATCGTCCGCCATGAGCAGGTGCGCGAGTTCTGCACCTTGGCGGCGCGGAACGACGACGGGGAGTTCCAGATGGGCCCGCTGGCCGCGTTCCAGAAGCTGTGGACGAGGGGCGAGAAGTGACCGAGATGCGAACCGCCGATGACTTCTGGGCCGCCGCGAAGCAGCTCGGTGAGTTGATCGCCGCGCACCGTGCCGCCGAGCGGCAGGCCACGAAGGACGCCCGCAACGCCCGCCGTCGTGCCCGCTACAAGGCGAACCCGCCGGCCCCCAAGCCGAAGGTCATCGTCGACCTTGACGATGTTGAGTACGAGCCGGGATGCCGCTGCAACGCGACGCCCAACCCGCCGTGCACGTGGTGTTCCGGCGAACACGAATCCTGACGAACGGAGAACGACCATGACCGACATCCGCACCCTCGAACTCGAAGCCGCCCAGGCCGCCCTGTACGACTGGACGGGCGTCGCCATCAACACCAGCCTCATCGACCAGGCCATCGCCAGCGAACCCCACCTGACTGTCACCGCGGCCGAGCACGGATGGGACGACGGGGAGGTGTTGGACAAGCTGTGGGCGATCCTCTGCGTCACCCTGCTCGGCATCGATCACAGCGAGCAGGCGTACCGGTTCCACACAGACCGTTGGGCGTTGGCCGACGACGTGCGAACCGCCCATGACCGGTGGGTTGCCGTTCACCCGATCACATCCTGACCGCTGACGAACGGAGATCCCCATGACCGCGAAACTTCCCGCCGACCTGAACCCCGGCGACCGCATCCGTACCGGCACACAGAACTTGACCGTCCGCGCCGTGAGCCCGCACGACGTTGAGTTGGAGCCGAACATGCCGGCGTGGCTGCGATACGAGCTGATGCGATGCGACGACTCAACGGCGACCACCGCCACCACGGTTCGGACGCAGGAGGGCTACCGGCTGATCGTCGCCGACGACTACGAAGTGAGCTTGATCGCGAGGTGCGACGAGCGGCCGTTGGGTCCACCTGGGCAGGCCATTCGAGCCCTGTTCGCCCGGATGTGAACGGAGAGTGCCAATGACTGACACAACAACACTTCCGCAGGTCAACAGTCAGTGGACCGGCAACGACAGCCGCATCTTCACTGTCACCGGCATGACCACCATCCACGGCAAGCCGCACGTCACGTACGACGTTGGTGCTGCCGGCGCTGGTGTGGCCGACCTGGACTACTTCCTCACCCACCACACGGAGGTGAGTTGATGACCGCCCCCACCGGATCCGGCTACGCGTTCCGCTGCGAGGTTTGCGACGGCGAGCCCATGTGGCAGATCACCCGCATCGGCGACGTGGCCACCACCTGGGCGTGCCCCGACGACCTGTCCACCGTGTGCGACCGGATGCAACGCGACTTCGAGGTGACCGCCCTGCGGGTCACCCACCATGCGAAGGCGGTGGAGTGGGCGCAGCTCGGGCAGACGTTGGCGAAGATGCCGAACAACCCCGACCCTGCCGACTGGCGTAACCGACCCGAGGGGAGATGACCATGACCATCGACCAGGACCACCCGCCGCTGCGGGAGTGGGAGCCGGAGCTGAGCGAGCGCGTCACCACCTGGCGCGACCCCAACAGCGTCGGCACGGTGATCGGCTGTGACCGTTACGGCCACTTCGCCGACCCGTACTGGCGGGCGTCGGTTCGCTGGGATGACGGCCGGGTGGGGCACGGCATCGAAACGTCGTTGCTGGTTCGCGAAGACGGAACGCAGGGACGACGGTGAAAGCCGTGTCTCGTGTCAAGGTGCGCCGGCACGGCTCCGGGCGCACCCACTACGCCGACATCCCTGACACTCTCATCCAGTTCGCCACCCTTCTTGGCCGCGACTGCCGGACGGTAACGCCACCAGTGGCCGCCTTGTGCGGTGTGGTGCTGGGTGTTCGCGGTCCGGCCGCGGTCGTGGTCATGCGGGACACCGTTGCGGTGGGCTGCCGCGCCTGCGTTCGGATCGCCGACCTTACTCCCGCCGTTTCGCGCGGCTGACCCGAAGGAAACGACCGTGTTTGACCGTCATCTTGTTCTCGACATGGACTTTCAGACGAACCTCGCCGTCATTGCCTGCCAGACCGAACCGGTGCCGTTCGACCGCACCCAGCACACGCTGATCTCGGCATTCGCCGGCTGCCCGGCGTGCCGCGCGGTGCAGGCCGCCCGCGTGGTGCTGATTTACGCCGACCTCAACGCCTGACGAACGGAGACGACCATGACCGATGAAGGGAATCCCACGACCGATGAAGCCTTCTCATGGCGTGACCAGCTCGCCACCGCCGACGACATGGGCCAACGCCTTCTCGGCGAACTGCACGACGCCCGTCGCGCCGCCCAGGAACTGCTGATCAAAGTGGTTCTGCGCTCCGGTTCCGGCCGGTACGGGCATCTGAGCCGGGACGACTTGGCTCCGCTGTTCGACGCCCTGCGGATCGAGATGCGACCGTGAGCGGGCCTATCATCACCAGAGCTGACCGGATTGACGTGGCCGAGGCTGTTGCCGCCGAGCGTGAGCGGATCCGCGGCAACCTGTCCCTGCCGATGCTGCAAGCCCTCCGGCTCATCCCCCACGGGCGCGTCCAGCAGGGCTGCGTCGTCTCCGACGGGGATGTGGTGCGCGAGCGGCTGCGGGTCGCCTACTTCGCCATCACCGCCGACCAGCCGACGGCGTCGCTGCCCCTGGACTTGGCCGAGGTTGCCCCGTGGATGGAGATGTGCGGGCACTGCGATGCTGGCCTGCCGCAGGTGTGCACCTGCCCGCCCGGTGACCCTCGCGTGGTGATCGCGGCGCTGGTGGATGAGATCGTGAAGCAGCGGCAGGAGGCGACGCGATGAGCCGGAGCCCTGCCGCCGCTCTGCTGGCCATGCCCGGCGACCTCGACCTTGATGCCGACGTTGACGGCCTGACCGTCACCCGCGTCGGCGTGGACGCGAACACCCGCAGCCTCACCGTCGACCTGGTGGACGGGTTCGGCCGGTTCGTGGACACCACCGGCGGCGAGCAGACGTTCCTGCCCGGCGACCCCAACTCCCGCGTCAGCACGGCCTCGATCACCGCGTGGCTGCCCGATGCCACCCCGGATGCCTGGGACGAGTACGTGACCGTGCTGCGGCGCTGGCGGGAGACGGGCACACCCGTGCGCATGTGTGCGGCGCCGGGCCGGTACACGACACTCATCGAGGATCGGCACACGTTCCTGCTGGTTCCCCGCACCCCCGCCCGGACGGAGGCCACCCGATGAGCCGTGTCTACTTCCACTCCCCCTCTGGCGACGCCGAGCTGCGCGGCAGTGAACGCGCATGGCTGCGAAGTCTCGCCCGCGGCCCTGCCGAAACAGCCTGGGGTCTCGACCCGCAGCAGGGCATTGACCGGGTGCGCGACATTCTCGCCCTCGTTTCGGAGGTGCCGGATGGCCTCTACGGCGCGAACTACCTGCACACCTACCTTCGAGACGCCGAAGCGCAGGAACAGGCCAACAAGCGGGTGTACGCAGGGTGGCAGCCCGGACAACCCCTGGCAGGGCCGACCAGCCATGAACCTCAGCAGCGGCTCATCAACGCCGTGCGGGTGGCGCTGCGGGTCGACGGCCTGCGGATGGTGGTGGCCGATGTCGAGCTGCACACAACCAACGTGGACCTGAATACCGCCCTCGTTGCCGGCTCGGATGCGGTGCGGGTGGCGGCGAAGGTCGACGGCTGGTGCGAGTCGCACTGCTGGGTGGAAGGCCCAGACCGTGCGTGGCTGGCCGACATCATCGATCAGGGGTTGACGGCCGGGTTGTACCGGCGTGGCCTGTGGTACTCAAACACCCCGGACGGACCCAAGGACCAGTGGTCCGATCAGGGCTGGGGGCAGGTAACCGGACTGCTGCGATCCCGGGATGACGAACCGGTGGTGCTGTCGTATTCGGTGTGCGACCAGTTCCCCAACCCGGAGATCGCCGGACATGAATTGTCGCCTGATCAGTGGTACGACCTGCCTCGGGCCGAGCAGTGGCAGACGGCGATGGACGGACTTCGCCGGGATCGCCCGTGGGCGCGGCTGGCGCCGGACACGCTGGCCGAGGTGACGTTCGGCCTACCGGTGACCGTGTACGACCTGTTCGCGCCGGACCGGGACGACCGAGTACGTGCCGCCGCCCATCTGGTTGACGCCTGACCGAACGGAGGCACCGTGACCGCCGAGGACCGCACGGGCTGGTGGGATGCCCCCGCCTCCGACACGTGGACATGCCCCGAATGCGGCGTGTCGAGCCCCGTCGAGCAGTGGGCGGAACGACGGGTGGGCTGTCCGGACGACGGGGATTGCGGCGACCATGACGGCCGGGAATGCCCGGCTTGCACCGAAGTGTTTGATCATGTGTTTGGTGCGTCGCCAATCCTGAAAGCCAGCACCACCGCACCCATCTGACATGGAGGAACCATGAGCCCGAAACCAATCCTGTTCGAGCAGGAACGCTACGAGCCTCGCGTGTGCGCATCCGACCAGTGCCTCCGCATGCCGGTGGTCACCTACCTGGTGACCACCGATGGCGTGCTGTTCGGCCGCCCTCGCACGTCAGGCGACCTGCTGTACGTGTGCGACGTCCACGACCGGGAGGCATCGGCCGCCGACTACGAGAAGGGAGCGACGACATGACCGACGATGCCCCGTGCCCCGGCCCGCTGGTCTGGTTCGACGCCCCACCCGACGGTGCTGTGCTCGAATGCGCGGCATGCGGCTACCTGATCGTCGCCGGCAGTTTCAACGACAAGGCGCACGCCGACACGCCACTCATTCGGGAAGGACTCGCCGCATGACGACGTCACCCCGCGACGCTTTGTCCATCGCCGCCGTAGCGACCAACCTCGGCAAGGCTGTCACCGCCATTGGTGACGCCATTCGCGCTGCCGGCCTGACCCGGAAGAAGTGCGCGCCGTACTACTGCCCCACCTCGGGCGACACCGAATGCTGCCCTGCCCATTCCGGCTGGGATGTGTGCTGCAACCGGCCCGATCTACACCGACCCGTCCACGCCGACTGACCCGAACGATCCTGTCGCCCCCGCACGCAAGCCGTTAACCTGGCCGTTCGTTGATCAACCAACGTTCGGGGGTGGCCTATGACCCGCAGGAACCGCAGCGCCCCACCCGCCCACTCCGCTCCACCCTTCCACGACCCGTGGATACCCCACGACTTCCCCAACACCACCGCACTCATCTGCCGCGGCTGCTCCTACAGCCCCGACGGCAGGCCCCTCACCCCTGTGCCGTTCCCCTGCCCCGCTGTGGCCATCGCCCCACCAGAGATCCCCGACCAGCCCAGCCCGATGGCCCGCCTTGCCCGCGCCGTCCGGAACCGGCGCATCGTGCTTGGCCTCAGCCAAAAGCAGCTCGGCGAGCGTGGACCCATCTCCCAGCGCACCGTTGCGAAGGTCGAGAGCGGCCACAAGGATCGGTTGCATGACCGCACTGCCGCCGCGCTGGAACGGGCATTGCAGTGGGAGACCGGCAGCATCCAACGCGTCCTCGGTGGCGGCACACCGGTTGACTTGTCGACACCGCCCATAGGCGGGACACCAGAGGTGGCTGTCGTGTTGGAGGCCGGGTTACCAGCTAAAGCGGAAGCGTTGCTGGTGGCGCACATGTCGGCTCGCCGCGCTGCCATGGAGGCCGCGTTGGAGGAGGAAGCGAGGATGCTGATCGACCAGGTTCGGGCAGCCACCCGGGCCGCGCAGAGGTTGGAGAACGCCCACCTGTGAGCGGCGCCGCGCGCGAGTTCCGCTTTGTCCTTGAGCTTCCCGACGTGAGCATCTTCGACGTGTGCTCCACCGAGATGCCCCGTAAGGCGCTCACCCGGCACCGCCTCACCCCCGAGCGGTACCGGGAGCTGCGTGACGCCCAAGAAGGGGTGTGCGGCATTTGCGGTGGGGGGAACCTGCGCGGCTGGGACGCTGCCCCCTTGTTCGTTGACCACGACCACGTGTGCTGCCCCGACCATCGCAGCGCGTGCGGCCGGTGTGTACGCGGCCTGTTGTGCTCCGGCTGCAACGGATGGTTGGGTGAGCTGGAGCTGTGGGGTTGGCAGCCGCACTCCGACGACCTGGCGTGGTGGGAACCTGCGGCGCTCGCCTACCTTGCCCGCGCCGGGTGCGACCCGAACAACCCGGCCCGTCGGCAGCTTGTGGAAGACGGGCACCGCCGGAAGGTGGCCGTGTGGTCGGACCCGTGCCGGTGCCGAGTCTGCGACCCCAACCATCCGCGCTTTGGGTTGCGTCGGTGACCGCCACCAGCGTCTTTGCGAGAACGCGAACCCGCAATAAATAGACAAACGTCGCCCAGTGACCTCACAATCACAGGATGGGGACGAGGACTGACACCGATGGATTCCGGTACATGGTGCCCTACCACGTGTGGGCCAGCCGGCGGGCGAGCACCATCCTGGCCGCGAAGCAGTCCGCCCGGCGCAAGCACAAGCGGGCCGTCGGTGACCCAATCGTCCACGTCATCTTGGAGTGGCCTGCGGATTCCGGCGAAGATCAGTTGCCGTTGGAGCACTGCTGAGCTGCGCTACCCACCCCCGTAGCCCGATCGAGTGTAAAGCCGCTTGACGTTTGTCTAGCGGCTTTACTAGGCTATACGGTATGAGGGCGCGCGAAGTCAACCAGCGGATTGAGAAGCTTGGCGGCAAAGAGACCCGCCAACGCGGATCACACCGCCGCTACGAGGCGTCAACCACCCACAACGGGGAAACCGTGACCGCCCGAACCACCGTCGCCCAACACCCCGGCGACATACCCAACGGCACCCTACGAGCCATCGAGAAAGACATGGAACCCGTCTTCGGAGAGGGCTGGCTGCGATGAGCGAACACGCATACCGGGTCGTTGTCACCCGCGAGGCCGGCGCATGGCTAGCCGACGTGCCCGAACTCGACGGCACCCACACCTACGCCCGCAACCTCCCCGGCCTCGACCAGGCCGTCCGCGAAGTCATCGCCCTCACCGAGGATCTTCCCAACGGTGCCGAAGCGACGCTGCGACTCGCCTACGAGTACCACACCGGGGACAAGCAGTTGGATGAGGCAGCCGCCGAACTGCGAGCCCTACGCGACCGTGTTCGCATCGACGAACAGCGTGTAGCGCAGCAGACGGTGCTGTTGGCGCAGGAGATGGTGTCTCGCCACTCCATGTCGGTACGCGACGCCGCAGCTCTCATCGGCGTTAAACCCCAACGCATCTCTCAGGTGGCACCCCGTAAAGCGATGCCGCGGGTTGGCATGCGCAAGACGACGCGCGCCGGTTCAGGTCAGTGGTCGATGGCGGAGAACTCAGGCTCAACCCAGGGGGCAAAGTCGGATTCGGGAAGGCGTACGGCGTGAACGTCCGCGACTTCGAAGGCTGGTTGGCCGCTTCCCTGTCCGCCCAGCCGTGGGCCGGCACTGTCACCCGCTGGTCAACCGACGGTGGCCCGAAACCCGTGGGGGTGACCGTCGGTGCCGCCAGCATGCAGCTCGTTAAAGCCGAGTCGGGTGTCACCTATGTGGGCGGGTGGCTGCACCCACCCCCGGCAGGGCCGGTCCAGGCTGCCCCGACGGATGCGGTGTCCTGGGCGCAGGCCATTGCACAGGTGGTGCAGGTAGGCCAGCATCCGGGTGTTCGCACTGTGCAGACGTACGCGGAGTGGGGTGGCTCGTCGAAACCGGGCGGGGTGCGTGTCGAACTGGTTGACGGCTCCCAGTTTTACGGGTCGATCCTGGACGTGGCCCGCCGCTAACCCGGCGACGAAAGCCCCAACCTGATCGAGGTTGGGGCTTTGTCGCGCCCGGGGGCTATTCGCAGCCGACCCCGTCGCCGTCCCGGTCGAGTTTGCGGGAGTAGCCGGGGTCACCTTTGCGGATGGGTGCCGCACCGGCAGCCCTCACCGCCGTGCAGTTGGCGTAGTACACGTCGCCGTCGGGGGCTGGCCCGGTGTCGCCGTTGCCGCCGTCCGGTTCGCACGCTTCCCCGTCCCCGTCACGGTCCAGCTCGGGCCGGAAACCGGGGTCACCCGGAGACAGGGGGTCAGCGCCGGCAGCCCTCACCGCGTCGCAGTTCTTGTAGTAGGGCTCCTTGGGTGGGCTGCTGCTGCGGGACGGCTTGGGTGCGGGCTCGCGGGGTGCTGCTGTTGTCGGCTCGGCCACCGTTTCGGGCTGCTCATCCGACGGGGTTGGGTCGTCGTTGACGAGCTGGTCGACGTGCACGGTTGGCGACGGTTTCGGCTCGCCTGGGTTGTTGCCGCCGAGGGCGTTGCCGATGCCGGAGCCGCAGCAGCACAGGCCGACGAGCACGGCGACACCGAGGCCGATCTTCTGCTTCTGGTTGAGTCTGCTCACCCCAGCCATGGTGGTGAGCTGATTACACATTGGGCACCCGCCATCCGGATGTCGCGGTGTCAGGTAGGCGACTGGGTTTCGTCCCCGGACTCATTCACCGCATCATCCGCGACAGTCAGTGGAACGACGGCAGCGATGCGCCGCCCCCTGCTGGTGACGTAAGTGACCTTGCCGCCCGCAGCGTCATAGAGCACGTCGGCAAGGTGCTCTCGCGTGTCTCGGACGCTTTTCTCGGTGGCAGTCAACTTACCCCTCTTCGCCATGACACGGATGTTATCTGTCGTCCACGAGTGTACACTGGTGTACACAAGCAGCGAAGGAGTCACACATGATCCCTGGCCACAAACAGACCCGTGAGGAAGCCACGGCGAATTTGGCCGAAAACTGGGCCAACGCCAGTCACGAGCGGCGCACCCGGGCGCTGGTCAACGCTGGACCGATCACTCTCGCCAAGGTGGACGCCACCGCCGCACGGGCCGAGGCGGGTCTACCGGCGAAGGGCATGCCCATGCCCGACCATGCGATCCGCGACCGCAGCGACCCTCGCATCCCCGCTTGGGCGTCGAAGGTGGCCGAGCGGATGTCGTTGTTCGACGCCGCGCAGATGGCAGTGACGTTTACGTGGACGGCCGATGACGTGATCCGTCATGTGGCCGCCGACCTTGGCAGCGACGCCCGCACGGTGCAGCTTGTCGCGCGGCTCGGCAACGTCAATGACATGACCGCGTTCGCCGACACGTCTGGCGTCGGTCGGGTTTTGCACGCCCACGTGTCGTGGCAGCCTCACCCGCTGCTCATTGCCACCGTGGCCCTGCCTGCCAACAACTGACCCGCACCTCGTTGCCGTCCCACTCGAAAGCGAGGACTCCCCGGTGGCGGTGATCAAGAACCGAAAGGCGTTCGCCGAGTACGCAGCACCGGAAGCCGTCGCCGCGTACCTGCGGAAGGCGGAAGAGGCTGCGGCCAGGGCCAACGCGGAAGTGCGGTGGCTGTCCGACCTACTCGCCGAGAAGACCAAGACCGCCAGCGAAGGCAGCACCCAACCGACGGACGGAGACACCGCATGACCGAGACCGGCACCACCACCCAGCCCACCTGCCGCCCTATCCCCCTCGGGTCGGGTGCCTGCAAGACCTGCGACGAGGTGCACCCGCTCACCGACCGCCACGATCAGCCCGCCGTCGAAAACCGGTACGGCATCACCCACAAGCGGTTCCTGCTGCCCATTCACGGGCCGCGCGGTAACCGCTGCCTGGGTGGTCGCATGGAGCCGAAGCCGTGGCTTGACGCATCTGGCCTGCCGTCGTGGGACGACATGACGGACCTGGACCGGGGCGCTGCCCTGATGTTCGTGTGGAAGGCGGTGCGGGAGGGCTACGGGTACGCCCGCGACAACTACCCCGCCCGGTACGTCGACCACCCGACCCTGAGGGCGCTGGACGTGGCCGAGGCGTGCCGTCACGCCCGAACAGTTGCGGGGACGTGGGCTGAAGCGCACACCCGTCTGGGGGCTGACGAGGTGCAGCGCCTGTACGACCTGGCCCTCAACCACGATCGGAGCAACGCATGACCGACCAGCAGACCGCCACCACCGTCCCCGAGCCCGGCGACCGTGCCCGCGTCGTCGTCGACAACGGCCCGACCGCCTCCACCCGGCTGCGCCTGTTCTGGCGCGACGACGACGCCGCCAAGGGCTGGGGTGGGCAACCGGGTGAGCACTGGTTCGACGACGACAACTCCGACCCGATGGCGTGGGATCAGGTGTGCCGCAACCCGGAGCAGGTGTTCCCCGTGTCCGACCGGCCGTTGTTCATGCCGTGCGATGCCGCACTGCTGCCGCTGAACAACGACCCGATCGTGCCGTGCGTCGCTGGTCCCGCCGGGCATGAGGGCTTGCACCGCACCGAGCGTGGTGTCAGGTGGGCTGACCCGGACGAAGACGAGGCGTGGGAGCACGCCCGCACGGCCTGAGGGGCGTACCGCCGCGCCGGAACGTGTGTCCGGCGCGAGCGGCAGCCACCCAGACCACGAAGGAGCACCCAATGGCAGACCAGCGCTACGAGATACGCCCCCTCGGCCCGTGGACCGGGCCTGTCACCCGCAACCGTCAATCCGGCTCGGCGTTCCGTGCCCCATGGTCGGCAACCCTCGACCTGATTGCCAAAGAAACCCTGCTGCTCGGTGCCCGCCTAGTCGTCATCCAAGTCGACGTCACGGCAGCGGACCTGCGTCGCGATGGGATGCTCCGCGCCAACGCGCGTGTCGGATTCCCCGGCGTCAAAGTGTCGTTCGAGTCGAAGCACGGGCCGCTCACCTACGCCACCGACGAGTACGCGCACTGGCAGGCCAACGTGCGCGCGGTCGCCTTGTCGTTGCAGGCACTGCGGGCGGTCGACCGGTACGGGGTGTCGAAGTCGGGTGAGCAATATCGTGGATGGACCGCCTTGCCGTCGGGTTCCCCCAGCGGGCAGATGACCGCGGACGACGCAGCGCGGCTGCTGGCTGGCTACGCGGATGCGGGTGTGACGGCGGAACGGGTGCTGTCGGATGCGGAGGTGCGCCGCGCCGCTTTCCGGCAGGCGTCTCGACAGACCCATCCGGACCACGGCGGCGACGGTGAGGCGTTCGCCCGCGTGACCGCTGCCCGTGACCTGCTGGATACCTCGGCGGGTGCGGGCCGATGACCGCCCGCCAGTACACGGAGGTCGCCTGCGACGGTCGGGACTGCTTCAACGCGTTCAACGACATCGGCACCTTCGGCCAGGTGCGCAGCAGAGCCAAGCAGTGCGGCTGGAAGGTCGCCCAGCCGGGTGGCCGGGACTTCTGCTCCACCACCTGCCGCAACGAGCCTGAGGAGCGCCGATGACCGACAACCCGATCACCTGGAACGCCGGGGACTTCCACCACTGGGAGCGTCCCGCGTCCGAGCCGTGCCCGAACTGTGTGTGCTGCTCGGCCGCCCTGTGCAAGCTGGCCATCGAGAAGGACACGGCCTGCCACTTCGAGGGCAGCAGCGCCGACTACAACCTTGCCGACTGCCCGTGCTGGCGGAAAGCCAACGCCGCCCGACTACTCGCAGAGCACGGCGAACGGCTGCCGGACTCTTACGTTGACCCCAAGTCGTTGTCTCGGACCGTTGGAGATGGCGAGTGAGCAGCGACGTCAGGAACCCGTTGACTATCACCCTGTGCGGCAGCCTGGCCCGCGCCGGCCACGACCTGCGCCGGGTGGAACGTGCGTTGGCGTTGGCTGGGCATCTTGTTCACGCCCCGTGCCCACCACTGCCGGGTGAGCGGCCTGCGACCGCCGAGCAGATTCGCCACTTGACCGCCCGCCACTATGCGGCCATGAACCGTTCCGATGTGGTGATCGCCGTGGTTCCGGACGGGATTGTGGGTGAGGCGACCGCGTCGGAGGTGCGGTATGCGCAGCACCGCGGCGTGCGTGTCCTTCACTGCTTCGACGTTGATGCCTTGGTTGCCGATGTGGCTGCGTGGCTGGACGGGCCGGTGGTGGCCCCGTACCGGCCCACCGGCGTCATCCCCGCCCGCGACGTGCACCTGCCCGCGGGGGTGGCTTCGTGATCTGGCGTCGACTTCGCCGGCACACCTTCGAGGGGTGGATACCCGTGCGCCGCATCGCGGTGCTCGCCCACCTTCACGGAGGTGGGGCGAAGTTCTGCAAGGTCGCCTCCGGTCGGACGTGGTCACTGGTGCTGATCCGCCGCGACCGTTCCATACCTGCTGTGCCGCCCGCCGAGCGGATCTCGCTGCGTGAGGCGATCGAGCAAGCCGACGGCCCGCCCGTCCCTGCATCGCGATAACTCCCATTTGACGATGTCCACAGAGACCAAGACGATCAAGGAGAGGCTAATGCTGATCATCCGAGGTAAGAGCCGAGGCCGCACCGCACGGCCACGACAGTTCGCGAACGACTGGATCTCGGTCGACTACACCGATGAGGCGGGCGGCCACGGGATCGTGAAGCCCGGTCAGGTGCAGTTGGAAACCGCCGAGGAGCGAGCGCTGTTCGCAACCACCAACCGAGGCGTCGTCGGCAACTTCTGGCGGATGTGGGCGCTAAACCCGGACGGCACGTTCCGCAGTCTCAACCCGCCCCCGCTGGCGCGTCGGCAGGCCGGACGGCAGCGGTGACAGGCCCGGCCACCGGGTTCGAGCCGGACGACCGCACCGCTCGGTCGGGCATCCACACCCGTGCCGACCTCGACCTGTGGCTCGACGGCTTCGAGGCCGGATCCGCTACGACCCTGCGCACTCTTGCCGATGTTCCGGTCGACATGCTCCCGACCATCGTTGCCGCAATGAACGCCGAGCGAGCGCGCCGTGACTGACCTCGTCGTGCGGACCGTGCCGGGTGACCAGCTCGCCCGGCAGGTCGCCGCCTACCTCCACACCCTCGCCGAACACACACGGGCAGTAGGTCCATAAGCCCCCGTTATGAACCCCACGAACGATCAAGGAGAGGAAGGGTGAGATGAGCCAGTTCACACCGACCACCGGTGATGGCGATCTGATCAACTGGAGTAGCTACACGGCGGTGGCCGAGGCCCGCAAGGGGATCATGCTGCTCGGTGTCTCCGCCCAGGAGGCGGAGCGATTCGCCTTCATGGCGGTGGACGCCATCACCCACGCCGGGCTGCTGCCCGCCGAGCACCACTGGCCCTTACTCAAGCTCAGCAAGCCAGAGACCGAGGCGCTGATTCACGGCGCGCTGTTCTGGCACGTCGGCGAAGGTGCCATGGAAGGCGAGAAGTACGAGGCGCTTCAGACCGCCCTGGCGAAGGTCTTCCCCAAGGACGAAACCAAGGCGGCGGCGTGACTGACCTCGCCACCGTGGCCGAGCCGGGCGACCACACCGCCCGGCCGTGGACGGTGCACACGTCGTGGCGTGCCCATCGGTCCCTGCCCGCCGTCGAGACGACCAGCGCTCACCCGGATTGGCCGACCGCCCGAAGGAACGCCCGACGACTCCTCTGCCTCGCCGGAGCCCGCTACATGACCGTCCAGGACCCGACCGGTGTGGTGGTTGGTGACTGGGACTGCTACACCAACCGGTGGCGGGAGTACGCGCTGTGGATCGGCGAGTGCGACAACTGGTTCGAGCCCGACGGGCCGAACTGCGACGGCCAGTTGTACGCCAAGCCGGGCGACGTGCAGGTCCGCTGCCCCAGGTGTGGTGGCTGGTCGGGCTACCGGGCGCGGGGGATGCGGCAACCGTTCGAGGAGTGCGCGGCTGTCACACCCGCCGCCTAGCATCAGTTTCGCCCGGCCCGCACCCCACAGAGGTGGGTGCGGGCCGAGTCCACTTCCCACGCGCAACTTGTACAGACATGACCGCCTGATGCCCTGCTCGGCGGTACACACACAATCGCGTCGTGATCCGACCGGCGCCGTCGATCAGCTCCGAGGAGCTGGCCGCGCTGCTTCGCGATCAAATCCTGTCCGGGGAGCTTGCGCCCGGTGCCCGCATTCCCTCCGACCGGTGGTTATGCGAAACCCACGACGTGTCTCGTGGTCTGGTGCGCCTGGCGAAGGCGATCCTCCGCTCGGAGGGGCTTGTTGTCACCCGGCAAGGCAAAACTAGCCGGGTGCGACCCCTGTACGACAAAGAGCCGATCGACCTGACCAATGTGGTGCAGGTGGAGACGCGCATGCCGACGGCCCCGGAGCGGGAGCGCCTGGACGACCGCCTGTCGGGCGGGTTCGATGATGGTGTGCCGGTGTTCGTTGTGTGGCGTTTGGATCCGGACGAGCCGGAGTCGCCGCCGAAGCCGGAGTTGCTGCCGGGCGATCGTTGGATGTTGCCGGGGCCGGCGCACGCGTAGCCGCAGGTTAACGACAGTCCCGCCTTGTGGGATATGCGTTCGTGGAACCTTTTCACCATCTGCCTGTCAGTACATGTGAGAGTTGCCGCCTGCGTCGGTTCGGGCAGTATCGACTACTCAACACGCTGAGATCAACTACTCAATGTTGCCGCGCGAGCTTGCCGCGACCCCCAAACAGGGGTCAACCGAACGGCCCACACATGCGGCATCGTTAGGGGTGAAAGGGCCGCCACCTGCCGGATAGTTCCCACCGCAACTATTCGCGAAGGTGAACAGCATGTAACACGCACCACCGACCAGCCGGCATCCCTGGGGAGGATCCGATGCGCAAACCGACGCAGCACAGGCGTCGCCGTCGACGCCTCCTGCTGCTCGCCGGACTGGGCACCGGCGCCGGACTCGGCATCGCCCTCGCCCTAGGCAGCCCCGCCCACGCCGACGACCAGCCCAACACCGACACCATCCACGAAATTGTTGACACCCCCGGGCAGATCCTCAACAACCAGCCGGCCACCGACGACCAGCCCCAGTCGGGCCGGGAACTCATCAACCAGGCGCTCGCCGACACGGCTGCTGCCATTGGTGACATCACCCGGGCGCCGGCCGCGTTACCCCACCTGCCCGAGGCGGGACGTGTCGTCGATGAAGTCACCGACACCGCGGTTGAGGCTGTCACGCCGCCCGAGTCGCAGGCCGCCACCCCCGTCGAGCCTGCCGCCGCGGTGACCCCCGCCATCACCCCGGACGTCGCACCGGCCGCCAACACCACCACCCCCGGTGGTACTCAGACTGCGCCCGAGCCGGCCCCCGTCGGTCCCCCCGTGCCAGGCGGTACCGGCTCGGGCGCACCCACCATTGCCGTCCAACACCCGGACGCGCACACCGCCACGCCCCCCGCGCCTGCCGCGGTGCCGCCGGGCCGCAGTCAGGTAGTCCAGCGGGAGCACGTTCAGCCTGGCGACGCAGCACCGACCACACAGCGCGGCCCCCGCATCAGCCCCGGTGACGACCACGCCGACCACCGGCCAGCTGTCAGCTTGCGCACCCTCGACCACACCGCCGGCCCCGGGCGTACACCCGCACCGCCACGCTGGGAGCACCCCCACACCGGGCATCATTCGACGCACCACGACGGGCGAACCCAACCCCCGTCACCACCGCCCGGCTAGCCACTCAGGTGCCTCACACCCCTGGCAGCCCGTGTGCCCTCACCGCGCACGGTCTGCGACCGCCGCACTCCCTCCCGGTTGAGACGCGGCGCGGGACACGCGCACCTCACCGCGCGCTCCCGATCGCACTCCCCTGCGAAATTGAGAACGGAGCACCACCGCATGACCTACGAACGCACCACCACCACCACTGAAGACACCCCGGTTTATGTCACCGTCGCCAACGTCTGTGGCGTCGTCGCAGTCGTCCTGTTGGCCCTCTTCGGGTTCTACTTCGCCCTGTACACATCCGGCGAGCTACCCACACCCACAATCGGCGTAACACCGCTGTGGACGGGCCTCATTGGCATCCTTGGCACCGTCAAAGCCGCCCAGTGGGTGTGCGACCGGTCCGGGGACCGCACCCGGTGCCTGATCGAAGAACGCCTTGCCGCGGTTGATGCGAAGCTTGACTTGGTGTCGGAGTCGGCGTTGGCTCGGGCTGAGGAGTCGGGTCGGTTCAAGGGCATCGCGGCGACGTTGCGGGATGCCCAGCAGGGCGACACGGGTGACCTGATTCAGTTCAGCGGGCGGCGTCGGCCAAGCTGACAGGGAAATCACCCTGCAGCGGAGGCCGGGGGCGGCCCGCGTCGGCGGCCCCGCCTCCGCTGCTGTTGCGACAGACCTTCGCAGTACCCCCCATGTCAACACGCGCTAAACCATCCGGCGACGCGCACTGTGAGTGCAGCCCGCTGGCCCGCCGCCGCTACCTCGGCCGGCTCTCCGGGCCACTGCTCGACCGGATCGACGTACAGGTGCGGTTGATGCCGGTGACGGCGGCGGAGTTGCTGGCACCCGACGGCGGCGTCGAGTCCTCGGCGACGGTCGCCGCCCGGGTATCGGCGGCCCGGCAGGCGGCGGCCGCCCGCTGGGACGGCCTCGGCCGACGGCTCAACGCCGAGGTGGAAGGCCCGCACCTGCGCCGACCGCCGTGGCGGCTGCCCGCCCGCGTCACCGCCGAGTTGCGTGGACGGCTCGACTCCGGCTCGTTGTCGGCACGCGGCTTCGACCGGGTGATCCGGATGGCCTGGACCATCGCTGACCTGGACGGTCGGGACCGACCAGATCTGGATGACGTTCGGGAGGCGCTTCAACTACGGACGGGAGAGGCGACATGAGCGCCGACGAGGAGCGCAGGCTGGCCCGGGTAGCGCTGGCCTGGTTGGCCGAGCCGGGCACCCGCGCGGTGCACCGACTTGTCGAACGGCACGGCCCGGTGGCGACCCTGGACCTGCTGCTCGACGGCGGCAGCCCGGACGGTTGGCTGCACAGCACGGTTGCCGCACGCTCGGCGGCCGGCGACGCGCGGGCGGTGGCGGCGGAGGCCCTGGAGCGGGCAACCCGACTGGGTGCCCGACTGGTCACACCGGATGACGAGGAATGGCCGGCCCGGGTCGACGGCTTGGCCACGCTGCGTCTGCCGGACGTCAGCCGCCGGGTGGACGGTGAGACCGCCCCACCGCTCTGCTTCTGGGTACGCGGCAGTTGGCCGCTCGGCGAAGCGCTGGACCGCTCGGTGGCCGTTGTGGGTGCGCGGGCTGCCACCGGCTACGGCCAGCATGTCGCGACCGAGCTGGGATACGGGCTGGCCGATCGGGGCTGGACGGTTGTCTCCGGCGGCGCGTTCGGCATCGACGCCGCCGCGCACCGGGGTGCCCTCAACGCTGGCGGGCTGACCGTGGCGGTGCTCGCCTGTGGTGTGGACCGGCCGTATCCGATGGGCAACGCCGCGCTCTTCGACCGGATCGCCGACACCGGGCTGTTGGTCAGCGAGTGGCCGCCGGGGGCCGAACCACTGCGGCCCCGGTTCCTGATCCGCAACCGGGTGATCGCCGGAGGCACCCGGGGCACCGTTGTGGTGGAGGCGTCGGCGCGCAGTGGTGCGACGCAGACCGCTCGACGGGCCATCTACACCGGTCGGCTGGCGATGGTGGTGCCGGGGCCGGTGACGTCGGCGATGTCCGTCGGCGCGCACGAGCTGCTCCGTGAGTACCCCGACAAGGCTCGGCTGGTCACCGGAGTGGCGCACGTGTTGGAGGAGGTGGGTCGGATCGGCGCTGACCTGGCCCCGTTGACGCGCGGGCCTCAGCGGCCCGCCGACGCGCTCGACGACGACACGCGGTCACTGTTGGAGGCGCTGCCCGGCCGAGGTGCGATGGGGGTGGATCGGCTCGCTGCCCGCGCCGGTGTCGACGTGCGGACGGCGTTGCGCAAACTGTCCCTGCTGGAGGAGCTGTCCATGGTGGTGCGTCGTGACGACGGCTACGCCCTCGCCCCGCCCGCCAAACCGAAGCGTGCGACGGCGGCAACAGCGGCGGCGGAGACATCAGTGCCGACCTAGCGTCGCTGGCGGGTGCGCCACGGCAGAACGGTCGGGGTGCTCGTCCGGCCCCGCCGAGGCGGTCGCACACAGGAGCAGTCGGCACCCGGAGGCAGTCGCGCACGGAAGCGGTCGCGCACGCGGAGGCAGTCGCGCACGCGGAGGCAGTCGCGCACGCGGAGGCAGTCGCGCACGCGGAGGCAGTCGCGCACGCGGAGGCAGTCGCGCACGCGGAGGCAGTCGCGC
>NZ_JBICTZ010000001.1:0-238801 GCF_043197875.1 Micromonospora sp. NPDC048935 | reverse complement strand
CGCGCACGCGGAGGCGGTCGCGCACGCGGAGGCTGCTCGGGACCTCGACCGAGCCCTGATGCCGGTACTGTGCGCGCTCATGGGTGCTATCAAGCCGTGGCATATCGCTGTCCTGTGTTGTCTCGTCACGTCGGTCGCACTCATTGGCGGCTTGGTGGCGCTCCTGGTCAAGAGGGGCAACCGCCGGTAGTCCGGGGCGAGGAACAACCGATATCGCGTGGCAGGTGACTGGCGACTATCGGCCGTAGGCTGGTGCCGTGCCAGCTGTCAGTGAGGGTGTCGGGGCCGACGAGCCGGCCGGCACGCGGGCGTGGTGATGATGAGCCGGCCGGACCGGGGCACCCGGGCTGTGCACCAGGCACTGCCGCCAGCGTTGCGCGATGCGGTCGACGACTTCGCCGAGCACCTGTCCCGGGTGCGTAACCGGTCCGCGCACACCGTCCGCGCGTACGTCACCGATCTCGTCTCGCTGCTCGACCACGCCGTGCGGATGGGCTGCGTCGACCTCGCCGAACTGGACCTGTCGGTGCTGCGGAGTTGGTTGGCGCGGCAGCGCACCACGGGCGCGGCCCGCACGTCGTTGGCCCGGCGGGCCGCGTCGGCGCGGGCCTTCAGCGCCTGGGCGCACCGGGCCGGGCTGCTCCCCGCCGACGTGGGCGCCGCGCTGGCCAGCCCTCGCGCGCACCGGGAGTTGCCCACCGTCCTGCGCACCGACCAGGCCGCCGCCCTGGTCGAGGCACCGGCCCGGCGGACACCGCGCGGCAACCCGCCACCCACGGCCCTACCGCGCACGCACCCAGCACACACGAACCCAGCCCCGACGGAGCCGGCGCGCCCGGCCCCGACGCACACCGGGCCAGCACACACGGACCCGACCCACACGAACCCGACGCACACGGGGCCAGCACACCCGAACCCGACGCACACGGGCCCGACGCACACGGGCCTAGCACGCACCGGACCAGCACACACGGACCCAGCGACGGGGCGGACGTCGGCCGCCGCGCTAGACACCGCCGCGCAAGTCGCCGCTGCGCTAGACACCGCCGCAGGAGACGCGGCCGCCGAGGCGGTGCCGCTGCGCGACCGGGTGTTGCTGGAACTGCTCTACGCGACCGGGGTACGGGTCAGCGAGGTCTGCGGGTTGGACGTCGGCGACGTCGACCATGGCAGGCGGGTAATCCGGGTGTTCGGCAAGGGCGGACGGGAACGCTCGGTGCCGTACGGAGTCCCCGCGCAACGGGCGCTTGACGAGTGGCTGCGCCGGGGCCGTCCGGCGTTGGTGGGCAGCCGCTCCGGTGAAGCGCTGTTGCTCGGTGCCCGGGGCGGACGGCTCAATCCCACGACCGCGCGTCAGATCGTCGGCGGTTACGCCGAGGCCGCCGGCCTGCCCCGGACCAGCCCGCACGACCTTCGCCACTCGGCGGCAACCCACCTCCTCGAAGGTGGTGCGGATCTGCGCGCCGTGCAGGAACTGCTGGGCCACTCATCGCTGGCCAGCACCCAGATCTACACGCACGTCTCAGTCGAGCGCCTACGCGCCGCGTACCGGCAGGCGCACCCACGCGCCTGACATCGAGCGGCAACGCGCTGTGCACCAGGCGGGCCCGCCCGCTCACCCGATCAAGCACCGGGGGCGAGCAGGCCGGACGGTTACGATCATCAGGTGAGCGTCCCGCAGCCCCCCGAGCCGATCCCGGGCGCCCGTCTGCTCTTCTCCCTGGACCCGGCGGTCAGCCATCTCAACCACGGCTCGTTCGGCGCGGTCCCGATCGGTGTGCAGCGAGCCCAGCAGCGGCTACGCGACGAGATGGAGGCCAACCCCCTGCGCTTCTTCACGCAGGGGCTGGTCGACCGGATCGGGCACACCCGCCGGCACCTCGCCGGGTTCCTGGGCGCCGACCCCGACGGCAGCGCCCTGGTGGGCAACACCACCACCGGCGTCGCCGTGGTGCTCCAGTCGCTGGGGCTGCGACCCGGCGACGAGGTGCTCAGCACCGACCACGGGTACGGGGCGGTGAGCCTGGCCATTCAGCGGGAGTGCCGCCGCACCGGGGCGTCCAGCCGGGTCCTGCCGATCCCGCTGAACGCCACCGACGAGCAGATCGTGCAGATCGTCCGCGCCGGCCTGCGTCCCGGAGCGACCCGCCTGCTCGTCGTCGACCAGCTCACCTCGGCCACCGCCAAGCTCTTCCCGACCGCCGCCATCGTCGGGGTGGCCCACGAGCAGGGTGTGCCGGTCCTGGTGGACGCCGCACACGCCCCCGGAATGCTGGCCACCACGGTGAGCAG
Organism: Micromonospora sp. NPDC048935; assembly: GCF_043197875.1. Taxonomy (NCBI): domain Bacteria; kingdom Bacillati; phylum Actinomycetota; class Actinomycetes; order Micromonosporales; family Micromonosporaceae; genus Micromonospora; species Micromonospora sp. NPDC048935. Next base: position 236,509 of record NZ_JBICTZ010000001.1, on the reverse strand, counting down.
CATCGGAGCCGACTTCTGGGTGGGCAACCTGCACAAGTGGGCGTACGCCCCACGCGGCACCGCCCTGCTGGTGGTGGCCCCGCAGTGGCGGGACCGGATCGAACCACTCGTGGTCTCCTGGGAGCAGGAGTCGGGCTTCCCGGCCCGGATCGAATGGCAGGCGACTCTCGACTACACGTCCTGGCTGGCCGCGCCGGCGGGCCTGTTCACGTTGCGTAGTCTCGGCGTCGACCGGGTACGCGAGCACAACGCCGCACTCGCCGCGTACGGCCAGCGGGTGGTCGGGGACGCGCTGGGGGTGCCTCCCGCTCAACTGCCTGCCCCCGGCGGGCCGGGGGTGGCTCTGCGCCTCATTCCGTTGCCGGCCGGCACGGCCCTCAACATCGACGAGGCGCGGGCGTTGCAGACGCGGATCGGTGCACGGCTCGCCGCCGAGGTGGCGGTGATGAGCTGGAACGGCCGGGGTTGGCTGCGGCTCGCCGGGCAGGTCTACAACACCGCCGACGAGTACGAGAGGTTGGCCGCACGGCTGCCGGCGCTGCTCGCTCAACGCTGACCCGACGGACCGGGAGCAGTCGCACCGGGCCGAGGCCGAGCAGGGCCAGCGGGTCCAGGTATTCCGTGCCCCGGCGCAGCCCCCAGTGCAGGCAGGCGTCGGCCGGGCATCCCGGATGGCCGGGCAGCAGCTCCCCCAGTGGTGTGCCGGCGGCGACCGGTTGACCGGGGCGTACCGCCGGTTGGACCGGCTCGTGGGTGGTCCGCAGCCCGTCGGCGTGCCCCACGGTGATCACCGGTCGGCCGGCGATCGGGCCGGCGAAGAGCACGGTGCCGGCCCCGGCGCTGCGGACCACGGCGCCGGCCGGGGCGGCCAGGTCGACACCCCGGTGGCCGGGCAGCCACGGCCGGGGTGGCGGGTCGAACCGGCGCACCGGGCGAGGTGGCCCGTCGACCGGCCAGCGGAACCGCTCGGGGCCGGCGTCCGCCGGGGTGGGCAACGAGACGGGCATCCGCGCGGCACCGGACGGTGCGCCGCCGGGCAGCGCCGCGACCAGCACGGGGATGGTCAGCGCGAGCGGAAGCGCCGCGCGGAGCAGCACGGTATGACGGGTCGAGCCGACGCGCGGGGCGGACGGTGGTCGCATGACAGCAGCTTCCGTCCGCCGCTGGGCCGTCTGCCAGCCCGACCGACCAGGCTGTGGACAACCGGAGGCTCTGTGGACAACCACCATCGGCGCGGATGATCTGCTATGCCTCGACCATCCCCACCGGCCGCCCACCGGGCAGCCGCCGGACAGCCGCACCGCCGCACCGCCGAGCCGCCGGCCAGCCGCACCGCCGGGCAGCCGCACCGCCGAGCGGCAGAGCCGCCGCACCGCCGGCCAGCCGCACCGCAAGTCCGAGCCGCCGGACCGCCGGACACCGCCGAGCAAGCGAGCCGCCAGGCAACCGAGCCGTTTCGGGCCGTCGCGCAGGGCCTAGGCTGGGTCGAGTACGGCGGGTGCCGCCGTGTGGACCGGGGAGGCCCAGGCATGACCACTGTCGATGACCGGACGCCGACGGTGGCCGACGTGAGCGGCCCGTCGCGGCTGGCGGAGCCGGACGAGGCGATCAGCGCCGAGGAGTTGCAGCTCGCCGCCCGCAACCACGGCATCCCGCTGGAGGCGCTGCGCTACGACGTCACCCCGGCCGGGCTGCACTACCTGCTGATCCACTACGACATTCCGGAGGTCGACCCGGCGACGCACACGCTGACCATCGGCGGGGCGGTGGACCGGCCGCTGACGGTCACGCTCGCCGAGCTGCGGGAGCGGCCGCGGGTCACCCGGCAGGTGACGCTGGAGTGCGCCGGCAACGGGCGAGCCCTGCTGCACCCCCGGCCGGTGAGCCAGCCGTGGCTGGTCGAGGCGGTCGGCAACGCCGAGTGGACCGGCACGCCCCTGGCACCGCTGCTGCGGGAGGCGGGCCTCGGGCCGGACGCGGTGGACGTGGTCTTCACCGGTGCCGACCACGGGGTCGAGCGCGGGGTCGAGCAGGACTACCGGCGGGCACTGCCGGTCGCCGACGCGCTGCGTGAGGAGGTGCTGCTGGCGTACGAGATGAACGGTGCTCCGCTGCTGCCGCAGCACGGTGCGCCGCTGCGGCTGATCGTGCCCGGCTGGTACGGCATGGCGCACGTGAAGTGGCTGCACTCCATCGAGTTGCGGACCGAGCCGTTCGACGGCTACCAGAACGCGGTGGCCTACCGGGTGCGCACCGACGCCGACGACCCGGGTGTGCCGGTGACCCGGATCGAGCCGCGTGCGCTGGTCCGTCCGCCGGGCTTCCCCGACTTCATGTCCCGACGCCGGGTGCTGCGGCCCGGGCCCTGCACGGTGGACGGCCGGGCCTGGTCGGGGCACGCGCCGGTGGTCTCCGTGGAGGTGACCACCGACGGTGGGCGGAGCTGGGCGCAGGCCGAGCTGGCCCCGGCGGCGGCGGGCGATTTCGCCTGGCGGCGCTGGCGGTACGAGTGGACGGCGACCCCGGGCCGGTACGTGCTCGGGGCGCGGGCGACCGACGCGTCCGGGCGCACCCAGCCGGTCGAGCAGCCGTGGAACCGTGGCGGCTTCGCCAACAACCTGGTGCAGCGGGTCGAGGTCGTGGTGCCGGCCGAGTGACCGGCAGGTGTCACGCCACGGATGGGGGGACCGTGGCGTGGCCGAGGGTCGTCAGCTGCCGAAGCCGGAGTCGGCGGGCAGCGAGATGTCGGGCTTCTCCAGCTCCTCGACGTTGACGTCCTTGAAGGTCATCACCCGGACGTTCTTCACGAAGCGGGCCGGACGATACATGTCCCACACCCAGGCGTCGTGCATCTCGACCTCGAAGTAGACCTCGCCGTCGGAGTTACGCACGTGCAGGTCGACCTGGTTGGCCAGGTAGAACCGACGCTCCGTCTCCACCACGTAGGAGAATTGGCGGACAATGTCGCGGTACTCCCGGTAGAGCTGCAGCTCCATCTCGGTCTCGTACTTCTCGAGATCTTCCGCGCTCATCGCACTCCGCCTTCCATGGCCACATCTTCCCCCACCGGCGCCGGAGGCCGAGGCTGCTCGCCCAACGCCACGCCGACGGTACCCCCTGACGCCCCGGAGCGCTCCATCGGCTCTTGCGGGGCGTGGCCGCCGGGGCGTCGGGCGCGCGGCGGCCGTCCGTCGCGGCCGGAGACCGCGGCGACATTGACGTACGAGAACCGGTGCTCCCGGCACGGCCCGTGCTCGCGCAGCGCCGCCGAGTGCTCGGGGGTGATGTAGCCCTTGTGCTCGGCGAAGCCGTACGCCGGGAACACCCCGTCCAGCTCCACCATCAGCCGGTCCCGGGTGACCTTGGCGAGGACGCTGGCGGCCGCCACGCACGCCGCCACCCGGTCGCCCTTCCACACCGCCAACCCCGGCACGCCCAGGCCGTCCACGCCGAAGCCGTCGGTCAGCACGTACTCCGGGCGGGTGGTGAGTGAGGCGAGCGCCCGGCGCATCGCGGCCAGGTTGCACACGTGCAGCCCCCGGGCGTCGACCTCCTCTGCGGGGATGACCACCACCGAGTACGCCAGAGCGCGGTCCACCACCTCCGCGTACACGCGTTCCCGGCTGGCCGGGGTGAGCAGCTTCGAGTCGGCCAGCCCCTCGATCTCGCCGCGCCGACCCTCGGGCAACACCGCTGCGGCGGCGACAAGCGGACCGGCGCAGGCGCCCCGGCCCGCCTCGTCGGCACCGGCGACGTGCCGGAAACCACGCCGTTGCAGCGCCCGTTCCAGGGCGTACAGGCCGGCCTCGCGGCGGACGACGGTGCGCGGCGGGGTCAGCACGACGCCTCGTCCCGGTCGGTGGCGGTCGAGCGCCGCGACCCGTTGAGCAGGGCGGGCAGTTCGGCGGGGTAGAACCGTTCACCGCTGGCCGCCAGGTCGTCGGGCAGCCACCAGCGGTGGCCGGCGATGCTGCGCCGCTCGACGTCGTCGAAGCCTGCCGTGTCCACCTGCCAGGACTCCACGCGGAGGAGGAAGAAGTCCTGCACCTGCCGATACCACACACCGTCGAACGGGAACTCGGTCGTGTCGGACCAGACCGGCTCGCCCAACTCGACCGGGTCGAGCCGCAGCCCGGTCTCCTCGGCCAACTCACGGGCCGCGCCCACCGCCGGAGCCTCCCCCGGGTTGAGCCCACCGCCCGGGGTGAACCAGTAGCGATGCCCTGGTCGAGCCGGGTCGAAGCCCTCGAACAGCAGCACCTGGCCGGCCGCGTCGACGAGCAGCACGCGGGCCGCCCGTCGAGGGGTGTGGACACGGTCACCGCTGCTCGCGACTACGGGGCTCGCAAGCTCACTCCTCGCGCTCACGTTCACCGCCCCAGCCTGCCAGACCGACGGCGGATCGCCCACGCCCGTCGGTCTACGGCTTGGGAATGCCGTCGAACTGATCCGGCACGGTCAGCCAGGTGGCCCGATTGACCGGCCAGAAGACGGTGAACGCCCGCCCGACCACGTCGTCCTCGGGGATCGTGGCCTCGGTGATGTTCTGCCCGGACTGCTGCCAGTGCTCAAGCGAGTCACCGGAGGCGGAGCGGTGGTCACCCATCACCCACAGCCGGCCCTTCGGCACGGTGATGTCGAACTCCTGGTCGGCCGGCTTGTCGCGGACCCCGTCCAGGGAGAAGATGTACGGCTCGTCCAGTGACCTGCCGTTGATCATCAGCCGTTCCTGCGGGTCGCAGCAGACGACGTGGTCGCCGGGAATCCCGATGACCCGCTTGATGAAGTCCTCGCCGTCGGGGTTGCCGCTCCACTCGATCGGAGCCTTGAAAACGACCACCTCACCGCGGTGCGGCGAGCGGAAGTCATAGACCAGTTTGTTGACCAGCACCCGATCATCGATCTTGAGAGTGTTCTCCATGGACGGGGAGGGGATGAAGAAGGTCTGCAGCACGAAGGCGCGGACCAGCACCGCGACCAGGATCGCCACACCCAGCAGGATCGGCAGCTCCTTCCAGAAGGAGCTACGCGGCTTGTCGGTCTGCTCGTCAATCACGCCAAGGAGCCTACGTTGCCGAACTGGACGTCATCGACCGGAACGCGCGGGAACCACGTAGTGCGACCGCCAGGGGGAGAATCAGCACCACACCGCCCTGCGGGGTCGGCCGCGCCGGGGGCAGGCCCGCGGATGCCACGCTCGGCGCGGACACGTCGTCGAACGTCGACGGCACCGGCAGCGAGTGCCACCGCGACGAGGGCCAGACCACCATGAAGGCCCGGCCGATCACGTTGTCGATCGGCACCGGGCCCTGGCAGCGCGCGTCCTGCGAGACCTCACGGTGGTCGCCCATCACGAAGATCTGACCGGGAGGTACGACGACCTCGTCGAAGCGCCGGGACCGGCACTCCAACGGGTTGGGCGGCAGGTCCAGGGGAGAGTCCCGCAGGACGTAGGGCTCGTCGAGCGGCGTGCCGTTGACGGTGACCCGACCCTGGCTGTCGCAGCACTTGACCCGGTCGCCGGGAACGCCGATCACCCGCTTGATGAAGTCCTTCTCACCGGGACGACTCACCCCGATCAGGTCGCCGACGGTCCGGGTCAGCTTGCCGACGAAGCCCGGCTCCGGCTGCTCGTCGACCTGTGGCGCCCACCGGTCGGTGCCCCGGAAGACCACCACCTCGCCGCGGATCGGGTCACGGACGTCGTAGACGACCTTGTTGACAAGCACCCGGTCGTCGATGAGAAGCGTGTCCTCCATCGAGCCGGACGGGATGTAGAACGCCTGGAGCAGGAAGGTGCGGATCAGCACCGCGAGGCAGAACGCCACCACCAGCAGCAGCGGAAGCTCCTGCCAGAGCGGCATCTGCCGGCGGCCACGGCGGACCCGTCGCCGCCACGGATCGACGGTGTCGTCATCGTCAAGCGTCTGCACCACGCCACTCCCCGGTCCACAGAAACACCACCGCCCGGGAACCTCGTCGAGGCTCCACGGGCGGTAGTGGACGGCTACCCGCCCACGTGGGCGGGCCCGCCGCCGTGCTGCGCCCGTGACGACCAGGGTAGTGCGGTCTGGTCGTTACGGCATACGCGCAGCTCGGGCGGCGTGGCGAGCGGGAAGTCAGCTGGGCTGCTTCTCCCGCTTCTCCTTGATCTTGGCCTTCTTGCCGCGCAGCTCGCGCAGGTAGTAGAGCTTGGCGCGACGCACGTCACCACGGGTCACGATCTCGATCCGGTCGATGCCCGGGCCGTTGAGCGGGTAGGTCCGCTCGACACCGACACCGAAGCTGACCTTGCGGACCGAGAAGGTCTCGCGCAGACCGTCACCCTGGCGGCGGATCACGACGCCCTGGAAGATCTGGACACGGGACCGGTTGCCCTCGACGACGCGGGCGTGCACCTTGACGGTGTCACCGGCCCGGAAGTCGGGAAGGTCGGTCCGCTTCGACTGGGCGTCAAGGGCGTCCAGGATGTTCATCGCTGCGTCCTCGTAAGGCTCACGGCGCACCGTCACTCGGTGCGCGGGTGGGTGATTCTGATCCCCGGGTGGTGGTCGGCGGGCCGACCCCGGTCGGTGATCCTCGCAGCCGCCCGCGGGCGCGGACGGATGCGGCAACCCCCCTACTTTGCCACATCCCCCGGTGGCGGCTGAAATCCGGCCCGGTCCAGGGCCGCGATGTCCCGTTTGTCGAGCCGATCCGCGGGCAGCGCGGCGAGCAGGTCCGGGCGGCGGGCGGCGGTCCGCAGCAGACCCTCCTCGCGCCGCCAGCGGGCGATCCTGCCGTGGTCACCGGAGCGGAGCACCTCCGGCACGTCGTGCCCGCGCCAGCTCGGCGGCTTGGTGTAGATCGGGGCCTCCAGCAGCCCGTGCGCGTGCGACTCCTCGTCCAGCGAGCCCGCGTTGCCCAGCACCCCCGGCAGCAGCCGGGTGACCGCCTCCAGCATCACCAGGACCGCGACCTCGCCGCCGAAGAGCACGTAGTCACCGAGCGAGACCTCGGTGACCGGCATCCGGGTGGCGGCGTGCGCCAACACCCGCTGGTCGATCCCCTCGTACCGGCCGCAGGCGAAGAGCAGATGCGACTCGGCCGCCAGCTCGTACGCCATGGCCTGGGTGAACGGGGCGCCGGCCGGCGACGGCACCAGCAGCCGGGGCGGCGGGGCCTCGGCCGGCGCGAGCGCGTCCAACGCCTCACCCCACGGCTCCGGGCGCATCACCATGCCCGGCCCGCCACCGTAGGGGGTGTCGTCGACCGTGCGGTGCACGTCGTGGGTCCAGGTCCGCAGGTCGTGCACGGCAAGCTGGAGTACGCCGTTGGCCCGCGCCCGCCCGATCAGCGACAGGTCCAGTGGGGCGAAGTACTCCGGAAAGATCGACACGACGTCGACGCGCATGGGGGTGGTCCTAAAGGTCGAGCAGGCCGGCCGGCGGGTCGACGATCACACGGCCGCCGGCCAGGTCGACCTCCGGAACGATCGCCCGGACGAACGGGATCAGCGCGGTACGCCCCTCGGGCCGCCGCAACACCAGCAGATCCGAGGAGGGCGCGTGGTCGATCCGGGCGACCTCACCCAGTCGTTCGCCCGCCGGGGTCACCACGGCCAGGCCGACCAGCTGGTGATCGTGGAACTCCTCCGGATCGTCCGGCGGCGTCACGTCGGCGCTGTCGACCACGAGCAGCGTGCCGCGCAGCGCCTCGGCGGTGTTGCGGTCCAGGATTCCCTCGAACGCGATAAGCACCCGACCCTGGTGGAAGCGGGCTTCCTCGATGGTCAGCTCCGCGGGAAGCCGGAACGGCACCCCGGGCTCGTCCGCCGTGGCGGGAGCCGGGGGTGTCGCCCCGGGTTCGGTGCGCAGCACCGACCCCGGGGCGAACCGTGCTTCGGGCTCGTCGGTCCGCACTTCCACGGTCACCTCACCGCGGACACCGTGCGGCTTGCCGATCCTTCCGACGACGAGCTGCATCAGTACGAGTCGACGATGTCGACGCGTACGCCGCGCCCGCCGATGGAGCCGATCACCTGGCGCAGCGCCTTGGCCGTCCGACCGGACCGACCGATCACAGTGCCGAGGTCCTCGGGGTGCACGCGGACTTCGAGCCGCTTACCCCGACGGGAATCGACCATCCGCACCCGGACGTCGTCCGGGTGGTCGACGATGCCCTTGACCAGGTGCTCCAACGCCGGACGCAGAGGCATGTCAGGCCTGCTCACCAGCGTCGGCAGCGGCCGGAGCCTCGGTCTTCGGCGCCTCGGCCGTCGGAGCCTCGGCAGCAGCCTCGGTCTTCGGAGCCTCGGCAGCCTTGGCGGCCTTCTTGGCCGGCTTGGCCGGGGTCTCCGGGGCGAGCCCGGCGGCGGCCTTCGCCTCAGCCTCGTACGCCGCCTTGCGGTCGGCCCGCTCGGGGGCGACCAGGAGCGGCGGCGGGGCCGGCAGGCCCTTGTACTTCTGCCAGTCACCGGTCAGCTCCAGCAGCCGCTGCACCGCCTCGCTCGGCTGAGCGCCGACGGACAGCCAGTACTGGACCCGCTCCGACTTGACCTCGATGATCGAAGGGTCTTCCTTCGGCTGGTAAACCCCGACGAACTCGATCGCCCGGCCGTCACGCTTGGTGCGCGAGTCGGCGATGACGATGCGGTACTGCGGGTTGCGGATCTTGCCCATCCGCAGGAGCCGGATCTTTACGGCCACAGTTGTTTCGCTCCTGTTGCGATCTCACCGGCCCGTATGGGCGGTGTGCATGGGTGAGCGCCGACCGGACCCGTGGGGTTGGGCCGGAGACTACTCGGTGGACTAGCGACGTGCCCGGGTTAGAGGGCGCCGGACGCGCGCCGGATACCAGCGACCTATTCTGCCAGACCCGACGCCGATCTCCCGCATCGGACCCGGACACCGTGCCGGCGGTGACCTGGAACACGTCTCAGCGCACCGGCGGACGGTCCCATCCCGGCGGCAATTCATCCGGTACGTCCCAATCTGCCGGCGGGGTGAAGTCGCACCAGGTGCCGTCGAACGGGAACTCGCCGGCCTCGGCGAGCGCGATCACCCGCTCTCCCTCGGCGCGGACGGCCTTCTCGTCGGTCACCCAGTAGTCGGCACCGAAGGCGAGCCGCTCGACGAACTCGTCCTCGTCCTTCCACTCCCAGCTGAGGTCCGGACGCACCACCACGTCCAGGTCCTGGTCCACCACGTCGACACCGGCCACCGGGCCGTCGTCCCAGCGGACACCGGGCTCCTCCAGGTTGACGTACCAGTTGGCGAACCGGCCCCGCGCGTCGCGGAACCACCAGACGGAGTGCGCCGCCCCGGTGGGCAGGAACTTCAACAGCGGCGGCCCGTCCCAACGCCCGTGCGCCAGCCGGTACGACGACGAGATCCACCTGGCGAACGGCATCGCCCGCATCCCGAGCCCCGCCTCGGTCACCTCGTGGGCCACCGGCGAGTCCCGGGCGATCCACACCAGCAGACCCCGCTCGTCGTCGCTGACCACCCGGCCCGGTCGGACCCAACCGATCCGACCGTGCCGCACGTTGCGGTGCAGGATCAGCCGACCCGGCGGGAACCGCTCGACGAGCACCTCAGTAGGCGCGGGCGAGGATGGCGACCAGGTCGGGCTCGTCCTCGGAGTCCGGAACCGAGCCGTCGGCGCGCAGCAGGCAGCGCACGGTGACGCCCTGGCCGTTCGCCTCGGCCTCACCGGCCACACCGACGGCCGACCACGGCACCCGGGCCCAACCGGTCGCGGCGGCCTCGATCGCCTCGGCCAGGGAGGCCACCTCCACCGTGCGCGACTCGCGGTTGGCAAGCGCCTGGTCGTGCAGCACCTGCTGATCGGTCTCCAACGCGGCCAGCACCGCGGCGACCACGTCGGCCACCGGAGTCGGGGTCTTCGACCCGTCGGTGCGGCGCACCACAGTCGCGTTGCCGACGGCCAGGTCACGGGGGCCGACCTCGACGCGTACCGGATAACCACGCAGCTCGGCGTCGACGGCCCGACGGCCGAACGGGGTGTCGGTCCGGTCGTCGAGCGCGACCCGGACACCGGCGTCGCGCAGGCCGTCGTGCAGCTTGGCCGCCGCCTCCGCGACGCCCTCGCCGTCCTTGACGATCATGACGTACGCCTGGATCGGGGCCAGCCTCGGCGGCACGCGCAGGCCGTTGTCGTCGCCGTGCGCCATGATCAGGCCGCCGAGCATCCGGGTCGACGTGCCCCAGGAGGTGGTCCAGGCGTGCTCCCGGCCGCCCTCCTTGGAGGAGTAGCTGATGTCGAACGCCTTGGCGAAGTTCTGCCCCAGCTCGTGGCTGGTGCCCAACTGGAGCGCCTTGCCGTCGCCCATCATGCCTTCGCAGGTGTACGTGGCGGTCGCGCCGGCGAACCGCTCGCGCGCCGTCTTCAGGCCCACCACGACCGGAATGCCGATCACGTTGACCATCAGATCCTCGTACGCCTCGTGCAGGATCCGCCGCGCGTACGCCCGCGCGTCCTCACGGGTGGCGTGCGCGGTGTGCCCCTCCTGCCAGAGGAACTCACTGGTCCGCAGGAAGATCCGCGGACGCAGCTCCCACCGGACCACGTTCGCCCACTGGTTGAGCAGCAGCGGCAGGTCCCGGTACGAGTCGATCCACTTGGCCATGAACTCGCCGATCACCGTCTCGCTGGTGGGACGCACCACCACCGGCTCGGCCAGGGGCTTGCCGCCCCCGTGCGTGACGACCGCCAGCTCCGGCGAGAAGCCCTCGACGTGCTGCGCCTCGCGCTTGAGGTAGCTCTCGGGGATGAACAGCGGGAAGTACGCGTTCTCCGCACCCGCCGCCTTGATCCGGGCGTCCATCTCGGCCTGCATCCGCTCCCAGATGGCGTAGCCGGCCGGGCGGATGACCATGGTGCCGCGGACCGGGCCGTTGTCGGCCAGCTTCGCCTTGGCGATCAGATCCTGGTACCAGCGGGGGAAATCCTCCGCACGGGGAGTGAGCACGCGTGCCATGACCGCATATCCTATGCGCCACGCGGGACGCCACCGCGCCCGGGAGGCGACACGCGCCGCGCCGACCCACCCGGCGCCCGCAGAATTCGACAATCATGACTGCGACAACGGTCTCACCACGGCTGCGGCTGCGGCTGCGGCTGCGGCTGCGGCTGCGGCTGCGGCTGCGGCTGCGGGACACGATCGTGGACCCGGCCCCCGCGCGAACCATCGCCGCCGGCTGGGATGCGGTACGGATGGGCGGGTCGCCACCGCGGCCGGGGTGAGCCGGCAGACCGTCTACAACGAGTTCGGCACCGAGGCCGGCCTGGCCGAGGCGCTCGCCCGACGCGAGGTGGACCGGTTCATCGGCGACGTCACCACCGCACACCGCACACCGCACCCCGCGCCAAGCGCCCCGCACCCCGCACCCCGCACCAAGCAACCCGCGCCGCGCACCCCACGCCAAGCACCCCGCACCCCGCGCCCCGCCACCAAGATCCGAGCAACTTCCCGGATGTTGCTGCCTCAGGCCCGCCCGAGACAGCAACATCCCTGATACTGCGCGGATCTCCCTCGCCCCGGCGCGCGGCGCGCGGCGCGCGGCGCGCGGCTCGCGGCTCGCGGCGCGATCCTGGGGTCAGCGGACTACGTGGCCGCGCAGGATCGTGCGGGACGGGGCGCGGACTACGCGCAGGTCGCTACGGGGGTCCTCGGGGTAGACGGTCAGGTCGGCGAGGCCGCCCTCGACCAGACCGGGAAAGCCGAGCCATTCGCGGGCGCCCCAGGAGGCGGCGGCGAGTACGTCGATCGGTGCCAGACCGGCCCGTTCGTGCAGCAGCAGCATTTCCTCGGCGGCCAGCCCGTGGTCGATGCCGCCGCCGGCGTCGGTGCCCACGTAGATCGGCACACCCGCCTCGTGCGCGGCACGCACCACCTCGGGGAAGCCGTCGCGCAGCGCGAGCATGTGCTCGGCGTACCCGGGGAACTTGGCCCGCGCCTGCTCCGCGATGCCCCCGAAGGTGGCGACATTGATCATGGTGGGGACCAGCGCGGTGCCCTGACGGGCCATCTCGTCGATCAGGTCGAGGCGCAGGCCGGTGCCGTGCTCCACCGAGTCGACGCCGGCACGCACCATGATCTCGACGGCCGACTCGGAGAAGGTGTGCACCGCGGCGCGTACCCCGGCGTCATGTGCCGCCCGCACGGCGGCGGTGAGGGTGTCCGCGTCCCAGGCCGGGGCCAGGTCGCCCACGCCCCGGTCGATCCAGTCGCCGACCAGCTTGACCCAGCCGTTGCCGGCCCGTGCCTGCGCGGCGACAGTCGCGGTCACCTCGGTCGCGTCGACCTCCACGCCGATGTCCCGCAGGTAGCGCTTGGGCGGGGCGACATGCCGGCCCGCGCGGGCCAGTCGCGGTAGGCCCGGCTCGTCGTCGAGTTCGGGGTACGGGTACGGCGAGCCGGCGTCGCGGATCGCCAGCACGCCGGCGTCCCGGTCGAGGTGGGCCAGCTCGCGGGCCTGGTCGAGGGAGGTGATCGGGGCGCCGCCACGGGCGATGCCGATGTGACAGTGCGCGTCGACGAGCCCCGGCAGGACGAAGCCGCCGTCGACCACGGTCTCGGCGTTGGGCACCGGGGTGAAGGTCACCCGGTCGCCGACCAGCCAGAGATCCCGGACCTCGTCGTCGGGGAGCAGGACACCGCGCACGTGAAGAGCCATGCGCACAGTCCTACCCGATCACCCCTCGTCGGGGGCGAGCAGGTCGTTCTTGCGGGAGGTCAGGGCGGGCAGGTCCACGGAGACCTTCCACGGCCGCTCGGTGACGAACAGGTCCTCGGTGTGCGCGACCTGCTCGTACTCGCGGTTGGCGCCGAGCGTGTACTCGGTGAGCGTGACGCGCTCCTGCGACGGGTCCACCACCCAGTAGGACCGGATTCCGGCGTGCGCGTAGACCTTCGCCTTGTCGTACATGTCGCGGAAGCTGGAGGTCGGCGAGACGACCTCCACGGCGAGCAGGGCGTCCTCGACCGGCACGGGCGACCGGCCGGCGTGCTTGCGGCGGATGACCACCACGTCGGGGCGCGGCTCGTTGCGCCGATCGACCCGCATCGAGAGATCGATGCTGACCAGGTATTCCGGCGGGCAGTTGACGCGAAGCGTGAGCAGCAGCTCGACGCAGAACTCTTGGTGCACGGCAGTCGGCGACGGCACGATCAACCTTCCGTTGATCAGTTCGTACGGAAGGTCCTTCGGCAGGTCACCGAGGTCGTCGACCGTCCACTCGTGCCGTTCGGGCAGGATCGGGGCTGCGGTCATGACATCTCCTTCCAGGGCGCGACATCACCCTAAGCAAGGACTACGTCGCCCGCCGTCACCGACACGCGTCAGCGCGGGCCCTTGTCGCCGCCCTTGCCGAGCTTGTTGAAGTCGATCTTCGGAAGCTTGAAGCCGGGCGGCAGGCCCTGGCCACCGGCGAGGTCGTTCGGGTCCATTCCCGGCGGGAGCTGCGGCATGCCGCCCGGGAAGCCGGCGGCACCGACGCGCGGGGCGGCACCACTCTGCCCCGCACCCCGCGAACGCTGCGAGCCCTTCGTGTTTTTTCGCTTGTTCTTCGGCGACTTGGTCGCCTTGCGCCGGCCACCGCCGGGCAGGCCCATCATGCCGCCCATCTGCTTCATCATCTTCTGCGCGTCGGCGAAGCGGTTGAGCAGCTGGTTGACGTCCATCACGGTGACCCCGGAGCCGTTGGCGATGCGCGCCCGGCGGGAGCCGTTGATGATCTTCGGGTTGGTGCGCTCGCCCGGGGTCATCGACCGGATGATCGCGGTGACCCGGTCGAAGTGGCTGTCGTCCAGCTCGGCGAGCTGGTCCTTCATCTGCCCCATGCCCGGCATCATGGCCAGCACGTTGGCGATCGGGCCCATCCGCCGCACCGCGATGAGCTGGTCGAGGAAGTCGTCGAGCGTGAACTGCTCGCCGCCCATCAGCTTGGCGGTCATCTTCTCCTTCTGATCGGAGTCGAAGGCCTGCTCGGCCTGCTCGATCAGAGTGAGGACGTCGCCCATGCCGAGGATCCGGCTGGCCATCCGGTCGGGGTGGAAGACGTCGAAGTCCTCCAACTTCTCACCGGTGGAGGCGAACAGGATCGGCTGCCCGGTCACCTCGCGCACGGAGAGCGCGGCACCACCACGGGCGTCGCCGTCGAGCTTGGAGAGCACCACACCGGTGATGCCGACGCCGTCGCGGAACGCCTCGGCGGTGCGCACGGCATCCTGACCGACCATCGCGTCGATGACGAAGATGACCTCGTCCGGCGAGACGGCGTCACGGATGTCGGCGGCCTGCTGCATCATCTCGGCGTCGATGCCGAGCCGGCCGGCGGTGTCGACGATGACGATGTCGCGGGCGGCGCGCTTCGCGTGCTCGATCGAGGCGCGGGCCACCTGCACCGGGTCCCCGGTGCCGTTGCCGGGCTCCGGGGCGTACACCTCGACACCGGCCCGGCCACCGAGCACCTGGAGCTGCCCGACGGCGTTGGGGCGCTGGAGGTCGGCGGCGACCAGCAGCGGCTGGTGCCCCTGGGCCTTGAGCCAGCGGGCCAGCTTGCCGGCGAGGGTGGTCTTACCGGAACCCTGGAGGCCGGCCAGCATGATCACCGTCGGCGGCTGCTTGGCGAACTGGAGCCGTCGCCCCTCGCCGCCGAGCACGGTGATCAGCTCTTCGTTGACGATCTTGATGATCTGCTGGGCCGGGTTGAGCGCCTGGGAGACCTCGGAGCTGCGCGCACGCTCCTTGACGGCCGCGATGAAGCCCTTGACCACCGGCAGCGCGACGTCCGCCTCCAGCAGTGCGAGGCGGATCTCGCGCGCGGTGGCGTCGATGTCGGCGTCGGTGAGCCGCCCCTTGCCGCGGAGCTTGGTGAAGATCCCGGACAGGCGGTCACTCAAGGTGTCAAACACGCGAACATCCCGTTTGTCAGTGTTCCGGCGGGCACAACGCGGCCGGCACTGCGGAGTCCGGCCACCGCAAGGGTAACCGCCCGGCCCCACGGCCGCTGTCGCCCGGCCCGGCCCGCCGGGCCGTCACTCCGACACCAACCCCGACTGGTACGCGAACACGACGAGCTGGGCCCGGTCCCGGGCTCCCAGCTTGCCCATCGCCCGGCTGACGTGGGTCCGCGCGGTCGCCGGGCTGACCACCAGCCGGGTGGCGATCTCCTCGTTGTTCAGGCCCTCCCCGACCAGGCCCACGACCTGGCGCTCCCGGTCGGTCAGCGCGTCCAGCCGGGGGTGCGGACGAAGCACCCGCGACGGCCGGGTGGCGAACTCCCGCACCACCCGACGGGTCACCGACGGCGACAACAGCGCCTCCCCCTCGGCGACCAACCGGATCGCGCGCAGCAGCTCGGTCGGTCGGGTGTCCTTGGTGAGGAACCCGCTCGCGCCGTGCCGCAGCGCGTCGAAGACGTACTCGTCCAGCTCGAAGGTGGTCAGCACCACCACCCGCGTACCGGTCAGGTCGGGGTCCGCGACGATCCGCCGGGTCGCCTCGATGCCGTCGATGCCGGGCATCCGGATGTCCATCAGCACCACGTCCGGTCGCTCGCGACGTGCCAACTCGACCGCCCGCAGCCCGTCGGCCGCCTCGCCAGCCAGTGCCAGGTCGTCCTCGCTCTCCACCAGCGCGCGCAGGCCGAGCCGGACCAGGTCCTGGTCGTCGGCGATCAGCACCCGGATCACGCGGCAGGCTCCACGGGCAGCCGGGCGTACACCCGGAAGCCGCCACCGGCGCGCGGCCCGGTGGTGAGCCACCCGCCCAGCGCCGCGACCCGCTCCCGCATCCCGGCCAGACCGTGCCCGCCCTGCTCGTCGGCCCGTGCTGCCCCGGCGCCCGTCCCCTGGTCGACGACCTCGACGGTCACCTCGTCGGCGCGGTATTCCACTGTCACCTCCGCGCTCGCCACCCCCGCGTGGCGCAGCACGTTTGTCAACGCCTCCTGCACCACCCGGTACGCGGCCAGGTCCACCGCCGCCGGCAGCTCCCGGGGGTCGCCGACCACGCGGACCCGCACGGCGAGCCCCGCGCCGGCAAGCCGGTCGCGCAGTGCCGGGAGCCGGGCCAGACCGGGCACCGGGTCACGCTCCGCACCCTTGCGGACCGCACCCAGGGTGACCCGGAGTTCGTCCAACGCCTCCCGACTGGTCCGGCTGATCGCGATCAGCGCGGTCTCCGCCTGCTCGGGCCGTTTCGGCAGCAGATGCAGGGCGATCTCCGCCTGCATGCTGATCGCGGCCAGCCCGTGCCCCACCACGTCGTGCACCTCCTGCGCGATACGCAACCGTTCCTCGTCGGCCCGCCGCCGGGTCTCCTCGGCACGAGCGCGGGCCTCCTCGGCCCGGCTGCGGGCCGCCACCTCGCGGTTGACCCGCACCACGACCCCCACCGCGAACGGTACGGCCACCCAGGCCGACGCCGGGAGCACTCCGGTCCAGCCCGGGGCCGGACCCCGGGACCAGAAGACATGGGTCAGCAGCACCACGAACGCGCCGCCGGCGGCGAGGGCCGCCGGACGCACCGGCAGCCGCACCGCCACCGTGTACACCGCGACCAGGAAGGCGAGCAGGATCGGTCCGTACGGGTAGCCGAGCACCAGGTACGTCGCGGTGGCCGCGGTGACCAGGGCGAGGGTGGCGACCGGGGCGCGCCGCCGGGCCAGCAGGGCGAGCGCGGCGACCGCGATCAGCACCCGGCAGACCCCGTCCACCGGCCGCGACCCGGGCTGGTTGTCCCCGGCCAGATCGGTGGCGAGTTGCCCGAACCCGAGCAACGCCAGGGCGAGCACGACATCCGCCGCCGCTGGCCTCGCGAACTGCCCGCCCCATCGCATGGCCGTCATTCTGCCCGCGCCGACGCCCCCCGACGTGCGCCCAAGAGCGACACCGCCCCTACGCCCCCAAACGTACTAACCCCACTCCCACCCCGCGGGGTGGGAGTGGGGGCTAGACCGCGGCGAGGACCGCTGCTTCCAGGCGCGCTCGGGCTTCGTCGTCCGGCCAGCCGCCGACCAGGTAGAAGGCGTCCACCACGTCGGCGCCGAGAGTGGAGATGCGTGCCGCGCGGACCAGGGCGCCCGCCTCGTCGAGCGCGCAGGT
The DNA here is from genome assembly GCF_043197875.1 of Micromonospora sp. NPDC048935. NCBI lineage: Bacteria > Bacillati > Actinomycetota > Actinomycetes > Micromonosporales > Micromonosporaceae > Micromonospora > Micromonospora sp. NPDC048935. The sequence goes on along the minus strand of NZ_JBICTZ010000001.1, from coordinate 219,396 downwards.
GACCCGGTAGAGCAGGCCGGCCGCGTCGGCCGCGCGGAGTTCCAGCAGCACGGCGTCGGTGGCCGCCTCGCGGTGCCAGACGACCCGGGGAGCGGCACCGCTGCCCCGGGCGGCGAGCGCACGGCCCCGCAGGCGCTGGGTGACCGACACGTCGCCGCCCACCGCCCGGCGCAGGTCGGCACGGAGTGGCACCGGATCCGGCGGGAGGCCGTAGCGGGGTTGCACCCGGCACTCGACCAGGGCACGGCCGTCGACCACCGACGCGTCCGCGGAGATCACTTCCAGGCGATGCAGGGCCAGGCAGCCGGCGACCGTGGCGAGCAGACCCCGCCGGTCGGCCGCGGCGACCGACACCCGGTCACCGGTCAGGTGGACGACCGGCAGCGGCCCGGCCAGCAGCGCCGGGTCCGGTGCCGGAGGCTCAGGCAGCACGCCGGTGTCGAGTGCGGTGCGGACCCGGGCGACCAGTTCGGCGACGAGTCGGCCCTTCCAGTCCGACCAGGCCGCCGGGCCGGTCGCCGCCGCGTCGGCCCGGACCAGCGCGTGCAGCAGGTCGAGGGTGCCGGTGTCGCCGACCGCCTCGGCCACCGAGGCGATGGTGACCGGGTCGGCCAGGTCCCGGCGGGTGGCCACGTCGGGCAGCAGCAGGTGCAGACGGACCAGCGTGCCGATCAGCTCGACTTCGCCGGGTGGCAGACCGATCCGGGTCGCCACCGCCTGGGCCAGCGGCACACCGACGGTGCTGTGATCACCGGGCAGGCCCTTGCCGATGTCGTGCAGGAGAGCACCGAGGAGCAGCAGGTCGGGGCGGTCCACCTCGCGGGCGTGCCGGCTGGCCTCGTGCGCGGCCTGCACGAGATGCCGGTCGAGGGTGTATCGGTGCACCGGATTGTGCTGGGGCAGGCTGCGCAGCCGGGTCCACTCGGGCAGCCAGCCGTCGACCAGGCCGTACCTGTCGCAGGTCTCCCAGGCGGGCACCAGACCCGGCCCGGCACCCAGCAGGGTGATCAGCGCGGCCCGGGCCTCGGCCGGCCAGGGCGCGGGCAGTGGCGGGCAGTACGCCGCCAGCCACTCGCAGGTGGCCCGGGCGATCGGGAGGCGGGTCGTGGCCGCCGCGGCGGCCATCCGCAGCGACAGGCTCGGATCGGGGCGCGCCCCGATCGCCGTCCGGGCCAGCACCAGCTCGCCGTCGTGCTCGACCACGTCGCGGGCCACCGGGCGGCGCGCCGAGCGGCCGTTGCCGCCTCGGGACCGGCCGGAGCGCAGCCGGTCGGCGGCGCGGAACGCGTCGTCCAGCGCGTGGCTGACCGTGCGGGCGTCACCGGCGACCCGGCGCAGGAGGGCGTCGCCGTCGTCGACGACGGCCCCTGGCCGCCGCGCGGCGTCAGACGCGCCCGGCTGGAGTTGTCGCAGGTCGAGCAGGGCGGCCACCCCGGCGCGTTCCTGGGCGACCAACCGGTCGACCCGGCGACCGACCTGCTGGTGCAGGGCGTCCCGGGTGTCCAGTAGGCGGAGGTGGGCGGCGCGTACGGCGGGACGCAGCGCGTCGGTGATGCCGGCGGCGGAGATCGCCCGCAGCAGACCCACGTCGCGCAGGCCCCCGGCGGCCTCCTTGAGATCGCCCTCCAGCAGGAACGCCAACTCACCGTGGGCCTGCCAGCGCGCGGTGGTGATCTCCCGCAGGCCGGTCAGGTGCCGGACGGCGGTACGCCGCCAGTGGTCGGCGGCGGTGCGGCTCAGCGCGTCGGCCAGGGCCGGGTCACCCGCGATCAGCCGGGCGTCGAGCAACCCGAGGGCGACCTTGACGTCGTCCTGGGCCACGGACAGCGCCTCGGCGACGGTTCGTACCGAATGGTCCAGCCGCAGCCCGGCGTCCCAGATCGGGTACCAGATCGAGGCGGCCAACTCGTCCGTGCCCGGCACCCCGGCGTGCACCAGCACCAGGTCGAGATCGCTGTACGGAGCACACTGCCGCCGACCGAGCCCCCCGACGGCCAGCAGCGCGACCCCCTCCCGGGAGGGCAGCAGCCTCCGCAGGAAGGTGTCGTACGCGGCCGCCCGGGCCAGCCGAGCCGCCTCCCCGATCCCCCCGGGGACGCCGACGACCTCGTTGACCAAGAGGTTCGCGTCACCGTCAGCGGTGTTTCCTGACGCGTTCTTCTTGATCAACGAGGTCATGTCAGTCGTGGTCTCCCGGTCAGAGTGCGTCGAGGCCGCGTTCGCCGGTACGTACCCGGACGACCTCTTCGACACCGGTGACCCACACCTTGCCGTCACCGATCTTGCCCGTGCGGGCTGCCCCCACGATGGCGTCCACGACCTTGTCCACGTCGATCTCGTCGGTGAGCACCTCGACCCGGATCTTGGGCAGGAACTCGACCGTGTACTCGGCACCCCGGTAGACCTCGGTGTGCCCCTTCTGCCGCCCGTACCCCTGAACCTCGCTGACGGTCAGCCCGGCCACGCCGAGGGCGTGCAGGGCCTCCTTCACCGCGTCCAGCTGGTACGGCTTGATGACCGCGGTCACCAGTTTCATGTCCAACCCCTCCATCCCAGGAACGTTAACCGGCGACCTTTTCGCTTACCGGCTCGGCGGGCTCCGCCTCCGACTTGGCGCCACTCGTCGTGCCGCCACCGGGGGTGCCGATGCCGGCCATCGCGAACGCGCTGCCCGTGCCGCCACCGGCCGGGGACAGGTCGTAGCTGCTCTCGGCGTGCTCGCCGATGTCGATGCCCTCGACCTCCGCCTCGGCCTTCACCCGGAACCCGATCGTCTTCTCGATGACGAAGGCGAGCACCCAGGCGATGCCGAACGACCAGGCGGTCACGATCAGGCCGGCGAGGGCCTGCCGCCCGAGCTGGGTGACGCCGCCGCCGTAGAAGAGACCGTCGGAGGCACCCACCACGTCGGTGATCGCGGCGTTTACCGAGTTGGTGGCGAAGAGGCCCAGCCAGAGCGAGCCGATCCAACCACCGACGAAGTGCACGCCGACCACGTCGAGGGAGTCGTCGTAGCCGAGCTTGTACTTGAGGCTGACGGCGAGCGCGCACACGGCACCGGCCACGAGGCCGAGCAGGACGGACGCCCACGGTGCGACGAAGCCACAGGCCGGGGTGATGGCGACCAGACCGGCGACTGCGCCGGACGAGGCACCGACCATCGTCGGCTTGCGGTCCTTGACCCACTCGACAGCGATCCAGCCGAGCACCGCGGCGGCGGTGGCGAGCTGGGTGTTGATGAAGGCGAGACCGGCGACCGAGTCGACGGTCAGCTCCGAGCCGGCGTTGAACCCGAACCAGCCGAACCACAGCAGGCCGGCGCCGAGCGCGACGAGCGGGATGTTGTGCGGCTTCATGCCCTCGCGGGGCCAGCCGAGCCGCTTACCGAGCACCAGCGCCACGGCCAGGGCCGCCGCACCGGCGTTGATGTGCACCGCGGTGCCACCGGCGAAGTCCAGTGCGTGGATGTCACCGCCGATGATGCCGCCGCCCCACACCCAGTGCGCGACCGGGAAGTAGACGAGCGTGGCCCAACCGAAGGCGAACAGCAGCCAGCCGGCGAACTTGGCCCGGTCGGCGATGGCACCGCTGATCAGCGCGACGGTGATCACCGCGAAGACCATCTGGAAGGCCATGAACACGTAGAGCGGAACCCCGATGCCGCTGGGGTTCTCCGCCGTGGCACCCCACAGGTCGGTCTCGGCGAGGAAGGTCTTGGTGCCGAGGTACGCGCCCGGGTCACCCCAGAAGCCGTTCACGTCGGCCCCGAAGGCGACGCTGAAACCGTAGAACCACCACAGAATAGAGATGAGCCCGATGGCGGAGAAGCTCATCATCATCATGTTGAGTACGCCCTTGGCCCGGTTGAGGCCGCCGTAGAACAGCGCCAGTCCGGGGGTCATGAGCAGCACGAGCGCGGTCGAAACCAGCAGCCACGTGGTATTGGCGCCGTCGATCGTCGGTGCTTCAGGCACGCTGGCCTCCTAAAGGTGAAGTCCTCCTTCGCGGCTTTCCGGGGCAGCGTCGCCCGTAGGCCGGTTGCGCGGAAGCTTCGCGGCCGGCTGTTTCACCCACGGTCCCGTGCGGGTTTCCAAGTCGTGACGGGTTGTTTCGTACGTGTCACGAAGTCCGCACAGTCATCGACATGGACAATGGTGGATCGTTCGGACGGCGTACGTCGATGGCTGACCGGTCAGGCGCATCGACCGGTCCGCTTGACGGGACCGGCCGAGCATCGACCGGTTCGCGCTCAGCGGAGGGCATTCTCCAACGCGAGCCGCTCGTAGTCGAGCAGCCGCAGATCGCGCATCGGCCGGCGCAGGTGGCCCTTGTGCACGATCCGGACGAACGCCGGCTCACCGGCGGCGGCCATCCGCCGGATCCCCTCGACATGGTCCACGATCCGTTTGCGGATGGTCCGGATCAGCCGGTGCCGGTCCCGAGGGATCAGCCCGTACGCGTCGGCGAACAGCCGGAGCCGGCGCGGCCGGTCCGGGTGCTTCCAGCCCAACGTGATCGAGTCCCGGTCCGCGAAGATCGGCACCCAGGTCCAGGCCGCGTACGCCACGTCGTAGATCCGTGCCCCCGGCGACGCGAGGTCGAAGTCGATCAGCCCGAGGGTGCCGTCCGGCCGCCAGATCACGTTGTGCGGCGCGGCGTCGTGGTGGCAGATCACCTCGGTGTCCGGCGGTGGGGGCCCGAACGAGCGCCAGACCGCCTGCGGTGGCGGGGTGAACCCGTACTGCGCGTCGTGGAACATCCGCAGCATCGTGGCGACGGTGACCAGCGCCTCGTCGGTCACCCAGTGCGGGGCGAGCGGATATTCGCCGCACTCCCCCTCCAGGTACGACAGAACCTCACGGTTGCGCTCGTCCATCCCGAGCGCCCGGGGTGCGCCGGTGAAGCCCACGTACTCCAGATGCCGCAGCAGGGCGTGCACGGACGGTGTCCACGGCCCGGCGTTGCGGCGCACCGTGTCACCGACACGGACGACGGTGCTGACGTTGCCGCCGTGCAGCGGGATCTCCTGCGAAGTCACGTACGGTCTCCCGAGGCGCTGCGAGGGGTGGCCGGGCTCGCGCCAGCCCGCGTACGCGCGATCGTCGGTGGTCACCCGAGACTACGCGTCCCGTCCGGTGGCCTCGGTCCCCAGCAACGCGTCCACGAACTGCGCCGGGTCGAACGGGGCCAGGTCGTCCTTGCCTTCGCCGAGGCCGACCAGCTTCACGGGGATGCCGAGCTTGCGCTGCACGGCGATCACGATGCCACCCTTGGCGGTCCCGTCGAGCTTGGTCAGCACGACCCCTGTCACGTTGACCACGTCGGTGAAGACCCGGGCCTGCTCCAGGCCGTTCTGGCCGGTCGTGGCGTCCAGGATGAGCAGTGTCTCGTCGATCGGGCCCTGCTTCTCCACCACGCGCTTGACCTTGCCCAACTCGTCCATCAGGCCGACCTTGTTCTGGAGGCGGCCGGCGGTGTCGATGAGCACGGTGTCCACGCCGGTGTCGATGCCGCGCTTGACCGCGTCGAAGGCGACACTTGCCGGGTCGGCGGCCTCGGGCGCCCGGACGGTCTCCGCGCCGACGCGCGAGCCCCAGGTCTCCAGTTGATCGGCGGCGGCGGCCCGGAAGGTGTCCGCGGCGCCGAGCAGCACGCTGCGGCCGTCGGCCACCAGCACCCGGGCGATCTTGCCGCAGGTGGTGGTCTTGCCGGCGCCGTTGACGCCGACGACCAGGACCACGGCCGGCACGCCGTCCTTCGGGGCGGTCCGCAGCGACCGGTCCAGACTCGGATCGAGGGCGTTGACCAGCTCGGCGGCGAGCAGTGCCCGCAGCTCGGAGGCCGAACGGGTGCCGAGCACCCGGGTGCGCTCGCGGAGCCGGTCGACGATGTCGCGGGTCGCGTCGACGCCGACGTCGGCGGTGATCAGGCTGTCCTCGATCTCCTCCCAGACGTCCTCGTCGAGGTGGTCGCGGGCGAGCAGGCCGAGCAGGCCCTTGCCGAAGACGTTCTGTGAGCGGGACAGCCGCGAGCGGAGCCGGACCAGCCGCCCGGCGGTCGGCTCGGGCACCTCGACCTGCGGTTCGAGCACCGGCGGTGGCTCGACCAGGACGCCGGCGGACAGATCGGACTCCGGTGCCTCCACCGGCGGGCCGGCGAGATCCTCCTCGGCGCGGGTGTCGACCTCGGTGCGCGCAAGCGGGGGCTCGGGCCGCCGCCGCAATCGCGGCACGACCAGCCCGACTGTGCCCGCGATCAGCACACCGAGCAGGACCAGAGCGAGGACGAGATATTCGGCCATGCCGGAATCCTGTCAGATGGCGGCGACGGCGTCCCAGCCACCGCACCCCGAGCCGCACCCCGAGCCTCAGCCACCGCACGGTTGAGCGGTGCTCGCGGTCCCAGCCACCGCACCCGGCCGGTGCCAGGAACCGGCGGTAGGCTCGGCCGCATGTCCGCCGCCCACCTCCTCATCGGCCCACTCCTGCGGCGAGTCGTCGACACCCGGGCGACCATCTGGGTGGAGACGGCGGCGCCCGCCGTGGTCACCGTCCGCACCGCGGCCGGCGCGACCGGCACCGCCCCCACCTTCTCGGCGTACGACCACCACTACGCGTTGGTGGTGGTGGAGGGTCTCGACCCGGACAGCGAGACCACCTACGAGGTGCTTGTCGACGACGAGGTCGTCTGGCCGGTGCCGAGCAGCGGCTTCCCGCCGAGCGTGATCCGCACCCGGGCGGTCGACGACCGGGACCAGCCGGTCAATCTGATCTTCGGCTCGTGCCGGGAGACCACCCAGCACGCCACCACCCGCAAGCTGCCGCCGGACGCGCTCGACGCGTACGCCCGGCGGTTGATGGCCGACCCGGAGTCGCACCCGCTGCCCGACCTGCTGGTGCTGCTCGGTGACCAGGTGTACGCCGACGTCACCTCGCCCACGGTGCGCCGACTGCTGCGTCGGCGGCGGCGACGGCCGAAGGGGGCCCCGGCCGACCAGGTGGTGAGCTTCGACGAGTACACCAAGCTCTACCTGGAGTCCTGGCGCGATCCGGAGATCCGTTGGCTGCTCTCCACCGTGCCGAGCGTGATGATCTTCGACGACCACGAGATCATCGACGACTGGAACACCTCGGCGTCGTGGCGGGCGGAGGTGCGCGAGCAGCCGTGGTGGCAGGAACGGATCGGCAGCGGGCTCGCCTCGTACTGGGTCTACCAGCACCTGGGCAACCTGTCCCCCGACGAGATCACCGCCGACCCGGTCTTCGCGAAGGTCACCGCCGCCGAGGACGCCACAGGCGTGCTGCGCGAGTTCGGGCACCGGGTCGACCAGGAGTCCGACCTGGCGCACGACACCGAGCGCTGGCGCGCGGTGCAGTACCAGTGGAGCTACGCACTGGACCTGGGCCGTACCCGGTTGGTCATGCTGGACAACAGGTGCAGCCGGGTGCTCGAACCCAGTAGCCGGGCGATGCTGCCGCCGGGCGAGTGGTCCTGGTTCCTCGACCAGGCACACGGGGTCTACGACCACCTGGTGGTCGGCGTCTCGCTGCCCTGGCTGCTGCCGCAGGGCATCCACCACATCGAGGCGTGGAACGAGAAGCTGGCGGACTCGCGCCGGCCCTGGGTGGCACGTGGGGCGGAGAGGCTACGCCGCGCTCTGGACCTGGAGCACTGGGCGGCGTTCCGGCGCTCCTTCGAGGCGCTCGCGGAGACGTTCGCCCGCATCGGCACCGGCACGCCGCGGCAGTCCGGCGCACGGGTCGGCGCCGGCCCGGCGTACGCGCCACCGGCGTCGATAAGCGTGCTCTCCGGTGACGTGCACCACTCGTACGTGGCACGGGCCCGGTTCGCCGACCCGGCGGTGGTCACTCCGGTGCACCAGCTCACCTGTTCGCCGATCCACAACCAGGTGCCGGCGGGCATCCGTCCGCTGATGCGGCTGGGCTGGTCGCCCGGTCCGGCCGGGGCCACCCGGGCGCTGGCCCGTTCGGCGGGCGTACGCCGGCCGGGGGTGCGCTGGCGCAAGCTGGCCGGCCCGTACTTCGGCAACGCGGTCGCCACGCTGACCCACCAGGGGCGCGGGGCGGACGTGGTCATCGAGGGCACCACGAAGGACGGTCACCTACGCCCGGTGATGCGGCGTCGGCTCTCCGGTGGCGGCGAGCCGGTCGGGCCGTAGCCTCTACGCCGTGGACGAGCACCTGCCGGAGCCGATCCGGGCGGTCGAGCACGAGTTGACCGCTCTGTTGCGCCGTGGCCGGGCGGTCTCCTGGGAGATCGCCCGCGAGGTGCACCCGAACCTGGAGCCGAACACCTACGGGTTGCTGCTCTGGCTGCGGCGCAGCGGGTCGATCCGGTTGACCGAGTTGGCGGCGCGCCTGGGCGTGGGCAAGGGCACGCTGAGCCGGCAGATCAACGCGCTGGAGGTGCTCGGCCTGGTCCACCGCGACCCCGATCCGAGTGACCGGCGGGCCGCGCAGATCAGCCTCACCGAGGAGGGGCAGCGCCGGTTCGACGTGGCCCGCGCGGCCCGGCTGGGTGAGTTCCTGCGTGCCCTGGACGGCTGGCCGGAGCGGGACGTCGAGGAGTTCGCCCGGCTGCTCGGCCGGTTCAACGACTCCTGGCAGTAGCCGGCCGCCCGCGACGGGGAATGTGGCGTCGGTCCGACAAGTTGTTGCTTCAGGCAACTAAGGCATACGGTTGCTTCAGGCAACTCTCAGGCGGCCCGTGCGTACCAGCCCGCCGCCGTTCCACCTCGACTCCGCTCGGAGGCAACAACGATGAGCCAGGCGACAGCGCCCACCAAGGCGACCGCCGTCGACATGACCCACCGGCAGATCCTGGAGGCACTCTCTGGCCTGCTGCTGGGCCTGTTCGTCGCGATCCTCTCCTCCACGGTCATCTCGAACGCGCTGCCACGGATCATCACCGAACTGCACGGCGGCCAGTCCGCGTACACCTGGGTCGTGACCTCGGCCCTGCTCGCGACCACCGCGACCACCCCGATCTGGGGCAAGATGGCCGACCTGACCAGTAAGAAGACGCTTGTCCAGATCGCCCTGCTGATCTACGTGCTGGGCTCGGTGCTGGCCGGCCTCGCGCAGGGCACCGGCGAGCTGATCGCCTGCCGGGTGCTCCAGGGCGTCGGCGCCGGTGGTCTCACCGCACTGGCCCAGGTGATCATGGCAACGATGATCGCGCCGCGTGAGCGCGGCCGCTACAGCGGCTACCTCGGCGCCGTGATGGCCGTCGGCACCATCGGCGGCCCGCTGATCGGCGGCGTGATCGTCGACACCTCCTGGCTCGGCTGGCGCTGGTGCTTCTACGTCGGCGTGCCGTTCGCCGTCGTCGCCCTGATCGTGCTCCAGAAGACCCTGCACCTGCCCGTGGTCAAGCGGAAGGCGCAGATCGACTGGTGGGGCGCCACCCTGATCACCGCGGCCGTCTCGGTGCTGCTGATCTGGGTCTCCCTCGCCGGTGACCAGTTCGCCTGGGCCTCCTGGCAGACCGCCGCCATGGTGCTCGGCGCCCTCGTCCTCGGTGCCCTCGCCATCCGGGTGGAGACCCGGGCCGCCGAGCCGATGATCCCGCCACGGCTGTTCCGCAACCGCACCATCACCCTCGCCGTCATCGCCAGCATCGCGGTCGGCGTGGGCATGTTCGGCGCGTCGATCTTCCTGGGCCAGTACTTCCAGATCAGCCGCGGGCAGAGCCCGACCGTGTCCGGCCTGATGACCCTGCCGATGATCCTCGGCCTGCTCGTCGCCTCCACCGTGGGCGGGCGGATCATCACCAGGACCGGTCGGTGGAAGCGGTTCCTGGTGATCGGCTCGGCGCTGCTCACCGTCGGTTTCGCGTTCATGGGCACACTCCGCGCGGACACCAGCTTCACGCTGCTCAGCGTCTATATGGTGCTGATCGGCGTCGGGCTCGGCCTGACCATGCAGAACCTCGTCCTCGCCGTGCAGAACACCGTCGGCCCGCACGAGCTCGGCGCGGCCAGCTCGGTGGTGGCGTTCTTCCGCAGCCTGGGCGGCGCGATCGGCGTCTCCGCGCTCGGCGCGGTGCTCGCGCACAAGGTCAAGGACTACACCGCCGACGGGCTGGCCCAGCTCGGCATCCCCGCGTCCAGCTCGGGCAGCGGTGGCACCCTGCCCGACGTGCACACCCTGCCCGGCCCGCTGCGGGCGGTGGTGGAGAGCGCGTACGGCCACGGCGCCGGTGACATCTTCCTGGCCGCCGCCCCGTTCGCGCTGATCGCCCTGATCGCGGTGAGCTTCATCAAGGAGGTGCCGCTGCGGCAGCACAACGGCAACCCGGTTTCCGACGAGGTCGAGCGGGAATCGACAGTCGCCGCCGGCGCCGGCGCAGCCGTGGTCCGCACCGGCGAGCAGAGGTGAGGTAGAACGATGAGTGTGGGAGCACCGGATCGCGAGGAGTACGGCCCCCGGACCCGCCCGCTGCCCTTCGAACGCGGCACCGACGGCCCGCGGGTGATCATGGTGGGCGTGGACGGCACCCGCACCTCCGAGCGGGCCGGTGCCTACGCGGCCGGGCTGGCCCGCCGGCAGGGCGCCGCCCTGGTGGTGGTCTTCGTCAGCGCGGCGAGCGGGTTCACCTCCCTGGTGCCCGGGATGGACGCCGGCGCGGTCCAGCGCTCCCAGGACGAGGTGGCCGACGAGCTGCGCCGCGAGTGCCGACGCGCCGCCGAGCAGTGGGGCATCGCGGTGACCTTCCTGTCCCGGCGCGGCGACGCGTACGGCGAGCTGTGCGCGGCGGCCGACGAGTTCCAGGCCGACATGGTCGTGGTCGGGGCGTCCGAGCAGGCCGGGCACCGGTTGGTCGGCTCGGTCGCCACCCGCCTGGTGCGCACCGGCCGCTGGCCCGTCGTCGTGGTGCCCTGAAACCCACTCGCGAACTGTCGGGAGTGCCGGGCAGGATGCGCGGCATGACCTGGATCGCGCCGGAGATCACCCGGACCCCCGAACCGTACGTCGGCGACGAGCGCACCATGCTCGACGGCTGGCTCGACTACCACCGACAGACACTCCTGCTCAAGTGCGCCGGCCTGACCGAGGAGCAGTTGTGCACGCCGAGCGTGGAGCCGTCCGGGCTGACGCTGCTCGGCCTCGTGCGGCACCTGGCCGAGGTGGAGGCATGGTGGTTCCGGGAGAACTTCGCCGGCCAGCCGGTCGACTACCCGTACTTCACCCCGGAGAATCCGGACGCCGACCACGACGTCAGCGACGCCGACGCGGAGGCCGACTTCGCCACCTTCCACCGGGAGGTGGCGCTGGCCCGCGAGGCCGCCGCAGGTCACCCGCTCGATGAGACGTTCGTCGAGGTGGGCTCGAAGAAACGCACCTTCAACCTGCGCTGGGTGTACGTGCACATGATCGAGGAGTACGCCCGGCACAACGGCCACGCCGACCTGATCCGGGAACGCATCGACGGCGTCACCGGCGAGTGACAGGCGCTCAGTAGTCCAGGGCCGCCCGCAGGTAGCGCAGGTCGGCGTGTCCGCCCCAGCGGTGCGCCGACAGCCCGGCGGAGCGGGCGCCCCGCACGGCCCAGTCCTCGTCGTCGACGAAGAGGACCCGGGCCGGCGGGGTGGCCAGGGCGACGCACGCGGCCTGGAAGTATTCCGGGGCCGGCTTGTGCACGCCGATCGTGGAGGAGTTGACCACCACGTCCAGCTCGTCGGCCAGGCCGAGCGCGGCCAGGTCGGCGTCGAGCAGGTCTGTCGCGTTGGTGCCCAGCCCGACCCGGACGCCCGCCGCACGGACCTCCCGGACGAACGCCAGCACCTCCTGGTCGACCTCGCCCCGGTAGCCCTGCCACTGCTCGACGGCGGCACGGGCCCGTTCCGGGCTGCCCACCGATTCGGTCAGGGCGTCCGCCACACTGCTCATCCACTCGGCGTGGCTGACCTGGCCGGTGAGCACCGGTTGGAGCCGCCCCCACTGCATGGCGATCTCACCGAGCACCCCCTCGGAGAGGCCGTACTCCCGCTCGACAACGGCGGCCACCGCCGGGTCCCACCGGCGCAGTACGCCGTCGAAGTCCAGCAGGAGCGCCGTCGCGCGTTCCCGAGCCACTACCCGTTCTCCTCGCCGCGGCCGTGCCGCCTGTCGTCCTCGTCGGCCCGATTGAGCCGTTGGCTGATCACCTGGGTGACCCCGCTGCGCATGGTCACCCCGTAGAGGGCGTCGGCGATCTCCATCGTCCGCTTCTGGTGCGTGATGACGATCAGCTGACTCTTCTCCCGCAACTGTGCCAGGAGAGTGATCAACCGGCCCAGGTTCACGTCGTCCAGGGCCGCCTCCACCTCGTCCATGATGTAGAACGGGCTCGGCCGGGCGCGGAAGATCGCCACCAGCATGGCCACCGCGGTCAGCGACCGCTCGCCACCGGAGAGCAGCGACAGCCGCTTGATCTTCTTGCCCGGCGGGCGGGCCTCCACCTCGACGCCGGTGGTGAGCAGGTCGTCCGGCTCGGTGAGGATCAGCCGGCCCTCGCCGCCGGGGAAGAGCACGGTGAACACCTGCTCGAACTCCCGCGCGGTGTCCTCGAAGGCGCTGGCGAAGACCTCCAGGATCCGTTCGTCCACGTCCTTGACCACGGTGAGCAGGTCCCGCCGGGTGGCCTTGAGATCCTCCAGCTGCTCGGAGAGGAACTTGAAGCGCTCCTCCAGTGCGGCGAACTCCTCAAGCGCGAGTGGGTTGACCTTGCCGAGCAGCGCCAACTCGCGTTCCGCCTTGGCGGCCCGCTTCTCCTGCACCGGCCGCTCGTAGCGGACCGGCTCGGGCACCGGCAGCCCGTCGCGCTCGGCCGCCGCGACGTCGACGGGGGTCGGCGGGACGGGCTGCGCCGGGCCGTACTCCGCGACAAGTGTCTCCACGTCCAGACCGAAGTCCTCGGCGGCCTTCGCCTCCAACTGCTCGATGCGCAGCCGCTGCTCCGCGCGGGCCACCTCGTCGCGGTGCACCTGGCTGGTCAGCCGTTCCAGCTCCGCGCCGAGCCGCTTGGCCGCCCCGCGTACCTCCTGAAGCTCCGCCTCCCGGGCGGCGCGTTCCCGGGCGACCGCGTCGCGGTGCTCCTCGGCCGTCGCGATCGAGGTGGTGAGCCGGGTGAGCGCCTCCCGGGCGCCACCGGCGACGGCCCGGGCGATGCCCGCGCCCCGGGTGCGCGCGGCCCGCCGGGCCGCGGCGCGTTCCCGGGCGGCCCGCTCCGCGGTGGCCTGCCGGGTGAGCGAGTCGGCCCGGCCGGCGATCGAGGAGACCCGCTCCTCGGCGGTACGCACGGCGAGCCGGACCTCCATCTCGTTCTGCCGTGCCTGCGGCACCAGGGCGGCGAGTTGGTCGCGCTCCTCGGTGGACGGCTCGGCGTCGACCGGGGTCTCCTCGGCCAGCCGCAGCCGCTCCTCCAACTCGGCGAGCGCGGCGAGGTCCCGCTGTCGGGCGGCCTCGGCGCGGGCTCGGGACTCGCCGAGGCGGTCGGTCTCCGCCCTGGCGGAACGGGCCGCCGCGCCCAGCTCGGCCAACCGGCGGGCGGCGGCGTTGCGGTGGCTCTCCGCCTCGCGCTTCTCGGCGGCGGCGTGCTGCACGGCCTCCTTGGCGGCGGCCACCTCGGCGCGCGCCTCGACGAGTTGGTCCCGAAGGTCCGCGCCGCCGCGCTCGGCGGCGAGCCGGTTGCCGCGCGCCTCCTCGACGGCCGCCTGCACCTCGATGTAGCTGGCGGCCTTGGCCGACCCGCCGGCCGCCGCGTAAGCCCCGACCACGTCACCGTCCGGGGTGACCGCCCGCAGCTCCGGGTTGCTGGCGACCAGGTCGGCCGCGGCGGCGAGATCGTCGACGAGCGCCACGTCGCGCAGTGCCCGGTGCACCGCCGGGCGCAGCTCCTCGCCGCACTCCACCAGGTCGGGGGCCCATCTGGCCGCGTCGGGCAGCTTCGGACGCAGCGCGTCGGCGGAGCCGGTCATGCCGGGCCCCGCCGGGCTGCCGACGAGCAGACCGGCCCGGCCGGCGTCGGAGATCTTCAACAGCCGCATCGCCTCGACGGCCTCGTCCACCCCGCTGACGGCGACCGCGTCGGCGAGACCGCCGAGCGCGGCGGCCAGCGCGGCCTCGTGGCCCGGCGCGACGGTGAGCAGCCCGGCGAGGCTGCCGAGCAGGCCGGGCACGTCGTCGGCGCGGGCGAGCAGCGCCCCGGCGCCGTCCTTGCGCCGCAGACCCAGGGCCAGCGCCTCCTCCCGGGCCTTCCAGGTGGCGGCGTCCTTCTCTGCCGTCCGCTCGGCGTCGGCAAGCGATCGCACGGTGGCCTGTGCCCGCTCCTGCACGGCGACCGCCTCGGCGTGCCGGGCGTCCAGGTCCGCGTTGTCCCGGTCCGCCTCGGTCGACTGGGCGGCCACCGCGTCCAGCTCGGCCTGCGCCTGCTCGGCGCGGCCCAACGCGTCGGCGTGCGCGACGGCGAGGCGTTCGATCTCCTCACCGGCGCTCGTGGTCCGGGCTCGGGCCGAGTTCACCTGGCCGGTGAGCCGGGCCATCCCCTCCCGGCGGTCGGCGATGGCCTTGGCCGCGGCGACCAGCTCCCGCTCGGCACCGGCGAGCTGCCGTTCCAGCTCCTGGCGGTGCTCGACCGCCTCGGCCAGCCGGATCTGGTCGTCGGTGAGCGCCGCGCGCAGCTCCTCCTCCTGCTCGCGGACACGTTCCGCCTCGGCCTCCAACTGGTCCGGGTCGCGACCGGGCCGCTCGTCGTCGCCGCTGGCGCTGAGGTGCCGCAGCCGCTCCCGGGCCAACTGCTCGATCGAGCGGAAGCGTTCCTGCAGGGCGGACAGCTTGTACCAGGTGTCCTGGGCGGCGGCGAGCAGCGGAGCGTCCTCCGCCAGGGCAGCCTCCAACTCGCCGAGCCGACCCTGGACCTCGACGTGCTCGCCCTCGATCTGCTCACGCCGCTCCCGCAGCGCGGTCTCGTCGGCGATCTCCCGGTCCAGGGTGGTCCGCAGGGTGGCCAGGTCGTCGGCGAGCAGGCGCAGCCGGGCGTCGCGCAGGTTGGCCTGGATGGCGGCGGCGCGGCGGGCCACCTCGGCCTGTCGACCCAGTGGCTTGAGCTGGCGGCGCAGCTCGGCGGTGAGGTCGGTGAGGCGGTTGAGGTTGGTCTGCATCGCGTCGAGCTTGCGCAGGGCCTTTTCCTTGCGCTTGCGGTGCTTGAGGACGCCGGCCGCCTCCTCGATGAACGCGCGGCGGTCCTCCGGCTTGGCGTGCAGCATGCCGTCGAGTCGGCCCTGCCCGACGATGATGTGCATCTCCCGGCCGATGCCGGAGTCGGACAGCAGCTCCTGGATGTCGAGCAGCCGACAGGTGTTGCCGTTGATCTCGTACTCGCTCTCGCCGGAGCGGAACATCCGGCGGGTGATCGAGACCTCGGTGTACTCGATCGGCAGCGCGCCGTCGGTGTTGTCGATGGTGAGGGTGACCTCGGCACGGCCCAGCGGCGCACGGCCGGCGGTGCCGGCGAAGATGACGTCCTCCATCTTGCCGCCGCGCAGCGCCTTGGCGCCCTGTTCGCCGAGGACCCAGGCGATGGCGTCGACGACGTTGGACTTGCCGGAGCCGTTCGGGCCCACCACACAGGTGATCCCGGGCTCCAGCTTCAACGTCGTGGCGGAGGCGAAGGATTTGAACCCCTTCACCGTCAGGCTCTTGAGATACACCTTCTCGATCCTCGTCCGGTGGCCGCCGTACCGTCGCCGGCTGCGGGGACCTGGGTGAACCCGCAGACTAACCCGGTGGTGGGAGCGGGCCGGCACGCGACCCGCCCCGGGGCCGCGTGCGACGCGAGCGCGCTGTTGTTCCGGCGGTCACGACAGGGACGAGAGCCGTTCATGATCGGCTTATCGCTCGGTGCGCTATTCGGATACCGAGGGGACGGTAAGGGCGCGACCGACCACAAGATCATAAATCGTCGGCACCGAAAGGGGCCGGACAGTGTTGCGCGCCGGCACACAGGTGTCGGCGCGCATTTTGCGAGAGTGCGATTCAGTTTTTCGACACGAAGATCAGGTCAGCGCCGGCTCGGCCAGACGGAGCAGATCGTCCGCCTCCGCCGCAGCCGCCGCGAGCCGATCATTGTCGGCACGCAGACGCGTGATCTCGAACTCCAGTGCCTGAACCCTGGAACGCAACCGGGTGACCTCGTCGAGCAGACGCCGGTCGGGCGCTGCACCTACGTGGCCGTAGAGGGCCTTCGCCATGCTGACTCCTTGATATGCGCTGCCGGAAAGGCCGGCCAACGCGCGCCCATTTTGCACGCGGCTGTCATTCCAGGCTGTATCTGGGCATGACCGGGCGCGACTGGCGACACCTATATATTGAGCCGCAAACCCCTCCTTCGTCAAGTTCTCGCAGGCCGTAGATCATCTCTACGTCGACCTGTCCACTTGTCGGGGGGCTGCCGCAATGGCACGGACACTCTCTGTCCGGACCCCTTTACTGTACGCCCGGATCCACGGAATTCCGCACCCTGGCGTCCGAGTTCCCCTTAACTCTTCCTTAGCCACGTTGCCGCAGGTCGAGGGCGCGCCGTAGCGTCACCCCGGCCCGCAACCGACCCGTGGAGGCATAGGCGTGTACGGCTGGACCGACCCGATGGACCCGAACGGCGCCCCCCGGCGCGCCGAGCGGCCGACCGACGAGCCGACCTGGCTGCACGACCGCCCGGAGCCCCGCTCGGCCTACCTGTTCGGTGACGACCCCGACCAGTCCGACACCGAGTGGGACCGGGAGCAGCCGCCCACCGGCTGGCAGACGGGCCCGCAGACCCCCACGGCACCGGCCGACGGCCACACCGCCGCCTGGCCGGCCCAGCGCCCGGAGCACGAGCCGACCGAGGGCTGGCACGACGGCAGCCCCGCCTCGCCGGCCACCGATAGCTGGCCGGCCAGCAGCCCTGCCTCGCCCGCCACCGGTAACTGGCAGGCCAGCAACCCTGCCTCGCCCGCCACCGGTAACTGGCAGGCCAGCAACCCTGCCTCGCCCGCCACCGGTAACTGGCAGGCCAGCGGCCCCGCCGGGGCGGGCGCCGGTGGCTGGCACACCGACGCCGACCCCGAGACCACCGGTGGCTGGCGGCCCGACGCCGACCCGGAGACGAGCGATGACCGGCCCGACGGCGTCGGTCGGCCCGGCGAGGGGCGACACCGCTCCCCCCGCCGCTGGCGACGGCCACTGATGATCGGCGGCGCGGCCGCGGCGGCCACCCTCGTGGTGAGTGTCGGCGTCGGTGCGCTCGGACTGCCCGGCGGTGAGGACGGAGCCAGCCGGCCGACCGCCGTCGACGACACGTTCGCCGCGTCGGCGGCGCCGACCGAGCAGGCGACCCTCGACACCCTCGCCGCGCCCTCCCCGAGCAGCACGCCCAGCCCGACCCGGCCGAGCCCGTCACCGAGCAAGACCGTCAAGCCCACCCCGGAGTCGTCGCGTACCACCGCCGCGTCGCGGCGCGGTGCGCCGCGCACCAGCGCGCCGAACACGAGCAACGGCTCCAACGGATCCAGCGGTTCGAACGGCACGGTCAGCGCCCAGGCCCGCGAGGTGGTGGACCTGGTCAACGCCGAACGGGCCAAGGCCGGCTGCGGGGCACTCAGCATCGACGACAAGCTGATGACCGCCGCCCAGAAGCACAGCCAGGACCAGGCCGACCACAAGAACATGTCGCACACCGGCAGCGACGGCAGCAACGCCGGCACCCGGCTGGACCGGGTCGGCTACGCCTGGCGCACGTACGGCGAGAACGTGGCCTGGAACCAGCAGACCCCGGCCGCCGTGATGGACGCCTGGATGAACAGCTCCGGTCACCGGGCCAACATCCTGAACTGCGCGTTCACCGAGATCGGCGTCGGCATCGCGAGCAGCAACGGGCCGTACTGGACGCAGGTCTTCGCGGCGCCGCGCTGACCGCGCGTCGTTCGCGCCCCCGCGCTCGTTTGACCCGGTGAGGTACGCCGCGCCAGGGCGTGGGGCGGCGTACCGGGAAGGGCGGCGACGGGGCCGTCCGGGACCCGGGAGCTGCCGATGCGGATCCGGCCGCGGCGACGCGTCGCCGTTCGCCCACTGCGCCGCGTGCTGTCGGCCGGCGTGGCACTGGTCCTGGTGGTGCCGGCGTACGGATGCCGAACCGAGCTGACCCCACCCGGCGCGCCCACCCGGTGGCCGGCCGAGCAGGCCCACCAGTGGCAGTGGCAGTGGCAGCTCAGCGGCCCGCTCGACCCCGCGGTGGAAGCGGACGTCTTCCTGCTCGATCCGGTGGACACCACCGCCGCGCAGACCGCCGGGCTGCGCCATCGGGACCGCCGGCTGATCTGCCAGGTGCGGGTCGGCACGGTCCGCCCCACCGACCCGGACGCCAGCCGGTTCCCGGACGTCGTGCGGGGCGCGCCCGCCCGCCAACCCGACAGCCGTTGGCTGGACGTCCGAAGCTGGGACGCGCTCAAGCCGGTGCTGGCCGACCGGTTCCGGCTGTGTCGGGGCAAGGGGTTCGGGGCGGTGGCGCTCGCCGACGCCGACGGGTATGCGTCCCGCACCGGCTTTCCGCTCGACTTCGACGACCAACTGCTGTTCAACCGCCGACTCGCCGAGCTGGCCCGCTCGCTGAGCCTCTCCCCCGGGCTGGTCAACGACGTGCCACAGCTCGCCGCGCTGGCCCCGGACTTCGACTTCGCGGTCAACGAGGAGTGCGTCCGGCTGGGCCAGTGCGCCAAACTGCTGCCGTTCGCCGACGCGGGCAAGCCGGTCTTCCATGTGGAGTACGCCGCCTCGACCGACGACTTCTGTGTCACCACCGTCGGCTACGGCTTCGCGTCGATCCGCAAGGACCGCGACCTGGACGCGTGGCGAGAAGCCTGCCCCCTGCCCTGAGCGGGCTGTGGCCCGAGCCGTGGCCGGGCCACGGTCGCGGCCTGGGCCCCCCGCCCCGCGGTCCTGGGCCCGACCCTCGCCCCGCCGCGCCCGGACCGCCGCGCCCGGACCGCCGCACTCGGCCCGTCGTCGTACCCGGACCGCCGCACACAGCCCGCCGCACCCGGCCCGTCGTCGCACCCGGACGGCCGCACTCGGCCCGTCGCACCCGGACCGCCGCCCCACCCGCCCTCGCCGCTTGATCGACTCGACTTTCATGATGTTGCGGTATCGAACGGCCCGGGATACCGCGACATTCATGAAACCGAGTTGATCAAGCGGCGAGGGCGGGCCGAGCAGGCCGAGCAGGCCGAGCGGGGCGAGCAGGCGGGCCGGGGCGAAGGGCGGTGGGGTGGTTAGGGGACCGGTACCAGTTCCGGGGTGGCCGCCGTCGGGTCGGCCGGTGCGGGCGCGGTGCGCGGGCGCAGGAAACGCGGGGCCCACCAGTTGGCGTCGCCGAGCATGGTCATCAACGCTGGCAGCACCACTCCCCGGATGATCGTGGCGTCCAACAGGATCGCCGCCGCCAGGCCGATGCCGAGCTGCTTCATGTCGATGGTGCTCAACGTGGCGAAGATCGAGAACACGCCGACCATCACGATCGCGGCGCTGGTCACCACCCCGGCCGACGAGGTGATCCCGTACGACACGGCGTCCCGGTTGGGCATGCCGGCCCGCACTGCCTCACGGATCCGACTGACCACGAACACGTGGTAGTCCATGGAGAGGCCGAAGAGCACCACGAAGAGGAACAGCGGCAGCCAGGACACGATCGCGCCCATCGAGGTGAAGCCGAGCAGCCCTTCGGCCCACTCGCCCTGGAAGATGAGCACCAGCAGCCCGTACGCGGCACCGGCGGAGAGCAGGTTCAACACGATCGAGCTGGCCGCGACCACCACCGACCGGAAGGTCAGCACCATGACCAGGAAGGTGAGGACCAGTACGAAGCCCATCACCAGCGGCAACTTGTCCCGGACGTGCTGGGCGTAGTCCTCGCTGTCGGCCACGCTGCCGCCGACCGCGTACTCGATGCCGGGGATGCCCCGCAGCTCGGCCGGGACCAGGTCCTCGCGCAGCTTCTCCAGCGACTGCACCGAGCGGTCGTCGCGGCTGGCGTACGGGGTGGCGACGTCGAGCACCGACACCCGCCGGTCGGCCGACACCTCGATCTTGGGACCGTCCGCCTCGGCCGGGGCGAACAGCGTATCGCCGGAGGTCTTGCCGGCGAGGTCGGTGAGGGCGGCGCGGACCCGGTCGGCCTGCTCGGCAGGTGCCTTGACGGCGACCACGTGGTTGGTGCCGGTGCTGGGGAACGCGGCGGTGAGCCGGTCGTACGCCTGCATGGCCGGGGTGGTGCGCGGCAGGTCCTCCATGCCGGGGAACTTCAGCTTCATGCCGAGCGCCGGCGCGGCCAACGCGAGCAGCAGGCCGACCGAGATGACGAGCGTCACCACCGGCGCGCGCAGCGCCGGCCGGAGCACCGCCGGCCAGAGCCGGGGCCGACGGGGCTCGCCGTGCCGGCCGGTGCGCGGGGCGGTCAGCCGCCAGAGCAGCGGCACCCGGGGCCGGTCGACCCAGCGGCCGAGCCGGGCCAGCAGGGCGGGCAGTACGGTCAGCGAACCGGTCACGGCGACGGCGACCACCAGGATCGAGCCGATCGCCAGGGACGAGAAGACCACGTCACCGGCGAGCAACAGCCCGGCCATCGCGATGATCACGGCGAAACCGGAGACCACCACGGCGTGCCCGGAGGTCTCCGCGGCGATCTCCACCGCGTCCAGGCCGGAGCGGCCCTTGGCCCGCTCCTCCCGCTCGCGGCGGATGTAGAACAGCGAGTAGTCGACCCCCACCGCCATGCCGATCAGCAGGATCACCGGTGACGTGGTGTCGGTGGCCGGCACCAGGTGCGAGGCGAGCGTGGACAGGCCCATGGCAGCGGCGACCGAGGAGAGTGCCAGCAGCACCGGGACGCTGGCCGCGATCAACGCGCCGAACGCGATGATCAGGATGGCCAGGGTGACCGGCAGGCTGAGCAGCTCGGCACGCTTGAAGTCCTTGCCCAGGGTGTCGTCGAGCGCCTGGCCGATCGACGGCCCGCCGACCTGCTCGACACGCAGCTGCGGGTGCGCGCTCTGCACGGCGGCGGTGGCGTCGCGCAGCGGCTGCACCCGATCCGAGGCGGTCTCCGGGTCGCCGGACATGGTGATCGGCAGCAGCAGCGCCGAGCCGTCCCGGGCGGTGACCGGCTGCCCCACCTCGGCAACCCCGGTGACCGTGCGTAGCCGGGCCGCCGCGTCGTTGGCCGCCGCCTTCGCCGCCGCCTGGTCCAGCGCGCCGCCCCGCGAGGTGATGAGCACGTTGTCCACTGCCGGATCGTCGAAGTCACCGACGTCCACGATCAGGCTGGCCCGCCCCGCCTCGCCGATCGCCTGGTCGGCGCTTGTGGCCTCGTTGAGCCCGGCGGCGCTGCCGCCGACGAAGCACACCGCCACGAACACGACCCACAGTGCGATCGCCCGCCACGGGTGCTCGGCGCTCCACCGCGCCAGCCGCACCGTCACCGGTCTTCTCCCCATCTCGGGTCCCCCTGTCACGTCAACCCCCTGTCAACTGTGCTGACGTTAGGTGCGTGACGAGGCGGTCACATCGGGGAACGGCCCCGGTTCGCCCCGGAACCGGTACACCGGGGGCGCCGGGCCCGCCGGACGGGCAGCAACCCCCGATTCGGGCGTACGCCGGGGTGTAGCCCGGAGCGTCCGGCCGCGACCCGCCGGTGCCGACCCGGACTCGACTCCGGGTCATCCCCGAAGGGAACCCCGGGGCCGTGGCTGACAGCGCGGGCAACTGTACGAGGACCGGTTCATGAACGCCTCGCGGCGGATCGGCGTTCCACACCGCCGGCAGGGCTCACCCTCGCGCCCGTAGGCGTTCAGTGCCCGGTCGAAGTAGCCGCTCTCGCCGTTGACGTTGACGTAGAGGGCGTCGAAGCTGGTGCCGCCCTGCCTGATCGCCTCGGCGAGCACGTCGCGGACGTGGCCGAGCAGGCGCTGCGCGGCCGGGCCGGTAAGCGCGTCGGTGGGTCGGCCGCCGTGCAGCCCGGCGCGCCACAGCGCCTCGTCGGCGTAGATGTTGCCCACCCCGGAGATCAGGGTCTGGTCGAGCAGGGCCCGCTTCACCTCGGTGTGCCGGCGGCGCAGCGCGGCGACGAACTGCGCGTCGGAGAACTCCGGGTCCATCGGGTCGCGGGCGATGTGCGCGATCTCGTCGGGCAGCTCGGCGCCGCCCTCGCTCACCGCGAGCCCGCCGAACGTGCGCTGGTCGACGAAGCGCAGCTCCGGGCCGTCGTCGGAGAACCGGAACCGGACCCGCAGGTGGGCCTCGTCCGCGGTGCCGGACGGTTGGAGCAGTAGCTGACCGGACATCCCGAGGTGCCCGATGATCGCGTCGCCGCTGTCCAGCGGCAGCCACAGGTACTTGCCGCGACGGCGTGCGTCCAGCACGGTCCGTCCGGCGAGTACGTCGGCGAAGTGCACGCCACCAGGGACATGCCGGCGTACGGCGCGCGGGTGGCGGACCTCGACGGAGGCGATCCGACGGCCGATGACCCATTGGGCCAACCCCTGCCGGACGGTCTCCACCTCGGGCAGCTCAGGCACGTCGTAGCCCCGTCTCGTGGCCGTCGGCACCCCCGGCCGGCAGTGCCTGCGCGAGGTGGTCGGCCTGCTCGGCCTGGGCCGCCCGCCCGGCGCGCTCCAGCGGCCCGAACGGCTCGTCCCGGTCGGTCGAACCGTCCGGGTCGATCAACTGCCCCCGGCCGTCGTCGTCGGCCTGCCCGTCGGCGTTGACCTGCCGGTCCGTGCTGGCTGCGCCGTCGGCGCCGGCCCGCCCGTCGTCGCCGGCCTGGCCGTTCTGCTCGGCGAGCGTCCGCCAGGCGGCCTCGGCGGCCCGCTGCTCGGCCTCCTTCTTGCTGCGCCCCTCCGCGCCGCCGTACCGGTTGCCGGCCACCACCACCCAGGCCGTGAACGTCTTGAGGTGATCGGGGCCGGTGCCCTCGATCCGATATTCCGGGACGCCGAGCCCGAGCGCCGCCGTCAGCTCCTGCAGGCTGGTCTTCCAGTCCAGTGCGGCACCCCGACCGGCCGACTCGGCCATCAACGGGTCGAAGAGCCGGTGGATGACGATCGCGGTGGTGTCCAGCCCGTACTGGAGGTAGATCGCGCCGAGCAGCGCTTCGAGCGTGTCGGCGAGGATGCTCGCCTTGTCCCGGCCACCGGTGGTCTCCTCGCCCTTACCGAGCAGCAGGTACGCGCCGAGGCCGTCCGGGCCCAGGCCACGGGCCACGTCGGCGAGGGCCCGCATGTTGACCACGCTGGCCCGCAGCTTGGCCAACTGCCCCTCGGGCAGGTCGGGATGGTTGTGGAAGAGCGCGGTGGTGATCACCACGCCGAGCACCGAGTCACCGAGGAACTCCAGCCGTTCGTTGGTGGGCAGCCCCCCGTTCTCGTACGCGTACGAGCGGTGGGTCAACGCACGCTGGAGCAGTTCGGGCTCCAGGCTCACGCCGAACGCGGCTTCCAGATGACCGGCGGACGCCCGCCGCCGCTTGTCGTTGCTCATGATGTGCGTACCTCGGTGTCGGTGGAGCGGTCGGTGCGGTCCATCGCGGCGTTGCCGTCGAGCAACGCCGAGACCAGATCGGTGGCGCGTCGCCGCCACAGGTGGGCGGCGAGAGCTATGCCCGAGGCGACGTCGTCGGCACGAGCGGAACCATGGCAGACGACCACCGTCCCCGCGACGCCCAGCAGGGCGGCCGCGCGGGGCGCGCCGCCCTCCGCGGGTGGCCCACCAGCCATCGCGTACGCGCCCTCGATGGCCTTGAGCAGCACGTTACCGGTGAAGCCGTCGGTGACGACCACATCGACGCGCGAACCGAGGGTCACGTCGTACCCCTCGACCAGGCCGACGTAGCGCGCCCCACCGGGCAGTGGCTCGACGGCGAGCAACGGGTCGGTGGCCCGGCGGACCCGGTCGCCCTTGCCGGCCTCGGTGCCGACCGAGAGCAGCCCGACCCGCGGCGCGGCGATCGAGTGCGCCACCGCGGCGTACGCGGCGCCGAGCACGGCGTGCCGGGCGAGGGTGGCCGGGCGGGGCTCCAGCGAGCCGCCGACGTCGAGGAGGACGACCGGCCCGGCCACGGTGGGCAGGGTGGCGGCGAGTGCGGGTTGGCGGATCTCCGGCCAGCGGCCGAGGCCGAGCACGGCCGCGGTGACGGTGGCGCCGGTGGCACCGGCGGAGACCAGGGCGTCGGCGGTCCCGTCGCGCACGGCGGTCACCGCGGCCCGGACCGTGCTCTCCGCGCGGGCGGCACTGGGATGGTCGGCCATGCCGACGACATCGCGGACCGGCCGCACCGTGATCCGCGCGCGTTGCGGCGGATCGAGGGCAGCAATCAGCTCGTCGGCGACCTCGGCCGGGCCGACGAGGAGCAGGTGCAGGTCAGGATCGGCGCGCATGGCCCGCAGAGCGCCGTCAACCACGACGGCGGGAGCGTCGTCCCCGCCGAGGAGGTCAACGGCGATCCGCGCGGTGCCCGGCTCCATCGGAACGCCGGCCGGAGTGGGCCGGCCTGCGTCGGACGAAGCCGGGGCACCGGGCGAATGCCAGGGTGCGCGCGCCGCCCGACCCGGGGTCGGGGGCGTCACTCGGCGTCCAGGTCAGACCTCGAGAACCTGGCGGCCGTTGTAGGTGCCGCAGACGGAGCAGGCGGCGTGCGGCAGCTTCGGGGACTTGCACTGCGGGCACGCGATGGTCGCGACCACCGTCGCCTTCCAGTTCGCCCGGCGGGACCGGGTGTTGCTGCGCGACATCTTGCGCTTCGGGACGGCCACGGTTCTTACTCCTCTGTAACGGTCAGTTGCGACAGGCCCGCCCAACGCGGGTCGATCTGCTGGTGACTGTGGTCGGCCGGCAGATCGTCCCAGTGCGCCCCGCATTCGGGGCACAACCCTGGGCAGTCCTCCCGGCAGAGCGGGTTGGTCGGCAGCGTGAGCACCAACGCGTCCCGCAGCGCCGGCTCCAGGTCGATCAGATCGCCCTGCATCCGGCCCACCTCGTCCTCGTCGGTCGTGGCGTCCGTGGTGCTGTCCTCGTACGCGTACAGCTCCTGGATCGTCACGCCCATCGAGTCGTTGATCTCGCGCAGGCAACGGCCGCACTCGCCCCGGACGGGACCGGTGATGGTCCCGGAGACGAGCACGCCCTCGGACACCGACTGCAACCTCAGATCGAGGTCGAGGTCCGCGCCCTCCGGCACGCCGATCAACTCCACACCGAGGTCCGCCGGTGCCGGCACGACCCGCTGGACCTCACGCAACGCGCCAGGGCGGCGCGGCAGGTCCCTCGTGTCGAGGACCAGCGGCGACCTGGGGTTGAGTGTCGATGGCGAGTGCTTGGGCATAGTCAGACTCCGGCCGGTGAGAGGCCGACAAAAAAGGTTACCTGGGCGACCACCGGACCGTCGAACCGGGGGCGACACCCGGGCGAGAATGTCGGCTGGTGAGGTGCCGCTCAGAAGGGTAGCGGGCGTTCCGCCTCATCCCCACCGAAGGTGCCGATCTCCCGCAGTGCGTGCATCTTGTCCCGGCCCCGCTCTATCGAGGCCAGCGCCCTGGTGAGGAACTGCTCGAAGTTGGCCAGGGCGGTGTCGACGTAGTCGTCGACCTCCTCACGCAGGCGCTGCGCCTCGGCCCGGGCCTCGGCGATGATCCGGGCGCCCTCGTGCTCGGCCGACACGGTGATCTCGTTCACCGAGACCAGGCGGGCGTGTTCTGCCTCACCCTCGTTGATGATCCGGTCCGCCTCGCGCTTGCCCGCTTCCATGATCTTGTCGCGCTCCTCCAGGAGCGCGGCGGCGCGACGCAGGTCGGCGGGGAGATCGGCGCGCATCTCGTCGAGGGCAGCGATCATCTCACCCCGGTCGACCATGCAGTTGTTGCGCGACATCGGGACGGAGCGGGCCTGCTCCACCATGGCGATCAGTTCGTCGATGCGATCGAGCGGGTCCACCGGTACCTCACTCCTGTCGTTCCTCGGCCGACCTCAATGATGCGGGCTACGGCCGTTCCCCGCGTCACCAATCATGTCGTGCCCGCCCCACACAAGCCCCATCCGCCCCAATCCGGCGCGTCGCGACATCGTCACCCCCGCCCCCGCGCCACGCCCGCGCCAGCCCTGCGCCAGCCCCGCGCCAGCCCCGCGCCAGCCCCGCGCCAGCCCCGCGCCAGCGATCTTGCACTTTCCGCCGCGACAATTGCCGCCAAAAAACCACGAACCGGCGACCGAAACTGCAAGATCGCCGGGGTGGGTGGGACCGGGGGGTTAGGGGCGAGGGCTCAGGCGGGCCTGGAGGGCTTCGCGGACCGGGTCGGGCACGTGGGCGGAGATGTCGCCGCCCCACTTCGCCACGTCCTTGACCAGGCTTGAGGAGAGGAACGAGTAGAGCGGGTTGGTCGGCATGAAGAGCGTCTCGACGCCGGCCAGCCCGATGTTCATCTGGGCCATCTGCAACTCGTAGTCGAAGTCGCTGACCGCCCGCAGGCCCTTGATCAGCACACTGGCCTGCTGGGCCCGGCAGAAGTCGACAAGCAATCCGCGGAACGACTCGACCCGCACGTTTCCGTACGACGAGGTCACCTCGCGGAGCATGTCGATCCGCTCCTCGACGGTGAACAGGCCACTCTTGGACTGGTTCACCAGGACGCCAACCACCACCTCGTCGAAGAGCCGACTGGCCCGCCCGATGATGTCGAGGTGTCCGTTGGTGACCGGGTCGAACGAACCGGGGCACACCGCACGTCTCATGATCGGCGACCGTACCAAAGGGTGGTCTCGCCGTACCGGCGACTACGCTCCGGGGTGATCCCCTCCACCCAGTCGAACTGCCTGGTACGGCTGGACCGCTCCACCACCACCAGCGCGTCGGGCACCAGCCAGCCACCATCGACGAGCGTCGTCAGCAGCGAGGTGATCTCCGCGTCCGGCACCGCGTACGGCGGGTCGGCGAAGACCACGTCGTACGGCCCGCCGTCCGGGCCGGCGGCCAGCACGGTCGCGACCTTCCCGGCGACCAGGCGGACGGCCTGGCCGACGCCCAGGGTCGCCACGTTCTCCCGGATCACCCGGGCCGCCCGGGGATCGGACTCCACCAGCAGGACGTGCCGGGCGCCCCGGGAGAGCGCCTCCAGCCCGACCGCACCGGAGCCCGCGTACAGGTCGGCGAAGCGGGTGCCGTCGAGGTCGACCTCGGCCTGGACGGCACTGAACAGCGCCTCCCGGACCCGGTCGGAGGTGGGTCGGGTGCCGGCGCCGGGGGGCGCGGCGATCCGCCGCCCACCGAGCGTCCCGGCCACGATCCGGGTCACCGTCTCCTCCTACTCATGCCCGCGACGCTACGCGAGCCGGCGTCGACCACGACCAGCACCGCCGTATCGCCGGCCGAACGACATCTCCGTTGGGTCTTGACGGCGTCCGCCGCATCTGAAACGCCCGTGACCTCTGTCGCCGCCGCCCGGTCCACTGCGGAGCCGCCAGCCGGCCGTCGACACCACCCCGTCCTCAGTGATCAGTCGACCACCATCCGTTCATCAAAGATCACGAATCAACTACATTGCCGCACGGCAATGATGAGAACTCCCCTCATTCATGACTCGTCAGTACAGTCACCCTCTGTCCCCGCTTCGCGCGGGAACACCCCCGCGTCGCGACGTCCCGGTGAGCAGACGACCTACCCGGTCGCCCCGCCTCCCGACCTCACCGCACGCGATCCGTACCCCCCTCACCAGGAGCAGGCGTTGAACCTCCCCAAGTCTCCGTTGCGGCGCATCGCGGCCATCGCCGCAGGCGCGCTGATCGGCCTCACCGGTGTCGGCGTCATGGCGTCCCCCGCCAGCGCCCACCACCCCGAGCCCTCCGGCACCTACTGCCTGGCCTCTGACGGTCGGGTCACGGTGAACTGGAAGGTCGGCAACACCGAAAACATTTTCGCCACGATTACCGCGGTCACTTCGACGGTCCCCAGCGAGTTCAGCGGTGGCGACCTGAAGGTCGGCGCCACGCTCCCGGCGAAGGGTGGGGACCTTCTCACCGCTACTCAGACCCACCGCTTCACCGGGCGGATTCCGAAGATCGAGCTGACCGTCGAGGCGCGATGGGTGCGTCCGAACACAATCGTGACCGAGCACCGGACGGCGCGAGCCACCCGAACCGGCACCTGCGCCCCCCAGCCCACCACTTCGCCGAGCAGCCCGACGCCGACCGCGCCCGTCTCCCCGACGCCGACCGCGCCCGTCTCCCCGACGCCGACCGCGCCCGCCTCTCCGACGCCGACCGCGTCGCCGACGCCGAGCCAGCCGGTCACCGGAAGCCCGACGCCGACCACGACCCCGGCGCCGGTCGCGCCGGTGGGCACCGTCGAGTCGAACTGCGACGCCCTCAAGTTCACGATCGAGAACCCGGCGGACGGCGAGACCGTCACCCTCACCCTGACCCCGAACAAGGGTGCCGCGAAGACCCTGATCGTCGAGCCGGGTAAGACCGGTTCGGTCTCCTTCGAAGCGACGGAGGGTCTCATCGTCACGCCGACGGCAGAGGGTCTTGACGACACCAGCCCGATCGCCTGGGAGAAGCCGGCCGATTGCAACCCGGGCCAGGGTGGCGGCGACAAGGACGAGCCGGCGCTGCCGCTGACCGGTGCCGCGACCGGCGGGATCATCGCTGGCGCCGTGGTGCTGCTCGCCGCTGGTGCTGGTCTGTTCGTGATGGCGCGTCGTCGTAAGGTTCGCTTCACCGCCTGAGACAACCCGCTCTGACAACAACTGAGGGCGCGTCGACCATCTGGTCGACGCGCCCTCGGCGTATTCCGTCAGAAGAGCGTCGCCGGACGCCTCAGCCCTTCTCCAGGTATTCGGCGCGTTCCTCGTCGACAAGTGCGGCGACCGAGGCGGCCAGCGCCGGGTTGCCGGTCAGGTCCGGATCGTCCTCGATCAGGGTGATCGCCTCGGCGCGGGCGTCGCGGATCAGGTCGGCGTCGCGGCGCAGCGACAGCAGCCGCAGGTGGGACCGGTGCCCGGACTGGGTGGCACCCAGCACGTCGCCCTCGCGGCGCTGCTCCAGATCCAACTCGGCGAGCTTGAAGCCGTCGCTCGTGGACGCCACCGCGTCCAGCCGTTCCCGTGCTGACGAGCCCTCGGCGGCCTCGCTGACCAGCAGGCAGAGCCCGGCGGCGGCGCCCCGGCCGACCCGGCCGCGCAGCTGGTGCAGTTGGGAGACACCGAACCGGTCGGCGTCCAGCACGATCATCACTGTCGCGTTCGGCACGTCCACGCCGACCTCGATCACGGTGGTCGCCACCAGCACGTCCAGGTCGCCGGCGGCGAAGGAGCGCATCACCGCGTCCTTCTCGTCGGCCGGCAGACGACCGTGCAGCACCCCGATCCGCAGCCCGTGCAACGGCCCCTCGGCCAGCAGCGGGGCCACCTCGGTCACCGCCAGCGGCGGCCGGCGACCGTTGTCGTCCTCGGGTGGCGGCTCCTCGTCCGACATCGGGCCGTCACCAATTCGCGGGCACACCACGTACGCCTGGTGGCCGGCGGCCACCTCCTCGCGGAGTCGACGCCAGGCCCGGTCCAGGTAGGCCGGCTTCTCGGCGGCGGGCACCACGTGCGACGCGATCGGCGAACGCCCCCGGGGCAGTTGGGAGAGGGTGGAGACCTCCAGGTCGCCGTAGACGGTCATCGCCACCGTGCGCGGGATCGGGGTGGCCGTCATGACCAGCACGTGCGGCGGCTGGTCGGCTTTGGCCCGCAGCGCGTCGCGTTGCTCGACGCCGAAGCGGTGCTGCTCGTCGACGACGACCAGGCCGAGGTCGGCGAAGTCGACGCCCTCGTAGAGCAGGGCGTGGGTGCCGAGCACGATGCCGGCGGCGCCACTGGCCACCTCGCCGAGCGCCCGCCGCCGCGCCGCCGCGCCCAGTGAGCCGGTGACCAGCTCGACCCGGGTGGCGTGCTCGGCGGACCCCAGCTCACCGGCCCGCCCGAGCGGCCCGAGCAGGTCGAGCATGCCGCGGTGGTGCTGGGCGGCCAGCACCTCGGTGGGTGCCAGCAGCGCGGCCTGCCCGCCCGCGTCGACCACCTGGAGCATGGCCCGCAACGCCACCACCGTCTTGCCCGAGCCCACCTCACCCTGCAACAACCGGTGCATCGGGTGCGGGGTGGCCAGATCCCCGGCGATCTCCACGCCGACGTCGCGCTGACCGGCCGTCAGCTCGTACGGCAGTCGGGCGTCGAAGGCGTCCAGCAGCCCACCGGGGCGGGGCGGGCGGGGCCGGGCCGGCCAGTCGGCTGCCCGGTGCTTGCGCTGCACCAGCGTCAACTGGACGGCGAACGCCTCGTCCCACTTGAGCCGCCGCCGCGCCCGGTACAGCGCTTCCTTGCTGGTCGGCCGGTGGATCTCGGTCAACGCGGTGCCCAGCCCGACCAGCTTGCGGCTGGCCCGCACCGCACCCGGCAGCGGATCGTCCGGTGGGGTGAACGTGTCCAGCACGACCCGCACACAACGCGCGATCACCCAGGTCGGCACGGCCGCGGCGGCCGGGTAGACGGGGATCAGCGCACCGGCGAACTCCTCGATCTCGTCGTTGGCCGCCGCCTCACCGTCACCGCCCTCGCCGAGCAGGACGTACTCGGGGCCGTTGAGCTGCCGGTTGCCCCGGAACTCGGTGACCTTGCCGGCGAACAGCCCCCACCGGCCGGGGCGCAGCTCCCGCTCGCGCCACGCCTGGTTGCCGAAGAAGGTCAACGTCAGCAGCCCGCCGGAGCCGTCGCCGACGGTCACCTCCAGCAGGTTTCCCCGTCGCTGCCGCATCGGGCGCACGGCGGTGCGCTGCACCTGGGCCAGCACGGTGACCTGCTCGCCGACGTCCAGCGAGCGGATGTCGGTGTGCTCGCCCCGCTCGTCGTAGCGACGCGGGAAGTGGTAGACGAGGTCACCCGCGGTGTGCAGGTCGAGGTGCGCGGCCAGCGCCTTGGCTGTCTTGTCCCCGACCAGCTTCTTCAGCGGAGTGTCCACGGTGGCTGGTTCGCTCATTCGATCCCTACCAGGAGCGGATAAAACGGTTGGCCGCCCGGGTACGTGTGCACCTCGACGAACGGCCAGCGCCTCGCGACGTGCGCGCGGACGGCATCGGTGAGCCCGGCCGGAGCGTCGGCCCCGGCCAGCAGGGTGACCATCTCGCCCCCGCCGCCGAGCATCCGGTCGACAACCGCCGCGCAGGTGTCGGTGAGGTCGGTGCCGATCAGGTGCACCTCACCCTCGACAAGCGCCAGCACGTCACCGGGACGGCACGGGCCGGCGACGGTCAGCGCCTCCCGGCTGGCGTGGCAGACCTCGGCGTAACGGCAGGCCCCGGCGGCCTCGGCCATCGCGATCACGTCGTCCTCGAAGCGGCGCTCGGCGTCGCGGACCGCGAGGGCGGCAAGCGCCTGCACGGGCGAGCGGGTCGGCACCACGCTCACCTTGATGCCGTGTCGATGCGCCTCGCGGGCCGCCGCGCTCGCCACCGCCTGCGTGTTGGGGTCGTTGGGCAGCATCACCACCCGGGCCGCGCCGGTGCCGAGGATCGCGTCCAGCAGCTCACCCGTGGACGGGTTGCCCGGCACCACTGTCGCGCCCTCCGCGGCGAAGAGTTCGGCGATGCCGCCGCCGGTGGCCACCACCACCGCGGCCCGGCCGTCCGACACCGGGCCGTGCGGCCGCTCCGGTTGGTCGGCGAAACGGGTCACCGAGATCCGGTACGGGCGGCCGGCGGCGACACCCGCCTCGACCGCCGCGCCCACGTCGTTGACGTGCACGTGCACGTTCCAGGTGCCCTCCGGCTCACGCCCGTCGCCGACGACGACGAGCGAGTCCCCCAGTGCGCCAAGCGCCCGCCGCATCCCGGCCACCGCCTCGGCCCCCGCGTCGAGCAGGAACTGCACCTCGTACGCGTACTCGTCGGAACCGGTCTCCCGCGCGACGGTGGCCGCCGGCCGGGCGGAGCGCGGCGTCGGTGCGGGGCCGGCGGTGCTCTCCCCGGTCAGCACCTCGACCAGGGCGTCCAGCAGCACGCAGAGCCCCCGCCCACCCGCGTCGACGACGCCCGCGCGGGCCAGTGCCGGCAGCTGCTCCGGGGTCCGGGCGAGCGCCTCGGCCGCAGCCCGGGCCGCGACGCGGGCCACCGCCGGCAGGTCGTCGCTGTCCGCCCGGTCGGCCGCGGCGGCGGACGCCGCGACCACGGTGAGCAGGGTGCCCTCGACCGGCCGGGCGACAGCGGTGTACGCGGCGGCGGCGCCCGAGCGCAGCGCGGCGGCCAACCCCCGGCCACGCACCGTCGGGGCCCCGGCGAGCTCGTCGGCGAACCCCCGCAGGATCTGCGAGAGGATCACCCCGGAATTGCCCCGCGCCCCGAGCAGCGCGCCCTGGGCCATCAGCCGCAGCGCGTGCCCGTGGGCCGTCGGGCCGCTGTCGGGGAGGGTGTCCAGATCCATCGCGAGCGCCTGCTGGGCGGAGGTGAGGGTGAGCACCAGGTTGGTGCCGGTGTCGCCGTCGGGCACCGGATAGACGTTGAGCCTGTCGATCTCACCCTGGTGACGCTTCAGCGCGGCCAGCCCACCCGCGCACCAACGGCGCACCGCGGCGGCGTCGAGGGTGTCCAGCACGGCCAGAAGCCTACTGGCGCGCACCGACACGCGTCGGACTCGTCCGGCGTGTCCGGTTGCCCCGCACCTGGCCGGCCGGCCCCCTGGCCCGGCCGGACGAGATCCGCCCTGCGGGTACAGTGGCCGCCGGAACCACCGCCGCCACCCGGCGGGTCGACCACCGCCCACGTGCGGAGGGTCGGCTGATCACCGGGCCAGGGCGGTTGGTCACCTCGGCGGGGCATCGGGTAGGCTGACGCGGTTGCCCGTGCAGCACCTCTGCCGGCAACCTCATGAACGTTTCAATCCCAGGAGTATCCCGTGGCTAGCGTGTGCGACGTCTGTGGCAAGGGGCCGGGCTTCGGCCACAACGTGCCCTGGTCCAAGAAGAAGACCAACCGCCGCTGGAACCCGAACATCCAGTCGGTGCGCACCCCGGCCGGTGGCGGCAACACCAAGAAGCTGCAGGTCTGCACCTCGTGCATCAAGGCCGGCAAGGTCACCCGCGCCTGACGCGGCGGCACCACAAAACTTCTCGTACGGCTCAGCCGGCGGACCCTGAGGTCCGCCGGCTCTGTCGTGCGCCCACCACACCGCCGTCCGCTGCTCAGAGCGTGCGGCCGAAGGAGATGCAGCCCTCCGCGTCCTTGTAGAAGCCGAAGTTCGGGATCCGCTCGTAACCGGCGGAGCCGTACATGGCGATCGCCTCGGGCTGCTTGTCACCGCACTCCAGCACCACCCGCTTGCGGCCCTGCTCACGGGCCGAGCGTTCGATGGCCGCCAGCACGGCGCGGGCCACGCCCCGCCCCCGCGCCGCCGGGGCCGTGTACATCCTCTTCAACTCCGCGGTGTCCACGCCGTGGCTGCGCCAGCCACCGCAGCCGACCGGCTCGCCGGCCAGATAGGCGACGAGGAACGCGCCGTCGGGCGGCTCGAACTCGGTCGCGTCGACCGGGGTCTCGTCACCGGGGCCGCCGTAGCGGACACCGAGATCGGCCAGAGCGGCATGGATCAACTGCTGTGCCACAGGTGCGTCGAACCGCACGGCACGGATCTCGATCTCACTCACGGTGTCCAGAATACGACCGGCGTCGGGCCTCACCGGAAGTGGTCCCAGCCGGCCGGGCCGTCGTGGGGCGCGCCGTCGACAGTCACCCCGGCACCGTCCGTGACGACTCCGATCGGCCGCCAGTCCGGCGGCAACACCACCCCCGGGGGGAAGGTCGCGACCAGCGCGTGGTCGTCGCCACCGGCGAGGATCCAGGTGTACGGGTCGACGCCGAGCGCCCGCGCCGCGTCGGCCATCTGCCGGGGCACCTCGAACGCGGCGCGGCGTACGTCGATCGCGACCCCGCTGGCCGCCGACACGTGCCCGAGGTCGGCGAGCAGCCCGTCCGACACGTCGATCATCGACGTGGCGCCGAGCCGGGCGGCCAGCAGTCCGGCCGGGTAGGGAACCTGGGGCCGCCGGTACGCCTCGACCAGCAGCCGGGGAGTGCGGAAGCCCCGGGTGAGCACGGTCAGCCCGGCTGCCGCGTACCCGATTCGCCCGGCCAGGGCGAGCACGTCCCCCGGGCGGGCACCCGAGCGCAGCACGGGCGGGCGGCCCTGCAGGTCGCCCAGCGCGGTGACCGCGACGGTCAGGGTGGGGCTCGCCGACATGTCGCCGCCGACGACGCTCGCGCCGACCGTGGCCGCCTCGGCGGAGAGCCCGTCGGCCAGTTCCTCCGCCCAGCCGGTGTCCAGGTCCGCGGGCATGCAGAGGGCAACCAGCAGGGCGGTCGGTGCGGCGCCCATCGCCGCGATGTCGGCCAGGTTGGCCGCCGCCGCCCGGTGCCCGACGTCACGGGCGGAGGACCAGTCCCGCCGGAAGTGCCGCCCGTCGACGAGCACGTCGGTGGAGGCCGCCACCCGTCCGTCCGGCGCGGCCACCACCGCCGCGTCGTCGCCGGGGCCGAGCAGGGTCGCCGGTCCGTACGTCAGTCGCGCGGTGATCTTTCCGATCAGCCCGAACTCCCCGATCCCGGACACGCTGGCGGCCCCGCCGGCGTTCCGTCCGTGCTGCCCGGCTCCGCCGTGCTCGCTCACCGCTGCTCCTCGACCACCGATAGGGATCAGACCTGGTCCGTAAGGTAGTTTCACCGTTCGGGCCGCTCCTGAGCGGCGACGGACGGAGGTCTACTCGTGGTACAGGCGTACATCCTCATCCAGACCGAGGTCGGCCGCGCACGTGACGTGGCGGGTCTCATCGCGGACCTCGCCGGTGTGGTGCGCGTCGACGCCGTCACCGGGCCGTACGACGTGGTCGTTCTCACCGAGGCGAACACCGTCGACGAACTCGGCAAACTCATTGTCAGCAAGGTGCAGATGGTGCCGGGCATCACGCGCACCCTCACGTGTTCGGTGGTGCGGCTGTAGGTGGACGAGATGACGAACTCCTCGGCTGCGGTGGACGACGACGGCCCGCGCGGCACGTCCGACGGGACACGTGAGCCGGCTGACGGTATCGGCGAGCCGGCCGACCCGGCCGCCGCCGCGCCGGTCGGCCGGGACCGGACCAATCGTGGCGCCGCCCTGGTGGCCACGTTGATCGCGGTGCCGATCACGCTGCTGGTGGCCGTGCTGGCCGTCACCAAGCTCGCCCCGGAGACGCCGGCCGCCGCGCCGTCCCCGTCCGCGACCACCGCCCGGGTGCAGTCCACCGCCCCGGTGGAGATGGCCGCCCCGGCGCTGGCCGCCCGCCCGACCGTGGTCTGCCGGGCCCTGCTCTCCCAGTTGCCGACGACCATCCGCGACCTGGCCCAGCGGCCGGTCACCGCCGGCCCGGAGCAGAACGCCGCGTACGGCGACCCCGCGCTCACCGTGGCCTGCGGCGGCACCGAGCCGACGTTCCCCGCCACCGACGAGGTCTGGACCGTCAACCGGGTCTGCTGGCACCTGGCCGAGCAGGGCGCGGAGACCGTGCTCACCACCGTCGACCGGGAGACGCCGGTCACGGTGCGGGTCCCGCGGGCGTACGAGCAGCCGTTGCAGTGGGTGCCGTCGATCTCCAGCACGATCGTGGCGAGCGTGCCCTCCGGCGGCGCCATCCCATCCGGCTGCCAGCGCTGAGCTGACCCCGCCGGCTGACCTGCGCGAGCCGGGTCGTCGGCGACTCAGTGCAGCCCGACGCCGCGCCGCTGGGCGGTACGGATCAGCCGGTTGACCAGCTTCGGATACTCCAGGCCGGAGGCCGCCCACATCCGCGGGAACATCGA
The DNA here is from genome assembly GCF_043197875.1 of Micromonospora sp. NPDC048935. NCBI lineage: Bacteria > Bacillati > Actinomycetota > Actinomycetes > Micromonosporales > Micromonosporaceae > Micromonospora > Micromonospora sp. NPDC048935. Next base: position 183,456 of record NZ_JBICTZ010000001.1, on the reverse strand, counting down.
CGTCGGGGTGAACCCGGGCATCGTGTTGATCTCGTTGAGGTAGACGTCCAGCTCGGGTGTGACGAAGAAGTCGGCGCGGGCCAGGCCGGCGCAGTCCAGCGCGGTGAACGCGCGGACCGCGTACTCCTGCACCTGGCGGGTCACCCGCTCCGGCAGGTTGGCCGGAACGTCGTACTCGCAGGAGTCGTCGAGGTACTTCGCCTCGAAGTCGTAGAAGTCGTGGTCGGTGACGACCCGCACCTCGGCCAGGACGGACGCCTCGGGCGCGCCGCCGGCCTCGCCCTCCAGCACGCCGCACTCGACCTCGCGGCCCACGATCGCGGCCTCGATGATGATCTTCGGGTCGAACTGCCGGGCAGCGGCGACCGCGTCGTCGAGCTGCGCCCAGTCGGTGACCCGGGTGATGCCGAACGACGACCCGGCCCGGGACGGCTTGACGAAGACCGGCAGACCGAGCCGCTCCTTGTCCTGCTCGGTGAGCGTCATCCCGTTGCGCAGCACGGCGTACGTGCCGACCGGGATGCCCTCGACGGCGCAGAGCTTCTTGGTGAACTCCTTGTCCATCGCGGCCGCGGAGGCGAAGACGTTCGCCCCGACGTAGGGGATGCCGGCCATCTCCAGCATGCCCTGGATGGTGCCGTCCTCGCCGTAGGCGCCGTGCAGCACCGGGAAGACCACGTCGACGTCGGCCAGCACCCGGGGGCCCTCGGTCGGGTCGAGCACCATCAGCCCGTTGCCGGTGGGGTCGGCGCGCAGCACGATGTCGTCGCCGGAGTCGGCGGTGATCTCCGGCAGTTGGCGGGCGTTGATCGCGAGCTGGGCGGGGTCTCCGCTGGTCAGGACCCACTGGCCGGCCCGGGTGATGCCGACGGGCACCACCTCGAACTCGTCCGGGTCGAGCGCGCCGAACACGCTGCCGGCGCTGACGCAGGAGATGCCGTGCTCCGGGCTGCGGCCGCCGAACACGATCGCCACGCGGGTCTTGCCTGGGGTGGTCACTCCGGTCACCTCTTCGTACGCGACTGCGGCTGGTCGTGCTCGCCGGTGGCGCTCACCCGGTTGACCTTACTGTGCGTGGCGATGGGGCGAGGCGATACCCGGCGAGCCGCAGCGCGACACGGCAATCGGCCAGCATGGGATATACGGTGCGTAACGGCACTATTGCCGTACGACAGATCGGTCACCGTGCCAGCTCAGTCGCGGGAGTGCCGGCGGCCGACGGCGATCACCTTGACCCGCTGCCGGCCGGCGCGCACCATCCCCAGCGCCATGAACGCTCCGGCGATCCGGTCGGCGGCCTCCCGGCTGCTGGCGCCAACCACCTGTCGTCGGCGCTCCGGCGCGGTCCGCTCGTCGCGGTCGATGCCCTCGACCGCACGCACGTCGGTGAGCACGACCAGGAAGCGGGTCATCGAGGGCCGACCAGGTGCACGGCGGAGGGCTCCGGAACGGTACGCACGTCGTCGTCTCCTTCCGGCGGACCGGGATGGCGCGGCACGCGACGATCGGGCACGGGGGAGAAACCCGATCGCCGCGCGCCCCATCCCTCCGGTCGCTCACCACCACCGTCGCCACGACAACCGGCGGTGAGGACGCGCTAACAGATTGACACGTGGACAGCCATGAATGCAACTCTCATCGGTGTTCTCCCATGCAGACGTTCTCACGAATGTGTGCGACCATCGATGCATGGCCCCGAAGACAGCCCGTGCCCGCCGGCTCGGCATCGCCCTGCGCCACCACCGGGAAGCCGCCGGCCTGACGCTGGAGACCGCGGCGGACGAGATCAACAGCACCCGCAGCACCCTCTCCCGGTACGAGAACGCCCAGTCCCTGATCACCCCGGCCACCGTGCGCGCGCTGCTCACCTCGTACGGGGTCGGTGCCGAGGAGGTGGCTGCCGCGGTGCAACTCGCCAAGGACGCCCGCAAGCCAGGCTGGTGGGTCTCGTACTCCTACCTGCTCGATCCGCGCACCATCGACTTCATCGCGCTGGAAGCGGAGGCCACCGCCATCGCCAACTTCGAGCCCTCGGTGGTGCCCGGCCTGCTCCAGACCGCCGACTACATCCGGGGCGTGATGCGCGGTGGCCCGCACACCCTCGGCGACGACCTGGTGGAGCAGCGGGTCAAGGTCCGACTCGATCGGCAACAGCGGCTCACCGGCGACGACCCGCCCATCCTCGACGCGATCATCGACGAGGGCGCGCTGTTACGCCCGGTCGGTGACCAGTCGGTGATGGACGGCCAACTGCGGCACCTGGTCAAGATGGCCGAGTTGCCGAACATCACCGTTCAGGTGATCCCGCTCTCCGCCGGCTACCACCGGGGCACCCGAGGCTCGCTGCACATCCTCGAGTTCGCCGATCCGGAGGATCCGATCATCGCCTCGGTGGAGACCGTCGCCGGCCAGATGATCCTCGACCGAGCCGGCGAGACGCGGACCTGCACCAAGATCATGGAGCATCTCCGAAGTGTGGCACTCAGCCCGGCCGACAGCCGCGGAATGCTCCTGACAGCCCTGAAGGGACGGTAAGACCGATGACACCGACGATCACAGCGGCCATGTCCGCGGCGGCGTGGCGCAAGAGCAGCCGCAGCGGCGACGAGGGCGCCTGCGTGGAGGTAGCCGCGATCCCGCGGCTGGTGGCCGTCCGCGACTCCAAGGATCCGGCCGGCCCGGCACTGCTGTTCCCGCCGGCCGCCTGGGCCGCCTTCGCCCAGGCACCACCCCTGCGGTGACCGGGAGGCCGCACCGCTGACCCGACCGGCCGCACCACCAACCTGCCGCCCCGACCGCCGCCCCGCTGACCACCGGGCGCGGCGGCCGGGGCGGGGCGGGTCCGGGGTCAGGCGACGAGCGGGCGGGACTCCGGGACGGCACGCAGCGCCTCCAACGCGGCGATCGCCACGCCCCGGGCACCGGCCATGTCCCGGTCCGGCACCAGCGCGAAGGTGGCCACCGCCGCCTGCTCCTCCCGAAGCACGGTGTGCTCGCGGACCGTCGCCAGGAACCAGTCGCGGAACTCCGGCGCCGCCTCCACCACCCCACCACCGACGAAGTACGCGTGCGGATCGGTGAAGTTCGCCGCGACCGTGAACAGCCGGCCCAGCGCCATCGCCTGCTGGGTGAAGAGGTCCCGCGCGAGGGCGTCCCCGCGCTCGCCGTACCCGCGGACCAACTTCGCGGCCCGGGCCACCGGCTCGGCGGCGAGCGGGTGGTCGGGATAGCGGGTCAGCCAGTACGGCAGCAGATTGCGTTCGATGCCGGTCAGCGAGGCGATGCTCTCCACGTCCCCGGTGAAGCCGCAGGCGCAGCTGGGCTCCCCCTGCCCCGGGCCGAGCAGCCCACCCAGCGGGATGTGCACGTGACCGAGCTCCCCGGCCATCCCGGCGGCACCGGCGATCACCCGGCCGCTCTCGACCACACCGCCGCCGAGCCCGGTGCCGACGATCGCGGAGACCGACGAGCGATTCATCGCGTCGTCGCCGAAGTGGACGTGGTGGGCGTAGAGCGCTGCGGCGTTGCCGTCGTTGTGGTAAATCACCGGCAGGCCGAGCCGTCGCTCCAACGCGCCCCGCACGTCGAAGCCCCGCCAGGCCGGCTGGGAGAAGTTGGTGGAACCCCGCGACGAGATGACGCCGTCGGCACTCGCCGGGCCGGGCGTGTCGAGCCCCACCGCCCGGACCAGTTCCCGCGGCACGCCGGTCTGCGCCAGGGCACCGTCCAGAGCCTGGGCCAGCGCCTCGATCGCCGTCTCCGGCCCGGACCGCACCTCGCTGGGGATCTCCAACAGCCCGTCCACGAGGAAGCGGCCGTCCACCGTCAGCACGGTGGCGTTGTTGCTGGTGCCGCCGTTGTCCAGCCCGACGACCACCGGCACCCCTGCGCTGCCCACCGAAACCGCCTCCCGCCCGTAAGAGTGTGAGCCGAGGCTAGTGCCAACCCCTCTCCCCCGCCACGCCCGGCCGCCCGCCAGGTGGCAGAGGTGCCAGCACGCGTCACCGCACGCCCCGTTTGAGCGAAAAGTCCGGTCTCGCGCCCGGCGCAGTCCGCTCGACGGTGCCGTGACGCCACCGCCGGATCGCGCCCCCGCCCCCCTCTTATTCCCCCTTCGCTCTGCACCCGCCGACGCACCAGTTACGGACCGTTCCTGGTGCACCGGCGGGTGCAGAGCAAAGGGCACACAAAGGGGTCCCGGCCAGCGGGCCCCGACCTCCACCGAGAAGGAGCCAACCCGGTGCCATCCGCGACGCGGGCACACAAAGAGGTCCGCGCCAACACGCCCCGACCTCCACCAAGAAGGAGCCGACCCGGCGCCATCCCCGTTGGCGGGCACACAAAGGGGCCCCGCCAACAGGCCCCGGCCTCCGCCAAGAAGGAGCCGACCCGGCGTCATCCGCGACGCGGGCACGCAGAGAGGTCCCGGCCAACAGGCCCCGGCCTCCACCGAAAAGGGGCCGACCCCGCGCCATCCGCAACGCTCTCAGTCGGGGCGTCGGGCGGTCACGGCAGTGGCGTCCAGGTCCTCGTCATGCCGCACGTCCGGCACCAGCCCGGCTGCCTCGAACGCCGCGCAGAGCGCTGCCACCTGGGTGACGCCGGCCTCGACGACCAGGTTCCCACCGGGCGCCAACCAGTCGGCCGCCTCGACGCCCACCCGGCGCAGCACGGCCAGCCCGTCCGGGCCGCCGTCCAACGCCACCGGGGCCTCGTGCAGCCGCGCCTCCGGCGGCATCAGCGCCACCGCGTCGGTCGGCACGTACGGGGCGTTGGCCACCACCAGGTCCAGCCGACCCCGCCAGCGCGCGGGCAGGGGCGCGAACAGGTCACCCTCGTACACCTCGACGTCGAGCCCCACGACGTTGCGGCGGGCGCACGCCACGGCCGCCGGGTCGATGTCGGCGGCGGCCAGCCAGCGCGGAGCGAGCCGGTGCGCCAGCGCGACCGTGGTGGCCCCGGAGCCGCAGCAGAGGTCGACGACGGCCGGGGCCGGGCCGGTCACCTCGGCCGCCAGCTCGACCAGTAGGGCGGTCCGGGCGCGCGGCACGAAGACACCCGGGTCGACGGCGATCCGCCGGTCGCAGAACTCCGCCCAGCCGAGCAGGTACTCCAACGGTTCGCCGGCCACCCGTCGGTCGGTCAGGTCGGCCAGCACCGCCGGGGTGTCCGCGGCGGCCAGCAGCAACTCCGCCTCGTCCTCGGCGTAGACGCAGCCGGCGGCGCGCAGCCGGCGTACGAGGGAGAGCCGGTCGATGGATGCCACCGGTCCCCTCAGACCGGCCCGGCGGCGTCCAACGCGGCGGCGATGTCGGCCACCAGGTCGGGAGTGTCCTCCACACCGCAGGACAGCCGGACGAAGCCGGGGGCGGTGTCGTCGCCCCACTGCGCCCGCCGGTCCGCCGTGGTGTGCAACCCACCGAACGAGGTGGCCGCCGCCACCAGTCGGGCGGCCGCGATGAACCGGCCGACCCGGTCGGCGTCACCCAGGTCGAAGGAGAGCACCCCGGGCATCCGGCGCATCTGCGCCGAGGCCACCGGGTACGCCGGGTCGTCCGGCCGCCCCGGCCAGCGCAGGCCGGTCACGTCCGGCCGGTCCGCGAGCAGGTCGGCGACGGCTGCGGCGTTCGCGCTCTGCCGGCCCAGGCGCAGGTCGAGGGTCGCCAGCGACCGATGTGCCAGCCAGGCGTCGAACGCGCCCGGGACCGAGCCGGTGCCGGTACGCCAGGTCGTCACGGCGTCGATCACCTCGGCGGAACGACTTGCCAGGTAGCCCAGCAGCAGATCCGAGTGGCCGGTGAGCGCCTTCGTGCCGGAGGCCACCACCAGGTCGGCACCGAGGTCCAGCGGACGCTGACCGAGCGGGGTGGCCGTGGTGTTGTCCACCGCGAGCAGCGCACCGGCGGCGTGGGCCTGTTCCGCCAGGGCGGCGACGTCGACCACGTCCAGACCCGGGTTGGCTGGGGTCTCCACAAGCACCAGCCGGACGCCCTCGAAGGACGGATACGGCCCCACGGTCGGCACGAAGAGCACCCGCACACCGATCGTCTCCAGCACGGCGGTGGCGAACGCCCGGACCGGGAAGTAACCGTCGGCGGGCAGCACCACGGTGTCGCCCGGGCGAAGCAGGGTGAGCAGCGTCCCGGTGATGGCCGCCTGACCAGTGGCGAAGACCCGACAGTCCCCACCCTCCAACTCGCCCACGGCCGCCTCCAGCAGCCGTCGGGTCGGGTTGTCCGGGCGACCGTAGCCGTTCGGCGACGTGCCCTGGCCCTGCCACGGGTCGAGGTGGTACGGCGCGGCGAAGACCGGCCCGGGCAGGAACGGGTCCCCCGGTGCCGGCTCGGGCAGGCCGGCGCGTACGCAGCGGGTGCCGTCGCCCAGTTCGCTCATCGGGTCCTCATTCGTACGACTCGGGTTTGGCGGTCCGGCTCATCAGGGTCTCCACGGCGAGGCGCGGGTCCATCCCCTCGTGGCAGATCCGTTCGACGTGCTCGGTGATCGGCATCTCCACACCGTGCGCCCGGGCCAGGTCCCGGATCGCCAGGCAACTCTTCACACCCTCGGCGGTCTGCCGGGTGGCGGCCTGGGCCTGTTCCAGCGTCTCACCGCGGCCCAGATGCTCACCGAAGGTGCGGTTGCGGGCCAGCGGCGACGAGCAGGAGGCAACCAGGTCGCCCATGCCCGCGAGGCCGGCGAAGGTGATCGGGTCCGCGCCGAGCGCCACGCCCAGCCGGGCCGTCTCGGCCAGCCCCCGGGTCATCAGCATGGCCCGGGTGTTGTCGCCGAAACCCATCGCGGTGGCGATGCCGTACGACAGGGCGATCACGTTCTTGACGGCCCCGCCCAGCTCACAGCCGATCACGTCGTCGTTGGTGTACGGGCGCAGGTACGGCGTCCGGATCGACGACTGCACGAGCACGGTGCGGTGGCTGTTCGTCCCGGCGACCACTGTCGCGGCGGGCTGCTCGGCGGCGATCTCCGGAGCCAGGTTCGGGCCGGAGACGACGACCACCCGGTCCGCGGCGACCCCGGCGGTCTCCACGATGACCTCGCTCATCCGTTTGGTGGTGCCGAGCTCGATGCCCTTCATCAGCGACACCAGTGTCGAGTCGGGGTGCAGGTGCCCGGCCCATTCGGCGAGGTTGCCGCGCAGGGTCTGCGACGGCACGGCCAGCACCACCACCTCGGCGCCGGTGATCGCCTCGGCCGCGTCGCCGGTGGCGGTGACCCGGGCCGGCAGCAGCACACCGGGCAGGTACTCCGGGTTGCGGCGCTGGGTGCGGATGCTCTCGGCGACCGGCGCACGACGGGCCCACACCGTCACGTCCCGTCCCGCGTCGGCGAGGATCTTGGCGAACGCGGTGCCCCAGGAACCGGCACCGAGCACCGCGACGTGGCCGGTCACGCGACCGCTCCGGAGCGCGTCGGGGCGGCCCCGGCGCCGGAGCGGACGCCTCGCCCGTTCACGCCGCTTCACCCTGCTGCTCGTGCCCGGCGGAGGACCGGGCCGGTCGCGCCCACAGCGGCGGCGGGGTGCCGCCGCGGATCTCGCCGAGCATGTCCCGCAGCCGCAACATGATGGTGTCCGTCATCTCCTCGAGGGTGACCCGGGTCGGCTGGGCATCCGCCCACCGGCTCAGGTCGATCGGTTCCCCGGCGACCACAGTCACCGGGATCCGCGGGCGCGGGTTGACGCGGCTGGTCCGCGGGTCGAAGAGCCGCTCCGGCCCCCACATCACCACCGGTACGACGGGAGCGCCGGTGGCCAGAGCCAGCCGGGCGGCCCCGGTCTTGGCCTTCATCGGCCACAGCTCCGGCTGTCGGGTGGTGGTGCCCTCCGGGTAGATCACCACGGCGCCACCCTGGTCGAGTGCGGCGACCAGGGAGTCCAGTGAGCGGACCGCGTCGACGCTGCCCCGCTCGACCGGGATCTGCCGGCACCGGTGCAGGATCCAGCCGACCACCGGCACCCGGAACACGCTGGCCTTGCCCAGGTACTGCGGCCAGCGCCCGGAATCGTAGATGAAGTGCGCGGAGACCAGCGGGTCGGCGTGCGAGATGTGGTTCGCCACGATGATCATGCCTCCGTCGCGTCGGAGGTGCTCCTGGCCACGCCAGGTCCGCCGGGTCCACACGGTCATCACCGGCTTCACCAGCCCCACGGCGAACCGTTGCCAGAACCCCAGCCTCCGCCGTGCCACTCTGCCTCCTCGTCGCGCCCCAACCCCGCCGCGAAACCCGCCCGCGACACCCGCAGCGGAAATCATGCCTGCTCGCCCCCGGTACGGCCAGCGAGGGTCCCGCCGTAAGGCTGGCAGGATTGCGGGCGTGAGTCAGCCGAGGTGGGCCGTGGTGGTGCCGGTGAAGCATCTGGCAGTGGCCAAGAGCCGGCTGCGGGGCGCACTTTCGGGCGTACCCCACGAGGAGCTGGCGCTGGCCCTGGCGGCCGACACGCTCCGCGCGGTGCTGGCCTGCCCGGCGGTCGCCGAGGCCCTGGTGGTGACCGACGACGCCCGGGTGGGGGATGTGGCGCGGGCCGCCGGCGCGCGGGTGTTGCCCGACGAGCCGGCCGCCGGGCTGAACGCCGCGTTCCGGCACGGCGCGACCGCGACGACCGCCGGGTGGGTGGCCGGGCTCACGGCGGACCTGCCGGCGCTGCGCCCCGCCGAGCTGGCCGGCGCGCTGCTCGCCGCGCGCAACGGGCGACCCGCGGTACGCCGTTTCGTGCCGGACGCGCCAGGCACCGGCACGGTGCTGCTCACCACCCCGCCCGGTGTTTCGCTGGATCCCCGCTTCGGGGTGGACTCGGCGGTCGCGCACGAGGCGAGCGGGGCGCTGCCACTCGTCGGCGACTGGCCCAGCCTGCGCCGGGACGTCGACACCGCCGCGGACCTGACCGCCGCCGCGCGACTCGGGCTGGGGCCGCGCACCGCCGCGCTGGTCACCGCCGGCCGCCGGGCCCGCACTGCGGGCTGACCCGCCGGGCCCGCACAGCGGGCTGACCCGCCGGGCCGGCACTGCGGGCGGACCCGCCGGGTGTACGGTGCCAGCATGCAGGGCACGGTGGCCAGCTATGACGCGGCGACGCGCAGCGGGGTCCTGCTGCTCGACGACGGCACCGAGATGCGCTTCCCCGCCCGGGCCTTCGACGCCTCCGGGCTGCGGCTTCTCCGGCTCGGCCAGCGGGTTCGCATCGACACCGACCCCGACGGCGAGGTCGTCCGGGTGACATTGCCGACGATGATCTGACCCGGCGAGCCCAAGTTCATTTTACGTTTACCGTAATCGGGTGATTATGAGCGGGTGAGCACCCCTCGCGAGCACCCGGCCAACCCGCCCGCCACCGACCTTCGCAACGGCTCCCGCGCCCGCGGCGCCGACGGCCGCTTCCGCCCGTCCCGTGCCGAGCGGGCCGGCGCCGCCCGCGCCGACACCCTCGCCGACGACCCCGGTGGTGCCTCCTCCGGGCTGGACGAGGTCCTCGACCCCGCGCCGGTGATCGAGGCGGACGGCCCGGCCGCCGGTGCCGTCCACCCGGTCCTGCCGAGCGACCTACCGGCCGGCGACCAGGAGGACGACGACGAACCGCCGGCGGCCCCGCCGCTGCCGGAGGACCGGTTCCTCAACCGGGAGCTCTCCTGGCTCGACTTCAACGCCCGGGTGCTCACCCTGGCCGAGGACCAGCGCACCCCGCTGCTGGAACGGGCCAAGTTCCTGGCGATCTTCGCGAGCAACCTGGACGAGTTCTACATGGTGCGCATCGCCGGGCTGAAGCGGCGGCTCTCCGCCGGCCTGCCGGTGCGCGGCGGGGACCGGCTGCCCCTGCGTACCCAGTTGGAGCTGATCGCCGAGCGGACCGCCGAGTTGGTCGCCCGCCACGCCGCCTGCTTCGTCGACGACATCCTGCCCGGACTGGCCGACGAGGGCATCCGCATCCTGCGCTGGGCCGAGTTGGGCGACCCCGAACGGGAGCGGCTGCGCACCTACTTCCGGGAGCACATCTTCCCGGTGCTCACCCCGCTCGCGGTGGATCCGGCGCACCCGTTCCCGTACATCTCGGGGCGGTCGTTGAACCTGGCGGTGGCGGTTCGCGACCCGGACGGGGGTTCAGAGCTGTTCGCCCGGGTGAAGGTGCCCAACAACGTCCCCCGCTTCGTCCGGGTGGACCGGGACCAGCCGGGCGTGCGGATGCTGCCGGTGGAGGACCTGATCTCGGTGCACCTCGGCCAGCTTTTCAGCGGCATGCAGGTGGTCGAGTGCCACCTGTTCCGGGTCACCCGCAACGCCGAGGTGGAGGTCGACGAGGACCGCGACGAGGACCTACTCCAGGCCCTGGAGCGGGAGTTGGCCCGGCGACGGTTCGGCCCACCGGTCCGCCTGGAGGTCGCCGCGTCGATCTCCGACCACGTGCTGGAGCTGCTCGTCCGCGAGCTGGACATGGACGACCAGGACGTGCTGCGGGTGCCCGGCCTGCTGGACCTGTCCGCGTTGTGGCAGGTCTACGGCGAGGCCGACCGGCCGGACCTGAAGGACCCGCCGTTCGTGCCGGCCACGCACCCCCGGCTCGCCGAGGGCGAGGTGCCACGCAGTGTCTTCTCCACCCTGCGCGACGGGGACATCCTGGTGCACCACCCGTACCACTCGTTCGCGACGAGCGTGCAGCGCTTCATCGAGCAGGCCGCCGCCGACCCGGACGTGCTGGCCATCAAGCAGACCCTCTACCGCACCAGCGGCGACTCCCCGATCGTCGACGCGTTGGTCGACGCCGCCGCCGCCGGCAAGCAGGTGGTGGTGCTGGTGGAGGTGAAGGCCCGGTTCGACGAGGTGGCCAACATCGGCTGGGCCCGCACACTGGAACGCGCCGGCTGCCACGTGGTGTACGGCCTGGTCGGCCTGAAGACGCACTGCAAGACCGCGTTGGTGGTCCGGCAGGAGGGCAACCAGATCCGCCGCTACTGCCACATCGGCACCGGCAACTACCACCCGAAGACGGCCCGACTGTACGAGGACTTCGGCATGCTCACCGCCGACCCGGAGATCGGCGCGGACCTGACCGACCTGTTCAACGTGCTCACCGGGTACAGCCGGCAGACCGCGTACCGGCGGTTGCTGGTCGCCCCGCAGGGCATCCGCAGCGGGCTCATCGAGCGCATCGAGCGGGAGATCTCGCACGTCCGACTGGGCATGCCCGGCCTGGTCCAGTTCAAGGTCAACTCGCTTGTCGACGAGGGGGTGACCGACGCGCTGTACCGGGCCTCCCAGGCCGGCGTGCACGTCGACCTGCTCATCCGGGGCATGTGCACACTGCGCCCGGGGGTGCCGGGCCTGTCGGAGAACATCCGCGTCCGCTCGATCCTCGGTCGCTTCCTGGAGCACTCCCGGGTCTTCCGGTTCGGCAACAACGGCGAGGCCGAGTTCTGGATGGGCTCCGCCGACCTGATGCACCGCAACCTCGACCGCCGGGTGGAGGCGCTGGTACGGGTGAGCGACCCGATCGCCCGCGCCGAGCTGGACCAGGTGCTGACCGCCGCGATGAGCCCCGATGTGGACGCGTTCGAACTGGCTGGTGACGGCACCTGGACCCGGCGTACCGGCGAGGACACGAAAGCGCGGGCCCACCTGCAGGAACTGCTGCTGCGCCGGGTCGGTGGCACGGCCAGTTGACCGATCAGCGCATAGGCTGAACTGATGGTCGAGGAGGAACAGAAGTACGAGGTGGACGACGCCTACGTGCTGCCGGACCTGGTCCCCACAGCCCCGGCCGGGGGTCGGGTCCGGGAGCTGCCACCGGTGACGCTCGTTGCGCGCTACCTCGACACGGTCGACCTGCGGCTGGCCCGCGCCGGTGCCTCGCTGCGCCACCGCCGGGGCGACGACCTGCCCTGGACGGTGAAACTTCCCACCGGTACGCCGGGTGTCCGGCACGAGATCTCCCGCCCCGGGCCCAAGGGCCAGCCGCCACCGGAGCTGGTCGAGCTGGTCACCGTCCTGCACCGGGGGGCACCGCTGGCCCCGGTGACGGTGGTCCGGACGGTCCGGCACGCGTACGAGGTGTGTGACCGCGCCGGCACGGTGCTCGCCGAGGTGGTGGACGACCGGGTGACAGTGCTCGACGACGCCGGCACCGCCACCGGCACGTTCCGCGAGTTGGAGGTGGAGTTCAAGTCCGGCGACCGGGCGCTGCTCGACCGGGTCGGCGCGGTGCTGCGCGAGGCGGGCGCCCAGAGCGGCACGTTCACCCCGAAGCACGTACGGGCGTTGGGCGCGCCGGCGCAGGCAGAGCCGGACCTGGTCGCGCCGGCCGGGTTGGCCGCCGAGCCGAGCGCCGGCGACGTGGTGACCGAGGCGCTCCGCAAGGAGATCCGCCGACTGTTGGCGCACGACCCGCTGGTCCGGCTGCGCGCCCCGGCGGGCGGTGGCGACACCGCCGTGCACCAGATGCGGGTGGCCTGCCGACGACTGCGCAGCGATCTGCGTACCTTCAAGCCGTTGCTCCGCAGGGCCTGGTCCCGCCCGCTGCGCGACGAGCTGCGCTGGTTGGCCGGTGTCCTCGGCGCGGCCCGCGACGCCGAGGTGCTGCGCGAGCGGCTGCGCGACACCGCGAGCGCCGACCCGCTCGGCCCGCTCGACCAGGGCGCGGTGGACCGGCTGGACGAGGTGCTCGCCCAACGGCAGCGGCGGGCGCAGGCCGGCATCGACGAGGCGCTGCGCTCCCCGCGCTACCTGGCCCTGGTGGACTCGCTGGTGTTGGCCGCCGCCGCGCCCCGGCTCACCCGCGGGGCGGCTGCCCCTGCCGCGCAGGTGCTGCCCGCGCTGGTGGCCCGGCCCTGGCGGCGGCTGACCGGGCCGGACGGCGTCGACGGGCTCGACGCCCAGTCACCCGACGACCGCTGGCACGCCGTCCGCAAGGAGGGCAAACAGGCCCGGTACGCGGTGAACGCGGTGGCCTCGACCGTCGGCAAGGGTGCGCGCCGGCTGTCCCGGGCCCTCGCCGGCGTGCAGGACGTGCTCGGCGAGCACCAGGATGCGGCGGTGGCGGCGGACACCTGGCTGGAGATCGCCGCCGAGCGGCCGGACGACCACGACCTGGCGGTCACCGCCGGGCGGCTGGCCGAGCGCGAACGCCAGTCGGTACGCCGGATGCGGGCCCGGTTCCCGGACGTCTGGCACCGGGCCACCCGACGGCGGCGGACCAGTTGGCTGCCGTGACCGGCATCCGGGCGGCGGGCGGGGTGCCCTGGCGGCCGTCGGCCGACGGTGTGCGCGTCTGCGTGGTGCACCGCCCCCGCTACGGCGACTGGACGCTGCCGAAGGGCAAGCTGGAGCCGGGTGAGCACGCACTCGCCGCCGCGGTCCGCGAGGTGGCCGAGGAGGCGGACGTGCGGGGCGTACCGCAGGTCCGGCTGCCGTCGGTGCGGTACCGCAGCGAGGGGCAGGCCAAGCTCGTCGACTACTGGTCGATGCTCGCGGTGGCCAGCGGCGGCTTCCAACCGGACACCGAGGTGGACGACATGCGCTGGCTCGCCGTGGACGACGCGATCCAGTTGGTCAGCTACCCGCACGACGCCGAGGTGTTGGCGGCGTTCGCCGCGCTGCCGGCGGTGACGGCGACTGTCGCGCTGGTCCGGCACGCGCACGCCGGGAAACGGGCCACCTGGTCCGGCCCGGACGTCGGCCGGCCCCTGGACGCCGAGGGGTGGGCCCAGGCGAGCGTGCTGGCCGGCCTGATCGCCCTGATCCGACCGGCCCGGCTGGTGTCGGCGTCGCCGCGACGCTGCGTGCAGACCCTGGGCCCGGCCGCCACGCTGCTCGACCTGCCGATCGAGGTCTGCGGCGACCTGGACGAGCCACAGCCCGGCCAGCAGCCCGACGAGCAGATCCTCGCCACCGCCGCCACGGTGCTGGGCTTGGCCAGCGCCGGTGGGCAGGTGGCGGTGTGCAGCCAGGGCAAGGTGCTGCCGGGTGCCCTGCAACGGTTGACCGGCCGCACCGACGAGGACTTCACCACCCCCAAGGGCGGCGGTTGGCTGCTCGCCTTCAGCGGCGACCGGTTGCTCGCCGCCGACCGCCTCTAGCGCCGCCGCGCTGGCGCACGGTCAGCGGGGCGGGAGGGTCAGGGTCACCGCGACCGGCAGGTGGTCGCTGGCCGTGCCGCGGGGCGCGACCGGGTTGGTGGCGGTGAGGCCGGGCGAGACGAAGACGTGGTCGATCTGCTCGCGCGGGTCGTCGGCGGGGCTCGTCGCCAGCGGCCGGGCGGCTGCCAACGCGTCGACCAGGCCGGCCGAGGTGAACTGTTCGAACGCCTCGTCACCCGGCTCCGTGTTCAGGTCGCCCGCCACCACCAGGGGCCGGCCGGCCGCGTACTCGGTGGCGAAGGTGGCGACCGCGCGGGCCTGGACCACCGGACCCTGCCCGGGTGGAGGTTGCAGGTGGGTGCTGACCACGGCGGTACGGACGCCGGCGCCGAGGTCCAGCGTGACGGCGAGTGCCTGCGCGCCGGTGGGTGCCCCGACGGCCGGCAGGGCACGGGTACGCAGGTCGGTGACCGGCCAACGGCTGAGCACCGCGTCGCCCCAGACCGGGTCCGCGGCCGGCCCGAAGACGTACGCCATGCCCAGCCGGTCGGCCAGCAGGTCCAGGGTGTCGTGCCCGCCATTAAGAAGCCAGGCCCGGTCCACCTCGCTGAGCACCACCACGTCGGGCCGTTGCCTGTCGACGGCCTCGGTGAGCCCGGTCAGGTCGAACCGTCCGTCCAGCCCGAAACCCATCCGGATGTTGTACGCCACCACGGTCAGCCGCTCCGGCGGACCTTCGCGGTTGCTGGCCACCGGCACGTCGTCGGCGAGCACCGGCGCGAGCAGGGCCAGCGCGGTGACCGCGGCCGTGGCCCGCAGCGGCGGAAACGGCCCGGGGAGGCGGTGCGCGACGGGACGGGCGGCGAACGCCACGACGGCGACCAGCACCGCCGCCAGCACGGGCACCGCCGCGTTGGGGTACCCGAGGTCGTAGGCGGAGTAGTACCCGACCGCCCCCAGCGCGAAGACGAGCATGCCGGTGGCGACCGCGTACCCCCGCCGGGCCGCCCACCGCCGGTCATCCCCGGCGGCGTCAGCGGTGCCGGCAGCGTCAGCGGTGCCGCCGTTCGGGTCGGTGGCGTCGTCGGTGCGGGCGAGGCAGGCGCCGAGACCGACGGCGGCCAGGAGGATGGCCGGGAGGAGCAGGTCACCCTGGTCGAGGGCGAACAGCACGGCGCCAGCCAACAGTGCCGCCGGCCCGTACGCTCGGCCCCACCGCTCGGGTGGCCGGGTCAGGGCGGTGTACAGGAACCCCGCGACCGCCACCGGCACCGGTGCCATGCCGAGCAGCGGCGAGCGCGCCACACCGTCACCGGCGACCAGGTACGACATCCCGGTCCGGGCCAGCGCCGGGGAGAGCGCCACCATCCCGGCCAGCAGCAGCGCCGGCCCGGCCAACAGCCAGGCCCGGACGCCACCAGCGCCCGCCCGCCCGCCGACCCCGGCCACGTCGGCCCGCGGCTCGTCGGCCCGCTCTGCCTCCGCCCGAGGGCCGGGTCGGATCGTGCCGAAGAGGAAGAGCGCCACGGCGACGCAGCTGAGCAGCCAGGCCACCCAGTCGCCCCGCCAGACCAGGTCGACGGTGTCCAGCACCGCGTGCAGGGCCGCGTTGACCGCCAACCCCAACGCCAGCCCCGGGACCGGGCGGTCGGTGTCGGCGGCGACACCGACCAGCCAGACCAGCCCGGCGAGCAGCCCGGCGGTGGCCAGCCAGAGCTGCGTACGCCCGCCGGGGGCGGTGGTGAGCACGAGCCGGGCGAGGGCGAGCACGACGGCGGCGACGACCGTGACCGGGCGGGCGCCCACCCGACGGACCACCGCGGGTGCGCCCAGCGCGAGCACGAACCAGCCGAGGGCGAACGCGCCCATCAGCTCGGCCGGGGTGGAGGCCGCCTGACCGAAGATGGTGATGATGCCGGGCAGCCAGACGCGCAGCACGTCGACGAGGAGCAGGACGCCCAGCGCGAGCGTCCCGGTGGTGACCTGGCGGTAGCGCACCGGCGCCCCATTTCCCGTCGGCGGACCGGCGGAGGGGGGCCGGCA
This sequence comes from Micromonospora sp. NPDC048935, assembly GCF_043197875.1. Lineage (NCBI taxonomy): Bacteria > Bacillati > Actinomycetota > Actinomycetes > Micromonosporales > Micromonosporaceae > Micromonospora > Micromonospora sp. NPDC048935. The sequence goes on along the minus strand of NZ_JBICTZ010000001.1, from coordinate 167,335 downwards.
CGGCGATTCTGCGCGAGCGGGCCGATCGGGTCAACGGCTACCCGTACGCCGAAAGGGCGTCCACCAACGGGTGGACGCCCTTTCGGAGAAGGTCGGTCAGCGCTTGCTGGCCGCCTTCTTCGCCGGGGCCTTCTTGGCCGCCGTGCTCTTGCTCGCCGCCGCGGTGGTCTTCTTCGCCGCTGCCGACTTGGTCGCCGCGGTGGTCTTCTTCGCCGCGGTGGTCTTCTTGCTGGCGGCCGTCTTGGTCGCCGTGGTGCTCTTGCTCGCCTTGGCCGGGGCGGTCTTCTTGCTGGCGGCCGTCTTGGTCGCCGTGGCGGTCTTGCTCGCCTTGGCCGGGGCGGTCTTCTTGCTGGCCGCCTTGGCCGTGGTGGCCTTGGCGCCCGTGGCCTTGGCGCTTGTCGCCTTGGCGCTTGTCGCCTTGCTGCCGGTCGTCTTGGTGCCCGCCGCCTTGGTGCCGGCCGTCTTGGCCGCGGCGGTGGTGGTGGCGGTCTTCTTCGCCGCCACCGTGGCCTTCGGCACCTTGCCGCTGGCCACCATCTCCTTGAAACCGGCGCCGGGGCGGAAGGTCGGGACGGATGTCTTCTTGACCTTCACCGCCTCGCCGGTCCGCGGGTTGCGCGCTGTTCGCGCGCCACGCACACGCTTTTCGAACGCTCCGAATCCGGTGATCGCCACCTTCTCGCCCTTGGTGACCGCCGCCTGGACCTCGGTGAGGACCGCCTCGAGGGCGTTCGTCGCCGTCTTCCGGTCCCCCAGGCGAACGGCGAGCGCCTCGATGAGCTCGGCCTTGTTCACGACTTCCTCCCGATTGTGCAACTGACTCGTCGCGAGCCATTCTGCGCGCACGTTATGCCCTGTGCTGCCGGGACACAAACATTCGGTAGAAAAAAGCCCTTGTGTCGTAACGGATTCACCCCCACCGGTCGGACCGGTGGGGGTGAAATCCGCTGTGCGGCCGGGCGTACGGCTATGCCACGGAGGGCAGGAACGGCAGTCGCCGGGCCTCGTAGGAGGCGATGTCGTCGACGTTGCGGAGGGTGAGTCCAATGTCGTCGAGGCCCTCCAGCAGCCGCCAGCGGCTGAAGTCGTCAAGCGGGAACGACCAGGTGGCGTCGCCGGCCCGGAGCTGGCGGGCGGTCAGGTCGACGGTCACCGGGGTGGTCGGATCCGCCTCGACCAGGTCCCACAGCTCTTCGACGGCTTTCAATTCCAGCTCGACCGGCAACAGACCTTCCTTGAGGGCGTTGCCCCGGAAGATGTCGCCGAAGCGTGGTGCCACCACCGCGCGGAAGCCCCAGTCCCGCAGGGCCCAGACGGCGTGCTCCCGAGAGGAGCCGGTGCCGAACTCCGGGCCGGCGAGCAGGATCGACGCACCGGAATAGCGTTCATCGTTGAGAACGAATGTCGGATCTTCCCGCCACGCGCTGAACAACCCGTCGGCGAAGCCCGTGCGGGTCACCCGCTTGAGGTACACGGCGGGGATGATCTGGTCGGTGTCCACGTTGGACCGCCGCAGCGGCACGGCCGTGCCGGTGTGGGTGGTGAACTTGTCCATCTCCTCGGTCCCTTCTACAGGTCGGCGGGGGCGGCCAGCCGGCCGACCACGGCGGTGGCGGCGGCGACCGGCGGGGAGACCAGGTGGGTGCGCCCACCCCGGCCCTGACGGCCCTCGAAGTTGCGGTTCGAGGTGGAGGCGGAGCGTTGGCCCGGCTTCAGCGTGTCGGGGTTCATCCCCAGGCACATGGAGCAGCCGGCGAACCGCCACTCGGCCCCGGCGTCGGCGAAGACCTTGTCCAGCCCCTCGGCCTCGGCGGCCTCCCGGACGGCTGCGGAACCGGGCACCACGAGCATCCGGACCCCGTCGGCGACCCGGTGGCCGCGCAGCACGTCGGCGGCGGCCCGCAGGTCCTCCAGTCGACCGTTGGTGCAGGACCCGACGAAGACCACGTCGATGGGCAGCTCCCGCAGCGGCGTGCCGGGGCGCAGGTCCATGTATTCCAGGGCGCGGCGGGCGGCGGTGCGCTCCGAGTCGGTGACGAAGTCCTCCGGGTCCGGCACCGGCGCGCTCAGCGGCGCCCCCTGCCCCGGGTTGGTGCCCCAGGTGACGAACGGGGTGATCCGGCTGGCGTCCAGTGTCACCTCGGCGTCGAAGCGGGCGCCCTCGTCGGTGGGCAGCGTCCGCCACCAGGCCAGCGCCGCGTCCCAGTCCGCGCCCTGCGGCGCGTTCGGCCGACCCTTGAGGTACGCGAAGGTGGTCTCGTCCGGCGCGATCATGCCGGCCTTGGCACCCCACTCGATGGACATGTTGGCGATCGTCATCCGCCCCTCCATGGAGAGGGCCTCGATCGCCTCGCCGCGGTACTCGACGATGTGCCCGCGCCCCCCGCCGGTGCCGACCTGGGTGATCAGCGCGAGCACCAGGTCCTTGGCGGTGACGCCGGGGGCGAGGCGGCCGGTGACGTTCACGGCCATCGTCTTCGGTCGGCTCTGCGGCAGCGTCTGGGTGGCCAGCACGTGCTCCACCTCGCTGGTGCCGATGCCGAAGGCAAGCGCGCCGAACGCGCCGTGCGTGGCGGTGTGCGAGTCGCCGCAGACGATCGTCATGCCCGGCTGGGTGACACCGAGCTGCGGGCCGATCACGTGCACGATGCCCTGGTTGTCGTCACCGAGCGGGTGCAGCCGCACCCCGAACTCGGCGCAGTTGCGGCGCAGCGTCTCGATCTGCGTACGCGACGTGGGGTCCTCGATGGTGAGCAGGTCACCACGGCGGAGGCGAAACGCCGGGTCGGCGTACCCGGTCGGGGTGTTGTGGTCCTCGGTCGCGAGGGTCAGGTCGGTACGACGCACCCGGCGCCCGGCGAGACGCAATCCGTCGAACGCCTGCGGGCTGGTCACCTCGTGCAGCAGGTGCAGGTCGATGAAGAGCAGGTCCGGCTCACCAGCGGCGGATCGTACGACGTGTGCGTCCCAGACCTTCTCGGCCAGGGTCCTCGGCTCAGGAGTGACTCCCACCATCTGGACATCCTAAATTCTGGGAGGTAAGTTTCGGCTTGTGGGACACAGTATGAGCGGTGTCGGCGTTCTCGACAAGGCGGTGGTCATCCTGGCCGCCTGTGTCGACGGCGCCAGCCTGGCCGAACTCGTTGATCGCACCAAGCTGCCCCGAGCCACCGCACATCGGCTGGCCCAGGCCCTGGAGATACACCGGATGCTGGTCCGGGACACCCAGGGCAGGTGGCGCCCCGGGCCTCGCCTGGGCGAGCTGGCGAACGCCGCACCGGACGTTCTGCTGACCGCTGCCGAGCCGTTGCTGGCCGCGCTGCGGGACGCCACCGGGGAGAGCGCCCAGCTCTATCTGCGCCGTGCCGACGAACGGATCTGCGTGGCGGCGGCGGAACGCGCCAGCGGCCTGCGGGACACCGTCCCGGTCGGCTCGGTGCTGCCGATGACCGCCGGCTCCGCGGCCCAGATCCTGCTCGCCTGGGAGCCACCGGAGGCGGTGATGCCGCTGCTGCCGCGCAGCAAGTTCACCGGGCGAACCCTCGCCGAGGTACGCCGCCGTGGCTGGGCGCAGAGCGTCGCCGAACGGGAGGCCGGTGTGGCGAGCGTCTCCGCCCCGATCCGTGACCGCACCGGCCGGGTGATCGCCTCGGTCAGCATCTCCGGCCCGATCGAACGCCTGGGCCGCCGCCCCGGCGAACGCCACGCCATGGCCGTAGTACGGGCCGGCCAACGCCTATCCGGCCTCTAACCCCACCCCCACCCCCACCCCCACCCACCCCACCCCACCCCCACCGGTCCGCGTTGATCATGGGGTTAGCGTGACGCGTGACGGCGTGTCGCGCCCGCTAACCCCATGATCACCCGGGCTGGGAGGCGTGGGAACGGGAAAGGCTCACCTCGCGGAGCGAGATGAGCCTTTGGGTGTAGCCCCGACCGGATTCGAACCGGCGCTACCGCCTTGAGAGGGCGGCGTCCTGGGCCGCTAGACGACGGGGCCAGAACTTCCTGTTCACCGCCCTCGCGAGCGGTGCGGATGTAGTCTAGCGGCACCGCCGGTTGCGGCGAGCGCGGGGTGCAGGCCCCGGCAGCCGGGGTTACCGGCCCGCGGCAGCGAGGCACGGGGAGCACGGCAGCTCCCGGGCCCATACCGCGAAAACAGCCCGCCTCACCAGGTGAGACGGGCTGTGCACGATGTAGCCCCGACCGGATTCGAACCGGCGCTACCGCCTTGAGAGGGCGGCGTCCTGGGCCGCTAGACGACGGGGCCAGAACCACTTTTCGCTCCCCCACCCCTGCGGGCGGAGGAGCTGCACTCTGCCGGAGACCACTCTCCGCCCCCCGGAGGGGCGGAGTCGAACTCCGTCAGAATCCAGCGTCCGGAATTCTCGCGAACTCCGGTAGCGCTGGGGTACCAGGACTCGAACCTAGACTAACTGAACCAGAATCAGTCGGGCTGCCAATTACCCCATACCCCATTGGCCCCTTGCGGCGCCGGGGGTGAACTTTACCCTCCCCGTGCCGGCAGGCCAAATCGGATCCCCCCGAACCGCCCGTGAGCTGCGGAAACAGGGGCATCCGACCGATCAGGCGACCGGAACCACCGGGTTGCTGAGCTCCCCGATGCCCTCGATCCGCACGGTGACCGTATCCCCCTCGACAAGCGGGCTAACCCCTGCCGGAGTGCCGGTGAGGACGACGTCACCGGGCAGCAGAGTCATCACGTGCGAGATGTACGACACGAGGCCCGGCACGTCGAAGACCATGTCCTTCGTGCGGCCGAGCTGGCGTACCTCCATCTCCTCCGGGTTGCGACCCACCTCACACCGGATCTCCAGGTCGGAGACGTCCAGGCCGGTGGTGATCCACGGGCCGATCGGGCAGAACGAGTCGAAGCCCTTGGCCCGGGTCCACTGCCCGTCGGAGCGCTGAAGGTCCCGAGCGGTGACGTCGTTGGCGCAGGTGTAGCCGAAGATGGCGCGTTCGGCGGCAGCCCGGTCGGCGCGGCGCGCGCCCGGCGCCCCGATCACCACCGCCAGCTCCGCCTCGTGCTCGACCTGCTTGGAGAAGATCGGCAGTCGGATGGCGTCCCGGGGGCCGATCACCGAGGTGGACGGCTTGAGGAAGAGCAGCGGCTCCCTGGGCACCTCGTTGCCGAGTTCGGCGGCGTGGTCGGCGTAGTTGCGACCGACACAGACCACCTTGCTGGGCAGGATCGGCGAGAGCAACCGAACGTCGGAAAGGGCCCACCGGGCCCCGCTGAAGGACAGATTGCCGAACGGGTGGCCCTCGATCTCGGCGATGGTCAGGCTCTCCGGCCCGGCCTCCGCTTCGCCTTCGACGGCACCGAACGACATTCCCTTGGCATGGGCGAAACGAGCGATACGCACCCGGCCAATCTAGCCCCGCCGGCACCTCCACCGGCCAGGACCGGCCGTGGGGTGTGCTCAACCCGTCAGCGGGCGGCAGCCTACCGGTGCGGGAGGTGACCGGGGCGGGGTTCCCGACTTCGTACCCGCACGGAGCCGGCGCGCCCCTAGCGTCGGCTCCGGAGGTTCGTTCGTATGCCTGCATCGACACGACACCACAGAGCCCTCGCAGTGGTCGTCCACTGCCTCGGCATCCTCGCCGCCGTGCCGGCCCTGCCGGCGGTGGCCCCGGAGGCGCCGCCCGCGCACGCACCACCGGCCGCGCCGCGACCACCTGCCACACCGACACCACCCGCCGCGCCAGTGCCGGTGAACGCGCACGCAGCACCGGCCACGCCCACACCACCACCGGGCGTCGCGACGCGACCGGGCGCCGTGCCGGCCGGGGTGGCGACGGTCGCGCCGGCGACGACCACGCGGCCACCTGTCGCGGTGGTCGCGCCGGTGGCCGTCGAACCCACCCCGCCCTCGGCGCCACCGGCGATGGGGCCTCCGTCCCGGGCACCGGCGTCGGCACCCCCGCAGCAGGTCACGGTGGCGGTCGCGCCGGAGACCAGCCCCGCACCGAGGTACCGGATCCAGGTGCGCAACGTGGGCAACGCACCTGTGGACACCACGGTGCGCCAGGAGTTGCCGGCCGGGTCGTCGCCGACCGCGATCAGCGCAGGCGGACGGTCCACCCGGGCTGGCGGGTCGACCACCGAGGTGACCTGGCGGTTGAGGCTGCCGGCGCACAGCAGCACCACGCTGGGCACCGCGCTCGCCGCGACCGCGCCCGGTCAGCCGCTGACCGCGCCGGCCTGCGCGTTCACCAGTGACGGCACCCGTCCGTACGACTGCGCCACGGCAACCTGGAAGGCGGCGGCGGCCCCGGCGGCCGAGGTCACCGAGGCGCCGCCCTGGCGGCGGTACCCGGTGCTGCTCGCCGGCCTGGCGGTCCTGCTGCTGATCGGCGCCGCCCTGGCGTGGGTGTGGCGACGGCGGCGCGCGGGCCGGGTCAGGGCCGCCGCACTGGCCAGCGGGGGCGGGCCCGACGGTGGTCGCGGGACGATCTATCCGCGCCCGGCAGCCCCGGGTGCGCCGCGGCGTCGGCGTACCCCGCCGGTCTGGTTGGTGGTGGGCGCGGCCGTGGTGCTCCTCGCGGGCATCGTCGGCACCGCGGGTTGGACGGCGACCCGGCGGGTCTCGGCGATCGACACGCAGAAGCAGCCCACCAGCGGCGCGTGGATGGGCAACGGGGTCACCGGGCCGGTGGGTGTGCCACTTCGCGAGTCGGCGTTCGAGTTCACCGTGTACCGGATGTCCTGCGGCACGGCCGGGACGGCCGGCGGCGGTGCCGCCCCGGCCAACGGCCGACGTTGCCAGGCCACCGTGGGCGTGCGCAACGTCACAGGTGACCAGCAGCCCTGGCACGGTCAGTTGCAACGGGCGTACCTGCCCGGCGGGCGCTGGGTGAGCACCGACGAGTCGGCCACCCGGGCGGCCAACCTGGGTCGGGACATCTTCGCCGACCCGATGGCGGCGGGCAGCCGGATGGTGCTGCCGCTGGTGTTCCCGGTCGACGGACGGGACGCGCCCCAGCAGTTGGAGCTGCGCAGCGGGGTGTTCTCCGCCGGCGTGCGGGTGCACATGCCCTGACCGGGTGCGCGGGCGGCGGTCGTACCCTGGGTGCGTGACCGCCGCCCTCGCCCCCGCCGTGCTCGACGCGGCGGCGTGGCAGGCCCGCCGGCGTGCCCACGAGGAGCGGGTGGACGTCTGGTTGACCCCGCACCTGGCCCGCCGGCGCCGCGGTGAGCGGCATCCGGTGGCCGACTTCCTGTTCACCTACTACTCGCACCGCCCGGCCCAGCTCCGTCGCTGGCACCCGGGCGCCGGGGTCGAGCTGCGCGACGCCGATCCGGCCGGGTTCGGCCGGGACTACCGCGCCACCACCGCCGGGGTCACCCTCGACACCGATGGGGTACGCGGGCGGCGAAGCGAGTCGATCGCCTGGATCCGTTCCCTGCTGACGGCCACCGCCGGGCGGGCGCCACACTTCGGCTGCTTCGGCATGCACGAGTGGGCGATGGTCTACCGGCAGACCCACGAGGAGCTGCGGCACAACGCCTGGCCGCTGCGGCTGACCCCGGAACGGACCGCCGCGGTGGTCGAGGAGCGGGGCGTGCGGTGCAGCCACTTCGACGCGTTCCGGTTCTTCACACCGCCGGCCCGTTCGTTGAATCTGCTCACCCCGACCCGGGAGACGCAGCACGCACTCGACCAGCCGGGCTGCCTGCACGCCAACATGGATCTGTACAAGTGGGCGTACAAGTTGTCGCCGCTGGTGCCGTCCGAGCTGGTCGCGGACTGCTTCGAGCTGGCTCGGGAGATCCGCACCCTGGACATGCGGGCCAGCCCGTACGACCTGGCCGCGCTGGGTTACCCGGCGGTGCGGGTGGAGACCGCCGACGGGCGGGCGGAGTACGCCGCCGCGCAGCGCGGGTTCGCCGAGCGCGCCGCCGTGCTGCGCGACCGACTGCTCGCCGCCGTCCCGCTCTGATCGAGGGTTCGGCTCACCCGGCCGTGCGGGTACGCAGCCCGTCGACGAGCAGGTCGACAACTGCCGACAGGTCGTCGTCGAGGCCGGGGTCGGTCCACTCGGTGCGGTGGGACGGGTGGTGGAACCGAGCCGTGGCCTGGAGCAGCGCCCGCCCGGCCACCGCCGCGTCGGGCACGCTGAACTCTCCGGCCGCCACCCCGTCCGCGACGATCAGGCTGAGCTGACCGGCGAGCACCTCCAGGTGGTTGGCGACGGCACCCTCGGAGAGCGTGGCGAGCTGGTGGAAGTTGTCGAACAGCTCCGGGTCCTCCCGGGCCATCCGGCGTTTGGTGCCGCTCAGCTCGGCCAGCCACCGACGCAGCCGCTGGGCGGCCGGCTCGGGGCCGGTGCCCACGTCGATCAGTGGGGTGGAGACCCGGGCCAGCCAACGTTCGGCGACCGCCTCGCGCAGGGCCGCCTTGCTGGCGAAGTGCCGGTAGACGCTGCCGTGGCTGACGCCCAGCGCACGTGCGACGTCCAGCACCGTGGCCTTCGCCGGCCCGTACCGGCGCAGCACCTCCTCGGCGGTGTCGAGGATGCGGTCGGCGGTCAGGGCGGTGGCGTCGCTCATCAGCCCAGCCTCCCTGACCGCGCGGGCAACCGTGGCGCGGCCCCCCGACCTGCGGTCGCGCCACGGCCTGCGGTCATGCGCGCTCGCTGTCCAGGAAGGCCATCTGCGCCTCGTCGTAACGGGAGCCGGCCGCCGCGCCGGCCGGGACGGCGGCCTCGATGGCGGCCAGGTCCGCCTCGGTCAGGGTGACGGTCGCGGCGCCCAGCGCCTCGGTGAGCCGCTCCCGGGTGCGGGCGCCGATCACCGGCACGATTGTCGCGCCGCGGGACAGCACCCAGGCGATGGCGATCTGCGCCACGGTGACGCCGCGCGCCTCGGCGATGGCGCGCAGCGCGTCCACCAGGGCGAGGTTGCGGTCCAGGTTCGCACCGGCGAACCTGGGCAGGTGGTTACGGAAGTCGATGCCCTTGGTCTGCCGTCCGGGCTGCCAGTGGCCACTGATCAGGCCACGGGAGAGCACCCCGTACGCGGTGATCCCCACGCCCAGTTCGCGGGCCGTCGGCAGGATCGCGGCCTCCGGGTCGCGGGAGATCAGGGAGTACTCGATCTGGAGGTCGCTGATCGGGTGCACCGCGTGTGCCCGGCGCAGCGTCTCCGCACCCACCTCGGACAGGCCGATGTGCCGGACGTGGCCGGCCTCGACCAGCTCGGCCAGAGTGCCCACCACCTCCTCCACCGGGACGTCCGGGGAGAGCCGGGCGGGCCGGTAGATGTCCACGTGGTCGGTGCCGAGCCGGCGCAGCGTGTACGCCAGGAAGTTCTTGATCGCGACCGGCCGGACGTCGATGCCGTTCCAACCGCCCTCGGCGTCGCGAAGCGCACCGAATTTGACGCTGATCACCGCGTTGTCCCGGTTTCGGCCGCGCAGCGCGTCGCGCAGCAGCATCTCGTTGTGGCCCATGCCATAGAAGTCGCCGGTGTCCAGCAGGGTGATGCCGGCGTCCAGGGCGGCGTGGATGGTGGCGATGCCCTCGGCCTCGTCGGCGGCGCCGTACAGGTCGGACATGCCCATCAGGCCGAGCCCGAGGGCGGAGACGGTGGGGCCGAGGGAGCGGGTGTCCATGGGGGTGTCCTCTCATCGTGGATTACCCGACGACCGTACAGCATCTGGATGACAGATTCCATATTTTGTCACTGACGGGTGTGGTGCTCCGCCGACGTCAGAACGGATCGTCAGTCGTCGTCGGCGCGGCGGTCCCGTTTGCGCTGGGACTGACGCTTCTTCTCGGCCAGCCGGCGCTCCTTGGCCCCACGGGACGGGCGGGTCGCCCGGCGGGCCGGCGGTGGGGGTGCGGCGGCCTCCCGCAGCAGCGCGGTCATCCGCTCCCGGGCCGCCTCCCGATTGGCCAGCTGGGCTCGATGCTCGCTGGCGGCGATCGTCAGCACCCCGTCGACCAGGCGGTTCGCCAGCCGGTCGAGTGCCCGCGACCGCAGCCACTCGGGCACGGCCGGTGAGTTGGCCACGTCGTAGCTCAACTCGACCCGGGAGTCGGCGGTGTTCACACCCTGCCCACCCGGCCCCGACGAGCGGGAGAAGCGTTCCCGCAGCTCCCCGGCGGGAACGATCCACCGATCGGTCACCCGCAGTCCGTCGTCCACGCCCCGAGGCTAACCCGCGACGACCCGCCAGGGCTCATCGGTGCGGGGTCCTGCTCTGCGTCGGCGACTGGCTGGGCGCCGGCCCGGCGGCTTCCTCGTCGGAGCCGACCGCCGCGTACGCCACCGCGCCGAAGAGCAGCAGCGCGATCACCCCGGCCTTCACGGCGACCCCACGGATCAGTGACCAGGCGCCGCGACGGGCGCCCGGCACCGACTTCCGGACCGTCTGGTAGTCGTTCCACCCGCGGCGGGCCCGGGCGTATGCCGATCCCACCGCACATCCGATGACCAGGCCCACCACCAGGAGGACCGCGAGAAGAGGACGCTCCACCTCCGCCAGTATCCATACCGACAGTAGTATTTCCATGGCCCGATGCCGTCCCGCCGGATATCTGACAGTGGCAGCGTGTCGCCGGGCTCTCTGCGCAGGTCAGCCGCCCTTGCCGATGATCGTGTCGGCGGTCTGCTGCACCTGTTCGATCGGGATGGCGAACCCGATGCCGATCGAACCGTTCCCGTCGATTGTCGCGATGGCGGTGTTCACGCCGACCACCTCCCCACGGGCGTTGACAAGCGGCCCACCCGAGTTGCCCGGGTTGATGGATGCGTCGGTCTGCACCGCGCGGTGCCGATTGTTGCCCAGCCGCACCTGGCGGTCCAGGGCGCTGACAATCCCCGCGGTGACCGTTCCGGCCAGGCCGAGTGGCGAGCCCACCGCGAGCACCGGCTCGCCGACCCGGGTCGCGCCCGGCTTGGCCAGGGGCAGTGGGGTGAGACCGGCCGCCGCCGGCACCTTCAACACCGCCAGGTCGCTGCGTGGCTCCCGCCCGACCACGTCGGCGGCGAACCGGCGGCCGTCGGGCAACTCCACGGTCACCGGGCCGCCACCGCCCTTGGCCAGGATGTGATCGTTGGTGATCAGGTGCTGCTGGTCGTCCACCGCGAAGCCGGAGCCGGTCGCCGACCCGGCCGACGTACCGCCGGCCAACACCGACACCACCCCGGGTACGGTCCGCTCGGCCGCGGTGACCAGCTCGGCCGACACCGGGGCGGCGGACGCCGCAGCCGGGCCGCCAGCCCCGTCCCGGGCGGCCACCACGCCACCGGCGACGGCCCCCGAGACGGCGGAGAGCGCCACCACGGCCAGTGCGGCGAGCAGCCGTCGCGGCCTGCGCTCGCCCGGGTCACGCTCGGGCGTGTCCCACCAGCCGCGCCCGTCCGGGTCGAGTTGCGGTGAGATGAACCAGGGACCGCGCGGTTCACCCAGTCCGGTCTGTACTGCCATGCGTACTCCTCACGGTCGACGGCTGTGGTGCGCGGCGGTCAGGGCAGGCGGGAGAACCAGCGCATCGAACCGGCGGCCGCACCCATCGCGAACACCAGTCCGAGGCCGATGAACCGGGCCGAGACGTCCTGCCGCTCGGTGCGGTAGCCGACCGAACTGCCGATGTCGTCGTAGACGGCCCGCAGCTCGTCGGTGGTGCTGGCCTCGTGGAACATCCCGCCGGTCTCCTCGGCGACCGCCTTGAGGGTCTGCCCGTCGACCGGCACCTGGATGGGCCGCCCACCCCGGTCGACGAACCCCGACGGCGTCCCGAAGGAGATCGAGTGCACCGGCACCTCCGCCGTCACCGCCTCGGCTGCCGCCTCCATCGGGTCCATCCCGGAGGTGTTGGCGCCGTCGGAGAGCAGGATGATCCGGGCCGGTGGCGTCTCCTTCGCGGCCGCGCTGTCCAGGCTCTTGACCGCGCCGAGGGAGGTGTTGATGGCCTCGCCGATCGCGGTGCCCTGCACGCCGGTGATGCCCTCGGCGAGCCGGCCGATCCCCTCGTCGAGGGCGTCCCGGTCGGTACCCGGCGGCACCAGCACGGCCGCGCTGCCGGCGAACGCGACGAGCCCCACGTTGAACTCGTCGGGCAGTCCCTCGACGAAGCGTCGGGCGGCCTGCTTCGCCGCGGCCAACCGGTCCGGGTCCACATCGGTGGCGAGCATCGACGTGGACACGTCCACCGCCACCATCACCGTGGCCCGCTCCCGGGGCACCCGGACCTCCGCGCTGGGGCGGGCGAACCCGACGACAAGCAGGGCCAGCATCGCCAGGAAGAGCCCGGCCGGCACGTGCCGACGCCAGGCGGGCCGCTCCGGCGCCACCCGGTCCAGCAGTCGCAGGTTGGTGAAGCGGACCGCGTACCGGCTGCGCCCGCGCTGCATCAGCAGGTACACGCCGACGAGAACGAGCACACCGAGCAGCAGCCAGAGTCGCAGCGGCGACTGCCAGGTCACGCGACACCTCCCCGTGCCGGGCCGGCCGGCGCGGCGGCCAGCCGACGCTGGGCGTGCACGTGCCGGACGATGTCCGCGCTCCAGTCCCCGTCGGTGCGCAGGGGCAGATGGGTGGCCCCGCTGCGGCGCACCGAACCGTGGATCTGGTCGCGCTGGGCGGCGGCGGCCTGGGCGTACCGCTCGCGCAGCCGACGGTCCGATGTGCACACCTCGCGGCGACGGCCGGTCTCCGGGTCCATCAGCGTGATCAGGCCGACGTCCGGTAACTCCAGCTCACGTGGGTCGGTGACCTCGATCGCCAACACCTGGTGCCGGGCGGCGAGCCGGCGCAGGGTCCGTTCCCAGGGCGCCGGCTGGCCGGGGTCGTCGGGCAGGCCGTCGAGGAAGTCGGAGACCACCACGACCAGACCACGCCGGTTGGCGACCCGGTGCAACGCGTCGAGCCCGTCGGCCAGGTCCGGCGGCCCCGCCGACCCCCACCCCGGCCGGTCGCCGGGCGCGGTGGGACGCGGGGCGGCGAGCAGCGTGCGCAGCAGAGCCAGCAGATGGGTACGCCCGCTGCGGGCCGGAAACCGGCGTACCCCGTCGGCCCGCAGTACCTGGGCGCCGAGCCGGTTGCCGACGCCCGCGGTCAGGAAACCGACCGCCGCGACCGCGGCCACGGCCAACTCCCGCTTGTCCAGCTCGGCGGTGCCGAACTCCATGCTGGCGCTGCCGTCGACAAGCAACCAGGTGGTCAGTTCCCGGTCGGCGTCGACCTGCCGGACGTGCGGCACGGCGGTGCGGGCCGTCACCGCCCAGTCCATCCGGCGGACCTCGTCCTCGCCCGGCCGGTACTCGCGGCTGCCCGCGGGTTCACTGCCCGGCCCGGGCAGCAGCCCGCGGTACTGGCCGTGCAGCAGGCCGTTCAGTCGGCGCGTGACGGTCAGCTCCAGACGACGTACCCGCTGATCCGGGGCCAACTCGGCCAGGCCCGGGTCGGCCGGCGCCACGTTCGCTCGTCTCATGCCGCCGCCAGATCCGGCGTCTGCTGCGGGTGACCGGTGGCCAACCGGGGCGGTGGCACCGCCTCGACCAACCGCCGCACCACGCTCTCGGCCGACACCCCGTCGGCCACCGCGTCGAAGGAGAGCACCAACCGGTGGGCGAGGACGTCGACGGCCAGGTCCCGCACGTCCTCGGGCAGCACGTACTCCCGGCCCCGCAGCAGCGCCTGGGCCCGAGCGGCCGCGACCAGGCCGAGGGTGGCCCGCGGGCTGGCACCGTACGCCAACAGTGGGGCGATCTCCGGCAGCCCGAACCGGCCCGGGTCACGGGTGGCGAGGATCAGCCGCACCACGTACTCGGCCAACGCGTGGTGGACGAACACCCGCTCGGCGTGGGCCTGGAGGTCCCGCAGTCGTTGCGCGTCGAGCACCGGACGCGGACTCGGCCGGTCGGTGCTCATCCGGTAGAGGATGGCCAGTTCGTCGGCGTCGCTGGGGTAGTCGACCACCACCTTCATCAGGAACCGGTCCCGCTGCGCCTCCGGGAGCTGGTAGACCCCCTCGGACTCGATCGGGTTCTGGGTGGCCAGCACCAGGAACGGTTGCGGTACCGGCCAACTGCGCCCACCGATGGAGACCTGCCGTTCCGCCATCGCCTCCAACAGCGCCGACTGCACCTTCGCCGGGGCGCGGTTGATCTCGTCGGCCAGCACCAGGTTGGCCATGATCGGGCCCAGTTCGATGTCGAAGGTCTCCTTGGAGGCCCGGTAGATCCGGGTGCCGACAATGTCGGAGGGGACCAGGTCCGGAGTGAACTGGATCCGCGAGAAGGTGCCGCCGACGACTGTGGCGAGGGTCTGCGCGGCCAGGGTCTTGGCCACACCGGGTACGCCCTCCAGGAGACAGTGCCCGTTGGCGATCAGTGCGGTGAGCAGGCGCTGGACGAGCCGATCCTGCCCGACGATCACGCGTTTGACCTCGAAGAGGGTCTGTTCCAGCTCGACGCCCGTCGGCTCGGGATCGACCGAGCTGGGCATGCTGGCCAGGGTGTCCGAGATGTCCGTCACGGTGCTTGCTTCCCTGGCCGGGGGCCCGGCAAACGTCGGATTGTGCGACCCGTACGGGCCCGGAGTGGCCGGAACAGGGACGAGTCGCACGGAAGCGCGACGATCGACACGAGCCCGCCGAAGAACCCTCAACCGTGCCGCCCCCGGACCGGGTCCATGGACCGCAACCGGGCCCAGGTTCAGGCCCGAGAACAAGACCCCGAGGCCGCAACCGCGACCGGGACCGGGACGGGGACGGGGACCGCGACCAGGACCAGAACCGGGACCAGGACCGCGACCAGGACCGCGACCAGGACCAGGACCAGAACCGCGACCAGGACCCCGACCGGGACCGGGACCCGGACCGGGACGCGACCGCGACCCGGACGGGGACCGGGACCGGGACCGGGACCGGGACCGCGACCACCAAGTCCACGGCCGACACGTCGCGATCAGGCCTTTGCGGTCCCGGCCCCGGCGACGCCCCGTGATCGACTCGGCTTTCTGGAAGTCGGTGCATCAGACCGGGGCGGACACCGCGCCTTTCAGGAAACCGAGTCGATCACGGTCCGCTGAGGGCCCGCGGCAACGCGCGGGCAACGCGCGGGCAACGCGCGGGCAACGCGCGGGCAGCGCGCGGCCCCCGCGCACGAAGCGCGGGGGCCGGCTGTCGATTCGATCAGGGCGTGTGGGTGAGCAGAGTGAAGCCCAGGTCGGCCGGCGCTCCCGCCGAGTTGCGGGTCTGGATGAAGACCGCGTTGGGCGTGCTCAGCCGCGGGGCGACCGCGACCTCACCAGCCGGCGGGATGCAGCAGGCGTCGAATCGGGAGATGGTGGCCAGGAAGGCACCCGCCGACACGTTGTAGCCGAACTGCACCTCGTACTGGCCGGTGCCGTACTTGAGCACCGTGCCGGTGCCGCGCGCCTTGGTGCCGTTGGCGTTGACGACGGTGAACCAGGTGGCAGCCGCCATCGTGGTGACCCCGCCCGCCTTCAGCGCGGCCTTCGCCGAGCGTGCGGACTCGGCGGTGACCGGCGGCTGGGTGTTGGTATCACGGACCGTCGGCTTGACGGCCGCCTGCGGTGCCTTCGCCGAGGGCTGGGCGATGGCGATCCCCCCACCGGCCAGGGTGAGCGCCAGGACAGCGAACGTGACCGCTGCCGCCTTGCGTCGGAAGGATTTTTCCATGACAGGTCCCCCTTGTGTGACCGTGCGAATTCGACCGACCCGCGGGGCGGGACGGATGACTGCCCATGAATAGGCGACGACGACATTGGGGTGCGGAAAACCTAGCCCACTGGCAACCGGTGAGGTTGATTTCTGAACGTTCTACATCCCATCTGAGCTGGGATTACTACTCAGAGTTGCGTCGTTTGAATCAGATGGAACGTAGCACCGCAAAAAGCCGGACGTCAATAGTTGATCTCACTTTATCGAGCTGTCAACCAGCCGTCAGATAATTGTGAAACGTGAGGGCTTTGCCACTCACGAAATGCATTCGGAGCGCCTACTAGGATCACCATCATGATCGTCGACGGTCCGACCAGGCCCACGCCCACTCCCGCGTCGAGGTGGTACCGCAGCGCTCGGCTCGGCACGGTGCTCTGCTGGGTGACGGTCGCGCCGACAGCCCTCTGGGCCGCCGTCCGACTGCTCGGCCTGGACCGGGGGCCGCTGGTGCAGGCGCTCGCCTTCACGCCGTACATCGCGGGTGTCAGCGTGCTGCCCCTGGCCCTCGCGCTCGCCCTGCGGCGATGGTGGCCGGCGGCGGTCGCGGCCCTGGCGGCGGTGGCGCTGCTCGGCGTCGTCGCACCCCGGGTGTTGGCCGATCCGCAGCCCGCGGCGGCCGGGCCGACCGTGCGGCTACTCACCGCCAACCTGCTCGCCGGCACCGGCGACGCGCGGACGTTGGTCGAGCTGGTCCGCCGGCACGAGGTGGACGTGCTCACCGTGCAGGAGTTCACGCCGGACGCGCAGGCCGCCCTGGATCAGCTCGGTCTCGACCGGCTGCTGCCGCACCGGCAGCTCAACCCGGAGGTCGGCACTCCCGGCTCCGGGCTCTACTCGCGGTGGCCGCTCACCGACGTCGGCCTCCGGCGCAACCTCAACGGCTGGGGCTTCACCCAGGCGTACGGGACGGTGGCGATCCCCGGCGCACCCCCGGTGCGGGTCGAGTCGGCGCACCCCTCCGCGCCGTACGCGCTGGACCAGGTCGGGTCCTGGCGTGCCGATCTGACCGCGCAACCACCGGCCACACCGGACGGCGGCGTGCAGATCCTCGCCGGGGACTTCAACGCGACCCTCGACCACGGCCCGCTGCGGGCCCTGCTGCGCACCGGTTACGTCGACGCCGCCGACGCCGCAGGCGAGGGCCTGGTCGGCACCTGGGGCCCGTACGACGGCGACCTCATCCCACCGGTCACCATCGACCACGTGCTTGTCGACCAGCGCATAGCGGTCCGCTCGGTGCGGGTGCTCGCCCTCCCCGGCAGCGACCACCGCCCCGTCCTCGCCACCCTCACCCTCCCCACCCCCTAAACCACCCCACCCTGGCGATCTTGCACTTTCTGCCCGGACACAGATGGCTAAAAGCCGCAAAACACCGACACAAAGTGCAAGATCGCGGGGGTGAGCGCGGGTGGGGTTAGACCGTGGTGGGGGCCAGGCCGTAGGTGAGGGCGTCGATCAGGGCGTGCCAGCTGGCCTCGACGACGTTGGGGTGTACGCCTACCGTCGTCCAGTCGCGGCCGGTGCCGTCGGCGGTCTCCAGTAGCACCCGGGTCACCGCGCCGGTGCCGTGGCTGCCCTCAAGGATGCGGACCTTGTAGTCGGCCAACTCGAAGGCGCGCAACTGTGGGTAGTGCCGGGCGAGCCCCACCCGCAGCGCCTCGTCGAGCGCGTTGACCGGGCCGTTGCCCTCGGCGGTGGCGATCACCCGCTCCCCACGTACCCGGATCTTGACGGTCGCCTCGGAGACCACCGAACCGTCCTCGCGGTGCTCGACGAGCACCCGGTACGACTCCAGAGTGAACGGTCGGGCCGGGCCGCCCTCCGGCAACTCGGAGCGGACCAGCAGCTCGAAGGAGGCATCGGCGGCCTCGAAGGACCACCCGCCGGCCTCCAACTCCTTGACCCGCTTGGTGACCCGGGTCAGCGCCTCCGGGCTGTCGGTCAGGTCCAGACCGAGCTCGCGGCTCTTGAGCTCGACGCTGGCCCGGCCGGCCATCTCGGTCACCAGGATCCGCATGTCGTTGCCCACCACCGACGGGTCCACGTGGTTGTAGAGCAACGGGTCGACCTTGATCGCGCTCGCGTGCAGCCCCGCCTTGTGGGCGAAGGCGGCGGCCCCGGCGTACGCCTGGTGGGTGTCGGGGGCGATGTTGGCGATCTCGGCGATGGCGTGCGAGACCCGCACCATCTGCGCCAGGCAGCCCTCCGGTAGGACCGGCATGCCGAGCTTGAGCTGGAGGTTGGCGGCGACCGCGAAGATGTCGGCGTTGCCCGGACGTTCGCCGTACCCGTTGGCGGTGCCCTGGACGTGGCGGACGCCCGCCTCCACGGCGGCGATCGTGTTGGCCACCGCGCAGGAGGTGTCGTTCTGTGCGTGCATGCCGAGCAGCCCGGGGTCGATCCCCAGCTTGTCGGTCAGATCGGCGATGACGGCGGTCACCTGGGACGGCAACATGCCGCCGTTGGTGTCGCAGAGCACCATCCGCTCGGCGCCGGCGGCCAAGGCGGTCTGCACCACGGCCGCGCCGTACGCGGGGTCGTGCCGGTAGCCGTCGAAGAAGTGTTCGCCGTCGACGAAGACCCGTCGGCCCTCGCGGACGAGGTGGCTGACGGTGTCGTGGATCATCGCCAGGTTCTCCGCGCCGGTGGTGCGCAGCGCCCGCTCGACGTGTCGGGTGTCGGCCTTGGCGACAAGCGTCACCGCCGGGGTCTGCGCGTCCAACAGGGCGCGCACCTGGGGGTCTTCGGCGACCGCGACACCGGCCTTGCGGGTGGAGCCGAACGCGACAAGCACGGCGTGCCGCAGGTCCAGCTCGGTGCGCGCCCGGCGGAAGAACTCGGTGTCCTTGGGCACCGCCCCCGGCCAGCCGCCCTCGATGAAGCCGACGCCGAACTCGTCGAGCAACCGGGCCACCGCCAGCTTGTCGACCACCGAGTAGGTGAGCCCCTCGCGCTGGGCGCCGTCGCGCAAGGTCGTGTCGTAGACCTGGAACGTCATCAGGATCCTTTCTCTGAGCAACAAAAAGACCTCCCGCGGGTGCGGGAGGTCTGCGCGCTCGGCGGAGGGGAAGGCCGGCGCGCTAGGTCGCAATAATCAGGTTGGTGCTGGTCACGCTCGCTACTTTGCCACCCTCCCCCGAATGTGGGAAGAACAATCCACATATCGGGACCATCACGGAGAGTGTCCCGAGTCGGCCGCTGCCAGGGCCCGGCTCGGGACGCGCCGCTGGTGACCGACCTCATCCGCCGCGCCGGCCACCTGCCGGCGAAGATGGTGACGCGGGAGGATCGGAACGGATCAGTCGCCAGCCGCGGAAGGGGGTCGAGAATGGGTCTGGACGCGGTCCAGGCGGCTCTGCCCGAGTACGCCAGGGACATCTCACTCAACCTGGGCGCCACGATCGGCGCCTCGCCGCTGACCCCGGTGCAGACCTGGGGCGCCGCACTGGCCTGCGCGGTCGCCGCCCGCAACCCGGTGCTGCTGCGGGAGATCGCGGCCGAGGCGCACGGGCACCTCGGGCCGGAGGGTGTCGAGGCGGCCAAGGGCGCTGCCGCGATCATGGCGATGACCAACATCTACTACCGGGCCACGCACCTCATCGGCGACGAGCAGTACGCCTCGATGCCGGCCCGCCTGCGGATGCAGCTCATCGCGCGCCCCGGTGTGGACAAGGGCGACTTCAAGCTCTGGTGCCTCGCCGTGTCGGCCATCACCGGCTGCGGTGTGTGCCTGGAGTCGCAGGAGAAGGCGCTGCGTCGCAGGGGCTTCACCCGGGAGCAGGTGCAGGAGACCCTGCGGATCTCCGCCGTGGTGCACGCCGCGGCGGTCACCCTGGACGCCGAGGCCGCCCTGGCCTGAGCAGGCACGTCTGCCGCACCTCCCGGCGCCACGGGTCGCCGCCGCATCTCGCGGCGTCGGCCCGCCGCCGTTTCCGGGCCCCGAAGGCCGGGTAGCTCCTGCGGGGACGACATACCCGCCTACGCCGAGACAATCGGCGACAGTCAGGAGTGAACGGCATGGACAGCATCGATCCGCACGCCACCCACGCCGGGCCGGACCCGCTGCGCGGCGGCGACCAGGGTGCCGTGCCCGGCGGCGCGCCGGCCGGCACGTTCGACCCCTGGCGGTACCGGGACCAGGCCGGGGTGGCCGACGCTGACCTGGTCGGCTACAAGGTCGAGGCCAGTGACGGCGGAGTCGGCAAGATCGACAGCGCCAGCCACGAGGTGGGCGGCAGCTACCTGGTGGTGGACACCGGCCCCTGGATCTTCGGCAAGAAGGTGATGCTGCCGGCCGGCACCGTCAACCAGGTCGACCACGACCAGCGCACCGTTTCCGTCGACCGGACCCGGGACCAGATCAAGGCCGCCCCGGAGTACGACGAGAGCAGCCACAGCGACCCGAGCTACCGGGACCAGCTGGGCGGCTACTACGACGAGACGTACGGCGCCCTCCCGCCGGGCACGGCCCGGTAACTGTTCGACCCGACGGCCGGTGGGGTACAGCCCCGCCGGCCGTTACCGTGTGCACGTGGACGCCATCGACGACAGCCGCCAGATCTCGTTGCCCGCCACCTTCAACTTCCGGGAGGTCGGTGGCTACCTCGGCCACGGCGGCCGACCCGTACGCCGGGGCCGGCTCTTCCGTTCCGACTCGCTGCACCGCCTCACCGAGCAGGACCAGGACGCGTTCGCCGCGATCGGGATCCGCACCGTCATCGACCTGCGCCGCCCCAGCGAGGTGCAGCGGGACGGGCGGGTGCCGGCGTACCAGGGGCTGACCTACCGCAACATCCACCCGGAGCACGAAGACTGGGCGGGCACACCGCACGAGGAGGGCGCCAGCCTGGCCCGTTACCTCGCGGACCGGTACGCCGACCTGGCCCAGACCGGCACCGCCGGGCTGGCCGAGGCGGTGGGCCTGATTGCCGACTCCGCGAACGCACCGGTGGTGGTGCACTGCGTCGCCGGCAAGGACCGCACCGGCATCGTCTGTGCGCTGACCCTCGCCGTGCTCGGTGTCGACGACGCGGACATCACCGCGGACTACGCGCTCAGCAGCGAGGCGTCGGCCCGGTTCAGTGCCTGGCTGAAGGCCACCAGCCCGACCAGCGGGGACGTGCCGGCACCGTTCCTGGCCTCGCCCGCCGAGGCGATGCAGATCTTCCTCGACGAGCTACGCGAGGGGCACGGCTCGATCGAGGCGTACCTGCGGCACGCCGGGGTGACCGACGAGCAGCTCGCCGCGCTCCGCGACCACCTGCTCGCCGGGCCGACCGAGGCGTAACCCGCCGGGGCCGAGCCGACTGTGCCGGCCCGTCCGCTGGGGACGGGCCG
Organism: Micromonospora sp. NPDC048935; assembly: GCF_043197875.1. Taxonomy (NCBI): domain Bacteria; kingdom Bacillati; phylum Actinomycetota; class Actinomycetes; order Micromonosporales; family Micromonosporaceae; genus Micromonospora; species Micromonospora sp. NPDC048935. The sequence continues at coordinate 146,275 of NZ_JBICTZ010000001.1, read as the reverse complement.
GCCAGCCACGTCGGTCAGAGGACCCGCCGCACCCAGCCGTACTCGTCGGCGGTCTTACCACGCTGGATGTCCATCAACTGCTCACGGAGGGTCATGGTGACCCGGCCGGGCTCGCCACCGCCGACCAGGAACTCGCCGTCCGGGGAGCGGACCTGACCGATCGGGGTGACCACCGCGGCGGTGCCGCAGGCGAACACCTCCTTCAGGCGACCGCTGGCGGCGTCGGCCTGCCAGTCGGCGAAGCTGACCGGCCGCTCCTCGACCCGGTGCCCGGCCGCCCCGGCCAGTGTGAGGACCGCGTCGCGGGTGATGCCCGGCAGGATCGTGCCGGTCAGCGGCGGGGTGACGATCGAGTTGTCGTCGTAGACGAAGAAGACGTTCATGCCGCCCAGCTCGTCCACGAAACGACGCTCCACCGCGTCCAGGAAGACGACCTGGTCGCAGCCCGCCTCGATCGCCTCGGCCTGGGCGGCCAGCGACGCGGCGTAGTTGCCGCCGCACTTGGCCGCGCCGGTGCCACCGGGTGCGGCCCGCGTGTAGTCGGGTGAGACCCAGACGGTGACCGGCTTGACGCCACCGCTGAAGTACGACTCGACCGGCGAGGCGATCACCATGTAGAGGTATTCGTTGGCCGGGCGGACGCCGAGGAAGACCTCGCTGGCGAACATGAACGGCCGCAGGTAGAGGCTGCCGTCCGCGCCGGTGGGGATCCAGTCCCGGTCGATCTCGATGAGCCTGTGCAGCGAGTCGACGAACACCTCGGGCGGAAGCACCGGCATCGCCATCCGCTGCGCCGAGGTGACGAAGCGGGCGGCGTTGGCATCCGGCCGGAACATCGTCACGCCACCATCGGCCGTCCGGTACGCCTTCAACCCCTCGAAGATCTCCTGCGCGTAGTGCAGCACCGCGCTGGCCGGGTCCATCGGAATCGGGCCGCGCGCCTCCACCCGGGCGTCGTACCAACCCTTGCCCTCGGCGTAACGCACGGTGACCATGTGGTCGGTGAAGACGCGGCCGAACCCGGGGTTGGCCAGCAGGGCGGCCCGATCGGCGGCCGATACCGGCGCGGGATTCGGACGGATCTCGAAGTCGAGCATGTCACCACCGCTCATCGCGCTGACCTCCCTGCGGGACAACGGCATGCGGGACCGCACACCGTATGGGCTGTGCCAGAAACTTACCCCGAACGGTCGTTCAGCGGGTAACGCCACTCGGGCTGGAAAGGGTGCCCGGCCAGGCCGGTGCCCGACCGGTCAGGCTACGGCGTGGGCGGCGAGCCGGTCGCCGACCTCTTCGGTACGCAGCGTCGTGCCCGGAGTACGGCTGGCCAGCTCGGCGGCGACCGCGGCGTTGACCCGGGCGGCGGACTCGCCGTGCCCGAGCTGCTCCAGCAGGAGCGCGGCGGAGAGCACGGCGGCGACCGGGTCGGCGATGCCTCGCCCGGCGATGTCCGGGGCGGAGCCGTGCACCGGCTCGAACATCGAGGGGTACGCGCCCTCGGGGTTGATGCAGCCGCTGGCGGCCAGCCCGATCCCACCGGTGACGGCGGCGGCGATGTCGGTGAGGATGTCGCCGAACAGGTTGTCGGTGACCACCACGTCGTAGCGCTGCGGCTGGGTGACCAGGAACATGGCGGCGGCGTCGACGTGCTGGTACTCGGTGGCGATGTCCGGGTACTCGGCCGCGACCGCGTCGAAGGTGCGCGACCACAGCGACCCGGCGTGGGTGAGCACGTTGGTCTTGTGCACCAGGGTGACCTTGCGCCGCTCACGGCGGCCGGCGCGGGCGAACGCGTCGCGGATCACCCGCTCCACGCCGTGCCGGGTGTTCAGGCTCTCCTCCGTGGCGACCTCGGCGGGGGTGTCCCGGTGCAGCGTTCCACCGGCCCCGGCGTAGAGACCCTCGGTGCCCTCACGCACCACCACGAGGTCGACCTCGCCCGGCTTCACACTGGCCAGCGGGCCGGCGACCCCGGGCCAGAGGCGGGAGGGACGCAGGTTGACGTACTGGTCGAAGGCGAACCGGAGCTTGAGCAACAGGCCCCGTTCGAGCACACCCGGCGGAACCGTCGGGTCACCGACCGCGCCGAGCAGGATCGCGTCGTGCCCGGCCAACTCGGTCAGCACCGAGTCGGGAAGGACCTCTCCGGTACGGTGCCAGCGGGCCGCGCCGAGGTCGTACTCGGTGGCCTGCACGCCGGGCAGCACCGCGTCGAGGACCTTGCGGGCCTGTGCGACCACCTCGGGCCCGATGCCGTCCCCGGCCACCACCGCGATCCGCGCCACGACCGCACTCCTCTGCTCAACGGTTCCGTTCTGGGCAACGGTACGTCGCCGTCCCGCCTCCCGGTACGCGGCGTCCAAAATCTGGGAAACAGTAATGCACAGCAGCCTCTCAGCTGGGATTCATGAGGCGATCATATGCGCTGCCTACCCTGGTGGTCGGCGGGTCGTGGGGGCCTGTCGACCACCGGCCGCGACGACGCGGCACCGAGTGCGAGGGGGCAGATGCGATGCGCATCGACGAGCAGCCGCGGACCCGCTGGCCGGACCCGTCGGCGTTCCGCAACCGCCGGCCGGACCTCCGCCTCGGCAGCCGCCGGCACCGCATCGACCCGGCCGGCGCCACCGAGGGCCGGATCGCGGTGCAGCACAGCGTCCGCACGGCGACCGCCGAATACACCCTGCTCCTCAGCGCCCCCGAGTGGCTCGGCCGCCGGGGCGTGGGCGAGGCCCTGCGGGACAGCGTCGCGGAGTTGCGCGCCATCGACCTCACCTACGGCCCCAACCGACCGGAGAGCCTGGTCTCCCGGCTGCGTCGAGGCGAGATCAGCCCGGACTCGTACCCCCCGCTCGCCGACCTGGTGGATCGCTGCGCGGCCATGCGCGCTGCCACCGACGGGTGGTTCGACGCCTGGGCGGTGCCCGGCGGCTTCGACCCGGGTGGCCTGCTCGGTGGCTGGGCTGTGGAACGCGTCGCGCAGAGGCTCCGGGCCGCCGGCATCCACGACTACGCCGTCGTGACCGGGGCCGACCTGGTCGTCCGTGGCCACGCACCGCACGGCGGGCCCTGGCGGGTCGCCGTGCACCACCCGACCGCACCCGAACGCGCGCCACTGGTGCTGGAGATGACCGCTGGCGCGGTCGGCACCTCCGGGGTGAGTGGGCGGCAGGGGCACGTGGTGGACCCGCACACCGGCGAGCCGGCCGACCAGCTCGTCGCCGCCACCGTCGTGGGCCCTGACCTGGCGGTCGCCGATGGCTACGCCACCGCGCTCTACGCCGCCGGCCCCACCGGCCTGGCGTGGTTCCGCGGCAACTCCGAGTATCGCGCGCTCTTCGCACACCGACGCTGAACGCATCAGCGCTGGGCACACCGACGCCGCACCGAGCCCGTCTCGCCGCGGCGTCCCGGCCCGATTCGCACCTCGGTCGCCCGCTGCCGGCGCGCACACCGCCCCGGTGGTCGACGGCCGGTCGGGCTTGCGATCGGCCCCCACGCTCTCGGCAACGACCGTGGGGGCCGATCAGCGACGAGTGCGCGTGGCTCGCACAATCGAGGGGTGCGGACCGGTCGGGTCGGACGTCGACCTCGCCACCCGAAGACGGGCCGGCGCCTCGCACTCGGCCAGTGACCGCAGTACGTACGCTAGCGAATCGACGCAACTCGACGCAAGAGTCTCTACACCGGACCGTCGTGACGGGAGACCCCGACCGCGGCGGTTGACCGGCGGCGAGGCAGTTTCGACATGGTGAACGGCGGATGGCACGCTATCCGCCGTGAGTTTCGATCTGAGCGTGTGGGCCCTGGAGGACGGGGCGACGCCCGAGGACGTACGGACAGCGGTCAACGGTTGCCGACAGGGGCGACACGTGGACCGTTACCCGGACCCGCGGGTGGTCGGCTTCTACCGGGCGATCACCGCCTCCTATCCGGACCGTCACCCCGGCGCGGACAGCCCGTGGGCGGTGGCTCCACTGCACGCCGCCCACGACCATGTCGAGCTGAACCTGCACCCGACCTGCGCGGACCAGGTGCTCCTGGACATCGAGCGGCTGGCCGGCGAGCACGGGTTGATGCTCTTCGACCCGCAGGACGGCTCGGTCTACCCGCCCCCGGCCCGGCTGCCCGGCTGATCGGCGGTCCGGCCCGGCGGGCCGGCTGGTCGACCCGGTGCGGGTTCGACCCCCACCCGGGGTACGACAAAGGGGCCCAGCGGATCGCCGGGCCCCCATGCCGCGTGCCGTGGACTACTCGTCGCGAAGGTCAGCGGCGCTGGCCGCGGTGGCGCCGATCGAGTCGGCGGCCGAGGTGAGCAGGTCGGCACCGAGCGCCTGGTCGACGGTGAGCGTCATCAGCGTCTCGCCGCCCGCCTCACGCCGAGCCACCTGCATGGCGGCGATGTTGATGCCCGACTCGCCGAGCAGGGTGCCGACCGTGCCGACGACACCGGGCCGGTCCGCGTAGCGCAGGAAGAGCAGGATGCCCTCGGCGCCGATCTCCACGTCGAAGCCGTCCACCTCGGTCAGCTTGAGCACGTCACGAGCACCCGAGTGGGTGACCGTGCCGGAGACACTTACCGTCCGGCCGTCCGGCAGGGCGCCGCGCACGGTGACCAGGGTGGGCTGCTCGGCCGTCTCGGCCAGGGTCGCCAGGGTGACCTCGACGCCACGCTCGGCGGCCAGGTGCGGGGCGTTGACGTAGGTGACCTGCTCCTCGACGACCGAGCTGAACAGACCCTTCGTCGCGGCGAGCTTGAGCACCGACACGTCGTGCGCGACGATCTCGCCACGGACCTCGACCGTGACGCTCGCGGCGACGCCGCCGGCGACCGCGGTGAACGCCCGGCCGAGCTTCTCGGCCAGCGGCAGCAGCGGACGCACGTCCTCGGCGACCACGCCGCCGGCCTGCACGTTGACCGCGTCCGGCACGAACTCGCCCTGCAACGCGAGCTTGACGCTCCTGGCCACGGCGAGACCGGCCTTGTCCTGCGCCTCGTTGGTGGAGGCGCCCAGGTGCGGGGTGGCCACCACGTTGTCGAAGGCGAACAGCGGCGAGGAGGTGCACGGCTCCTTGCTGTACACGTCGACGCCGGCACCGGCGACCCGGCCCTCGGCGATGGCGTTCGCGAGGGCCTGCTCGTCGACGAGGCCACCACGGGCGGCGTTGACGATGCGAACGCCGGGCTTGACGATCGCCAACTCCTTCTCACCGATCAGGCCCACCGTCTCCGGCGTCTTGGGCAGGTGGATGGAGATGAAGTCGCTCTCCCGCAGCAGCTCCTCCAACCCGACCAGGCGGACGCCGAGCTGCGCCGCACGGGCCGGCTGGATGTACGGGTCGTACGCGATCAGCCGGGTGCCGAACGCGGCGATGCGCTGTGCGAAGAGCACGCCGATGCGACCGAGCCCGACCACGCCGACGGTCTTGCCCTGCACCTCGACGCCCGTGTACTTCGACCGCTTCCACTCCCCCGCCTTGAGCGCGGCACTGGCGCTCGCCGTGTTGCGGGCGACGGCGAGCAGCAGCGCGACGGCCTGCTCGGCGGCCGAGACGATGTTGGAGGTGGGCGCGTTGACGACCATCACGCCCCGCGCCGTGGCGGCCGGCACCTCGACGTTGTCCAGTCCGACGCCCGCCCGGGCGACCACCTTGAGTCGCGGCGCGGCGGCGACCGCCTCCGCGTCGATCTGGGTCGCGCTGCGCACGATGACGGCGTCGGCCTCGGAGAGCGCCGAGAGCAGGGCCGGACGGTCGGTGCCGTCGACGTGACGGACGTCGAAGTCGTGGGCGAGCACCTCGATGGCGGCGGGGGCGAGTTCTTCGGCGATCAGTACGACAGGATTCATCGGTCCTCGTAGAGGTCGTGTTTGCGATCGGCGCGGCGGCCGGGCGCCGCACTGCGCCCTGCGCTGATCCGTGCCGTGGCCGTCAGGTGCCGGCTGCTGCACCTACCCGCGATCGTAGGGGCCGGGCCGGGCGGCGTGTTCTGGTCTGTGGGGTGAGTGCCCTCACACGCCCGGTCGAGCGACGGACATCGACTGTTCACGCGCTCGAAACGGTAACGCCCGCAGGACGCCGACCGCCGACGCCGCACGTGGTTACGCACGGGCGCGTCGACCGCCCGCGCGCCCACAACGCCAAGATCCGCGCAAGATCAGGGAAAAGCTGCCTCCTGAGCCCCCGAGGGGCCACCATCCCTGATCTTGACGCGGGCGCGAGCGCGGGGCGCGAGCGCGGGGCGCGAGCGCGGGCCTGAGCGCGGGGATGGGCGTGCCGGCGCGCGGGCGGGCGCCGACATGGGTGCCGCGGGGAGAGAGCCGCCGGCCCGGGCGCGGCGCTGGGGAGAGCGCCGGCCCGGGGCCGGTAGGAGTTGTCGTCCGAACCGTCAGGCGGTCTCGGTGATCGGGCGGTCGACCCAGCTCATCATGCCGCGCAGCTTCTTGCCGGTCTCCTCGATCGGGTGCGCCGCGCCCTCGGCCTGCCACTTGGTGAAGTTGGGCCGGCCGGCCTCGTCCTCAGCGACCCACTCGCGGGCGAACTCGCCGGACTGGATCTCGCCCAGGATCTTGCGCATCTCGTCCTTGACCCGGGAGTCGATGATGCGGTGGCCACGGGAGAGATCACCGTACTCGGCGGTGTCGGAGATGCTGTAGCGCATCTTCGCGATGCCGCCCTCGTACATGAGGTCGACGATCAGCTTCAGCTCGTGCAGGCACTCGAAGTAGGCGACCTCCGGGGCGTAGCCCGCCTCGGTGAGCACCTCGAACCCGGTCTGCACCAGCGCCGAGGCGCCGCCGCACAGCACCGCCTGCTCGCCGAAGAGGTCGGTCTCGGTCTCCTCGGTGAAGGTGGTCTTGATCGCGCCGGCGCGGGTGCCGCCGATCCCCTTGGCGTACGCGAGGGCGAGGGCGAACGCGTTGCCGCTGGCGTCCTGCTCGACGGCGACGAGGCAGGGCACGCCCTTGCCGTCGGCGTACTGGCGGCGGACCAGGTGGCCGGGGCCCTTCGGCGCGACCATCGCCACGTCCACGTCGGCCGGCGGCTTGATCAGGTCGTACCGGATGTTGAAGCCGTGGCCGAAGAAGATGGCCTTGCCCGGGGCAAGGTTCGGGGCGATGGACTCCGTGTAGATGGAGCGCTGCGCGGTGTCCGGTGCGAGCACCATGATCACGTCGGCCTCGGCGGACGCCTGCGCCGGCGTGAGAACCCGGAAGCCCTGCTCCTCGGCCTTGGGACGGCTCTTCGAGCCCTCCGGCAGACCGATCACCACGTCGACGCCCGAGTCACGCAGCGACAGCGCGTGGGCGTGACCCTGGCTGCCATAGCCGATCACCGCGACCTTCCTGGCCTGGATCAGGCCGAGGTCGGCATCGTCGTCGTAGTACACCTCAACGCTCATGAGAACTTCCCTTTCGTACGACGGCCGGGGCGGCCCGTCGTGGTCTGTGTTGATGGGGTCCGGGGCAGCCCACCGGGGCCGACCGGTGGCGGTCAGGCGGCCCGCAGCGCCGGCCCGGCGGTGATCGAACGCGAGCCGCGCCCGATCGCCACCAACCCGGACTGGACCATTTCCTTGATGCCGAAGGCTTCGAGATCGCGCAGCAGCGCGTCGAGTTTGTCCGGGGTGCCGGTGGCCTCGATGGTCAGCGTGTCCGGTGCGACGTCGACCACCCGGGCGCGGAACAGGTTGACGGTCTCCAGCACCTGGGACCGGGCGGACCGGTCGGCGCGGACCTTGACCAGCAGCAACTCCCGGGCGACCGAGACCTGCGGGTCCAGCTCGACGATCTTGAGCACGTTGACCAGCTTGTTGAGCTGTTTGGTGACCTGCTCCAACGGCGACGACTCGGCGTTGACCACGATGGTGATCCGGGAGACGTCCGGGTTCTCGGTCTCGCCCACGGCGAGACTGTCGATGTTGAACCCGCGCCGGGAGAACAGACCGGAGACCCGAGCGAGCACGCCGGGCTTGTTCTCCACGAGCACGGAGAGGGTGTGCATGGTCATTAAATGTCATCCTCGTCGAAGGTCGGGCGGACGCCGCGGGCGAACATGATCTCGTCGTTGCTGGTGCCGGCGGCCACCATCGGCCAGACCATCGCATCCTTGCCGACCACGAAGTCGATCACCACCGGAGCATCGTTGATCTCCATGGCGGCGGCGATGGTCTTGTCCACGTCGTCGGCATTCTCACAGCGCAACCCGACGCAGCCCAGCGCCTCCGCGAGCTTGACGAAGTCAGGAATGCGGTGCTTGTGCGTGCCGAGGTCGGTGTTGGAGTAGCGCTCGTTGTAGAACAGCGTCTGCCACTGCCGGACCATGCCGAGATTGCCGTTGTTGATGACAGCGATCTTGACCGGGATGCCCTCCAACGCGCAGGTGGCCAACTCCTGGTTGGTCATCTGGAAGCAGCCGTCACCGTCGACCGCCCAGACCACCGTGTCCGGCTTGCCGACCTTGGCCCCCATCGCCGCCGGCACCGCGTACCCCATCGTGCCGAGGCCGCCGGAATTCAACCAGGTGTACGGCTTCTCGTAGGAGATGAACTGGGACGCCCACATCTGGTGCTGGCCCACCCCGGCCACGAAGATCGTGTCCGGGCCGGCGATCTCGCCCAGCCGCTTGATCACGAACTGCGGGGAGAGCGTGCCGTCCGCCGGCTCGTCGTAGCCGAGCGGGTAGCGGTTGCGCAGGTCGTCCAGCTGCGTCCACCAGTCGCCCAGATCGGTGGTACGCCCCGCTGACCGTTCGACGGTCACCGCGGCGATCAGCTCGTCGATGACGTGCTTGGCGTCCCCGACGATCGGCACGTCCACGTGCCGGTTCTTGCCGATCTCGGCGGGGTCGATGTCCGCGTGGACCACCGTCGCGTCCGGGGCGAACGAGTCCAACTTTCCGGTGACCCGGTCGTCGAACCGCGCGCCGAGCGCGACGATCAGATCCGACTTCTGCAGGCCGTAGACCGCGGCGACCGTGCCGTGCATGCCGGGCATGCCCAGGTGCTGCTGATGCGAGTCGGGGAACGCGCCGAGCGCCATGAGCGTGGTGATGACCGGGATGCCGGTCAGCTCGGCCAACTGGCGCAGCCCGTCCGTGGCACCGGCCTTGAGCACCCCGCCACCGACGTAGAGCACCGGCCGGCGGGCGGCGGCCATCAGCCGCGCCGCCTCCCGGATCTGCTTGCCGTGCGGGTGCAGGGTGGGCCGGTAGCCGGGCAGGCCCAGGGTGGGCGGCCAGGTGAAGGTGGTCGACGCCTGGAGCACGTCCTTGGGGATGTCGACGAGCACCGGGCCGGGCCGGCCGGTGCTGGCCAGGTGGAACGCCTCGGCCAGCACCTGCGGGATCTCCTCGGCGTTCTGGACGAGGAAGTTGTGCTTGGTGATCGGCAGGGTGATGCCCTGGATGTCCGCCTCCTGGAAGGCGTCGGTGCCGATCATCGGTCGGGCCACCTGCCCGGTGATCGCCACCATCGCCACCGAGTCCATGTACGCGTCGGCGATCGGGGTGACCAGGTTCGTCGCGCCCGGGCCGGAGGTGGCCATGCAGACACCGACCTTGCCGGTGGCCTGCGCGTACCCGGTCGCCGCGTGCCCCGCGCCCTGCTCGTGCCGGACCAGGATGTGCCGGACGGAGGAGTCGTAGAGCGGGTCGTACGCCGGCAGGATCGCGCCGCCCGGAATGCCGAAGACGACGTCGACGCCGAGCGCCTCAAGGGACCGCACGAGCGAGCCGGCCCCGGAGACCTGGGCCGGAGCGGATGGCCGTACCGCCGGGGTGGCCGGGGTGGCCGCGGGGCGTGCGGCGGCCGGATCGACGTCGACGGTCGGGTCGGCGGCCGCGCGGGCTCGGCGGGCGGAGTGGGCGAGGGTCTCGGGCGTGGGTCTCGTCATGGCGGTTCTGGCCTTCGGCTGGAGTGGCTGGTGGCTAGTCAAGCGATGCGACACGGGCGGGGCCCGCCTCGCCAGGTTCCGATGGCAATAAAAACGGCCCTCGTGCAGATGCACGGGGCCAGCGCACTCTCAATGAGGGAGAGTGCGCTCAGGTAAGTACTCGCAGCGACCGGTACGACGACATGCGGCTAAGCCTGACGCATCTCACGCGATGAGTCAACTGCTCCCACATGTTGGTCAACGGATGTCGGCGCGTCGCCCGACGACGCGCCATCGGCAGGCGGCGTGACCTGTGCGTACCCACCCGGAACCCGGCGTGGCGCGGGCAGCGGCGCGGACCGCGCGCCCGGTGACGTGGCCGCCTCCAGCATCGCCTCCAGGTGCTCGGCCGGCACCCCCCAGCCGAAGAGCGCGCCCTGGCCGAACCGGCAACCGGCGGCCACCACCGCGGCCAGTTCGGTCGGCGCGGTCACCCCCTCGGCGATCACCTCCAGGCCCAACTGGTGGCCCAACCGCATCACGATGTCGACCATCGGGGCGAAGGCCGGGCCGTCCTGGTCGACCGGCCGGACCGGCTCGTGCTCGGCCACCAGGCTGTGGTCGATCTTCAGGATGTCGATCGGCAGCCGCCGCAACTGCCCCAGCGACGAGTAGCCGGCCCCGAAGTCGTCGAGCGCGATCCGCACGCCGGTCAACCGCAGCGCGGTGAGCCGTCGGATCAGCTCGTCCAGGTCGGTGGCGACCGCGTGCTCGGTGACCTCCAGCACCAGCCGCTGCGGCGGCACGTGGTGGGCGCGCAGCGCCTCGGCGACCTGGACCACGTACGCCGGGGCGTGCAGCTCGTGCGGGGAGACGTTTACCGAAACCCAGACGTCGTGGCCGTCCGCCAGCCAACGGGAGAGCTGGTAGCAGGCCTGGTGCAGCACCCAGGCCCCCAGCGGGGCGATCATGCCGCACTCCTCGGCGAGCGGGATGAACTCGTCGGGACCGACGTTGCCCAGCTCGGGGTGGTGCCAACGCAGCAGCGCCTCCGCGCCGACCGGCCGCACCGACGGCAGCGACGCCACCGGCTGGAAGGCCAACCGCAGCTCGTCGCGTTCGATGGCACCACGCAGTTCGTGCTCCACCGTCGTGCGTCGGCGCAGCAACCTGTCGTACGCGGCGTCGTAGCGTTCGATCCGGTTCTTTCCACGCTGCTTGGCGTAGCGCAGTGCCAGGTCGGCGTGGCGCAGCAGTAGCTCCACGTCCGGCTCTGCGGCCCACCCGGCCACCCCGATGCTCACCGACAGGAAGACCGGCCCCTCCGGCTCGTCGTACGGCCGGTTGAGCACCCCGAGCAGCCGCTCGGCGACGCGGTCCGCCTCGGCCGGTTGCCCCTGCATGAGGACGGCGAACTCGTCGCCGCCCAGTCGGGCCGCCACGTCACCGGGGCGCAGGTTGCCCCGGAGCCGCCGGCCCACCTCGGCCAGCACGGCGTCACCCACGTCGTGGCCACGCATGTCGTTGACGTTCTTGAAGCCGTCCAGGTCGAGACCGAGCAGCACGCACGGGGTGCCCGCCGCGGCGGCGGCGTGCAGTGCGCGCAGCAGCCCGCGCCGGTTGGCCAACGCGGTCAGCGGGTCGGTGTGCGCCAGCTCGCGAAAGTGCGCCTCCCCCTCGACCAGGCGGCCCGCGTACTCCCGGACGTCGCGAAGAGTGAGGTATTGCCGCGCCACCAGCGCGAAGCCCTCCACGCTGGCGGCCACGACGCCCGGGGCGGTGAAGCGACCGTCCTGGGCGAGGTGGTGCATCGCCGAGGCGGTCATCGCGATCATCGGGGCGATCCCGTACTCGCCGTCCCGACCGATCAGGTCAACCTCGGCCTGCCCCGGCCGGTCGGCGCAGTGCGCGGCGAGCGCGACGGCCAGCAGACCGACGGCGAGCACCGCCGCACCGGTCAGCGCCGTGGTCGGCCCGGCCTGGCAGAGCCCGGCGCTGAGACCCATCCCGCCGCAGGTGACCGCGCTGATGCCGAGGCCCAGCGCGGTGAGTCGCCGGCGGAGCGCGGCCCGGAAGATGACGGTCGCGACGAGGCCGGCTCCGAGCGCGGCACTCACCGTGGCCACCAGGATCGCCGGGCAGGCCATCGGGGTGGCCGCGCCGAGCAACCGGGTGGGCTCGGAGAAGAGGACCCAGCCGACGAACCACAGCGCCGCCGCCACGACCAACCCGTCCAGGGCGAGCCGGGCCCGGCCCGCCACGGTGGCGGCCACGCCCGGCAACCAGAGCAGACCGGCGGCGAAGGCCAGCCCACTCACCGTCGTGCCGATCGCCACAGCGGTCGCCCAGCCGCTGCGCTGCCCCTGCTCGGCGGACCAGTGGTGGTGGGCGCCGAGCGCGGCGACCACCCCGGCCAGCAGGCTGAGCAGTGCGACCCCGGCGGCCACCGCGAGCAGCACGTGTGCCGGCCGACGGGGCCCACCCCGCCGCCCGGCGATCGCGGTCAGCAGCACGGCGGCGGCAGCGGCGACGAGCCCGCTGAGCGCCGCGACAGCGACCATGCCCGGGGGGAGATGCACGCCTCCAAGAGTGCCGGATCGGCGCGCGCCTTGGGGGGCTGGGTGTGCATCTGTTGGGACACGGCGCATACGCGGGAGGGGCGGCGTGGCGACGGTGGCATGCTGGTATGTATGCCTGAGCTGCGATCGAGGACTTCCACACACGGTCGGACGATGGCCGGCGCCCGGGCACTCTGGCGGGCCACCGGGATGACCGACGACGATTTCGGCAAGCCGATCGTCGCCATCGCCAACAGTTTCACCCAGTTCGTGCCTGGTCACGTCCATCTCAAGGACATGGGTGGCCTGGTCGCCGACGCCGTCGCCGAGGCCGGCGGGGTGGGGCGGGAGTTCAACACCATCGCGGTCGACGACGGCATCGCGATGGGCCACGGCGGCATGCTCTACTCGCTGCCCAGCCGCGAGCTGATCGCCGACGCGGTGGAATACATGGTCAACGCGCACTGCGCGGACGCCCTGGTCTGCATCTCCAACTGCGACAAGATCACCCCTGGGATGCTGCTGGCCGCGTTGCGGCTCAACATCCCGACCGTCTTCGTCTCCGGTGGCCCCATGGAGGCCGGCAAGACGATGGCGATCGAGGGTGTCGTGCACAGCAAGATCGATCTGATCGACGCGATGATCGCCTCCTCGAACGAGTCGGTCACCGACGAGCAGCTCGGTGAGATCGAGCGCTCCGCCTGCCCGACCTGCGGCTCGTGCTCCGGCATGTTCACCGCCAACTCGATGAACTGCCTCACCGAGGCGATCGGGCTGGCGCTGCCCGGCAACGGTTCGACGCTGGCCACCCACGCCGCGCGCCGGTCGCTCTTCGTCGAGGCCGGCCGCACCGTCGTGGAGATCTCCAAGCGGTGGTACGACGGCGACGACGACTCGGTGCTGCCCCGTACGGTCGCCTCCAAGGCCGCCTTCGAGAACGCGGTCGCCCTGGACGTGGCGATGGGCGGCTCCACCAACACGGTGCTGCACCTGCTCGCCGCGGCCCGCGAGGCCGAGATGGACTTCGGCGTCACCGACATCGACGCCATCTCCCGGCGGGTGCCCTGCCTGGCCAAGGTCGCACCAAACTCCCCCAATTACCACATGGAGGACGTGCACCGGGCCGGCGGCATCCCGGCGATCCTCGGCGAGTTGGACCGGGCCGGGCAGCTCAACCGGGACGTGCACGCCGTGCACTCCCCCTCGCTGGCCCAGTGGCTGTCCGACTGGGACGTCCGCGGCGGCTCACCGACCCCGACGGCCGTCGAGCTGTTCCACGCCGCGCCGGGTGGCGTGCGTACCGTCGAGCCGTTCTCCACCACCAACCGCTGGTCGTCGCTGGACACCGACGCGGCCGGCGGCTGCATCCGGGACCTGGAGCACGCCTACTCCGCCGACGGCGGGCTGGCCATCCTGCACGGCAACCTGGCACCGGAAGGCTCCGTCGTGAAGACCGCCGGCGTGCCGGACGACTGCCTGACCTTCCGCGGCCCGGCGAAGGTCTACGAGTCGCAGGACGACGCGGTGACCGCGATCCTCGCCAAGCAGGTCGTCGCCGGGGACGTGGTGGTGATCCGCTACGAGGGGCCCAAGGGCGGCCCGGGCATGCAGGAGATGCTCTACCCCACGTCGTTCCTCAAGGGACGTGGGCTGGGCCGGTCCTGCGCGCTGCTCACCGACGGCCGCTTCTCCGGTGGCACCTCCGGGCTCTCCATCGGGCACGTCTCCCCCGAGGCGGCCTCCGGTGGGCTGATCGCCCTGGTCCGCGACGGCGACGAGGTCGTCATCGACATCCCGAACCGCTCGATCGAGCTGAACGTGTCCGCCGAGGAGTTGGAGGCGCGACGGGTGGCCGAGGAGAAGCGCGACAGGCCGTACACCCCGACCGACCGGCAGCGCCCGGTGTCGGCGGCGCTGCGCGCGTACGCCTCGATGGCCACCTCGGCCAGCGACGGCGCCTACCGCCGCGTCCCGGAGTAACCCCCGAGCCGGCGCGGACCCGGCGCCGCACGATCAACACGAGTTCCTTGATGCCGGGGTATCCGGGTCGGCGGGATAGCCCGATATCAAGGAACGCGTGTCGATCGGCCCGCGACAAGCACACCCGGGTAGACCGGCAGAAAGCTCGCGGCGGGATTTCCGCTCCGCCACCTCGGCCAGTCACACGATGCGCGCCATGCGACGCCGCATTCCGGCCCGGCGGACACGGCTGGTGCTCGACACCATCAGCTGCTGCCTGCGGACAGTCCGCGAGGCGTACATCTGCAACTCGAAGTCGTAGAAGTCGTCGAGGCCGTCCCCGACAGCCGGGCCACCGGGTTCGCCAGTCCGGCGCACGCGATCCCAGTGCCCGCTCACGGACGGTCCACCACCAGAGCCCGCCCCCGGCGGCCACAAGGACGAGGCTGGCCACGATCGAGGCAGCGGCCCACGGCTCGGAGACGACAGTCCCGGCGCCACCAACCGGAATGGCGGCCACGATGAGTGCCTTCGCCCTGGCCGTGCCACTGAATCCCCGCATGTCTGTCATTGAACGGTCACCCCGCAACCACGAGGCCCCGGCTATCCGGAAGGCGACGAGTTCGGCGATCTGATCCGCGCGATGGCACGGCGTGACTGGGCACGGTGGACCAACTCCTGGACGGGTTGGAGACCTCCGGTTGGCAGGGCGGAAACCAGGTGATCGGTGCGGCGTTCGCCATCGCTGTCGACGACCGCTTCGCCGCCGGGCACTCCGCCACCGACGTCGCTCGCTTCGTCGCCGAGACGCGCACCCCGTTCCCGGGTGCGGAGTCGCTGCCCACCCTAGAGATGGAGGGGCCCGTTCGCGCGGCCCTCGGTGAGGTTGGGCTGATCGATAATCTCAGTTCCGAGACGGCCCTACAGATGCAGATCGTGTTCCTCGGCAAGCTGTTGCAGGACCGCGATCTCACGGAGACGCAGCTTGAAAAGTTCGTCGCTGACGTGGAGCGTACGGCCGCCGACTACCTTGAACCAGCGGGACTGCGTATTGCCTCCATCTCCGATAGTGTCCGTCCGACCACGCAAACGTGAACTCCTTGGCGCGATCGGCAGACGGAGGGCGGCATGGCCAGCATCGAGGAAGTCAAGGCTGCGCTGATGCAGGCCGCCGAGCAGGGCAACGCCACGGTCGGCCAGATCCGGGCCGCCGCCGAGAACACCGAACAGATGCTGACCCGGCTACGTGCCATCTCCGCCGGCACCGGGCACCCGACGATCGCCGAGGCCATCGCCCGCGGTGAGCAGAGCAAGCAGCGCCTGGCCGAAGCCATGGCCCTCGTGCAGGGAAGCTCGGAGGCGGCCCGCCGCTACATCAGCGTCCTCGGCTGAGCCCCGACCACCGCGATGAGCGTTGGTAAGGTCAAGACGTCCCTTCGCGACGCCATTGAGGCCGCTCGCCAGGGACGGCGGGTGTTCGATCAGGCCGTCTCTGACGCGGAGGCAACGACCCAAACGGCGATCGCTCTCCTGCACGGCAGCCAGCACGCGGACGTGACAGCAGCCCGTCAGGCCCTTGCCGCCGCCCGAGCAGAGGTCGAACCCACCCGCCGCCGCTTCGACAGCACCGCCGAACACGCGGCCGACTACCTGACCCGGCTCGGATGACCGGCAGCATCGCCGAGTTGGTCGCGCAACTCCTCGCCGTACGCGCAAAGCTCGACACCGCTGCTGTCACGGCGCTGCGCGCCCGCACGGACGCCGAGCAGGCCCTGGCACGCCTGGCCGAAGTACAGCGGGGTAGCGGTGACCAGCGGTTGGGCGCGGCCATCGCGGACGCCGAGGTGGCCCGCGACAAAGCCGGCCGCTACGCCCGCCTCCTGGCCGACGCCGCCCGACACATCACCGGGTACGTCAAGACCATCGCCCCCGGTGCCGCGACCTCCGGGCCGGCCAGGGATGACGCGTCGCCGTCCGGGGAACGGCTGGTGACCGAGGCCGAGAGGCGTGGGCGACGGGCGGACATCGCTTGGCGCAAACAGATCCAAAAGGCCGACAACACCGAGGACAGCTTGAAGAACGCGGAGACCAACGCCAAGGAGGTCTTCAAGTTTTTCAAGCAACAACGGGACGGCGCCACAAGCGGCACGTCGAGCCCGCAACCTACGCCGGTTCAGGAACGGCAGCAGGTCGACAGCCCGGTGACCGCCGTGGTGATGGCAGCCGGCGCGTTGGCGGTGACCGCAAAGGCAATATGGAACCATGGCAAAGCTCGACGAGCGAGGAGGCGAGACGATGACGATCAAGGCTGAGTTGCCGGAGTACATCCGCACGATGGTGCGCGGTGATCACGCCGCCAACGACGCGGTCGAGGCAAGACTTGACGCCGAGGGGTGGGACGGGCTTCCCCGGTTCCTCGCAGCAGTCTTCTTTCTCGCCGTCGATCGCCGCTTCGGTGAAACCGCCGGGCGTTCCGAGGTCATCACGTTCGTCGGAGAGCTGCGAGCAGGACTCGCAGACGGCGGACCGGAGATCAACGCCGAAGCCGCCGAGATGCTCATCATGTCGGTCATCGATCCGTCGGTCGACTACTCAATCGATCAGGAGATGATCGGTCGCATCCAGGCGGCCACGGTGCAGACGATCCTGACAGATGAGAACCTGACGGACAGCGAGCTGGACGCCCTGCTGGCCGAGGCGGTCCGCATTTCCTCAGGATCCTGAGACGCGTGAGACGACGCTGACAGGGAAAACCGAGGCATTGCTCGTTCACACGGCGTCTGCCGACGTGGTGCGCTGCTCGCATGGATCCGCTTGCAAACCGACCACTACCAGCTAGTCCCCCCTGCCGCAGAACCGCCGATGATGTTGAAGGTTGTCGGGGTCGATCGGATGCTCTGCATGCAGCCGTAGCTCGCTAATCTTGTCGCCACTGACGGTCCATCGCACCGCCAGGTCGCTGTCGATGTAAATGGCGAAGGCGTCGAACTGGGCGTGATGGTTCGGGCAGAGACAGAGCACGTTGTCCATCCGGTCCGAGCCCTCGTGCGGTCTGCCCAGCCCTTTGATGTGGGCGGCCTCGCTGTAGTAACCATACCGAGTCGCCAGTCGGGTCTCGCACACCTGACAACGGTGCCCATGGAGTCGCTTGACCTTCTCGGCGATGGCCGAGCTACGAATGATGCGCTCGGTGTACACCGTTCGTCGCCTTGCCGGTCCTTGATCACCCATCTCGGATCCGGTGGTGTCCCCGGCGTCCAGAACCCCCGAAGCCGAGTTGTAGCCAGCGAGACCAACCTCCGCAAGGAACGCTGCTTGGTCAATGTCGGCCGGCAGCGAGGAGGACAGGACTGCCACCGCACGGCCCCGAGTCTCCGGATCACCCAGCAGAGCCGTCACCGCCGAGGCGAAGCCAACCAAGGGGGCATCCGCATCCACGGCACCTGGATTGGAGCCCTGCCTCCCATGGAAGCCGGACGGATCGACTGCCCAGAGTTCGCTCGCGACGACCTCCCGCAGCCCGTTATCAGGCAGCCTCCCGGAACTCTCCGCACCGCCCGGTCGGCTAACCGCCACGCCGTAGCGTTCGATGATCGAGTCAAGGCCGGACCTCAGGTGCTGTGGCTCTGCGGAATGGCCGTCACCGGAGGCGATCTGCCCGATGCTCCAGAGCGCGGTCAGAGGCAGGCGCCTAGCTGTCGGGTCCCCGTCGTACCCACGACAGGCATCGACGAGTTGCTCGAGCGCCTTGAACAATCGCTTGCGCGTCATCTTGGGAGAAGCGGTCGTATCGGATCCGCGGCGCGTCATCCCTGCCGCGACAAGCAGCGGTTGGATCGTGGCGTACTCAGCGGCACTGACCAGGGTGAGGCTCCGCAGCGGGACGCTCAGCCCGAACTGACGCAGGATCGGAGCAGCGGGAACGGGCTGCTCAAGGCGCTCGACGTCGCCGAGCGCCATCATGTGTTCCCAGGTCCGCCCGTCGTCGTCTGCCCCCCAGATCCGCTTGGCCACGGCAGGGTTGTGCAGGAGGTGCAGGATCCGGGCACGCGCGTAGAACGTCGTGTCGGCGTAGAAGAGCACGTCGTCGCCGACCCACCGGTCGCGCAGTGCTCGCGCCTTGTAGTTATTCACTTGGCTCGTCGGTGTCGACCCCCAGAAGCGAGCAACTCCGTCCGGATAGAGCGCGGCAAGTGGTTTCAGGTCGGGACCAAGCTCCGCCGCAACGTCCCGCAGGCGGATCCCCCGCTCGACCGAGCGTTTGTAGTTCTGCGGTCCACGGTCCTTGGCGCTACCTCGCGGCTGCAGGACCAGTTGAGGTACGCCGCTGACGTTCTCCATGTAATCCACACTCCCAAGTGGAGGGTCTCGTCTGCCAGCATCGCCGGGGGGTGAGAGCGAACTGGGGCCGGCGAACCGTTCGGGCCTGAGCGATCCATTGACTGTCACACCGGCCGTCGACCTGCTCGTCCTCGACCGGTGGCGGCATGGCACCCGCGCCAAGCAGAGCCCGACTTTCGACACGGTTGTTCAGCGCTCGTCGAGTTCGCCATCGGCACTGCCAGCCGCATTGTGCGCGGGTTGTTCCTCTCGAAGGGGGGGTCGAGGGCCGTTTCGGGCGACCTGGACGACGCCTGGCGCGGCCTGCACCCGGGTAAGGGGCGGTGGCACCAGGCCGGCGAGAAACTCCTGTGTCTCGGGATCCACCGAATGAATCAGCGTCCCTCGCATGCCCCGCGTCAGCAGGACCTTGTAGGCGTTGCGGATCAGCCGGTCCGCGCCCTCCGAGGCCCGCCCATTCTTGAATATCGCTTTGTCGTTGGATCTCGTCGGATCGCTGCGAAGCTGCCCGTCACGGAACACCAGGTCCGGGCCCAGAATCACACCGGACCACTCGTACTCGAAACCCTGTGCGGTGTAGATGCAGCCGATCTGGTCGAAACCCCGTGGATCGGTAGCCCAGTAGGAGCCAGACGGGATGCCCCTCGGTGGATGGTCGCCCGCCGCGTTCCACGGCCTCCGCCACCCGTTGATGGCCACGTCAAGAACAAGTTTGCCGCCGCGGGGTAACTCGTGCCAAGGCCAACAAAAGCCGGCCGAGATCCGAGCCGACTGGCCGGCGACGTGGCGGGGTCGCAGTAGATCCTCCATCTGCTGCGGTGAGGCGGCCAGCGCGACCCGGTAGTCGTCATCGACAGGCCACCGATAGGGGACACGTCCGGCCAGTCCCAACAGGTGCATCACCCAACGCTCGTACCGAGGGCTGCCGCCGCAGCGAAACTGCGCCCCGAGATGGATGTAGTCCACCTCGAGATCCAAGCTCTCCGCTGCCTCGCGGATCATCCGTACGCTTCCCACCTCGTTCGGACGAACCACCTGATCGTCATCGAGCAGGAACACCGGGACCTTGGCGACCGCGATCAGTTCGTGCACCTGCGGGACCTTCCCGGTGAACCCGCCGCGACGGGTTGACCTGCTACGGATGCGGTGGGCCTCATCGCAGATCAGCACGTCGAGGCTGTCCGGCGGCGATTTCATGAAGTCCAGAAAGTAGTTGAACACCGGAGCGGTCCGCTGCTCCCGGTCTCGGGGCTGCCGCCTGGCGTACTCCTGGACGGTTTTCTTGAACGCCTTGGACCCGGTGGCGTGAGCGACGGGCCGCTCCTCCCTGGCCAAGTCCGCCAGCAGTGTGAGCGCGATGGCGCTCTTGCCACTGCCCGGCCCACCGGAGACCAGCACGACCCGTTTGC
Organism: Micromonospora sp. NPDC048935; assembly: GCF_043197875.1. Taxonomy (NCBI): domain Bacteria; kingdom Bacillati; phylum Actinomycetota; class Actinomycetes; order Micromonosporales; family Micromonosporaceae; genus Micromonospora; species Micromonospora sp. NPDC048935. Next base: position 126,136 of record NZ_JBICTZ010000001.1, on the reverse strand, counting down.
GCCGCCCCTGGTCTGCCCAGCGGACCCCGCGCATGACCAGTTCGTAGGCGCTGCGCTGCTCGTCCAACAGCACGAGGTGCCGGCGACTCGCCACCTCTTCGGCCACGACGGCCAGAAGTTGCTTACTGGGCCGGACAGAAGCATTCAGCAACCGTTCCGCCGCTGCCCTATACCGCCACGGCGCGAACCGCTCCCGCAGGTAGGTGCGCAGATCCTCAGTCCGGTCCCGGGTGAAAACCATCCGCCGTTCGGCGGGCACCGTGAGGCTGTTAGTGGATAGGTCGGGGATCTGATGACGGTCGGCGTTGTGCAGGAACGCGAGACCGTGCACCGACTCCGGCCATTCCCACAGCACGGGCAAGAAGTCAGTGAGGTAGGAGCAGTAAGTTTGCACCTGCAGGGCGGGGTGCGGCTGCGGCTCTCGCATCCCAGGGGCCCGCACCAGGTTCTCCGCCTCGTCGTAGACGGTCGCCCAGCTCCACTGCTTGAGTTCCACCACGGCGTAGACCGGCCGGTTCGACGATCGCTCGGCGCCGGCGAGGATCACATCGATCCGTCGGCTGCTGCGGGGAAGCTGGCTCTCCACCAGCGCGTCGAGATCACCAAGCCCCGCCGCGGTGAGTTCTCTGGCCAGCGCAGGCAGGCTCTTCTCCCAGGACGAACGTTCGCTGGTATCCACCTGGAAGCCCGCAGCCGACAGATGGGCAGCCACCCGACCCGCCAACTGGTCCACCTCGGCAAGCTCAAGAATCTGCTTGGGTGTGGTCTGGAACGCCAGCACTGACAGGCCCCCGAGGCACGAAAATCTCGTGCGGTGGGGGCATGTCCTGTTCGGGAAGCCCGTCGATCCGCTGAACTGGCGATCACAGTATCGACGCGGCGAGACTTTTCGCTACCCGGCTTCGGCGTCGAATCTGATCTCCGGGGCCCGCCGAACCCGCACCAGATCGCGTAGGTACCCCTGCGTCTCCGGGTCGGTCGCGTACAGCACCGTGCCGCGCATGCCCCGGGTCAGCAAAACCTTGTAGGTGTTGCGGATCAAGCGGTCCACTTCCCCGTCGCCGACGGATTTGCGACTGCGGATGGCCGGATCCTTAGACTCCGCACGGCGAGTCACCAACTGCCCGTCGCGCGCCACCAGGTCCGGGCCGATGATGACCCCCGACCAGTCGTACTCGAAGCCCTGGGCGGTGTAGACACAGCCAACCTGGCCGAAGCCGTTCGGATCGGTGGCCCAGAATGCGCTCCCCGGCGCCTCTCCGACACTGCGTTCGCTCCGGACGTTCCACGGTCGCGCCCAGTCACCGATCGTCACGTCCGGGACCAAGGTGCCGTCAGGTCTCGGATCGCTCCATGGCCAGCAGTAGCCGGCCGACATCCTGGCCGTGCCGCCGGCTCTCTGCCGTTCGGCGAGGTACGCCTCCATCTCCTCCGGCGACTCGGCGACCCGCACGTCGAACCGGCCGTCGCCGGTCCAGACCGATGGCGCACCCCCGTCGAGGCCGAGCAGGTCAAGAACCCACTCCTCGTACGCCTCACTGCCGCCGCAGCGGAACTGGTCGTGCAGGGAGACCACGTCGACCTCCACGCCCAGCTTCTCCGCGAAGGCGGAAATGACCTCGACGCTGCCCAGCTCACCCGGCTTCACCACCTGATGCTCGTCGAGCAGGAAGACAGGCACCCTGGCGAGCGAGATGAGCTCTTCCAACTGCGGGCGGGCGACGTCCCGGCGGACCTTGGGTGTGTAGCGGTTGACCGACGTCTCCCGTACCCGGTGCGCCTCGTCGCAGATCAGCACCTCGATGTCGTTCGGATCTGCGTCCATGAAGCTGTTGAAGTACTTGAAGAGGCTCTGCAGTCGGGGGGATCCTTTGCCGGCGTAGCGACGCAGTGTCTGGGTGAAGGACCGCGAGCCGGTGGCGTGCAGCACCGACCGGTTCTGCCGCGCCAACTCTCCCAGGACAGAGAGGGCGATGACGCTCTTGCCGCTACCCGGACCACCCGCTACCAACACCGTGCGCTTGTGGTTCGCCGTCCGGGCCCGCTCGATAGCGTGCATGACCAACTCGTACGCCACATGCTGCTCATCGAGCAGGGTGAAGTGCGAGCGTTCCTTCAACTCGGCGGCGGCGTACTTCAGCAGATGCCGGCTGGGACGCACGGTGCTGGTCAGGAACCGATCCGCCGGGCCTGCGCCCGAAGCGGATGCGAATTGGCTGCGCAGGTAATCGAGCCACTGACCCCGACGCTGCCCGGTGAAGATCCGGCTCTGCTCGCTGGACGCTCGGTCGAGCAGGTCGGCAACGTCACGGTCCACCGCGTTGTGCAGGTAGGCGGCACCCCTCAACAGCTTCTGATCGCGGCCGAGTACGCCCAGAAAGTCGTTGAGGTAGCGGCAGTAGTCCTCTACCTGAATACCCGGATGCAGGCGTGGGCCATGGACCTGCTCAACAGCGACGAGCGTTTCGGAATCCTCGAAGGCCGTGGCATAGGACCACTGTTTGAGTTCGACGACGAGGTAGGAGTCGTCTCCGCTACGTGGATCAACACCGGCCAGCACCGCGTCGACGCGTCGGCTGGTCAACGGAAGTTGATACTCGACCAGTACCTCGACCTCGGCCAAGCCCGCGTCGGCGAGATCCTGCGCGAGCACCGGGAGGCTACGCGACCAGGACCGCTTCTCGGCGGGGCTCACCCCATGACCGCTGTGGCGGGCCCTCTCGTTCAGCACCTCCACCAGGGTGGCATCGCTAGCGAGACGCAACAGACCAGCAGCGGACGTACGATACGCCGACATCGACAGGTGCCCCCGGGCAGCACGGAGAGATCGTGCGGATGGGGGGCATATCCATGCATCGGAAGCCCGTCGGACCGCCTTACTGCCACGACTTTAACGGGAAGATCAACCAACGGCTACGACCGCGGCGCCTTCGCCGCGGAGCCCCTGGCGCTTTCCACCGGGTAGCGCCGGGCTGAGTCCGCCAGTTTGTCGCTCGCCGCTTCCACCAGGTCGATATCGAGGATGTCGGCGAGCCGGACGAGATAGATCATGACGTCGCCGATCTCGGCGCGCACCCGTGCGCCCGCCTGCGGGTCCGTCATCACCTGGGCAGCCTGCTCCGGCGTGAGCCATTGCAGCTCTGCCAGCAGTTCGCCCACCTCACCGGAGAGCGCCATCGCCAGATTCTTTGGCGTGTGGAACTGCTGCCACTCGCGCTCCTCGGCGAAACGCCGAAGTTGATCGGTGAGCCGGGCGACACCTGCGGCGGATCCTGCATCCGATTGGCTGCCCATACCTGAGATCCTCACTTGGCCGGGTTCGACCTTCTCATCATTGTCGCCCACACCGAGTGAGGCCAAGACCGAGGCAGGGTGGGGGTCGCCGACTCAGGAGGGTGCCCACGGACCGCTGATGAACTGGCCGTTCTTGGCGAACGGGCTGACGTTGGGCACGCACCCGCCCAGGTCGATCGTCTGGGTCATCATGACCGGGCCGGGCTCGCCGGGCCCGCCGCACTCCATGTGCGCGAAGCCGAGGAAATGGCCGAACTCGTGGTTGATGACGCCGGCGTGGTACTCCTCGATGCTGACCGGATATCCCGGCGAGCCCTGAAGCCAACGCCGCAGATTGATCATGATGGTCTTGCCGTACTTACAGGAGTAGACCCCCTCGGTGTCCACGCCGCTCGCACCGCACAGCCGGTCCACCGTCCTCGGCGTGGCGAGGCGGACATCCACGTCGATGCGTGACGTGCTGACCCGCTGGAAGGACCACGACGCACGGCTCAGGTTCACCGCCTCGTTCGTGACCGGGTGCTGCGCGGAACTGGCCCACCCGTTGGGCGCCGCCAACACCTGCTCGATGCTCTCGGCAAACTGGGTCGGCTTCCAGGCGGGGATGTCACCCCAGGCGATCCCCTTCTCCACCGAGACGCTGTAACGCACCCGTTTCTTGCCCTTGCCGATCACGCGACCGGTGCCGGAGGCGGTGGTGAAGGTGCCGGCGGCCCTGGTGGGAATCTCCGCGTCGGTCGGGATCCTCGGAGTCGGGCTGGATTTCGGCGTATCGCTGGGGCGCGGGTCACTCCAGCCTGCGCGCCCGGTTTCGGCGCCCCCGGACGCCGGCCCTGACGCCAGACCACAGGCGGCGGTCGCCATCACCACCGCCAACGAGATCGGCACGAGCAGCCGTCCGTTGATCCGCACGTTGCAACCTCCAGAAATCGATCACGATCAGATGAGCAACCGGAAGGCTACGTCACTGGAGGTAAGGAAAACGTCAGGGTGATCGGCATCGATACCCTGCCACACCTTGACAGAGCGGACATCATCCCCCGTTCCGCAACTACTTTCCGTGGTCGACACCTGACGCCGGGACGGTTCGCCGACGCCGATACGCATCTCCACGACAGAGCCATGGTGGTCATGACACGGGCCGTTGACATGGAGGTATCGGGCCGTGGGCGCCAGGAGGGAACTACTTCCTGGCAAACACCGTGTTGTCAGGGCACTGGGTGCCTCTGCTGATGTCGTCGGGGCGGCCGGGGTGCGAGGGATGGTCTGTTGTCCTTTGCTCTGCACCCGCGGATGCGACGGCTACTGTCCGCGACCGGCGCCTATAGGGGTGCAGAGCAAAGGGGGTCGGCCTGTGCACCCCACCATGGCAAGGGGACGGCCGGTGATCGCAGTGCGGGCAGTCCGAGTCGGCGAGACGGCCGCCGAGCCGGCAGTCGCAGGCACGCGGCCGGTTGCGCGTTCGGCAGTCCGGGCAGGGCCGCCAGTCGATGGGTTCACCCAGCCAGGACGGGTCGGCTGGTTGGTAGCCGCGGCCCACCCGCGTCGCCGTGGGCCGGGTCGACGCAGTCGGCGAGGACACGCTGCCAGGTGAGCGCTCCGAGCCGACGCGCCGCGCCGGGTGCCGGTGCTCGGGGCGGCGAACCGCAGCCCGCGCCGGACCGGCGATGCGTCGACGAGCGGCGGGTCTGCAGGAGACTCCTCCTTCAGACCCGCCGCTCGCCCGGGTCGGCTGTCGCGGGGAGCGCGGCCCCCCGGGCGTAGCGGATCGCGGCCGGGGTGTCGGGGAATACCAACCCTTCGCGGCGCAGGTCGTCGGCCACTCCGAGTGTGGTCAGCACCTGCTCGTGGGCGGCGGTGATGCCGGAGAGCAGGACGGTGATCCCGCGTCCGCGTAGCCGCCGGATCGCGTCACCGAGGACGTGCGCGCCGGTGGCGTCCATTGTGGTTACCCGGGACATCCGAAGGATGACGACGCGCACGTCGGCGACCTCGGAGAGTTCGAGCAGGAAGGTGTGGGCAGCGGCGAAGAAGAGCGGCCCGTCCAGGCGGTACGCGACGATGTGCTCGGTGAGTAGCGCGTACTCCTCGGCGCTGTGCTCTCCGGGGTCGAGGGGCACCTGTTCCAGCCGGGCGCTGCGGGCGACCGCGCGCAGGGCGAGCACCACGGCGACGCCGACGCCGACCGCCACGGCGATGACCAGGTCCCAGATCACCGTTACGGCGAAGGTGAGCACCAGCACGACCGCGTCACCTCGGGTGGCGCGGGCGAGCGCCCACAGCGAACCAGCCTCCACCATCCGGATGGTGGTGGCCAGCAGCACGCCGGCCAGGGCGGCGAGCGGGATCCGTCCGACCAGCGGCGCGGCGGCCAGCACGATCGCCGCGAGGGCAATGGCGTGGGTGAGAGCAGCCAGCTTCGAGGCCGCACCGGCGCGGACGTTCACGGCGGTACGGGCGATGGCGGCGGTGGCCGGAATGCCACCGAAGAGCGGGGCAGCGAGGTTGGCCAGCCCCTGGCCGAAGAGTTCCCGGTCGGGGTCGTGCCGTTCGCCGATGGTCATGCCGTCGGCGACGGTGGCGGAGAGGAGGCTCTCCAGGGCGGCGAGCGCGGCGACGGCGAGCGCGCTGGGCAGCAGCACGGCGATCGCGCCGAGGTCGAGGAAGTCGAGGGAGGGCACGGGTAGGCCGTGCGGCAGAGCGCCGATCCGGACCAGGTCGACCGGGACAAGCTCGGCGAGGACGGTCGCGGCGAGCACGCCGAGCAGCGAGAACGGCAGGCCGGGCCGCCACCGGGCACCCGCCAGCATCAGCACTGCGACGGCGACGGCCACCGCCAGCGCGGCCGGCTTCGGGTGTACGACGAACCGGGCGACCGCGTCGGCAGCAACGGCCCAGACCTTCTCGCCCTGCGCGTTGGTGACGCCTAGCGCGTTCGGCACCTGTTGCAGTGCGATGACCACGGCGATGCCAGCGGTGAAGCCCTCCAGCACCGGGGTGGGCAGGTAGCGGACGTACCGGCCCAGGCGGGCCACAGCGAGCACGATCAGCACCACTCCGGCCATCGCCCCGACCATGAGCACTCCGGTGACGCCGAACTGCTGCACCACCGGCACCAGCACCACGGTCATTGCCCCGGTCGGCCCGGAGACCTGGAGGTTGGAGCCGCCGAAGACCGCAGCCACCGCGCCGGCGATCACGGCGGTGACCAGCCCAGCCTGGGCGCCCAGTCCTGAGGTGACGCCGAACGCCAGCGCCAGTGGCAGCGCCACCACCGCCACGGTGAGCCCGGCCAGCAGGTCGCGGCGCGGTGAGCGGCGCACCGCTGCCCAGTCGGCCCGGCCCGGCAGAAGTCCGAGGGTCCGCTCGCGGGCCGCCAGTATGGCGGCGGTCACCGAGCGCCGCTCGTGGCGCGCAGCTCGTCGAGGAGGGCGTCCCGGTCGGTCAGGACCGCGCCGAGGATCCGTCGACCGGCGGCCAGCAGGTCGGCCACGTCGGGGGTGCTGAGCGCGTACATGACGAGGGGGCCGTCACGGTGTGAGGTGACCATCCCCGCACGGCGCAGCACGGCAAGCTGCTGGGAGAGGTTCGACGCCTCGACCTCGATCGCGGCGAGCAGGTCACGGACTGGCTTCGGGCCGTCCTGGAGCAGCTCCAGGACCCGGATGCGCACCGGATGGCCGAGGGTGCGGAAAAGCTCCGCCTTCGCCTGGTACAGCGGCACCGACATGGGCATCCCTCCGGATCAATACGAAGACTTTAGCACTTGAAGAAGTCTTCAACTTAGCCGGCCGGGTGGAGCGCGTGAGCGTGATCTTGGGGCATCAGTGGATGTCGTTGACGCAGCGCAGCACCGGGCGGGTGGTGAGGGCCGCCGCGTCCAACACAGCGTCGGCCCGCACGGTGAAGGTGACAGACTCACCCGGCAACAGGGTGACCAGCGCCGTGTCCACAGTGGCCGACGCGTCCAGCCGGTCCGGGAAGAGCGTCAGGTCGCGCAGCACCGTGCCCGCCGTGACGCGGACTCGCTGCCCACCCTCGACCGGCTCGACAGTCGCCTCCCAGACCGCCGACGGCCATTCCACCTCCCGGTCCTCGGCGAAGAACCACAGGGCGCGCTCCGCGGTGCCACCGGCCTCCGCGACCAGCAGCTCCCGCCGGGCCTGCTCCGGCCGCGCCAGGTCCGCCGGCAGCGCCAGCACCACCGAGGAGTACGCCGGGACGTCCAGGTCGACCGTCGTCTTCGCCCGGGGTTCACCCGCGAGGGTCAGCCGGGTCACCGAGGCCGACGCCTGCCAGGTCGTGCCGCCGTCGTTGACCGCGACGAGGGCCAGACCGCCGTCGCGGGGCTGCACGGTGAGGAGCCGATCGGCGTACGCGTGGCGCAGCGCGTACCACAGGGGTTTGCGACGGCCGTCGCCGTCGACGGCGGACCAGGAGGTGACCGGCCAGCAGTCGTTGAGCTGCCAGACGATGGTGCCCGCGCAGATGCCCCGGTGGGAGCGGAAGTGTTCCACCCCGAGTTGGATGGCTCGGGCCTGGTTGAGCTGCGTCAGGTAGTGCCAGTCGTCGAAGTCGGCCGGTGGGGGCAGGTGCGCGTCCAGCCCTCGCTGGAGTTTCGCGTCGCCGTTGGCCGCCTTCTGGTGGTGTGCCATGCCGGGTGAGTCGTGCGCGAGAGGTTCGTCGCTGAGTGCCCGGCGCAGGGTCGCGTACGCGGGTGGGGCCTGGTAGCCGAACTCGGCGACGAAGCGCGGCACGTACTCGCGGTATTTGGTGTAGTCGTCGGTGTTCCACACGTCCCAGATGTGGGTGGTGCCGTGGGCCGGGTCGTTGGGGTGGATCGTCTCGGTGCCCGACCAGGGGCTGCCCGGCCAGTACGGGCGGGTCGGGTCCAGCTCGGCGACGGTCCGGGGCAGCACGTCGAGGTAGTAGCCGCGCCCCCAGGTGCGCCCGGCCAGCGCCGGCTGCCAGTCCCAGTCGTGCCAGCCCCAGATGTTCTCGTTGTTGCCGGTCCACAGCACCAGCGACGGGTGCGGCGTCAGGCGGGTCACCTGCTCGGCGGCCTCGGCGGCCACCTCGCTGGCGAACGGCTCCTCCTCCGGGTACGCGGCGCAGGCGAAGAGGAAGTCCTGCTGGACGAGCAGGCCGCGCTCGTCGGCGAGGTCGTAGAAGTCCGCCGACTCGTACCGGCCGCCGCCCCAGACGCGCAGCAGGTTGACGTTGGCCCCGGCGGCCTGGTCGAACCGCTCGGCGAGCCGGTCCCGGGTGATCCGGGTGGGGAACGTGTCGTCCGGGATCCAGTTGACCCCGCGGACGAAGACCGGGACGTCGTTGACCGACAGAGCGAACGGGGTGCCGTGCTCGTCGGGCGTGGTGTCCACTCGCACCGAGCGGAAGCCGATCCGGTGTGACCAGGTGTCGAGCGTTTCGCCGGACGGGGCGTGCAGGGTCACCTCGATCGGGTGAAGCACCTGTTCGCCGTACCCCCGGGGCCACCAGAGCGCGGGCTCGCGGACGGTGAGGGTCAGCACGGCCGTGCGCTGCCCGGCCGGGACGACCACGTCGGCGCGGGCGCCGGCGACTGTCGCCCGGACGGTCAGCGGGACGTCCGCGACCCGCTCGACCTCGACGTGCAGTTCGACGCGGCCGTCCCGGCCGTCCACCGTGACAAGTGGACGGACCGCGGCCAGTCGGGCGGTGGACCAGGCGTGCAGGCTGATCTCCTGCCAGATGCCGGCGGTGACCAGGGTCGGCCCCCAGTCCCAGCCGAAGTTGCAGGCCATCTTGCGGATGAACTGGAACGGCTCCGGGTAGGCGTTGGGCCGGTCGCCGAGCCGCTCCCGCTGCGCCTCGGCGTAGCGGTACGCGGAGTCGAACGTGACGACCAGGTCGTTGTCGCCGTCGCGCAGCAGCGACCCGACGTCGAACCGGTAGCCACGGTGCATGTTCTCGGTCCGGCCGACCGTTTCACCGTTGACGGTGAGCGTGGCGACGGTGTCCAGGCCGGCGCAGACCAGGTCGACGCGGTCGTGGTCGCCGGCCGGGCGCCGGAAGCCCGTCCGGTAGTGCCAGTCGGTGCGCCCGATCCAGGCCAGGGCCAGCTCGTTGTCGTCCCGGTAGGGGTCGTCGATCAGCCCGGCGTCGAGCAGGTCGGTGTGCACGCAACCGGGCACGGTCGCCGGCACGGCCCGTCCGGCGATGTCGGCGGGCACCTGCGCTCCGGGTGCCGCCCGCAGGGTCCAACCGTCGTAGAGTGCCTCTCGGCTCACGGTTTCACCGCACCTTCTGCATCGAAAGACGTGGACTGAACCGGATAAGCTGAGCCACCGTATGGTGCACGATCCGGCCTGTCAACGGCCAGCGACCCAAGGAGCATGTCGGTGAAGCGGCCGACAATCGCCGACGTCGCCCAACGCGCCGGGGTGTCCAAGGGCGCCGTGTCGTACGCGCTGAACGGGCAGCCCGGGGTCTCCGAGGCCACCCGGCAGCGCATCCTGGCCATCGCCACGGAGATCGGGTTCAGCCCGAGCAGCGCCGCCCGCGCCCTCTCCGCGGCCACCGCCGGTGCGGTCGGCCTGGCCCTGTGCCGACCGGCCCGGATCCTCGGCGTCGAGCCGTTCTTCATGGCGCTGATCAGTGGCGTCGAGGCCGAACTGTCCGCCCGCTCGTACGCGCTGACCCTCCAGGTGGTGGCCGACCAGGACGCCGAGATCGCGGTCTACCGGCGCTGGTGGGGCGAGCGGCGGGTGGACGGGGTGCTCGTCTGCGACCTGCGCACCGACGACCGTCGCATCCCCGCACTCGAACAGCTCCAACTGCCCGCGGTGGTGATCGGCGGACCCGGCGGCACCGGCGCGCTGGCCAGCGTCTGGTCCGACGACGCGGCCGCGTTGACCGAGACGGTGGAATACCTGGCCGCGCTCGGGCACCGGCGCATCGCCCGGGTCGCCGGCCTGCCCGACCTGCGGCACACCGAGATCCGCACCGACGCGTTCACGGCGGTCTGTCAGCGGCTCGGCCTGGTCGACGCGGTGACCGTCTGGTCCGACTACAGCGGCGAGGAGGGTGGGCGGGCCACCCGCCGGCTGCTCAGCTCTGCCCAACGGCCCACCGCGGTCATCTACGACAACGACGTGATGGCCATCGCCGGGCTCTCCGTCGCCCAGGAGATGGGCCTCGGTGTTCCCACCGATCTGTCCATCGTGGCCTGGGACGACTCGCCGCTGTGCCGGCTGGTGCATCCACCGCTGACCGCGCTGGGCCGGGACATCCCGGCGTACGGCGCGCACGCCGCCCGGCAACTGCTCGCCGTCGTCGCCGGCCAGCCGGCCGGCCGGGTACAGGACGAGACAGCCCGCCTCACACCGCGCGGGAGCACCGCTGGACCGCGCGGGAGATGAACCGGTTCAGCGGGACGCGGAGGGAAACTCCTCGAAGTACGCCTCCACCCGCTCGGCCGTCGCCGGGCGGGCCAACGCGAACCCCTGCCCGTACCGGCAACCGCCCCGGCGCGCCCCCTCGACCTGGGTCGACGACTCCAACTCCTCGGCGACGATCTCCACGCCCAGCCGCTCACCGACGTTGACCACCACGTCGATCAGCGGTGGCTGCCCATCGGGCCGCGCGCCCACCAACTCCGGTCCCACCTTGAGCAGGTCGATCGGCAGGCGGCGAAGTTGCGCCAGCGAGGCGTGCTCGGCCCGGAAGTCGTCCAACGCGGTGCGGACGCCCAGCGACCGCAGCCCGGCCAGCCGGGCCACCACGGTCGGCAGGTCACCGGCCACCCGCGGCTCACTCACCTCCACCACCAGCCGCTCCGGCGGCACCCCGTACGCGGCCAACACGGCCGCGGTCCGCTGCACGAAGTCGGGCGTCGTCAGCTCCCGGGTCGTGACGTTGACCGCCATCCACAGCTCCCGGACGCCCACCGACCAGTCGGACAACTGCCGGCAGGCCCGGTCCAACACCCACCACTCCAACTCACCGACCAGGTCCAGATCCTCGGCGACCGGCAGCAGCTCGGCCGGAAGCACCGTGCCGAGGACCGGGCTCCGCCAGCGCAGCAGCGCCTCGGCGCCCACCGGTTGCCCGTCAGCCAGGTCGACCACCGGCTGGTAGACGAGATCCAACTCGCCACGGGCCACCGCACCGGGCAGCTCGCGTTCCAGGTCGAGCCGCCGCACCAACTGCTCCTCCAGGAACGCGTCGTACCACTCGACCCGGTCCCGGCCCAGTTGCACGGCCCGTCGCCGGGCCAGCTCGGCCTGTCGGAGCACGTCCGCCGGGCGGTCACCGCTCACCTCGGCCAGCCCGATACTGGTCTGCACCCGCACGACCGCACCGGCCACCTCGAAGGGCGGGGCGAGCGCGGCCAGCAGCCGGGTGCCCAGCGCGTACGCCAGCATTGGACCAGCGGGGGTGACCACGGCGAAGCCGGCAGCCGTGCACCCGGTGACCAGGTCGTCGGGAGCGATGACGGCACGGACCCGGTGCACCGCCTCGGCCAGCACGTCCTCCCGAGCGGTCGGACCGGCCCCGTCGGTGCCGTGCAGGTCCACCAACAGCAGGGCACCGGACGGCGCCGGCACGTCGCCGATCGCGGCGAGGGCGTCCAGCAGGGCCGCCCGGTCGCCCGGCGAACCCCCTCCCGCCGGAGCGGGCCGCCGGGTCAGCGCCGACCAGCCGCCGTCGTCCTCCGGCGACCAGGTCGAGCCGGGAGCGCTCGCGGTGAACGGGCCGCCGCCCACTGCGTCGGCGCGGTCGGGCCGGTGCTGCGCGGGCGAGAGGTCACCCAGCCACTGTGGCTGGGCCGCGTGGCGGTGCCGCACGCGGCTGCCGGCGGGTCGACGATGTGCGGCGCGTCGTGGCGAGGTGGGTGCGTCGCCCGCACGCAGCAACTCGCGCAGCACCAGCGGCGGCACCGCCGCGAGGGCCAGCAACACGCTCGTCCGGTCCGGCGCGTGACCGGAGCCCAGGTGCAGGCCCGTCGCCAGCAGCAGCACCGCGGCGGGGAGCACCGACCGGGGCCAGGCCGAGGCGATCGGCTCCGGCGGCCCGCTGTCGCCGGTGCCCGCCGCGTCGGCCGCACCGACCGCGACGAGCAGCATTCCGAACACCAACGGGGGTACGGCAAGCAGGGCCACCCGCCCGGTCGGTGCGGACGGCAGCGTGGCCAGCAGCACCAACCCGCCCAGGGTGAGCAGGACCCCGCCCCGGCAGACCGCCGTCGCCGCGTGTCGCCGCGGCCCGGCGAACGCGTTGAGCGCGGCCATGCCCAGCCCGCCGAGCGCCAACGCGGCCACCAGCCGGGCCGGAACCGGCAGGCCGTCGTGAGGCAGGAGGAGCCAGCCGGCGAGGGCCGACCCGAGGGCCGGGCCGGCCGACTCGACAAGCCACCGCAGCCGGAGCCCGGTGGGCTGCCGCGTCCGGCCGGGGAGCTGGCACAGCCCGGCCCCGGCCAGGGCCGCCACGACCAGGGCCCCGACCAGCACGGCAACTGTGTGCCCGCCGCCGACCAGGGGCAGTGCGACGGCGGTGAGACCAGCCGTCACCACCGCCGCGTCGAGCAGCACGCCTGCGGCACGTGGTGATCTGTCGATGCGGTGCCGGGTGGCCAGCCGGGAGAGCCGCACCCCGGCGAGCGTGGCACCGGCGCCGGCCGCCAACGCGATCACCACCGGGGTCGGGACCAGGCCGAGAGCACCGGCGGCGAGAAGCAGCGCCACCGCCGTGGACGTGGCGGTTTCCGGTGCCGAGCGGCGGAGGACGAGGACGCGGAACGGGTACGCGAGGAGCACGGCGGTCGCCTTCGTGAGGGGGCACGGGGCGGTACGACGGTGCAGGGGCAACGGAAATCGCTGGTCCGCTGCCCAACAAATGAGAACGATCGGTGGCCGAATTGGTTACGTGTCGGTCACCCAGAGGTGACAACGACCTGTGTCACTCTACGACGTTCCGCACCCTCGGCACCGCCCGCCGCCAGCCGGATCGGCCGGGAATGGGATCATCGGAGGGTGAGTAAGCCCGACACGGTCCGCTTCCGGTACAACCAAGCCATCCTGGTCGCCGCGGTCATCGCCTTCATCGGTGCCCTGCCGCTGGCCAACGCCCGGGCCTACCTGCTGTCGGTGCTCTTGGTCCCGCTCGCGGTCGGGGTGTGGGCCTGGCGGGCCGGCACCGATGCCGACGCACGTGAGCTGCGCGTACGGGCGTTGTTCGGGCAACGCCGCATCGACTGGGACCGGGTCCTCGAGTTGACCGCCGACCAGCGCGGGCGAGCGGTCGCCCGGCTCGACGACGGCCAGCAGATCACCCTCCCGGCCGTCCGCAGCGTGGACCTGCCCCGGCTGGTCTCGGCCACCGGCCAGACGCTCCCCCACCCCGGCTGAGGCACCCGGGGCGGGTGTCAGTAGCCGTCGACGACCGCGTTGATCAGCGGCTGCCCGGCGGCGAACCGGCGAACCTGATCACCGACCAGCCGGTACGCCCGCGGCAGCAGGCCGCGCACCGACCCGGCCACGTGCGGGGTGAGCAGCACGTTCGGCATCGCCCAGAGCGGCGAGTCGGCGGGCAGCGGCTCCGGGTCGGTGACGTCCAGCGCGGCCGAGATCCGGCCGGTGCCCAGCGCGGCCACGAGTGCCTCGGTGTGCGCCACCGGCCCGCGGGCGGCGTTGACCAGCAGTGCCCCGTCCGGCATGGCGGCCAGGAAGTCCTTGTCGATCAGGCCACGCGTCTGGTCGGTGAGCGGCACCAGCACCACCACGACGTCCGCCTCGGGCAGCAGCCGGGGCAGTTCCTCGACGGCGTGCACCCCCTGCTCCGGGCGGGCCGTCCTGGCGACCAGGGTGAAGCTCACCTCGAAGGGGGCGAGCCGGTCGCGCACCGCGGTGCCGATCGAACCGGCCCCGATGATGAGCACCCGCTTGCCGGAAAGCTCGCCGGTCGGGGCGTTGCCCTGGTACGCCCAGCGCCGCTCGGCCTGGGCCCGGACGAACGCCGGGAACGCCCGCAGCTGGGCGAGGATCGCGGTGACCACCCACTCGGCGGTGGACGGGTCGTGCACGCCCCGCGCGTCGCAGAGGGTGACGCCCGGCGGCGTACGGCCGGCCCAGGCGTCCGCCCCGGCGGAGAGCAACTGCACCACGGCCAGGTCGGGCAGCTCACCCAGCAGCGCCGTCGCGTCGCCGCCGGTCAGGAACGGTGGCACCCACACGCGGACGTCGGCCACCGACGAGGGCAGTCGGTCGGCGTGCTCCAGGACCTCCACCGTCACGTCCGGGGGCAGCTCGCCCATCAGGTTGAGGCCGGCCTGGTTCGGGATCCATACCTTCACGTCAGCCGACGATAGTCCCCGTCGCCGCGGCGGGCGCGGGCGCGGGCGCGAACGGGCGTCCCGGGGGATGGCGCGTGGGGCCGGGGCGGGCGAGACTCAGCACACCGATGTTCGACCCGGGCCTGGACGAGGTATAACGAACTGTCGGCGGGCCGGTCGGCCTCCGTCCCAGCAGACAGGTGCTCGATGACCGACGGCTCCTCCGCCACCCCCCGGCGTTCGATCGTCGTACCGGCGGCGCTCGGCGACCCGGCGCGGCTGCGCGCGCTCGCCGACACCGGGCTCGACGCCACCCCGGACGAGGCGTTCGACCGGTTCGCCCGGCTGGTCAGCGACCTGCTGGACGTACCTGTCGCGCTGGTTTCCCTGGTCTCCGCCGACCGGCAGTTCTTTCCGGGCGCGTTCGGGTTGCCGGAGCCCTGGTCGGAGCGCCGGCAGACCCCGTTGAGCCACTCCTTCTGCCAGCACGTGGTGGACGTGGAGGTGCCGATGGTGCTGCCCGACGCCCGGCTCTACCCCCGGGTTCGGGACAATCTGGCCATCGACGACCTCGGCGTGGTCGCGTACGCCGGGATGCCGCTGACGGACCTCTCCGGGCGGGTGCTCGGTTCGCTCTGCGCCATCGACAGCAAGCCCCGCGCGTGGACCGCCGCGCAACTGCGGACACTCGCCGACCTGGCCGCCGCCTGCTCGTCGGAGCTGCGGCTGCGCATCGCGCTGGACGGCGCGCAGGAGGCGCGGCGGCGGGTCGTGCAGGCCAACGAGCGGCTGGAGCTGCTGGCCGGGGTGAGCGAGACTCTCGCCGGCACGCTGGACGTGGGCACCGCGCTGCGCCGGCTCGCCGCCGCCATGGTGCCGCTGCTCGCCGACTGGTGCCTGCTCACCCTGATCGGCCCGACCGGGCTGCCCCGCGAGGTGGTCTCGGTGCACCGCGATCCGGCCCGGGCGGCCGACATCGACCGCTTCGGTGAGTTGCTGCGTACCGGGCTGGGCCCGGACTCGATCATCCGGACGGTGCTGCGCACCGGCCAGCCCCGGCTCGGCGGCGTCGCGTCCCTGGCCGACGTGGCGAGGGGCACCACCGACCCGGAGATGTCGTCGATCGCCGCCCGCCTGGGCATCGCGTCCTACCTGAGCGTGCCGGTGCGGGGCGTCGGCGGCACCGTGCTGGGCGCGATCACCCTGGTCAACGACCCCAAGCGGCAGCAGTTCGACGACCGCGACCTGCTCACCGCTGTGGAGATCGGCCGCCGGGCCGGCCAGGCCGTCGGCAACAGCTCGATGTACGGCGAGCAGCGACACGTCGCCGAGGTGCTGCAACACAGCATGTTGCCGCGGCTGCCGGTGGTGGCGGAGTTGGAGCTGGCGGCCCGCTACCAGCCGGCGGCCGACCGGGTGCAGGTGGGCGGTGACTGGTACGACGCCTTCATCCAGCCCGACGGCGACCTGATCGCGGCGATCGGGGACGTGGCCGGGCACGACATCGAGGCGGCGGCGACCATGGGCCAGTTGCGCAACCTGGTGCGCGGCAACGCCTTCGGCCGGCCGGACACGGTCGGGGCGCTGATGAACAACCTCGACGGCGCGATCCGCGGCCTGCGACTGCCGATCGCCGCCACCGCGACGCTTGTCCGGATCTGTCCGCAGCACGCCGACGCCCACCAGGTGACCTGGTCCAACGCCGGGCACCCGCCGGCCCTGGTGGTCCGGGTCGGTGGGGCGGTCGAGGTCCTGGAGGCGACACCGGAGCCACTGCTCGGCCTGGCCCGGCCGTCCCCGCGGACCAGCCGGTCGACAAGCCTGGCCACCGGCGACACCCTGCTGCTGTACACCGACGGGCTGATCGAGCGGCGGGATCGATCCATCGACGAGGGGTTGGCCGAGCTGGTGGTCCGGCTGACCGACACCGACACGCTGCCCCTCGACAAACTGTGTGACCTGCTGCTCGCCTCGATCCGCCACCGTGAGGACGACACCGCGCTGCTGGCCGTACGGGCAAAGTGAGCGGTGTACCGGCCCGGGTCGCCGGCACCTGTCGGATCCGACGGGCCCGACCGGGCCGTCCGGCCGGCTACCCTGGGCCGGGTGAGAGCCCGTCCCTCGTACCCTCGCGTCCGTAGCCTCCGGGTGGCCCTCGCCGCATCCTGCGCGGCCCTGCTGTTCACGGCGGGTTGCAGCTTCGGCGAACCGGAGCCCGACCCGGCCGGCGAACCGCCCAACCTGCCCACCCCGTCCGCGTCGGCGAGCCCCGGCGGCGCCGGCCAGCAGGCGGTGGCGACGGTTCTCGCGAAGGGTCTGCGGGTGCCGTGGGCCATCGCCTTCCTGCCGAACGGCGCGGCGCTTGTCACCGAACGGGACAACGGCCGGATCCTCCAGGTCGGGCCCGAGTCCGGGCCGGACGGGCTGCGGGTCCGCCCGGTGCAGACGATCGCCGACGTGGCGGCGGCCGGCGAGGGCGGCCTGCTCGGCATCGCCGTCTCCCCCGACTACGCGCGAGACCGGACGCTCTTCGTCTACTACACGGCCGAGCAGGACAACCGGGTGGCCCGCCTGCAACTCGGCGGGCAGCCCACCCCGATCCTCACCGGCATCCCCAAGGCCAATGTGCACAACGGCGGCGGGTTGGGCTTCGGCCCGGACGGGCAGCTCTACGTCAGCACGGGTGACGCCGGCCAGCGTCCCCTCTCCCAGGACGTGAAGAGCCTCGGCGGCAAGATCCTCCGCATCACCCGGGACGGCAAGCCCGCGCCGGGCAACCCGTACCCCGGTTCGCCGGTCTGGTCCCAGGGCCACCGCAACGTCCAGGGCTTCACCTGGGACGCCGCCAAGCGGATGTACGCCGTCGAGTTCGGTCAGAACACCTGGGACGAGATCAACCAGATCACCAAGGGCGGTAACTACGGTTGGCCGGAGGTCGAGGGGCGGGCCGGCGACCGGCGGTTCACCGACCCGATCACGCAGTGGGCGACCTCGGACGCGTCCTGCTCGGGCCTGGCCGCCACGGACCGGCTGCTGGTCACCGGCTGCCTGCGCGGCAAGCGCCTCTGGGTGATGGAGCTGACCGACACCGGCACGCTGCTCGGTCAGCCCAGCGAATTGCTCACCAACCGGTACGGCCGACTGCGCGCGGTGGCCGCGGCACCGGACGGCTCACTCTGGGTGAGCACCTCCAACCATGACGGACGCGGCGATCCTGCCGGCGACGACGACCGCCTCCTGCGGGTGGTCCTCGCGGGTGGCGACGGCGGCCGCAGCTGATATTCGTCACCATCCGTTCAGGTTTACCAAGATCTTCCAACGGGCAGGTCAGAATTTCAGCATGGACGGGCAGCGCGACGAGCAGCACGACGACGCCGGTGACCGGGACGTCCCGGTGACCGACGGCGATCCGCCACGCCCGAGACGCTCACTTGTCGGCCCCGCCGGCCCGCTGCGCCGCATCGCTCTGGTGGTCGCCGTCCTCGCCGTCGCCCTCGCCGGGGCGGTGCTCGGGGTGCTGGCCGGCGGTCAGGTGGACACCGACATCGGGCCGTTCCGGGCCAACCTCAGCATCTCCCCCGCCCGCGACGGCGGCACCACCGTCGACATACCGCCACTCGGCGCACTGCTGCTCGACAGCCACGACGGGCCGACCCACCTCACCGTGCGGCTGGGCGCCCTTGACCAGGGACGCACCGAGGCGCTGATCGACGACCCGGCCAGCATCAGCCGGGCCAGCCAGAGCGCCGTGGAGGACGTCCGCTCCGGTGTGATGCGTCTCGGCCTGCGAGCCCTCGGCGCGTCGGTGCTGGTCACCCTGGTCCTGGCCGGGCTGATCTTCCGCAACGTCCGCCGGACCGCCTGGGCGGGTGGGCTCGCGCTGCTGGTCACCGCCGGGAGCCTCGGCACGGCGGCGGCCACCGTACGGCCCCAGGCGATCGAGGAGCCACGCTACGAGGGTCTGCTGGTCAACGCACCAGCCATCGTCGGCGACGCCCGCCGGATCGCCAACGACTACACGAAGTACGCCGAGCAGTTGCAACGCCTGGTCGGCAACGTCAGCCAGCTCTACACCACCGTCTCGGCGCTTCCGCTGCTGGAGCCGACCCCGGGCACCACGCGGGTGCTGCACGTCTCCGACATGCACCTCAACCCGACCGGCTGGCAACTGATCCGGACGGTGGTGGAGCAGTTCGGCATCGACGCGGTGATCGACACCGGCGACATCACCGACTGGGGCAGCGAGCCGGAGGCGTCCTTCGTCGGGTCGATCGGCCTGCTGAAGAAGCCGTACGTCTTCATCCGGGGTAACCACGACTCCGGCAAGACCGCCGCCGCGGTGGCCCGTCAACCCAACGCGATAGTCCTGAACAACTCGACGACGACAGTCGCCGGGCTGACCATCGCCGGCATCGGCGACCCCCGCTTCACCCCGGACAAGAACACCTCACCCGCCGGCAGTGGCCTGACCCAGCAGGTGGCCGACCAGGTGATCGGCGTCGGCGACCAACTCGCGACCACCGTGCGCCAGTCACCCCGACCGGTCAACATCGCGCTGGTGCACGACCCGGCGTCGGCCGGGCCGCTCTCCGGCACCTGCCCACTGGTGCTGGCCGGGCACACCCACGCCCAGCAGGTCTCCAAGCTGCCGCAGGCCCCCGGGCAGCAGCCCACCACGCTGATGGTGGAGGGGTCCACCGGCGGCGCCGGGCTGCGCGGCCTGGAGGGTGAGAAGCCGACCCCGCTGTCGATGAGCGTGCTCTACTTCGACCAGCAGAAGATGCTCCAGGCGTACGACAGCATCACCGTGGGCGGCACCGGGCAGGCCCAGGTCAATCTGGAACGGCACCTGGTGGAGAACCCCACCGGCGTGTCCCCCTCGCCCACCGTCAGCCCGACGGGCTGACGGCTGACGGCTGGCGGCTGGCGGCTGGCGGCTGGCGGCTGGCGGCTGGCGGCTGGCGGCTGGCGGCTGGCGCGGCGTCGGAGGGCGACCGCCGCCCCTCACGTGCGACAGAAAGTAACCAGGAACGAACCCCCACCACCCCTGCTTTTCCCCTTTGCTCTGCAGCCAAATCTGCACCAGTCACTGTCGGTGCGCCCCTCACGGCATCACGAGACAGAGCAACGGTCAGTTCGCGCTGTTCAGACCGGGTGGTGCATCGGCGGCAGCAGAGCAAAGGCGGGAGGCGGCGTGGTGTGAGTGACCGGGGCGATCACAGCGAGTGGTGAACGGATTCCTTCCTGTGCGACTCACTCAGTGTGATACCGCTCCCCGTCGCGGTCAGCGCAGGGCGATGGCCGCCAGGGCCGCGTTGACGATGCTGCCGGGCAGCAGGTCGTGCAGCTCGTACAGCTCGGCGACGGTGCCGGACTGGCCGAACTCGTCCACGCCGAGCGGCACCGCCGGCGCGCCGACCGCCGATCCGAGCCAGGCCATCGCGTGCGACGCGGCGTCGTGCACGGTCACCACCGGCACCCGGTCGGCGAACGCGGACCGCAGCGCGCCCGGCACACTGGGCACGGTGGCCGTCCGTACGCCCTGCCGCAGGGTGCGCTGCCAGGCCCGGTAGAGCCGGTCGAGACTCGTCACGTCGACCACGTGTGCGGCGATGCCCTCGTCGGCCAGCTCCGCGGCGGCGGCCAGCACCTCGGGCAGCACCGCGCCGGAGGCGGCCAGTTGCACCACCGGGGCGTCGGCCAGGTGCGGGTACGCCTGGTGCGCGTCGACCAGCCGGTACGCCCCGGCGACGACCTGCCGGCGCAGCACCGCGTCGCCGAGCCGGGCCCGGGCCGCCTCGAACGGCGCCTGGTCCAGCGGCCGGGTGCTCAACCGGAAGTAGTACGCGCCGTCCTCGGCGGGTGCGGCGGTTGCCGCCGGGGTCGACCCACCGGCGATCTGACCGAGCGCGTCGCAGAGCAGCCAGTCCAGGCTGGCGCCGTACGCCGGCTCGACGAACGTCACCCCGGGCAGCTCCAGGCCGACCGACGCGGTGATGGTGGACTGGTGGGCGCCACCCTCCGGGGCCAGGGTGATGCCGGACGGGGTGCCGGCCACCACGAACCGTGAGCCGGAGTAGGTGCCGTACAGGAACGCGTCGAGGCCGCGCAGCACGAACGGGTCGTAGACCGTGCCCACCGGCAGCAGCGGCTGCCCGGACAGGTCCCAGGACAGCCCGAGCTGGCCGAGCAGCAGGAACAGGTTCATCTCCGAGATGCCCAGTTCGATGTGCTGCCCAGCGGGGCTCTCGGTCCAGCGCAGCATCCGGTCCTCGGTCCAGGAACGCTGCTCGGTGGGGGCGAACACCCCGGTCTTGTTGATGAACCCGGCGAGATTGGTGGAGGTGGCCACGTCCGGGGCGGTGGTGACCAGGTAGCGGCCCACCTCCCGGTCCCGCGCCAGGTCCACGAGCACCCGACCGAAGACCTCCTGCGTGGAGATCGGCTTGGTTGCGCGTACTCCAGTGCTTTCCGGGACGGTGACCCCCAGCGCGCGCTGGCGGGGCGCGCGGGACAGCGCCTCCCGGCGGGCGCCGGCCCGGATCCCGGCCGGTGACGCCGGGTCCAGGCGGTCCCACTCGGTCTCCGGGGTCAACCCGTGCGCGGCGCGCAGCGTGTCGACCTGCTCGGTGCTGAGCAACGCGGAATGGTTGCGCGGGTTGCCGGCGATGGGCAGACCCCAACCCTTCACGGTGTACGCGAAGACGACGCTGGGCCGGTCGGTGACCGCGTCGCACTGGGCGTACGCGTCGAGCATCGCCTGAAGGTCGTGCCCGCCCAGGTCGGTGACGAGCGGGCCCAGTTCCTCGTCGTCGACCCCGGCGATCAACTCGTCGATACCGGCCGGCGCGCCGTCGAGGAACTGCTTGCGCAGCAGCGGGCCGGTCAACCCGAACAGCGACTGGTACTGCTCGTTGGGCATCGCGTCGATCCAGTCGCGCAGCGCCCCGCCACCCGGCCGGGCGTACGCCTCGGCGAGCCGACGGCCGTACTTGACCTCCACGACGTGCCAGCCGGCCGCCTCGAACTGACCCCGCCACTGGTTGATCCGGACGCCGGGAACCACCCGGTCCAGCGACTGGCGGTTGAAGTCGACAAGCCACATGACGTTACCCAGCCCGGTGGTCGCCGGGTCGGCGACGGCCTCCCAGATGTTGCCCTCGTCCAGCTCGGCGTCGCCGATCAACGCCACGAACCGGGAGTGCGGGCGGGCACCGAAGTGCGCGTCGACGTAGCGCCGGGTGGCGGCGGCGAAGAGTGGCGCCGCCGCGCCCAGCCCGACCGAACCGGTGGAGAAGTCCACAGCGTCCGGGTCCTTGGTGCGCGACGGGTACGACTGGAGGCCGCCACGGGCGCGCAGCCGGGGCAGGTAGGAGCGGTCCAGGTTGCCCAGCAGGTACTGGATGGCGTGGAACACCGGGGACGCGTGCGGCTTCACGGCGACCCGGTCCTCGGCGTCCAGGTGCGCGAACCAGAGCGCGGTCATGGCCGTGACCAGGGAGGCGCTGGACGCCTGGTGACCACCGACCTTCACACCGTCGCCGGTCGCCCGGTCGTGGTTGGCGGCGTCCACGATCCGGGTGGCGAGCCAGAGCACCCGCCGCTGGATCTCGTCGAGGACATCGAGGTCGTGCTGGGTCACGGTGGCTCCATTCGGGCGTCGCCGTTGACGCCCTCGCGAGGGGTGCGGGGTTGGTGTGCCGGTCAGCCCTGGACGCCGAGGCGCTCCAGGATCAGCTCCCGCAGGGTCTTCGCGTCGGCCTGGCCACGGGTGGTCTTCATGACCGCGCCGACCAGCGCGCCGACCGCCGCGACCTTGCCACTGCGGATCTTGTCGGCGATGCCGGGGTTCGCGGCGATCGCCTCGTCCACGGCGGCGGTCAGCGCGCCGGTGTCCGACACGACCTCCAGGCCCCGGCTGGTCATGATCTCGGTGGGCGAACCCTCGCCGTCGACCACGCCCTCCAACACCGTGCGGGCCATCTTGTCGTTGAGCTTGCCGGCGTCGACAAGCCCCTGAAGCTCGGCGACCTGGGCGGGGGTGGCACCGATCTCGGCCAGCTCCACGCCACTCTCGTTGGCCCGGCGGGACAGCTCACCCAGCCACCACTTGCGGGCCGCGGCCGGGGTCGTGCCCGCCGCCACGGTGGCCTCGATCAGCTCGACCGCGCCGGCGTTCAGCACCGACTGCATGTCCAGGTCCGACAGACCCCACTGCTCCTGGAGCCGACGCCGGTGCACCCGGGGCAGCTCCGGCAGGGCGGCCTTCAACTCGGCGACCCAGGCCGGATCCGGGGCGATCGGCACCAGATCCGGCTCGGGGAAGTACCGGTAGTCGGTGGCCGTCTCCTTCGAGCGACCCGGGGTGGTGTCACCGGTGTCCTCGTGGAAGTGGCGCGTCTCCTGGGTGATCCGGCCACCCGCGTCGAGCACCGACGCCTGGCGCAGCATCTCCGAGCGGACCGCCCGCTCCACCGACCGCAGCGAGTTGACGTTCTTGGTCTCGGTACGGGTGCCCCACTCCGCGCCCGGCCGGTTGAGCGAGGTGTTCACGTCGCAGCGCAGCGAACCCTCCTCCATCCGCACGTCGGAGACGCCGAGGGTGCGGATCACGTCGCGCAGCTCGGCGACGTACGCCTTGGCCACGTCGGGGGCGAGCGCACCGGTGCCCGTGATCGGCTTGGTGACGATCTCGACCAGCGGGATGCCGGCCCGGTTGTAGTCGACGAGTGACTCGGTCGCGCCGTGGATGCGGCCGGTGGCACCGCCGACGTGCAGCGTCTTGCCGGTGTCCTCCTCAAGGTGCACCCGCTCGATCTCGATCCGTACCGTCTCGCCGCCCACCTCGACGTCCAGGTAACCGTCGACGCAGATCGGCTCGTCGTACTGGCTGATCTGGAAGTTCTTCGGCATGTCCGGGTAGAAGTAGTTCTTTCGGGCGAACCGGCACCACTGCGCGATCGAGCAGTTCAGCGCCAGGCCGATCCGGATGATCGCCTCGATGGCCGCCTTGTTGGCCACCGGCAGCGAACCGGGCAGACCCAGGCACACCGGGCAGACCCGGGTGTTCGGCTCGCCACCGAAGTCGGTCGGGCAACCGCAGAACATCTTGGTGTTCGTGCCCAGCTCGACGTGGGTCTCCAGGCCGATCACCGGTTCGAAGCGCGCAACGACCTCGTCGTACGCGGGCAGTGTCGTGGTCATGAGACGCTCCAGGCGCGATCCGGACAGAACCCGTCCAGCCTAATGGGGTTGCCGGGCCGCGCTTCGCCCGGGTTTCGAGAACACCCTGCGACGGGCCCCCGCCCGGCGTGCCGGGACGGCGATCCGGGTAGGTATCGACTATGACGAACACGGGGGACTATCTGACGGAGGATCAGCGGGCCCGGTTGATCGCGGAGGCCCGGCGGCGCTCAAGCCGGCTGACCAAGGCCGCGGTGGTGCTGTTGGTGGTCACGGTCCCGGTCGCGTTCGTCGTCGGGCTGCTGATCGCCGACAGGGAGCGGGGTGCTGGCGGCCTGCTGATCCGGCTGCTACTTCTCCTCGTACCTGCGGCGGTGGGCGTCGCCATCGCACTGCTGGTGAACGCGTGGATGACGAGAAACCCGTCCATGTCGGGCGGCACCGACCCGACCAGCCTGCGGCGGGTGAAGGCGGCACTGCGTCACGGGCGGACCACTGACCCGCGGGTCGACGCGCTAGCCCGCAAGGAGGCGGAGCAGCAGATACGCCGACGGTGGCTGCCCTGGGCCATCGGTGTGGCTCTGGTGATGCAGGTGCTACTCGCAATTGGCACCGATCGAACGTCCACCCGATGGACATCCGGACTGGGGGCGGTGGCCTGGGCGGCGCTGCTCTGCCAGCACTGGCGCACCACCCAACGGGCCCGCCGCTATCTCACCGGCCCCACCTTCGGTCAGGCTGAGCGGTAACCCAGCCGGATCAGCGCGTCGCGGGTGTCAGCCCACCACCGCTGGTACGCGGGCACAGCCTGCAGACGAGCCAGCGAGACCAACTCACCAAGCTGGCCGTAGTGGTCGGTAGTCGAGCGGCTCACTCGCTGCATCACGCCGTTCAGCACGCTCTTCGGATCTGCCACTCGCTCCACCAGTCGCGGCTGTGCAGGCAGTCCCATCTCGGCATCAGTCCACCTGACTCCGAGCGCACCACGCAGCGCGTCACCATCCGCGAGAAGCCACGCCTCGGTCTCGCGCACCGGAACCACTGTTACCAGTTGCTCCGCCCGCTCCCCCCACACCTCACGCAGCGGTCGCAGCCACTCCGCATCAGTCCGCTCAGCGTTGGCGCCCTGATCGTGATGAAAGAAGATCAGGGAGAAGCTTGCCGGATTCTGCTCAACGAGCCCGATGACGTCAGCTATAGAGCACGGGCCTCTTCGGTCGCGTAACGGCTGAACGTCAGCGACCTCGACCGCGTCCTCAAATTCGGTCAAGCAGATCTCGGTCAACGCCCTGGCCAGCAACCTGGGAAGAAACTGGTCATCGGTGACGCCCTCGGAGACCAACGCGGAGGTCAGGTAACGCATCAGTTGTCCAACTCCGCCATGACCTCGAACTCGGCGATTTCTCTCGGGCTCACCACACTCCCGACATCCAACGCGTCGTCGATCGTGAGCTGCTGCGCCCCTGCAATCGCTCGCCACCGGCTGACCCGACTACGGGCTTGGCCGCGTTGCACGCGACTGACGACGTCCATGAAGACCGCGTCCGTTCGCAGCCGGGCGTGGGCGGGCTCCAACGCTCGCAGGATCGCCGGCGAGTGACTGCTCAGGATGAGCTGAGTCAGAGCGGCGCCCTCGGTTCTAGCGTCGATGGCCCGATCGACGAGATTCCGGAGATACCTGACGAACTGCGCGAGCCGTTGCGGAAAAATGCCGTTCTCAGGCTCTTCGAAGCAAATAAGACCGGCGCCCCTGGGGTCGTACAGCGCCGCCAGGAGGGCGATCGCCCGCAGTGTTCCGTCCGAGGCCACCCTGGCCGAGAACGGTGCTTCCTCCCGAGTCAGCACCTCCACCTGCCGCTGCCGGCGGGCCTCGTCCTCAGCAAGGCGCACCCGGATGACACCCGGAATGACGGCGGCCAAGTCAGCGGAGAGGTCGTTCAGCGCCCCCTCCGGCCTGTCGTCATTGCCGGTCTCGTCCGCCAACCGCCGCAACGTGTTGGCGAGGTGGCCTCCGTTGGCTGCGAGGCCGTCGGGGTCGTCGTAAGAATCAGGGGCACGGAGCGCGCTGGGATCCAGGTGCAGCAGACGCCACGACTGCATCTCCCGCTTGAGCGCGTACAACAGGGGGAAGTCTGTGGCCGTGGTCAGGCTGGACAGGACGGTGGCGGTGGCAGCCGTCGCGGGAAGCCGACGCTTACGCCCCTGATTGCCCTGCTGCCTGATGCTGAAGACGGGCCTGTTCTGCTCATCCTGCTCCGTCTCCAACGGATCGGCACCGGTGCGGTAGGCCGCCAACCGCTTACGCTGCTCGGCGTCGAACCGGGCGACCCAGGTATCGTCCGCCCGCCGGATTCTCCGAACCGCCTCACGGACGACGTACGGCCGCTGCGTGCCGCTGTGGCCGGTCGACCTGAGTTCAAGCGTCAGCTCATAACGAAGCCGCGAATGGTTGACTTCGGCCGTGTCACCAAACGCATCGGTAACCGATCTGTCCAGCAGCACTTCCACGGCAAACGACATCACCTCGACCGAGGATCCGTCGGTGTGCTTGTGGAACAGATCCACGATGTCGCCACGCATGTGCTGGGCGGCCTCAAGAACCGGGTCGCCGGCCAGTCGACCGAGGAACTGAATGGCGTCGAACAAGTTCGACTTGCCTGCCGCATTCCGTCCAATGATCACAAGGAAGGGCGGGATGTCCAACGAGAAATCACGGAAAGACTTGAACCCGTCAATCTCGATCCGCGTCAGCATCCCGCCCGCCCTCAGAGCGCCGGCGGGGTGAACGTGCCGACGGCGGACTCCAGCGCGGCGGCGACCCGGTACATCCGGTCGTCGGCCAGCGTCGGGGCCATCACCTGAAGGCCGACGGGCAGCCCGTCGGACAGGCCACAGGGCACCGAGATGCCCGGCCCGCCGTACAGGTTCGTCGGAATGGTGAACAGGTCGGCCAGGTACATCTGGTACGGGTCGGCGGTGCGGGCACCGATCGGGAAGGCCGTGAACGGGGTGGTCGGCGAGATCAGCGCGTCGACCCGCTCGAACGCGGCGGTGAAGTCCCGGGTGATGAGCGTCCGGACCTTCTGCGCCTGCCCGTAGTACGCGTCGTAGTAACCCGACGACAGCGCGTACGTGCCGATCATGATGCGGCGCTTGACCTCCGGGCCGAAGCCGGCCTCCCGGGTCAACGACATGACCTCCTCCAGCGACCGGTTGCCGTCGTCGCCGACCCGCAGGCCGAACCGGACGCCGTCGAACCGGGCCAGGTTGGAGGAGCACTCGCTCGGGGCGATCAGGTAGTACGCCGGCAGCGCGTACGCGAACGTCGGGCAGGAGACCTCGACGACCTCGGCACCCATCTTGGTCAGCGCGTCCACCGACTCGCGGAACGCGGCCATCACGCCCGGCTCCGCGCCCTCGCCGACGAACTCGCTCACGATGCCGAGCCGTACCCCGGTCAGGTCGCCTGTCGCGCCGAGCTTCGCCGCGGCCACCACGTCCGGCACCGGCTGCGGGATAGAGGTGGAGTCCCGCGGGTCGTGCCCACCGATCACCTGGTGCAGCAGGGCCGCGTCGAGCACCGTACGGGCACACGGCCCGGGGGTGTCCAGCGACGAGGAGAAGGCGACAAGCCCGTACCGGGAGGTGCCGCCGTAGGTGGGCTTCGCACCCACGGTGCCGGTGACCGCGCCGGGCTGGCGGATCGAGCCACCGGTGTCCGAGCCGATCGCCAGCGGCGCCTCGTACGCGGCCAGCGCGGCAGCGCTGCCACCACCCGAGCCACCCGGGATCCGGCTCAGGTCCCACGGGTTGTGCGTCGGGCCGTACGCCGAGTATTCGGTGGAGGAGCCCATCGCGAACTCGTCCATGTTGGTCTTGCCGAGCATCACCGTGCCGGCCTCACGCAGCCGCTGCACGATCGTCGCGTCGTACGGCGGACGCCAGCCCTCCAGGATCTTCGACCCCACCGTGGTCGGCACGCCCCGGGTGGCGAGCACGTCCTTGACCGCGACCGGCACACCCGCGAGCGGGCCCAGCTCCTCGCCGGCGGCCCGGCGCTCGTCCACCGCACGGGCCGCGGCGAGCGCGCCGTCGCTGTCGACGTGCAGGAAGGCGTGCACCCGCTCGTCGACCGCGGCGATCCGGTCCAGGTGCGCCTGGGTCACCTCGACAGCGGAGGTCTCCCCGCCGGCCACCAGGGCGGCGATCTCCGTCGCGGTCATTCTCGTCAGATCGCTCATGCCGTCACTCCGCTTCGCTCCGCGACGCCATGAGGCACCACAGCGCTGCACTGCCGATTCGCTCGCTCGCGCTCGCTCATGAGGCCACGTCCTCGCTCAGGATCCGCGGGACGCGGAACCGCTGGTCCTCCGCGTCGGGCGCGCCGGACAGCGCCTCCTGCGGGGTCAGACACGGCGTGACCACGTCCTCGCGGAAGATGTTGGTCAACGGCACCGAGTGCGAGGTCGGCGGAATGTCCGCGGCGGCGACCTCGCCGACCTGGGCAACCGCCTGGAGGATCACGTCGAGCTGGCCGGCGAACGTGTCCAGCTCCTCCTCGGTGACGGCGAGCCGCGACAGGCGCGCCAGGTGCGCGACCTCCTCGCGGGAGATGGCGGCCATCCGTGCCCCCTTCTGATGTCCTGCTGGTCGGGCGGTGTGCCGGCCGCGCGACGACTGGAGCGTGACGCGCGGTGACCGGAGCGAGTCTATTGTTCCGCTCCGGTGCCGCGTCCCCGGACTCCCCCTCCCGTCGGCCCCGTGCCGGGTCAGCGGGTGGGGCGGCGCGTGACGTCGGCCGGCGGGTGCCCGCCGGTCGGGCGCACCGGCCGGTACCGGGCCAGCCAGGTGGCCAGCTCCGCGGCGGGCATGGGCCGGGCGTAGAACCAGCCCTGCGCCGCGTCGCAACCGGCGGCGTGCAACATCCGCCAGGTCCGCTCGTCCTCGACGCCCTCGGCCACCACCCGCAACCCCAGAGCGCCGGCCAACTCGATCATCGACCGGACGATCGCCGCGTCGTCGGCGTCGTCGGCCATGCCGAGGACGAACGACCGGTCCACCTTCACCTCGGACAGCGGCAGCCGGCGCAGGTGCTGCAATGACGAGTAGCCGGTGCCGAAGTCGTCGAGCGCGATGCCCACCCCGATCCGGTGCAGTTGGGAGATGGTCGCCAACACCCGGCGCGGGTCAGCCATCAACGCGCCTTCGGTGATCTCCACCTGTAGCCGCTCGGCCGGCACCCCGTAGCGGGCCAACCGATCGGCGATCTGGTCGGCGATCTCGCCGGTGTGCAGGTCACGCACGCTCACGTTCAGCGCCGCGCGCAGGCCGATGCCGGCCGCCGACCACTTGGCGAGCTGCTCCACCACGTCGTCGACCACCCGACGGGTGAGCAGCCGCATCACGGCGCTCTGCTCGGCGACCCGGATGAGCTCCTCCGGGTCGACCATGCCCCGCCGCGGGTGCCGCCACCGCAGCAGGGCCTCGACACCGACCACCTCGCCGGTCGCGATGGCGATCTGCGGCTGGTAATACATGGTGATTTCCCCGGCGTCGTCGGCCGGCCCACCGTCCGCGTGCGCCCACCCCGTCGGTTCGAGCGGTCGCCCCGGTGCGCCCGGCCCGGTGTCCCGCCGCGACCCGAGACCGCCGTTGCCCATCGCGGCGACCGCGCTTCCGTGCGGCGACCGCCTGTCGTTGCCGAGCCCGGCGCGTCGATCCCCGGCCGGGCCCGGCCGGTTGCCGACCGTGGCGCGGGTGTTGCGGCCCCGGATCGGGTCGGCACCGGTGGCGATCCGTTTGATCAGCTCGTCGGCGTGCGCCAACTCGGCGCCGCCGCGTCGACGGCGCCCCCACCGTCGACCGGGCGGCGGTGCCGTCACGATCGCCGGCGCCGGGTCCGCGTGTGGCGCGGCCTCGGCCCCGGTGGGCAGCGCCGCCCCGTCACCGCCGCGCACCTCGGCCGTCGCATCGAGGGGTACGCCGACCGTCCGCTCCGCGCCAACCTCATCCGGTACGGAGTGCCGGCCGTTCCCGTCGCCCCGCCCGCCCTGCCCGGCCCGCTCGCTCTGCTCAACCTGCCCGGCCCGCTCGCCCTGCCCGGCCCGCTCGCCCTGCTCAGCCTGCCTGGCCCGCTCGCCCTGCTCAGCCTGGTCGACCCGCTCGCCCTGCTCGGCCGGCGTGGCCGGGTCGGCGTCGGACGGCTCGACGACCGGTGGGCCGGACTCCAGCACCCGGCGCAAATCGGCGAGGAGGCCGAGACGCTCGGCGGAGTTGTGGTCCGATTCGGGGGCGTAGACGGCCACTGTGTCGTTGCGGTGCTTGGCGTCGTACATCGCCACGTCGGCGTGGCGCATCAAGGTGGCGAAGTCCTCCCCATGCTCGGGGAAGAGGGCGATGCCGATCGACCCGCCCACGTCCAACGGAAGCCCGTCGAGCGGCACCGGCTCGGCCAACGCCTGGACCACCTGGTCGGCCAACTCCCGCGCCTGAGCGACGTCGGACAGCCCGGTCATCACGATGGCGAACTCGTCGCCGCCGAGCCGAGCGATCATCTGGGGTCGGGGCCGCAGGTCGGTGAGCCGCGCGCTCACCTCGACCAGCAGCCGGTCGCCCACCGCGTGCCCGAGGGCGTCATTGACGTTCTTGAAACGGTCCAGGTCGATCAGCAGCAGCGCCAACTGCCCGTCGGGTCCGCCGCGGGCCGTCCGCTCGGCATGCAGGTGCACCTGCTCCGCCACCTCGACCAACAGGGCCTTGCGGTTGGGCAGGCCGGTCAGCGGGTCGGCGGCGGCGAGGTGCTGCTGTTCGACGGTCAGCCGGGCCATCCGGTAGACGGCGAAGAGCGGCACCAGCACCAGCGGGATCAGCGCCGCGCTGACCCGCGCGGCGGCGACCAGCACCGGGGCGAGCAGCAGCAGCGAACCGGTGGAGAGCAACTCGAAGCCGAGCCCTTGCCGGAGGGTGGGCCACCACCGGTCGCCGAAGCGCAGCCGCACCGCCCAGCTGACCAACACGTAGTTGACGACGAACCAGGCCAGCGTCGTGCCACCGACGGCGGCCACGTCGGTCCAGTGCAACCGTCCGCCGGAGAAGATGGTGCCCGGCCCGAGCAGAATCACCCCGTACGCGGCGGCGAGCGCGCACGCGTACTGCCCGACGTTGAACGCCGTCCGCCACGCCGCGTGCCGCATCCGCCAGCCCGAGACGACGACACCCACCGCCTGCACCGCCACCGCCGGGCCGAGGCCCCAACCCAGCAGGATCGCGAAGGTGAAGCAGGTGGAGGGGAACACCGCCGAAGTTTGCCGGCGCCCCGGCGGGACGAACGGGCGGGCGTCGCACACCACGGCGAGCGCGGCCATCGTCCAGAACGCCACCGGCAGCCCGGACACCTCACCGGGCAGCGTCGCTAGTGGAACGGCGGCGGTCAGCGCGGCCACCACCAGGATGCCGGTGACGAAGGCAGCGAACGGCGCCACTCGCCCCGGGGGCAGCGAGTTGCGTGGATCGGCGACCTCCACCACACCTCCCGACCGGCCGTCGACGTGCCGGTGCGCGCGTCGTGACCCAATGAAACGCCCTC
Organism: Micromonospora sp. NPDC048935; assembly: GCF_043197875.1. Classification (NCBI taxonomy): domain Bacteria; kingdom Bacillati; phylum Actinomycetota; class Actinomycetes; order Micromonosporales; family Micromonosporaceae; genus Micromonospora; species Micromonospora sp. NPDC048935. The sequence continues at coordinate 94,763 of NZ_JBICTZ010000001.1, read as the reverse complement.
GGCCCCCGGTTTCCCGGTATGACAGTCACGAATCGGTCGTAGTCGTAATTAAGTTGGTATACGCGACCTGTCGCCGCACCGCGCGCCCACGGGTCAGCCGCCCGGTTGAGCGACCTCCCGTGCGGCATCCGGACCCGCGTCGAGCAGGAGCTGGAACCCTGCCTCGTCCAGCACCGGCACCTTGAGGCTGACCGCCTTGTCGGCCTTGGAGCCGGGGTTGTCCCCCACGACGACGAAGCTCGTCTTCTTGGAGACCGACCCGCTGACCTTGCCGCCCCTGGTCTCCACCGCCTCGACGGCCTGGTCCCGCGAGAAGCCGGCGAGCGTGCCGGTCACCACCACGGTCAACCCCTGCAACGGGCGCGGCCCCTCGTCGACCACGTCCTCCGCCATCCGTACGCCGGCCTCGGCCCACTTGCGGACGACCTCGCGGTGCCAGTCCACCGCGAACCACTCCCGGAGGCTCGCCGCGATGGTCGGCCCGACCCCGTCGACCGAGGACAGCTCCTCCTCCGTGGCCGCCTCGATGGCGTCCATCGAGCGGAAGTGCCGGGCGAGCGCCCGAGCCGCGGTGGGGCCGACGTGCCGGATGGAGAGCGCCACCAGCACCCGCCACAACTCGCGCTGTCGGGCGACCACGAGATTGTCCAACAACTTGGTCGCGTTGCTGCCGAGGGTGCCGTCCTTGTTGACGAAGAACGGGGACCGGGACAGCTGCTCGGCGTCGAGCTGGAAGAGATCGCCCTCGTCGGTGATGATCTGCGCGTCCAGTAGTGCTCCCGCGCCCTTGTAGCCGAGCACCTCGATGTCGAACGCACCCCGGCCGGCCAGGTGGAACACCCGCTCCCGCAGCTGCGCCGGGCAGCTGTGGGTGTTGGGGCAACGAATGTCGACGTCGCTCTCCTTGGCGGGGGCGAGTGGCGTGCCGCAGGACGGACAGGTGGTGGGCATCACGAACGCCCGCGCGTCGGCGGGACGCAGGTCGACCACCGGGCCGAGCACCTCGGGGATCACGTCCCCCGCCTTGCGCACCACCACCGTGTCGCCGATCAACACGCCCTTGCGTTCCACCTCGCTGGCGTTGTGCAGGGTGGCCTGGGCCACCGTCGAGCCCGCCACGTGCACCGGCTCCAGCACCGCGAACGGCGTGACCCGCCCGGTGCGCCCGACACCGACCTCGATGTCGAGCAGCTTGGTGGTGACCTCCTCCGGCGGGTATTTGAAGGCGATCGCCCAGCGCGGGGCGCGGCTAGTCGAACCGAGCCGGCCCTGGATGGAGACCGGGTCGACCTTGACCACCACCCCGTCGATCTCGTGCTCGACGTCGTGCCGGTGCTCGGCGTAGTGCGCGATGTATTCCGCCACACCGGCCAGATCCGGGACGACCCGCCACCGATCGCTGGTCGGCAACCCCCACGACTTCAGCGCCGCGTACGACTCGGACTGGGCCGTGGGCTGGAACCCCCGGCGGGCGCCGATGCCGTGCACGACCAGGCGCAGCGGCCGGGAGGCGGTGACCCGCGGGTCCTTCTGCCGCAGGCTGCCGGCGGCGGCGTTGCGCGGGTTGGCGAACGGTGCCCGGCCCTGCTCGACCAGGCTTGCGTTGAGATCGGCGAAGGCGGCGATCGGGAAGTAGATCTCGCCCCGGACCTCCAGCAGCCCCGGGACGTCTGGGAACTCGGCGGAGGCGGCCAGCTCGCTGGGCACGTCCCGGATGCTGCGTACGTTGGCGGTGACGTCCTCACCTGTGCGACCGTCACCCCGGGTGGCGGCCCGGACCAGCCTGCCCTTCTCATAGGTCAGGTTGATGGCCAGCCCGTCGACCTTCAGCTCGCACAGGTAGGGCACCGGGCCGCCCGCGTCCCGTTCGACCCGCTCGGCCCAGGCCGCCAACTCCTCGTCGGCGAAGGCGTTGTCGAGCGACAGCATCCGCTCGGCATGGGTGACCGGGGTGAAGTCGGTGGAGAACGTGCCGCCCACCCGCTGGGTCGGCGAATCGGGCGTGCGCAGCGCCGGGAACTCCGCCTCCAGCGCCTCCAACTCGCGCAGCTGCCGGTCGAACTCGGCGTCGGCGATGGTCGGCGCGTCCAACACGTAGTAGCGGTATTGATGCTCGGTCAGCTCCTGACTGAGCGTGGCGTGCCGTTCCCGGGCCTGCGGCGTCGGCTCAGCCCCGGCCGCCGCCTCCTGCTCCGGGCTGACCTGCTGACCGATCTGCTCCTCGGACACACCGCCACCTTCGGACACGCCTGCGACCTCCCTGATCACGCTACTCCGGCACGGTATCGGGCCGGTGGGACAATCCGTTGCCCGCCCGCGCCCGCTGCGATGTTCCTCGCCGCCGCGTTCCGTGATCAGTCGATGCCCAGTGGTTCTCGACGGGCCGATCCCACTACTCGGCGTCAAATGATCAAGGGGTGTCCGCCGGGTGCGGCGGGGCGTCCGGGCAGCCGCGGTGTGGTGGGCGGGCGGCACGGGCGGAGGCGTGCGAGGATCGCCGAACGGTGCGGCCCGCGAGCCGCCAGGCGGCGGAGATGCCTCCGCCGGTGGGCAGGAGGTAACGCGATGCGCGAGGCACTGCTCTGGGCGGTGGCGATCCTGCTGGCCGTGGGTGCGGGTTGGGCATGGAACAGCTGGCGAAACCGGGTTTCCACCCGCCCCTCGGGCACCCGACCGGATCGCCGTGCCACGGCCGGCACCGGTGGTCGTCGGCCCACCCCACCTCGGCCGCGCGGCACCGACCGGCCGGGCGCCAAGCCTCGCTCACGCGACACCGACCGGCGGGACGCCCCGGCACCGGGCGAGATCTGGTGGGCCGACGTGCCGTACGCCGATGGCAGCGGCTCGAAGGTACGGCCCTGCCTGGTGCTGCGGGCGGACTCCCGAGGAGCCGACGTCCTGAAGATCACCAGCCAGGACAAGAGTGACCGGGACGACCACGTGCGGATCCCCACCCGGGAGTGGGATCCCGGCGCGGAGCACGACAGCTACCTCAGCCTGACCGAGCCGATCCGACTCGACTCGGCCGCGTTCGCCGACCACGCCGGCCGCTGCGACGCCGACCTGTGGCGCAAGGTCCGCAGCCTGCGTCACCTGCCCACCCCCTGACCAGCCCCACTGCCCTGTCGGCGCAACCGCCCGACGATCCCACCCGTCACCCGGACCGTCCCGGCGAGCCCCCTACCCCGTCGCCCTGGCCACAGACGGCGTGATCGACTCGGCTTCCTGCAAAGCGCGGCATCCGACACCACGGGACACCCCGACTTCCAGAAACGCGAGTGGATCACGCCCGCGAAGCGGGGCGGCCCAGGCCCGGCGGCCCACGTCAGGCCGGCCGAGCACGGCAAGCCGGGCCAGGCCAGGCAGGCCGGGCCAGGCAGGCCGGGCCAGGCAGGCCGGGCCAGGCAGGCCGGGCCAGGCAGGCCGGGCCAGGCAGGCCGGACCGAGCAGCGCAGGGCACGCAGGCAGCAGGCAGGCAGGCAGGTGAGGGTCAGTCCCAGGCGGCGCCGAGGGTGGTGAGTTGGTCCGCGTACTCGATGCGGTCCGTCCATCCGGTCGGCCAGGCGGCCATGCCGGCGGCCGCGCCCACGAAGGCGCCGGCCAGGGCGGCGATCGAGTCGGAGTCGCCGGCGGTGGTCGCGCCCCGGGCCAGTGCCGCCACCGGGTCGTCGGCGTGCCGAATGGCGCAGAGCAGCGCGGTGGCCAGCGCCTCCTCGGCGACCCAGCCCTCCCCGGTGGCCCGGCACGGGTCGCCGCCGTCGTCCGGCTGGCTCAGGGCGGTCGTCAGTCGGCCCAGCGCCGCCAGGCACTCGTCCCAGCCTGGGGCGATGAAGTCGGCTGGAGAAGACAAGCCGGCGCGCTGCCAGAGATCACCCAGCCACCGCTCCCGGTAGACCAGTCGCTGGGCGAGCGCCCGCTCGGTGAGCAGCGCGGGTAGCTCGGGCAGTGTGGCGCCCGCGCGCAGCACGAAGACCGCGTACGCGGTCAGCTCGCTGGCGGCCAGCCCGGTCGGGTGGCCGTGGGTCAACCCGGCCTGCAACTGGGCCAACCCGGCCAGGGTGTCCAGGTCGACGTCGAGCAGCCCGACCGGGGTGACCCGCATGTTGGCCCCGCACCCCTTCGACCCCGGCACGGTCGCCTCCTGCCAGCGCAGCCCACGGCTCAGCTCCGCGCAGGCTCGCAGGCAGGTCATGCCCGGGGCACGGTTGTTGTCCGGGCTGACCGCCCAGGCCAGGAAGCGCCGCCGCAGTAGCGGCTCCACCGCCTCCGGGGTGAGCGAGGGCGCCTCGTGCAGCGCCCAGCCCACCGCGAGTGCCATCTGGGTGTCGTCGGTGACAAGTGCCGGCTCGCCGGACAGCTCACGTGGGCCGGCCGGGCCGTACCGGTGCTCGATCTCGGCGACGGTCAGGAACTCGGTCGGCTTGCCGAGCGCGTCGCCGTAGGCGAGGCCGAAGAGTGAACCGGAGGCGCGCAGCGCGGAGGTGGGGATCACGGCGGCCATGATGCCCGGCCGCCGCAACCCACGCCGGCTCAGTCCCAGCAGAGGCAGAACGGGTGGCCGACCGGGTCGGCGTAGACCCGGAAACCCTCGCCCCCGCCCGGCAGCCGCCGAGCCCCGAGCGCGAGCGCCGCCTTCTCCGCGCTCTCGATGTCGTCCACCGTCACGTCGAGGTGGAACTGCTGTGGCCGCTCCGGGTCCGGCCAGGCCGGTGGCCGCAGGTCGGGTGCCTGCTGGAAGGCCACACGCGGCTGGTGGCCGGGCGGACCGCCCAGCACCACCCAGTCGGACTCCGTCTCACTCTCGGCGATGCGCATGCCGAGCAGCTCGGCGTAGAACTCCGCCAGCGCCCGGGGATCCGGGCAATCGATCACCACTGAACGCAGCTGTCCAATCATGACCGTCATCCTGCCCACCCGGTACGACAGGAAAACTCAATCCTCGGCGAGCCGCCGACCGGCGTCCCGACAGGCCGCGAGCACCGCCCGGGCGTACTCCGGGGTGGCACCGGCGAGACCGCAGGCCGGGGTGAGCACCACCTGCTCGGCCAACTGCCGACGAGGAAAGCCGAGGCGGTCCCACACCTGGCGTACCCGATCGGCGATCTGCGCGGAGGTCGGCGCGCCACCGGCCGACGGCGGCCGGGTCGGCGCGGCCCCGGCCAGCAGCCCGAGGCCGGCGTCGATCGCCTCGCCCAGCGGGTCGAGCTTGGTGACCAGGTCGAGGTCGAGGGCGACCGCGACGGCGCCGGTGGAGCGGATCAGCTCCAGCGGCACGTCCGGGGCGCAGCAGTGCACGAGCGTCGGCACTCCGACCGCGTCCACGACCGCGCGCAGCAGCGCGGCCGCGTCCACCGAATCGACCGCCCGGTACGCGCCCAGGCCGCTCTCGGTCGGCACCCGCCCGGCCAGCACCGTCGGCAGTGACGGCTCGTCCAGTTGGAGCAGCACCGACGCCCGGGGCAGGCGCCGGGCCACCGCCGCGACGTGCGCGCGCAGCCCTTCGGCGAGGGAGCCGGTCAGGTCACGGACCGCGCCGGGGTCACGCAGCAGGCGGCCACCGATCGGTAGCTCCAGGGACGCGGCGAGCGTCAGCGGGCCGGCGGCCTGCACCTTGATCGGGCCGTCGTACTCCTCGGCCTGCTCGGCGAGCTGGTCCAGGTCGCGTTCCATGAGGTCGGCGGCCCGGCGCAGGTCACGCCCCGGGCGGGGGGCGACCCGCCAGCGGCCGGCGTACACCTCGACGGGCAGCTCGACAAGCAGCCCGGCGCTACGGCCGATGAGGTCGGCGCCGGGGCCACGGGCCGGCAACTCGGCCAGGTGGGGCAGCTCGGGAAGCTCCCCGAGGACCACCCGCTGTGCCTCGCCGATGTCGGTGCCGGGCAGCGAACCAATTCCGGTTGCCGCACCGGCCGGCCAGGGCCACGCCTGATCTGTCACGGCCGAAGGCTATCCCGCGAACCCCCGTGCCGCTCCGTCAGGCGGTGATCGTCGCCGAGCCGAGGACCACGTCGCCGGCCGGGTCAGGCCGGTACGCGACCACGGCCTGACCGGCGGCGACACCGCGGACCGGCCGGCGCAGCTCGGCGTGCAGCAGGTCACCGTCGAGGGCGACGGTCGCCGGGACCACGTCGCCGTGCGCACGCAGCTGCACCTCGCACTCGATCGGCGCGTCCGGGCGCGCACCGCCGGTCCAGACTGGGCGAACGCCACGCACCTCGGACACCTCCAGCGCCTCGGCGGTGCCAACAGTCACCGTGTTGGTCTTCGGCGTGATGGAGAGCACGTAGCGCGGCCGCCCGTCCGGGGCGGGCCGGTCCAGGTGCAGCCCGCGGCGCTGCCCCACCGTGTACGCGTACGCGCCGCGGTGACTGCCGACCACCGCACCGGTGCTCGCGTCGACCACGTCGCCGGGCGCCTCGCCGAGCCGACCGGCCAGGAAGCCGCGGGTGTCGCCGTCGGCGATGAAGCAGATGTCGTGCGAGTCCGGCTTGTCGGCCACCGCCAGGCCACGCTCGGCGGCCTCCGCACGGACCTGCGCCTTCGTCGAGTCGCCGAGCGGGAAGATCGACCGGTCCAGTTGCTCGCGGGTGAGCACGGCCAGCACGTACGACTGGTCCTTGGCGATGTCGACGCTGCGCCGCAGCAGCCCGTCCGGGCCGAGGCGGGCGTGGTGCCCGGTGACCACCGCGTCGAAGCCCAGGGCCACCGCCCGGTCCAGCACCGCCGCAAACTTGATCTTCTCGTTGCAGCGCAGGCAGGGATTCGGTGTACGGCCGGCGGCATATTCGGCGACGAAGTCGTCCACCACGTCCTCGTGGAAGCGGTCGGCCATGTCCCAGACGTAGAACGGGATGCCGATCACGTCGGCGGCCCGTCGCGCGTCCCGGGAGTCTTCCAGGGTGCAGCAGCCGCGCGCCCCGGTCCGGTAGGTCTGTGGATTGCGCGCCAGCGCCAGGTGTACGCCTGTCACGTCATGCCCGGCCGCCACCGCCCGCGCCGCCGCCACGGCCGAGTCAACCCCGCCCGACATAGCCGCCAGAACCCTCACCAGCGCACTCCCTTCCCCATCCCCACAACAACCCTATCCACCAGCCCCGAAAACCCACCGGCCCCGGCCCCGCCCCGCCCACCACCTCGCGCGATCTTGCACTTTCTGCCCCGGCAAAAGTTGCATAAAGGGCAATTTGGCGACAGAAACTGCAAGATCGCGGGGATAGAGGCGCGAGGGCGGGGCGGGGGCGGGGGTCAGCTAGCGGGGGGTGCGGAGGGCTGCGGCTCGGCGGGCTCGGTCCACCGCCGCGGGGAGGGCCGCGATGAGGGCGTCGACGTCGGCCTGGGTGCTCGTGTGGCCGAGGGAGAAACGCAGCGAGGAGCGGGCGCGGTCGTCGTCGGCGCCCATCGCCAGCAGCACGTGTGAGGGTTGGGCCACGCCCGCGGAGCAGGCCGACCCGGTGGAGCAGGCGATGCCCTGGGCGTCGAGCAGCAGCAGCAGGGCGTCGCCCTCGCAGCCCGGGAAGGAGAAGTGCGCGTTGCCGGGCAGCCGGTCGGTCGGGTCGCCGTTGTAGACCACCTCGGGCACCGCCCGACGAACCCGTTCGATCAGGTCGTCGCGGAGCGCGGCCACCCGGGCCGCGTACTCCTGTTGGCCCTTCACCGCGCTCTCGACGGCGACCGCGAAGGCGACGATGCCGGCGGTGTCCAGGGTGCCGGAGCGGACGTCGCGTTCCTGGCCGCCGCCGTGCAGCAGCGGCGTGGCCGCCACGTCCCGGGCGAGCAGCAGCGCGCCCACCCCGGTCGGGCCGCCCAACTTGTGCCCGGTGAGGGTCAGCGCGGCGACACCGCTGGCGGCGAAGTCGACGGGCACCTGACCGACCGCCTGGACGGCGTCGGTGTGGAACAGCACACCGTGCTCGGCCGCGACGGCGGCCAACTCGGCGACCGGCTGGACGGTGCCCACCTCGTTGTTCGCCCACATCGCGGTGACCACCGCCACCCGGTCGGCGTGCGCGGCCAGCTCGGCGCGCAGGTCCTCCGGGTCGAGCCGACCGGCGGCGTCCACCGGCAACCAGCCGACCTCGGCTCCCTCGTGCTCGACGAGCCAGTCCACCGCGTCCAGCACCGCGTGGTGCTCGACGGCGCTGGACACCACCCGACCGCGTTGCGGGGCGGCTCCCCGGCGGGCCCAGAAGATGCCCTTGACCGCGAGGTTGTCGCTCTCCGTGCCACCACCGGTGAAGATCACCTCGGATGGCCGCGCGCCCAGCACCGCGGCCACCTTCTCGCGGGACTCCTCGACCCGGCGGCGGGCACGGCGACCCGCCGCGTGCAGGGAGGACGCGTTGCCGACCTCGCGGGCGGTAGCGACGTACGCCTCCAGTGCCTCATCGAGCATCGGAGTCGTCGCCGCGTGATCCAGGTAAGCCATCACCACTCAGCCTACGGCCGACACCGTGGAGCCCGGATGGCGGAGGGGACCCGGCCCGGTCAGGCGGGCACCGCGGTCACGACGATGTTGTCTCGGTACCTGCGCGCCCTGGCGTCGAACGGCCCGCCACAGGTGATCAATGTCAGTCGCGGCTTGCCGTCCCGGGCGAAGTACCGGTCCAACGGAATCCTGGTCTTCGCGTACTCCTCCCGGGCGACGACCCGGTACCGCCGCGCCGCGCCGTCGCTGCCGGTCGCGGTCAGCGTGTCGCCCTGGTCCAGCTCACGGAGCCGGAAGAACGCCCCCCTGCCCTGCCTGGCGCTGTCCACGTGCCCGGCGATGACCACCGAGCCCGCGGGGGCCTCCAGGCCGGGTCCGTAGCGGTACCACCCGATCTGTTCGACGCTCGGCGGCACCTCGAACTCGTTCGTCCGCTCGTTGATGCCCACCGCGACGACGGTGGCGGTGACGTCGATCTCCGGGATCACCAGTCGTACCGGCGCGATGATCGCCGTGACCGCCGGCAACTCACCGGCGGTCACCGGGACCGACGGAACGCTGGCGGTGGTCGCCGGGGCGCTGGCCAACGCGCTCGCCTCCTCGGCGCCCACGTTCCCGGCCGGCTGGGAGCCGCACGCCACCACCGCGGCGGCGGTGAGCGCGGCAACGCCGGCGGCCAGGGCCGCCAGCGCGCCGCGGTCGCGCACCGTCACCTACGACCGGACCGCGCGGTCGCCATCCGCACCCCACCAAGAAACAGCAGGAGTACGCCGGCACCGGTGAGCGTGTACCACCACGTGCCCAGGCCCGTGCCGGCCTGACCGCCGTCACCGCTCGGCACGCCGCCCGGAGCGGAGTGCAGGCCGGTGATGGTCTGCGCCACCACACCGAGGGTCTTGCCCTCGGCGGAGCCGATCGCGTAGACGATCGTCGCGGTGCCCTCCCCGAGGTTGAGGTCGGCCGGGCCGATGGCCACGGTGTCGGTGCCGGCCAGCACCACGTCCGCCTTCACGCTGCCCGCGTCGAGGTCGCCCTTGGCCTCCTCGGGGTTGGTCAGGCCCTCGAAGACCGGGGTGCCGCCGGCGCGTACGTCCACGGACGGCGCGGCGGCGGTGTGCCGGACGATCAGCCGGGCCTTGCCGGCGTCGACCTTCGAGACGTCGTTCACGAACGGGGTGATCTTCGGCTTGCCGGCGGCGTCCAGGTGGGCCGCGATGCTGATGTTCGCGCCGCCCGGCACCGCCGCGTCGTCGACCTTGAGGATCGCGCTGCCGATCGGCTCGCCCGGCTTGGTAAGCGCGATGTCGTAGTCGCCCTTCTCCAGGGTCAGCGGGCCGGCGACGTCGCCGGGCTTGAAGTTGTCGAGCGTCTTCTTGCCGTTGACGTAGACGTCGACCGGGGTGTCCGGGATGCCGTGCACCACGGAGACCTTCGACGTGGCGGCGTACGCGGGGGTGGCGGTGAGTGCGCCAACTCCGGCGAAGGCCAGCGCGGCGACCGCGCCACCCGCCGCGACCCGCCGCAGGGATGGGAACTGCATGTCTGCCTCCTGGTGATTGGTGCTGATTCGTCAGGCCCGGTGTGCAGAACGGGTTACGCCGTCGCCCCGACGGGTGGATGCGACACCGACGCACTTTTCTTTTTCGGCCCCACCTGCATCCGAACCGGGGTCGCGAGGCGAAGAGCTGCTGAGATGACATCGACCGGGAGAGTGGGGCGGAGACTGTGGCAGCTACAGTCGGGCATGCCCCGTCGAAGGCGAGCCGCCCGATGACGGCCCTGCACGAGGAACCGGACCCTCCGGTGGACGACCTCGCACTCCGCTTCCGCGCGGGCGACGACGTGGCGCTCCGCGAGGCGTACGACCGGTACGGTCGGGCCGTGTTCCACCTGGCCACCTCCATGCTGGCCAACCGCGCCGACGCCGAGGACGTCACCCAGGCCACGTTCGTCGCCGCCTGGCTGGGTCGCGACACCTTCGACCCGGCCAAGGGATCGCTTGTCGGTTGGCTGCTCGGCATCGGCCGGCGCAAGGTGATCGACCGGATGCGCGCCTCGGCCCGGGAGACCCGGGTGGTGGAGACGGTTCGGCAGTTGCCCGAGCCGGCGCGGGCCGAGCCGGATCCGGACCGCGTGGTGGACCGGCTGGTGATCGCCGACGAGTTGGCCCGTCTCCCGGACGACCAGCGCCGGATGCTGGAGTTGGCCTTCTACGACGACCTGACCCACCAGCAGATAGCCACGGTGACGGGGGTGCCGTTGGGCACCGTGAAGAGTCACATCCGGCGCGGCATGGCGAGCTTGAAACGCAGATGGGAGGTGGACGGTGCAGCACCTGGCCCACGACCGGCTGGTCTTTCTGGCGCTCGGTGAGAGCGAGGCGGACAACGGGGAGAGCACCCACCTCGGCACCTGCGCGCACTGCCGGGCGGAGATGACGACCCTGCGGCAGATCGCCGGGCTCGGCGTGGAGACGCAGGGCCTCGTCGACCTACCCGACCCGCCGGAGCACGTCTGGCAGGGCATCCTGGCCCAGGTCAGCACGGCGGAGACCGGACAGTCGGTGACCGAGATCCACCGACCGCCGGTGCCGGAACAGGCCCCCGGCACGTCGGCAGAGCCGACCACCAACACCGTGGCGAAGCCGACCACCAACACCGTGCCGGAGCCGACGGTCACCCGGCTGGACTCGGCTCGCCGGTCGCGGCGGGGCCGTGGCTGGTCCCGTTGGGCGGCCACCGCGGTGACCGCTGCCGCCGCCGCGGCGGTCGGTGTGGTGGGCACGGTCTCGGTGCTCCGGCCGGACGACCCGGCGCCCGCACCGAAGCCGGTGGTGGTGGCGAGCGCCCCGCTGGCGGCGTACGGGTCGACGCCCCCGGCGGCCAGGGGCGACGCCCGGGTGCTGCGCGACGGCCAACTACATCTGCATGTGGCGAATCTCCCGCGCGTCCCGGGGTACTACGAGGTCTGGCTGATCAATCCGACGACGATGGAGATGTTCTCGGTGGGCACCCTGGGTGGCGGCCAGGACGCCCTGCTACCCCTGCCCCCGAATGTCGACCTCAAGAGCTACTCGGTGGTCGACGTCTCCGCGGAACGATTCGACAACAACACCCGCCACTCCGGCGACAGCCTCCTGAGGGGCGCCCTGACGGGCTGATCGGCGGGCCGGCTCAGCTCCCCGGCCCGCCGATCAGCTCCCCACGAAAAAGTGGCCGCCCGTGCGAACAGGCGGCCACTTTCTGTCACAGCGTCACTTGCGCTTGCGGATCTCCTCGGCGGCCTGCGGGACGATCTTGAACAGGTCGCCCACCACGCCGAAGTCGGCCAGCTCGAAGATCGGCGCCTCGCCGTCCTTGTTGACCGCGACGATGGTCTTCGAGGTCTGCATGCCGGCCCGGTGCTGGATGGCACCGGAGATGCCGAGCGCGACGTAGAGCTGCGGGGAGACCGTCTTGCCGGTCTGGCCCACCTGGAACTGGTGCGGGTAGAAGCCGGAGTCGACCGCCGCGCGGGACGCGCCGACGGCGCCGCCGAGCAGGTCGGCCAGTTCCTCGACCAGCTTGAAGTTGTCGGCGTTGCCGACACCGCGACCGCCGGAGACGACCACACCTGCCTCGGTCAGCTCGGGGCGGGAGCCCTTCTGCTCGGCGACCCGCTCGACGACCCTGGCCAGCTTGTCGGTGTCGGTGACCGACACGGTGAGCTGCTCGATCGCCGGGGTGGCCGCCGCCGGGGTGGGGGTGACCGAGTTGGGCCGGACGGTGACCAGCGGCAGGCCCTTGGTGACCTTGGACTTGACGATGGTGGAGCCGGCGAAGGCGATCTGGGTCGCGGTGCCGTCGGTGGCCAGGCCGACCACGTCGGTCAGGATGCCGTTGTCCAGCTTGACGGCGAGGCGGGCGGCGATCTCCTTGCCCTCCTGGGCCGAGGCCAGCAGCACGGCGGCCGGCTGCACGCGCGTGACCAGCTCGGCCAGCACGGTGGCCTTGGGGGCCACCAGGTAGCCGTCGATCTCGTCACCCTCGGCGGCGTAGATCTTCTCCGCGCCGTACTCGCCCAGCTTGCCGCTCAGCGCCTCGGCGGCCCCGGCGCCGCCGAGCACCACCGCGCTCGGGGTGCCCAGCTCGCGGGCGAGGGTGAGCATCTCCAGGGTGACCTTCTTGACGCCGAATTCCTTGGTGGCTTCGACGACGACGAGAACCTCAGACATGTCCAGACCCGCTCTCACACGAACTTTTCGGTGGCGAGGAACTCGACCAGCTTGACGCCGCCCTCGCCCTCATCGGTGATCTTGGCGCCGCCGGAGCGTGGCGGGCGCCTGGTGTGCTCGACGACGGCGCTGGTGGCCCCGTCGAAGCCCACCTCGGCGGGCGCGACGCCGAGGTCGGCCAGGGAGAACGTCTGCACCGGCTTCTTCTTGGCGGCCATGATGCCCTTGAAGGAGGGGTAGCGCGGCTCGTTGATCGTGTCCCAGACGGAGACGACGGCCGGGGTGGCGGCGGTGACCACCTCGTAGCCCTCCTCGGTCTGCCGCTCCACGGTCAGCGTGCTGCCGTCGACGGTCAGCTTGCGGGCACCGGTGAGCGCGGCGACACCGAGCCGCTCGGCGATCATGTGCGGCATGACCTGGACCCGACCGTCGGTGGACTCGGCGCCGCAGATCACCAGGTCGGCGTTCAGCTGACCGAGCGCGGCGGCGAGCACCTTCGAGGTGGCGACTGCGCAGGAACCGTGCAGGGCGTCGTCCAGCACGTGCACGGCCTTGTCCGGGCCCATGGAGAGCGCCTTGCGGATCGACTCGGTCGCCCGGTCCGGACCCATGGTCAGGATGGTGACCTCACCGCCGTGCGCCTCCTTGATCTTCAGCGCCTCCTCGATGGCATACTCGTCCATCTCGTTGATCACGTTGTTCGCCGAACCGCGGTCGACGGTGTTGTCGTCATTGCGCAGGTTGCGGTCCGCGCCCGAATCAGGCACCTGCTTGACGAGTACGACGATATTCATCGCGCTTCGACGACCCTCCTGTGTGGTGATGCGATTCGCTCGCCCGGTCTGGGGCGCAGCGTCGCGCGTCGGTCGACGCCAGGTCAACCGCGGGCTGTTGTGCAGTTGCCCACGGCGCAATGTTACCTGTCGGTAGCTTGCGCTCCCCGGGGCACTCAGAGTGACACAGCTCACCGACGGGCAGACGGTCAGGCCGGGTCGGCCAACGCATTCCGGATCTGGTCGATGGCCGCCGCCTCGGCGGGCGCCACCCCGGCGTGCGCCCGGGCCACCCGGTCCGCCGCGCCCAACACCACCGAGCGGTACGCCTCCACGTCCTGCGGTGACTTCTCGCGCAGGATCCGCACCGCGTGCCGCAGCGCCGGCAGCACCACCGACTCGATCTCCAACTGCGAGTCGCGGGGCAGCCGGGGAAGCGGGCCGGTGGTGAGTGCCTCCTTGACCGTCCCGCTGGCACTGGCGAGTGCGCTGGACGCGGCGACGCTCTCCCGGATCACCCCCAGCACCCCCGGGTCGGCGTTGGACACCAGGAAGACGGCACCGAAGGCACCGGTCTTGAGGATCGACCGCTCCTCGTCCGTCAGCCGCTGCTCCATGATCACGGAGTGTAGACGTACGGGGTGGTGGTGGTGACCGCGACGAGGCCGAGCCGTTGCAGGATCGGCCGGCTGTCCTCGGAACAGTCCACCTGCACGAGTGTCCGACCCCGCTGCTCGGCCAGCCGGGCCCGGTAGTTGACCAGCGCCCGGTAGATGCCCTTTCGCCGCCACTGCGGCAGGGTCGAACCACCCCAGAGCGTGGCGAAGCCGGTGTTCGCCAGGTACCGCACCCAGCCGGCGCTCACCACCGTGTCGTCCACCTCGGCCACCACCACGGTGATCGAGGTCGGGTCGGCGTCGATCTCCTTGGCCAGGCCCGTCACGAGGTGCGAGCGGTCCTCCTGCCAGACCTCCTCCTCCATGGCGGCGATCCGCTCCAGGTCCTCCCGAGAGGTCACCTCACGCAGGCGTACCCCCTCGGGAACCACCGGGAGCGCGGCGGCCAGCGGCGCGATCGGCCCGACCACGACGGTCTCCCGGTCCTCCGGCACGAAGCCGGCGGCGCGCAGGCGGTCCGCCAGGTCCGCCGGCTCGTCGTGCTCGTTGAGCTTCCACTCGACCGACATGCCCCGCTCGCGGAAGAACCGCACCTGCCGGGCGATCAGCTCGTCCAGCGCGGCACCGGTCAACCCACCCAGGTCGCGGTAGGTGAGGAACCCACCGGCGTCGAGCCCGATGATCCGGACCAGCGGCCCGTCCCGCTCTACCGTCACCCCGGCCGGAACCGGGTCGGGGATCTCCGGGCGGATCTGGTTGTCGTAGGCGTCGCGCAGCGTCTTCACGTCGAGATCAGTCACCGGGTCAGGCTAAGCCGGATGGGAAACGGATATTCTCCACATCGTGTGGGCGGCGATCAGGCGATGGTTCGACCCGGCGGAGCTGGGTTCGGTCGGTGAGACGCCGGACTACCGCTTCTCGCTGGCCAACGAACGGACCTTCCTCGCCTGGCTACGCACCGGGTTGGCGCTGGTCGGCGGCGGGCTGGCCGCCGCGCAGTTCCTGCCGCCCCTGCCGATGAGCCACCTGCGGGAGGCGATCGCCGTCGCGCTGCTCCTGCTAGGCGGTGCCGTCGCGGTCCGCGCCGTGGACCACTGGGCGCGTACCGAGCGGGCCATCCGGCTCGGTCAGGAGCTGCCCGCGTCCCGGTTTCCCGCCATCCTGGCCCTGGCCGTGGGTGCCGGGGCGGTGCTGCTGGTGATCGCCGTCCTGACCCGGGGGATCGGCGGGCGGTGAACACCGGACGCGACGCCGGGCTGCAACCCGAGCGCACCCGGCTGGCCTGGCGGCGCACCCTGCTCACGGTGACGGTGGTGACCGTGCTCGCCGTGCGGTTGGCGTCGACCGGCGGCCCGACCGGGGCGGTGCTCGCCGGCGTCATCGTGCTGGTGTGGGGCGTCCTGCTGGTGCTCTGCTGGCCCCGCGGCACCGGCGTCGGCCCGGCCCGCACCGGCGGCCGGACACTGCCCCTGGTCGCGGTGGGCACCGTGGGGATCGCGCTACTGGGAGTGCTGCTGGTGCTCGGCGGACTGTGGTGACGGGACTCCGTGCGCCATGATGGGTGGATGGCCCGGCTGTACGTTCTCCTCTTCCTGGTGCAGATTGTCCTCGCCGTCTGCGCGCTGATCAGTTGCCTCTCCGCCGAGGAGGGTCAGATTCGCGCCCTGCCCCGGATCGCCTGGGTGCTGATCATCCTGTTCTTCCCGCTGGTCGGCTCGATCGCCTGGTTCGTCGCCGGCCGGGAGCCCAGCGCCGGCCCCCGCAGGGGCTGGTCGGGCGGCACCGGCTCCGCCGAGCGCAAGCGCCCCCGGCCGGTCGCGCCCGACGACGACCCGGAGTTTCTCCGGTCCGTGCAGGACCGCGCCAAGCAGCAGGACGAGGAGCTCTTCCGCCGTTGGGAGGAGGACCTGCGCCGGCGCGAGGACAACCTGCGCCGGCCCGACGGTGAGCCACCCCGCGAGGGTGACCGGCCGGAGGTGTGAGCGTCGGCGCGGTCGCGTCGGCGTCGGCGTCGGCGCGGTGACTCACACCCGACGCTTGAGCGCGCGCACCGCCCACGGCGCGAAGATCACCGCGATGCCGGCGCCCCAGAGCAGCGTCTGTAGCACCGGCCCGGCCACCGGCCCGCTGACCAGGAGCCCGCGCAGCGCGTCGGCCACCACGGTCACCGGGTTCACCTCCACCCAGCTCTGCAACCAGCCCGGCATCCGGTCGGTGGGTACGAAGATGTTGCTGGTGAACGTCAGCGGGAAGATCACCATGAACCCGAAGATCTGCACCTTGTCCGGCTCGCTCACCAGCACGCCGACCAGCACCGAGATCCACGACGCGGCCAACGTGAACGCCAGCAGCAGCGCGAACGCCCCGACCACCCCGAGCAGCCCGTTGCCGACCCGGAAACCCAGGATCGACCCGACGCCCAGCAGCAGCGCGATCGACCAGGCCTGCTTGACGGTGTCGGCGAGGATCCGGCCGGCCAACGGCGCCCACCGGGCGATGGGCAGCGCCCGGAGACGGTCGAACACGCCCTTGGTGAGGTCGTTGTTGAGCCCGAACCCGGTCGTCATCGTGGCGAACAGCGCGTTCTGCACCATGATGCCGGGCAGCATGAAGGTGAGGTATTCGCCTGACGATCCGGCGATGGCGGTGCCGAAGACGTACGTGAACAGCAGCACGAACATCACCGGCTGGATGCTGAGGTCGAGCAGCTCCATCGGGTTGTGCTTGATCTGCACCAGGCTGCGCCACGCCAGCGTGAGGGTGTGGCGCAGCCCCGCGGCCGGGCTGAGCCGGCGGGCCGGTGCCAGCGGAGCGGGGAGGGTGACGGCGGTCATGCCGGAGTCCTTTCCAGGTCGGTGTCGGCCGGGGCGTCCTCGGCCCGGTGGCCGGTGAGGGAGAGGAAGACCTCGTCCAGGCTGGCGCCGCGCAGTGCCAGCTCGGCGACCGCGATCTCGGCGGCGTCGAGGCGGCCGACCACGGCGGGCAGGACACCCGGGCCGTTCACGGCGACGGTGACGGAGTTCTGGGCCACCTCCGGGGTCACACCGGACACCTCGCCGACGATGGCGGTCACAGTGCCCAGGTCGGTGCCGTCGGCCGGCCGCACCGTGAGGGTCTGACCACCGGTCTTGGCCTTCAGCTCCTCCGGCGTGCCCTGGGCGATCACCCGGCCGTGGTCGACCACGGCGATCTCACCGGCGAGCTGGTCGGCCTCCTCCAGATACTGGGTGGTGAGCAGCACCGTCACGCCGTCGGAGACCAGGGTGCGGACGATGTCCCACAGGTCGTTGCGGCTGCGCGGGTCGAGCCCGGTGGTCGGCTCGTCGAGGAAGAGCACCTGTGGCCGACCGACCAGGCTGGCGGCCAGGTCCAGCCGGCGACGCATGCCTCCGGAGAAGGTCTTGGCGGCCCGGTCCGCGGCGTCGCTGAGCGCGAAGTCGGCGAGGAGTTGGCGGGCACGCTGCCGGGCGTCGGCCCGGCTCAGCCCGAGCAGTCGACCGATCAGCAGCAGATTCTCCGCACCGGTGAGCGTTTCGTCGACCGAGGCGTACTGGCCGGTGAGACCGATCAGCTGCCGCACCTGGTGCGCGTCGCGCACGACGTCGAAGCCGCCCACCGTGGCGCGCCCCTCGTCGGCGGCCAGCAGGGTGGCGAGCACCCGCACGGCGGTGGTCTTGCCGGCGCCGTTCGGCCCGAGCAGGCCGAAGACGGTGCCGGTCGGCACCTCCAGGTCAACTCCGGCGAGGGCGGTGGTGGTGCCGAAACGCCGCACCAGGCCCTCGGCCCGGATCGCGTAGTCCATCCCAACTCCTGTCGTCGTCAGTGGGACACCACTGTGGGCGACAGGTCTGACATCCCGCCGTTCCCGCGCTGACGTTACGACGTCACGGGCTGAGATTCCGCTGATTTAGCTGCGGACAGACGCGACCGCCGTCGCCCGTGGGGGGCGACGGCGGCGGGTGCGTCTCAGGCCAGGTTCGACGACCGGGGGTACGCGTCGGTCGGGTCGGTGAGCACGTTGACCAGGTACGGCACTCCGGCGTCGAACGCCCGTTGCAGGGCCGGGCCCAGGTCGGCGGCCTTCGCGACCGTCTCCCCCGCCCCGCCGAGCGCGCTGACCACCGTGTCGTAGCGCAGCTCGGGTTGCAGGTCGGCGGCCACGTCGTAGCCGTACATGGCCCGCATCGGGTGCTTCTCCAGACCCCAGATGCCGTTGTTGCCGACGACGATCACCACCGGCAGCTTCTGGCGGACCAGCGACTCGACGTCCATCAGCGAGAAGCCCGCGGCACCGTCGCCCATCAGCACGCAGATCTGCCGATCGGGGTGGCTGACCCGGGCACCCATCGCGTAGCCCATGCCGGTGCCCAGGCAGCCGTACGGGCCCGGGTCCAGCCAGGTGCCGGGCTGGGCCGGCTCCAGGTAGCGCCCGGCGTACGACACGAAGTCGCCGCCGTCGCCGATGGTGATCGCGTCCGGGGCCAGCACCCGACGCAGTTCGCCGTAGATCCGGGCGGGGCGGATCGGGTCGGTCTCGGCGGCCATCTCGGCGGCGTCGCGGGCCTTCGCCGCGTCCTCGGCCACGCGCAGGTCGGCGATCCAGTCGGTGTGGTCGGCCTGGTCTCCGGAGTGATCGGCAAGCGCCGAGAGGATCAGGCGCAGGTCGCCGGCGGGTGCGGCGGCCGGCTGCACGTGCGTCGCCCGCTGGCTGGGCGCGTCGACGATGTGCACCACCTTGGCGTCGCCGAAGTCGCCGAAGCTGAGCCGGAAGTCCAGTGGGGTGCCGACCACGACGACCACGTCGGCGCCGGACAGGGCGGCCCGGCGGGCCTTGGCGAACGCGAGCGGGTGCGTCGGCGGGAGCGAGCCGCGGCCCATGCCGTTGGTGAAGACCGGCACCTGCAACGCCTCGGCCGCCTCGCGCAGGGCGGCGACCGCGTCGCCCGCGTACACGTCGGAGCCGGCGATGATGACCGGTCGCTGTGCCCCGGCGATGAGCATCGCGGCGTGGCCGACCTCCTCCGGGTCCGGTACGACGGGGTCGACGCCCACCACCGCGGGCAGGTCGACCTCGGCGACCGAGAACACCGTCTCCAACGGGAAGTCGAGGAAGGCCGGGCCACGGTGCGGGGTGAGGGCGGCGGTGAGCGCGGAGCCCACCGCACGCGGGATGTCGTCGGTGCTGAACACGGTCTCGGCGTGCTTGGTGACCGGGGCGACCAGCGGCAGGTGGTCCATCTCCTGGAGGCTGCCCGAGCCCCAGCGGAACGCGGGCGCGCGCCCACCGAGCACCAGCACCGGCGAGGCGTTGAAGAAGGCGCTGGTCATGCCGGAGATGCCGTTGGTGACACCGGGCCCGGCGGTGAGCACGGCGAGGCCGGGGCGGCGTTGCAACTTGGCCACCGCCTCCGCGGCGAAGACGGCGGACTGCTCGTGGCGGACGTCGTAGATCGGGAAGCCGGTCTTGTACGCGGCGTCGTAGAGCGGGAAGACGTGCCCGCCGGAGAGCGTGAACATCTCCCGTACGCCGTGCGCGCGTAGGGCCGCGAGCGCCAACTCACCGCCGTGACCCTCGATCCGCTCCGTCATCGCCGCTCCTTCTCGTCGCTCATGACCGAAGCCACACGCTACTGGCCGGTAGGCACAATGTGAACAATTCTCGGCTCGCCGTTGGGGCCGACGGTCCGAACCGCCGGCCCCGCCCCGTCAACGGCCGGTGAAGTCCGGCTTGCGCTTCTCGACGAAGGCCGTCATGCCCTCGCGCCGGTCGTCGGTGGCGAACAGCGCCGCGAAGAGCTGCGTCTCCCAGGCCAGGCCCGAGGTCAGGTCCATGTCCAGGCCGCCGTCGACCGCCAGCTTCGCCGCGCGCAGCGCCTGCGGGGGCCCGGCCAGGTACGGAGTGACGAGCGCGACGGCCGTGTCGTACACCTCGGCGGCCGGGACGACCCGGTCGGCCAGGCCGATGCGCAGCGCCTCCTGCGCGTCCACCATCCGCCCGGACATGATCAGATCCTTGGCGCGGGCCGGGCCGACCAGGCGGGCCAGCCGCTGGGTGCCGCCCGCACCGGGGATGATGCCCAGCTTGATCTCCGGTTGGCCGAGCTTGGCGTCCTCGGCGACCACCCGCCAGTCACAGGCCAACGCCAGCTCGCAGCCGCCACCGAGCGCGTACCCGGTGATCGCGGCGACCACCGGCTTGGGGATCCGGGAGATTGCGCCGAGCGCGCTGGACAGGTCCGGGGCCCGCTCGACCATGTCCACGTAGGACATGTCGGCCATCTGCTTGATGTCGGCACCGGCGGCGAAGACCTTCTCCCCGCCGTACACGATGACGGCGCGGACCTCGGGGTCGGCGGTGGCCGCCGTGGCGGCGACGCGCAACTCCTCCTGCACCTGGGTGTTGAGCGCGTTCATCGGCGGCCGCTCCAGCCGGATCGTGCCGATGCCGCCCGTGGTCTCCAGCCGAACGAACTCGCCCACGCTGCCTCACTTCCTCGTTGAAGTCGCGTGCCAACCTTACGACCCCGCTCGTTGGGGTATGTAGTGTGGTGTCAGCCTCCGGGCAGGAGTGAAGCCATGGTCACGTACTACGACGACAGGTCGGTGCAGGTCACCTCCACCACCTTCCGGGTCGACGGCCGCAGCTACGCGTTGACCGACATCACCATGATCTGGCACCGCCGCGGCACCCGTTCCTGGCGCGTCCTGGTGGGGCGCGGCGCGATCGGCGCCGCACTGGCCGGTCCGCTGGTCGCGGCGGCGCTCGGCATCGCCCTGGCCGTCTGGCTGCACCGCTCGCCCACCGTGACGATCGCGATCGTCGGTGCGTCGGTGCTGGTCGGGCTGGCCGTCGGGCCGGTCGCCGACTTCCTCTTCGAACACCTCGACCGCTCGTACACCCGAGGCAGCCGCCAGCTGGAGATCTGGGCCCGCTGGCGCGGTCAGCCGGTGCGGCTGCTGCGCACCGGCGACGCGTTGCGCTTCGGTCAGATCTACCGGGCGGTGCAGCGCGCGGTCGAGCACAGCCAACCGGCCCGCCCCGGCACCCGACGCTAGCGACCCAGGCGAGCCCGGGTCGCCGACGGCCCGGACGCCAGCCACCCTCGTGCGGCGCCCTCGGAGCTGATGTCACAGGCGGATCGGGCGGGCGGAAGAAGCCCGCGACGTCGTCGACGAGTCAGCTCCCGAGGACGGCCGCCCACCCTCCACCCGGATGCCCGCCGAAACACCTACGGACTGTCGACGGGTTGCCTACGGGTGGTTAGGCTTAGTGATGACCCTCTATTACCGGGACGACGCGGTGCAGGTGACCTCCGAGTCGATCCGGGCCGGTGGTCACGTGATCGCCCTGTCCGACGTGACGTTCGTGTGGCACGCACGGGGGCAGAGGACCCTCGCCGTGCACGGCCGGGTGCTGGGTCGCGGTGTCCTGGTCCTGCTGCTGTCGCTGCCGCCGCTTGTCGCGGTGGTCTGCGTCCTCTCGCTGGCCTGGTCGGCACAGGACCGGGGCAACTGGCAGTTGGCCCTGCTCATCCTCGCCGCCTGCGCGGTGGGGGCGCTGGTGTCGCTGCCGTTCCTGGAGATCCCCCTGGGCTGGCTGGACCGCTCCTACGAGCGCGGCAGTCATGTGCACGAGCTGTGGGTGCAGCACCACGGCCGGGAGGATCTGCTGGTGCGCACCCCGGACGCGCTACGGTTCGGGCAGATCTACCGGGCCGTGCAGCGCGCCATCGAACAGCAGGGGGACCATCGATGATCAGCACTGCGCCGATGCCGTCGAGCGGTTGCGGCGCGGCCGACGCACACTTGGTCCCATGGCGATTCCCCTCCCCACACCGACCGCCGTTGTCGGCCTGACCCGCTTCGCTCTCGACCAGGCGCTCGGCTCGGCCGCCTCGATGGCCGCCGTGCCCGCCCGCGCGTTCGCGGTGCTGGACGGGGTGGAGGCGCTGCTGGCCCGGATCAACGGCGTGGTGGACCGGATCGAGACGACCCTGGACCGGACCGATCAGGTGCTCAGCGATGCCGAGGCGGCGGTCCGCGAGGTGGCGGTCATCAGCACCGCCGCGACCACCGCCATCGACACGGCCACCGAGGTGGCGACGGCCGCCGCCGTGGTGGTCGCCG
Source organism: Micromonospora sp. NPDC048935 (assembly GCF_043197875.1). Classification (NCBI taxonomy): domain Bacteria; kingdom Bacillati; phylum Actinomycetota; class Actinomycetes; order Micromonosporales; family Micromonosporaceae; genus Micromonospora; species Micromonospora sp. NPDC048935. The sequence goes on along the minus strand of NZ_JBICTZ010000001.1, from coordinate 72,608 downwards.
AAGCCGACCGGGTGTCCCGGTCGGCCGGCTCGGTGGTCGCCCAGGCCGACACGGTGGCCGGCCGGGCCGCCGCCACCGTGGGCACCGCGGCGGAGGCCGCCGCCACCGCCGCCGAGCTACTGGCGGCGTACGAGCCGGCGTTGCGCCGGGCCGCGCCGATGGCGCGCAAGTTCGTCGAGGAGCTGAGCCACGAGGAGATCAGCGCCGCGATCCACCTGATCGACGAGTTGCCCAAGCTCAGGGAGCACCTGACGGCCGACATCCTGCCGATCCTCGCCACCCTGGATCGGGTCGGGCCGGACCTGCACGACCTGCTCGACGTGACCCGCGACCTCAAGCTCGCCGTGGCCGGCATCCCCGGCTTGGGCATGCTGCGCCGGCGCGGCGAGAAGCTCGCCGACGAGCCCGTCGGCTGAGCCCTCCCCCGCGTGCGTCGGGGGATCAGCACTCGCAGGTGATCGTCCCGGCTGGAGCGGTCAGGTCGTCGACCGGGCGCCGGGTCAGCCCGGTCCCCGTCACCACCGGCAGCCCCTCCCGCACCCAGTACTCGAACCCGCCGAGCATCTCCTTCACCGGGTAGCCGAGCCGGGCGAACTCCAGCGCCGCCCGGGTCGCGCCGTTGCAGCCCGGACCCCAGCAGTAGGTCACCACCGCCGAGCCCGGCGGGATCAGGTCCGCCGCCCGGCTCGCGATCTCGGCGGTGGGCAGGTGCACCGCGCCGGGAAGGTGCCCCTGCGCCCAGGCGGCCGCGCCCCGGGAGTCGACGACGAACAACCCCGGGGTACGGGCCGACAGGTCGGCGTGCACATCGCTGACGTCGGTCTCGACGCGGAGCCGGTTGTGGAAGTGGGCGACGGCGGCGGCCGGATCGGCCGGCGGAACGGCGAAGGTGAAGGTCATGCACCGATCCTCGCCGGCACGCCACCTCGGGACGAGTGGCGCGAACGACTTCCTGCGCTAACATCCCGCCATGCCGACCCGCGCCGACACCACCGGTTCGCGTCCGCTGCCGACGCCCCGCCGGCCGGCGACCACGCACCGCGTCGCCGTTCTCGCGTACCCGGGGATGTCGGTGTTCGAGACCGGCATCGTCACCGAGGTCTTCGGGCTGGCCCGACCCGAGTTCGACGTCGACTGGTACGACCTGGTGGTCTGCGCCGAGCGGCCGGGGCCGGTGCCGGTGGTCGGCGGGGCCAGCCTGCACACCCCGTACGGCCTGGCGGAGCTTGCGGAGGCACGGACGGTGATCGTGCCCGGCGTGCCGGACGTGACGGGTGACCCGTCACCCGAGCTGGTGACCGCGCTGCGCCGGGCGCACCGGGGCGGTGCCCGCATCATGTCGATCTGCTCGGGCGCGTTCGCGCTGGCCGGGGCGGGGCTGCTGGACGGTCGACGGGCCACCACCCACTGGCGGTACGCGGAGCTGCTGGCGCGGCGTTACCCGCGGGTCGCGGTGGACCCGGACGTGCTCTATCTCGACGACGGTGACCTGCTCACCAGCGCCGGAAGCGCCGCCGGGCTGGATCTCTGCGTGCATGTGGTCCGACGCGACCATGGTGCGGCGATCGCCAACGCGGTCGCCCGACGGCTGGTGATCCCCCCGCACCGCGACGGAGGGCAGGCCCAGTTCGTCGAGGCACCGGTGCCCGCCGACCCGGAGGACGACCGGATCGCCGGCAGCATCGACTGGGCCCTCGCCCATCTCGCCGAACCGCTGAGTGTGGCCCAGCTCGCTGGTTGGGCGCACATGTCGTCCCGCACCTACCTGCGGCACTTCGCGCGGGCCACCGGGACCAGCCCGATCCGTTGGCTGATCGAGCAGCGGGTCCGCGCCAGCCTCACCCTGCTGGAGGAGACGGACGCCCCGGTCGAGCAGGTCGCCCGTTCCGTGGGCTTCGATACGCCGGTCACCTACCGCCACCATTTCGGCCGGGTCATGCTGACCTCGCCGTCGGCGTACCGCCGGGCCTTCCGCACCGGCACCGACCAGCCGGCGTAGCGCGGGACGCGCTCAGACCGGCGTAGCGCGGGACGCGCTCAGACCGGCGTAGCGCGGGACGCGCTCAGACCGGCGCGTACAGCTCGTCGATCTCGGCGCGTTGCGGTAGCGCCACCGAGGCACCGAGCTTGCGGACGCAGGCCGCGCCGGCCGCCGACGCCCAGCGCACGGCGTCGACCAGGTCGCGCCCCTCGCCCCACCCGACGGCCAGCGCGGCGGTGAACGCGTCACCCGCGGCGGTGGAGTCGACCACGCCGACACGTACCGCCGGCACGTGCACGTGGGTGCCGTCCCGGTCGACGTACCAGGCGCCCTCTCCACCCAGGGTGAGCACGGCCCGGGGGGTCAGGTCGAGCAGCGCCCGGGGGTTTTCGCGGCCCCGGCCGGCCAGGGCCTGTGCCTCGCCCTCGTTGACGACGAGCACGTCCACCGCGGCGAGCAGCTCGGGCGGGAGGTCCCGGGCCGGGGCGGCGTTCAGGATGACCCGGGTGCCGGCGGCGCGGGCGGCGACTGCGGCGGCCGTCACGGTGCGCACCGGGATCTCCAGTTGGGCGACCAGGACGTCCGCGGCGCGCACCGTGGACAGCTCCTCCTCGGTGAGGTCGACAAGGGCGTCGTTGGCGCCGGGGGTCACCATGATGGCGTTCTCACCCTGGGCGTTGACCATGACCAACGCGACGCCGGAGGTGCCGTAGACCACGCGTAGCTGGCTGGTGTCCACGCCGGCCGCGGTGATGCGGGCCTTCAGGGTGACGCCGAAGGCGTCCGAGCCGATCGCGCCGAGGAAGGCGCAGGAGGCGCCGGCCCGGACGGCGGCGATGGCCTGGTTGGCGCCCTTGCCGCCGGGCACCATCACGAAGTCGGTGCCGAGCGTGGTCTCACCGACCCGGGGCAGCGCGGGCGCCATCGCCACCAGGTCCATGTTGGCGCTGCCCACCACGGCGACCCGGGTCTGCGGCACTGTCGTCTCCGCCCTGTCCTGAGGCTCAGGCGGCCCGCGCGGTGTAACGGTCGCCCGACCGTTCGACAACCAGTGGCAGGCCGAAGGTCTTGGAGAGGTTGTCGCCGGTCAACGTCTCGGCGAGCAGACCCTGGGCGACCACCCCGCCCTCGCGCAGCAGCAGCGCGTGGGTGAACCCCGGCGGGATCTCCTCCACGTGGTGGGTGACGAGCACCATCGCCGGCGCGTCCGGGTCGTGGGCCAGCTCGGCCAGTCGGGCGACCAGGTCTTCCCGACCACCCAGGTCGAGCCCGGCGGCGGGCTCGTCGAGCAGCAGCAACTCCGGGTCGGTCATCAGGGCACGGGCGATCTGCACCCGCTTGCGCTCACCCTCGGAGAGGGTGCCGTAGCGGCGTTCGGCGAGGCCACCGACACCGAGCTGGCTCAGCAGTGCCCGCGCCCGTGCCTCGTCGCCACGGTCGTAGTTCTCCCGCCAGCGGCCGACCACCGACCAGGCGGCGGTCACCACCACGTCGCTGACCCGCTCGTCGGCGGGCAGCCGCTCGGCGAGCGCGGCGGTGGTGAGCCCGATCCGGGTACGCAGCTCGTTGACGTCGGTGCGGCCGATCCGCTCGCCGAGCACGTGTGCGACACCTGTGCTCGGGTGCAGCCGGCCCGAGGCGAGGTTGAGCAGGGTGGTCTTGCCGGCGCCGTTGGAGCCGAGCACCACCCACCGCTCGTCCAACTCGACGCGCCAGGTCAGGTCCTGTAGGAGGGCGGTGCCGGACCGGCGTACACCGACGCCGGCCAGGCTGACCACCAGATCCGGGTCCACAGGCGCAGCGTCGGGGATCAGGTCACCAGTCACCGCACCATCCAACCACGCAGCGACGAGGCGCCCCCCATGGGCGGCGCCTCGGCCATAGGGTGAAGCGCCGTGTCGTTGATCACCACACCCGGAGGACGGCTGATGCCCCGTCGAGGTACGGAGCCGCGCGGATGAGCGCGGTCATCGAGATCGAGGGTCTACGCAAGACCTTCCACAGCCTGCGCAACGGGCGGCGGGTGGCGGTGGACGGGTTCGACCTGCTGGTCGAGGCGGGCCAGGTCCACGGTTTCCTGGGGCCCAACGGCTCCGGCAAGACCACCACCCTGCGAGCGCTGCTCGGGCTGGTGCGCGCCGACGGCGGACGGATGACCGTGCTCGGCCAACCGTCGCCGGAACTGCTGCCCCGGGTGGCGGGCCAGGTCGGCGCGATCGTCGAGAGCCCGCAGTTCTTCGGCAACTTCACCGGGTACCGCACGCTGCGCCTGTTGGCCCGTGCCGGCGGGGTGCCGGTCTCGCGGGTGGACGAGGCACTGGATCTGGTGGGCCTGCGCGACCGGGGCGACGAGCGGGTGAAGGGCTACTCGCTGGGCATGAAGCAGCGCCTCGCGGTGGCGTCCGCCCTGTTGAAGGACCCCCGGTTGCTGATCCTGGACGAGCCGGCGAACGGTCTGGACCCGGCGGGGATCCGGGAGATGCGGGACCTGATGCGGTCGCTGGCGGCCAGCGGGGTGACGGTGCTGGTGTCCAGTCACATCCTGGGTGAGATCCAGTTGATCTGCGACCACGTCACGATCATTTCGGGAGGGCGTCGGGTGGCGGCCGGCCGGGTGGACGAGGTGCTGGCCGGCCACGACCGCCACGAGTTCCTGGTGCGGGTGGCCGAGCCCGAGCGCGCCGTGGAGGTGCTGCACGCGGCCGGGCTGACGGCGGTCGTCGACGGCGAGGCCCTGGTGGTGAGCGGGGTGAGCGACTCGACGGTGGTCAGTCGGACGCTCGGCGAGCAGGGGTTGTGGGTGGGCGAGTTGACGCCGCTTCGGCCGGATCTGGAGAGCGTCTTCCTGGAGCTGACGGGTGCGAACGCACAGCCGTCGGTGCCCCGGCAGGTCGACGGCTCGGCGCTGCCGGACGGCGAGCAGGGCGCAGCGGTGATTGACCTCGATCGGGGAGTGGACGCGTGAACCTGGTTCGTGCCGAGTTGGAGCGACTGTCGAGTCGTCGCTTCGTGCAGCTCATGGTCGTCCTGTTGGCGCTGGCGTTCGCCGTGACCGCGGCGACCACCCTGGCCGGTTCCCACAAGCCGAGCGCGAGCGAGCTGAACTCGGCGCGGCAGCAGGCCGCCGAGGCGCGGCAGAGCATGGAGGCCGCCTACCAGCAGTGCCTGGCGCGACAGAACGGCACGCTTCCGCAGGCCGACATGGACCAGTACTTCCCCCGGGAGTGCTCGGAGATCGACCCGGTCCGGCAGGAGCGGCTGCCGATCGCCGCCGACTTCCTGCCGGGGGTGTTCAGCTTCGCCCAGCAGGCGCAGCCACTGCTCTACTTCCTCATCGCGTTCCTGGTGCTGTTCGGTTTCCTGGTCGGGGCCTCCTACATCGGCGCTGACCTGAACTCCGGCGGCGTGGTGAACCTGCTGCTCTGGCGGCCACGCCGGTTGACGGTGCTCGGGGCCAAGTTGGGCACCCTGCTCGGCACGGTGCTGGTCCTGGCCCTCCTGGCGTCGGTTGCCTACCTGGCCACGTTCTGGGTGATCGGGCAGACCGCCGGGTTGCCGGGCCGGTTGGACGGGGACTTCTGGAGTTCCCTCGGTGCGGTGCACGGCCGTGGCCTGGTGCTGGTGTTGCTGGCCTCCGCGTTGGGCTTCGCGATCGCCACGCTGGGTCGGCACACGTCTGCGGCGCTGGGGGCGGCCGCCGCGTACGGGGTGGTGTGGGAGTTGGGGGCCCGGCTGGTCCTGGAGATCGTCGATGCCCGCCGACCGGATCAGCTGATGCTCTCCAGCCACATCGGGGCGTGGCTCACCGGCGAGGCCGAGTTCTGGGATCCGAAGCCGTGTGCCGGCACCGCCTACTGCGACAGCACCTACAGCCTGACCTGGGGCCCGGCCCTGCTGGTGCTTCTCGTGCTGACCGGCGGGCTGACCGCCGCGGCGTTCGCCGTGTTCCGTCGCCGCGACCTGCTCTGAGTCGCGGACCGCCGGGCTGCCCGCCTCGTCGCGCGCGGCCCGGCGGGCCGGCGGTCTGTCCGCGGCCGGCAGCCGCGCCACCCACGCCAGGTCAGCCAGACACGGCAGCCGGGCCGGGCTGCCGCCCGACCGGGTGACAAGAGCTTGCAACCTGCCAGGCTGCGGTGAAATATTCCTTCACATGACCGCCGCAGCGGGCTCAGCCGACGGTGGAGCCGAACACCTCGTCGCGTACCGCGTCCAGGGCGGTGCGCAGCGCGCCGTGCAGGATCGGCTCCTCGGTCAGCCCGGTGGGCACCACCCGTGGTCGGACCAGGGTGATCGCCGCGACCTCGTGCTGCACCCGCTCGGCGAGGGCGGCGCCGCCGGCCTGGCCCACCTCGCCGGCGAGCACGACCAACGGCGGGTCGAGGACCACGCAGGTGCTGGCCACGCCGAGCGCGAGCCGGCGGGCCAGCTCGTCGAGCATCGGGCCCCCCTCGGCACCGGCCGCGACGGCCGCGCGCACCGCCTCGGCGGCGTCGGTGTCCGGGTAGCCGTGCTCGCGGGCCACCGCGCGCACCGAATCCGCGCCGACGAGCTGCTGGAAGGCGGGTTTGGCGCGGCGGGAGACGTCTCGCGGAATGGGCGCGCCCGGTACCGGCAGGTAGCCGATCTCACCGGCCGCGCCGCTGCTGCCGTGGTGCAACCGCCCACCCAGCATGATCGCCAGGCCCACGCCGGCACCCACCCAGACCAGCACGAAGTCCGCCAACCCCTGGGCGGCGCCGGACTGCGCCTCGGCCACCGCGGCCAGGTTGACGTCGTTCTCGAAGACCACCGGGGTGTGCAGGTCGTCCCGCAGGGCGGCGAGCAGACCGCTGTGCCAGCGCGGCAGGTTGAAGGCGAAGGTGATGTCGCCGGTGCCGGGGTCGACCAGGCCCGGGGTGCCGAGCACGATCCGCCGTACGCTGCTCAGCTGCGCGTGGGCGCTGCTGGCGGCCTGCACCACGGCGTTGTGCACGACGCCCACCGGGTCGTCGGTGTCCCGGGTCGACTGCTCCACCCGGCCGATGACCGCACCGGTGATGTCGGCACACGCCGCCACCACCCGGTCCGGCCCGACGTCCACGCCGACCACGTGCGCGCTGCCCGGGCTGACCGCGTAGAGCTGGGCGTTCGGCCCCCGCCCGCCGGCCTGCTCGCCGACCCGCGTGACGAGACCGCGCTCCTCCAGCCGCTCGACCAGCTGCGAGGCGGTGACCTTCGACAGCCCGGTCAGCTCGCCGAGCCGGGCCCGGGTCAGCGGGCCGCGTTCGAGGAGCAGTTCCAGTGCCGCACGGTCGTTGAGCGCCCGCAACAGGCGGGGGGTGCCGGGCAGCCGGGTCGCACTCATGACACGTCCTCTAGTTTTAGTAAACTTTGCTAACTGTAAACCGACCTGCGAACGGGTAGCCGTAGCGTATCGGCCACCCGGAGGCGGGGCGCTCCGCCGATTCGGCAGGGCGACCACCACCACCGGTACGACGTTTCGTACCCGCTGGGGCACCGAAGGGGGAGATCACGTGGGGCTGGATCCAGGACTGCGCCGGCTGGCGCTGGGCACGCTGCTCGCCGCGTACCCGGGACCGGTCCCGCCGGACTGGGCGGTCGACCTGCTGGCCGACGGGCTGGCCGGGCACACCCTGTTCGGGACCAACGTGCACGACCCCGCCCAGGTGGCGGCGAGCACCGCGGCGCTGCGCGCCGGCCGCCCGGATGCGCTGATCGCCATCGACGAGGAGGGTGGCGACGTGACCCGGCTGGCGCACGCCACCGGCAGCCCGTACCCCGGAAACGCCGCCCTCGGCGCGATCGGCGACGTGGCGCTCACCCGACGCGTCTACCGGTCGATCGGCGCCGAACTGGCGGCGCTCGGCATCACCGTCAACCTCGCCCCGACCGTCGACGTCAACACCGCCGACGAGAACCCGGTGATCGGCACCCGGTCCTTCGGCGCGGATCCGGTGCGGGTGGCCGCCCACTCGGCCGCCGCCGTGACCGGGTTGCAGGCCGCCGGCGTGGCCGCCTGCGCGAAGCACTTCCCCGGGCACGGCGCCACGGTCACCGACTCGCACCACGAACTGCCCACCGTGGACGCTCCGCTGAGCCTGCTCCGCCAGCGGGACCTGCCGCCGTTCGCGGCGGTCGTCGCCGCCGGTGCGCGCGCCGTGATGACCGCGCACATCCGGGTGCCGTCGCTGACCGGCGCCGATCCGGCCACCTTCAGCCGGGCCGTCCTGGTCGACCTGCTCCGCACCGACCTCGGCTTCACCGGCGCCGTGATCACCGACGCGTTGGAGATGAAGGGCGCGGCGGTGGCGGCCGGCGGGGTCGGGCCGGCCGCGGTCCGCGCCCTGGCGGCCGGGGCCGACCTGCTCTGCATCGGCGCGCGGGTCGACGCCGCGCTTGTCGAGCGGGTGGCCGCCGAGATCGTCGACGCCCTCACCGACGGCCGGCTGGCGACCGCCCGGGTCGAGCAGGCCGCCGGCCGCGCCGCCGACCTCGCCGCCTGGACCCGGGCCGCCGGCGGGTCGCCGGTCACCGGCGACACCGAGCTGGGGTACGCGGCGGCGCGGCGCGCCCTCCGGGTGGACGGCGTGCTCACCGGCCTGGACCGACCACTTGTGGTGCAGTTGCACACCGAGTCGACGATCGCCGAGGGTCGGGTGCCGTGGGGCCTCGGTCCCCACCTGGACGGGGTGCCGGAGATCCGCGTGATCGCCACCGAGACCGGCCCGGCGGAGCTGCGCGGGCTGGCCGGTGACCGACCCATCGTGCTGGTGGGGCGGCACCTGCACCGGCTGCCCGGCGGCCCGGAGCTGGTCACCGCGCTGGCCGCCCAGCATCCGGTGACGGTGGTGGAGATGGGCTGGCCGGCACAGTGGCGCCCGGCGGGCGTGCGCGCCTTCGTCACCACGTACGGCGCGAGCCACGCCAACGGCCGGGCCGCGGCCGAGGCCCTCGGTCTGGCCGGCTGAGCCACGGCGCTCTCCGGCTGAGCCACGGCGCTCTCCGGCTGAGCCACGGCGTTCTCCGGCTGAGCCACGGCGGCCCGGCCGGACGACGCGCTCCAGCAGCACAGTGTCCACAGTCACGTGCCGCCCGTTCTTGAACATGTTCAACATCCACCCTAGGCTGACGACGTCGATAGTTGAACACGTTCAAGAAGGGCGTCCACGTGGACATCAAGGTCTGGATGTACGTGATCTACCTGGCGGTCAGCATCGGTCTGACCATGTGGGTGGCTCGGGCGCTGTCGCGCAACGGGCTGGTCTTCCTGGAGGAGGTGTTCGCCGAGGAACGACTCGCCCGAGCGGTCAACAGCCTCCTGGTCGTCGGCTTCTACCTGCTCAACCTCGGCTACGTCACGGTGGCGATGAGGCACTCCGACCCGGTGCTCTCGACAAGCCAGGCCATGGAGGAACTGTCCCTCAAGATCGGCCTGGTACTGCTGGTGCTCGGCGCGCTGCACTTCTTCAACGTCTTCGCACTGGGTCGCTACCGGCGAAACCGCCTGCGCCAGCTCGCCACCCACCCCCCGATCGCCCCGATCGGCCGCCTCCCCATGCAGCCCACCCCCGCAGGGCCGCAGGTGGTCGGCGCGTACCCGGGCGGACCGCACCCGACCGGCGGGTACCCGACCGGCGCTCAGCCGGCCGGACCCCAGCCGACCAGACCGCAGCAGGCTGGCCCGCAAGCACCCGGACCACAGTCGCCCGGACCACAGTCGGCCGGACCACAGCCCGGCGCCGGCCCGGCGAACAACCCTCCGACCCGATGACCGTGCCACCCGACCACGGCGTCGGTCGGCTCCCGGATCCCACCGCTGGCTCCGGCGGTGGGATCCGGGGGTTCACCGTCCTGTTCGACGCGGCCTGCCCGCTCTGCCGCGCCGCCCGCCGCTGGTTGTCGACCCGCGCCCAGCTCGTACCCCTGGAGTTCGTGCCGGCCGGGTCGGCCGAGGCCCGGCGGCGCTTCCCCGGCCTGGACCACGACGCGACGCTGCGCGACCTCACCGTGATCGCCGACACCGGCGAGGTGTACGCGGGCGACGGCGCCTGGTTCGCCTGCCTGTGGGCGTTGGCCGACCATCGGTCCACGGCCGAGCGGCTGGCCCGGCCGCACCTGCTGCCCCTCGCCCGGCAGGCGGTGGCCACCGCCTCGGCGATCCGGGAGCGGGTCCGCGACCCGTGGGCCGAGCCGACCGACGACCTGGCGGGATACGGTGGCCCCGATGACCGAACAGCCTGCGCAGACGACCACTGCGGGTGACCCAGCCACCGCTCGGGGCGAGCAGACCCGGCAGCTGATCCGGGACACCGCGATGCGGCTGTTCCGCGAGCGTGGTTACGCCCAGACCACCATGCGGGCGATCGCGCAGGAGGCCGGGGTGGCGGTCGGCAACGCCTACTACTACTTCGGCTCCAAGGACCACCTGATCCAGGAGTTCTACGCCCAGTCCCAGGTCGCGCACCATGCGGCCGCACAGCCGGTGCTGGATCGGGAGGAGGCGTTCGGGGCCCGGCTGGCCGGAGTGCTGCACGCGGGGATCGACGTGCTGACGCCGTCGCACGGGTTCGCGGCGACCTTCTTCAAGACGGCGGCCGAGCCCACCTCCCCGCTGAGCCCCTTCTCCGCGGAGTCCTCCGGCCCCCGCCAGGCCGCCATCGACCTCTTCGACGAGGTGTTGACGGGCTCGACGGCAAAGGTCGACGCCGAGCTTCGCCCGCAACTGCCTGAGTTGCTCTGGCTCGCGTACATGGGTGTGATCCTCTACTGGGTGCACGATCGATCGCCGGGCCAAACCAAGACCCGGCAGCTGATCGACGGGGCCGTACCACTGATCGACCGGCTCGTGGCGCTGTCCCGGCTCCGGGTCCTCCGGCCGGTGACCCGCCAGGTGCTGGACCTGATTCGCACGCTCCGTCACTGACCGGCCGGCACCTGCCGACCGGCGAAGAAGCAGGTCAAGTCCACTTTTCGACACTCCGAACGGACAGCATCAGCCTTGCCCAGAGCCCGTTCTATACGTAGCGTGATCGCCACGTAGCGGCTCGCCCACGGCGGGGCCGTCACACCCGGAACCGGGGCCTGGGGAGAGGTCGCGGACCGTGGATCCGGCCCGGGATCCACGGTCCGCTCGCGCCCGTCGCCGCTCAGCGCGGATAGACCCCGTACGCGCGCCAGCCCCGGTCCGGGAAACCTGCCGCGTCGGCGACCCGGGCCGAGGCGAGATTGTCCCGCTCGTGCAGGTAGGTCGGCACCGCCCCCTCGTCGAGGACCCGTCGCGCCGCCTGCGCCACGAGTCGGCGGGCGAGGCCACACCCCCGGGCGGCCGGCGCGGTGCCGACGGCCAACTCGTGCCCGTACGCGTCGTGCCGTTTGATCCCGGCACCGGCCAGGTAGGCGCCGTCCGGGTCACGGACCACCAGCACCGGTCGGTCGAAGAGCCGCAGCCAGGGCGGCAGACCGGGGGCCGTCGAGGGGGTCCACTCCCCCACGTCGGGCAGCGGCGCGGGGGCCGTACTCCATCGGAAGCGGCCGTCGTGCACGCACCAGTCGGGCATTCCCACGGCCTGCGGCAGCGCGGCGAGGAACCGGTCCGGCGTGCGGCGGACCAGTGCACGGATCGCCGCCACCCGCTCCGGCGCCACGGAGAGCACGCCACTTCGCCCGGTGTCCACGGCGAGTGCGGGGCGCAGCCGGCCGTCCCAGGCCGGTGCGGCGCGTCGGTGCGACGCGACCACGTGCGTGCCCGGCCCGCTCGGCCACTGGCCGAGCCAGGTGGCCAGGTGTAGCTGGACCCGCCGGTCGAGCATGTGCACCTCCCCCGCCGCCCCACCCGTCGTGGATCACCGTACGCCGGGCCGCCCGGCCGGGGCGGACGATCCCTCAGGGCCGGGCGGGCACGCCCGTCTGGTGCGGCAATCGACCGTCATATCTATTTTTCAACCTGGACACCTTTGTTTGCGACGGTAGGGCAATGCCGAATGAGCCTTACCACCACCACCAGCAGGACCCCGAGCGACTCTGGCGCACCACGGGGACCGTTGGCGGCATCCTGCCCCAGCCGCGCTACCGCAACCCCCGGGCGATCGGCGGCAGCGCCCTGTCCTGGGCCGGGCTGAACAAGCTGGCCGGCGGCAGTTCCAGTCGACACCGCCTGAACACGCACTGACTCGCCGGTCGACCGGCAGCCCCCGTTCGGCGACACACCGGGGAGGTCCAGCGCGGTCTTTCGCACACCTGTCGGGTAATTTCTTGTGGTCCGGCATCCCGGCCTACGACAGGAGAAGCTCCGCGCATGGGCAAGAAGACGATCCACGTCTCCGACTTCACCGGCACGGTTCTACAGCAGGACGACGAGGTGGTGCGCGTCGTCGTGCTGGAGCACCCGGACCTGGTCGCCGGGCCCGTGCAGTTGGACGCCACCCCGAGCGAGGTCGAGCACATCGACGACGCCGCTCTCGACGTGGCGGTGGTGGAGATCCACGACCGGCACGGCGGCGGCGAGCCGCGTCGGGTGGTGTTGACGGCCAGCGAGTTCGACGCGATGGCCACCGACGTGCCGATGGCGCAACTGTTGCGGACCGCCGAGCGGGTCCGCCCACCCAAGGCACGCAAGACCGCCGAGAAGATCGACTACGGCACGCTGGAGCACGCCGGCAAGCCGCACCGCGGCCGGGTCACCGAGGAGGAGGCCCGTCTGGTCCGCGAGCGGCTCGACGAGGTCAACAAGCGCCTCGCCGACGCGGGCGTGCGCCAGATCGACCCCGCCGACCCGGAGCACGCCCTGCGCTACGGCTTTCCCGAGGTGCCCTGACCCCGGGGCCTCACTTCTGCTGCGCGGTGAAGGCGGCGAGCGCCGCGGCCAGGTCGGCCTCGACTGTCGCCTTCGTCAGGCCGAGATCGGTGAGGGCACCGGCGCCGTCCTCCTGCTCCAGCAGGGCGAGCAGGAGGTGTTCGGTGCCGATGTAGTTGTGCCCGAGGCGCAGCGCCTCCCGGAAGGTCAGCTCCAACGCCTTCTTGCCGCGCGCGTTGTACGGGATGAGGTCCGGGACCTGCTCGGCCGGCGGCGGGAGGGTGGCACCCACCTTCTCCCGCACCGCCTCGGGGGTGGCACCCCGCCCGACCATCACCTTGGCGGCCAGCCCCTCCGGCTCGGCCAGCAGGCCCAGGACCAGGTGCTCGGGGCCGATCTCGGCGTTTCCGGCGGCGCGGGCCTCCTCCTGTGAGGCCATCACCACGTTGCGGGCCCGGGGGGTGAACCGGCCGAAGGCCTCGTTCGGGTCGAGCGGCAGCCCGTCGGACGCCTTCGATACGAAGCGCTTCTGGGCCGCCTGCTTGGTGACGCCCATGCTGCGGCCGATGTCGGTCCAGGAGGCACCGGAGCGGCGTGCCTGGTCGACGAAGTGCCCGATCAGGTGGTCGGCGACCTCGCCGAGGTGGTCGGCGGCGATGACCGCGTCGGTGAGCTGGTCGAGCGCGTCGGTGTGCGCCCTCTTGATCGCCTGGATCAGGTCGTCGAGCTTGACGGTGTTGCTCATCTGGAGATGATCTGTCATGCGTCAACCATAAGTTGACGATTCCCCTGCGTCAACCCTGAGTTGACGACCGTCCGTCCGGTCGCATCGGCCCGCCCGGATACGGTGGGCTCCGGTCCGGCGGCGGGAAGGGCGGTCATGCGGCTGCACGTGGGGTGCGCGATGTGGAGCCACCGGTCGTGGCCGGGGCACCCGCTGCCGTCGGCAGAGCGCCTGCGGCACTACGCCAGCTGGTGCGACGCGGTGGAGGGCAACACGACGTTCTACGCGACCCCCGCCCGGGACACCGTGTCGTCGTGGGCCGCGCAGACGGATCCCGACTTCCGGTTCGTCCTCAAGCTTCCGAAGGTCATCACCCACGAACGCCGGCTCACCGCCGTCGGCGACCCACTGCACGCCTTCCTGGACGCGATCGAGCCGCTCGGTCCACGCGTACACGCCCTCTGGATCCAACTGCCCGGCTCGTTCGCCCCCACCGACGTCCCGACCCTGCGCCGATTCCTGGGTCAACTCCCGCAGTCGCACCGGTACGCGGTGGAGGTCCGCCACCCCGCGTTCTTCGGCGACGCCCACGCGGCCCGGCTGCTGGAGGCGACCCTCGCCGGCGCGTCCGCCGAGTGGATCCCCTTCGACACGACCGCCTTCTTCGCGAGCCCACCCACAAGCGACGCGGAGCGGGACGCCTGGACCAAGAAGCCGCGTGTGCCACTCCGGTCGCTCGCGTTGACCGACCGGCCGATCGTCCGCTACCTCGGCCGCGACGACCCGGCCCGCACCGTCGAGGGCTGGCAGCGCTGGATCGACGTCACCGTGGCCTGGCTACGGGAGGGGCGTTCGCCGACGATGTTCGTGCACACCCCGGACAACGCCGACGCGCCAGCGCTCGCGCGGCGTTTCCACGACGAGGTACGAGCACGGGTACCCGAGCTGGCCGCGCTGCCCGAGCCGATCCCGGTCGAGCCGCTGACGCTGTTCTGACCCGAGCGGTCAGCACTGCTCGCCGAGCAGGTCGTCGAGGTGGGTCGCCGTGCTGATCAGGGACAGGTGACTGAACGCCTGCGGGAAATTGCCGATCTGCGCGCCGGTCGGGGCGATCTCCTCGGCGTAGAGGCCGAGGGAGTTGCTGTAGGTGAGCATCTTCTCGAAGGTCAACCGGGCGTCGTCGAGCCGACCGGCCTGGGCGAGCGCCTGGACGTACCAGAAGGTGCACATGTTGAAGGTGCCCTCGGTGCCCGCCAGGCCGTCCGGCGAGGCCCTCGGGTCGTAGCGGTAGACCAGGCTGTCGGAGACGAGTTCGGTGTCCATCGCCCGCAGCGTCGACTCCCACATCGGGTCGGTCGGCGAGATGAAGTTCAGCCCGGGCATCGCCAGGAGCGAGGCGTCCAGGATCTCCGAACCGTAGTGCTGCACGAACGCCTGCCGCTCCTGGTTGAACCCACGGGTCATGACCTGCTCGTAGATGGCGTCGCGTTCGGCAGCCCAGCGGGCGGTGTCACCGGGGCGCCCCCGGCGTCGGGCGATGCGGATCGCGCGGTCGAGCGCGACCCAGGACAACACCCGCCCGTAGGTGAAGTCCTGCCGGCCGGACCGGGTCTCCCAGATGCCGTCCTCGGGTTGGTCCCAGTGCGCGCAGAGCCAGTCCATCAACCCGGCGGTCTTGCGCCAACCCTGGTACGGCGGGATCAGCCCGTTGCGGTCGGCGAGTTCCATCGAGAGGAGAGCCTCGCCGTAGATGTCGAGTTGCAGTTGGCCCGCCGCACCGTTTCCGATGCGTACCGGGGCCGAACCGCGATACCCCTCCAGGTGATCCAGCACCTCCTCCGGAAGGTCCGGTGAGCCGTCGATCCGGTACATGACCTGTAGCGGGATGTCACCGTCGCGGGCCGCACGAATGCGCGCGTCGAGCCAGAGCAGATACTTCTGGGCCTCGTCGGTGAAGCCCAGGCGCAGCAGCGCGTGCACCGAGAAGGACGCGTCCCGGATCCAGGTGTAGCGGTAGTCCCAGTTACGCTGCCCGCCGATCTGCTCCGGTAGCCCCGCGGTGGGTGCGGCGACGAGGGCGCCGGTCGGCGCGTACGTCATCAGTTTGAGCGTGATCGCCGACCGCTCGACCACCTCCCGCCAGCGACCCGTGTAGCGGGAACCACCCGCCCAGCGTCGCCAGTAGTCACGGGTCTGGGCGAGCAGGTCGCACGCCTCCTCGGTGGTGAGCGCCCGGGGGGCGTGCGGGCAGGCCGTCTCCAGGACCACCCCGCCGATGTCGCCCTGCCGCAGGGTGAACGACGCGGACACCCCGTCGGCGTCCCGCCGGATGTCCCTGGGGTTGAACACCCGTTCCACGTTCTTGAAGGGAGCGAGGGTGAGGGTCAGCGTCCGGCTCCGGAAGACGTCACCCTCGGGGTGCACCTCAAGGGTGTACGGATCGCGCCCGTAGTTGAACCGGGGCCGGCAGTCGAAGCGGAACCGCATGCTCCCCCGGACCATCCGGACCAGACGGATCAGCACGTGCCGGTCGGTGGTCCGTGCACCGGTGACGGGCATGAAGTCCAACAGCTCCGCGACGCCGTCGGCGCTGTGGAAGCGGGTGATCAGGATCGGCGTACCGGGCAGGTAGAGCTGTTTGCTCGCGTAGTCGACGCCGTCGGGCGACAGCTGGAAGTGGCCGCCCCGGTGGCGGTCCAACAGCGCGGCGAAGACGCTCGGGGAGTCGAAACGGGGCGCACAGAACCAGTCGACCGTGCCGTCCGTGCTGATCAGCGCCGCGGTCTGCAGGTCACCGATCAGGCCGTGTTCCTCCACCGCCGGGTAGGCCGTCGCCACGCTGCCCCCACATTCGTCGAGCCAACGGGGGCGACTACCCGCGAATCGACGGCCTACACGCGCGATTGCGGAACCGCACCTTCCGCAATCGTCGATAGCGTCGCCACCGCACACATCGATGAGAGGACACCTGATGAGCCTGCGAGGATTTGCCACACTCAACATCTGGGCGGACGACGTGGAGGCCGCCACCAGGTGGTACGCGGAATTCCTCGGCGTCGAGGCGTACTTCATGCGCCCGGGGCCCGACGGACGCCCGGCCTACACCGAGTTCCGGATCGGTGACTACCAGGCGGAACTGGGCATCATCGACCGCAGGTTCGGCCCGCCCGACGCCGCGACGGGGCCCGGGGGCGTGGTCATGCACTGGTACGTCGACGACCTCGACGCGACGGTCAGGCGTCTGCTGGCGATGGGTGCCACGGAGTACCAGCCGATCACCCCACACGGGGACGAGGGGTTCATCACCGCGTCGGTCGTCGACCCGTTCGGCAACGTGCTGGGCGTCATGAAGAACCCGCACTACGAAGAGATCCTGGCCGCGCTGAAGGGCAGCTGACGTGGAGGTGCTCGACGTGGCCCTCTGCCATGGCCGGATCGACGGTCAACGCACGACGTTGGACGACCTGCCGGTGCTCAGGGCCCGCACTCCGGAGAGCCGTGCGAAGGTGCTTGCCCGGGGGGCCGCGCGACTGACCGGGTAGTGGCGGCGGACGGTGGCCGGGCTCAGGTCCATTCGTCCCGGTCCACCGTCCGCCGCACCAACGCCGCAGCCCGGTCGATGTCCAACCCGCTGGCGATGAGTAGGTCATGGGCGGTCATGCGAAATTCACCAGCGGCAATCAGGCCCGAGTACCCCATCCGGTGGGTGTGCGGGCGGGTGAGGTCCGGCACGGCCTCCCCCTGCGCCCTGCCGACCAACTCCACGGCCGCCACGATCTGCTGGCGCGCCCTCCGCGGCTCGGCACGCGCCCGAATGGCGCATCTCAGGGTCTGTACGCTGGTGGCCAACAGGTCCACGGCCGCCGGAAACTCCTCCGGTACCGGCTCCCCGTCGATGAGGGCCTGCGTGAGCCTCCTCGCGATGGACCGGCAGCCGTGCAGACTGCGCTCCAGATGACGGACGGCCTGGGTGTAGAAGGCCAGCGAGGTGCGGTCACGCCAGCGTAGTGGCGCCAGTCGCACCACCTCCTGCGCGGCGTTCAGCCCCTCGTCGAGCGCGGTCAGCCGGGGCGTGAGGTCCCGCAGTGCGTCCAGGCACCGCTGGGCCTCGTCAAGACTGCGGAGGCGCAGCGCCGCGGCCAGGGCGTGCATGGTCGCGATGGCCGGATCGAGGACGGGTTCGGCCAACCGCCGGACTGTCCGCTGCGGATGGAGCGGCACCAGCAGCAATCCGACTCCCAGCCCGATCAGCCCTCCGACCGCGGCGTCGACGAAGCGAGGCACGGACAGTTCACGCACCGGTGGTTCCAGGGTGGCGATGAGCACCGCCGTGCCGCCGGCCTGGGTGAGCAGGGCACCACCGCCCTTGAGCAGCACCGCGACGATGATCGCCAGCACGACGACGACGCCGGTCTGCCAGGCCCCGATGCCGAACAGCGGCATGAGCACGTCACCGACGGCGAGGCCGAGAATCACCCCCACCAGCAGCTCGACGGTGCGCCGCAGGCGCGAGCCCATCGAGGCGGCCACGATGCCGACCGCCGAGGTGGGCGCGAGGACCGGGGCGGGATTGTCCAGGAACTGGTACCCCACGAACCAGGCGAGCGCCGCCGCGACGCCGGCCTGCACGGCGAGCAGGCCGAGCAGCCGCAACCGCCAGGCGCGGACGCGTACCGCGTGCCGTGCCCGCTCGCGCAGGCCGGCCATCGTTCGGGACACCCCGCTCGGGTGTGGGCCGAGATCAGCCGCCGGCTCCTGCTTCGCGGGCATTCGCGTCGGTTACCCGCAGAAGGCGGACCTATCCGGCGAACCGAGCGGGTGACCCGGTCAGTGGGCGGGATTCGGCGTGTGCGGGAGTTTGCCGAGTTGACGCCAGTTCGTCTCGGCGACCTCGACGCCGTAGTGCCTGGCGGCGGCGAGGATGTTCTGGAAGGCCAGGTCCCGGTCCGCGTCGGTGACGCCCTGCACCTGGTCGAACCGGGCGATGGCGTTGCGGACGTGACCCGCGTCGGTCATCGGTTCCTTGCGTTCACGCGGGAACGCGAAGACGGTTTCCGGCAGCTCGCGCTTGTCCTTGCTCGA
The DNA here is from genome assembly GCF_043197875.1 of Micromonospora sp. NPDC048935. NCBI lineage: Bacteria > Bacillati > Actinomycetota > Actinomycetes > Micromonosporales > Micromonosporaceae > Micromonospora > Micromonospora sp. NPDC048935. Next base: position 54,029 of record NZ_JBICTZ010000001.1, on the reverse strand, counting down.
CAGGCCGCCGTGCTTCTCGTGGGGCTTCCAGGTCGACTTCATCACCCAGCATTACCCACTCCGGTGGCCGGCTAGCACCCCGTGACCCGATGGTGCTGCCCGCGACCGGCCGATCCCTCCCGGGTCGGGCTGGCACCGGGGCCGGGCCGTGTCGCCCGGCCCCGGTGGGTCAATCAACTACGCAGGGTCCACCGCTGGTTCGCGCCCCCGTTGCAGGCCCAGAGGATGACCTTCGTGCCGTTGGCGGTGGCAGCGCCGTTGGCATCGAGGCAGAGCCCGGACTGGGCGTTCGTGATGGTGCCGTTGGTGTTGATGTTCCACTGCTGGTTCGTGCCGCCGTGGCAGTCCCAGATGATGACCGCGGTGCCGTTGGCCGTGCCGGCCCCCGACGCGTCCAGGCACTTGTTGCCGTACACGGTCAACTGCTTGCTGGCGGTCTGGGTCCACCGCTGGTTGGCGGCGCTGGAGCAGTCCCAGAGTTGCGTCTGGGTGCCGTTGGTGGTCGAGGAGTTGGGCACCTCGACACAGCGGCTGGACTGGCCACCCACGAGTTGCCCGACGCCCGTACCGCCGCCACCGCCCTGCTGTTGCCGGACGATGAAGGTCGACTCCGCCGACCGGTTGCCCTGCGCGTCAACCACGTAGAGCCGGTACTCGCCCTGGGTCGTCGGCGCGGCGATGGACGTGGCGTTGCCGGCCGCCCTGGTCATCGTCGCCCCGGCGGTGAAGGTGGTCGTGCCGGACGGCGCCAGCCAGACCGACTTGGTGGCGTCGCCGGTGCTGCGGATCGGGATCGACGCCGTGGCAGTGGTGACGAACGTGCTGGCCGGCAGCACGTAGTTCGGCGCGGAGAAGGTGCTCGCCGGAACGATGTCCCGGTAGGCGTCCTCAAGGCCGGAGTTCGCGGCGATGCTGTAGGCCGCCGCGGGCCAGACATAGTCGGAGGAGACGAGGATGTCGGCGACCGTGCTGTTCGGCAGGTTCTTGTTCGAGACCTTGTTGATCGGGCCGTAGATCTGCGTGATGCTCAGATCGTGCTTGCGCCCGAAATCATCCGAATTGATCATCCAGGTGACGTTCTTGTCGATGCTCAGCACATTGTCACGGAACGTGATGAACGCGGATCCCTCGTCCGGGTGCAGCCCGTACTTGTGACCCGACGGAACGCCCTGGAGATAGTTGTTGGTGATCATCGTCCCGGGCTGGCTGCCGAGCGTGTAGATGGGGGCCGTGTCGCTGAGGCGCTGCACCGTGTCGATGATGTGGTTGTAACTGATGTTGTTGTTTCGCGCCGTCGTGGTGGGTCGGTTGGGCACGATCGAGCCCGATGATCCATCGAAGTTCCACCAGCCCCAGCCGAGGGTGATGCCCGACCACGGAGTTTTCTCGATCCGGTTGTGCTGGATGGTGAGGGTGTCCGCGAAGTAGGCCGAGATGGGGCTGTGCCCGTTGAACAGGACGGCGCTGTCGTAGAGATAGTTGTTCTTGATGTCGATGTTCTTCGGCAGCCCCTCGACCTGCGCGGAGTACTTCTCGCGGTTCGTCGACGTGCCGTCTCCGATGTAGACGTGCTGGGGATGGCCCACCAGGATCGCGGAGCCGGCGATGTCGTTTGTGGAGTTGCCGATCAACTGCGAGCCCTGCACGTCGTTGACCATGCTGATGCCGTCGGCACCGGTGTGCTGGATCCGGTTGCGTTGCAGGAGGATCCCGTCGGCGTTCTGCACCTGGAGAATGCCGGGAGTGACATCCACGTTGCGGTAGTAGTAGACGTGGAAGTTGCCCTTCGCGTACACCTGGGCACCGAGGTTGCCCTGCTGCGCCTGCTTGAAGGACGCGCCGGCGACGTTGAACAGGTTCCAGTCGGAGTGCTGCATCGTCAGGCCGGAGAACGTGATGTTGCGCGCGTGGCTGCTGGTCGAGGTGCCGGCGACCCGCAGCAGGGTGGTGACGTTGTTCGGCGCGTAGACGGTCGCGGTCGACATGTTGTCGGCACTGGCCTTGTAGTAGTAGACCGTCTTGGTGCCCTTGTCGAAGTAGAACTCGCCCGGCGCGTCCAGGAACTCGTAGGCGTTCATGAGCTTGTGGGTGCCGCCCACCTGGGCGTTGCCGTTGAACGAGCCCTGGGCGATCGCCGCTCCCGGCTGCTGGAACAGGGCGACCCGGTTCGCGCCGTCGGTGGTCACCTGGCGGACGCCCACGATGGCCGTGGTCCAGGTCGTGCCGGTCTCGATCTCGATGTCGTCCTGGTTGCGCGGAATGGCGGGGAAGTCGCTCTGGCTGTATTTCGCGCCGTCACACTGCGAGCCCGATTCCCAGGCCCACGCGGCCTGGTTGGCGGTGATGTTGTACGTCCCGTAGCACCCGCCCGAGCTGATCGTCTTCGACGCCATGAGGGCACGCTTGTCATTGACGTACAGCGCCCGCAGCTTGTTGGCGCGGTCCAGTGGCGCCTTCCAGATGTTGCCGCTGTGCTGGGTCCACCCCGTCACCTGGACACCACCGTCGAGAACCGGCTTCTCACCGGGGTAGGCGCCATAGCTGACCCGGAATCCGTTGGTGCCCGAGTCACTCGCGCCGAACTCGACTGTGCTGCTGATCGGATAACTCCCACCGCGCAGCAGGACGTTGATGTCGCCGGTCATGTTCGTATTCACCGTACGAACGACATCCCGTGCGCGTTGCAGGGTCTTGAATGGGGATTCGAGCGTCCCCGCGTTGGTGTCGCTGCCGTCCGGGGCGACGTAATAGGTCGCCTGAACCGCGGCCGAGGCCGGTAGCTGATTCGTCAGCACGGCCGGCACTGCGGCGGAGACGAAGACCGCGAGCGCCAACAATGACGTTCGAGCGGTGGATATGGCTGATTTCACGTGCTGTTCCTTTCACTTGCCGTCGACGGGATGCCGAATGTGGGTATCGAGCGACGAGCACGGAACAGCGACGCCACTAAGGACTGGCGGAGGGGCTGCTGCCGCCCGACCGCACTCTTTTTCCAATCGCTACGAAGCTCTCCCAGGGACTGTATGTCGAACGTGTGACGACTGCAACAGTCAATTAAGAGTGGTCAATGCGCAAAGACACTCGTACCGGGCAGAACGCCCGAGCCCCGCCCCCGGCACCGCTGGCATCGTCCGATGAATCCTCGACGAGCGATCACGCTGCCCAGCGGGCTGAGTACGAGCACTCATCCGGCCGCCGCCGCCGGCCGGCATGCTCGACGCCATGGCTCCTGCGCACCGACCCGGTCGGCCACGCCCCGGCACCCGGCGACGGCTCGGCTCCGCGCCTCTGGTCTGCGGCGTGTTGGCACTCTGCCTGGCGTCGGCCGGGTGCGCGGAGTACGGCGACGGCACCTCGATGGCACGGGACCACGCCGCGTCCGAGGCGAAGCGCCTCGACGAGAAGCTCGGCCATCGCAATCGGGTGCGCGACGCCGAGTACATCGCCGCGACCGAAGTCCTCGACCCCACCGAGGGCGGCACCTCGAACGTCCGACGTGAGCCGCTGGCCTGGTCCGGCCGAACGACAGGCGACGAGCAGGCCACCATCGACGTCCGGTTCGTGGTGACGGTGGACGAAGACCACGGTGGGACCTTCGGCAACGCCGGCCACTCCGCCGGTCAGGCCACCCGGTGCTACCGCTACCTGCTGGAGTTCGCTCGCAACACCTCATCCGAAGAGATCGACTGCCCCTCCGTGCGGACGCCTCCGGTGCCGGTCGCCAGGCCGTACCCGGCGATGCCCGACGATGCGCGCGACCGGCTCGCGGTGGCGCTGCGCACCGCCACGCCCGACACCCTCGCGGGCACCGTGCGAGCCGCCTTCCCGGAGAGGCACGTCACCGTCGACACGACCACCCACGGGAAGGCCCTCGTCGCCGTGCTGGGTGTGCCCGCCGAGCGGCAGTGTCTCCTGCTGGTCCGGACTCCCGGCGGAGCCATCGAGTCACCGGCGTACGACCCGATCTGGCTGGAACCGGGCGAGACGGGGTGCAACACCGGGTTGTACGTCTCGCCACCGCGCTAGACGAGGAGCTGTGACGCGGGCCGCGCGAGCGGCAGGGGCCGGTGGCACGAACGGGGCTGCCCCGAGACGCGGGAGCAACGGTGCCGCACGCGCTATCAGTAGCTCCCGCACCTCGCACAGCCAACCCGCGAGAGAACAGTTCTTCATCACATAAGTGCATACTCTCGTCGGTACCGTGAGTGTTGTTACGATCCGCGGATGGCTGACGAATTCGACGTCGTGGTGCTCGGCGCCGGTCCCGGTGGTTACGTGGCCGCCATCCGTGCTGCTCAACTTGGTTTGCGCACGGCCGTGGTGGAAGAGAAATACTGGGGCGGGGTGTGCCTCAACGTGGGGTGCATTCCGTCGAAGGCACTTCTCCGCAATGCCGAGCTGGCCCACCTGTTCACGCGCGAGGCCAAGACATTCGGCATCAGCTCGACCGGCGAGGTGACCTTCGATTTCGGGGCCGCGCACGCACGCAGCCGCAAGGTCGCCGACGGCCGGGTCAAAGGCGTGCACTATTTGATGAAGAAGAACCGCATCACCGAGATCAACGGCCGGGGCACGTTCACCGGAGCTGACACGCTGCGCGTCGACGGTCCGGACGGCAGCCGGGCGGTGTCGTTCCGGCACTGCATCATCGCCACCGGTGCCACCCCACGGCTGCTGCCCGGCACCCGGCTCAGCGAGCGCGTGGTGACCTACGAGGAGCAGATCCTGAGTGCCGAGCTGCCCGAGCGAATCGTCATCGCGGGCGCGGGTGCCATCGGGGTCGAGTTCGCGTACGTGCTGCACAACTACGGTGTGCAGGTGAGCATCGTCGAGTTCCTCGATCGGATGCTCCCGCTGGAGGACCCGGAGGTGTCGGCCGAGCTGCGGCGGCACTACCGCCGGCTCGGCGTGGACGTGCTCACGGGCACGCGGGTGGAGCAGATCGAGGAGACCGGCGTCGGGGTGCGGGTCACCGTCTCCCGTGGTGGCGAGCAGCAGGTCATTGAGGCCGACAGGGTTCTCCAGGCCATCGGCTTCACGCCCAACGTCGACGGGTACGGCCTGGACGAGCTGGGCGTCGCGCTCACCCCCCGAGGCGCGATCGAGGTGGACGGCCGCTGCCGCACGAACGTGCCGAACGTCTACGCCATCGGCGACGTCACCGCCAAGCTCATGCTCGCCCACAACGCCGAGGCCATGGGTATCGTGGCGGCCGAGACCATCGCCGGCGCCGAGACCATGGAAATCGACTACGCCATGGTCCCGCGGGCCACCTACTGCCAGCCGCAGGTCGCCAGCTTCGGCTACACCGAGGACGAGGCCCGCAAGCGCGGCTACACCGTGAACGCCGCGAAGTTCCCCTTCACGGCCAACGGCAAGGCCCACGGCCTGGGCGACTCCAGTGGCTTCGTCAAGATCCTCAGCGACGACGCCACCGGCGAGCTGCTCGGCGCCCACCTGATCGGCCCGGATGTGACCGAGCTGCTACCCGAACTCACCCTGGCCCGGCAGTGGGAGCTGCGCGTCACCGAGGTGGCCCGCAACATCCACGCCCATCCGACCCTCGGTGAGGCCGTCAAGGAAGCCATTCACGGCCTGGCCGGCCACATGATCAACATGTAGCGCCGATCGTTGATGTGCCTCCGGGCACTCGAACCCCGCATCCGCAGATCGACAGGTCGGCAATGCGTCCCTCGCTTACGTCCGGCGGGGCGGCGTGATACAAGGCAGTCATGTCTGGAGCGGAGCTATCCACGGCGTTACGGGTTTTGGGCGCCATCGCCAAACCCGCGACCGACAAGCTGAAGCGCCAGGAGGGCGTGGTCGCGGTCCTGCACAAGCTGGGCATGGCACCGGACGCGCCGCCGCCTGACTTCGCGGGCGTCTACACCTACACCGTGGTCGAGTACTGCTACGGCAAGCCAGAGCCGGTCCTCCGGCTGTTCCAGAACCAGTACGTACGCGAGGCGTTCGAGCGGTCCTTTGTGACTGGCGACCCAGCTCACCTCGACCGCGAGGTCGCCGAGATCCTCCAGTGGAACGAGGAGACCGGCGCGCTCGGCCGTCTCGACTACAACCTGGCCCGTGAGGTCACCGGCTTCTCGATGGTTTTCAACCGGCTGGTCGACCGCACCCGCACCGCCGCCGAGACCAGAATGGAGCTCGGGGTCAACGACATCCAGGAGACCCTCGCCGGGCTGGTCCGGCGAATTGATCGAATGGGCACCCGCGAGGAGATCCTGCGGCAGGAGGGCGGGGCGATCACCTCGATCCGGCACCTGGCCAACGAGTTGCGCGAGTGGTTCGCCGCGGTGGAATACCGCATCCTGCGGGAGGTCGAGTCCGGCCCGACGGAGTTCGTCTGGCTGGTGCGGGTGCCAGCCCGCCGCGGGTACGACACCGCTGTCGTCCTCGGCAAGAGTGGCGAGCTCAGCGCCCCGGACGTCACCCGCGCCGCCGGGTTGGTGACGGCACACCACGCGTCCGAGGGCTGGGTGGTCGTGCCCCAGCGGATCAGCAAGGCCGCCCGCGCTGTCGACGAGCAGCTCGACCAGGTCTACTGCTACACCCTCGACGAGCTGATCGATGAGAGCGCCGACTTCGAGCCGTACCTGAAATGGCTTGAGCGCGAGGTCCGCGACCGTCAGATCGAGGAGCGGTTCGTGCCACCGTCCTGCGTGAAGGACGAGCCCGACCGGGGCAGCGGCCGGATCGCCGCCCGAAGCGTCTACTCGTGGCGCGAGGGCGGGCTTGGCGAATACGTGCGATCTTGGTTGGACGACGACACCAAGGAGCACCTGTCGATCCTCGGCGAGTTCGGCATGGGCAAGAGCTGGTTCAGCCTCCACTTCGCCTGGACGATCGCGCAGGAGTGGCGGGCGGCCAAGGCATCCGGCCGAAAACGGCCGCGTCTGCCGCTGGTGATCCCGCTGCGCGACTACGCCAAGGCGGTCAGCCTTGAGTCGCTGTTCAGCGAGTTCTTCTTTCGCAAGCACGAGATCCTGCCCGGCGGCTACGGCGTCTTCGAGGCGTTGAACCGGATGGGTCGACTGCTGCTGATCTTCGACGGCTTCGACGAGATGGCCGCCCGGGTCGACCGCCAGGCGATGATCAACAATTTTTGGGAGCTGGCGCGGGCTGTCGTTCCCGGTTCGAAGGTGTTGCTCACCTGCCGCACCGAACACTTCCCCGAGGCGCGCGAGGGCCGCGACGTGCTCAGCGCCCGGCTGGCCGCCTCGACGCAGGCCCTGACCGGCGAGCCGCCACAGTTCGAGGTGGTCGAGCTTGAGCCATTCGACGACGATCAGGTGGACGAACTGCTCGACAAGCTGACAAGCGGCCCGGCGAAGGACGCCATCCTGCAGAATCAGGACCTGGTCGACCTCATCCGACGCCCGGTCATGGCAGACCTCGTGCTCTCCGCGCTGCCGGTCATCGAGCGCGGTGCGAAGGTCGACATCTCCCGCGTCTATCTGTACGCGGTGCAGCACAAGATCGATGCTGACATCCGGGCCGAGCGTACGTTCACGTCGCTGGCCGACAAGGTCTACTTTCTGTGCGAGCTGTCCGCGTACATGCTCAAAGAGTCGATCCTCAGCATCAACTACCGTGCGATTCCCGACCACATCCGCGCGTGCTTCGGTCCCGCCGTCCAGGAACAACGCGACCTGGACCACTGGCACTACGACATGCTCGGGCAGACCATGCTGGTCCGGAACTCGGAGGGCGACTACTCCCCGGCCCATCGCTCTCTGCTCGAGTTCTTCGCCGCATACCGGATGGCGGCCAAGCTCGGCGTGATGAACGAGGACTTCATGGCCCTGATCGGGTCGGTACGGCCTACGGGCGAGCCGAGGTTCACGTGGTCCGAGCTGCCGTCCATCCCGGCGGACGAGCGCGCCGCCGCGATCGGATGGCGCCCAGAGGGCCTCCAGCAGCTCGTCGACTCCGCTGTCAGTGTCGACACTCCCGCCGTCTTCGACCTGATGAGCCCCATGCTGACCACGAACCCGATCGAGTCGCTCGTCGAGTACCTGCGGTGCACTGCGGAACTGTCCGACAACAACGAGAGCCTGCTAAGCGCGAACCTCATCGAGATCATTGCCCGGATCAACCCGAACGCGCTGCGCGGCCGACAGCTCGACGGCGTCGACCTGCGGTTCGCACAGCTGGATCGGATCAACGCGGGGATGAGCCTGGCCGGCTGCTCGCTGCGCGGAGCCAGGCTTGACTACGCCGACCTGGAGGACGTGGACCTGGCTGGCGCGGATCTGACCGGCGCCCGTCTTGCCACTGCCGACTACCTTGGCTTCGAACGCGGCGCCGTGAATTCCCTCGGCAGCCGCGGCGACCTGCCGGTCGTCTGCTTCACCCGGGACAACCGGATCTACCTGTGGAGGCTGTCCGGCGATCCCGAGCTGATCTTGCAAGCGCCGGACAAGGTGGACGGCGGCGTGATGTTCGACGACGGCAAGACGCTCGTCGTCCACCGGGACGACACGACGGCGTCGCGGCTCGCCAGCGTCCTACACGATCCGGCGACCGGCACGGTCTCGCACCATCCGATCCGCGGGGTCACCGGCGACGCGTGGCAGGTCGGCGACAAGCGCTATCTGCTGGAGCTGCACCCGCGCGAGAACGGCGAGTTGCTGACGCTGCGCGACATCGACGCGGACGTGCTGACCGCCGAGATTTTCCTTGAAGCGGCGAATGTGACCTTCGAGGTGAACGGGGTCGGCCGGGTGTTCGGCCTCAACGTGCTGAGCGGCGACCAGGACGAGATCCTTCCGACATCCGAGGCCGAAATCTTCGAGCTGATCATCGGCGCGGGCCGAGACCTCCGCTACGAACCGCACCGCACGCTGCGGGTCCCCACGGCCGACGCGGACAACATTCAGCTCTACAGTGAGAGTGGCGTCGGCGTGATATCAGTCAGCGACGACGGTCTGCACCTGATGCTGCTCGACGTCGACACGAGCAGCGTGCGCCTGATCGACTTCGTGGACCCGTCCGCGAAACCCTTCAACCGGAGCCTCGACTACCCGGCTCGCAACCTGCGCGCGTTCAAGCTGAGCCGGCACGGCAACGTCGCCGCCGTCCCGTACGCCGGCGGCATTCGCGTGTTCCGCGTCGACGAGCCTGCCCGGCCGATCCTGGAGATCGACCCCAACCGCCATGCCACGAGCTTCACCTTCACCGACCGGGGCCTTCTGGCCGTCGCCGACGCCTACGGCGGCCTCAGTGCCTATGACCTGGCCACCTGCGCTGAGGTCGCCACGGCGAACCTGAGCACCAAGGTCCGTGGTGCGATCTTCCGGGAAGCCGCCGGTCTGCCGCTGGCCGTCCGCGACCACCTCGTCCGCAACGGCGCAATCGTCGAATAGTCGTGCGTTCTCAGCCTCCTGCACCAGCACGCCGACCCGTGCCGTGGTGACCTCGCGTAGACCGCCGCCAACCGAGGGCTGGCCGCCGCCAGCGCCAGCCACGACAACGTCGTCATCGACTCACTCCCCCACACACTCGCTGGCGTCCATCGGCGAATATGCGCAAGCCCGCGGCCTCGCCGCCACGGCGGCGCAGTTCCTGGAACCACGGCTCGCCACACCCACTCCGCAGCTGCTGCCGGTCTACGGCAGCCTGCACCTCGTCTACACGCTGGTAGCTGGGCTCAGATCAGCCGACTCGCGTAGCCGGCCGCGACCAGGCGCTCGAACGCCGTCCGCACCTCGTCCGGAATCTCCTGCGGGATCGCGAACCCGCGCTCCGCGTACACCTCGATCCGCTGCGTGTCGCCTACCAGCATGTCCACCACCCGCCGCGAGTCGCCGATGCTGGCCACGTAGTCGTCCAGTTCGAGTGGGTTCGACGCGCAGACCACATCGACCTCCGGCCACATCAGCTTGCAGGTGGCGTAGGCCCGACGCTGTTGGTAGGGCCGCGACATGATCAGCACCGACCGCACCGGGATCCGGTGCTCGGTCAGGAGCTGACGCGAGTACTCCAGGTTCTGGGCGGTGTTCGTGGCACGCGGCTCCACGAGAATCGCTTCCGCGGATACGCCCTGCTCGATGGCGTACTCGCGGTAGTGCACTGCTTCTCCACGGGGGAACCGCTCGACGGTCGTTGGGGCGTTCGCGCCGGTGAACACGATCCTTGGGAACAGGCCCTCGTGAAACAGGCGCGTCGCGATGACGGCCACGCCGAGATCGTGACTGCCCAACCCGATCCCCACGTCGCACGGGCGCAACTCGTGGCGCATGTCGTGGTAGCGCCACAGCGTCTCCACATCGGCCCGGATCGCGTCGGGAATCGCGTCGGTAGGCGCCGCTACACGTCGGTTCATCAGCACCTACCAGGTCCGGTCCGCGCTGGGTTCCCTCATGCCGCCAGCGTAGGGGTCGCAGGGCAGCAGGGAGCGGCTGCCTCCAGCAGCAGGCTGAGCCGTCATTACCAGGAGGTTGACGGCGACCAAGGGTCCCGGAGGGGATCACCAGACCCGCCCCGACCCTGCACGAAGAAGACCCCGACCGGTGTGAACCACCAGGTCAGGGCCTATCTCTTTGGTGCGCCGCCAGGGACTCGAACCCCGAACCCGCGGATTAAGAGTCCGCTGCTCTGCCAGTTGAGCTAGCGGCGCTCGCCGGCAACGGGATGAGACGTTAACACCGCCGCGGGCGGGCGCGTCGCCGACCCCTCTCGCGTGGGGTCAACCGAAGCCGCAGCCTCCAGTCGCCGCACGGTCGGCTCCGAAAGTTTCACCGGCCGATGCGGGCCGCGGCTACCTCGCTACCGGCTCCTCTCCCTGCCTGACCACCTCCGAAAGGCATTGACACACACCTATGCGTTGCTTACAGTCACCAAACATTCACCGAAAATTTACCGGAAGTCCTGGTGACCAGGAGGAACCCTAGCGATGTCGCAGCTGGTCCTGTTCGCGATCGACATCTGCGCGGTGGCGCTGCTCGTCTTCGGGCTCTACTTCCCGCGGCACCGCCGGCGCGACCTGGTCGTCGCCTACCTGGGGGTCAACGTCGGCGTCCTCGCCGTAGCGAGCGCACTGAGCGCCAGCGACGTCGGTGCGGGGCTGGGGCTGGGGCTGGCGCTGTTCGGGGTGCTCTCCATCATCCGGCTCCGCTCGACGGAACTCGACCAACACGAGGTCGCGTACTACTTCTCCGCTCTCGCGCTCGGCATCCTCGGTGCGCTCAGCACCACCTCGGTCTGGCTCAGCGGTGGCCTGATGGCGCTCATCGTCGCGGTGATGTTCGTCGGCGACCACCGGCGGCTGCTCCGGCACTACCGACACCAGATCATGGTGCTCGACTCGGCCGTCACCGACCAGGTCGCCCTCGTCGCCCAGCTGGAGCAACTGCTCAACGCCCGGGTGCACACCGCCACCGTCCAGCGGCTCGACATGGTCAACGAGACGACGATCGTGGACGTTCGCTACTCGGTCGCCGGCCGCAGCGGAACGGCCCGGACCACCAAGCCGGCACGGGCCGGAGCGGTCCGATGAACCAGTCGCCGCTGGCGGCGCTCGCCCCGATCGCACTCGCCGAGCTGGTCGAGCGGGCCGCCCTGCAGTGCCGGGTGGACCGCAAGTACGTCCTCGCGGTGGACGAGGTGCCGCACCTGTTGGACCAGCTCGGCCCGTACGCCCGGGTGCTGGACATCGACGGGCAACGCGCCTTCGCGTACGAGTCGGTGTACTTCGACACACCGTGCCTGGCCAGCTACCACTGCGCGGCGTACCGGCGGCGGAGGCGCTTCAAGGTTCGGACCCGCACCTACCTCGACTCCGCGCAGTGTTGGCTGGAGGTGAAGATCAGCGGTGCGCGGGGGCTGGTCACCAAGCACCGGCTGCCGTACCTCGCCGAGGACCGCCACACGGTCCGGTCCGGGCGCGGCTTCGTGGACGAGGCGCTCGTCCGGGAGTCGATCTGGCCCGACCTCGTCACCAGCCCGCTTGAGCCGGTGCTGACCACCAACTACCGCCGCAGCACGCTGCTGCTGCCGGCGACCGCGAGTCGGGTCACCATCGACACCGGGCTCAGCTGGCACGACGGCGACCGCACCCTGCGACTGCCCGGCATCGCCGTGGTCGAGACCAAGACCAGGTCGGCTGCCTCGCTCGTCGACCGGATGCTGTGGCAGCAGGGGATCCGACCCGTGCGCATCTCGAAGTACGCCACCGGACTCGCGGCGCTGCGCCTGGACCTGCCCGACGTGCCGTGGCGACGGACGCTGCGCCGCCACTTCCGCGCCAGCCCACTCCTGGTGGGTCCGGCGTCGACCGCTCCCATCCGATCAGAACAGGAGGCATCGTGCGCCTGACCGTTCGCAGCACCCGTGTTCCGGCTGCCTTCCGGGCCGCCGGGATCACCGCCGCCACCATCCTCGTCGCGGGCCTCCTCGTGGTGACGTCACCATCGGCGGGCGCCGAGCCGCTCACCGGCGCCCATCCGGTGGCCGGTCCGCCCGCCGGCCCCGACGCCGCACGCTCGTCCACCGGTTGGACCGGCACCGGCCCGGGCAGCGACACGGCAGCCGCCGACGCCCTCGCCGCGGCGACCGCTGCGGACGAGCTGACCGGCGACATCACCTTCTCCGTTCCCAGTGGCACCTTCCAGGGGGAGGTGGCGGTGACGCTGAGCAGCACGGTCAGCGGCGCGCAGATCCGCTACACCACGAACGGTGCGCTGCCCACGGCCCAGTCACCGCTCTACTCGGGCTCGGCGTTGCGCTTCACCCGTACCACCCAGCTACGCGCGCAGGCGTTCGTCGGTCAGACACCAACGGGTGCGCCCGGCACCGCCATGTACGCCGCGCAGAACGTCACCACCGCCCACGACCTGCCGGTGGTGCTCATCGACTCGTACGGTGCCGGTCGGCCCGACCGCGAGTACCTCGACGCCACCGCCATGATCTTCGAACCGGCCGGCGGCGGCACCACCTCGCTGGCGGCCACCCCGACGGTCAGCACCCGGGCGGGGTTCCGCCTGCGCGGCAACTCGTCGGCGACATTCGAGAAGACGCCGTTCCGCCTCGAATTCTGGGACAACGCGGACGACGACACCGACTACCCGGTGCTGGGCATGCCCGCCGACTCCGACTGGGCGTTGCGCGGCCCGTTCACCGACAAGGCGCTGATCCGGGAGGCGCTCGTCTACGACCTCGGAAGGGAGATGGGGCTGCCCGCTCCGCGCTACGCGTTCGCCGAGTTCTACCTCAACACCGACGCGGCCCCGGTGGGCGCCGGTGACTACCTGGGCGTCTACATGATCGTGGAGACGATCAAGAACTCCAAGGACCGCCTCGACCTCAAACAGTTGGACTCCGACGACGTGACCCTGCCGAAGATCCAGGGCGGGTACATCTGGAAATTCGAGTGGATGGCCGCCGAGGAGCCGACGCTACCGTGCACCGGCCCGGCCGCCACCTGCTGGAACTACCTGGAGGTGGTCGACCCGTCGCCGCTGCAACCGCAACAGCGCGACTGGCTGCGCGGTCACCTCCAGGAGTTCAACGACGTGCTGCACGCGTCGAACTTCGCCGACCCGACCACCGGCTACCACAAATACATCGACGTCGACTCGTTCATCGACCTCATGATCATTAATGAGCTGAGCCGGGAGATGGACGCGTACGTCCGTAGCTCCCACTTCTACAAGGACCGGGACAGCAAGATCTTCGCCGGTCCGCTGTGGGACTTCGACCTGAGCTTCGGTGTCGGTGGATTCTTCAACAACGACCAGGTGTCGGGCTGGCAGTACCAGCAGACCCGGCAGCCGTCGGCCAACGACTGGTTCGCCCGGTTGCTACAGGATCCCGCGTTCGTCAACCAGGCCCGGTCGCGCTGGCAGACGCTACGACGCGGTCTGCTCTCCGACACCGCGCTCCAGGCTCGGATCAACGCTCTGGCCAGCCCCCTGACCAACGCGGCACAGCGCAACTTCCAACGCTGGCCCAACCTGACGTCGCCGACGGTCAGCTTCTTCCGTACGCCGACCTCGCCCACCTGGCAGGGCCAGGTGCAGGTCATGCGGGACTGGATGCTGCGCCGCGCGGCCTGGTTGGACTCCACCGCCGGCTGGGGCGGGTCCGTCACCACGCCGCCGCCGTCGCCCACCACCCCGCCACCATCCCCGACGACCCCACCACCGTCACCCACCACCCCGCCACCGTCCCCGACCACGCCGCCACCGTCCCCGACCACGCCGCCGCCGTCGGCCGGCTGCACCGCCACGTACACGGTGACGAGTCAGTGGACCGGTGGGTTCCAGGGCGAGGTACGTGTCACCGCGGGGACGTCGGCGATCAGCGGTTGGACCGTGACGTGGACCTTCGCCAACGGGCAGAACGTCACCCAGGCGTGGAACGCGACAGTCACGAGTCAGGAATCCGCCGTCACCGCCCGCAACGTCTCCTACAACGGTGCCCTCGGCGCGGGCGCCAGCACCACGTTCGGTTTCCTCGGCTCGTCCACCGGCACCCCCGCCGCACCCGCGTTGACCTGTAGCGCGGCGCGCTGACACCGTACGGAACGGCCCAGGGCCGGTCGCGACGACCGGCCCTGAGCCAGGAAGGCCCGGGCCGGGACGACGATCGTCCCGGCCCGGGCTCCGGTCACCTGATGGAGAAGTCGGCGAGCCGCAGCGGCGAGTCGAACACCAGGTACACGTCGTGGGTGCCGGCCGCGCGGGCCAACTCGGCACTGACGCTGACGTACCGGTAGTCGTCGCCGGTGCTGGGCACGGTCGCCGTGCCGAGTAGTCGACCGGTGGGCGAGTCCAGACGCACCTGGATCGTGCCGGCGGCCGCGCCGGCCTTGGCGACCTTCGCGGTGACGGTGTGGGCACCCGGACGCAGGGCCGAACCGGCGAACGCGATCCACTGGCCCGCCGCGGTGGCGCCAACGGCCGTACCCTGGGCCTTCGTCTCGTCCACAAGCCGAACCCCGGCGTACCTGTCGAAGTTCTCCGCCCGGGTGGTCCGGGACAGGTCCCGGGCCGGAACCGTCTCACCGCGCACCCGCACCGCGGCCCGGGCCCGGATGTCCTCGGCGGACGCGCCCACCATCAGGTCGTGGGTGGACGATTCGACCACCCACCGGCTGCGGGTCACGTCCCAGTGCGCCAGGTCGGCGACGGGCACCCGAAACGTCACGGTCCTGGTCTGCCCGGGTGCGAGCTGCACCCGCTGGAACGCCTTGAGCGCACGGTTCGGGGTCTTGACCCGCGAGGTGCGCTGGTGGGTGTAGAGCTGTACCACTTCGGCCCCGGCCCGGCTGCCGGTGTTCGTCACGTCGACGCTGACCGTGATGGTGCCGTCGGCCGCGACCGGCCGGTCGCCGGTGCGCGCCTGGCCGTACCGGAACCGGGAGTACGACAGCCCGTGGCCGAACGGGTAGAGCGGCTTCGCGGTGCTGTACAGGTAGGTCTGCCCGGACGAGATGATGTCGTACTCCAGCAGGTCAGGCGGCAGTTGCCCGTCGGAGCGGTACCAGGTCTGGGTGAGCCGGCCGGACGGGTTGCGGTCACCGAACAGGACGTCGGCCACGGCGTGCCCGGTCTCGGCACCCGCGTGGGTGGTCCACACGATCGCCGGGACGTGCTCCTGTTCCCACGTCGTGGTGACCGGGTAACTGGTCTGGAGCACCAACACGGTACGCGGGTTGGCCCTGACCACGGCCTTGACCAGCGCCTCCTGGCCGGCGCTCAGGGCCGTGGAGGTGCGGTCGTGCGCCTCACGTCCGTTGATGAACGGGTTGCTGCCCACGACCAGCACGGCGGTGTCGGCCGCCTTGGCCGCCGCCACGGCCCGGTCGATTCCGCTGCTGATCACCTCGCGGCTGAAGTGGGTCGCGGCGGCCGGGGTGGACGCGCCGAGCTTGAGCGCACCGTCGTCGCCGACCGTGACGTACTTCTCGGGGGCGAACCAGCTCTCCTTGGTCTCGTAGCCGACGTAGCGCAGCACCACGCTGCCGCCGTCCTGGGGCTCCAGCTTGAACTGCTGCTGGACGTACCAGCCGTTCGGTTGCGCGTCGCGGGTGACGAACGGCCCCCAGTTGTAGCCGAGGTAGCGACCGTTGGCGGCGTTGCGCAGCGTCACCACGTCCTGACCCCAGTCCACCACGTCGAACTGGGCTTCGGGCGATGCCGTGGTGCCGGTGGCGGCGACCGGATCGGCGTCGGTGGTGCCGGTGGCCGTGACGTACCGGCCGGTCGCCGGGTCCTTCAGGGCGATCCGGTCGGCCCCGTCGAGCGCGTTGACGCTTGCGGAGTTGCCCAGCCGCTCGCGGATCCCGTCGAACGCCGTCACCTCGTACGGCAGGTCGCCGCCGTACCAGTCGGTGTAGAGGGTGTCGGCCAGCGGACCGAGCACTGCCACCTTGCGGGTCCGGGTCGGGTCCAGCGGAAGTGCCTGTCGGGAGTTCTTCAGCAGCACCATCGCCTCGCCGGCGGCCTGCCGGGCCAGCCGCTGGTGTTCCGGGCTGTTGATGACGTCCGGGGTGATGCCCCCGTAGCGACCACCGCCCGGGTCGAACTCACCCAGTCGGAACCGCACGTTCAGGATCTCCCGGATCCGGGCGTCGATGTCCGCCTCGGTCAGCAGGCCGGTCGCCAGCGCCTGCTTGATGGCCGTCACCGTCGGTTGGGCGTTGGTGTCGTCGGTGATGAAGCTGTTGAGGCCGGCCTTGATGATCGCGGCGTTGGCCTCGGCCTGGGTGGCGTAGTAGCCCTGGGAGGCGACGAGGTTGTTCGGCGCCCAGGCGTCGGTGACGTTCATCAGCGGCTGGTCGGTCCAGCCGCGTACCACCGTGGCCAGGTCCGGATCCACGGTCGCGGGCCGCCCGTTGATCAGGTTGTACGCGGCCATCACCCCGGTTGCCGCGTCGGCGGCGAGAGCCGGCTTGAACGCGGCCCGCTCGTACTCGTTGAGCACCCGAGGCGGCACGTTCGACGAGGTGACGTCGCGCCGGATCTCGTTGTTGTAGGCCAGGTAGTGCTTGAGGGTCGGAGCACTCTTCAGGTGGTTCGGGTCGCCGCCGGTCATGCCCGAGCCGTACGCGGTGGAGATCGCGGCGGTGAGCATCGGGTCCTCGGAGTAGCCCTCCTCGTTGCGGCCCCAGCGGGGGTCGCGCAGCAGGTTGACCACCGGCGCCCAGAGGTTGAGACCCCACACCCGGGGGTTCTGCGCGTGGTAGCCGCGCGCCTCGTCGCCGACGGCGGAGCCGACCCGGTTGATCAGGTCGGTGTTCCAGGTGCTCGCCATGCCGACCGGTTGGGGGAAGGACGTGCCGCGGGCCTTGACGACAGCACCGTTGTTGTCGATGTCTGTCGACCAGGCCACCCCGTGCAGGGCTTCGGTGCCGGTCTTGAACAGGCCGATGCCCAACCGGGGAACAGCCGGCTGGTACTGGTGCAGCCACGAGATCTTCTCGTCCAGGGTGAGCCGCCCGAGCAGGTCGTCGACGCGGGCGTTCACCGGCAGGTGCGGATCTCGGAACGGGTAGGTGGGCTCGGCGAGGGCGGTGCCGGGAACGGCCGGTAGGGCCAGCAGGACGAGCGCGAGCACGGCGATTCCGCGCCGAAGGCGCTTGTTCCCCATTTGCTTCTCCTCATGTCGTACGACAGACGCCCAGTGGGCGCCCCGACCGGCGTGGCCAGGCTCGACACCCGGCTGACGGGCCTGAACGACGAATCGTCGAAGCGCTTCGACGACCCGGCCGCACCACCACGGCCATGATTGTTGTGATCCGCGCAACTATAGATGTCCACAAATGAGCGGGCAATACCCCGGCCAATCCACCCCGGCGCACTGCCCCGAGCCCTCGCGGGTCTCGGCGAGGCAGCCATTCCCTCGCCCAGGGCCGCCGCGGCTCACTGCGACGGGCACGAACGCATTCGACGGTGCTGTTAGCATCGCCGCGGTGTGCGTGACCCGATCAGCCATGAGATCCGGTGCAATCCATGCCCTCTGACGGACAGGATCCGTACACTCTCCTCGGCGTGACACGCGATTCGTCGGTCGCGGAGATTCGGGAGCGCTACCTCGTTCTCGTGCAGATCTGGCATCCGGACCGGCATCAGTCGAGCCCGGAGAGTGTCCGCGCCGAGGTGACCCGGCAGATGCAGCGGATCAACGCGGCGTACAAGCACCTGACCGACGCCCATGAGCGTGAGGGCCGTGCACGCCAGGCCCGAGAGCGGCAGGACCGCGAACGACAGAACCGAGAGCGGCAGGCCCGTGCACGCCAGGACCGCGAACGCGAAGCCCGCGAACGCGAAGCCCGCGAACGGCAGGATCCCGAGCGTCTGCGTAAGGAACGTCAGGATCGTGAACGCGAGACCCGCGAACGCGAGCACCCCAGGGCACGGTGGACGCACCCTCGATGCGACGGCGCGAGCCAGCGGCAGGGTTCACCGTGGGACACGGCGACCAGCGCTCATCCCGTGGCGATCACCCTGCGGTACGGCGAAATCGGCTACACCCTTCGCGCCTATCTCGACGACCAGCGAACCGAGGCAGCCTTCCCCGGCACCCAGGGTCACCTCCTCCTGTTCAGATCCGTCGCTTCGATGCGCACGTATCTGGCCCGGGTCGAGGCACATGAGCTGTCCGGCGTTCCGGGCTGGGAGAGCCTTCTGGACCGGATCGGTGACACTTCCTTCGAGCCCGACGACGAACACTTCTACGAGTTCGACCTCATCCTGCACAGCCTGCGCTTCCCGCCAGCGCAGTGGGTGCCGGCACTGTTCATCGCCCACCGGGACGTCGTTGGCGAGATCGCGGAGGCGTTCCGCCTCGACGACGTGCTGAACCTGCTGGCCGCGGGCTCACCCCTGGATCAGCTCGACAATCTGTTCCGGATCGCGGACCGGCCGCTGGCCGGGTGGGCCGCACGCCGCCACCTCGCGTCTCAGCAAGGAGCGCAGGCCAGCACGGTGTGGCGAAAAGCGATCCGCGAGGTCGAGGAACGCGTCCGCTGGCTACGGTGAAGCGCACGGACGAATCGCTATCCACCGCCGGCACTGCGGACCTCGACCGGACCGCGCATCCGCTACCGCGGCGGCGGGTCGGCCTGGGATGGTTGGTCGGCCTCCACTACACACCGAAAGGCCGATTGACGGCCGAGCTGCGTCAATTACCTTGAGCGCAAGGTTCGATATCATTCGCGGACCAGAGCCGAATCCGGCGTCTTGTTCCGCCCTGCGAGCTGGGAAGTGTTTGCGATTGTGCGAGATTCACCTGACCTGCCCTGACCCAGCATCCAGGCCGACGTCAGCGACGAGGCGGCAGAGGCCCGGATCGCCTGTACGGTAAGGGTTCGCGCACGAGCAGTCAGGCATGCCCGGCCTTGGCGGCTCCCTTGTGCTCAAGATTTCAGCAAACCTCGCGACTCCTCGTTGACGCACTCCGGTGCAGCTCCGAGAGTTGGTCACAGAGGCGCACCTTGACACCGCCGGGCGAGGCCAGCGGGTGCGCCTGGTCGACAATTCGGGGAAGATCAGCAGATGGAGCCCGACCTTTACGGTAGGCCACCGGCACCTGAAGGCACGGCCACACCAATGGAGTTCGTCGGCGCGCTGCGGCAGTTGCGCCTCTGGTCCGGGCTGACCTATCGACAACTGGCGGCCAAAGCCACCGCCTCCGGGGATGCGCTTCCGTTCGGCACGATCGCCTCGGTGCTGAGCCGGACCAGTCTGCCGAGACGCGAATTCGTGGTGACGTTCGCGCGGGCCTGCGGCCTGGACGAGGCGTCGATCGCCCGTTGGGTGCGGGAGCGCAACGCGCTGGCGGTCAACGCCACGCAGGTGGTGGGCGGTGGGGCCCGTGACGAGGGCGCCGACCTGGCGGCCGCCGAGCCGGCCTGGCCGTCACCGGCCATGCTTCCACCGGACATCGCCGACTTCACCGGGCGCGCCGCCGAGGTCACAGCGCTGACCCAACGGTTGACCGACGAACGCAACGAAGGCAACGCACCCGCCGCCCTGCCGGTGACCACCATCGCCGGGATGGGCGGGGTGGGCAAGACCGCACTCGCGACGCACGTCGCGCACCTGGTCCGGGCCGCGTACCCGGATGGTCAGCTCTGGGCCAACCTGACGAACGCCGATGCCAGCCCGGTGGACCCGGCCGAGGTGCTGGCCCGGTTCCTGCGGGCACTCGGCATGCCGTACCGCGCCATCCCGGCCTCCCCGGCGGAACGCGCCGAGGCGTACCGGACCCGGACGGCCAACCGCAAGGTCCTGGTGGTGTTGGACAACGCGGTCTCCGAGGGGCAGGTCCGGTCCCTCCTGCCCGGGGCCGCTCCGTGTGCCGTGCTGGTCACCAGTCGCGCGCGGATGACCGCGATCGAGGGCTCCCGGCGGATCGACCTGGACGTCCTCTCCGCCACCGAGGCTGTCGAGTTCCTGGCCCGGCTCGCCGACGACGAACGGGTGGTGGGCGAGCCCACGGCGGCCGCCGACCTGGTGAAGCTGTGCGGATACCTGCCCCTCGCGGTGCGCATCGCGGGGGCGCGACTGGCCGCGCGGCCGACCTGGCAGCTCGCGCATCTCGTCGAGCAGCTCGACGACGAACAGCGGCGCCTGGACTGGCTGGTCACGGGCGATCTGACGGTGCGCGCCTCGCTGGCCATCAGCTACCGCGGCCTGACACCGGAGGCGCAGCGGCTGTTTCGGCTGCTCGGCCTCTTCGACGTACCGGACTTCTCCGCGACCCTGGCCGCCGCGGTGCTCGGGTGCCCCCCGGAGCGTTCGGTCGAGCACACCGAGGCGCTTGTCGACGCCCAACTCCTTGTCGTGGACGGGCTCGACGCCGCCGGGCAGACCCGATACCGGTTCCACGACCTGACCAGGCTCTTCGCCGCCAGGTGCGCCGAGCTGGAGGTCGAGCCCGACGAGCGGGCGCAGGCGGTGCAGCGCGGGCTGGGCGGCTGGCTCGCACTGGCACGGCGGATGGCCAGGTGGATCCCGGGTCCCTGCTACGCGCCGATCAGTGGCCGGGCACCGCACACGGCACTCGACTGGGCAGACGACTACGCCGAGCGCGTCGCCGCCGCGGACTGGTTCGACGCCGAGTGCGCCGCCCTCCAGGCCGGGGTCCGCCAGGCGTGCCGGCTCGGCCTGGACGACCTGGCGTTCGACCTGGCCGGCTGTCTGGAGAAATACTTCGACCTGCGCGGCAGGTACACCGAGTGGACAAGCCTCAACACCGAGGCGATGGCGGTCTGCCGCAACGCCGGCAACCGGTTGGGCGAGGCGGTCATGCTGCGCGGCCTGCTCGACGTGACCACCTGGATCACCGACGATCGCGACGGTGACGCGATGGCCCGCTCCAGCATCCAGGCCCGCAATCTCCTGGAGATGTTCACCGCCCTCGGGCACGACGCGGGGTCCTCCGACGCCGCCGTCATGTACTCGTGGGCACTGAGCGCCGGCGGCGCCTACCCCGAGGCGACAGCGATGGCGACCCGTGCGCTGAGCCTCGCCGAACGGTCGGACCACCTCGGCGGTCAGGCACGGAGCAACCTCGCCTTGGCAATGGCCTACTACGAGCAGCAGCACGTCGACCTCGCGATCGGTCATGCCCTCGCCGCGCTGGAGAACGCACGCGCGTTGGGCAACATGCGCTGGGTCGCCACCGGCCTGCAGTACCTCGGGATCGCGTACCGGCAGCTCGGTGACCACGAGACCAGCGAGCGGATGCTCGACGAGTCCCTGTCCATCTCCCGGGCGCACCGCGATCACTACCCGGAGGTGCTGACCGTCCTCGCCCTGGCCCGCCTCTACCTGGAACGCGGCGACGGCACCGCCCGGGAGACGGCCGAGGCCGCTCTGACGCTCAGTCGCCGCTACCACATGAGGCACCATCTCGCCGAGGCGTACGCGATCCTCGGCGAGATCGAGCTGCGCGACGGCAGGCCGGCCCACGCGATCCGTCACCTGGAGGCATCCGTCGCCATCTGGCGGACCCGCGGGTGGCACTCGTTCCAGGCGGCTGCGCTGACGACCCTCGGAAAGGCGTACCTCCACGTCGACGCGTACGCCGCCCACCGGGCATTCGTCGACGCGCAGGCGCTCTACGCCCAACTCGGCAACACCGACAAGGTCGCCGAACTGGGGCTGCTTGCCGCCAGCGCGACGGACCCTGCGAGCACCGCGAACCGCAGCCGCGCCTGAGCAAGATGAACACGACGGCTCGGCTGCTCCAGGCGTACACCCGGTTGGGTCTGCCCAACGCCCTCGACTCGGACGACGTGTTGTCCGCGAACCTGTTCGGGCAGTACCAGATCCCGGTGAACATGCCGGCGGATGCCAAGGTGAGCAACGCCTACGCCCGGGCGGGCGACACCTACGCGGCGTGCGGAAGCCCGCCGTGCGCGCTCGACCCCAGCCGCCCGCTCCGCGACCAGGTCAGCCTCAAGCTGCCCTGCGAGCCCGCCGTCGACGCCTCGGACCTGCCCGGTGACCCGCTCGGCGGCTGCCTGGTCACCAGCGCGCGCTCCCGCGCGTCGACGCTCATGCAGCGGTACGAGGTGTGGGCGGACCAGATGACCGCCGGGCTGCACCGCGAACGGGTGCCGTGGATGAACGACACCATCATGGGCCTGCGCATCGCCACCCGCCGGCACCGCGCCGGTCCTTCGTCGGTGCCTTCGAGCATTTCCGCGCACAATTGCCCACCTCCCTGTTCCTCGGAAAAAGGCGACCGGAGCATGTGGACAGAAGTTGTTACACTGCCTCGGCCTACCCCCGAGGAGAGACACTGAGATGATGAAATCGTCAAGGGTCGCGTCCGTGCTCGCGCTCTCCATCGCAATCGCTGCTGCCTCGCCGGTTCCTGCCTACGCTGCGACGGACCGGAGCGGGGCGGAACGACTGAACATCCCGAACAGCAGTGCGTGCCGAGCGGGTCGCACGGTCCTGGAAGGCATGGTGGCGGGGCCGGGTGGCCAGCTCTACATCATCTTCTCGAAGGGAAGCGCCGGGGAACCGGTCCTGTCCCGATGGCTGCGCGACGGCTCGACCTGGGACGGCGCCAGCTGGACCTGCGCCGGGGCACCCACCCCCATGCCCCAGCTCGGCCACGGTAACGACCTCGCCTACAACGCGAACTACCTGGGTCGGGGGCCGGCCCTGATCGCCACCCAGGGAAGTCAGTCGGCATTTCCGAGCGACGATGTGACGATCGTGCACCTGAACGCCAACGGGTCTGTCGGCACGACCGAGGTGGTCCAGTTGCCGATCGGAAACATCAGTGGCCTCTGCTACAGCGCGACGGCGGCCGGCGGCGCCGGCAAATATGCAGCCCGACGGTTGGGTAAATTGTGGACCCATCCCGGTGCCGGTTCGTTGACGAGTGGCTGGACGCTGGTGAAGAGCAACCTGACGAGTCACGATAATCGTTCCGACCAGGGCATCGACTGCTCGGAAAACTACATCTGGAACACCAGGTCGATCAACACCTCCACGCCCGACACCGGATGGAACTGGGTGTACCAGTACAACTGGTCCGGGGGCGATGTGGAGAGCGACATCGGCATTCCGGGTAACAACCTGACCGACGAGATCGAAGACATCACCCACGTGGGGAGCGACTTCTTCGTCGCCGTCAACCGAAACGGCGGGAGCCCCGACTCGGTGAAGGTGTTCACCGAGTAGCCGCTGGTTCTGCGTCCTGGCGGGTCGGGACAGGCCCCGGGCCGCGGGTCTGGCTACGGCGTTGGCCCCCGGGGTGTCGGGTTGGGGTCGTGGACTGCCGGGAATCCCTGCCGGAGTGCGACGGTGGCGAGGGCCCGGTGTTCTGGGCCGACCTGGGCGGTCTCGGAGAGGTCGACCTCGCTGTTGTTGCCCCCGTGTTCGAGGTGTGGCTGCGTTGCGGGTTCGCCCTGCCCCCCGACCCGCAGCCGGACGGCTGCGGCGATGGCCTCGACGGCTTCCTCCAGCGCGACGGGGGGCCATCCACGGCCCCACCGACGACTCAGGGGACATAGCCGACCGGCTATGTCCCCTGAGTTATGCTGGTGCGCCGCCAGGGACTCGAACCCCGAACCCGCGGATTAAGAGTCCGCTGCTCTGCCAGTTGAGCTAGCGGCGCTCGTTCGGCAACGGAGAAAACATTAGCACCCCCGCAAGGCGGGCTCCAATCCGGTTACCCAGGTCCCCCCTTCGGTCGAGCTTTGCGGGCGAAAACCACCAAACCGGCCAGCTCGCTCAACTCGGGGGCGTGGGTTGCGGCGGTGATGCGGCACGATGTCCGCCAGGTACGCGAGAACAGAGGTGGGGATGACACGGTTCACGCGAGCCGGGGCGGTGGTGGGCGCTCTGACCCTGGCGGCGTCGCTGGCACTGACCGGGTGCGGCGACAAGCAGAAGGAGCCGACATTCGTCGGCGGGACGCCGACGGCAGACGCGGGCGCCGCATCTGGCTCGTCCGCGCCCTCGACGGCGGCCACGCCGAGCGCGCCGAGCGGGCCGACGCTTGCGCTGAGCCCGGCCGACGGCGCGAACAACCGGCCGGTGAGCACGGAGATCAGCGCGAAACTCCCGGACGGCGGCAAGGTTTCCGCGGTCACCCTGACCGCGGCCGGCGGGGGCACGGTGGAGGGCAAGCTGCGCACCGACGGTTCCGCCTGGGTGCCGTCCGCCCCGCTGAAGTTCGGCACCCGCTACACCGCAACGGTGACGGCGAGCGCGGCCGACGGCACGAGCAGCCAGGGCACCAGCACCTTCACCACGATGGCCAAGCCGAAGTCGACAATCGGGTCCGGCCTGTACCTCTTCGACGACAAGAGCTACGGCGTGGCCATGCCGGTGGTCACCGAGTTCCACCCGGGCATCCCGAAGAAGGACCGGGCGGCGGTGCAGAAGCGGATGTTCGTCCGTACCGACCCGCCGCAGCCCGGGGCCTGGCACTGGGTCGACAACGGTACGCAGGCGTACTACCGGGCGCCCGAGTACTGGAAGCCCGGCACGACCATCTCGGTGCGGATCGCGCTGGCCGGGGTGCCGCTGAGCAACGGCAAGTACGGCGACATGGACCGTAAGGCCACCGCCAAGATCGGCCGGTCGTTGGTGATGAAGGTCGACAACGCCAACAAGAAGATGACCGTGTACGAGGACGGGGCGCTGGTGCGCACCATTCCGGTGAGCCTCGGGAAGAAGAGCACACCGTCGTCCAGCGGCACGATGGTCGTGATGGAGAAGAAGGAAGCCACGGTCTTCGACACCCGCGACGACCCGGACCCGGCCAACCGCTACGTCACCGACATCCAGTACGCCCAGCGGATCACCTGGGGTGGCGAGTACATCCACGCCGCGCCCTGGTCGGAGCACGTGCAGGGGCGACAGAACGTCTCGCACGGCTGCGTGAACGTGTCGACGGCCAACGCCCGGTGGCTGTTCGAGAAGACGCGGATCGGTGACCCGATCACGGTGAAGGGCACCGAGCGGAAGATCACCGCCGGCAACGGCTGGACGGCGTGGAGCCTGAGCTGGTCGGCGTTCATCAAGGGCAGCGCACTACCCGTGCCCAGTGGTGGTGCCGGCCCGGCTCTCTGAGCCCTGTCGGCCCTCTCGCGCCGGCCCTGCCGATGGCCGGGCCGGCGCGTACCCTTGCACTCCGGCGAGGCGACGATGCCGCGGCGACTCCAGCGCCCCCCGCGTGGAGACGAGCTACGCTCACGAAACGCCGGATAGTAGCAAAAAACCGGCAGGATGATCGGCGTGTTTCGGTTCACCCTCGGCAACCGGGGCCGGCTCTGGCGCGTCAGTAGGAGACGATGGGGCAGCGACCACGACTGTGAGGGAATCATGCGAGCTAGCCAGGATCAGCTGATCAGGCGCCGTGGGCGACGTCGCGTGTTCGCGGCGGGGTTCCTCGCCGTGGCGCTGGCCTTCACCGCCGCCTGCACCGACGGCGACGGCGGCAAGCCGTCCTCGTGGCACGGCGGCAGCGAGAGCCCGGCACCGAAGGCCGCGGCGACGATCAGCGAGCCGGTGGCCGACGCCAAGGACGTGCCGGCCTCGACCGGCATCACCTTCACCACGAAGGACGCCGTGAAGACCGCCGTCGAGCTCAAGGGCGCGGACGGCAAGGCGGTCGAGGGCGCGCTCGCCGCGGATGGCAAGACGTGGCTGCCGGCCGACACGTTGGCGTACGGCACGAGCTACACGGCGACCGTGACCGCCATCGGCGACGATGATCGTCCGGCCACCGCGACCAGCACCTTCACCACCATGGCCAAGCCCGACAACCAGGTCCGGGTGAGCAGCTTCCTCGGCGACAACCAGGTGGTCGGTGTCGCAATGCCGCTGATCGTGAAGTTCAGCCGGGACATCCCGGAGGACTACCGCGACGACGTGCAGCGCCGGATGACGGTGACCTCGACGCCGGCCCAGGAGGGCATCTGGCACTGGGTCAGCCCCACCGAGATCCGCTACCGGCCGAAGCAGTTCTGGAAGACCGGCAGCAAGGTCTCCTACCGGGTGCGGGCCGGCGGCCTGCCGATGGGCGAGGGCTGGTACGGCCGCGCCGACCTCGCCGTGGACATCAAGATCGGCCCTTCACTGGTCATGACGGTGGACAACAAGACCAAGCGGATGACGGTGACCCGCAACGGCGCGGTGATCAAGACCATCCCGGTCAGCCTGGGCAAGAAGAGCACCCCGTCGTCCAGCGGCACCATGGTCGTGATCGAGAAGCTGCGCAAGACGGTCTTCGACACGTTCGAGGAGCTGGGCCCGGAGGAGGGCTACCGCACCAAGATTGACTTCGCGCAGCGTCTCACCTGGGGCGGCGAGTTCATCCACGCGGCACCCTGGTCCGAGGGCCAGCAGGGCAGCGTGAACGTCTCCCACGGTTGCGTGAACGTGTCGATGGCCAACGGCAACTGGCTGTTCAACAACACGCAGGTCGGCGATCCGATCACGGTCAAGGGCACCGAAACCAGGCTGAAGAACGGCAACGGCTGGACCGACTGGAACATGAGCTGGGACGAGTACGTCAAGGGCAGCGCCCTCCCGTACGAGCCGCCCGCCGATCCGGACACCGCCCCGACCCCGGACGGCTCCGGCACCCCGTCCCCCACGCCGACCGCCTGAGCCCCACGAGGAAGCCCTCTCCGACGGAGAGGGCTTCCTCCCCTACCTGTCCCCTATGACGACTCAGGCCCCCTCCGAAGAGGGGGCCTGAGCAGCACAACCAACTGGGTGACTGATGGGAATTGAACCCACGACAACCGGGACCACAACCCGGTGCTCTGCCAACTGAGCTACAGCCACCATGCCGCCGTCGCCCGGTCGATCGCCCCGGGCGGGGTGCGGACCAATAATAGCCACACCGCCGCGCATCACGTCTAGCGGGTTCCCTGCTCGCCGGGCTCAGAGTTCGGCGGCGATCGCCTTGGCGGTCTCGACGTCCGGCCCGGGCAGCGGGACGAAGACCGTGCGCCGGTAGTACTCCAACTCCCGGATGCTCTCCCGGATGTCGGCGAGCGCCCGGTGCGCGAGGCCCTTCTGCGGCTGGCCGAAGTACACGCGGGGGTACCAGCGACGGCAGAGTTCCTTGATCGACGAGACGTCGATCATCCGGTAGTGCAGGTGCGCGTCGAGGCGCGGCATGTCCCGGGCGATGAAGCCCCGGTCGGTGGCGATCGAGTTGCCGCACAGCGGTGCCGTCCGCGGGTCCTTGACGAAGGTGCGGACGTACTCCAGGACCAGGTCCTCCGCCTCGGCGAGGGTGACCGCCGAACGGCGGACCTCGTCGGTGAGACCGGACTTGGCGTGCATCGTCCGCACGACCTCCGGCATCCCCTCCAGCGCCGTCTCGTCCGCGTGGATCACCACGTCGACGCCATCACCGAGCACGTTGAGGTCAGGATCGGTGACCAGTGCCGCAACCTCGATCAGTTTGTCCCTGCCAAGGTCCAACCCGGTCATCTCACAGTCGATCCAGACGAGGAGATCAGCCACCGGCACAGCCTACGCGCAGCCCATGGGACGTGGCTGCGCGCTCTCGGCGGGCCAGCCCGCTAGGGTTTCGGGGTGCCAGCAGAACCCGTCGCACCGCCCGCCGTCACCGACGACGATCCCGGCGGCCGTACGGTCCGTCGCCTGGTCGCGGTGGTGGCCGTCTTCGCCGTGCTGCCAGCGCTCTACCTGCGGGGTCTGAACCACAAATTCCTCGATCTCAAGATCTACATGTCGGCGGTCGACTGGTGGCGCGCGGGCCACCCGCTCTACGACTACGTCCAGCCCGACCGGGTGCAGGGCGAGTTGTACTTCACCTACCCGCCGTTCAGCGCGCTGCTGCTGTGGCCGTTCGGCCTGTTGCGGCTCGGCGTCACCGTGGCGATCTTCACGGTGCTCACCGTGCTGGCCGTGGTGCTGACCACCCGCTGGCTGGTGCTGCCGGTCATCGCCCGGCACGGCCTACCGCGAACGTTCACCCTGATCCTCGCCGTCCTGCTGGTGCTGGCCGTGGAGAGCACCCGCGAAACGATCACCTTCGGGCAGATCAACATGCTGCTGGTCGTGCTGATCCTGGCCGACCTCCTGTTCGCCGTACCGCAGGCGCGTCGCTGGGCCGGGGTCGGCGTGGGGCTGGCGACGGCGCTCAAGCTCTTCCCCGGCATCTTCATCGTGTACCTGCTGGCCACCCGGCGGTGGCGGGCCGCCGCGGTGGCGAGTGCGACAGCGGCGGCGGCGACCCTGCTCGCGGCGGCGATCGCCCCGAGCGACTCGTGGCGGTTCTGGACGCAGGAGTTGTGGACCACCGACCGGGTCGGGCGCACCGACATCGTCGGCAACCAGTCGTTGTTCGGCCTGCTCAGTCGGTTCACCGCACCGGAGAAGCCGGACCGACTGCTCTGGCTGCTGGTGGTCATCGCGGTCGCCGGCTACGGGCTGTGGCGGGCCGCCCGCGCGGCGCGGGCCGGTGACGCGTTGACGGGCCTGACGTTGACCGGGTTGGTCGGTTCCCTGGCCAGCCCGATCACCTGGACCCACCACATCTACTGGTTCGTGCCGGCGGTGGTGCTGCTCGCCGACGCGGCGTTGAGCGCCGACCGCCCGGACGAGGTACGCCGCCGTCGGTGGTCGGCCGGGCTCGCGCTGGGCATCACCCCCGTGATCATCTACGGCGTGGTGACGTTCCAGAAATGGGGCGCGGGATCGATCCGTACGCACGACCCGATGGACTTCGTGGTGCAGAACACGTACGTGCTGCTCAGCCTGCTGCTACTGGTGGCGCTGCCGGTGCGCTCGGGCCGCCGCTCACGCACCGACCAACCGCACCTTGAGGAAAAATCGCACCAAATGGACAGATCTACCCAGTAGTCGCTACCGACGCTAATCTGGGCTCATCTACCTCAAGCACCGCTCGGGTAGCACCGATCCCCCGGTGAGGGTGGCCCTCCGCGTCGGCAGCGTGGAGGGCCACCCGCCGTTTCGTCGGCTGCCACCGGTCGGGCCCCGCCGGCCGGCGGCCACGCGAGGCTCAGCGTCGCCGCCGCCGGTCGAGGCGCCGGGGCCTGTTCCTCCCGGTCGTCGAGCATGGCCGACCGGGCTGCGCCGATCGACGCCCGACGCCGCTCCCCCGCACCCGAGCCGACCATGGTGAGCTGCCGTACGGCCGGAAACGGCGAGGTCGCCCGGGGGGCCTCGGCCCCCAGGCCACTCAGCGAGGTGACCCCGAGCCGACCGGCGAGCACCGGCACCTGATCCGGCTCCACCACGAAGATCACCTCGCGCGGGCGTAGCGGTCGCAGCAGGAGCAGCAGAGCGCACACCACCAGCAGGACACCGGCGGCCAGCAGACCTCCGGTGGCCGGGCCGATCCACCCCGCCCGCAACTCGGCCCGCAGGTCCAGGGACAGGTCGGCGCGGCCGTCGGGGCGCATCAGCACCAGGCTCATGGGCTCACCGGCGAGGTCGTCCGCACTCCACTGGAGTGAACCGATGCCCTGACGCACCCAGGACGGCCGACCCGGCGAGCCGACCGGCACCACGGCGGCCGGATCGACCGGGCCGCCGGCAACGGCACCGGCCGGGTCCAGCCGGACCGGCAGCGGGCCCTGGGCCAGCGCCACCCGGCGGACCACGTCGTGCGGCACCGGCTCCAGCCAGGTCCGCACCTCGGCGGTGGGCGCGAGCCCGACAAAGGCCGGGCCATCCGAGGTGCGGGCGTCCAGACGCAGCCGGGTCTGCCCGGTACGCGCGAACGGCGCCTCCTGGCGCAGCAGGTGGTCGAGGTCGGTGACCACCACCGCGTGACCGGGCGTGCGGACCGTCTCGAAGCGGGCGGCGAAGGCCCCACCGGGGTCGACGTGTCGGGTCACCAACCACAACGCGCCACCGGCGATCAGCGCCGGAATCCCCAAGACCAACAGCAGCACACCGACGATCGCCCGCACGACACGCATTCGCACCGTCTCCCTCCGTAGCCAGATACCCGGCCGACCTTACCGACGTAGGTGCCGTGATCAGGGGATATCCACGGCACGGTCAGATCCGGCTACGGAAACTGCACTGGCCCGCCGGATGATCTCCGGCGGGCCAGTGTGCGGGACGGGTCAGGACTTGGCGACCGGCTCCCGACGGGTCCGGGAGAATGCCAGACCGCCCAGCGCCAGACCAGCCAGGCCGGCGACAAGGCCGGCCACACCGAGGCCGACCGCGAGCCCGTTGCCCTCGTCGTCATCGTCGCCGTCGGGCGACGCAACGGCTGCGGCGCCCGGCGTGGCCGAACTCGCCGGCGCCCCGGCGGCGGCCAGGGCGAGCACCGGCGCCGGGTGCTCCGGCTCCTCACCGCCGGCCCCCGGCGGGTCGATCCAGCGCGAGATCTCGCCGTCCGAGTACGTCTGCAGAACCTTGAAGACCATCGAGTCGACCTTCGGCAGCGGCCCCAGCGAGACGGGGAACTCCTGGAACTGGCCGGGCTTCACCGCCGCGTCGCCGGTGGCCGTCCACGTGATCTTGGAAATCGCCTCGGTGAGCTGGCTGCCGTGCACCTCGATCGGCGGGTCCACCTTGCGCTTCTCGGTCGCCACCGTCCAGCCGGGCACCGGCATGGTCGACACCGAGCCGACCGGCGCGTTCTCCGGAAGCGTCACCTCCAACTTGGTGGTCGAGGCGCTGTCACTCTCGTTGGGCACCCGGAACGCCACCCGGGCGTACCCGCCCTGGGCCGCCTCCTTCGGGTTGACCGTGACGTGCGCGGACGCCGGTCCGGCGAAGCCGAGCACAGCGGTGGCGGCGGCGGTGAACGCCAGGGCGGCGGCAGCGCCTGCGGTACGCCGGAATCGGATCATGGGTTTTGCGAACCTCTCTAACGGATGGGCACGGTGGCGGTCACCGTGGCCTGGTCGATGTCTGTGGTTCGAGCGGTGATCTTGATTTGCCAGTCGCCGGCGGCCGGCAGGCTGATGTCGCCGTAGGCGTGACTGTCCGTCAACGGCAGCAACGGGACATCGATCGGTTCGATCCCGGCCGAGGGCAGCGCGGCGGTCGCCTTCCACTCCACCACCGGCAGCGGCTGGTCGTCCTTGCCGTACGCGTACAGGTGCACCGAGTTGTTGCCCCGCTCGGCCGGGCTCACCTCGACCTGCATGGAGAAGAGCGGGCTGGACAGCCTGGTGCTGAAGAGGCCGGCCTCGGTGCTGGACGGCCCGGCCACCGCGGTGCGGGCGGGCGTGGTCTGCACGAGCGTGGCGGACAGGCCCAGCACCACCACGGTGACGGCCAACTCCACCCAGACCGCCCGGCGTACCGGTGCCGGGCGCTGCGCGGCGATGCGCCGACGCACCAGGTGCCGGGAGTACGCGGCCACGGCGATCACCAGCGCGAACAGCCCGATCTTGGCCAGCAGCAACCGCCCGTACGTGGTGTCGAACAGCGCCTGCGGGGTGGCCACCTCGATCAGCGCCTGGACGGTGCCGGCCAGCAGCAGCGCCGAGACGGCGAGCGCCGCCCAGCGCGACCAGATGGGCAGGATGGCGCCCAACTCCCGTTCGTCGGCCTGGCGCAGCAGGAACCCGCCGAGCATCAGCAGACCACCCAGCCAGACCGCCATGCTGCCCAGGTGGACCGCATCGACCACCACGGAGACCGCCGGTGCCGGCGAGGCCGCCGGGTGCCCGGCCAGCGGCCAGGTCAGCAGGGCGGCGCCACCGAGCACGGCCAGGATGATCGCGTCGGCCCGACCGGCCGGGCGGGCCAACAGCGGCCGGAGCAGGAAGGCGGAGGCTGCCAGCAGGCCGAGTCGGATCAGGTGGGCGGCACCGAAGGCGCTGCCGAACACGCTGCCGAACCCCTCGCCGGTCACCTCGAAGAGACCACCGCCGGCCGTGTAGGGCACCTGCAACCACAGGTCGGCGAGGGTGGCGACGGCCACCAGGCCGAGGCCGATCCAGGCCAGCCGGGCCGGGCCCCGGCGAGGAAGCCGACGCGGCCACAGCGCGGCGAGCACCAACGCGGGCCCGACCAGCAGCACCAGGCCGGCGTAACCGAGGAAGCGAGCCACCTTCACCGCCGTGCCCACCACCGGGTTGGCGCGGCTGTCCGTGCCGGAGTCGACGGGGGGCGTCGAGGGCGCACCGACCGAGTAGGTGAACGCCCCGGACACCGGGTGACTGTCGGCGGAGATCACCCGGAAGCTGACCAGGTAGGTGCCGCGCCCACCGGCCGGGTCCACCGGGATGCTCACGGCCCCGCCGTCGAAGGACGGCTCGCCCCGGTCGGCGCGGGAACCGTCCGGCGCGATGACCCTGATCTTGCCGGGAACCTTGCGGACCGACTCACTGAAGCGGAGGGTCACCTCGGACGGCGCGCTCGACACCACGGCGGCGGCGGCCGGACTGCTGCTCTCCAGCACCGCATGGGCGCTGGCCGGGGTGGCTGGCGCGATCAACAGGGCGACGACGGTGACCAGAAGGCCGGCGGCGGCAGCCAGCCGGGCGATCCAGCGGCGGGGGGCGACAATCATGCCAGCCATGGTCGCCGACAGGTGTGGATATCGGCGACCCGAGTCGGGCAAAGGGCTCAACTCTACTCAGCCGCCCGTGCCGCGCGGGAGGGATCGCGTGTCATGCGAAGGTAGTCGGCTCGCGCGGGGAAAAAGTTCCCGACGTGGTGCAGACCATCCGGGAGCCGAAGGACCGTGACGCTCCGTCGGGTGCCGCGTAACGTGGTCTGTCGTGATCCCCGTCCCGCGTGACACCGGTAACGCCGGCCCGGCAGAGCCGGGCGGTGCGGCTGTCCGGGACCCGGCGACCGAGTGGGCGCTGAGCGCGCGCGACGGTGATCCGAGGGCCCAGGCGGCGCTCGTCCGGCTGACCCAGATGGAGGTGTGGCGGTTCGCCGCCGCGCTTGTCGACACGGACAGCGCCGACGACCTGACCCAGGAGACGTACCTGCGGGCGTTTCGGGCCCTGCCCGCGTTCGAGGGTCGCTCCAGCGCCCGCACCTGGCTGCTCGGCATCGCCCGGCGGGCCTGCGCCGACCACCTGCGCACGGTGATCCGCCGCCGCCGGCTCGACGAACGGCTGGCCGCGAACGCGTACACCGACCACCCGCACCCGGACCCGGCCGGCCAGTTCGGCGCCGCGGACCTGGTCCGCCGGCTCGGCGCCGAGCGGCGCGCCGCGTTCGTGCTCACCCAACTGCTCGGCCTGTCGTACGCCGAGGCGGCCGCCGTCGAAGGGGTGCCGGTGGGCACCATCCGTTCCCGGGTCGCTCGGGCCCGCGACGAGCTGGTCGAGGCGGTCGGCGACGCCCTGGCCGGCTGAGCGGGGAACTTCCGGCGGAGACGGGACGACAAATGAGCGTGACTGCACCTCCCCACGGGGTCGGCCGTTGGCCTGTCGTCCGGCCCTGGCTCGGCACTGCGGCACGGCTCGGCCTCGCCGCCGTCTGGCTCGTCGCCGGCGCGTCGAAGGTCGGCGATCTCGCCGCCTCCGGGCGAGCCGTCAACGCCTACCAGGTGCTGCCGTACGACGTGGCGACGGTGCTCGGCGCGGCCCTGCCCTTCGTCGAGTTGGCGCTGGGCGTGCTGCTGCTGCTCGGGCTGGCCACCCGCCTCGTCGCCGGGGTGTCGGCCGCGCTGCTGGTGGTCTTCGTCGCGGGGATCGCCTCGGCCTGGGCACGAGGGCTGGCCATCGACTGCGGCTGCTTCGGCAGCGGCGGGCAACTGGCCGAGGGGCAGGCACCCAGTTACCTCCCGGAGATCCTCCGGGACCTGGGATTCTTGGTACTGGCCGGATTTCTGCTGGTCTGGCCACGTACGCCGGTATCGGTGGACGGGTGGCTGTCCGGCGAACCCGCTGTGGAGGACGAGGATGAGTAGTCGCAAGGGGAAGCGGGACGCCGCCCGGGTGGTCCGCGAGCAGCTCGCCCGCGAGCGGCGGCGTCGCCGCACGATCTGGGTCTCCGCCGCGGCGGTCGTCGTCCTGGTCATCGCCGGTGTCGTCGGCTGGGTCGTCTGGTCCAACCAGCGCTCCGACACGTTCACCACCCCGCCCGGCGCCAACGCGGCCGGCACCGGCATCGTCACCGGCGGCGGGCCGGTCACCGTCGACGTCTACGAGGACTTCATCTGCCCGGCCTGCCACCAGTTCGAGCAGACCAGCGGGGCGACCCTGGAGCAGTTGGTGACCGACAACAGGGCGAAGGTGGTCTACCACCCGGTCGCGTACCTCAACCGCTTCTCCACCACCGACTACTCCAGCCGCTCGTCGGCCGCCTCCGGCTGCGCCGCCGCCGGAGGAAAGTTCCGGGAGTACGCCAAGGCGCTGTTCGCGAAGCAGCCACCGGAGGGCAGCGCCGGGCTCAGCAACGACGAGCTGATCGACGTCGGCGCCGGTGTGGGGCTCGACCGGGGTTCGTTCGGCGGCTGCGTCAAGGACGGCACGTACCGGACGTGGACCGACCACGTCACCGACGAGGCCAGCCGGAGCAAGGTCACCGGCACGCCGACCATCATGGTCAACGGCCAGCCCCTGGAGAACCCCACCCCGGACGCCCTCAACGCGGCGGTGGCGGCGGCCGGCAAGTGATCCGTACCCTGCTGGCTCGCGCCGGCCTGGTCGCCACCGCGGCCTTCGCGGCGACGCTGCTCACCGCGGCGCCCGCCGCCGCGCACGGCGCGGACGCGCCGGACGGCACCGACTACCGCACCCGGACCACCGGGGTCACACCGCAGCGGCCAGGGCTGGAGGTACGCGTCGTCGAGGCGGGCGCCCGACTGGAGCTGACCAACGACACCGGTCGCGCCATCGAGGTCATCGGCTACTCCGGCGAGCCGTACCTGCGGGTCGGCCCGGACGGGGTCTTCGAGAACAGCCGCTCCCCGGCCACCTACCTCAACCGCACCATCGCCGGGGACACCACGCTCCCGGCCGAGGCCGACCCGGCCGCCCCGCCGACCTGGCGGCGGATCGCCGACGGGAGCACGGTGCGCTGGCACGACCAGCGCGCGCTGTGGCAGGAGTCGGCGCCCCCCGCGCAGGTACGTGCCGCACCGGACCAGGAGCACCGGGTCCGGGACTGGACGATCCCCCTGCGGGACGGCGCCGACCCCGTGACGATCGGCGGGACGCTGGACTGGGTGCCGCCACCGGACGCGTACACCTGGTGGGCGGTGACCATCGTGGGGCTGCTCGCGGTGGGCGCGCTCGGCCTGGTCGCCGCAGCCGCCCCCGCCGGCGGTCGCGCGTTGTCCGCGTTGGGCGCCCTGCTGCTGGTGGGCGGCGCGCTGGCCGTCGGATACCCGGTGGGGCGGGAGTTGGACGCGGGCGCCCACGGTGTGGGCGGGATGCTGGTCGGGCTGCTGTCCGGGCAGATCTGGTCGTTGCTCACCGGCCTGGGTGCGATCGCCGCCGGCTGGTACGCGCTGAGCCGCCGACCGGCCGCCGACTTCGTGGTGGCGCTGGCCGGGGCCTGCCTGGCGCTCTTCGCCGGTGTGGCCAACGCGGCAGTGTTCGCCCGCTCCGTCGCCCCGGTCCCCTGGCCACCCGAGATCGCCCGGGTCATGGTCGCGTTGGTGCTGATCACCGGCACCGGCGCCACGCTAGCCGGCGTCCTCCGCCTCCACGCCGCCCCCAAAACCCCAACCCCAACCCACCCCTAACCTCACCCCGCCCTCACCCCGCCCCGCCCCGCGATCTTGCACTTTGTGTCGCCGGTATGTGGTTTTCTGCGGCATATGTGGCGGCAGAAAGTGCAAGATCGCGGAGGGTGGGGGTTACGGGGGTGGGGTGAAGCCTTGG
Organism: Micromonospora sp. NPDC048935; assembly: GCF_043197875.1. NCBI lineage: Bacteria > Bacillati > Actinomycetota > Actinomycetes > Micromonosporales > Micromonosporaceae > Micromonospora > Micromonospora sp. NPDC048935. The sequence goes on along the minus strand of NZ_JBICTZ010000001.1, from coordinate 17,758 downwards.
GGGAGTTCCAGGCGGTGTTGGGTTAGCAGGGGGGTGTTGTTCAGCAGGGTGTTGGTGGGGGCGTCGGCGGCGATCCGGCCGCCGTCGAGGATCACCGATCGTTCACACAGCTCCGCCGCGTACGGCAGGTCGTGCGTGACCATCAGCAGCGTCACCGGCAGGCCGCGCAGGATCTCGGCCAGCTCGCGACGGGCGGCCGGGTCCAGGTTCGAGGACGGCTCGTCGAGCACCAGGATCTCCGGGTGCATGGCCAACACGGTGGCCACCGCCACCCGGCGGCGCTGCCCGAAGGAGAGGTGCTGCGGGGCCCGGTCGCGGTGCGCGCCCATCCCCACCGCGTCCAGCGCCTCGTCCACCCGGGCGGCCAACTCGGCACCGCGCAGACCCAGGTTCGCCGGTCCGAACGCCACGTCCTCCGCCACCGTGGGCAGGAACAGCTGGTCGTCCGGGTCCTGGAAGACGATGCCCACCCGGCGGCGCACCTCGGCCAGGGTGGCCCGATCCGGCGTCACGGTGAGCCCGCCGACGCTCACGCTGCCCTCGGTCGGGGTGAGGATGCCGTTGAGGTGCAGCACCAGCGTGGTCTTGCCGGCGCCGTTGGGCCCGAGCAGCGCCACCCGGTCGCCACGCGGCACGGCCAGGTCCACCCCGTGCAGGGCGACGTGCCCGTCCGGGTACGCGTAGCGAACGCCCCGAACGTCCAGCGAGAGAGCGGTCTGCACGACACCGATCATGACAGCACGACGGCGGTGGCGGCGATGGAGGCCGCCAACACCGGCACCGTCGCCGCGACCAGCCACTGACCGGCGCTCGCGGCACCGTCGCCCTGCCACACGGCGGGCATCCGCCCGGTGTAGCCCCGCGACAGCATCGCCAGGTAGACCCGCTCGCCGCGCTCGAAGGCACGCAGGAACAGCGCCCCGATCCCGGCGGCGAAGCCGCGCAACTGCCACAGGAAGCGCGGGTCGTCGCCCCGGGAGATCCGGGCCACCCGCATCCGCCGCGCTTCACCCACCAGCACGTCGAGGTAGCGCAGCATGAACGTGGCGATCTGGGTGAGCACCTGCGGGCAGTGCAGCCGGTCCAACCCCACGATCAGGTCCCGGGTGGTGGTGGTCGCGGCGAGCAGCAGCGAGGCGAGCACACCCAGGGTGCCCTTGGCCAGGATGTTCCACGCGCCGTGCAGCCCATCCTCGGACAGGCGCAGGCCCAGCACCTCGACCCGGTCGCCAGCGCCGAGGAACGGCAGCGCCACGGCGAACAGCACGAACGGCAGCTCGATGAGCGCCCGGCTGAGCAGCCACCGCGGCCCCACCCGGGCCAGCGCCGCCACCGCCGCCACCAGCACGGCGTACGCGCCGAAGGCCCAGAACGCGTCGCGTGGGGTGGCCACCACGGCGAGGGTGAAGACCACCATCGCCACGATCTTGACCTCGGGCGGGAGCCGGTGCACCGGCGAGTCCGTCTCGCGGTACAGCACATGCCCGTGACCGGCGCCCATTCCGCTTACTCCCTGCTCAACTGACGCGGGACGTCGCCGCGTCGTCCCCGGCGGGCGTCGTGGCGTCCCCGCCGGTCGACGTGGTGCCGGTCGACGTGGTGCCGGTCGACGTGGTGCCGCCGCCGGTTGGCCTGGTGCCGCCGTCGGTTGGCGTGGTGCCCCTGCGGCGCAGCAGCCAGAAACCGCCGACGCCGATCGCGAAGGTGACGAGCACGCCGAGCACGCCGGAGAGGCCGGTGGAGACGAAGCTGTTCTGCACGCCCCGCACGCCGTAGTCGGCGAGCGGGCTGTCGGCGAACTCGTGGTCCCGGGCCTGTTGAGCCGGGCAACTGCCGCCGACGATGTTGTCGTCGGCGTCGACCGTGCAGCCCTTGAGCAGGGACGAGTCCAGCCCGTCCGGGTGGGACGAGGCGTAGTTGCTCACCACCCCGGCGAGCAGCAGTGCGACCAGCAGGCCACCGGCCAGGAAGGCCCAGGAGCGGTTCTTCATCGGACACCTCCGGCGACCGGGACAGCGGGGGCGGCGGGTGCGCGCAGCGAGCGCAGCGCGTACACCAGGTCGGGTCGCACCTTCGCGACGGTGAGGACGGTGGTCGCGGTGATCAGGCCCTCGCCGAGCCCGATCAGCAGGTGGACGCCGGCCATCGTGCCGGCCAGGCCCGTCAGGTTGCTCCCCAGATCGGTGGTGCCGCCCAGCCAGTACTCAAGAACGAAGCCCTGTGACGCGACCACCACGCTGAGCGTCGCGGCGACGAACGCGGTCACGGCCAGGCCGGCCGGCGTACGGGGCAGCACCCGCAGCAACAGCGCGATCAGCAGGTATGCCGCGGCGGTGCCGAGCAGCGCCATGTTCGTGATGTTGAGGCCGAGCATCGCCACGCCGCCGTCACCGAAGATCAGTGCCTGCACCACCAGCACCACTGACACGCAGAGCGCGCCGACCCACGGGCCGACGAGCATGGCGGCGAGGGCCCCGCCGAGCAGGTGGCCACTCACCCCGGCCGTGAAGATCGGGAAGTTGAGCATCTGGACGGCGAAGATGAACGCGGCCACCAGGCCCGCCATCGGGGCCAGCCGGTCGTCCAGGTCACGCCGGCCGCGCAGGACGCAGAAGGTGAGCGCGGCCAGCGCGAGCGCAGCGAAGATCGCTGCCACCGGACCGTCGATGATCCCGTTCGAGATGTGCATCGCCAGTGTTTCCACGCGACCTCCCACACGTCAGCGGGCCCGACCGGACCAGCGTGCGTCAGCCTATTTCCCAACACTCGTTGTTGCCAGACTCTGGCAACAACGCGAGGTGTTGATCACCTTTAGGGCCGGCCGGACCCTGCGGCGGTCCGCCACCCAGGTGATCGACTCGCCTTCCTGAAATCCGGGCTGTCCGCCTGATGATCGACTCGCCTTCCTGAAATCCGGGGCATCCCCGGCCCTCGGATGCCCCGGATTTCCGAAAGCCGAGTCGATCATCAGCCAGCGATGCCGACCTGCCCTCGCCGCCAGCGACAGCGCCCACCCGACACGCCCACACCACCCACGCCCACCCGACCCGCCCGACCCACCCACGCCACCGGCGACAGCGCCCACCCGACACGCTCACGCCGCCCACGCCCACACGACACGCCCGACCCGCCCACGCCACCGGCGACAACGCCCACCCGACCGCGCCCGCCGCCAACAACCCCACCCCACCCCACCCGCGCCCGCCGCCCGCCGCCACCCCACCCGCGCCCGCGCCCGCGCCCGCGCCCGCCGCCAACGACCACCCCCCACCTGACCCGCGCGCCCCGCCGGTGACAGCGCCCGCCCGACCCAGCCCACGCCGCCAACGACAGCAGGAGCCCGGGCTGGCGCTCGGCCCGGCGGCGGTATCGTCGGGCCATGACCACGCCCGACCGCCTCTCCCCCGGTGACCCCGCGCCCGAGTTCACCCTCGCCACCGACACCGGTAACCAGCTCTCCCTCGCCGACCTGCGAGGTCGCCGGGTGGTCCTGTACGCCTACCCGGCGGCGATGACCCCCGGCTGCACCAAGCAGGCCTGCGACTTCCGCGACTCGCTCGCCTCGCTCCAGGCCGCCGGTTACGAGGTCGTCGGCATCTCCCCGGACAAGCCGGAGAAGCTGGCGAAGTTCCGCGAGCGCGACGCGATCACCTTCCCGCTGGTGTCGGACCCGGACCGGGCGGTGCTGACCGCCTACGGCGCGTACGGCGAGAAGCAGTCGTACGGCAAGACCGTCACCGGCGTGATCCGCTCGACGTTCGTGATCGACGCCGACGGCAAGATCGAGCGAGCGCTCTACAACGTCAAGGCCACCGGGCACGTCGCGAAGCTCCGCCGCGACCTCGGCCTGGACTGAGTCGGAGAGCCGCGACGGGGGCCCGACCAGCCGCCGGGAGGCCGGGCTCGACACCGCCGAAGCCGGACGTTCTAGACTCAGCGGGTTGGCGGGAGTGGCGTAACGGCAGCCGCGATAGGTTTAGGTCCTATTGTCCGAAAGGGCGTAGGGGTTCGAGTCCCCTCTCCCGCACAGGTCAACGAGCACCACAGGTCACCGAGCACCGCAGGTCACCGGCACCACAGGTCACCGAGCACCGGGCGCCGGGCACCACAGGCCCCGACGCCGGCTGTCGGTCGCGTCACTGTCGAGGGTCGTGGGTCTGGTCGGCGGGTCAGGATGGCGAGCGTGAGTCTGCGCTTCGACCTCGACCCCGACCTGACCCCGCAGTTGCGCGCCGAGATCGTCGCGCTCTGGGCGGACGCCACCAACGCAGGTGGCGCGGTCGGCTTCGTCCCGCCGGTGACCGTCGCCGACGTCCACGTGCTCGCCGACCCGACCTTCGCCGGCATCGCCGACGGACCGGACCGCCTGCTCGTCGGATACTCCGGCGACCGACTGGTGGCCCTGCTCGTCTTCAGTGACAACCGTTTCCCGCTCAAGGCGCACTGGTGTGTGTTGAAGCGGGTGATGGTCCACCCGGACGCCCAGGGCACCGGCTACGGATCGGCGCTGATGGCCGAGGCCGCCCGGCTGGGCAGGCGGTTCGGCCACGAGGCACTGCACGTGACGGTGCGCGACGGGTTGGGGTTGGACAGGTTCTACGCCCGCCTCGGCTACCGGGAGATCGGCCGGTTGCCGGGCGCGTTGCGGGTGGCGCCCGATGACGACCGGGACGAGATCCTGATGTGGCTCGACCTGACGTCCGGCGACTGAGCGGTCAGCCCGCGCACCAGACTGAGCGCTCAGCCCGCGCACCAGACTGAGCGCTCAACCGCGCACCAAACTGAGCGGTCAGCCCGCGCACCAACGGGCGTTCGCCGCGACCGGCTGGGTGCTCGGCGTACCGGTGACCGGCGCGCTCGCCTGCGCCACCTCGGCCGGGCGGCGGGCCGGAGTCGGCGTACCGGCTGGTCGTTTGCCGGGCGGCCGGGCCGACGCGGACGGGCGCGGGGTGGCCGCCGCGCCGGCGGGCCCGTACATCCGGACCGCGCTGTTCTGCACCTGGCCGGGTGCCATCCGGATGCCGCCGACGGTGGCGCGGTTTCCGTACACGTCGCTGACGCGGATGGTGAACGGCCCGGCGCCGGCGCCGGAGGGGATCAGCCAGTAGTTGTAGTCCTGCCGGGCGGCCGGGCGCCACGGATCGCTGTCACCCTGCCGGACCTCGACGGACCGCAACGGGTTGCCGTGGTTTCCGACGCGGACGGCGAACCAGAACTGCGACGCGCCCTCCTTGATCCGGAAGGTGAGCGGACCGGGCAGCGGTGGATTGACCACCGCGCGGTAGGTGACCGGGACGAGACCCTGGACCGGCTCGGCGATCCGGGCGAACGCCTCGCGGGACAGATCGAGATGCCCGGGTGCACACTCCGGGCACTGATCCATGATGAGCACTCGGACGGTGCCCTTCGGACCGGTCACGTCGAGGAAGCCACCGCAGGCGGCGGCAGCGGAATATTCGGTCGGGCCGAGCGCGACGTAGAGGCGGTTGGCCGGGGCGGCGGGGTTCGAGCAGTTGCCGCCACCGCCGTTCGAGTCGTAGAAGGTGGCCTTGCCGCTGTGGGTGGCGGTGCCGGTGGGCGGCGCGGCGGCGAGCGTCCGGCCGGCGGCACAGGCCGGGGCGGAGCCCGACCGCAGGGTCAGGGTGAGCCCCAGTGCCGCCGCGACAACCGTGACGCCGGTGGCGACCAGCCAGGGCGTCGAGCGCGACGACGACCGGGGCCGGACCTCGGGAGCCCGATCCAGGTCGATGTCGATGTCGACAACGCTTACGTCCGTCACGACGGCGATGCTGCCGGACCCGGGCGTGGGCCGACAAGCCGGCTAAGCCAAAGCTAAGACAGCGTCGACGGACGGTGATCGGCGCGTTCCGGTCGAGGGTCGCGGGTGACCGGTCAGGGCGCGAGGACGAGCGCGGCCCCCACGGCAAGTGGTCCACTGTCGAGTGGCACCAGGTTCAGTCCGAAGAGGATCTTCTGCTGGACGTTGCGGTGGCGGCCGAGGGTGCGCAGCGGCTCCTTCGTGCGTACCCCCGTTTCCTGGTCGGTCGTGGTCACCACGCAGCGGGCGCACGGCCCGGCGGCGCGAAACCGCAGGTCACCGATGCGCAGCGATCGACCCACCCAGTCGTCCTCGGCCCAGGCCGGTGCCCCGTCGACGACCAGGTTGGGTCGGAACCGGGTCATCGGCACCGGCTCCTCCTTTGCCTCGGCCAGCCATTCGTTGAGGACGTCGAGGGAGGCGGTGTTCGTCAGCAGCAGCGGGTAGGCGTCGGCGAAGCTGACCTCGTCGCCGGTGTCGTGGTCGCGGTCCTCGGCGGCCAGGTGGCGGGTCGGCCGGGCCAGCCAGACCAGCCGGACCGGTCGGCCGAGCAGCGCACCGAGCCAGTCGTCGGCCGCTCGACCGGCCGGCAGAGCCGGGACCGGGATGGTGCGGTGGCGGAAGGTGCGCACGGCGACCGGATCGCCAGCGGTCGGCTCGGGCACGTCGAGGTCGGGCCGCCCGTCGGCGCGCAGCGTCAGACCGCCGGGGTGAAGGGTGGCGTGCAGGCCAACCAGCCGGGCGGTGTCCCGCTGGGTGACGCCGACGCCGTCGGCGTCGACGACCATCCAGCGCCGGTCGCCGGCCAGGCCCCACGGCCGCACGAACGCGCCGTCGTGGTCGAGCCGGTGACAACCCTTGACCGGGTACGTGTGGATCGACGTCAATCGCACCTGACTACCACCCTTCGCCGCTGCCGTCGCGCGGGTGCCAGTGGTCGGCGACCGGAGCGGATGGCGTGCGGGCGTCGGTCCGGCGCGGTTGCGTGGCGTCCATCGCTGCTTCATAGCAGGTTCCGGCCAACGATCGTCGGAAAAGTTCCGGTCGGGACGCGGAACGCTTGACCCGGACGGGGGTACATGCCGGTAACCCGGAATCAGTAGCATCGCGGCATGCAGTATCGCCAAGAGTACGCGGAGCCTGAGACCCAGTTCATCGCGCCGCAGCAACCATCGGAGCCAACGAAGAAGGCGCGACGGAGGCGTCCCCGGTGGCAAAAGGTCGCTTTGATCACCTTCGTGGTCCTGGCGTTGCTCGGCGGTGGCGGGATGATCGCCGGAGGTTTGTACTTCCGTTCCATCAACTCCGGCATCGAACGCGTCGACGCCTTCGACGGTGTGCCGGAGGCCGACCGCCCGCAGGTTGGCGAGAATGCCCAGGGCGCCATGAACATCATGATTCTCGGCAGCGACTCACGCGATCCGGGCAACGAGTCCGGCTCCCGCACCGACACCATCATCGTGGCCCACCTCCCGAAGGACCGGTCCAGCGCCCAGCTCATCTCGATCCCCCGGGACACCTGGGTCAGCGTGCCGAAGTCCCCGTCCGGCCGCGGCGGCAAGGACGCGAAGATCAACGCATCGTTCGCGTGGGGTGGCGTGCCGCTGCTGGTGCAGACGGTGGAGAAGTTCACCGGCGTGCGGATCGACCACGTGACGATCGTCGACTTCAGCGGTTTCAAGGAGATCGTGGACGCCCTCGGCGGCATCACCGTGGACGTGGAGAAGGGCTTCACCACGCTGTACGCGCTCAACGGCAGCCGGACCTTCAAAGCCGGGCGGCAGAAGATGGACGGGGCGGCCGCACTGGACTACGCCCGCGAACGGCACGCCTTCGCCGACGGTGACTTCGCCCGGATCAGGCACCAGCAGCAGGTGATCAAGGCGATCCTGGACAAGGCGGCGTCCGGCGGAACGCTCGCCAACCCGGCCAAACTCAACTCCTTCGTCAAGGCGACGGCGGACGCGGTCGCCGTGGACAAGAAGTTGAACCTGATTGATCTCGCCTCCGAGATGCGTGACCTGCGCAGCGGCAACCTGACGTTCCTGACCTGCCCGGTGAAGGGCACCGGCACGATGGGCACCGAGAGCGTCGTGCTCGCCGACAAGGAGAAGGCAGCCAAGGTCTTCGACGCGGTCCGCAACGACAACGTTCCGGGCATCCTCTCCGCCGCAAAGTAGGAGGAGGAACTGACTTGCCGGCTATGGTGACTCGACCCGGTCGATCGTAGAGTTCGGTCGCCCTTATGGTCGGGATGCGCGACCGAGGGCACTCACGGGGAGGTCCACTAGTGCCAGGCCAGCCGGCGACCAGCCATTCCTCCACGCCGTCAGTCGGCGGGGAGGAAATTGACCTGCCGGGCGACGGGGCCCGCCTCCACGGCGGCGCCCCACCTGTGCCCCAGACCAGGGCGCCGGTGGTTCGGGCGCAGGCCAAGGTGGCGACGCCCGGCCTGGGCACCACGGCCGTCCTGCCGTACGCGCGGTCCCGCACCTCGTCGCGGACCCGGTGGCTGCGGGCCTGGATGATGATCGCGCCCGTCGACGCCATCGCGCTCGTCGCCCCGCTGCTGCTGACCCAGAGCTACTGGCGCGGGACGATGGCCAACGCGGCCCTGACCGTGGCCCTCTTCGCGGCCGGCGGCCTCTACCGGCCGCGCCGGCACGTGAGCATCCTCGACGAGCTGCCGAGCCTCTGCGGGCGCCTGCTGGCCGCCGCCTCGGTGGTGGCCATCATCGCGGCCGAACGCCACGCCTCGGTGGCGTACGTCGGCGGGTTCATGCGCGGCGTCGCGCTGTCGGCGTTGCTCGTGATCCTCGGGCGCGCGGCCAGCAGGTCGTTCACGGTTCTTTCCCGCAAGCGTCGTTGGGCGGAGCACAACGCGCTCGTCGTCGGCGGCGGCCCGATCGGCCTCGAGATCGCCCGGTTGCTGCGCCGCTACCCGCAGTACGGCCTGCGGTACGCCGGCTGCGTCGACGTCGCGTCGCGCCAGGGCAACGGTGCGCTGCCGCTGAGCGGGTCGATGTCGGACCTCGAACACCTCGTCCGGCTGACGGAGTGCGAGGTCCTGATCATCGCCGACCCGGACTGCGACGAGACCACGCTCATGGAAACCCTGTTGCAGCCGCGCAGCTCCCGCTGCGACCTCTGGGCCGTGCCGCGCCTGTGGGGCTCACGCTCGCACAGCGGTTACCCCGACCACATCGGCGCGTTCCCGATCGTCAAGATCGGCGACATCACGCTGACCGGCCCGCGGTGGGCCATCAAGCGCGCATCGGACATGCTGTTCGCCGGGGTCGCGCTCCTGCTGTTGAGCCCGGTCCTGCTGCTCTGCGCCCTCGCCACGTTCATCGACGGTGGCAAGGGAATCTTCTTCTACCAGGAGCGGATCGGCCGGTACGGCAAGCCGTTCAACGTCATCAAGTTCCGCTCGATGCGTCCCGTGAACGAGCAGGAGTCCCAGACCAACTGGTCCATCGCGCACGACAACCGGGTCGGCCCGATCGGCCGGTTCATGCGCCGGACGTCGCTGGACGAGCTGCCCCAGTTGTGGAACATCCTGCGCGGCGACATGAGCGTGGTCGGGCCGCGGCCGGAACGGCCGTACTTCGTGGAGAAGTTCTCGGCCGAATACCCGAACTACGCGGCACGCCACCGCGTCCCCGTCGGGCTCACCGGGCTCGCGCAGGTCAGCGGCCTGCGCGGCGACACCCCGATCTCCGACCGGGCCCGGTTCGACAACTACTACATCGAGAACTGGTCGCTGTGGTTGGACGTCAAGGTGGTGCTCCGCACCGTCTCGGAGGTCTTCCGCGCCGGAGGCCGCTGACCGAAGACACAACCGCCGCGGGTGGTGGCGCCGACGATCTCGACACGTCGGCACCACCACCCGCGGCGTTGTCAGCTCATGCGGTGGGTGCGCTCTTGAGGGGTTCCCACCAGGTGCGGTTGTCGCGGTACCAGGTGACGGTGTCGGCGAGGCCGGCGTCGAGGGTGATGCTGGGGGTGTAGCCGAGTTCTTGGTGGATCTTGGTGATGTCGAGGGAGTAGCGGCGGTCGTGGCCCTTGCGGTCGGTGACGGGTACGACGCGGTCCCAGTCGGCGTCGCAGGCGTCGAGGAGTCGGCCGGTGAGGTCCTTGTTCGTCAGTTCGGTGCCGCCGCCGATGTTGTAGACCTCGCCGGCGCGGCCTTTCTGTTGGACCAGGGCGATGCCGCGGCAGTGGTCGTGGACGTGTAGCCAGTCGCGGATGTTGCCGCCGTCGCCGTAGAGGGGGACGGTCTGGCCGTCGAGGAGGTTGGTGACGAACAGGGGGATGACTTTCTCGGGGTACTGGTAGGGGCCGTAGTTGTTGGAGCAGCGGGTGACGACGACGTCCATGCCGTGGGTGCGGTGGTAGGACAGGGCGAGCAGGTCGGAGCCGGCCTTGGAGGCCGAGTAGGGGGAGTTCGGTGCGAGGGGCCAGGTTTCGGTCCAGGAGCCTTCGTCGATGGAGCCGTAGACCTCGTCGGTGGAGACGTGCACGAAGCGGTTGGTGCGGTGGCGTAGGGCGGCGTCGAGCAGGGTCTGGGTGCCCAGGACGTTGGTGGTGACGAAGGGGGCGGCGCCGGCGATGGAGCGGTCGACGTGTGATTCGGCGGCGAAGTGCACGATCACGTCGTGCTCGGCGACGACCTCGTCGACGATGGCCGGGTCGCAGATGTCGCCCTGGACGAAGCGCAGTCGGGGGTCGTCGCGGACCGGGTCGAGGTTGGCCAGGTTGCCCGAGTAGGTCAGTTTGTCGAGCACGGTCACGACCGCCGGCTCGATCGGGGGTACGCCGTCGGCGCTGCCGAGGGGCTTGCCCAGCAGCAGGCGAACGTACTCCGACCCGATGAATCCGGCTCCGCCGGTGACGAGGATCCTCACGGGTCCGAGAGTCTACGCCGGCCGACTGGCAGGGACCGCAGGTGTTTCGGCATTATCGGTTAGGGCCACCTGGGCGATTGCAGGTGTAGCGGCATTCGGGTAGAAAGTGCCAGCGAAGTACGACTCGTCGTGCCCGCACGTATCGCATCTATGGGGGGCGAGTGAACGGCGTGTCGCTGGTCAACACCGCTCGGCCATCGCCGGATCCCGGCACGAAACCATCGCCCGGACGCCGCGCGCTGGGCCTGCTGCGACGGCTCATCGCACCCGAACGTCTCTACATCGGCGCGCTCGGTCTGACCGGGCTGGCGGCGGTCCTGTCGGTGGCGCTGCCGCCCGCCGAGCGCGGTGAACTCTCCGCGAACATGGTGAGCGCGACGCTTGGCGCGGCCGTCGGTGGCCTGTCCCTGGACACCTTCCTGCTGTCCCGTCCGGGCGGCTGGGTCTTCTCCCGGGGGCGCCCCTGGGTCCTCGCGATGCTGGCGGCCTCGGTGCTGCTCTCCGTCGTCGCCGCCTCGGTGCTCACCACGGTGGCCGGGATCGGCAGCTACCTGGTCGGCATGGGATCCGCGGCCGGTCTGACGATCTTCAACACGGTCTCGTCGATCGCGCTGCGCCAGAAGAGCTTCATGGTCGTCTACGCGATGCGCGCGGCGAGCGGCGCGGTCCTGGTCGGTGGCTACGTGGCGCTGTACTTCGCCGGCTACCTGGACGGCGGCCTGTGGAGCATGGTGTGGCTCGTCGTCCAGTGGGTCAGCGCGCTGTCCGTGTGTGCCCTGGTGCTGGGGATGCTCCGGCGGATCGGGCCGGCACCACGGCCGGAGGCGACCGCGCTGGACTACCGCGCCGACCTGGCCGCCGTCGGCAACCTGCACCTGGGGATCTTCGCCCAGATGATGACGCTGCGGTTCAACCAGATCCTGGTGGCCAGGTTCGTCGGCGCCGGTCCCCTCGGCGTGTACGCGCTGGCCGTCGCCGCGCTGGAGTTCGCGCAGGCCGGTGCCGTGGTGCGGGCGCAGCGGATCCTGGCCAGCCGGGACGGCAACGACGGGCCCGACCCCACCCGGTCCGTGGTCACCGCGGCACTGCCGGTGGCCCTGGCCGCCGTCCTCGGGCTCGGTGTGCTGGGCTTCCTCCAGCCCGAGTACCGGCACGCCTGGATTCTCGGCCTCGTCCTGCTGCCCGGTTCACTGGCCACCGCGGCCGGCAAGAGCTGGAGTGCCCTACTGCTGAAGAGGCGGGGCGAGCGGGCCACGACGGTGGTCGCACTGATCACCCTCGGGTTCGCGATCCCCGCGTACTTTGCGATCATCCCGTGGGCGGGTGTGATCGGGGCCGCGATCGCCTCGACGCTCGCCTACGCCGTACACGCCTTCGCCTCCAGAGCGAGCCTGCGACGAGCGCAGTCGCCGAGTAATGGGACGGTTTGACATGGATGTCTCGATTGTTGTCCTCGCCTGGGAGGACTTTGAGCGCACGCGCGCCTGCGTCCTGTCGCTGCCGGCAGAGGCAGAGATCGTCGTCGTCGACAACGGCAGCTCGGCGCACATCCAGGAGTCGTTGAGCGCGTTCTGCGCCGAACAGGGTGTCCAGTACGTCCAGTCCGGCTCCAACCTGGGGTACGCGCGGGGGATGAACCTCGGCGTGCGGCACACCAGCCGGGCGAACGTGATCCTCTCCAACAACGACATCATCGTGCACGAAGACGCGGTGACCCGCCTGGTGGCCGCCCTCGACGACCCGAAGGTGGGCGCGGCCTTCCCGGGCGTGGTCACCCCGTCGGGTGTCTCGCAGACCGAGGGCGGACGGTTCCTCGGGCTGGGTGTGGGTTTCGCCCACGCCACCGGGCTGAGCCTGGTGCTGCCGAACCTGCGCATCGTCGCGCCGCCGGAGAAGGCGGACTGGCTGACCGGGCCCTTCGTCGCCATGCGCCGGAGCACCTTCGACGCGATCGGCGGCGTCGACGAGACGTCGTTCTTCTACTCCGAGGACATGCGGCTCTGCTGGGCCGTCCGGCAGCAGGGCCTGCGGCTGGCGTACGTGCCGGAGGCCGTGATCATGCACGAGGACGACGCGACCGCGAAGCGGCGCTGGTCCGAGGAGGAGATCTCCGAGCGCCGCACCCGCGAGTTCATCCGGGCGAGCAAGGACATGGGTGGCCGGCGCGGTCGCATCGCCACGACGGCGTACGTGGGCGGGGTGCTGCTGCGCGCCGCGGTGGGCGGGAACCCGGTTCGCCGCGCCATCGCGAAGGGCGCCGTCGAGGGGCTGCGTACCTCGTGAAGGTGTTGTTCGTCTGCACCACTGGTGGTTCCGGGCGGCGGCAGCTCGGTGGTGCCGAGCGCATCCTGACGGAGATCATCCCGGCGCACGCACGAACGGGTCTGGACGTCGTCGCCGCCACCTCGGACGACGAGGTGGGCCACGCGCTGCGCGAGGCCGGGGTGCCGTGGATCGGGCTCAGCGCGACGAGCCGGATCGACCTCGGCTACGCCCGGGAGATCCGTCGCCTCGTCAACGAGGTGCAGCCGGACGTGGTCTGCGCCCACCTGTTGTCCGCCGCCATGCACTCGCGGGCGGCGCTGAGCATGGGTGGCCGGCGGACGCCGCTCGTCGTCACCCTGCACAACAGCCTCTGGCAGTACCGGGACACCGCCGGGTCGTTCCAGCAGAAGGCGCTCATCCAGTCCAACATCACGCTGGACCTGGCGATGCGTCGGGTACGTCCGCACGCGACGGTGGCGGTGTCCGAGTTCGAGGCAGCCGAGCTGCGCGAGCGTGGCGGCGTCAAGAACATCCACCTGATCCCCAACCCGTTGCCCGCCACCTGGCCCAGCCCGAAGCCCGCGCACACGCCGGAGCCCGGTCGTCGGCCGGTCGTCGGCTATCTCGGCCGGTTGGAGAAGGAGAAGGGAGCTGACCTCCTACCCGAGATCGCCTCCCTCCTCCCCGAGCTGGACTTCAAGGTCGCCGGGGCCGGCTCGATGGCGATCGCCGCCCGGCCCAACCTCGAACTCGTCGGCCGGGTCACGGCCGCGGACTTCCTCCAGGAGATCGACTGCCTGCTGGTGCCGTCCCGGGTCGAGTCGTTCGGGCTCAGCGCGTTGGAGGCGCTGTCCCTGGGCGTACCCGTGGTGCACACCGGGGCCGGTGGCCTGGCCGAGGTGACCCGGCACGCGACGGGCACCCTGGCGTTCCAGGCGGATCTCGTGCCCGCCGCGCTCGCCGGCGCCATCCGGGAGGCGGTCGCCCGCCGTGCCGTCGACGAGGGGCAGCGGGTGGCCGAGTGGTACGCCCAGGAGTACGCCTTCGACAGGTGTGTGCAGCGGTGGCAGAGCCTGTACAGGTCTCTGCTGTGACGGATCTGCCGTCGTCCCGTGATCCGCGAACAGTGAGGGAGGTGTCCCGGTGACAGAGACGTTGACGATCGTCACGGTGCTCTACCGGTCCAGCGACATGCTCGCCGAGACGCTCCCGACCTGGGTACGCGCCGCCGAGGGGCTGCCGGTGAAGTTCATCTTCGCCGACAACTGGCCGGAGGACGAGTGCGCGAAGGTCATCGCCGACGCTCTGGACGACGAGCGGTACGAGTACCTGCCCGACTCGTCGAACCCGGGGTTCGCGGCGGGCTGCAACCGGGCTGTCGCGGCGGTGCGGACAAGCCACGTGCTGCTGCTCAACCCGGACGTCTGGTTGCCGGAGGACGCGCTGGTCCGTCTGTTCGCCAGCATCGCGGCGGACCCGCAGAACCCGATCGCGGTGGGTCTCGCCATGCACGGCGGTGAGTTCGTCGGCATCGACCTGCATCCGGTCTCGCTGTTCATCGACCGGGCGGCGACGGTGCCGCGCGGGCCACTGGGCCCGTCCGGCGGCGCCGCCGTGTTCCCCACCGCGCTCTTCCACCGTTTCGGCGGGTTCTACGAGCACCTGTTCGCCTGGGGTGAGGACGCCGACCTCGCCTTCCGCATGTACGCCGAGGGTCTGCGGACCCGACGGTTGGACTTCATGCTCCCGCACGCCGGTGGTCACAGTGTCGAGGGCGACAACAAGCTCCAGGGGTTCCGGGCGTTCCTCCTGGCCCGCAATCGACTCCTGGTCGCCGCGCGGACCTTCACCTGGCCGCTGATGCTCGTCGCGATACCGGTCCTCGCCCTGGCCCACCTGGCGCTTGCCGCCCGGCGTGCCCGTCAGGGTCTGCTCCGCCCCTTCCTGCGTGGCGTGGGACGTGGCCTGGTGGAGGGGCCCGCCGCCCGTCGGCAGTGGAAGGGCAGGCGGTTCGGTTTCGCATCCCTGATCAGCTATCTGAGAGTTCGGAGCGTGTGATGGCAGGAACGCCGTGGAGCGTCGTGACGGTCACCTACAACTCCGCCGACACGCTCCGGCGGTGCTGGGGCGGTGCCAAGCCGTACGAGTGGATCGTCGTCGACAACGACTCCGCTGACGACTCGGTCGCCGTGGCGGAGGAGTTGGGCGCCCGGGTGATCCGGCTGCCGGAGAACGTCGGCTTCTCCAGGGCCAACAACGTCGGTGTCCGTCAGGCGGCCGGTGCGTACGTGCTGTTCGCCAACCCCGACCTGGAGGTCGAACCGGCCGGGCTCGCCACGATGCAGCGCCACCTGGACGCGCACGGCGGCCTTGTCGCTCCCCAACTGCTCGCGACCGACGGCACCCCCCAACCCAACGGCCGTGGCTTCCCGTACGCCACCGCGAAGTTGGGCAACCGGAAGATCTGGCCGCTGTCGCGGATGCACGCCAACTACCGGGTGGTGGCCAACCCCGGCGAGGCCGTCTACGTGGCCTGGGCGATGGGCGCGGCGGTCGCGGCCCGCACCGCGGACTTCGTCGCGATGGGCGGGTGGAACGAGTCGTTCTTCCTCTACTACGAGGACCACGAGCTGGGGCTGCGGGCGTGGCGGCACGACATGCCCGTGGTGCTGCTCGGCGACGTGCGGTGGACCCACCACTGGGCCCGTGCGACCAACTCGTTCCAGTGGTCGCGGGCGCACACCCTGGAGTTGCAGAGCGCCCGGACCTTCTTCGGCCTGTTCCCCGAGTTCGTGCTCGGGTTGCCGACGGCCGCCCGGCGCAACCCGCAGGCGGCACGCCTGATCGGCAGGTCGGTGCCGACGCAGCGCGGTGCGGCCGAGTCCCTGCCCACGTCGGCCCGGCAGGCCGGGGCCAGCTGACGCCGCGTTCGCGGTGCCGCCGGGCCTCGACCGGCCCGGCGCGTTGGTGTCCGCCCGTCGGGTCGACGCCTGCCGTTCCGTACTCGTGATGGGGAGCGACGTGGTCGTACAGCGGGAACGCGAGGACGTGGACCGTCCGGTCTCGTCGGCGACGCCGAGGCGACGCCGACCCGTCCCGGCGGACTGGATCGCCGTCGCCGTGCTGCTGGCCCTGTTCCCGGTGGTGCACGACGTCAGGACGATGCTCACGGCCGGGTACTGGCTCGACGAGGCATGGGTGGCGCTGTCGGTACGGCTGCCGCTGAGCGACCTGCCGGCGGCGACCTCGTCCACCCCGCTCGGGTGGAGTCTCCTGCTGCGACTGGTGCCGGACACCGACTACCTGCGCGTGGTGCCGCTGGCGTTCCACGGGCTCACCGTCGTCGCCGCGTACGCGCTCGGACGGTTGCCGCGGTGGCCGACGCGGCGGCTCGGCATCGTCGCGGGTCTCGCCTGTGCGGCTGTGGTCCTGCTCCTGCCGGCCCAACAGATCCGGCACGACCTCAAGCAGTACACGGCCGACGCCGCGATCACGCTGGTGCTGGTGGCGCTGGGTGCCTGGACGGAGCAGACCTGGTCGCGCGGGCGACTCGGCGTGATCGCGGCGGTGGCCGCCACCGGCATCGTGTTCAGCCACGTGACGGCGATCGCCACCCCGTGCGTGTTCGGTGGCCTGCTGCTGGTGACCGCGCTGCGGCGGCAGTGGGCGCGGTTGCGGGACGTGGCCGTGGCGGCGTTCGGCGCGATGACAGTCATCGTCGTCTTCTACTTCGGCGTCTCGGCGCGCGGCAACAACGACAGGATGCGGGAGTACTGGACCGACAGTTTTCCCAGCCTGGCCGAGCTGCCCGGCTACCTCGACCGGCAGGTGCACGGCCTGGCACCGATGGTGGGCGCGCCCGCTCTGGTGATCGGCGGCCTGTTCCTGGCCGGTGTCGGCACCCTCGCCTGGCGGGCCCGCCCGGCCGCGGCGGTCGCGCTCCTGCTGCTGCCGGTGGGGGTGACGACGCTTGGTGTCGCCCGGTTCTACCCGCTGCTGGAACTGCGGACCTCGCACTTCCTGCTCGTCGTGACAGGCGCGGTCGCCGGCCTCGGGGTCGTCGGCCTGGCCTACGGTGGGGCCGCGCTCGTCCGCCGCGCGGTCCCCCGCGTGCCGGCGACGGCGCTGACCGCGGCGGCCTGCGCGGTGTTGCTCGCGTGGTACGGCCTCCACAACGGACGCTGGTACCGGTTCGACGGCGACGAACCGGGGCTCTACTACACGGCCATTGCGGTCACCGACATCCGTTCGGCGACCCAGTTCGTGGCGACGCACCGGTCCGCCAACGACGTCATCGTGATGAACGAACTGGCGTGGTACGGCTTCGCGTTCTACTCGCCGCAGGACCAGGTCGAGTTGGTCGTCTCGCACAGCAACACCGTCGGCTGGTGGATCCGGATGCCCACACGGTCGGACGTCGTCGTGATCTCCGACCACCAGACGGCAGCCCTGCGCGCCAGCCTCGACCAGGCGCTCGCGCTCGCCGAGCAGCGCGGCGGCGGGCGGGTGTGGCTGATCCGCTCCCACGCGATGGCGGAGGCGGATGCCTGGCAGCAGGTGCTCGCCGGCTACCGGGTCGAGCAGGCGAGCGGCGGCGTGGAGCCGGTCGTACTGATCAGCAGGGGCTGACCACAACCCGCGTGGGTTCGGGTGGAGCCGGGGGGGGGGGGGGGGGGGGCCCCGCGCGGGGGGCGCCCCCCCCCCGGGGGGGCGGGGGGGGGGGGGGGGGGAACGAGCGGGGAGCGCCGGTGCAGGGCCCGCGCGGGGT